>DLGZ01000067.1:46073-122241 GCA_002482965.1 Verrucomicrobiaceae bacterium UBA7681 | reverse complement strand
GATGGCACTCCGCGTGACGCTTACGGTACTTCTTAGGAGGTGCCGGTGTTTTTGTGTTTGCGGGAGCGGGCGCGGGTATTTTATCAAGGTTTTGCACACTGACCCATCTCCCGCTAAACACCCGTTACTCTGCGAAATACACAACTCCTCCATGGCTTAAGTGCTCTAGGCACACCTCGACCTCATTTTTTATCGAAGAATCTTTTTCAATTTGACCCAAAACCAACTTTAAAATGCGATAAGATTGAAGCCTGTTGTATCTCCACCCAATATCCAATCCTATTAGAATGAGGGAATCGATCTCTTCCATCAATAAGCCACGCTGCTCTAGTAATATACATAACATAGCAGGCGCAGCTTGGTGAGATCTATGTATAGATATCCATGAATGAACCCTCGTGAACCATGCGCGTCTCTCTACTGTAGCAAATTTCTCGGCCGATAGAATAAAATTTATTAAAAGGAAAGGTCCTCCGGCTTGTGCATTCTTCCATCTAGCCAGCCAGTGGGCGGCAGCCTCATCAATAAGTATGCGTTGACTAGGACATACCAACGGCGAACTATAAAAGGAAAGAAGCAGATAAATCGCGTCCTCGCGATCTCTCCAGTTACTAATCCATCTCAGCGAAGCATTAATGATAAATTTTTTTTGATCTGCGCTGACACCTTCTTTAAAAAGCATCCTTGCTAACAAAACATCGGCTGTAGGCTCCATTCCCCATTTGGCCAACCAAGAAATTGCAAAGCATACAAAATTTCCAGTGCCGTATTCGGACAAATAACGGCTTCTCGTAAAAGCACATAAAACTGTGCCCGCCTCTAAACTTTCCTTTTTCTCGTCCAACCATTCAAGGGCGATACGACCAATTTCTTGCGCTGATGATTCATTATAGTTCAAATGCTTTAATACCGTCGCAAGAAAAAGATCATATTCATCAAAAGTTTTATGATTGTTCAGCCACTCAATTGCCAATAATTCAATATAATAAGACTCAGGTTTCATTACATACTCCAGCCTGATAAGTCTTCTAATTACAACGGAACTCTCCGGCTCCTCATTGAAGCGTATAAGCCACAGAAGAGCGCTTCTGACTATAGAGTTTATAATGGGAGATTTGAGATCTTTCCTCTTCAAAAGAGGGGAAAAGACAATACCCGCATCTCTTTCCGCGAAATTCTTTTCGACCCAGATGGCTCCGCGGTTAATTAATTCATGTGTTTCAGACTCCCCGATATTCTTTTTCCTGAGCAAGATGCTTAACACGATACCCTCGTAAAGATCGCCAGATTTGCCCACTAACCACTCAAAGATTCGCAGAAACAATTTACCCTGTTCGATCGTCTTCCCGGAACTTCGACGAAGTAGTGCAATTAATACGGGTCTGTTAAGTTCTGGATTGTCCACGGCGCCGAGCCAAGCCATTGTACGATCTACAATTATCGAACTATGCTCATGCATCCCATTTTTTGCACGTAATAAGGGCAGCAATACATGCCTTGCCTTTGGAATGAGACCATGAGTTTCTAGCCATGCAGTCGCTGCTTTTAACGCACCCTCAAGTGAATGTTTAGAAATGTCCGTCCGTAATATTAGAAGAGATATAATGCTCCAAGCATTTTCTCGATGTCCAAATTTAGCCAACCAAACTAGCGCCATAACCGCCACCCTTTCAACCGTTTCGGTTTCCAGTTCATGACGATGTAGTAAGGAGACAAAAGTGAACAGGGCCGCGTCGTTCGCACCAAAAACACTAAGCCACCTTTCAGCATAGCTCAAAACTATCATCAAGTTCTCTTCGGTGATATCCCTGTTTGCCAATATAGTGCTTAGTATAAAACCAGCAGACTCCAAATGGCAATAATGTTTGAGCCATTCAAGAGACCAATTAATCAATGACTGAAGGTCATCGCCATGGAGATGACTATAACGCAGCACCGAGTTTATCACATATGATGAAGCTTGTTCTAGACGCCAACGAGATAACCACTTCAATGCAATTTCGGTCAACCCGACAAGAACCGAACCCGTCACCACGCGCAGGCCTTTATACAGTAGATGACGAGCTTCAAAATCTGTCTCATACCTGGTCAACCATGGCGTTACAAGATCGTCCCAATGCTTTAGCACAGACTCCTCAAAAATGGGAGATCCAATCGCAGCACCAAGCGCATATGAGCCGTGAGTAGGGGCATCGTGAGCAATTGTGTCTCCAATATTTAGAGCATGACCACTAATCCACTCTTGCAAGCAAGATACTATGCTTTGCTGTCGAGTGACTGAAGTTGCCCCATGGACTCGATTGAGAGACTTGGCTATTCTTCCAAAGCTGCGCGAGTCCTTTTCAGCTGCGGAAAGTATTGCTGAAAATTCTTCACTCCTAACACTGTCATTTTCGAAGATAGTCTGTTCCACTACCTCATCGGCCACAACATCATGCACAGCAACGTACCATGAATCACTTCGCTCCAACCAGCCTAAATCGATAAGTCCATCTATAACCTTGGTGCATGAATACTTCGATTTTAAGCGTTGTAGCGAAGCGTTGCCGGCAGCCTTCAATCCGTCGATGTCATCTGGGGAAGATGCTAATATGGTTGCAGCAGCCACCATATGAGGTGGGATTACAGGCGACACCCAATACGATGTACTTTGAACACTTGTAATGGCGTCTTCTGAAAGACGTTTGTGCAGCCAATGTCCAAGCGGATCGCCGTGACGAATGGGCGCTGTAGTTTCTGGCGTTAGCAAACCTTTGACGGCCAGATTCTCGAGTTGTTGAGCTACCAGTAACGCGATAATCGGACGCGATCCACAAACGCGAAGTATCTCTTGTTGAGACAATACGCGACAGGCGAGCGGTGCGGTTTGTTCTACCGCCCATTTCGATAGGTTGCAGGCGCCTACGTCTGATAGGATCATATCGATTCGCTCAAAACAAGCTTCATGATCAGAACCTAATTTCCATATCAATCCTGGCCTGCTATTCGCGAGCACCGCTACATGGTTTCCTGCTTCACGCGCAAGTGGAACAAGCCCCGTCCTCAGCCACCTAATGTCAAGGTATGGCATTTGGTCAAGATACTCAATTATTAAGAGGGTTCGCACTGCGGGTTGGTTTAAGATTGCCTTCGCAATCTGTTCGGATGTGACCGGCGAGCGATCGGGTAAAGCGTAAAGAACTCTCCAACCCGTCCTTTCGGCGAGTATGGCGACCTCGTATGAGGTCCTTGTTTTTCCAACTCCCCCAGCCCCCACTAGAAGAATTCCGGTTTTTTCTCCCCCTTTCCGAGTCAGAGCGTCCAATATTATATCAGGTTTAAACCGTGCATCATCATCGGGCATTATGAATGGTAAATTGCTAGGTTCTAAAAATCTTCGGAACCCAGTCAGTCCTGCCTTGTAAACACTTAGACTAATAATGCTAGGATCTTCAGTCCCTAACCAAGAATCGCGTACGTTCGAATAGCGATTCAGCCATTCAGAGATATCATTCCAATCTAGCACGATTACTTTTTCTATACCTATGCTGCCTGTACCTGAAAGAGTGCCAAAAAAGTTTTCGATCTCGGTAACCAGCTTTTTCCACAGTTTCTCGTTTGGAATTACTGTTCCAACAATATAAACGTAACTTTTTACATCTTTCCAAGGTTCAGAGAGGCCATACCATCCGTTAGCCGCTTGCTCAAATAGCTTCTTCTTGACCTTTCTCCATTCGCCCCAAATGTTGTCTGCAAGGCGGGGAAGAGAGCTATTGTGGTACTTGCATTCAATTATGGCCGGAAGTAATACTTTCTGAAATGGTTTATCCAACGAGGCATCAGCATTTAAGTAGCTATCGATACTCCCATCGTTACCTTTTGTTGGAAAGCAGTGCGCATTATGGCCGGACATTGCACGGAGACCGTCGCCAATCAGTTGCTGAAAAGCATCCGCGTTCGTTTCAAATGCAATTGCTGATGCTCCTCGCATTAAAGAAGAATCAAATGTTCTTGGAAAGATCTGAGCCATGTGAGTGGTTTCTTGATTTATCGAGTCATTAACTAACCAAAAAATTGGGCTAACTTATTGAGAACTGCGCTCCTCTTCGAGTGAGGTAGCGTATGACTCGCAGGAATTATTCTTTTGATAAGCGATGCTTTTGCTAATTCGGAGGAATCTGTTAGCAAAAAATCTAAAGGTATCATGATGTTTGGCTACGTATAGGTCATTCTATTTGCTGGGTTTCGAGAGGACTATGAGACAGAAAAACTCTTGCCATTTTCAATATAATTCTGGTCGAGGCAATCAAAACAAGGAGCATGGACTCTTCTTTACTGACGCTACGAAGGGGTGGCTCGCTTAGGCTCGGGGAGCCCGGGCGTGTATTACGCAACGCCGTTGGAGCTGATGTGTGAGGAGCTACTGATAGGGGATTCAGTCAGGCAAGAAAGTTCCCGATCCCGCGAATCCTTTTGAAACAGGTCTGCGATCGCTCTACAAACGAAAAACGGCAGCGGGGTAAGCACTGCCGTTTGTGTTGAAGGGTGATGTTGGGGGGCGAGCTTATGCTTTCCAGCCGTCGCGGTAGGAGGGGCGGGTGATGAATTGGTTGGGGGCTTCGACGTTGGTGACTTTCATGGCGGATTTGTCCCACTGGACGGTCTGCTGGGCGCGGATGGCGAGATTTCCGAGGAGGACGAATTCGGTGAGGGGGGCGGAGTAGTCGAAGTTTGAGGAGGGGAGGCCGCCATGGACGATGTGGTGGGCCCATTCGCCCTGGGGATTGTCGGGCATGACGGAGCGGGTTTCGGTCTGCTTGATCTTGCCGGATTTCATGTCGAGGCGGACCTGGGTGTATTTTTCCAAAGGATAGACGATGGGGCTCTTGCAGTAGGCGTCGCCTTCGAAGATGACGCCGTCGGTGCCGATGAACATCATGCCGCTGGTGGCTTTTTTGTAGGTGTCTTCGGGGATGTCGGGGTGGCGCTCGGGCTTATTCGGGAGGCCGTCTTTTTCGCCGTCGTGCCAGGTGACGGTCATGGCGGGGTGTTTGCCGGCGGGCATGTGGTAGACGAGCTTGCTCCACATGGGGGCGTTGAGGTCGGTGATGGGGCCGGATTCGGCTTCGATCTTCTCGGGGATGAGCTGGCCGAGGATGGAGAATGTGGAATCCATGATGTGGCAGCCCATGTCGCCGAGGGCGCCGGAGCCGAACTGCCACCAGCCGCGCCAGTTGAAGGGGGCGGGGCCGGGGGAGCGCTGCTTCTTTTTGGCGGTGACGGGGTCGAGGTCGAACTCGAAGTAGGGCTCGGAGGGTTCGCAGGAGAGCCAGAGGTCCCAGTCGAGGTTGGCGGGGCATTCGACGAGCTTCTTCTTAATAGGGCCCTGGGGCCAGATGGGGCGGTTGGTCCAGAGGCGGATTTCTTTGAGGGTGCCGATGGCACCCTGCTCGATCCATTCTTTGGCCATGCGCTGGCCGTCCATGGTGCGGCCCTGATTGCCCATCTGGGTGACGATTTTGGCGTCTTTGGCGGCGCGGTGGAGATCGCGGACTTCGGAGATGTAGTTGCAGAGGGGTTTCTGGACGCAGACGTGCTTGCCGTGCTTGATGGCGTGCATGGCGGCGAGGTAGTGGGTGTGATCGGGGGTGGAGACGATGACGCCGTCGATCTGGTTCGACATTTCGTCGAACATTTTGCGGAAGTCCTGGTAGAGCTTGGGGGCGGCTGGGGCGGGCTGGGAGGAGTCGAGGTGGTGCTTTTCGCGCTTTTTGGCGGCTTCATCGAGGCGCTTGGTGTCGACATCGACCATGGCGATGATGTTGTGATTGAGGGTTACCATGCCGGTATCGGCGAGGCCTTTGCCGTTGGCGCCGATTTGGACGAGATTGAGGCGTTTGCTGGCGGTGTCCTGGCCGCGGAGGAGGAGATTGGGGCCGGTGAAGGCGCCGGCGGCGAGGCTGGCGGAGGTGGTGAGGAAGTGGCGGCGGGATTGCATGCGGGGACTCATGGCGGCGGGTTGGTTGGGGTGCGAAAGGGTGAAACGGGGGAGGAAAGAGGATGTTGCAGGGGGTTGCAACTTGCATTCGGGAGTTGAATGATGGCGGGAACCGGTGGAAACGTGCCGGACGTTTGTTGTCCCCGTAGTTCAATGGATAGAACGAGGGTTTCCTAAACTCTAGATACAGGTTCGATTCCTGTCGGGGGCACGCTGTAAAGAACGACGAAGTGGCCTAAAGGTTTACGACCAAGGGCTGGTGAAAAAAGTGGTATAAACCGTACATTTGGTGAAAGAAACGCCGACGGGGAGTAATTTCTTAGGTTTAATAACTGTATTATATGGGCTTCGGCAATGTGAGATAAGGCGTTGAGAATCAGCGGCGTGGGCTTTTTTTTGCGAAAGGATAAAAATAGGCTGGCAGGTAAGGATTCATTGTGGTTTGATACAAAGAATACCTTTAGATGTCACCAACCTTGGACTGCGTTAAAATAAAGAATGCAGCAGCGACACCTCTTTCGAAGAGCGTGCGTGCTGCTGCCTCACTGCATTTGTGAACGCAAAGACTGGAGTCACCTACCTTTTTCCTTATCTATTATGAAGACATTACGCCACTACCGCCAACTGCTTGGATGGTTCATGATTTGCCTGATGGCAACATGGCTTCCAGGTCCAGCCGCACAGGGGGCGACGTATACATGGACGCAGACTGGTGCGGGGCCCTTCACATGGAACACTGCTGGTAACTGGACGGGTGGTGTGCCTGCGAATGCTGCAGGGGACGTCATCAATCTCACGGCCAATCTTGCTGCGGCGCAAACCATCAATCTGGATATAAACGCCCTGACCGGCACGCTGAATATTGGAGATCCAACGACCGCCTTCTTTGGCTACACATTGCAGTCGGGCAATGGCAGTACGCTGACTTTCGACAACGGGGCCTTGGCTGCGGTGCTGACCAAGGCGGCGGCGGCAACGGCGAATGACTTGATCTCCACGAACATCATCCTTGGGAGCACGGACAACGCTAACTTTAACATCACCAACTCGGTGGCCAACACGACGAGTCTGCTGACGCTTTCCGGCAACATCTCGGAAAGCGGAGTGGCCAAGAATTTGGTTATCGCAGGGGCCGCGGCTGGCAGCAGCAATGGTGTGACGGTATTGGCTGGTACCAACAGTTTCACTGGAACCGTCAGCGTGAACAGCGGAACGCTTGTGGCGATCGGGGCGGCTTCCCTTAACAGCGGGGCTGCCAATACCATCACGCTGGCCGGTGGTACGACCTTGGCTCTTCGCGACAACGGCTCCGGCTACAGTGATCGGCAGAGCATCGCCTTTGGCGACGACCTCAGTTTATCGGGCAGCAGCACCATCACCCTTGACCGCACTGGCGTGGCGGGTTTCCCGGGAGCCACTGCGCTGAACAAGACGATCCAGCAAAACTCGCTGTCTTGGACGGCGGGCAACACGACACTCACTGTGGCGCCGAGCAACGGGTATGGGCTGGAGATCACGGGACTGACGAATATCAATCAGGCGTCAACGACCCTCAGCGTCGGCACGTTGACCGGGTCGAATGTGGTGCAGGGACTGACGTTGAGCGGTCAGGTCTCGGGCAACCAGAACTGGACCAAGACGGGCACGGGGGCGCTCGTTCTGACGAGTGCACTCAATGACTTCACTGGCAACATCAATGTCACTGGCGGCATTCTCGCTTTCAACAGCGACGCAGCTCTGGGCAACGCCGCCAATACGATCACGCTCAACGGCACGACGGCGACCTTGCGTGCGATCGGCACCACTGCGATCAGCAGTGCGCGTTCGATCAGTTTTGCCAATGCTACGGCGGCCAACAACGTCGTCGAAGTCGTGGCTGGTCAGACGTTGACGTTGACGGGGGTTAACGCGATCACCAACGCGACGGGTTTTGTGAAGGCCGACAACGGGACTCTGGGCATCAGCGCGAGCCAGAATTTCGCGGGTACGATCACGATCAATGCCGGTGCGCTCAATATTTCGGATGTGAATGCGCTGGGCACGACAGCCGGGGCAACGACGGTGGCCAACGTCATCGGTGCAGCCTTGCAGTTGAGCGGTGCTGGCATCACCTATGCGTCTGAGGCGCTGACTCTGAACAACACGGGGATCAACACGGGTGGTGCGCTGCAAAACATTTCAGGCAACAACACGTATGCTGGAGCCATCACGATGGCGACGGCTTCGACGATTGGTTCCGACGCTGGAACGTTGACGCTCTCGGGCGGTGTGGCCGGGGCGTTTGCACTGACCACTACGGGAGCGGGTAACATTCTCATCGGCGGGACCGGGCTGGCGGCTGCGGTCACGAACCTCACGAAAATCGGCACGGGGAAGACGACGATCGGTGTTGCTGACACTGCGTTTGTCGGAACGCTCATCATCCACAAGGGTGTGCTCGAAATTTCGGGCGCGGCGGGAGCTGTCGGTGGCACCGGAGCGATTACGATCAACCCAGGTGGTACGCTGACCATTGACAACACGGCCGGGGTTCTTTCCAACCGCTTGGGTTCCAACAGGGCGATCACTTTGGCTGGTGGCAACCTTAACGTGATCGGGGGCGCAACTACGGTGACGGAAACCTTGGCCGTCCCCACATTTTCCCGTGGTCAGAACATCATCACGGTCACGTCCGCCACAGGCGGGACCAACCTTGTGACGGGCCTTCCGAACAACCCGGCGCCGGCAATCAACGCCACGACCTCTCCGTCGGGAGCGACCGCGCTGTTCCGTGGCACCAATCTCGGAACGGCTGCGGGTGCGGGTGTTTCCACGATTGCTGCAACCGGTGCTGGATATACGTTTGTGGGTCAGACAGGTGCCACGGGAACGACCAATAAGGGTGTTGTTGCGTGGGCGCTCGTTGATAACAGCGCCACCGGCCTCGGCGTGTCCTTTGCCACTTCGGATGCCGCAGCCGCTGCTGCGGGCACTGGCACAGCGATCCTGCGTGCGCTGAACACCAGCACGGAAATGGTCGCAACGCTGACCGTGGACACCAACGTCCGCCTGATCTCGGCCCAGGCCGCCATCGACACACGCAGGATCAACTCGCTGACGCTGGAAAATGGCGGTGGAGTGACCCTGAAGTCATTCGACATTCTCAGCATCCAGAGCGGTGGTATCCTCACCAAGGCGGGCAATGCTGGCATCAGTGGCGGTGTCATCTCGTACGCTGCTGGCGGCGCTCCTCTCATCATCCACACCGTTGGCTTGGCCACGGACAACACCACGATCACGAGCCTGCTCCAGGGGGGCAACGGCCAGGGCAACGGCAACATCGCCTTCATCAAGGCGGGAGACGGCATCCTGACTCTCGCGCCGACGGCCAGTGTCATCACTGGTGTGGCGGGCAATGTTGCCGGTGGCCAGACGGTCATCAATCAGGGCACGCTGAAGATGGCAGGCGGCAACAACACAATCTACTTCAACAACTTCCTGAACATCAATTTCGGGGGGACGCTGGACCTGAACGGCACGGCCCAGACTTCGCGTTTGTTTGATGCGGGCGCGGTGGTGGACGGTGCCGGTACGATCAAGGGCATTGCGGGTTCGACCTTTGTGGAGAACCTGGACGCGGCCAGAAACTTTTCCGGCAATATCACGGGTGCTGTCGCCTTCCAGAAGACCGGTGCCAACGTTGCGCTTTCGCTGTTCTCCGACAGCAACACGACGGGTGACATCCTCATCGCCGCCGGCACCACCACGATGCGTGATGGCGCGCGCTTCTCCGGCACGAGCAACCTCGACATCAACTACTCGATTCTGACGCTGGACAATAACGTCGGCACCATCAACGACAATGATCGCATCAATGACGCGGCGGCGATTGATCTGCGTGGCGGTACGCTGAACTACGTTGGACGTGCGCAGATGGCATCCACCGAAACCCTTGGAGATGTGACACTTGTCCAAGGTGCTTCTGCCATCACCGTGCAGCATGGCAACGTCGGGGTCAGTTCATCTGTTCTTACCCTGAACAACCTTTTCCGCACCGCCAACTCGGGTGCGACCGTTAATTTCAGCACTTTCATCGCGGCTTCTGTCGGAACCCTAGGCACCATCGGGAGTAATCCGACCATTCTGATCAACAGCGCTCCCACATTGACGGGCGGCGGCATCGGTGCCTGGGCGATCACCAATCACGGCGAATATGCGAGCTACATCGCTGATCTTGGCATCGGGGCGATGGGGCAGGCCGGTTATCAGCCCTACGCGGCGGCCCTTGCCAGTGGTAATAACCTGCCGACCAACATATCTACGAACAGCGCCAGCGTCGCCCTTGCCGCCGACACGACCATCGGCAGTCTGCGCTCTTCTGGAACGGCGACGGTCAATTACACGTTCACCAACGGTACGACCACTGGTGGTCCAGATTTCCTCAATCTTGGCTTGGGCGGCATCCTAAAAACCAACGAAAACGGCGCGATCGTTTTCGGTACCGCCACCAACCGCGGTATCCTGACTGCCGGAGGCAGCGCACTTTCAGGCAACACCGAACTTATCACCTACAACAATCAAAACACGATCACGATCAATTCGGTGATCGTGGATACCTTCGATACCCGCGCCATGAATGCGGGCACGGCCACGGTTTCATTGGTCAAGTCAGGCGCCTCCGCCCTCGCCCTGACCGCTGCGAACACCTACAGCGGCGGCACAATTGTCGATCAAGGCAACCTACGTCTGAATGGCGGTGTCGGCGTGGTCACGATTCCCTACTCTACCAATGGCGTGGTCATCAACGGCGGCATCAATGCCACGGACGCCCGGATCACGATGGAAGTGAATGGCGGGCAGATTGACCCGAACAATATCATCACCATCAATGGCCCCGGATTCCTCCTCCTCGCAGGGAACAACACGCTGGCGGGTTTCAATATCAACAACAACGGCGGCACGCAGGGCGCGCTCATCAGTTCCTTCCAGGGCGATGTGACGCCTGGCGGTGCTGACTTCGGTGGAACGCTGTTCTTGAACGGCGATGTCAACGTCACCTCCAGCAATCCCGGGGCCATTGCACAGATCGCCGGCCGTGTGGATCTGGGTGCGAGCAATCGCACCTTTAACGTCGCTTCCACGCTATGGAATGGGCAGGATGTGTCAGCGCTCCTGCCGGCCTTGAATGTCACTGCCGCACTTCTTGGCACTGGAGGTCTCACCAAGACCGGAGCAGGCGTCCTTGGCTTCAATGCACAGAACCTCTACTCCGGCAACACGACTGTCAATGCTGGCACCCTTGCCATCACCGCCAACCCGACGGCGGGAACCGCGTTCGCGGGAGCCCGCTATTCCCGCCTCGACCTTGCGAGCGCCACTTCGTACCTGAATCTCAACGGCGCGAGCGCACTGTTTGGTTCCATCACCGGAACCGGGACGGTGACCAACGCCGCGAGCACGGCAGGTGCGTTGTTGGTCGGATATGACAACACTGATTCAACCTTCGCCGGTTCGTTTGCGGGCTTCAGTGCCGCAGCGCAAAACACGCTGAACGTCACCAAGATCGGCAACGGCAACCTGACGCTCACCGGCACCAGCACCTCGACCGGCATTTTGATCGCCGGGCAGGGCACCCTGACCTACAGCGGCGCGGCCAACAGCCTCTTTGTCACCAACAATATTCTGGATGGCGGCACGCTGGTGCTCGACAACTCTGGCACCAACGTCAACAGCCGCCTCGGCGGCCAGATGGATACGGCGACGGACAGCGTCGGCCTCACTCTGAACGGCGGAACACTGACGATCATCGGCAACAATTCCGTTTCTACCACGGAATCGCTCGGCATCGTTTATGCGAAAACCTCGGGTACTGCGACCAGCGCCTCCACGACCCTGACGGTCACGAATGTGGACAATCTGGTCATTGGCATGGGCATCTCGGGGGCTGGGATCGCTGCAAACACGACGATCACGGCGATCAACCAGGCCACGAATACTCTCACGCTCAGCGTGGCGGCGACGGTGGCGGCGACTACGGCACTGACGACCCAAGGTGGTCAGGTCACCATGGCCTCGGGTGCCAGTACGATCAATCTGACTCCGACGAGCAAGCAGGGAACGGTCCTGAATGCAGGAGTTCTGGGTGCTGTCACCACCGGCAGTTCGCTCTTGTTACGTGGTACGAATCTTGGTGGCACAGCTGGTGCAGGTGTAGCCAACTTCATCGTTACTGGCACAGCGCCGGTCCAAATCGGTGGCGCTGGTGCCGTTGGAACGACAACGATGTCGATCCGTCCTGATATTCTCGTGGATACGTCTTTGACAGGTGCGGGCACCTCCTTTGCCACCTACATCGGTGCGGCCGGAGCCAACACCGTTGGCGGCCCTGGTTTCCGTGCACTCACCGCAGCGGAACTCGCACCCTTCCTGAACTCGGGTGCCACCACGAACGTCGCCATGGCTTACCAGAATGGCGGCGCGTTCATCGCCGCCACCACGATCAACAGCCTGACTTTGAATCAATACGGCGGCACCATGGCAGCCGGCCCGATCCCGCAGAATACAATCCTGACTGTGACCAGCGGTGGTATCCTCGCCCAGGTGGGCAATCGGGGAATCTCTGGTGGTCTTGTCGCCTTTGGTGGTGCTCCAGGGTTTATCTATGCCAATGGAGACACCAATTTCTCCGCTGGTATCACCGGCACTGCCGGCGTGGCCAAGGGGGGGCTCGGCACCTTGAACCTCAACCGCCCCCAATTCTACACCGGCACGACCACGGTCAACAATGGAACCCTGAGCTTGAACGGAGGAGCCAATACGCTTTTCGTGAACGCCATTGGCGGCCCTAACAGCCTGCAAGTGAATTCCGGCACGGTTGAACTGAACGGCAACAATCAGGCGGTTAATATTCTTGGCAGCGCCAGCAATCTCGCGGGGACGGGTGGCACGATCAATAACATCAGTGGCACCACCGCACTCTTTACGATTGCCGGCGGCACCACGACTCCTGCCAATGGTGCGGGCTTCAGCGGCTCGATCAATGGAAACATCAACTTGGTGAAGTCCGGCAACAACACGGCCATCTTCACGAATGCCAACACCTTCAGCGGCACCACCAGCCTGCGCGGCGGCACCACGACATTGATCGACAGCGGTACCTTCGCGAACACCACGGCGGTGGAAATTCTGACCGGAAGCACCTTCAACCTCGACAATCGTGGATTGGTTGGTCTCTCCCGTCTCGGTGCGGTTGCAGTCACGCTCCAGGCCGGTGCGCTGAACTACTTCGGTGGAAACGGTTTGGACTCCGTGCAGAACCTCGGCGCCCTGACGGTGAACGGCGGTTTCTCCACCATCAATTCATCGGTTGGTTCCGGCGGTTCGGCCCTGCTGAACTTCACCAGCCTGACTCGAAATGCGGATTCCATCGTGAACTTTACCGGAACAAACCTGGGTATCTCCCTCAATGCGGGCAATGCTGAAATCAAGTTTGATACCGCCCCAACTCTCACAAACAACATCATTGGTGGCTGGGCCATCGTGGGGGGCACAGAGTTCGCCAGCTATCTGGCAGGCAGCGGTGTAGGGGCGCTGAACCAGACAGGCTTCGCTGGTTACACGGGAACGGCTTTGCCGGCAACGAGCAGTCCCACGCAGAACATCCGCATCGGTGCCACAGTCGCGGTTCCTGTTGTGACAGGTTATGCGCTCAACTCGCTGAACATCGTAGGCAATTTCAATGCCACCTTCACCTCCGCCACAGACAGCATCCGTCTCGTTTCCGGTGGCTTGCTCAAGAGCGGTGACAATGCCAACTCGATTGGAGCTGCTGCCGACAGCGGCCGTATCACTGCGGGCGCTCTCAGTGTCGGCGTGAATGAACTGTTCATCACCAACAATCAGAACGTCCTCACGGTGAACTCCAGGATCGTGGACAATGGCTTTGCCGGTGCTTCCACCCGCCTTGTGCTCAGCGGTCCTAACGGTGGAACCTTTGTTTTAACCGGTACGAACACCCACACAGGCGGCACCGTCATCAACACCGCGACCACGCTCTCCGGCACCAATGGAACGGTGGTTCTGCAAGCCATTGGCGGGATTGTGATCAACAACGCTGCATTGTCCTACGGCGTAGGACAGAGCGGCAAAATTAGCACTGGAGCGACCATCACGGTCAATGGCGGTGGTTCACTAAACCTCTGGGGTAACAACAGCTTTGGTGACTTCATCTTTGACTCCACCAGTGGCAATGCTGCCGCCGCCACCATCCGCACGGCCAGCGTCACCGGGGGCAACTCCACCACTGTTACTGGCAGCACCACGCTGACCGTGGCCAGTTCCGACGGCCTCGTGGTGGGCATGCCCGTCACCGGCACCAACATCCCAGCCGGCACCACCATCGCAGCGATCCTTAGCTCAACCACGGTGATGCTGTCCCAGGCCGCGACCGGTGCCGCGACCAACACCGCAGTGACCTTTGGCAGCACGTTGACCCTCACCGGCAACATCACCTCCACCGTCGGGCAATCAAACACCGCACCGACCTTTAGCGTGAGCACCAGCGGACTGATTGATATCGGCAGCGGCAACCACAACATTACGGCAACCAGCACGGTGAATGCCACCCTGGCTTTGATCCTGCCGACGATGATCGGAACGACCGGCGGCATCACCAAGCTGGGTGATGGCGGTATCCGTCTCGATGGAGTCAACTACTACACCGGAGACACCAACCTGAACGCTGGCACGATCTTCATCGGCATCGCCAATGCCATTCCCTATGCTTCCACCTTCAGCATGGCCGGCACGACCAGCCGCCTGGATCTCAACAACTTCGATCAACTTCTGAGCCAGCTTTCCGGGGCAGGGGACATTACCAACAACTCTGGCACGGCCCGCACGCTGACCTTTGGCCTGAACAACACCAACACCAGTTTCAATGGCCGCTTCCTGGGCTACAACGACAGCGTTCTCACGACCCTCAACGTCACCAAGATCGGCTCCGGCTCGTTCGGCCTGACCGGCGGTGACAGTACCTCCACAGGCACCTTCACCATCAATGGTGGCGTGGTCACCTACTCTGGCACCGCCAGTTCGGCGTTCACCACCAATGTGGTCAACCAGAACGGCTCGCTCGTTCTCAATAACAGTGTGACCAACGAGAACAACCGTCTCGGTGGCCTGCTCAAGGGCCTGACGATCGCCGGTGGCGAATTCAAGGTGATCGGCAACGCCGCCGGCACCAGCGAATCGCTGAATGCGCTGACCATCGGTTCGGGTTCTGGCTATCTTACGGTGGTTCCGGGATCTGGCTCCACCACGGTGAATTTTGCATCCATCCCGGTTCTCACGACGAGCGGTACTGCGCTCGTCATCCGAGGCGACAATCTCGGCTCGGCTCCGGGAGCTGGTGTGGCGAATGTGTTTGTCTCGGGAACGGTGGTGTCCAGTGGCGGTGCGGCTATCGCAGGTCTTGCCAACCGCAGCATCCGTTCTGATGTGCTCGCAGATACATCGGCTACAGGCACTGGTGCCTCCTTTGCCACCTACACACCCGGATTTGGTTTCCAAGTGCTTGCCGCCAACGAGTCGATTTCAAACATCAACTCGATCTTTGTCACGAACGCCAATCTTACCCTTGCCGGCGGTCAGCAGTTCACAACGAACACCATCAACGTCCTTACGCTTGAGTCCGGCGGTGGTGTCACGGGCTACAACACTGGCAGCATCCTGACGCTCGGTGGCTTCGCCCTCCTCGCCAAAGCAGGCAACGCCGGAATCAGCGGCGGTCAGATATCCAGTGGTGGAACACACTTCTGGGCGCATACGACAGGGGATCTGACGGTTGACAGCTACCTCATCAATACGGCCAACGGCTTCACCAAGGCGGGCGCGGGCACCCTCACTATGAACCGTGCGATGTTCACCATCGGCACGCACATCGTGGATCAAGGTATCATGATCCTCAATGGTTCGGCTGATAATACCCTCGTGGTCAATCAGACCGCTGCTGCGGTGGGAACGCAGGCTCTGACGGTGAATGGTGGCACCCTCGACTTGAACGGACGTAACCAGGCGGTAGGAGCTCTCGCCAGCACCAACATCCTCCCTGGGGCGGGTGGCACCATCACCAGCTCTAGCGCAGCCACCCTGACCTCCACCGGGGGTGGCAACTTTGGCGGCGTCATTGGAGGCAGCCTTGCCTTCACTCGTTCCGGGAGCAACACGACGCTGCTCACCACCGCGCAAACTTACACGGGAGCGACCACCGTCCGCGGCGGTACGCTGCAACTGCGCGACAGCGCCACGCTTGCCAGCACCGCTGGATTGAACCTTGAATTCGGCGCTCTTAATCTTGATAACTCCAATCTTGCGAACCTTGGAGGACGCGTTGCTTTGGGGAATGCCGTTAGCACGCGAGGCGGCACCATCACGCTGACTGGGGTTCAAGGCCAGACGGTCGCGGAAGCCCTCGGTACCGTCACTGTCCAGGCGGGGCAGACCACCATCACCGCCACTCCGGGCAATACCGGCACGGCATTGCTCACCATCGGCAATCTCGTGCGCAATGCCGGATCAGGAGTCAACTTCACCAGCAGCAACCTCAACCTCGGCCAGCGTGCCTCTGCGGGCGTCATTGCCATCGGATCAGGCGGAATCGAATTGACTCAGATCAATGGTGTGGCTCCCGCTCTCGTCAACGGCATCCTCGGTGGCTGGGCCACAGTGAACGGAACTGATTTCGCGAGTTATGTCGCTCCAGGAGCAACCCAGGGTGGTGTCGGAGCGGTTGGTACGGCCAATTACGGTACCTATGTGACCACTGCACTGAGCACGGCCTCGATCGCAGGGGCAAGCAACGTGACCGTCGCTGCGAATGTGACAGCCCTTGCGCAGACGATTAACTCCCTCCGTGTGAGTGCCGCTGCGACCATCACCCAGAACGCTGCGACAACCCTCAACCTGACCTCGGGTGGATTGCTCTTTGGGGCGGCCACGACGCTGACGGGTGGTATCCTTACCACCAGCGGCACCGAACTCTTTGTTTATACCAACGCGGCCTCGACGATCAGCAGCCAGATCACAGGGGGCTCAGTCGCCCTCGTTAAAAACGGTGGCGCGGCACTGACATTGGCCGCGACCGTGGCCAACACCTATGGAGGCGGAACCATCGTCAACCAGAGCACCCTGACCTTGGGTGGGACAGGCATTGTCCAGGTTCCTGGCAACCTGACGATCAACAATGCGACAGTGACCATGGTGACGAATGCAGGCCAGATCGCCAGTGCTGGTAACATTGTCATCAATGGCGGTGGTGTGCTGACCTACGTCCTTAACAACACCCTCGACGGCACGATCACCTTCAACAACAGCGGTGGTACAGTGGCACCCACGATCACGACGGGCGGTACGCTGACTCTGAACAACAACATCACCTCGGTAAACGACAGCTTCAGCTTCACGCCAACCATCGCCGGGATCGTGGACTTCAATGGCGGCACCCGCACCGTGAACGCTTCGGGTCTCTCGCTGAACAACCTGAACATCTCCGCTCAGATTCTGAATGGAACTCTCACCAAGACCGGTGCTGGCGCGCTCTCTCTCAGCAGCGCCACCAGCACGTTCGCAGGCGGAGTGAATCTCAACGGCGGCTCCATCATCATTGGTGCCAATGACACGCTTGCCACAGGTCTCAAGACCGGTGGTCCTCTCGGATTTGGCACGCTTTCCGTTGCCTCCGGCCTCAAGCTCGTCGGTGTCAGTGCCACGATCTACAACGCGATCACGCTGGCGGGCAACAACCTGATCATCGGCGGTGTCTCTTCGAACAACCTCGCCCTCAACGGCGCGATCACTTTCGGCGCTGGAACGCCGACGATCACCGTGGAAAGCCCGGCAGTCGTTGGCACACTCGGCAACAAATACACGGGAGCCTTCACCTTCATCAAGGAAGGTGCCGGCATCCTGGCGCTGAGCAATATCGCGAACGACTACACGGGCGTCACCCAGGTCAACGACGGCACCCTGCGTTCCGGTGCGACCAACGGCTTGTCCCGTTTCTCGAACATCAACCTCGCCACGGGCGGCACGCTGGACATCAACAACACCAATGTGGTTACCGGTTCCATCACCGGCACGGGCTTGGTGACGAACAACGCCGCCGCTTCCACCCTGGCGACCGGTTTTGACAACACCAACTTCATTTTCTCAGGTCGCTTCGGCTCCGCCAACCAGACCAGCACGAACTTCAACCTGAACAAGATCGGCACTGGCACCATGACCATCAACAGCGCCGCTGGCACAGGCACGATGGGCATCGGGAATTTCACCAACTCCCAGGGTTCTTCGATTCTGAGCGGGGCCGGCAGCACGAAGTTCACGACCTACACCCTTCTTGAGGGCGGAACGCTGACCCTCGACAACAGCGGCACTAACCTGAACAACCGCCTTGGCGGCACCGACTTCGCTGTCGGCGCGAGCTTGGTGCGCAACATCACCCTGCAGGGTGGTGAGTTCAAGATCATCGGCAACGCCGGTGCGGCCACTGTGGAAACGATCAACCTCGGCACCGTGGGTGCGATCAGCGTCCTTTCCGGTGGATCCATCCTGACGTTGGATGCCAATGCGGCCCAGTCCTTGACCCTGAATGCGGGTAACTTTGCCTCACTTTCCGGTGGTGGTTCCTTGCTCATCCGCGGGGACAATCTGGGCAGCGCCCCTGGTGCTGGCGTGGCCAATTTGTATGCTCCTAACATGGGCAACGGCTTCATCGGAGGTGGTGGTGGCAACGGATCGAACACCATCAGCATCCGCGTGGACACCATCGCCGATGCCAGCGCGACAGGCACTGGAACCGCCTTTGCCACGTATTCCGCCATCGGTGGTGTGCGTCCGCTCGCGGCCAGCGAACTCGCTCCAGGCCTCTTCCGCGTCTTTGCCACCAACTCCAACGTCGCGGTAAACAGCACCCAGCTCTTCGGCTCGGTGACCATGAACAGTTTGACGATCAATGGTACCACGGCCCTGAACGCGATCCGCGATCAAGCCATTCTGAATATCGGCAGCGGCGGCATCCTTGTCCTCAACGCCAGCGGCACCGACTTCACGGGCGGTCTCATCCAGTCCGGTGGCAATCAGCTCATCATTCACCAGCTCGACACTGGCAATACTTTCGACTTCAACGCGCAGGTGCTGGGCAACAACGGCTTCATCAAGACCGGGGCGGGTGCGATGAGCATCAACAAGCAGCAGTTCTTCACTGGTGGCAGCCAGACCACGATCAATGACGGCCTGCTCACCCTGAACAGCGGTGTGGACAACACCCTGACGGTGATCGCGACCAACACGACACCGACTCTCCAGTCCGTGCGTGTCAGCGGCGGCACGCTGGATTTGTTCGGTAAGAACCAGGCCATCGGCACTCTGGACAGCACCAGTTCTCTTGCGGGCACCGGCGGCATCGTGACGAATTCCAGCGGCACTGCGGCCACGCTCACGGCGAGCCCAGGCGGCACCTTTGCCGGCACCATCACAGGCAATCTGGCCTTCACGCGGTCTGGCAACTCAACCACCACGCTCACCAGCAACAACACCTACTCTGGTGCGACGATCATCCGTGGGGGGGGGCTAACCCTGCGTGATCAGGGGCGGTTGAGTGGCTCCTCTTCTGTGACCAACTTGTTCGGCACCCTCACGCTGGACGACACCGGCCTCTACACCTCCGCAAACCTTGGCGGCAACCGTGTGGTCAATGGCATCACCCTCCAGGGCGGCACGCTGACCTACGCGGGTGCGCAGAGCGCTGCCAGCGTCGGCACTCTTACTCTCCAGGGCGGAGCCAATTCCGGTGGCTTCAATGTCATCAACGCGACCAACGCCTCCCCGGTTGGCAATGCCCAGCTCACCATCACCAACCTCGTGCGCAGCACGACTGGCAGCACGGTCAACTTCACGGGGGCCAATCTTGGCCTGCCTCTCGCGACGGGCATCGCGACCTCCTCGATCTTCCTGACCAACATCAATGGCAGCGCTCCTGTTCTGTCGCAAAACCTCATCGGCGGCTGGGCCATCACGGGTGGCACGGAATTCGCCAGTTATGTGGGTGCCACCGGCGTGGGAGCCTTGAACCAGACGGGCTACGCGGGTTATACCGGCACGGCGCTGCCGGGATCCTCCGCCGCCACGGGCAACTACCGCCTCACTGCGGCAGGTGCGGTGCCGGTCGTCGCAGGTTACACAATCAACTCCCTGAACTTGGTGGGGATTGGACTTACCTTCACCTCCGACTTGACGACGAATGGACTGACTCTTGTCAGTGGCGGCCTGCTGCACAGCGGTGCCAGCGCTTCGATCGGCGGGACTGGTGCCGGGACGCGTGGTGCCTTGAGCGCTACGGGAGAACTCTTCATCACCAACACCGCCAACACGCTCACGATCAATTCCCAAATTTTTGGTGGATCCACCGCGTTGGTGATTTCGGGTGGTGCCACGGTCACGCTGGCTCCGCAGGTGGCCAACACCTATGGCGGCGGCACGATCATCAACGGCACCACGGTCAATACGACCGGTGCGGCCGCAGTCACGGTGATTACTGCCGCAGGCGGACTCACTATCAACAACTCGGCAGTCACGATCAGCGCCGCTGGTCAGATCGCCAACGCCACGAACATCAACCTCAACGGGGGATCCTCGCTGACCTATACTGGTGCCAACACCATGGCTGGCACGCTGACCTTTAACAACAATGGTGGCGCGGCGACACCGACCGTCACCACGGGTGGTTTGCTGTCCCTCGGCGGCAACATCGTCTCGAACAACGATAGCTTCAGCTTCACGCCGACGATTGCCGGCACCCTCGATCTGAACGGCGGCACCCGGACCATCACCACGGGCGGCCTGTCCCCGAACAGCCTGATCGTTAACGCCATCATTTCTGGAGCAGGTTCCACCAACGTGCTCAATCTGGCTGGCACGGGCAGCGTGGTCCTCGCGGGGGCCAATACTTTTGGCATCGCGGGCTCGACTTCCACGACGCTCTCCTCCGGTTCCTTGATCTTCGGTGCGGACAGCACGGCGAACACCGTGGGTGCGGTGATCACAGCCAGCCCGGTCGGTCTGGGTACGCTGGTCATCACTGACGGGGCCAAGATCCTTGCCGGTGGCGCTGCGCGCATCATCGCCAACAACATCACCGTCAACACGCAGCTGATCTTTGGTGTTTCGGCTCAGAACCTGACCTTGAACGGTATCATCACCTTTGGCACGGCGAACCCGACCATCACCGTGGAGAACAACTTTGCTGCCAATGGTGGCATCACCATGACCCTCGGTGCTCCCTTCGCAGCGGGAGGCGGATTCAATACCTTCACCAAAGCTGGTCCTGGCCAACTGGTCATCAGCGCCACCAGCAATCCGACCCTCACCGCGCCGATCACCATCAATGATGGCTGGCTTGCGATCACCACCCAGTATGGCCTGGGAGGTTCCACCTACACCGCAGGTCCTGCTCTCAATTTCAATGGCGGCTCCTACCTCAATGGCGCCACGAACGTCTTCGTCCAGAATGCCGTCAACTTCGGTGCTAATGGTATCCTGCACGCCTCGGCTGGCAATACTGCCATTGGCGCCGTGACCATGGCCGCAGGCAGCACTGCCCTCGCTATTCAGGGTGGCAACACCAACACCATTTTCGGTGGATTGACGGTGAATGGCACCACAGGTACGACGATCTTTACGTTCAACCAGTTGAACGTGCTGGGTGCGTTCTCAGGAACTACGCCATCGATCACCAAGACGGGCACTTCGACACTGATGCTGGGCGGCACATCTTCCTACACGGGTGCGATCACGGTTGAGCAGGGCACTTTGGAAGCGCGCATTGGCAACAACGCCCTGACGACTGGGGCAGTGGTGGTCAACCCCGGCGCGGTGCTGCGGGTGATCAGTTCGAGCAATCTGGCCAGTGCGAGTTCGGTGACCGTGAACACGGATATCAACGGTCTGGGTATTCTCAGTCTGGCTTATGCTGGCGCTGCGGGAACGATTACATGGAATTCGACCAACCCGAACTACGACGGTACACTTGCCATTGATGTGAGCGGCTACGACACTGCGGTGAGCCAGGCCGGCACCAAGCTCTTCCTCGGTTCCACGCTGAGCGGTGCCTACACGGCGGCAACGCTGACACCCGGCACGGGCAATGTCTATCGACTCGGCACCGGCGGCGGTATCTTGAACATCAACCGGGCAGTTCTGACCGGTGCCGGAAACTCGGTCGTCATCGGAGCAGTCACTGGCACCCCGGGTGCGAACCTCATCGGCAACGGCGGCACAGTGGTGCTCAATACGGCCAATAGCTACGGCGGTGGCACCACGATCAACGGCAATGCGATCGTGCAGATCGGCGACACGAATGCGCTGGGCACGGGTGCGATCACCTTCAATGGCGGCACCTTGCAGCCTAACCAGAGAGGCTTGGGCACGACTGGCAACATCATCCTGCGTCAGCCTTTCACGCTGGCCAACAACATCAATTTCTCTGCCGGTGGCGTTCTTACTGCTCTTGCAGGCTCGGGCAACCTGGATGGCGCCTTTGCCGCCGACGGCTTCATCGGCGCAGGTCCGCTTGGTCAGACGGATCTGATCCTGACGGGTGCCGTGGACCTTTCCGGGGCCACTTATCGCGCCCTGAGCATCGCGGGTACGGATCGCATCGTGACACTTTCGGGCGCAATCAGCGGAGCTTCCATTCTGGTCAAGACCGGCGTTGGCATCCTGCGCCTGACCAATGCCAGCAACACTTCCAACGGCATTGCCATCAGTCAGGGCACTCTGGCCCTCAGCAGCACCGGTGTCATTCCGGGCACGATCCTGCTCAATTCCGGCACGCTCGCCAGTTGGGACCAAAACTTCACCGTGGCCAACGACATGCAGTTGATCCAGACCAGCACGATCGACGTGGGTGCCTCGACCATGCTGACCAGTACTGGCGTGATCAGCGGCGACTTCACCTATGTTGGAGCGCAGACGGGCCTGACGAAGACCGGCCTCGGCACCTTGGTGCTCAGCGGCACCAACACCTACCTCGGCACCACATCCATCAATGCTGGTATCCTGAGCATCAGCAGCGATGTGAACCTCGGCTCAGTGGGTGGTCTGAACGTCACGCCTGGCGGCATCACCTTCAACGGCGGCATCCTGCGAGTTACTGAAGACATGACCACGAATCGTGTCATCACCATGACCGGTGCGGGCAGCATCAGTGTGAAGTCAGGCAAGACGCTGATCATCAACGGCATCACAGGCAACAACACCGGCCTCCTCACCTTTAACGGTGGCGGCACCGCCATTCTCAACGGCAACCAGACCGGCCTCAATCTCCATGACAGCATCGCCATCAGCAACGGCGCAACGGTGATGACTCAGGCAACGGGGGGCACTCCATTCGGCGATGGTGCGACCAACACAGTCACCATCAACGGCGGCTCTCTCCGCGTGAACACCAACGGACCAGGCGCGGCCTTCGTCATTCCGGCCGTCAACTTCACGGGGGCCGCCTACCTCCGGCTCGACGCACAGATGGGCAATGACATTCAGGTCACCGCCACCACGCTGGCCCGTGTGGGATCCGGCATTCTCACCATTGTCCCTGGAGTGGACGGCAATCTTGGCAACACCGCCGGTGCGGACGCACGCGTCCTAGGCACCACCATCCTGGGTCAGAGCACCACGACGGTTGCGGGTCTCGCAGCCCTGAACAACTTCGGGACCACTTCCGGCCTCAACGCCGAGGTGGTCGCTGCGTCCATCCTCCGCCTGGCCTCCAGCACCGATGCGACTGCGAGCTTCGTGCGCTATGATCCGGTGATTGGATTTGTGACCTCCACCGGAGCGAATCCGCTGACCAACACCTTCAGTGGTTCGACTGTTTCCAGCGTCGTGGATATCAATACCGCCACGATCATCACTGGCACGGCCGCCACCTTTGGTGTCCGCACCTCGGCGAGCATCAGTGGAGGCACCATCAGCATCCTCTCGCGCAACACCAATGAAATGGGCGGCCTGCTCATCAATGGAGTGGGCAGTGTGGCTCCGAACATCAGTTCCAACATCTTCATCAACCCTTATGGCGTCACCGGCGGCGCGAACGCGGGAGAAGGCATCATCTATGTGAGCGGCGGCTACATCGGCGGCAATGCGGCCACGATCAGCGGCAACATCACTGCGAAAAACCTGACCATCGGCGGGGCGGGAGGCCTGATCCTGTCGGGCGTCAACAACATCCTTGGGAACATCACGGTGAACGAGGGTATTCTGACCATTGCCAATGTGGATGCTCTTCCGTCGCTTACCGGTGGGCTGATCCTCAACGACATCGGCAATCTTGACCTCAACGGCATGCGCGTGGCGACAGCGGGACTGTCCGGCACCGGCGGCACTGTGGGCAACCTCTCGACCACGTCCAACGGTGTGCTGGTGATCAACAGCATCAACAACACGACCTTCACCGGCAACATCGTCGATGCACTTGGTGCGGGCACCAAGACGACCCGTCTGGTGAAGAATGGTTCGAGCACACTGACCCTTGGCACGATCACCAGCACCTTCACCTATGCGGGCCAGAACAGCTTCACGGGTGGCGTGAGAGTCAACCAAGGTCAGTTGACGGTGCAGGATCCGTTCGGCCTTGGCGGTGCGGACCCACTCGTCGCGGGCGGCACCAATTACAGCACCCCAGGCACGGTGACCGTGAACGGCGGCATTCTGGCGCTCAACAGCAATGGTGGCGGCCCGAACGGTACGATCATTTTTGGCAATCCGAATACCAACGGCATCAACGTTGTGGCAGCCGGGTACGCCACGATCAACGTGGACCGGGTGAGCGCGAACACGGGCAACCAAATCCAGATCGGCGACCTCGACCTGAGTGCTGCGACGCTGACCCTGACTGGTGGCAACAGCTACTCCCTGCGGGTGGCTGGCACCACGACCTTGGGAGGCTCCTCTTCGAACATCAACACCGCCACCGGCACCACGCATTTTCTTGAACTGGCTGGTGCGATCGTCGGAGCGGGCAATCTCAATAAATACGGTGGCGCCACCACCACCTACGGCACGCTGCGGATCTCCGGCACGACCAACACCTACACCGGCGGGACCAATGTGCTGGCCGGTGCACTTCAGATTACCAGCACGACAGGCACGCCGCTGGGTGGTACGGGCAGCGATGCGCTGATCAATGTCAATCCGGGCGCGGCACTGCGCATCGCCGGCAACGGCAGTCTTGGTGGTGTTGCTCTCGGTGGATTGATGCTCAACAGCAATATCAACAGCCTGCCTGCCATCGTGCTGGACAGCGACTACAACCCCGGCACGGGCTTGAACGCGCAGATCAAGCTGCAAGGTGGCTTCGGCGCTGCCCTCCAGCTCGCGGTTCCTACATTCACCACGGCGCTCAATATGGCAGATATTGGCAATGGACGTCTGTTCCTTGGTGGTTACTTCAACAACACCATTGTCGAATACATGGCACCGACACTGGGCGTCGGCGCGGACAACACATATCGTCTGGGTGGCAACAACGGCGGCACGCTGGCCCTCTCCGGCGCGGACAATGTGCTGACCGGCACTGCCCGCCTCATGATCGGCTCCCAGTTGAGCAATCTCCAAGGCAGCGCCATCACCAACGGTGCTGGTACGGTTTCCATGCGCAACTCCAATGACTTCACCGGCGGCACCACCATCAGCAAGGGTTCGACCTTGTCGCTGGAAGTCGGTGCCTTGGGGCGGACACCGCTCGGAACGGGCAACGTTGAAGTCTATGGCACCATCCAGGTTGTCACGCCGACCACTGGGATCGCGGGCGCGTCGTCGTTCTACAACCCGACCACCGGCTTCAACAACAACCTGATCATCCTTCGTCCTGGTGGTTCGATCCGCATCTTTGACCAGCTCGGTCGCGAACCCAACGGGCAGGGCCGCTGGGCGGATGCCACAGGCCAGGATCTGAACGGCGGCACGTTCCGATTCGATGGCGTGGCCAATGGCCAGTCGTATGAGCTCATTGGCACCCTTGTCGTGAACAAGGGATCCAACATCACGGTGGTTCGGCCGGCGGGTGCAGGCTCCACCACCTTGGAAGCCGCAGGTCTGACCCGTGGCGCGAATGGAACCCTCGGTCTTTCGACCTCTGGTGTGGGCACCCTTGGAATTCCAAACTACGTGGCGACCACCGGCACCACCACCGCCAGCACGACCGTTACCGTCGTTTCGACGGCGGGAATGCTGGTCGGCCAGGCAATCTCTGGCGCTGGGATTCCTGCCAGTGCCACCATCACGGCCATCACCAACGCCACCACCATCACCATCAGTGCTACGGCCGTTGCAGGCTCCGGGGTGATCACCACTGGGATTCCGCCAACCTCATTTGACCGTCTGATCGTAACGTCGGGAGTCGCACGCGCAGGGACAACAGCCAACGGAACAGGCGTTGTCAACGGTGGCATCGCCCCCGTGTGGATCGTGGATCGGACAAGCAATTCCTACGTGGGCTACAATCCAACGTCGGCTACGACCGGCTTCCAGACTCTGATGGTCCCTGGCTCCGCTACTTTGGGTGCCGGTCAGCTGGGTTACAGCTCGGTCAGCACGGGGGGGGCGATCGGCGCGCTCGGAGCTGGCACCACCTTGGATGTGCGTGCGGCGGCCACCTTGTCTGCCAATGCGACAGTCTATGCTCTGCGCAGCGGCTTCAACATCACCCCAACGGCTGCCTTTAACACCATCACCTTTGACAGCGGTGCGGGCAACCTCGGCGGCGGCCTGCTGCTGACAGGCGGCATCATCAACCCAGTTCAGACTGCTGGTGCGACCAATGGACCCACCACTCTGCCGATGACCCTGGCTTTCGGTGCCAACGAAGCTGTCATCTATGTTGCTGTGGCCACCAGCGTGATCAATGCGCAGATCACCGGGAGCAACGGCCTGACCAAGTTCGGCCCGAACCAACTGACGATTTCCTCCAGCAACTCAGGTCTGACGGGTACGATCACGCTGAACGAAGGCAACTTGCTCCTGCAGAACCCGGTTTCCAATTCCGGCGTGGCCATCGCCAGCACGACCAACAGCCAGAACATCATCATCAACTCCGGCACGCTGATCATCGACAGCCTGCTCTCCAACAACGCCGGGCGTGATTCCAACCTCCCCAGCGGCGTGCGTCTCACCGGCAACCTCGGCAGTAACGTCACCGTCAATGGTGATGCGAGCATCACGAGCAACAACCAGGGGTTCATGCAGCGGATCAACAACCTGACGATTGCCGATCTCGGGGCTAATTCGCCGATCTACCTGAATTTCTCGCAGAACGGCATCACCGTCACCGGCACGACGACCTTGGGAGCCAACAGCAATTTCATCGGTTCCTCCTTTGGTGCAGCCAACCAGAGCATCCTTGAAGGCCTGGTGGTGGGCGGCGCGAATGGCAAGCTGGTGAAGTATGGCAACGGCGGCCTCTTCCTCGCCAACGGGGTCAACACCTTCGGCACGGACGGCCAGATCGGGCTGGAAATCTGGGCCAACGCCCAGAACACCGCCACGAGCATCGTGGGCTCCATCTCGCTCACTGCAGGCACTGCGACCACGGGGGTCTTTGGTGTGGGTGACATTAACATCCTTGCCGGGGCACAGCTCCGCCTTGGGGATATCAGCAACATCGCCTTCCAGAAGGTCACCGCTGCGAGTGATGACTGGGGATTTGCAGGTATCGCCTTTGGCAATAACAACAATGGAACAGCGCTGACTCAGGCAAACATCCTTTCCATACTGACCACCGGCACTGCGGCGGACGGCAAGGTGCAGTTTAGCACCACGGGCTCCAGCCTCGGTGTCATCTCACTCGACAACGGCGTGCAGTATGGAGCACTCGACATCCGCGCGATGGAACTCGCCCTCAATCAGGGTGGGGCGGTGGAGCATCTCTGGCTCGGCACTTCGACCAGCGGCGCGATCAACCAATACTACTTTGCCCCGACGCTTGGCGCCTCCGAGGACGGTGTCTATCGCTTCGGCGGCGGCGGCAACCAGGGCACGATGCAGATCGGGGTGAATGCGTTTGAAAACGTCCTCACGGGTTCCAACTCTGTGCAGATCGGGGCCATGGTGGCGGGCAACGCCTATGCCAACCAGCCCGTCATCAACGGGAACACCAACATCACGCTCAACACCCGGAACAACTACACCGGCGACACCTGGGCCAACCGCAGCTCGACGCTCAACATCGGCAACAACTTCGCCCTAGGCAGCGGCAAGCTGGTGATCAACCACACCACGGATGGTGGTTTTAACATTGGCCAAGGCCAGACGGGTGCAGTGAGTGCGGCCGGCATCAGCCTTCTCAACAACGTGGATCTGGTGGCTGACTTCCGCTCTGCCGGCACGAACTTCGTGCTGCGCGGCAACGTCAACCTCACGCCGGCTGGCGTGGGCGGCACCCGCACGATTGAAAACACGGCGGAATTGAGCATCCTCGGCGTGATCAGCGGCGTGGACGGCAACCTGATCAAGAGCGGTACCAGCAACCTGGTGCTCAATGGCATGAACACCTACACTGGTACGACCACTCTGACGGGCACCTTTATCAACGGCAACCAGGCCCAGGCGGGCATCCTCTATGTCGGCACAGACGTGCTGCCGAACGTGGCTGGGGCACTCGGCCAAACTGACTCGCCGCTGTTTATCACCAATGTCACCGCGGGCACCACTGCTGCCACTACTTTCGCCGCCCTGGGCCTCTCCGGGCAGATCACTTTCGGCCGTGACATTATCATCAGCAATCCGAATGCGACGTCGAACATGTCGATCTTCAGCAACTCGCTCTACGGATCGAAGATCACCGGCGGCATCGGCATCGTTTCAGCGAGCGCGGACCGCACGCTGACCCTCTTCTCCATCAACAGTGGACGCCTTGAACTGCTGGGACCGATTTCCAGTAATGGCAACCTGCACAGCATCCTCATCGGCAGCACAGCGACCACCGGACAATTGGGCAACGGTGTGGTCTATATCGGAGCGGGACCCAACGGCTATTCGCAGAACACCTACACTGGCAACACGACGCTGAACAACGCCCGTGTTGTGGTCGGTGCGAATTCCTACTACTCCGGCCCTGCGAATGCGCTGACGCTGATCAGCGGCCCCTTCGGCACAGGCAGCCTGACCTTCGGTGCAGGCAATGCGAATGCTGGTGCATCGATCGGCTCCGATGGAGCAGAGCGGATCATCGCGAACGCCCTCGGCGCGCTCTCCACCGCGGCCACGCTGTCGATGACCTATGAAGGCCGCGGCAACCTGATCTTCACCAACACGGCGGCGGCGTGGAACCTCAATTCCGACGCGACGCTGCGCAACCGCAACTTCGTGGTGAACACCACGCAGGGGGTGATCCAATTTGATGCTGGTTTCACGGCAAGTGGCGCAGGGGGTGTGAACCTGCTCAAGCAAGGCTCCGGCATTTTGGTGATCACGGGCAACAATGCGGCCTACAACAAGACCGTTGCGGACCCCAACTATGGCACCTCATGGTTCATTGATGCGGGCATGCTGCGTGTGACCGCAGACATCAACCTGGGTGATACCACGCCGATCGCTGTTGGCAGCCCTGCCCACACTGTGGCCGGTCTGCCTACGGACGTGCGTCTGCGCGGCGGTGTACTCTCCGTCGGCGGGTCCTTCACCACCGCCCACCAGCTGATCCTGACTGCGGCCAGCGCCATTGGCGTTTCCGATGGATACACCTTCGTGGTGCCGCTGCCCATCACCGGTGCCTTCGGCCTGACCAAGCTCGGCAATGGCACTCTGGTGCTCAATTCGACCGCGAACGCGAACAACAGCCTGACCATCGGCGGCGTGACCGCCATCGGCGGCATCGGCAGCGGCGGCACCGTGATGACCCAGATGACCAGCGGCACGCCGTTTGGCACGGGCGGGATCACCCTTACCGACGGCACCCTGCAGCTTCAGGGTACGGTGGGCACTGCTCCGGTGGGTGTCACCGCCAGCGCTCAGACGGCGGTCAGCTACATCCTCACGGTCAGCAACGCTGCGGGCATCGTCGCCGGTATGACCATCGCTGACGCTACCACTCCCGGCAACATCGCGGCCGGAACGCTGGTCACAGCGGTCAATGGCAACGTGCTCACCCTCAGCGCCCCGACGGTGGGGATTGTCGCTGCGTCCAACGCGCTGACTTTTGGCGTGGTGAACCAGGCCCTCACGGTGGCCTCGATGACCTACAACGCAGGCCGCGTCCAGTTGACCAAGGGAACCGGTGTGACTTCCTCGCTGACAGCGACGGCGCTGACCCGCGGCACCAACGGCATGATGACAATCATCTCGTCCGACCTGGCTGCGGATCTCGGAGTGAATGAGTTCTTCAAGGTGACGAATTCTGCGCCGGCCAATACGGCGAGCGGCGGAGGATTCATCCTTGCCACACCTTCCATCGTTGGTCGCTCCTCGACGGGTGCGGACACCAACTCGCTGAACTTCCTGCGCTACGATGCCGCCAACGGCTTCCTCCTGCACAATGCCACCACGGTGGGTGTGTTGAGTGCCTCGGCCGCGACCTCGGTGGCCGACATCACCAGCGCCCAGATCGTGGACAACAGCACCATCGACGTGCTCGACCTGCGCACGAACAGCAACATCAGCGCCGCTGGTGGCTCCTCGCTGCTGCGCATCGCGGGTGCGGGCCTGATCATGAACGGCGACTCGGTGACTTCGGTTGCGGCGACGATCTCCAGCAACCTGCGCTTCGGCACGGGTGCGACGCCAACGGAGGCTCTCGTGTTTGTCAGCGGAGGTCAGACTGGTGCCTCCACCATCTCGGGCAACTTCGAAGCCACCGACTTCACCAAGGCCGGGGCGGGCACGCTGCTGCTCTCTGGCACCGGCAACGTCATGGCCCCGCTGACCACCGGTCTGCGCAACCTGACCATCCAGGAAGGCACCTTGCAGTTTGCCAGCGGCAGCGCGGTGCCTTCTGGCGGCCTGATCAACCTCGTGGTCAACAGCAGCGCCAATGGCCTTGACCTCAACGGTCAGAATGTCACGATCGGCGGCCTGTCCGGCGTCGGCCGGGTCACCAACACCGGCGTGTCCTCCACATTGACGGTAAACACCGGCATCGGCCAGAGCACCACCTATCTTGGAACGATTGATGGCAACGTCAGCCTCACCAAGACTGGGAATGGCACGCTGACCCTCAATCAGTCCACCATCGCGGATGGCGCTGCGCTGGCCAACACCTACACCGGCGGCACGATCATCAATGCGGGGCGTGTCACCAGCGCGAACGTCGTCGCTCCGGTCAGCACCGGCACCCTTGCCGTGCGCAACACCCTTGCGCTCGGGACCGGTCCCATCACCCTCAAGGGGGGCATCCTCGATCTCGCGGCCACCGCAGCGGCTGGCTACGCGGCGGGCGAAGTCATCGACAATATCAACGTGGTGCAGTTCGGCGCGGGCAGCGGCTATGACATCACCATTGATCAATACAACAGCTTCGGCAATGGCTCGACCTACGCGAACACCACCTCCGTGCTGACCAACGGCGCCACATCGGTCGCCTGGTCATTGATCAACAATGTCACACTCAATGCGTCGGCGTTGACCTTCAATTCCACGAGCAACATCGGGGTCATGATCAATGGCACTCTCGCCGTGAATCAGAATGCGACGCTGAACACCTTGTTCACGACCGCCAGCAACGCCAACAGCGTTGTCATCTCGGGCAAGATTGCAGCAGCGAGTCTCACGCTCACCAAAACCGGTGCGGGCACTCTCTACCTGACCAATGGCGACACCGGTGCAGGTGCGAACGAGGTGGGAGCCTGGAAATTTATGGCTGGCACGACGGAAGTCCGCCTCTCCAACGGGGCCTCCAATCCGCTTGGGGCCGGCGCTTCGATCACCCTGAACGGAGCGACGCTGAACATCCGGCATGACGGTGACAACACCGCCAACATGCAGGTGCTGAGCACCTTCGCGGGCAACAACCTGACCATTGGTTCCATGGCCGGCATCGGCAGCGGCAGCTATATGGGAAGCGGTGCGGCCAACTTGAACGTGGCCACCCTGGGATCCGGTGGGAACAAGACCATCCAGTTTGGATCTCTGAATTTCGGTGGCCCGCTAGGTTCGCCGCTGCTCACGCTCGGTGTGGCCAACGCCGCGACAACTTACAGCACGTCAGTCGGTGCGGTGACCCTGATCAAGGACGCCCAAATCACCGGGGCTTCGAACGTCACGCCAAACTTGACGATCAACGGCAACATCAGTGGCAACGGCACCTTCCTCAAAGGCGGCATCAACTTGTATGTGAACAGCGACAACAGCAGCACCTTCAAGGGCGGCTTCGTCAACCAGGGCGGCATCACTTTCTTCGGCACCTTTGAAGGCAATGTGACCACCTTGAGTGACACCGCCGGGAGCATCCCCGGACTGGTGGCCACTTCGAACATCGGCACTGGCAACACCCTCATCCAGCCGGGCACCGCCATCCAATACAACAGCACGAGCAACGTCGCTGCGGGTGCGGGCAGCATCGACCTGCGCAGCAATGCCATGGGCAACTACGGCATCCTCCGCATGGCCGCTGATGCGCCGCTCTCCGCCTTCAAACTGCTCATTGGCAACCTTGGTGGTCCGCAGAACACTTCCTACTACGGCCTCGCAGGTGGCGCTGGTCTCAACGGCGGCGGCAAGAACGCAGGCTCCGCGATCATCGCGCTGAACACGGTCTATACCCAGACGATCAACCTCGCGATGATCGGCGATGGCACCGCCTTCCTCGGCAGCACGCAGAACGGTGTGGGGCAGAACGGCAGCTACAACGCCGCCACCCTTGGAGTCGGCGCGGGCAACACCTACCGACTTGGCGCGGGCGGCCAGATTCTTTATGTCTCCAGTGATTTGGCCAACATCAACGTGCTCACTGGCAACGGTGCTGGCCTCATCGTCGGCATGCCCCACAGTGCTGTGAATGTGGACACCATCACTGGCGCCAACGGTCGTGGCATTGCGATCCTCATGACCGCGAACAACTACACCGGCAGCACCGTGGTGAACCGCGGCAGCACGCTGGAATTCCGCGGCAGCCTGACGACGAGCAGTTTTGACACCTGGGGAACCCTGACGGCCGGCGGCCTGGGCGGCACCTTCCTCAATGCGGCTGGCACGGCCATGCTGGCCCCGGTCACTCTTCGTAACACCTCGGAACTCCGCTTCGACTACTCCACCGGCCTGCTCGCCACCAGCAAGCTCGAGGGTTACGGCGGCCAAGGCCGCTGGCTCGACACTCAGGCGATCACCCTCAATAACTCCACGATTCGCCTCATCGGCAACCGCGACATCGAAGTTACGGAAACTGTCGGTGACCTCACCGTCGGCAAGTTCGGTCAGCTCGCTGTCCAGCGTGATCTTCTCGATCGCACTGTGAATCTTATCGTCGGCGGCGGTGCCGGAGTGGACATCACCCGCGCAACTCAGACGAACAACGGTCTCGCGATCGCAGGAAACGTTGCCTCGCTCCAGATCAACACCGTCACCGGTGGTATTCTCGGCAGTGATGAGCGCGTGAAGCTCTTCAGCGGCCTCGGCGCTAATGGCCTTGTGGCCCTCGGCGGCGTCACCAATGGCATGATTGCTCCTTGGATCGTCAACGCCACGGATGCCCAATTCCTCACCTACACGGTGGATAATGGTTTCGTGAATGCGGGCTTCGACCGCACCTCGGCCGGGGGCAACATTGCCGCCGCTGGGCAGCTCATCGGTGCCAATGACCGCTTCCTGCTCAACACGGCGGTTCTAAACTTCAACGCTGCGGGCCTTGGCATTGGACTGGATGTCTATGCAGGCCGCTTTGACACGGGCATCACCTTCGGCAACAACATCACCGCAGCCGCCACGGACCGAATCCGCCTCCAGAGCGGTGGCTTGATCAACCCTAATGCGGCAGTCCAGATCTTCACCGGCATTGAAGTCGGAGTCGCAGGCAGCGGCCTGAAGGAGTTCAATATTTACAACCAGAACACCTTGACGATCGGGACGATCACGACGCAGACGGCATCCTCCACGCTGCCCGGTTTGTCGCCGACGCTCACGGGGCAGATCACGAATGCGAGCAACGTTGTCAAGCAGGGTGCTGGCAACCTGCTGATTGATTCCCCGCAGGCCAACTTCAACGGCAACTGGATCGTGAATCAGGCTGCTGGTACTGGTGGCATCTTCTTCCGCTCGGCAACGGTGCAGTCCAATCTCGGTGGTACCGCGACCCTCGCCCAGATGAACGCTGGGACCAATGGTCTCGTGGTCTTGAACGCTTATGACAGCATTCTGGGCCTGCGCTCAGATGTGACCAACACGGTCTTCAACGTCGGTCTGGTCATCGGCGAGGGCAATCCTACGGCACGTTTGACTGCTGACCGTGCCGGTGCGACCAACTCCAGCCTGGTCGCCCAAATCGCCGGTGGCATCCGCTTTGGTGGATCGCCGGGTGAGCAGGGCCAATCCCTCCTGATCACGGCGGGCAACAGCTACACGCTCCTAGTGAACGGAGCGCTGACGCTGAGTGCCGCCACGATGGAAGGGGCTCCCGCCTACAACTTTATCCGCACGGATGTGAACGCCACCATCCTCGGCCAGATCACCGGCGGCGCGACCCTGGTCCGCACTGGCGGGTCCCAACTTGATCTCGGCAACGTAGCTAACGGCATCAACACCTTCGACGGTGGTCTGACGCTCATCCAAGGCACGACGGTGGTCCGCGGCACCACGACGGGTACGGCCGGTGCGTTCCCCACAGTCAACAGCCTGATCAACAACGGCGGGATCGGCAGCGGCGCGGTCACCCTCTTTGGTGGCACGCTGAATCTGCTCAACAACTTTGATAACTCGACAACTCGTCAGAAATACTGGGCAGGCAACAATGCCACGGGCAACAGCCTGATCGTGAACGGTGCTTCGACCATCAACGTGGGCAACAACGGCGGCGCAGCCACCAACAAGCATGTGGCCTTCAAGGATCTGACCATCGGCTCCACGACGTTGATTGTGACGGCTGGCAACACCTACGTCCTCGAAATCAACGGGGCCACCAACCTCACCGGCACGCCGATTCTCGTCACCACCAACCAGCTTCTTCTTAATGGTACCATCAGCGATGGCGCAGGCACCGCACGCGGCACCATTGGCCAGGCCATCATCAAGGGCGGAAGCAGCGACCTCTGGCTCAACAGCACCACCAGTTCCTTCGGCGGCCTCTATGCCGGATCGACGAGTGCTAACGGCCTCGGTATCGTTGTCAATTCCGGCCTGCTTCGTTTTGGCGATATCAACACCAACGATATCAGCCTCACCACGGCGATGAACATCGACGCCATGCTCCGTGGCAGCACCGTCCGGGTGAATCCCGGCGCGCAGATCCTCGTCGGCAGCAGCGGTCTCAACTTCGGCAACGGCCAGATTGAGCTCCTCAGTTCAGGCTCGTCCCTGTCCCTGTTCCGCGTCCGCAGCACCGCCCTCACGCAGTCCAACCTGGCCAACTGGATGTCGACCAACTCGAGTGGGGTCATCGCCCTCGACGTTGCGCTCGCCACATCGCTGAACCTTGCCGCCATCGGCAACGGCACTTCGTTCCTGGGAGCCACGACCAACACGAACTACAACTTCGAGACTCTCGGGGTCGGAGCAGGCAATGTTTACCGCATCGGTGGTGGTGGCGCGCGTGTCGCTTTTGATTCGACGGCCGCTGGTACCTTGGGCGCCTTTGTGGAAGGGGCAACCGCTGGCACCCGAGTGCTGTTCGGCAACCAGGCCGGGAACGGCAACAGCGGTGAAACGGATCTCTTTGACGTCAACACCTACACCGGCGGCACCATCATCAGCCGAAGCTCAAGTGTCTTGACTCGCACTGCGACAACGGGTGCCAACGGCCCTGTCGGCAACGGTGGCGCGCTCGATATTTTTGGCCAGATTCGCTTCTATAGCGGAGCAACGCTGCTCAACTTTGCCGGCACGGCCAACCAATATGCCGTGAATCTTCACCCTGGCGGCGTGCTCTGGCTGGATAATGAATCCTCCACTCAGAACCGTTGGTTTGACACCACACCAATCAATCTGGACGGTGCGCGGCTCTACCTGCGCTCGGTCAATCAAGCCGCTCAGACATCGACGGAAGTCGTCGGTGACATCACCTTCGGCCGAGGTGCCTCCATTCAGGTTCAGAAGGGTGTTGCCGCCGGTGACATGCAGTTGACGACGTCCAACCTCATCCGCTCGGGTGTTGGCAGCACGCTGTCCCTCATCTCCACCGCCGGGAACCTGGGTGTGGCGGGTAACAATGACTCGGAGCGGGTTGTCGTCACGGGAGCCAGCACCGGAGCCATCGTCGGCGGCATCAAGCCGGCCTACTACGTCAACGCCACCGACAACACCTTCGTGACCTATGGTGCCAATGGCTTTGTGAACGCCACCTACAGCAACACCTTTAACGCGGGAACCTTCACGGTCGCCACCACCGGCACCAGCGTGGTGGACATCACCACCGGTGTCGTGACGCTGACACAAGATCAAACGGTCTATGCGCTGCGCACCGCCTTCGGGATTAACAGCGGTGTGGGTCAATATAACACCATTACTTTTGCCGACGGCACGACCGATGCGGAGCGCGGCGGTCTCCTCAGCACGGGAACGACCACCATCGCCACCAACCTGAGGTTCGGAACCACCGGAACCAAGGAAGGCATCATCTTCAATTCTGGCACCACCACACTCACCGGCGACATCTACGCTGGCAGCATGACGAAGTTCGGTGCTGGCGCGCTTGTGATCGGCAAAGACCAGACCGCCGCTGCCAACGGCACGGGCTTCGCTGGCAACTGGACCGTCAATGCCGGTGCACTCACCTTGAACACCTTCGGCGCCTCCGGCGACGGCGGCACGATCACCCTGAACGCCAGCGGCACGACGACCGCCGCCGGCACCACTCTGAACCTGCTTGCCCAGCCCGGCAACTCGCTCAACGGTCAATACACGGTGGGTCGCATCATCTCGGTGGACAACTCGATCATCGTGTCGACTCCGAACCTGACTGACAGTGCCGTCGGCATTGGTGAGCTTGAGTCCTTCTCGACTGACACGACTGGTCTCTCACCAGCCCGCCTCCGTGTGCAAACCGGCAACACGCGTTCCGTGTTGAATGCAGGAACGCTCTACCTCACCGGCGCGGGTGGCTCAATCATCGACATCAATGCGGGTGCTGTGAACAACCAGATCACCTCTGGTGCCACGGGTTCCGGTCTCAACGTCGCGGGCCTCAGCGGCAGCCGCGACCTCATCAAGTGGGGCAACGGCTACCTCTGGGTCGGCGGCAACAACACCAGCTTCACCGGCAATGTCAGCATCGAACAGGGAGCCCTCGGCATCACCAACGCCAATGCTCTTGTCAATGCTGCCAGCATCACCGCCAAGCGCTTCGGTGTCCTCGACATTCTCGCCACCGGCTTTACCAAGGCCGTGACTTATGAGGCCGGTTCCATCGAACGCTGGAGCGTGGACAATGCCCGCAGCGGCACCATCAACCTTGGTGGCGGCTCGCTCCAGGTGAACGCCGACCAGAACACCACGGTGGTCACCATTCAGATCAACGGTGGTGCCATCGAAGGCTTCCTCCGCACCGATGATGTCTCCAGCGGTAACTCTGGCGCGGTCTTCCGCACCTTGGGGGCCGGAGTGAGCATCAGCCTGCTTGGCAACTCCTTCGTCGGCCAGAACGCCTTCACCGATGGCCCGAACGGCACCGATAACGGACGCACGAGCACTCTGACCACAGGTATCGGCTCCGACACCAACAACAGCAGCGAGCTGACCGATACCGCCCGTGGCGCGATCCTCGAGATCAAGGGCAACATCAGTGGGGCAGGCAGCCTCACGAAGCAGAGCATCGACACAGTGATCCTCTCTGGCACGAACAGCTACAGTGGTGGCACCAACATCGCCAACGGCACCCTCCGGCTCGCCTCGGCCGACGCCCTGCCCACCGGCAGCAATGTCACCACCTCCAGCCGCGGTGTCCTTGATCTTGGCGGGTACAATGCCTCCGTCGGTAATCTGAACAGCTCCGTCATCACCGGTTCTGTCTTCAGCAGTTCCGCCGGCTTCATCACCAACAGTGCCACGGTCATGAATACGCTCACCGTCACTCCAACGACGGACAGTTCCTACAGCGGTGTCGTCCAGAACAACATCAACGTCGTCAAGAGCGGCACCAAGAAGCTCGTCTTCACCAACATGAACACCTACACGGGTGATACCACGGTGAGCGGCGGTGTTTTGGAAGTTAATCACGTCACCGCTGGTGCCATTGATGGCATTTCCGGCACTTCTTCGCTGACGGTTGCCAGCGGAGCCACCTTCAATCTGCTTACCGGAACCACTGGTGGTGTGCTGACGCTGGCGCCATTCACTGGCACCATCCTCAACCTGGCTGATGGCAGCCGTCTCGGTGTCGAAGTGGGCACCCTCGGCAGCAGCATTCTGCTGAACTCTGGAGCCAAGGCTCTCGTGGCTGGCAATGTCACCGTGGACGCCTACTTCATCAATGGCAGCGCGGAAACGGGTGACAACACCTCCACGATCCTCGCTGCTGCTTCTGGTGGCTTGGTGAACACCAATGGCAGCACCGGCACCTACTCGGTCGGCAACCTTTACAATGTCACCAATTTCTATGTCACCGGCATCACTGCCACGGACACCCGGGTGTACTTCAACACTGCTTCGACAGCAGCGCTCACGGCAGCCTACTGGAAGGGTGGCTACAGCGGAGCGGCCAATGTCTGGGCGGTTTCCAACGGTTCCACCAGCAGCAACTGGGCAACAGATCTGGCTGGCACCGCCACCGGACTCGTTCCTAGTGTCAGCACGGATGTTTTCCTCTCTGCCACCAGCAACACGAACCAGAACAACATGGTGCTGGGTGGTAACATGAGCATCAACAGCCTCACGGTGAATGCCGCGAGCGCTGGAACAGCGGTGGTGCTCAACAGTGACGGTGGTTACACGCTGACCATTGCCAATGGCATCACCACGGATGCACTTTCCAGTGCTGCGACCATCAACAGCAGCGTGGCCTTTAGCGCCGCCACTGCCGCCATCACGGTCAATTCGTCCAACGCGCTTACTATCAATGGTGCTGTGAGTGGTACGGCCATCACGAAGGCAGGTGCCGGCACCTTGGTTCTTGGCGGTGCCAACACCTACACCGGTGTCACTACTGTCAGCGCGGGTGTGCTGAGTGCGGCCAATAATCTGGCTCTGGGCACGACGGCTGGAACCACCACCGTGGCCAGTGGCGCATCTCTGGAACTCCAGGGCGGCATCAACATCGCAGGAGAGGCTCTGACCATCACTGGAAGCGGTGCTTCGAACAGTGGTGCACTCCGCAACCTCAGCGGTGACAATAGCTACAACGGCACGGTCGCCCTTGGCGCCGCCTCGAGCATCCAGTCGGACGCAGGAACCCTGAGCATCAACGGAGGCATCAGTGGTGCTTTCAACCTGACTGTTGCAGGTGCCGGAAATACGGTGATCAACGGGATCATTGGTACGGGTGCTGGCAATCTGATCAAGAGCGACTCAGGCACCCTGACCCTTTCCAACGCCAACAGCTACACGGGAACCACCACGATCAATGGCGGCACGGTGATCGTCACCAATGCGCTCGGTCTTGGAACCGTGGCGGGTGGTGTCACCGTCGCCAGCGGTGCGACACTCAATATCAACGGTGTGACGGTGGCTGAAACACCGGTGAATTTGAACGGCACCGGGGTAGGTGGAAATGGTGCCCTCACCGGCACCGGGGTGGCTACAGTAAGTGGTGGAACGGTCGTTCTGCAAAGCAGCAGTTCCATTGGCGTCGCCAATGCCGTGGACGTTCTGACAATCACCGACGTGATTTCCGGTTCTGGTATGAACCTGACCAAGGTCGGTGCTGGCACGGTGATCCTCTCTGCCGCCACGGCTAACACCTATACTGGCACAACGACGGTTTCGGGAGGCACCTTGCAGCTCGGCAACGGCGGCACGACTGGCTCACTCTCCACTGCCAGCACGGTCAGTGTCGGCACGGGTGCAGTCTTTGCGGTCAACCGCAGCAATGCCGTCGCGCAGGGGACTGATTTCAGTGCCAGCGCCATCACGGGTGCGGGTGGATTTGCTCAGACCGGCACGAGTACCACGACATTGTCCACGACTGGCAACAGCTACTCTGGTGGCACCACCGTCAACAATGGTGAGCTGCGTGTCACAGGCAGCCTGACGGGCACCGGTTCGGTGATCGTGGCTGAAAGCGGTGGCTCGCTGACCAACGCGGCGGTTCTTGCAGGTGCTGGCAACGGCACGACCACCGGCATCATCGCTGGTGCGGTCACGGTGGGTGGGGCGAACAGCGTTGGCCTCCTCACCCCTGGGATCACTTCTGCGAATGCAGACAAGGGCACTCTGACGATCACTGCTGATAACACAGCGCTGACGGTGGCCACTGGTTCGCAGATTCAGCTGGGCATCACTACTCCGACCACCGCTGCGGTGACAAACTATAGCTACACCTTCAACATCGGTGCCAGCACCTACACCAACGCCAAGGACTACTTTGACGCCCTGGGATCAGGTGCAGACATCTACACCAAGGGGGCTCCGACAGCCTCCACCAACCATGATTTTATCAATCTCACTGGTACCAACAGCACCCTATCCGTTGGCGGTCGTTCTGGCACCGCCTGGGGTCAGGGATCTGTTGTGGTGAACTCGGTCGGCTCTGTCTCAGTGCAGCAAGGACAGGTCTTCAACCTCATTGACTGGAGCGGTGCGAGCTTTGGCGGCAGCTTCACTGTCGGTGATTTCAACACCTACGATGCAAGCACCAGTGTCATTGCTGGCGATCTCGATCTTGCCGCGCTTGGTGCCGGACTGGCATGGGATGTCAGCGCCTTCACATCCTATGGTGTGCTGGTCGTTGTCCCTGAGCCTTCGCGCATGCTGCTGCTGCTGTTCGGACTGACGGGCCTTTTCCTCCGCCGTCGTCGTCGTTACAGCTCTCTGTAATCGGGTACAGCTCACAAAAAAGCCCGGTCAGCCTTTGGGCGTGACCGGGCTTTGATTTGTCTGGCAGATCAGCCGGGCAGCAGTTTTGCGGCGATACTGCGTGCCGCGTGCATCAGCCGTTCTATTTCCTCTGCGGTAAAATCATACGGCACCAGCTTGCCGATGCCGAGTGTGCCACAAAGGCGCTCTCCATCCAGGACCGGCACGGCCAGTGTGCCCTGCACCTGGGTTTGTTTTGCGCCAGTTCTGGCGACGCCGGAGGTGTCTGTTTGCAGATTGCACATCTCCACCGGTTCCTGACGTTCAGCGGCCACTCCGGCGATGCCCTTGCCCACGGGGATCGACTGGATGATCGGCAGCAGTGCTTCCGGGACGCCCTGCTGAGCCACGAGCTTGAGATGGCGGTCGGCCGGGTCCAGGCGGTGCAGGGTGCCGGTCGTGCAGTCGAATTCCGCGATGGTTTGCGTGAGAAATTCAGCCCAGATGGGATCGGTGGAGGAAAACATGACGCAAGGAAGAGGGGTGAAGTTGGGATTTGTCGTTGTCGCGGCGTGAGGGGGGCGTTATTCTGCTTCCATCTTCGTTTTTGTCATGAAATCCTGCTCTGCTTTTTTTGTCCTTCTTTGGGTGACCTCTGCTGTCGCCCAGCCTGCGGCACCGGCTAATACGCCGATTGTGGCCAAGAGTACCTACCACCCCGACAACTCGCACTCCGAGACCATCGTTGATAAGACGACCAACGAACTCATCGAGTCGACCTACAACGCCAATGAGGTGCTAGTGGCCAAGAAGCACTACCTGCTGAATGAGCGTGGGCTGCCCACGCAGGGCCACATCTACGATGGGAGGGGCAATCTTGTCGCCCGCTCCCAGGTGTATTTTGATGCGTATGGACGCGCCACTGAGATGCGCTCCTTCAATCTCAACGGCCAGTGCTATCAGCAGGTGATCTATGAGTACGATGCGCAGGGAGTCGCCAAGAAGCCGAAAGTCGTCAATGTCGATTCTCGCGCTGCTCCCGCGATGAAGCCTGGCGTCATCGATTTTACCAACACTGCGGCTCCTGGGCAGATGATGCCACAGCAGGCCGTCCCAGTACCGCAGCAGCCCCCGGTGGAACCGAAGAAAAAATCTTTCCTCAAACGTTTGTTTGGTAAATAGAAACAGTCACTGATGGAAGCCCCCGCACCCGGCCAGCGCTGGATCAGTCAAAGCGAGCCCGAACTGGGGCTCGGAATCGTCAGCAGCATTGAAGGCAACTTCATTGATCTGCGCTTTCCCGCCGCAGGCGAAAAACGCCGCTATGCCCGCAATGGGGCACCTCTGCGCCGCGCCAGTTTCCAGGCTGGCGACAAAATCAGCCTGCGCGATGGTGCCGAGCTGCAAATCGACTCCGTCAGCTCCATCGATGGTGCTTTGATCTACCTCTGTGGCACACGCAGCATCCCTGAGTCCGACCTTGCGGACACTCTGAGCCTCGGCGGGCCGGAGGAGAGGCTGCTGGCCGCGAGTATTGATGATCTGCAGGCCTTTGCGCTGCGTGCTGAGGCTGTGGAATGGCGCTGCCGGATGCAGGCCTCGCCGGTGCGGGGTTTCATCGGGGGGCGTGTCGATCCCATTCCGCATCAGATGTCCATTGCGGCTGATGTGACGGGGCGGCTGCTGCCGCGCGTTTTGCTCGCGGATGAAGTGGGTCTGGGTAAAACGATTGAGGCTGGCTTGATTCTGCATCGACTGAACCTCACCGGGCGTGCTTCACGCATCTTGGTGCTGGTGCCTGATGCGCTGCCGCATCAGTGGTTTGTCGAGCTGCTGCGGCGGTTTAATCTGATGTTCAGCCTGTTTGATGAAGAGCGCTGCGCTGCCATCGAAGCGGGTGATCCTGAGGGCAATCCCTTTCTCGACAGCCAGTTGGTTCTTTGCCCGCTGTCGCTTCTGAGCGGTTCGACGAAGCGTGCGCAGCAGGCGGCGGATGCGGCTTGGGATCTGCTGATCGTTGATGAAGCGCACCATCTTGAATGGGCCGTCGGAGCGCCTGGGGTCGCCTATCAGGTGGTCGAGGCCATCGCGCAGCGTGTGCCGGGAGTGCTGCTGCTCACCGCCACGCCGCAGCAACTCGGTGCTGAAGGGCACTTCGCGCGGCTGCGGCTGCTGGACCCGGATCGCTATGGTGACCTGAACGCCTTTCTGGCTGAATCCAGCCGGTATGAGCAGGTGGCGGAGGTGGTTGATCGCATCCTGAAAGGCGGCCTGATGAGTGAGGCTGACCGTGAGCTCTTTGCCAGCCATTCGCCACGTGTGCAGCAGCACGCCGAGCAGCTTGCTGGAGGCGATGAAACGGCACGTCAGCGCCTCGTGGCCGATCTTTTGGATGAATTTGGTACTGGTCGCGTGATGTTTCGGAACACCCGTGCCGTCATTCAGGGATTCCCACCGCGTAAGTGTCATCTGAGGCCGCTGGCGTTTGAGATGGGCGCGACGCGGGAAGATACGCTCATCCGCTGGCTGGCTGCGACCCTGCGTGAATTGGGCGAAGCCAAAGTTCTGCTGATCTGCCGGACGCGCAAACTCGCTGAAGACACCCATGAGCGGCTGCTGCGTGAGATTAATGTGCATGCCGTGCTCTTTCACGAAGGCCTCACCCTGATGCAGCGGGACCGGCACGCTGCGGCGTTTGCTGATCCTGAAGGCGCGCGCATTCTGCTTTGCTCTGAGATCGGCAGTGAAGGGCGCAATTTTCAGTTCGCGCAGCACCTGGTGTTGTACGATCTGCCGCGCGATCCTGAACTGCTCGAACAACGCATTGGGCGTCTCGACCGCATCGGCCAAAAGGGCGACATCAACATTCATGTGCCGTTTATCGCTGGCAGTGAAGGTGAGGTGCTGGCCCGCTGGTATCATGAAGGCCTCGACGCCTTTGAACATAGCCTGCAAGGGGCCACGCAGCTTTTGCACAGCTTTGCTGAAGAGATCGAAGCTCTGTGCGCTGAGTTCGATGGCAAGAAGCTTGATAATTGCATTCGCCGCTCGAAGGGACTGCGGCTGGAAGTGAGACAAAAACTTGAACGCGGGCACAACCGCCTGCTGGAACTGAACTCGTGCAAACCACGCCTCGCTGCGCGCATGATTGAGCGCATTCGAGATGTGGATGCGGGGCTCGATTTTGAGCGCTTCTTCATCCGCCTGCTGGATCATTTCGGGATGCATGTGGAGGAGATGACGCACCGCACGTGGTACATTCGACCTGACAATCTGATTACGGACGCGCTGCCTTCGTTGCCGGAGGAAGGGCTTACTTTTTCCTTTGATCGTGAACGTGCGCTTTCACGCGATCACGAAGCGTTTCTCACGTGGGATCATCCGCTCGTCTGTGCGGCTCTCGATGTGCTGCTCGGCTCTCATGCTGGCAATGCCGGATTCGCCTTCTGGAAGGCCTCGGGTGGCGAAGGACTGGTTCTGCAAACGTATTTCATTGCCGAGTGCATCGCGCCGCCAGTCCTGCATGCCACGCGGTTCATGCCTGCCATGCCGCTGCGTGTCGCTGTCGATCATCAGGGCCGCGATCTGAGTGCTGATGCTGGCTTCACTCGTGCGAAGCTCACGCCGGGAGATCCGACGCGCACCGTGGAAAACGAAACCGTCCGCCACAAGCTGCTGCCCAGCATGCTGGACAAAGCGCGGCAGCTTGCCGAAGCGCAGCTCAAGACGTTGCAGCAGCGTGCCAGCACGGCCATGCGCAAGCAGATGGATGAAGAGATCTCCCGTCTCGAAGATTTGCAGGCGCGGAATCCGCATGTGCGGCCTGAGGAGATCGTTGCCTTGCGAGATCAGCGGGATGCGCTGGCGGCGGCCATTGGTGCTACGACGCTGCGGTTGGATGCGGTGCGGTTGGTGCTGAGGTTGAAATGAAGAAGGGGGATCTTTTCAGATCCCCCCACTGAGTATTGAATTGAAGGGATCAAGATGATCCCACTTCTGGTCAGGCGGGCACGCCGGTCAGGCCTGGGGCCATGCCGCCGTCGTCTTCGTCTTCACGCTTTACTGGGCGTGCGTCGGGGGATTTGGGAAGGGGTGGCGGGGGTGGTGGCTTGCTCTTGTTTTCGGGTGGATTCAGGAGGCGGCCGTGAGCCATGATTTCCTTGATGTGGTTGCCATCGAGGGTTTCGTACTCGAGCAAGGCGTGGGCGAGGACGTCGAGCTTGTCCTTGTGCTTCAGCAGGACTTCCTTGGCTGTGGCGTAGGCTTCGTCGATGAGGCGTTTCACTTCTTCGTCGATCTTCTGCGCGGTGTCCTCGCTGTAGTTGCTGCTGCCACGACCCATGAAGGAGGTGCTTTCGTTTTCGCCATACTCGATCATGCCGAGCTTTGTGCTCATGCCCCAAGAGCAGATCATGCTGCGGGCGATGCGTGAGGCCATGCGGATGTCGCCGCTGGCTCCGCTGGTCACATCACCAAACTGGATTTCTTCGGCCACACGGCCGCCCATGGTGACAATGAGATTGGAGATGAGCTCGCTCTTGCGGTGGGTGAACTTGTCTTCCTCCGGCAGCATCATGGTGACGCCAAGCGAAGGACCGCGTGGAATGATGGTGACTTTGTGAAGGGGGTCGGTGTGTTCCAGCACTTCATTGAGGATGGCGTGGCCTGCCTCATGATAGGCGGTGTTTTCCTTTTCCTTCTCGGTGAGGGCCATGCTGCGGCGTTCACGGCCCCAGCGCACCTTGTCACGGGCTTCTTCGAGCTCGGGATTGGTGATGGACTTCATGTTTCTGCGTGCGGCGAGGAGGGCGGCTTCGTTGAGAAGGTTGGCCAGTTCGGCACCGGAGAATCCGGGGGTGCCACGGGCGATCTTGGAGAGGTCGGCGCCGTCGGACAGCTTCACCTTCTTGGCGTGAACGCGGAGGATTTCCTCGCGGCCTTTCACGTCGGGAAGGTTTACGGTGACCTGGCGGTCGAAGCGGCCTGGGCGAAGCAGGGCGGGATCGAGCACATCGGCGCGGTTGGTGGCGGCGATGATGATGATGCCTTCCTGGGTGTCAAAGCCGTCCATTTCGACGAGCAATGCATTGAGGGTCTGCTCACGTTCGTCGTGACCACCGCCCATGCCGTGACCGCGATGACGGCCCACGGCGTCGATTTCGTCGATGAAGATCAAGCAAGGGGCGTTCTTTTTGCCCTGCTCAAACATGTCACGCACACGGCTGGCACCGACACCGACGAACATTTCGACGAAGTCTGAGCCGCTGATGCTGAAGAAGGGGACGTCGGCTTCGCCGGCGATGGCTTTGGCCAGCAGGGTTTTGCCGGTGCCGGGAGGGCCGGTCATGAGGACGCCTTTGGGGATCTTGCCGCCGAGGCGCTGGAATTTCTTCGGGTCCTTGAGGAACTCGACGATTTCCTGCACTTCTTCCTTGGCTTCTTCCACGCCGGCCACGTCCTTAAATGTGACCTTGTTGCGGTCCTGAGCGAGCATCTTGGCCTTGCTCTTGCCAAAGCTCATGGCCCCACGGCCTGCGCTGCGAAGCTGCTGGCGTACGAGGAAGTAGAAGATGGCGAGGATGAGCAGCAGCGGCACCAGGAAGCCGATGAGGGAGGACAACATCTCATTTTCATAAGATGGGATCAGCACAAGATTGTGAGCTTTGAGAAGCTCTCGCAGCTCCTCCTTTTGGTAGGCGATGTTTACTGGGACACTGAAATCCTTGGACTCCGATTTGGAGGTTTCTAAAGCAGGCTTTTCAGTGAGTTCTTTCGCCGGTTCGGTAACGACGGGTTTGCTCACACCGGGCGCGGCTGGCTCGGAGTCACCCGTTTTGCCCGCTTGCGGCGTCGTGACGCTGGCAGGCATTGGGAAATAGCTGCCTTCAATGATCTGCTTTGAGGTGGCGTCTGAATTGATGAGGACCAGCTTTTTATTTGGGTCGATCAGGCCCGCTTCAACGTGGGCTTTGAATTCTGCGTAGTCGAAGACCTTGCGTCCGCCGTTCATTCCCTTGGGGATCAAGAAGGCCGAGATCAGCAGGGTGATCGCAAGCGCGAAAAGCATGAAACCACGCCAGTTGAACTGAGGATCTTGGTTGCGGCGGTTGGGGCCGTCGGGGCGATTGTTGAAGGGGTCGTCGGACATGTGCGGGGGTTGTTACAGCTAAGTAACGCGAGTCCGACCATACACGCCGGTAATTTTTTTGCAAAATGCGAATCGTAGGCCTAAAGCCTCCCTTATGGGGGGTAAAGACGGGGGCTAACGCCCGATGGGGACGCGTTTGAATTCGCGGGTCAGGCTGGTCAGCGAATCCTCCACTCCCATGCGCTCCAGGCTGCTGGCACCGACGAAACCGTCTGCCGAGGTCTTGCTGAGGATAAATTCCACGTCCTTGGGGGTATTGATCGGTCCGCCGTGGGTGAGGGTGAATACGTTTGGGTTCACGCTTTTCGCGGCATCAATGATGTCCTGGGTGACTTTCACGGTGTGGTCCCAGCTTACCACGGCATTGGTGACGCCGATGCTGCCGCCCACGGTGGTGCCGACGTGCGCGATGATGGCGTCTGCGCCGTTTTTGGCCATTTTGATGGCCTCCTCAGGGGTTGCCACATAGACGATGCTGAACATGTCCATGCGCGTGGCGAGGCCGACCATTTCGAACTCTTTTTCCACGCTCATGCCGGTTTCTTCCAAGACGCCGCGGAAATGGCCGTCCACGATGGTGTGGGTGGGGAAGTTGTTCACACCGGAGAAGCCCATCTCCTTGACGCGGCCGAGCCAGTGCCACATGCGGCGGCGGGGGTCGGTGGCGTGCACGCCGCACACGACGGGGATCTCTTTGACGACGGGCAGGACTTCGTATTCGCCGATCTCCATGGCGATGGCATTGGCGTCTCCATAGGCCATGAGGCCGCAGGTGCTGCCGTGGCCCATCATGCGGAAGCGACCGCTGTTATAAATGATGATCAAATCGGCACCGCCCTTTTCGATGAACTTGGCGCTGATGCCTGTGCCTGCGCCGGCGGCGATGATCGGCTCACCTTTAGCGCGGGTGGCTTTGAGGCGGTCCACGACTTCTTGCTTCGAGTAGGGATTTCCGATTCCGGTCCAGGGATTGGGCATGGTGTTGAGTGGGTTGACGGTGGTTTAGGATAGTTGAGGGTGGATGACAGAGGTTTGCAACCGCCGTCAAACAGGATCAATTACCACATCCAACCGTAAACCGGCCTTACATGCACGCCAAAGCTGCCATCCAAGAGCTATCCGAAACGCACACCCACGGGCCTGACACCGAGTACCGGATGGTGCGGGGGTCGGAGCGGGACACGAGGGCGTGGCTGCGCAGTGCGCCGCTGTGTGGCACGCTGGCGACGCACCGCATTGCGCATGCGGGGGTGATGACGGCGCGCGCGCCTTATCGGATCGTGCGCATGCATCAGGGCGGGCTGTATTTCCTCGCCTGCCTGGAAGGGGAGGGGCGCGTGCTGGTGGATGGGGTGTGGAAGAAATGCAGCGCGGGCATGGCCGTGGCGCTGCCGCCTTTCATGGTGAACGCCTTTCATGCGGTGCCTGGCAAGATCTGGCGCTGCTGCTGGGTGCGCTATGAGCAGCAGCCGGAGCAGACGCCGATCCTGAGCAGCAGCTCGCCGCTGATGGCGCCGTTTGCCGGTGCGGCGCTGTGGCATGCCATTGAAGGACTTATTGAGGAAGCTGGTCACGATGCCAAGCCGGCGGCGATGTTTCATTGGGTGGAGCTGATCCAGCACTACATTGAGCGCTTTGCGCAGCCCTGGCAGGTGGATGACCGATTGCATCGGATTTGGGAGAAGGTTTCCGCCAATGTGGGCTACGACTGGACGCTGGACGAGCTGGCGCATCAGGCGCATGTGAGCGCGGAGCATCTGCGGCGGCTATGCCGGAAGGCGCTGGGGCGTACGCCGATGCATCACGTGACGTGGCTGCGGATGCGCAAGGCGGCGGAACTGCTGAGCACGACGAATTTGAAGATCGAGACGATCTCGCACGAGGTAGGGTATCAGAACCCGTTTGTGTTCAGCAACACGTTCAAGAAGTGGATTGGGTGGCGGCCGAGTGAGCACCGGAGCCGGATGGGAAGGTGAGGGGCTGCGGCAACGAGCATCACATGCCGTGTTGTCATTGCAGAGAGAGTGATTCGGCGGTTGGTTGCGGCCAATGACTGGAATTCTTTTTGAGCTGGGTCTTTTGTTTGCGTTGCTGATAGCCAATGGGATCTTTTCCATGGCGGAGATGTCCGTTGTTTCCTCCCGCCGGGCGCGGCTGCAGCCCCTCGTTGACAAGGATGTGAGGGGCGCACGCACAGCCCTGGCGCTGGTGGAGAACCCCGGCGTTTTCCTTTCCACCGTGCAGGTGGGAATCACCTTGGTGGGCACCCTGGCGGGTGCCTCCAGTGGCGGCAATTTGATCGATGACCTGACGCCAGTGCTGGCCCAGGTGCCCTATCTGCATGTCTGGGCGGAGACCGTCGCAACGATCATCGTGGTGGGCACCATTACTTTTTTGACTGTGGTCATTGGGGAGCTGGTGCCCAAACGTCTTGCCATCCAGTCGCCGGAAAGCACCGCCATGCGCCTCAGTCCGCTGATGGCCACGCTGTCCCGCCTGACCTCCCCTGTGGTGAATCTGCTGGATGCCACCAGCAGCCTCATCGCGCGCTTGTTCGGGGCGGTTCCTGGCACGGAGCCCGGGGTGTCTGAGGAAGAGGTGCGTGCCATGATTCATCAGGGGACGCTGTCCGGTGTCTTCAAGCCGGGGGAGCAGCGCATGGTGGAGGGGGTGTTGGAGCTGGATGATCTTCTGGCGGGTGACGTGATGACGCCGAAAAACAGCATCGTGTGGATCAATCTCGACGAAAGTGACGAGGAGAACTGTCGGAAGATCGCGGCGAGCGGTCACTCGTATTTCCCGGCACACCGTGGCACTCGTGACAACGTTCTCGGCATCATCGCGCTCAAGTCTTTGTGGGCGAAGCAGCAGCAGGATGGTGGGCCAATTCAGCTGGAACCGCTGCTGACGGAGCCGTTGTTCGTACCTGAGATGATGTCCTGCCCGAGAGTGATTGAGGAGTTCCGCAGGCAGCGCCGCCATCAGGCTCTGGTGGTGGATGAGTTTGGCGGCGTGGCCGGCCTAGTGACGCTCAATGACATGATGGAGGCGATTCTCGGCTCCATGCCCGATCAAGACCAGCGCGAGCGCCCGCAGGCACGTCAGCAAGCCGAGGGTGTGTGGATCGCCGATGCCCAGATGAGCATTGAGGAGGTGGCCAGCCTCACCGGCCTTGTTGTTCCCAAGGAGGAAGTGGATGAAGGCGTTTACCGCACTCTTTCCGGCTTCATTCTTCATCGCCTCGGACATGTGCCGGTAGAAGGGGAGAACTTCGTGTCCGGTGAGCATCAGATCGAGACCACTGACACCGATCGTCAGCGCATCGACAAGGTGACCATCCGTCGCGTTAGCAGTCCGGTCGTGCCTGAGACCACTCATGCGGCCTAGTGATGAGAGGCAATATTTCGGCTTCGCGTTTTTTGGTTAATCATCCCCGTCTTCACGGGAGATGCCGGCGTACAATTCCGGGAAGCGGCGTTCGAGGGACTTGGGGGTGATGTAGCCGATGAGCTGGGCTTCGTTCCAGTCGGCGAGGCCCCAGAATTCGTGGGGGAAGGCCATGATGATGGCGGTGCAGGTGGGCACCTTGGGGATGTTGGCGCGGGCGAGGATTTGCTCGGCGAAGTCGTGGAGGCCGGGATTGTGGCCGAAGATCATGGCGTGATTCCAGCTTTCTTCAAAACCGCGCATGACATCGAGGATTTGGTCGGCTTCTGCGAGGTAGAGGCGGGATTCGAGCAGCAGGTTTTCCACCGGCATGGCGAAGGTCTCGCGCATGATCTGCGCGGTACCCAGGGCGCGCAGAGCGGTGCTGGTCACGAGCCGGTCCGGCAGCGGAAGCAGGGCAGGGGAGTCGGCGCCGCCGAAGTAGGTGCGGTGCAAAAACGTGGCGACTGCTGGAGCTGCGCGCTGCCCACGCTCATTGAGCGGGCGATCATGATCTGCGAGTCCGGGCTGTCCCCAGCTGGATTTCGCATGACGCACGATGGTGAGGTATTTCATGAATTAAGAGCGAGGAGCGGGAAATGACGAGTGCAGAACTTTCGAATGACGAATGAATGAACTGAGCTGGCGCGCAGTGAGTGCAATGCCCTGGGCATTGGAGATTCGGATTCTTTTGTCATTCGGACTTACTCATTCGTCATTTGCCGTTGTGCAAACACGGATGTGCACAACCTGCTCATGCGGCGACTTTTTCGAGTTTGATGGGGTAGGTTTGAAAGGCGTTCCACTGGCAGACGATGAGATCACCGTTGTCGAGAACGCAGACATCGTGCCCATGATCGAAAATGCGTTCGGCCTGCATGAGAGGCTTGAGTTTGCCGTCTTCATAGACGGGCTCGGTCCCGCCGGGGGCGCTGACGACTTTGCCAGCGGCATCGAGGATGACGGTGAAGCCGCTGGGGTTTTGCGGGAGCTTGTTGATCTCGGGGGTCTTGGACCAGCAGACGCCGGCGTAGAGCTCCTGTCCGGCGATGACGGGACGGCAGACCATGGCGCCGGGGACGGCGAGTGTTTCGAGGTATTTGCCGTCGAGCGTGAAACGACGGAAGCAGTTGTCGACGCGTGAGGTGACGATGACGGTGGCTTTGTCTGCGCCCTGACGGGTGTCGACGGCGATGCCGTGGGCGTTGTTGAGGCGTTCTTCGGCTGGGACGCCGTCTTTGCCGCCGAAGCGCTGGATGAACTTGCCGCGTGCGTCGTAGCGCAGCACAAACTGTGAGCCGTAACCATCAACGACGTAGATGTCGCCATTGGGGGCGATGGCGGTTTCGGTGGGATTGAAGACCATGTCGGGCTCATACGCACCGACGCTCATGGGATGGCTGATGGAGAAGATTTCTTTGCCGCCGAGATCGGTCTTGGTGATGCGACCGGTCTGACGGTAACCGCCGCTGCCGGACTTCCACAGGCCGCTGTCGGTGACGAAGAGGAACTCTTCGCCGTTTTCATTCGAGAGGGTCAGGCCATGGCCGCCGGGCCAGACGCTGCCCCAGGAGTCGAGGATGGTGCCGTCGGGTTTGAAGACGAGCATCTGATTGTCCCAGTGATCGCCGATCATGAAAAGGCGGCCGTCTTTGACCTGCACCATCTCGTGGCAGTTGAGAATGGGGTGGTGGCGGCCCTGGCCTGCGGGCACCCATTCTTTGTTCACCTTATAGCGATGACTGCCGTGGCCGATGATGATGTCCTTTTTAGCATCAGGCGCTGCACGCAGGGTTTCAGTGAAACTGGCGGCGGCGGCGGTGGCGAGACCGGAGAGGAAGTGGCGGCGTGTTTTCATGCGGAGCGGAAAAGTTCACTCAAGCACGCATGTGCCCCGGCTCAATGGCGTTTCATCATGGTGGACACGCGATGCACCATCTGCGTGAGCTCACCGGCTTCGTAGGGCTTGGGCAGCACGCCGACAAAACCGCGTTCGAGGAAAACCATCTGCACCTCTTCGGTCACGCTGCCGCTGGTGCAGACGATGCGAGCATCAGGATCGAGGTGCAGGATCTCGGCGGCGGTTTCGTTGCCGTTCATGCCGCCACGCAGCGTGAGATCCATGAGCACCACATCGGGAGGTGTGCCAGTGCGGAACAGGCTCTGGTAGATGCGCACGGCGTCCTGGCCGTTGTCACACTGCACGACTTCGTAGCCGCAGCGGGTGAGGATCATGTGGGCGACTTTGCGCAGGTCGTCCTCGTCATCGACGATGAGCACTTTGCCTTTGCCATGTTTCAGCGGAACCGGAGCGGTGTCAGCAGACGTGAGGGGTCTGGTGCCACCGGAGCCAGCGGCAGCAGGCAGATAGACGCTGAACTCGGTGCCGATGTTTGGCGTGGAGGTGACGCGAATGTCGCCGCCCATTTCATCAATGAAACGTTTGCAGGTGGTGAGGCCGATGCCGTTGCCATCGGCCTTGGTGGTGAAGGATTCGCGGAAGAGGCGGTCGAGGTTCTCTTTGGCAATGCCGCAGCCGCGATCACGCACGACGATATGAACATGCTTGCCGGGCTTGAGTTTGCCGTCTCCGGCTGGACCCACCAGATGGTTTGCTGCCTGCACATCCATGTAGCCACCGTGGGGCATGGCCTGGATGCCGTTCATGACGAGATTTTGCAGCACCTGGCTGAGCTTGACGGGATCGGCAACGGCCTGGCGCAGGTTTTCGTCATTGCGCACGCAGACATTTACATTGGACCCGGCGCCGGCGAATTCGACGGTGTCACGCATCAGGGAGACGATGTCGGTGGGTTCCAGCTTTCGCGGGGAGGACTTGGAAGCGGTGACGACTTGGGAGGTGAACTGCTTCGCGCGCTTCAAGCCGGCGAACACGAGTTGCAACTCCTGGGCCAGGGCGGGGTGGTCCTGCACCTGCTGAATCAGCGCTGAGAGACGCACGGTGACGGGGCCGAGCAGATTGTTCACGTCATGAGCGATGCCTTGCGCGAGTGCCGCGAGGTTGTCTTTACGCATCTGTGCCGACTGTGCGTCCAGATCGTCCGCTGCTGGCTTGGGCTCGGGTTTGACTGCGGGTGCTGCGACCTGAGCAGGGCTGATGAGAATGGTGAAGTTCAGCAGCTTGCGCATGCTGTTGAAGACAGCGCGCACGCGCCACTTGCTCGGCACGGGTGTTTGCGTGCGCAGGCTCTGCAACTGGCATTCGCACTCATGGCAGCCGCCATGGTCCACGGCGAGCCGCAGACTTTGCTGGAGGGTCGCGGCGTCTTTGGCGTTCGCCACGAGATCATTCAGGCCCAGGCCGCGCAGTCCTGCCTCAGGATCGGCACCTGCCAGCATGGCGGCGGCGGCATTGCTGAAGAGGACCTTTTGGCCGCTCTTGGGATTGCTGGCTTCACTTTCCACGATCACCACACCTTCGGCGACTTGGTCGAGTGCGACGCGGAGGTAATAGTTGGCTACCTTGAGATGCTCCAGACCCTGCTCCAGCTCAGCGATTGCTGCTGGAGTTGCGGAGGATGTGGAGGGAGAAGAAGTCATGAATTATCCGCGTGATTCCAACTCATTTAGCAATCTTGGATAATTAAGACAACTTTAATTTTTGATATTCGGGAGTTTTATGACTCCCATATTTGAGAGTCGCTGGATGAAGGAAAATGGCTGAGAGTGCATATCAGGGTGAAAAAGACCTTGCCGAAACAGGCTTCTCCTTTAACATCGCCGCCCCATGTCCAAAAATGCCGGTATCGCCAAGACGAGGAAAGCTTACGCCAAGCGGTTCAAAATAACTGCAACGGGTAAGGTGCTGCGCCGTAAACAAGGCAAGCGCCATATTCTGCAGAACAAGAGCCGCAAGCGGAAGCGTAACCTCGGTAAAGTCGCCCTCGTGGCGGCAGTGGATGTCAAAGCAGTCAAGGCGAACATGCCGTTCTCCCACCGCTAAGATGACCACGGTCTCTTTAATAGAGACCACGATGAACTTGCCTGGTCTCCCTCGGGAGGCCTTCGATTAGGTGAGGCAAGCCATCGATCCCTAAACAACAGCCTGATCTTAGAGAAAGATACATGTCAAGAGCCACCAACTCCCCCGCCAGCCGGAAGCGCCGTAAGCGCGTGCTGGCAAAAGCCAAAGGTTACCGAGGCTTCCGTTCCACGCATTTCCGCTATGCGAAGGACGCCGTCCGCAAAGCCGAAACCTACGCAACTCGTGACCGCAAGGCCAAGAAGCGCAGCTTCCGCAACCTGTGGGTGCAGCGCATCAACGCCGCCACCCGTTCCCTCGGCTTGAGCTATTCCCGATTCATGGAAGGCCTCAAGTTCGCTGGCATTGAACTCGACCGTAAAGTCCTCGCGGACCTTGCTGTCAAAGACATTTCCGCCATCGAAGCTCTCGTTCAGCAGGCCAAGGCCGCGCTGGAAAAGAAAGCCGCCGAAGCTCCCCAGGCCACCGCAGCAGCGTAAGCTCTGCCGGAACCCAAATCATTCACAACAGCCGGAGCGCATGCTCCGGCTGTTTTGTTGTGCCCGTGGCACACCGGCCCAAGGCGTGAAACTCACGTAAGGGTTGAATTTTGAACTTTTGGGCATATAGTGGGGTGTTGATCAATGCGCGGCTTTCCCCAGTTTCAGTGCTTGTTGAAGACGTGGACTCCTGCGCATCGTTCCCTCATTCCCCAGCGTATCAACAGATGAGCAGCCGCGCTCTCGTTGGCACAACCTGCTGATTTATCATGTCCGCATCCTATTCCCGCCGCAGCCTTTTGCGCCAGCTCACTGCATTGGCCGCAGTCGGTTCTGCCTCGAACGCCTTCGCGCGTGATCGCAAGCCGAGTGTACTGATTGAGCGAGTCGAAATTTTGGTGCCGGGACTGCCCCCTGCAATGGATGGCTTTCGTCTGGCGCAACTGAGCGATCTGCACCTTGAGCCCTTCACCACGGCTGATGATATTTTACAAAGCGTGCAGGCCTGCAATTCCCTGAAGCCTGACATGGTGGCCCTGACGGGTGATTTTGTGACCCACACGGCGCGCCCGGCTCCGCTGGTGGCGGAATTGATGTCCCTGCTCGAAGCGCCCTACGGCGTGTATGCCAGCTTGGGCAATCATGATTTCGCGAGTGGTGCGCCCGAGGTGATCCGGGCGCTCACGGAGCGTAATATTCCTGTGCTGCGGAATGAGATTCGCCGCGTTCACACGGACAAGGGGACTCTGATTCTCGGTGGTTTTGACTCCATGTATGTGAACAGGCCGGACGTTAGAAAAACGCTGCAGGACTGGAAGCAACACCAGCCGCTGGTGCTCATGATGCATGAGCCGGATGCTGCCGACACGATTGCGGAGGCTGGGGTGAAGGCGCTGCAAATTTCCGGCCACACGCATGGCGGCCAGTTGGTCTTCCGTGGCAAGGCTCCGATGTCTCTTCGGCGTGCGAAGTTTGGCAAAAAGTATCTTGCCGGACGTTACGAGGTTGGCGGCCTGCAGGTGTATGTGAATCGCGGCATTGGCTGCGTGGGGGTGCCTCTGCGTATTGGTGCCCCGCCGGAGGTGACGGAGCTGACTCTGCGCAGCCCGGAACTGCTGCGGGCCTGAGGGCGTGTGCTTTGCGAAGGGCGCGGCTGGCATGTTCCAACGGTTGCATGCGGGCCATCTCGCAGCTAAGTGGCCGGTTCCATGCTTTCCGAACTCGACTCTCTCAAAACCGCAGCCCTTGCCGCACTTGAAGCCGCACAGGATGAATCCGCACTCGAGGCTGTGCGCGTCAACTTCCTGGGCAAGAAAGGCAGTGTCACCGCTCTGAGCCAGGGCATGAAGGATGTGCCGGTGGAGCAGAAGAAGGAGGTGGGGGCCAAGCTCAACGAAGTCCGCACCGCCATCACTGAAGGCATCGACACGAAGAAGCTCGCGCTGCAAGCCGCGCAAGACGGCAAGGCGGTGGAAGGCATCGACATCACGCTGCCGGGCCGTCCGGGTGCAGGCGTCGGCGCGTTGCATCCGCTCACCCAGATTCGTGATCTCGCCATCCGCACGCTGCGCCGCATGGGCTTCGCTTTGGCAGAAGGGCCGGAGATTGAAACGGAGTGGCATTGCTTTGATGCGCTGAACACGCCTGCTGACCACCCGGCGCGTAATGAGAAGGATACCTTTTACCTTCCTGATGGCCGGCTGCTGCGCACGCATACGTCCAGCGTGCAGGTTCGCACCATGGAGTCTGCCAAGACGCTGCCGATCCGCATCATTGCTCCTGGCGCTGCGTATCGCCGTGATGAGATCGACGCGACGCACCTCAGCGTTTTCAACCAGCTTGAAGGTCTTTACGTCAATCAGGACGTCAGCCTGGGCGATCTCAAAGGCACGCTGGAATACTTCTTCCGTGAGATCTTTGGCGCTGGGACTGCGGTGCGTTTCCGTCCGCACTTTTTCCCATTCACGGAGCCGAGCTTCGAGATCGACGTGAAGCTTGAAGCGAAGGGCAAGGAGGCTCGCTGGATCGAAATAGCAGGCTGTGGCATGGTGGATCCTGCCGTTTTCGCTGAGATCAACAAGGCGCGTGGTGACAACCTTTTCGATCCGGAGACCACCACTGGCTTTGCGTTCGGTCTCGGCCTCGACCGGCTTGCCATGATCATGCATGGCATCACTGACATCCGGCATCTCATTGAGAATGATGTGCGGTTTCTCCAGCAGTTCGCCGCGTGATCTTCAGCGGTTCTTTTTTGATCATTCCTTTTCCTTTTTTCCTGTCATGCAAGTTTCCCTCTCCTGGCTCAGCACTCATCTCGACCTGAGCTCCTACACGGTCCCGCAGCTCTCTGATCTTCTCACCTTCGCTGGTGTGGAAGTTGAAGGCATTGAAGAACGTGGTGTCGCGACCGACAAGGTCGTTGTCGCGCAGATTCAGTCGTTTGAGCAGCATCCGAATGCTGACAAACTCAGCGTTTGTCAGGTGGATGATGGCAGCGGTACGCTGCGTCAGATCGTCTGTGGTGCGAAGAATTTCAAAGCGGGGGACAAGGTTCCGCTCGCGCTTCCGGGTGCTGTTTTGCCCGGCGGATTTGCCATCAAGGAAGGCAAGCTGCGGGGTGTTGATTCTCTCGGCATGCTGTGCAGCGGCAAGGAACTCGGCATTGGCGAAGACACCGGCGGCCTGCTCATCATGGCGGCTGATTCCCCCGTGGGCACGCCGTTCAACAAGCTTAATCCGGCCGATGTGCTTTTCGATCTCGAGATCACGCCGAACCGTTCTGATCTCCTGAGTCACCTCGGTCTTGCTCGCGAACTCGCCGCACTCACTGGTTTGCCGCTCAAAGGCGAACGTCATCATGCGAACGCGAGCACGAAAACCAAGGCTGCTGCCGAGGATCAGATCGTGATCAAGGCTGCTGAGGCCTGCCCGCTTTACACGGCGCGTCTCATCAAGGGCGTTAAAGTCGGCCCAAGTCCGGAGTGGCTGCGCCGGCGTCTTGAGAGCATCGGTCTGAGGCCGATCAACAGCATCGTGGACATCACGAACTACGTCATAATGGAGATGGGGCAGTCACTGCACTGCTTTGATCTCGACAAGCTTAAGGGCGGCATTGTCGTTCGCACGGCTGCTGAAGGTGAGAAGTTCCTCGCGCTTGATGGGCAGACCTACGCTTTGCAGACTGACGACCTCGTCATTGCCGACAGCGAGCGTCCTGTCGCTATTGCGGGTGTCATGGGGGGGGAGGAAACGGGTGTCACTGAAACGACCGTCAACGTCCTGCTGGAAAGCGCCTATTTCGCGCCGAGCGGCATTCGCCGCACTTCGCGCCGCCTTGGTCTGAGCAGTGATAGCAGCTACCGATTTGAGCGTGGCATTGATCCGCAGCAGGTGCAGGGTGGGTCTGAACTCGCGACGAAGCTGATCCTCGAAATCGCTGGAGGTACTGCTGAAGACGTGGTGCAGGTCGCTGGAGCAGCGCCTGTGCTGGTCGGTGAAGTCACGCTGGATGAAAACCGCGCGCGTAGGCTGCTTGGCACGCCTAATATGGCGGGTGATGAAATTCACGCCATCCTCACGAAGCTTGGCCTTACTCAGAAGTCCGCAGGCAAGGACGAGAGCCAGTGGATCATTCCGAGCTACCGCCTTGATCTCCTGCGCGCTGTTGATCTCATTGAAGAAATCGCGCGTGTCATCGGCTTGGATCGCGTGCCATCACGTCAGGTCGCTGTCGCAGCGCCTGTGGATGCTGCGGATCGTGCGTATGATTTTGCGATGAACCTGCGCCAGACCTTGGCCAGCCGTGGCTTCTTCGAGGCGCAAACGCTGCGTCTCATTGCGGATGCGCAACTCGCTGATTCACTCGGTGGTGGGCAGGGCGTGGCGGTGAAAAATCCGCTCAGCGAAGATCACACGACGCTGCGCCCCAGCATTGTCCCGGGTCTGATTGCCACTGCGGCGCTCAATATTCGCCAGGGTTTGCATCGTCTGCGCTTCTTCGAACTCGGGCGCGTCTTCCTGACGCTGCCGAAGGGTGGTAGCCGCGAGGAAGAACGGCTTGCGGTGCTGGTTAGTGGCCCGGTGTCGCCGACGAGCTGGCATGGCCGTGAACCGCAGCCTGCCGATGTCCATGAGCTTGTTGGACAGATTCAAAACCTCACGCGCACGCCTCTCGAAGTGCGTCCTGCGAAAGAAAACAGCGCCAACTATCTGCTGACCAGTGAGCTCCGCGCGGGGAACCGCATTCTCGGCTGGATCGCGCAATTGCATCCTGCGCGTGCGCGTGAAATCAACGCCCGCCATCCGGTCTATGTGGCTGAGCTGCTCCTCAGCGCTCTGCGCCAGGGCAGCACTGGTCCGACAAAGTTTGAGGAGCTTCCACGTTTCCCGGGCATGACGCGCGACGTCGCCATGGAAGTCCCCGCTGATCTTCCGCACGCCAAAGTGGCAGCGTTCTTCGCGGCGCAGAAGCACCCTCTGTTTGTGGGAGCCGAAGTGTTCGACGTCTTCGCTGACCCTTCGGGAGCCAAGATTTCCAAGGACCGGAAGTCAATCGCGTGGACGCTTACTTATCGCTCCTCTGACAAGACCCTCGAAACTGCTGAAGTCGATGCCGCTCACACGGCTATTCTTACGGCGCTGGAGAAGTCATTGCCTGCGACGGTGCGGCGGTGATAGGCTGGAGAAATGAATGCTGCCATCGCGCTGGGAATTAGTCTCGTGGGCATTACTGCCCTCACGCTTGGCTTTTTCGTGGCTTTGCGAGCAAGGCGGCAGTTTGGATTCCTGGCTCCTTTGGGCTTTTTATGCGCGATACTGATTCATCGGATTTGTTTGCTGGCTTCCATACCGGCGATCCAGCATTCCTTGTCGGGAGCCAACAAAGATAAGATGCGGGCGGAGGCTTTGAAACTGAGCTCAGATGACTTGGTTTTCTATCTCGGGATCAACGGCCATGCGGATGGCATTTGGTTCCTGGGAGCCATCCTGTTTTTAACCTGCGGATGGATTGATTTGAAGTTTTCCAGCACTCAATCTTCCAGACAAATCAGACTGGTGCTTATCGTCGGAGGATCGCTCCTGATTGCGTTGTCCGCTGTTTATCCGGTTTGGGTGAGACCGCTTTTCTGGTAATCACATTATCTCGCCGATCACCTTTGCCACGCGATCCATCTCGGCTTCTGTGTTGTAGAAGTGGGGGCTGAAGCGGAGCAGGGGCTGTCCGGCGCGGTTGTGGCGCAGGGAGGGGATGATGTTGTTTGCGGTGAGGTGCTTGGTGATGTCTTCCAGTGAGCGCTGGGGGTGCTGCACGGTGGTGATGCAGGAGGCGTTGGTACTGTTGTGTGGATCGGGGCCGAGGACGGTGAAGCCTAGGGGCTGGAGTCCGGCGTGCAGGCGGGCTTTGAGCTTTAGAAGCTGGGCGCTGATGGCGGGGAGGCCGATTTCCAAGATCAAGTCGATGCCGGCCTTCATGCCGAGGATGCCGGAGATGTTGAGCGCGCCGGGTTCGTAGCGACGACCGCCGCGCTCGAAGGCGATCTCTTCTTGCGCGATGAAGTTGGGGCTTTGGACATTCCAAGAACCGAGCAGGCTTGGGCGCAGCATGTCCTGCAGCTCTTCGCGCACGTAAAAAATGCCGGCGCTCATGGGGCCGAGCATCCATTTGTGGGAGTCGGCGGAGAGGAAGTCGACGTGATCGACGCGGGTCTCGAAGGCTCCGACGGTTTGGATGGCATCGAGGCAGAACAGGATGCCGCGCTCACGCAGCATTCGGCCGATGCGGTCGATTTCGATGCGGTAGCCGCTCTGGAAATGGCAGGAGGCGAGGGCGACGAGTTTGGTCTTGGGTGTCAGCGCGGCCTCGACGAGTTCAGGTGTGATCACACCGGGGGATGCGGGATTGAGGAACTTTAAGACGACGCCGTGGCGTTCCAGGTTGGTCCAGGGGTAAACGTTGGCGGGATAGTCATCGAGGTAGCAGACGACTTCGTCACCTGCCTGCCATGGCAGACCGTTGGCTACCAAACTGAGGCCGACCGAGGTGGGGCCGATGAGGGCGATCTCGCTGGCTTTGGCACCGATCAATTCGGCGGCAACGACGCGTGTTTCGTTCACGGCTTTCCACGCCTCGGGATACTCCTGCATGCGCAGGCAGCATTGTTCGAGGTAGTCCTGCATCGTGCGTGTGACACGGCGCGGCAGGATGGTGACGCCGGCATGGGCGAGGAAGAGGCTGTCTTTGATCACCGGAAACTCCTGCTGACGCAGGGCTTCATCGGACAAGAGGGCATCGAGAGTGAGCATGGCTAATACAACGAATGCCGCATGACCCTGGGCGACGAATTCGCCATTCAGGATGCCTAGGCGACCTTCAGAGTCTTGGCACCTTCATCAATGAGGTGCCAGAAGCTTTTGGACTGGCTCAGAGCCTCGTCTTCGCCGCCACCGGGCAGGTTGCTGCGGAAGAGGAAGTCGGTGAGGGTGTTTTTGTGGAGCACGCGGTGGACGCTCACATTGCCATCAACAACGCCGAAATAGATGCGGTGGTCGCCGGCACGGCAGCGGTAGAGTTTTTTGCCGCCGCGCTCGAGAACGCCGTAGCATTTGGCGAGAATCGTTTCTTCAATATCGGCGGGCTGGATGTTCAGCGCTTCCAGCAGATGAAACTGGACCTGCGTGGGCAGGTGGGAGAGCTCGGCGGCGCTGATGTCATTGAAAACGATCTGGATCATGGTGCGGAAGGGAGAGGGGGCAGCGGGGCGTTGGAGGGCTAGTAGCGTTTGATGACATGCTTCTTGCGCACGCTTTCCATCCACTTGTCGATGTTGCCTTTGGATTTTTCCTGATTGATCATTTTTTCAATTTCCGGGCGCAGCTTTTCGATATCCGGGGCGGCACCGAGCTTCTTGGCATCGCAGGAGACAATGATGAAGTTGGACTCGAGATCGAGAACCTGGCTGATGCCACCGGTTTTAAGTTCCATCGCCGCATCGGCAATGGCGGGCATGAGGTCGGTCTTCGACATCCAGTCCCAAGCGCCGCCGTTTTCGGCGTGGCTGTCCTGTGAATTGGTTTTCGCAGCGGCGGCGAAGTCGGCTCCCTGAACAATTTTGGTGCGCAGCTCCTGGGTGAGTTTTTGCTGCTTTTCAGGGGTGGAGCCCGGCTCGCCGGTGAATTTGGGGATGGTGATGGTGGAGATTTTGATCTGATCTCCCTCACGCCATTTATCCACGTTTTGGTTGTAGTACTCCTGCACTTCACGGGGTGTGGCCGGCGGATGCTCGCCAGAATTGCGGGCACGCATGACATTCATGATGACCATCTTCTCGCGCAGTTCGCGGAATTTTTTCAAGGTCATGCCGCTCTTGGTCAGTTCATCCACGAAGGCGTCACGGTCTCCCTTGAAGCTCTCCCGGATGATGCCGTTGATGTCGTCATCGACGTACTGTGCCTTGAGGACACCGCCGATTTTGCGGAACTCAGCCAGCAGGATCTCGCGGTCGATCAATGTCTCGATGGCGCCCTGACGCAGGAGTGCGATTTCCTTTTTGATGCGTGCCGGGTCATTGCGAAACTGAAACTGGATCACCTGTTCCTGGGCCTTGATGGTTTCTTCCACTTCGGAAGAGGCGATAGGAATGCCATCGACGACGGCCGCAATGCTGTTGGAGTACTGCTGGGCGAGAACGCTGGAGCAGGCGGAGAGGAGGGCAAACAGGCTGATGCGCAGGGAAATCATGACAAATAAGGTGGCTACCGTAGGGCGTGGGGCGGCTGTGGCAAGGTGAAGTTCGCCTGTCAGGTGCGTGTAGATGCAGCTTCACCTTGCACGCGAGCGGCTCCGGTTTCTAATCTACGCCTCCCAATCGCCGACCCCAACCCGCTATGAGCAAGAAAGCCGCCGCTAAAACCGCCCCGAAAAAAGCTGTCAAAACTGCCGCCAAAGCTGGCAGTAATTCCAAATCCCTGATGACTGAAAGCCGGGTCTTCAAGCCGAGCGCCGAATTCTCCAAGAAGGCCCGCATCAGCTCGATGGCGCAGTACAAGAAGATGCATGAGGAGTCGATCAAGCATCCTGACAAGTTCTTTGGCCGTGAAGCCAAGGAGTTGCAGTGGACCAAGCCCTTCACCAAGGTGCTCGACTGGAAATGCCCGAACGCCAAGTGGTTCATCGGCGGCAAGCTCAATGTGAGCGAAAACTGCCTGGACCGCCATCTCGACGGTCCGCGCAAGACCAAGGCCGCACTGATCTGGGAAGGCGAGCCTGGGGAGAAGCGAGTGCTCACCTACCAGCAGCTCCACCGGGAAGTCTGCCGCTTTGCCAACGTGCTGAAGCGCAACAAGGTCAAGAAGGGCGACCGCGTCATCATCTACATGCCAATGATTCCTGAGGCTGCCATCGCCATGCTTGCCTGCACCCGCATCGGCGCGATGCACAGCGTGATCTTCGGGGGCTTTAGCGCCGAGTCGATCAAAGACCGCGTGATTGACTGCGGTGCCAAGATCATCATCACCGCTGATGGCGGCTACCGCCGTGGTGCGGTGGTGCCTTTGAAGAAGAATGTCGATGACGCGCTCAAGGCCAATGACACGCCTGTTGAGACGGTGATCGTTTACCGTCGCACCGAGCAGGATGTGCACATTGAGGAAGGCCGTGACGTCTGGTGGCACCGCGAAATGGAATATGTGGACGCTCGCTGCGCCCCGGTCGCGATGGATTCTGAGGCGCCTCTGTTCATTCTTTACACCAGCGGCAGCACAGGGAAGCCGAAGGGTATTCTGCACAGCACCGCAGGTTATTTGCTGCACGCGCAGATGACCTGCAAATACGTTTTCGATCTGCGTGACGATGATGTGTACTGGTGTACGGCCGACATCGGCTGGGTGACCGGCCACACGTACATGGTCTATGGTCCGCTCGCCCTGGGGGCCACCTCGCTCATGTTTGAAGGTGCGCCGAACTGGCCTGAGAACGACCGCTTCTGGAAGGTCATCGAAGAATATGCCGTGACTGTTTTCTACACCGCTCCGACGGCCATCCGCGCCTTTATGAAATGGGGCGATGAGTGGCTGACGAAGCATGATCTCAGCAGCCTGCGTCTGCTGGGCACCGTGGGTGAGCCGATCAATCCTGAAGCCTGGATGTGGTACCACAACAAGGTGGGCGGCGGCCGCTGCCCGATTGTGGATACTTGGTGGCAGACTGAAACCGGCGGCCACATGATCACGCCGATCCCTGGTGCCACTCCGACGACACCGGGCACCGCCACGCTGCCGTTTTTCGGAGTCGATGCTGCCATCGTGGATGACCTTGGTAAAGAAGTGGGCGTCAATGAGCAGGGCAAGCTTGTCATCCGCAAGCCGTGGCCTTCCATGCTGCGCGGCATCTGGGGCGACAAGGCGCGCTATCAAGAGGCCTACTGGAGCGAGTTCCAAGGATGGTACTTTGCGGGTGACGGAGCGCGCCGCGACAAGAAGGGCAATTTCTGGATCATCGGGCGCATCGACGATGTGCTCAACGTGGCCGGTCATCGCCTCGGCACTGCCGAAGTGGAAAGCGCCCTCGTTTCCCATCCTGCCGTTGCTGAAGCCGCTGTGGTGGGGCGTCCTGATGAGATGAAGGGCCAGGGAGTCGTGTGTTTCGTGACCGTGAAGGAAGGCATCAAGTCCGGCCGCGAACTCGGCGAAGAGTTGAAGCGGCACGTGCGCAAAGTCATCGGCCCTGTGGCCACACCGGATGAAGTCCGCTTTGCTGCGGCACTGCCGAAGACGCGCTCAGGGAAAATCATGCGTCGCTTGTTGAAGCAGATCGCCGCTGGCGAACTCATCAAGGGCGACACGACGACGCTGGAAGACATCAACGTCATTGCGCAGCTTGCTGCGGGTGGGGAAGATTAATCTTGGCTGACAGCGGCTGGCTGCGGCATTTTCGGTTTTGAAAATGCCAGCAGCCAGGCGGTCCAGGCGAGTAACAATGCCAGCGCCCACCAAGGTGTCAGCCATCCTTTGAGGGTGTAAACGGTTAGCTCTTTTCGGCGCTGGATGGAGCCGCTGATGATGCCTGTCTTCAGCTGTGCCAGTGATTGGAGGGCTTCACCATGGGCGTCGATGATCTGAGACACACCCGATGATGCAGCCACGACCATGCTGCGTTGGTTCTCTGCGGAGCGCAGGCGGAAAAGCTGAGAGTGCTGGATGTGCTGCCGCGCTGGCCAGCCTGCGGCATCCATGGAGGGCACGGCAAAAAATTCAGCCCCTGCCAGGGTCATTTTGCGGACGACGTCTTGAAAATCGCAGTCGAAACAAATGGGGGTGCCGATTTTGCCGAGGGGTGTGACGACAGGCAGAGCGGTGGTGCCGTGCTCGCCATCGTTGAAGAAATGCACGGTGTGATTTTTGCCGTGTTCACCCAGCACATTCGAGCCATCAATCGTCAGCGCGGTGTTCTGCCATTTCGGACCGTCGAGACGAGTCTGGGTGCCGAAAACGAGCAAGGTCTTTCGCTGCAAAGCGAATGACTGGACTTTGGCGAGCTCACTTTTGGCGACATTGCGAACATCAATGGGGAGGGTGTTCTCCGGCCAGACGACGATCTGTGTATCGGCAGGAGCCTTGTTTGCCATCGCGATGTAGGTCTCGGTGGCTGCTCCTTCCGCCTGGACGGCCGCTACTTTAACCTCACGGTAAGTCTGAACCTGATCTCGCAAAATCATCCATTCGACATCTGCGATTATCATCAAGGCCAGTGCGACCCACCACGCCCTGGCTGCACGGAAGATGATGCCTGCCAGGGCCAGAAAACTCAGGCATCCCAAGCCATACACCCCCACCCAGGAGACAAAAGGCCAGGGTTCGAGCGCGAGGCCGAGACTCATCCATGGAAATTTCAGGGGCATGAGTTCACAGCGCACAAACTCCGTTCCCGTCCAGGCGAGCGCGGTGAAAAAGGCCAGGCCCCAGCCAGATTTGATGCCGTGCTTTTGTGCCAGGCAGACCAACCCGCCGAACATGGCCGGGAAAACTGCCAGGAGGCCCCAGAGCAGGATGCTGAATGGGCCAAAGATCTCATACATCCATGACAGGCCCGTGCCAAAAGCGAGCATGCCCCACCAAAAGCCTGCGATGAGTCCGTGCATGGGGCGTGCCGCATGAAGAAAGCCTGCCAGAACCCCCACGCTGAGCAGAGCCAGCGGCCACCAGCCGAAGGGAGGGAAGGCAAACGCATAGGCGACCGCACTGGCAATCAGCAAGAGGATTCGGTTCATATGCTCCATGATGCGGATGAGGTTATGAAACCCAGGTCTCCATGTGCAAGCCTGTAATCGGTGGCAGTATCCAGCGTCGATTGATGCGGAAATGACATGAATGCCTGTTGGCTTACGTTTTACCTGCTCTCAACCCAAATACTATGAAACGCACGCTCACGCTGGTCTTTGCCCTTAGCTCCTTGGTCTCACTGCATGCCGAGAACTGGCCGATGTGGCGAGGGGCGAACGGGGACGGCACCAGTGGGGAGTCGAAGCTGCCGGAGAAGTGGAGCCAAACGGAGAATGTGATGTGGAAGGTGGAACTGCCGGAACGGGGGAATTCGACACCGGTGGTGTGGGGGGACAAGGTGCTGGTGACGCAGGCGATCGAGAAGGAAGGGAAGCGGCTGCTGCTGTGCTTTGATAAAAAGACGGGCAAGCAGCTCTGGGAGGCGGGAACAATCTACCGAGAGCCGGAACTCACGCATGCCACGAATCCTTATTGTGCGGCGTCACCGGCGACGGATGGCGAGCGCGTGATCGTGTTCTTCGCCTCGGCGGGTGTGTTTTGCTATGACATGAATGGCAAGGAAGTTTGGAAGCGCACGGATCTGGGCAAACAACACCACATCTGGGGCAACGGGACTTCGCCGGTGCTCGCGGGGGATCGCGTGTTCCTGAACTTTGGCCCCGGGGAGAACACGGTCTTGTACTGCTTTGACAAAAAGACGGGCAAAACGATCTGGCAGCACAAGGAGCCCGGCGGTGCCTCCGGTGAAGGGGCTGACAAGAAGTGGCTGGGGTCGTGGAGTGATCCTCTGCTGCGCAAATCCGGCGCACGGTATGAACTGCTGATGTGCTACCCGACGCGTGCCTGCGCCTTTGATCCACTGGCCGGCAAAGAGCTGTGGACCTCCGGAGGGTTGACGAATCTCGTGTATAATTCGCCGTTGTTTGCCGACGGCGTGATGATCGCGATGAGCGGCTACGGCGGCGCTGCGCTGGCGGTGAAGACCGGGGGCGATGGGGATGTGACGGAGAAAAATCGTGTCTGGCAACTGCCGAAGGTCAGCCAGCGCATTGGCAGCGGGGTGGTGCATGACGGCTACCATTACATCCTGAGTGATGGGGGAATCGCTGAGTGCCGGGACCTCAAGACGGGAGAGATGGTCTTTCAGGAGCGTCTCAAGGGGAACAACTGGTCTTCGCTGGTGCTGAGTGCCGATGGGAAATGCTACGCGGCGAATCAGATCGGCGATTGTTTTGTCTTCAAGGCCAGTCCGAAATTTGAGCTGCTGGCGACGAATTCACTGGGGGAGAAGATTATCGGGTCCATTGCTGTGAGTGATGGCCAGCTTTTCATCCGGGGCTACAAGCACCTTTGGTGCATCGGGAAGAAGTAGCGGCGCTTGCTCGCTTGTTTTGTGCAGGCATGACTTGTCATTGACATCCACCCGGCTGTTCTGGCTATGCTCTGCCTCAATTATGAAAATATTCTACTCGGGCGTTTTTCTTATTACAATGCTCACCCAGGTGAGTGCAGAAACATCACTCACCATATACAATCAAAATTTCGGTGTCGTGCGCGATGTGGTGCCGCTCGATTTGCAGCAGGGGGGCAATCAGGTGCGGTTTGCCGACACCACTGCGCACCTGGAACCAGACTCCGTCATTCTGCGTGATCCGAAGACTGGCGTGAAGCTCAATATTCTGGAGCAGAGCTATCGCGCTGATCCCATCTCCTCCGGCCTGTTGCTCAGTCTCAACGAGGGCAAGGAGATCGAATTTTATGTGCGCGAGCCGAACAAGCCCGACCGCACGGTGAAGGGCAAAGTCATTCGCAGCGGCTATGTGCCGCACAATCAGACAGCCATGCAGCGCTACGGGAACAGCTACTATCAGAGCCAGATGAGCATGTCGCAGGGGACTGCCCAGCCCGTGATCGAGGTGGAGGGGCAATTGCAGTTTTCCCTCCCTGGGGAGCCACGTTTTCCCGCGCTGGCCGATGACACGATACTCAAACCCACGCTCGACTGGCGTATTCATGCTGAGAAAGCCGCCAAGCTTGAAGCCGAGCTTTGTTATGTCACCGGCGGCATGAGCTGGGAGGCTGACTACAATGTCATCTCTCCAGAAAAGGGGGATCTGGTGGAGGTCATTGGATGGGTTACCATCGACAACCAAAGCGGGAAAACTTTCAAGGATGCCAGGCTTCAACTGATCGCTGGTGATGTGGCGAAGCTGCAGGAAGGTGATGCGAGGAGCAATGGAATGAACGATTTCGCCATGCGGGCAGCTTCGGGAATCTCCGTGCCGCAGGTCACGGAGAAGGCCTTTGACGACTTTCATTTGTACTCGTTGCCGGTGGCTTCCACATTGCATGATCGGGAGACGAAGCAGATCGAGTTTGTGCGTGCGCCGGGCGTGAAGTCGCAGCGGCTTTACATCTACGATGGCGTGAAGGTGGACCAGAACCGTTACCGGGGCTCGCGCATGGAAAATATTCGCAATGACGAAAGCTACGGCACGCAAAGCAACCCCAAGGTCTGGGTCATGCGCGAGATCAAGAACGGCAATGACAACCACCTCGGTCTGCCGCTGCCGAAGGGGAAGGTGCGGTTTTACCGGCAGGACACGGATGGGAAGCTGCAGTTCGTCGGTGAAGACATGATCGACCACACGGCACGCGATGAAACACTCCGGCTTTACACCGGCAATGCCTTCGACCTCGTCGGCGAACGCAAGCGCACCAACTACAAAAGCGACAACGGCAACAACTGGGTCGATGAAACGTTTGAGATTAAAGTTCGCAATCGCAAGCAGGATGAGGCCGTTGAAATTCGTGTGGTGGAACATCTCTACCGCTGGACGAACTGGGAGATCCGCGAGGGCAGCAACACGCATCTCAAAACCGATGCGCAGACGATCGAGTTTCGCATCCCGCTCAAGGCGGGCGAGGAGAGGGTGATCACATACACAGTTCATTATTCGTGGTGATGTTATGGGTCGCGTCTTCACCGGGTGGTTGTGCTTCTTTCTCCTGCTGAGCGGGTCAGTCTGTGCGCAGGCTCAGCGTGCTGTGCCCATCGGAATGGAAGTCGTTGCCACGGGAGGTTCATGGGGGAACGACGAGCAGGATCCAATCGCTTCCATCGCCTCGGATGGAGAGCATCGGGTCTGGGCCATCTTCAGGAATCAGGGCACGCGGTTAGGCTATTTTAAAGACGGGAAGTGGGCGGTCATAACTCCCGAAGGTCTTCCTTCCAACCTGCAGGCGCTGCAGATCGTTGGGCTGAGTGACGGGAGCATTGCCTGTCTGTGGCGTGAAGGGGCGAATGCAAATGTTCATCTGCTGAGCCGCCACACGGCTGAAGTGGATGAGCTTCTCGCCAGCGGGCCCTCGAAACTGGAGCAGCCGAAGCTGATGGCGCTGGCAGGAGGGGGAATGATCGTCACCGGAGCGGGGCGCGAGATGCTCTGCATTGTCAGAAAGGGTGAGCAGCCTCAGCACATCAGCCTGCAGGAAGACGCCTTTCTGCCGCCGAAAAAGTATGACAACGGATCCATGGCAACCAGCTTCGTGCAACTGCGTGCGGTGCAGGATCAGCGCGGGACCATCTGGCTGTGGAGTCCTGCGATGAAGAAGAGAGAGTTTGACTGGCGGTTGCGCGGGTTGTGGAAGATCGACGGTGCAAAAATCACCCCGCAGAAAATTGCGGATGTCGCGCCGGATCAGCCGATTTCGGTCGTCGCCCCGTGGAAGGACAACCAACTGGCCATCGCTGTGGCCGGCGTGGGATGGTACTTCCTCAATGATGAGAAGCATGTGCTGAACACCTTCAAGGAAACCATCGATGAATTAAAATACATCGAGCGCGTCTTCACGCTGCAGGATGAATGGTTCCTGATCACCACGCCGAAACCCACCTGGTATGATTCGAAGGTGTCCACGACTTTCAGAGCCGTCATTAACACGTTCTCGGAGAGATTCTACGACCCGCGAAAACGCACGAGTGCACTTTCGCAAGTGAACGGTCTCAAGATGGAGCCCCTGACTTGGAAGCTGGACGCTGAACCTGTTTTTGGCTGGCCGGACCGGCCGGTGCTTTCTGCCAAGGCAGGCTTCTGGACCTGTGCAGATGATGGTCTTGCCTTCATATCTGCCGGTGAAAAGAAAACGGTGCAAAAGATGGACTGGCGCAATGGGCTGGATTTGCGCAAACCGATGGAGCTGGCCCGGCAGGGAGAGTCCCATTTTGTGGTGCTGGATCGCTACACCGGGCAGACAAGGCTGCTACCCCTGAACACGCCGCCATCAAAGCCAGCGGCACTGCGGGCGGAGATGCTGGAAACTGGGTCTCTGCTGCTGGAAGATGCACGAGGACGTGTCTGGGGGCGCATGCCTGGCACCACCTTTCAGTGTTGGGAAAACGGAAGCTGGAATGCGGTCAAGGTGCCTGAGGCTCTCACCGCCATGTACCACTTTGCATTTCTTGCGGATGATCATGACCAGGGCTGGCTGATCTCAAACAATGAAGGGGCGGATAAAGCGGCGGCGGCGGTGTGTGACTTTAATACGGGGGAATGGTCTGTCTTTGACAACCTGCAGGCGGCTCTGACTGCGCGTATGCATCCTGACAGCAGGCTGGTGTTGCGTGATCATCCAAGCCTTGCTCCGGTTTCGTCTGCTGGCACGCCCCGACGGATAGGTTTTCTGCGTAACACAGGTGTATTGCACCATTTCAATGGGACTCGCTGGAGTGAGTGGAAGGTTGCTGATATCGCCGGGCCTGACGCCCGTGTCTCAAGTGCGCTGTTTTTTGATGCGCAGCAGCGGCTTACCGTATCGATCAGTGGATATCGCTGGAGGCTCTCGAGCGAAGAAAAATGGCAGCGTGATCAGGGTGAGACAGGCGAGGAAGAGGACGCTTTTCACACCGAAGACAACAACCCACCGCCTGACTGCTCAGTGAAGAAGATTAACAGCACTGCGTATGACCGGCATGGTGTCTGCTGGCTCAGCGATTCGGAGGGGCGGCTTTGGAAATGCATTCATGGCTGCACCGTGCCCGTCTTGCAGCCGGACGAACCTTCCCCTTTGGCGGCAGGTGTACACCTTTATGAGGTGCGCTCGGATCTGAGCGGGAACGCGTTTCTGCGCTTGGAATATGGGGCTGGTGGCGGAAAATATCTGACCGTCCGTTCCCGTCTGCCGCTGCCGGAAAGCGTGGCGACCTTGCGGGAAGTGCGCGCCGACACGGCGCAGTTCACGTTTGGTGGAGCGGCGTGGCATGTCTGGCGGGTGGATGCTGGTGCATGGTCGCAGGCCACCGATAAAGAAGAGTGCGTGGTGACAGGATTGCTGCCCGGCGTGCACGTGCTCGAAGTCATGGCCTACAATGCCGATCTGACTCCGGCCAAGGCCAGCGCGAAACTCAAGGTCACCATTGAAGCCGCAGCCATCGCCGAACTGAATGAGCTTATCCAAAAACTCGGTGGTGACGATCTGGATGCCACCGAGGCTGCCGCACGCCGTTTGCGCAGCCAGGGCAGGGGCATTCTCCCCAACCTCAACAAGGCACGCGAAAAAGTCGAGGAACGCACCCGCTGGTGGCTGGACGCGGTGATCCAGCAGATCGAGGCGCAACCACCGAGGGAATGACAGAGAAATTCCGAGCGCATGGATGGGTGCCCCTCCCTTCACGGGCATGGGAGGCAGCCGTGGTGGGGTGTCAGGATTAGCCCAAGGGCAGGAGGGGCACCCGTGCATTTCCCTTTGACCCCACCGGGCCGCGACGCTAACGAACGTGCTCCCGCCTATGGCCGCCTCAGACCGTCAGCATACACTCGCCAAGTCCGTCTCGATGACGGGCACCTCGCTGCATACCGGCGAACAGGTCACACTCACCCTCCAACCCGCCCCGGAAAATTTTGGTTTCAAATTTCGCCGCATTGATCTGGAGGACAAACCCTTCATTTCGGCGCTGGTCGAGAAAGTCCAGAAGGTTGAGCGTGCCACCACGATCGCCGAGGGCGGTGTCAATGTGCACACCGTTGAGCACGTCATCTCCGCACTCGCAGGCATGGGGGTGGACAATGCGATCATCGAGATGGATGCCAATGAGCCGCCCATCGCGGATGGCAGCTCGATGCCGTTTGTGGAACTGATCAAGTCTGCCGGACTGCAGGAGCAGAAGGAGGCGCGCAAGGTTTTCGAAGTGCGCGAGCCGATCTACCAGGAAACCCGTGACGGCACGATCCTGACGATTGTCCCTGACAAGAAGTTCCGCATTTCCTGCACCAACGTCGGCCCGGGCGGGCGCTTCACGCAGTATTTCAGCACCGAGATCAACCCGGAGACCTACGAGAAGGAAATCGCGGCTGCGCGCACCTTTGTTTACTATGAGGACATCGCCCCGCTGATGGAGAAGGGGCTGATCAAAGGCGGAACGCTGGAAGCGGCGGTCGTCATTCGTGGGGACACGCTGCTCTCAAAACAGCCGCTGCGCTTTGCGGATGAGTTCGTGCGGCATAAGATTCTCGACATTGTGGGCGACCTGATGCTCTCCGGCAAACGCATCCAAGGCCACGTCATTGCCGTGCGTCCGGGGCACGGACCGAACACGGAACTGGCCCGCGCCATCGTGGCGCAGTACAACCAGATGCGCAGCATGGTGCCGGCGCCGGTGCACATCCCGGGTGGCGAGGCCGTCCTCGACATCAACGAGGTGATGAACATCCTGCCGCACCGCTATCCGTTCCTGCTGGTGGACCGCATCATCGGCTTTGAGGGCGAATCGAAATGCACGGGCATCAAGAACGTCACGATCAACGAGCCGTACTTTCAGGGCCATTTCCCCGGCCACCCGATCATGCCCGGCGTGCTGCAACTCGAAGCGATGGCGCAGGTCGCCAGCATCGTGCTGCTGCGCATGCCCGGCAATCAGGGCAAGATCGGTTACTTTATGAGCGCCAACAATGTGAAGTGGCGCAGGCCGGTGCTTCCCGGTGACACGCTCCTTATCGAAACTGAAATCCTCAAGACCAAGCGCAGCATCGCGACAGGTATTGGCCGTTGCAGCGTCAACGGAGTGGTGGTCTCCGAGGCCGAGCTGATGTTCAGCGTGGTGGATCGCTAAAAAGATAGATTCTTCACGCATGCCCGCCACGATTCACCCGACCGCCATCATTGATCCGTCCGCCAAGATCGGTGCGGATGTCCACATTGGTCCCTACTGCATCATTGGTGCGGACGTGGAGATTGGTGACGGCTGCTGGCTGCAACATCATGTGACGATCATGGGGCCGTCGAAGATCGGGAAGAACAACAAGTTCTTCGCCTATGGCTCCATCGGCCAGCAGACCCAGGATTTGAAATACTCCGCTGAGCCGACCTGGCTGGAAGTGGGGGACAACAACACCTTCCGTGAGTTCTGCTCCGTGCACCGTGCCACCTCGGCTGGTGACAAGACGATCATCGGCAGCCACAACAACTTCCTCTCCTACGTCCATATCGCGCATGACTGCATTGTGGGCAATCACGTCATCTTTTCCAACAACGGCACGCTCGCGGGGCATGTCGTCGTTGAGGACCACGTCATCATTGGCGGTCTGACGGCAGTGCATCAGTTTTGCCGCATCGGCACACGTTCGATCATTGGTGGCTGTGCCAAGGTAGTGCAGGACATCCCGCCTTTTTGCACTGCGGATGGCAATCCGGCGCGTGCGCGTGGATTGAACATCGTCGGCCTGCAGCGCGCGGGTTTCACCCGTGAGCAGATGCGCTCCCTGCGTGAAGCGTTTCGCAAAGTCTATCGCTGTGGTTTGAACAACGCCCAGGCGGTCGCGGAACTGCGTGCAGAATCGCTCACTCCTGAGGCGGCGGCTTTCACCGATTTCGTCGCCACGACCAAGCGCGGCATTATCCTCGGCGGCAAGGCCACGGCGGACGAGGAAAAGTGACGCGGTAATCTCGCTGCAGACTGCATCCTTGCTTTCGTGCAGGTGCTGAATGGTGCTAAATTGGCTTTCTTCGATGCAAATCCTTCTAGTCACCGAGCCTGGAGTTGATGGCGTGTTCCGGCACGTCGAGGCCCTGGCGTCGTTTTTGATGGAACGCGGTCATTGCATTCATCTGGCTTATTCGGATGTGCGGGGTTCGGACCGACTGACCGAGCTTGTGGCGAAGGTGGCCGCAGCGGGTGGCAAAACGGTCAATCTCGCTGTGAGCAATACTCCCGGCCCGGGTGATGTGGCGGCACTGCTGAAACTGCGCAGGCTGGTGCAGGAGGTGCGGCCGGATGTAATCCATGCACATAGTTCGAAGGCGGGTGCGCTGGCGCGTGCGCTGGTTTGTGTTGGCGTGAGCCAGCCGGTTTTCTACACGCCGCATGCCTATTACGGTTTGTCGGGCAAGGGGGGGGTGAAGTCTCTTGTATTCAATAGTGTCGAGACGGTGCTCGGGCGTGTTGGCACGACGATCAACTTGTCTGCGGGGGAGCGGGATTTTGCGCGGCACACTTTGAAGATTCCGCAGGCACGGCTGCGATTGATTGCCAATCCGGTGGACTGCTTGCGGTTCCTGCCTGCGGATGCGCAGAAGAGGCAGGAAATTCGTGCGGCTTTGGGTGTGCCTGCGGAGGCCATCTTGCTGGGATCGGTGGGGCGGCTGGCGTTTCAGAAAGATCCGCTGACGCTGTATCACGCCTTTGCCAAAGCTTGCCAAAGCAGGCCGGAATTGTGGCTGTATCATCTCGGTGATGGTGAACTGTCTCAGGAGTGTGCGGCTCTTGCGGATCAACTGGGCATTCGTTCACGGATCATTCGCCAGACCTATCTGTCAGAGCCCTTGTCGTTTTATCAGGCGCTGGATGGGATGATCCTGACCTCTCGCTACGAAGGGCTGTCCTTTGCGGTGCTGGAGGCGCTGGCCTGTGACCTGCCGGTGATTTTGAGCCAGGTGCCGGGAAACAATGACTTCACGGAAATGGGGCTTTCGCATTGCTGGTCGGCGGGCAAAGAGGACGTGGATGGATTCGCGGATGTGATCGGGCAATGGGCGATGGATTGTGAGCTGGCGCGGCCTTCGAATCATCGGCAGATCGCGGAGTCGAGGTTCAGCCAAGTGGCGTGTTTTGGGGCGATTGTGAGGGAGTATGAGCAGAAGGTGGGGCGATAATTCTGGGCTGGGAAAATCAAGGGGCGGCGAAAGCGGTTCTCCCTCTCCCCGCTTCTGACACACGGTGGCGGTTATATTTTCTTCGGGGAGAGGGCTGGGGTGAGGGGACAATCAAAGCCTTTCGCCCTTCAGCATGGGATGACCCCTCACCCTAACCTCTCCCCAAAGGGCGTCTTGGGCATTGCCATATCTGCGGTGGGGAGAGGGGATTCGCTTTGAGGCCATCACGAATGATTAGTGTGCTCATCTGCGCTCGGTTGTTTGCCACGCGGCTTGATCTCGTGAGCGCAGGCGCTTAGCTTTTCGGCTTCCATGTCATTGTTCCGACATCTTCTGGGTCTGTTCTGCCTTGCCGGCATGGGGGTTCATGCAGCGGAGGTGCCGTGGGAAGCTGCAATGCGGGATGACACGGCTTATTGGGCGGGCACGGTGAAGGATCAGGCCGAGGCGATGAAGCAGTCGCAGGCCAAGATCATTTTCATTGGTGACTCACTCACCGAGAGCTGGGACAAGGAAATCTGGCGGATGCGCATCGCACCTGCGAAGGCGCTGAACTTTGGCATCGGTGGCGAGGGGCCGCAGCATGTGCTCTGGCG
>DLGZ01000067.1:0-45940 GCA_002482965.1 Verrucomicrobiaceae bacterium UBA7681 | reverse complement strand
GTGCTGCTCGGCCTGCTGCCAGTGTATGAGTCGGTATCGCCGATTCGCGCATGGATTGGTGAGATTAACGGGCGGCTCAAAAAGCTCGATGGTCAGAAGAAGGTGGAGTTCTTCGAATTTTCGGCTGCCTTTTTGGAGGCAGACGGCAACCAGCGCCTTCAGCTTTACCAGGAGGATCATCTGCATCTTTCCAAGGCGGGCTATGTGGTGCTGGCTCGTGAACTCACGGCTGTACTCAAACTGCCGGCTGCCTTGCCATGAAGTCGATCAACCCCACGCTGCGAATCGGTGAACTGGATGCTCTGCGCGGGATCGCGGCCATGGCGGTCATTCTGTTTCATTTCACCAGCGGCATCGCGGAGAACTGGTCGTTTCATCTCTACGACCCGCCGTTTGAGTTTCCCTATGGCGGCACCGGGGTGGATCTGTTTTTCATGATCAGCGGGTTTGTGATCTTCATGACGCTGGATCGTTCGAGGTCCGCGATGCACTTCGCGGTGGGGCGCTTTTCGCGGTTGTATCCGACGTTCTGGGCCTGTGCGCTGATCACGCTGGTGGTTACTGCCAACTACGGTCTGCCGGGGATGGAGGTCACGCCGCGTGATGCGCTCTGGAACATCACCTTGCTGCCACGGTTCGTGCGGGCGCGGATGATTGATGGCGCGTACTGGTCGCTGGAGTTTGAGATCTTGTTTTATATCGCCATGCTCATGCTGCATCGGCTGGGCGCCTTCAAGAAGCTGACGGTTCCGGTCTTGCTGCTCTGGCTCGGTGCAGCGGCTGCGGCGCACGGTGTCCTCACCTATGGGCAGCCGGAGTCGCTGGTCTATCGCCTCACGGGGAAGATCAAGGCGGTCACCAGTCTCGACTACATTCACCTCTTTGGTGTGGGCATGATTTTATACGATGCGCACCGCCGGCGGGCGTGGAGCCTTGGGCATACGCTGGTGCTGGTGGCCTGCGCGGCGCTGGCATGGTGGAAGGCGGCTATTCCAATGCATTTTGTTTTTGTCGTCGGCTTTGGACTGCTGCTGCATCTGGCTACGACGGGATGGCTGCCTTTTCTGAATGCGAGGCCGTTGGTGTTTTTGGGCGCGATTTCGTACCCGCTGTATCTCATTCATCAGAACATCGGGCTGATGCTGTTGAACGCGCTGGGTGGTGTGACGGACTCGGCGTGGCTGCGTCTCGGTATTACGGTCGCGGCGATGATTGTGCTGGCGTGGCTGATCTCGGTCTGCATTGAGCGGCCATCGATGCGGTGGGTGCGGGACAGGCTGCGGCGGTTTACGTGAGGTGAATTTGGAGTGCGGCTGCGTAACCCTGAAAGGGTGGAGCTGCCGCTTTCGAATGTCTCGTGGTGTGTGTGGGCTGGCCGGCCCGCGAGGAATCAGCGGCTCCCGCATTCGAAGGGGTTGGGGTACATGTGTGTCACCCGGCCCGTCGAAAGCGGTGGCTGCGTTCGTTCCTCGCTGCGCGACCGCAGTCCAAATTTCAGACCCGCTGCGCCTGAAGCCAGGCCTGGAACATGAGGATGTCCCAGAGGTAGAAGTGCCAGTTGCGGGTGCCGCTGAGGTGTTCCTGCCATTTTTGGCGGATGGGGGCGGGGTGGAAGAAGCCTTCGCGTTTCAGGCGTGATTCGCTGAGCAGGTCCTCGGCCCATTCGCGCAGGGGGCCGCGCAGCCAGATTTCGAGGGGGATGCCAAAGCCTTGCTTGGGGCGGTCGATCATGGCCTTGGGCACGTGGCGGTAGAGCGTTTCGCGCATGAGCCATTTGCCTTTGCCGTCGCGTACTTTCATTGAGTAGGGGATGGTCCAGGCGAACTCGATGAGGTTGGTGTCGAGCAGTGGGATGCGGCCTTCGAGGCTGACGCCCATGGCGGCGCGGTCCACTTTGGTGAGGATGTCGCCGGGGAGGTAGGTCTCCATGTCGAGGTACATCATGCGATGGGTAAAGTCGCTGACGCGGGGCCATGACTTGGTGTTGGTGATGGCGGTGGCTGGGTCTTTGCCATCGATGACGATGTCCGTGGGATTTTTCCAGTAGGACATGAGATTGAGATACAGCGTCTCCATGCCGGGGGCGGCGACGACTTCGGCAAGTTTGTGCAACTTGTCGCCGACAGGAATGTGGCGTTTGCTCTTGGGCAGGACTTTGGCGCCGATGCTGTTCATCACGCCTGCGGGCATGACGGTGAGTGCGGCTGCGGCTGCCTTCTTCATGGCGGGCGGCATCCAGGCGAACTTGCTGTGGAGGCTGCGGCCCATGGCGTAGCGTTCGTAACCGCCGAAGAGTTCATCTCCTGCGTCTCCGCTGAGGGCCACGGTCACATGCTGCTTGGCCATCTTGCAGACGAGGTGCGTGGGGATCTGCGAGTAGTCGGCAAAGGGTTCATCGTAGAGCGCGGGCAGTTGCGGGATGACATTGAGCGCGTCCTCACCGGTGACGTACATCTCGGTGTGTTCGGTGCCGAGATGTTTGGCCACGCTCTTGGCGGTCTCGGCTTCGTTGTACTGCTTTTCGTGAAAGCCGATGGTGAAGGTGCGTACGGGGCGGGTGCTCTGCTTCTGCATCATCGCCACGATGAGGGAGGAGTCGATGCCGCCGCTCAAGAACGCGCCGAGTGGCACGTCGGAGATCATGCGCATGCCCACGGCTTTCTTGAGCAGGGACTCAAAGGTGTCGATGGCTTCGGCCTCGGTGCCGGTGAAGGGATTGTCGAGGCCGCGTTCGACGACATGGGGCAGGCTCCAGTAGTAGCCGGGCTGCGGCCGTTCTGAGGGCGATTTGAAGCTCAGCATCGCAGCGGGTGGCAGCTTTTTGAAGCCTTGGTAGATGCAGAGCGGATCGGGGATGTAATTGAAGCGGAGCAGCGCGGTAAGGGCTTCACGGTCCACAGCGGCATTGAAGCCGGGGAAGCGCTGAATCGCTTTGAGTTCGGAGGCGAACACGAATGTTTCGCCGATCCAGCCGTAGTAGAGCGGCTTCTCGCCCATGCGATCGCGGGCGAGATGGAGCATGCGTTCCTGCTTGTCCCACACCGCAAAGGCAAACATGCCATTGAAGCGCTGAGTGGCTGCGATGACACCCCACTGGCGAAAGGCTGCCAGCATGACTTCGGTGTCGGAGTGGCCGCGCCAGGTGTGGCCGAGGGGGGCGAGTTCGGCGCGCAGATCCTGGAAGTTGTAGATCTCACCATTGAACACGATGACGAAGCGGCCGTCCGCGCTGTTCATTGGCTGATGGCCGAGCGGCGAGAGATCGAGAATGGAGAGGCGGCGATGTCCCAAAGCGATGCCGCTGGTTGAGTCCACCCAAGCCCCGGCATCATCGGGACCGCGCAGGATGATGGCGTCCGTCATCGCGGTGACGATGGCGTTCATCTCATGCGCGGGGCACGAAGTGGGAGGATTGAAAAAACCTGCAATGCCGCACATGAATCAGGGATGGGGAAGGGGAGTGGCGAGAGGATGCGGCACAGGGGCTGCGGCAGATTCGTGAGATGAGTTCAGCAAGGCGGCGAATTTTTGCAGGACGCTCTCAATGGAGAACTGCTGCTCGATGCGTGTGCGGGCTGCGAGATCTTGAGTGACACCGGCGTCGAGCAATTCGATGCAAGCAGCGGCAAGTGCGGCGGGATCGCGTGGCGGTACCAGATGACCGGTTTCGCCCATGACCCAGCGGGTGTCGCCAATGTCAGTGGCCACGACAGGAACGGCGCAGGCCATCGCTTCGCCGACGACGTTGGGGAAGCCTTCGCCAAAGGCGGAAGATGATACGGCGATATGCAGCGAGGCGGTGAGTTCGGGCAGATCGTGGCGTTCGCCGAGAAGCTGAATGTTGGCGGGGACTTCGAGTGTTTCAGTGTCAGCACCGACGATGATGAACTGCGTGTCAGGGCGCTTCTCTGTGATGAGTTTGGCGGCAGCGATGAAGGTGGCATAGTCCTTCATGGGGGCATTGCGGCCAAAGCGGCCGATGCGTCCGGCAATCTGTTTGCCGGGCTGCCATTTGGTGAGATCGAAGCCGTTTGGAATGAGCTGCGTTTTCGTGGAACGATAGCCGAGGGCTTCGTGCTGCTTGGCCCCTGTTTGCGTGTTGTAGGTGATGCGCTGCGGCAGCCAGGACAGCTTGGCGAGGGCACGGATGACGAGAGCGGAGCCGCGCTTTTCGTGCTTCAGGTCGTAGAGGCTCTGGCGCACGTTCCAGATGATGGGTGCGCGTTTGAAACGCATGAAGCGTGCGAGCACTGCGGCGAAACAGCCGTGGTACATCCAGCCCATCATTACATCCGCCTTGGTCTGGCGGACGACTTTGAACAAACGCCAGAGGGAGCTGAGCGTGGGCTTGCCGGCGGGCATGTCGAGGCTGTGAACTTCGATGCCTGCCTCGCGCAAAGCGGTGGCGTGTTTGCCACCGGCGGTGAGGGAGATGACGACGTGCTCGAATTTGGGAAGGCCGCGAATGAGCTGGGCTAGCATCATCTCGGCACCGCCGCTGCCGAGACCGGTGGTGATCCAGAGGACCTTCTTGGAAAGCAGGCGGCTGGTGCGTTCGATGAGCTTGGCCACGCTGAATTCATCCACGATGCGCTGACGTGGATTGTGCGGCTGGAATCTGAGCATGCACTGGGCGAGTGCCGTGTGATCGCCCACGGGGAAGATCTGCATTTTATCGCCAATGATCCAGGCGCTGTCGCCGACGTTGCTGGCGATGCAGGGGACGCCGCAGGCCATGGCTTCGCCGATGACGTTGGAGAAGCCTTCGCCAAAGGCACTGGAGTTTACCAGGCAGTCGAACTTGGCATAGACAGCGGGCATGTCGTTCTGCGCGGGCAGCCAGGTGATGCGATGGGCGATGCCGAGACTGGCAGAGAGGTCGCGCATCTTCTGTTCGTAGGCGGCATCGCCTGAGCCAACGATGATGAACTTGGCATGCGGATCGAGTGCCGCCGCAGCGAGGAAGGTGGCGTGGTCCTTCATCGGATTCATGCGGCCGACGAGACCGAAGGTGAGCTCCTTGGCCGGAGTGTGCGGCTGCGGCTGGAAGCGTTCGGTGTCGATGCCGTTGGGGATGACGTGCATCTTCTTGAGCGGATAACCACGGGCGGCGTAGTAGTCGCGCCCGGCCTGCGAATTGCAGATGATGAGATCGGCGAAGCGGGCGAGGAGGCAGTTGAGGCGGAAGCTTGCCTTGCTGAGCATGCCCCAGAGGTGCGCGTCGGACTGGGAGTCACGCACGCCCCACACGATGCGTGGGAAGTCGCAGAAGGGCGTCAATAATAGCGCCATGAGATTGGATTCTGCCAGATAACCGTGCAGCACTTCGGGGCGGACGCTGCGTGCTGCTTTGATGAGACGGAAGAAAAAGCCTGCGAGATCCCAGCGGCTTTTTTTGCCGATGCAGATCGTCTGCACACCGCCGGATTCGAGTTCGGCACGAAAGGCACCGTCGTAAAAATGCAGCACGCTGACGGCGTGGCCTTCACGCACCAGCCCGTGGGCCAGCAGCACGAGCTGGCGCTGGGCCCCGCCGTGGCCGAGATCGCGGATGATGAAGGCGAGCTTCATGACTGCGGCAGCGGAGTGTGCGAAGTGGGCTGCGTCTTGGCGGGTGCGTGGAGAACGAGGCGGAAGCGCCCGGCGTAAACCAGATTGCAGCAGACGGCGGCGGCAAACCAGTAGTGGGGGGATTCGATGAGAATCTGGCTGCAAGGGATGAACAGCCAAAGCGGAACGAGGCAGTAGAAGCCACGCATCTTGAGCATGAGAGAGCGGAAGGTCAGCAGCAGGAGGCCGCCGATGAACAGGAGCGGGCCGATGATGCCGAGATCAATCCAGAGAGAGACGATTTGATTGTGAGGCTTCCAGACGCTGGTTCCCGCCCCAGTGCCATGGCCCCAGAGTGGTTTTTTACCGGCGGCTTCCCAGCCGTCCTGGAGGTCTTTGCCACGCTCGGGAGATTTGATGCGTTCGAAATCGAGTTCGTAGATGGCCTTGAGACGGTCGGAGGTGTCTTTGTTGGTCATGAGGCCGACCTTGGTAGAAGTCTGGGCCAGAATGGCCACCCCACCGATGGCCAGGGGCACCGCGATGGCCGCCATGATGAGCATGCCCATGAAATGCTGGCGCAGGTTTCCCACGATGTAGCAGAGGAGCAGGCAGGAGTACACCGCCATGCCGCTGCGGCTGAGCGTGAGTGCGATGGCCGGCGAGACGAGGGCGACGAGCACGACGTTCCACCAAAAGCGTGGATTCAAGGTGAAGATCACACTCAGCATCAGGGTGATCATAATGGGCGGGTCGTTCGGGTCCGAAGGGAAGCCTGCCATACGGCCAGGGATGCGCGTGAATGAGCGGAAGCCAAGCCATTCGTAATAGACGCCACCGGCGGAAAGCAGCGCGACACACACGCCGACCCAGAGCGCGACACGTCGCCAGGGCTCCGCCGAGAGGCACAGCACCGTGATGAAGGTCACGAGGAAGTTGGAGATCAACGACATCACCACGATGCTGTGGCTCCCCAGAGCGGTGATGGTGAAGCGTTGCAGAAATGCGGCATCGAGAACGCGCAGCAGCGGCACGAGCAGCATGAGAAAGGCGGGCGGGCAGATGCTGGGCCGGTTCAGCATCACCATCACACTGATGGCGGCGAGGGTGAGCAGGGTGTAGTCGCGCGGCTTGAAGGGAAGGACTCCAACTTCGTCCGCCCATGAGAGATACTTGGTCATGGTAGGAACCAGCAGCGCGAGTGCGGCAAGGATGAGCAGCTTCACCATGCGCTCGCGGCGTTTCGTGGCGGCCTGCATGTAGGCAGGCATCATGTGGGCGTGTGGCGCGGCGGTCATGCGGCCTCCTTTCGGCGGATCACGATGAGGCAGGTGGCGCAGGTGGCGAAGGCGCAGACGCAATGCACAATCGTGGTGGAGAGGGCGATGCCTGCAGCGCCGAGGGGGCGCATCAAAAGCCAGTTGAGCGAGGCGTTGAGAAAGAGAGCGCTGAACGCGATGGCGAGCATGAAGCGCGAAGCTTGCAGTGAAATGACGATACGTGCGGCGACGGTGCCGAGGATATAGAATGGAATCTGGAAAGCCGCGTAGCGCAGCACTTCGGCCACGCGCTGGGTGTCCTGTGGACCGAAAGCACCGCGTTCAAACAGTGTGCGGACGATCCACGGAGCGAAAAAGCACAGCACCAGCGTCATGGGCAGCGCTGCGCTGACGATGATCCCGGCGCTGGTGAAGAGCCGCCTGCGCAGGCCTTTCCAGTCACGCTTGGCGACGAGTTCGGCGAAGTGCGGGAACAGCACGTCCGAGGCGGGTCCGGCGGTGACGGCGAGGACGATGGCGCAGACTTTGTCCGAATACCCCAGCACGGCGACAGAGCCGGCGGTGAGCCAGGCAGCCATCGTTTGATCGACCACCACCGCACTGCCAAAAGCGACGCCGCCGATGAGGAAGGGCACTGCATTGCGCAGCACCACACGCAGTCCCGGCTCCCAATGGCGCAGGGAACAGCGCCACCAGCTCCGGGTGCGCGGCAGGCGGCGTACGATGGCCACCAGCAGCACCGAAAGATGCGCCACTGCTCCCCAGACGGTGCCGGACACGAGTGTCCAGGCGCTGACCTGATCTCCGGCGAGCAGCAACGCAATGACGATGCCGAGGGGGATGAGCATCGGGGCGGAGGCTGTGAGTAAAAAGGTCTTCCCTGCGCGCAGCCACGCACCGAGATGCTGGGCCACGCCAAAGCAGAGCAGGAAGGGCAGCAGGCCGCGCAGCAGGCTGACGGCGAGTGCTTGTTTGGCGGGATTAAAGCCTTTCGTCGCCCAAGCGACGACCCAAGGTGCGGCCGTGGCCAGCAGCACGCCGCAGATCAGCAAGGCGGCGAAATGAGATGCAACGGACTGAATCCCGAGGCGATAGGCGCGGCGCAGTCCACGGCGCTCCCGCAGTTCGGCGTAGGCGGGCACGAAGGATTCGGGTATTCCGCCTCCCAGCACTGAGCCCGCAAAGGTGAAAAAGCCAAACACGAGCATGTAGGCGTCCAGGTCATCCGCCGTGCCGAGCTTGGAGGCCACCACGGCATCCTTGGCGAAGGCGACGATCTTGCCGACCATGGTGAGCAGGGCCACCAGCAGGAAGCCCGAGACCATGGCCGATCCAGCCCCTCTGGCGAGCAGGGAGCGAAGGGGGGGGGGCAGGGCGAGGCGGATTGCAGGCATTCTAGTAAACTATAAACACCATAAAAGGATTCGGCAAACTTGAGGTCGGGTTATTTAGGGGGGAGGATGGGAGGTTTTTCCCGGTCTCCGGCGGGGGTTTAAGGCGTGTTTTAAGGGCCGTAGGCGCGTCGGAGCGGGGTGTGCTGTCACCCCTTAGCGGGTGTGGCAAGGCCTGTAGAAGGCACGGTGGAGGAGCTGGAAGGGCGTGCTGTGATTGCTGCGCTACGGATGGGCTGCGGGGGGGGGATTGAGGGCTGGAGGGCTTTGCAGCGCACTGAGAAACGGGCGGGCTGTCGCCACGCCCACCCAACGTGCGCGCTGGCGCTCTTCCGGGTGGCGTGGAGGGTGGTCTACCATGCTGTGCGTCTTCCTGCTTCCAAAGGAGCGAGGAGGTTCTTCATGTTAATCCCCGTTGGTATTTCCCGCCGGTGCTTGGGATTGGTATCAAGGTATCAACACCTATATATAGGTGTTGATACCTTGATACCATAAGACCGTTGGTATCATGATACCGTTTTGATACCACTTTGATACTTGATACCATTTCGTGGCAGGGAGCCCTGGAGGAGAGGGATCGTCCCGGGCCCTCACGCTTGCGCAAGGTCGAGCGGGTGCGAGCATCTCCAGCGCTCCAGATGGGGATCAAGATGATCCCCCTCCGCCCGCATTCGAGGACTGGGTCAAACCTTCGGTTCTAGCGACTCTAGGTCTCCTGCCGCCAGTCTCAGGCACACCACACCCAGGGCTAGCAGCGGGTATTTTTGGGAGCCTGCCAGGCCGGGGGATGGCTTGGTCGGGAAGGAAGGGCACAAGGCGGTGTCGAAAACGAGGGACCAGAGGGCATTCGCGTCACCGGGGAGAATGAAAGGCTGCGGCTCCGAGCTGTTGTTGAACAGCAGCAGGAGTGGGCTGGAGGCATCACTGGCAGAGCCAAGCAGTGCGCCAAAGCTGCGGCGGGTCTCCTGGTGCCATTCCTCATGATGCAGCAGGGTGCCGTCGCTTTCGAGCCAGAGGACGTCGCGCAGGCCGGTGGCGGGATTGAGTTTGCCATCGAAATAACTGCTGCGCCGAAACACTTCATGGCTGCGGCGGAAAGCGGTGATCTGCCGGGTGAAGGCGAGCATTTCCTCGTCACAGTCGTGCCAGTCCAGCCAGCTGATGTCGCTGTCCTGGCAGTAGGCGTTGTTGTTGCCACGCTGGGTGCGGCCGCGTTCGTCGCCAGCGGTCAGGAAGGGGACGCCGAGGGAGCACATCATGGTGGCGAGCATGCCGCGACGAAGACGCCCACGTGTTTGCAGCACAGTGGGATCTGCGGTGGGGCCTTCCACGCCGCAGTTGGTGCTGTGATTGTTGCTGTCGCCGTCACGATTGTCCTCGTTGTTGGCCTCATTGTGCTTGTTCTCATAGCTCACCAGATCCAGCAACGTGAAGCCGTCGTGCGAGGTGAGGAAATTGATGCTTGCCAAAGGTGGACGCTGGTTCCAGCCGAACACGTCCTGACTGCCGCAGAAACGCTTGGCAAACTCGGCGGTGGCGCCGGAGTCTCCCCTCCACCAACTGCGCACGGTATCGCGATATTTGCCGTTCAGCTCACGCCAGGGTTCGGGAAAATTCCCCACCTGATAGCTATCCATGCGGGACATGTCCCAGGCCTCTGCGATGAGCTTGACCTTTGAGAGCACCGGGTCCTGCGCCACGGCGCTGAGGAAGGGAGACTGGCGGTTGAACCCATCCTTTTCATCACGGGCAACGGTCACGGCGAGATCAAAACGGAAGCCATCGACGTGCATCTCGGTGACCCAGTAGCGCAGGCTGTCCAGAATCAGGCGCAGGGCAGGCTGGCTGGAGGAATCGACCGAATTGCCGCAGCCGGTGACATTGACATAGTCCGCGCCGTTCTCGCCAAAATGATGACGGTAGTACTCGTGATTGTCGAGTCCGCGAAACATCAGCGAGGGGCCGTGTTCGTTGCCTTCGGCGGTGTGGTTGTAAACGACATCGAGAATGACCTCGATGCCGGCGGCGTGCAGGGCCTTCACCATGGCCTTGAACTCGCGTACCTGCTCCTGCGGATCGGTGGCGGCGGAATAGGTGTTGTGCGGGGCGAAGAAGCCGATGGTGTTGTAGCCCCAGTAATTGGTGAGATCGCGGCCCAGCAGAAAGCCGTCGTCCAGATGCTGATGAACGGGCAAAAGCTGCACGCTGGTGATGCCGAGATCGCGCAGATAGGAAGTGACAGAGGGGTGTGCGAGTCCGGCATAGGTGCCGCGCAGTTTGGCCGGGACGTCCGGGTGCGTTTGGGTGAAACCCTTCACGTGCAGCTCACAGATGACCGTGTCCTGCCAGGGCACACGAGGTTTGGTGTCGCCGGTCCAGTTGAAGGATTCGTCGATCACCACGCTTTTCAGGGCCTCGGCTCCATTGTCAATGCGACCGAGGGCGTGCCGTGGATCGGGCAGCGTGCGCATGTGCTCTGCCTCGTCGGGCTTGCCTTGGATGGCACGGGCGTAGGGGTCGAGCATGAGTTTCTTGGCGTTGAAACGCATCGCACTTTTGGGCAGCCACGGTCCGTGGGCGCGGTAACCGTACAGGGTGCCTGCCTTGACCCCGCTTACGGTCGCATGCCACAGATCGCATTCGGTGCGCTGCATGCGTATGCGGGCGGTCTCACGGGTGGGGGACGCTGGGTCGTAGAGGCAAAGGTCCAGCGCCTGGGCATGCCGGGAGTGTACGACAAACCGGGTGCCTTCACGCAGCAGGGTGACACCCGGTGCCAGGGGTTCACCGCTGATCTCAAATGAAACTGGGAGGGTGGAGGCAGGGGCCGCCCCACGGGCAGGCGTGGAGGGCGGCGTCTTCCGGGCAAATTTGCGTTTCAGGCTTGTGAGCAAAGGTTGCATGAGTGTCACAACGCACAACGTTTGCCATGACGCCATGAATTATCGCCATTTTGCCGTCCTTTTTCTGCTGCTGACCTCCTCCTGGGCCTACGCTAACAAACCGGCGGACCCAACACGGTTTGAAAAAGCCATCCAGGCCTTTGAAGCTGAGGATGCCGCCAAAGCACCGCCGAAGGACGTCACTTTATTTGTCGGGGCATCCAACATCCGCCGCTGGCAGTCGCTGCCGGAGAGGTTCAAGAAAACGCCGGTGCTCAACCGTGGCTTTGGCGGCTCGCAGATCAGTGACGTGGTGCATTTCGCGGATCGCTGCATCATCAAATACAAGCCCAAGCAGATCTATCTCAATGCCGGCGGAAATGACCTGCATGCAGGGTGGGCTCCGGAGGAAGTTTTGGCGTCCTTTGAGGCCTTTGTGGCGAAAGTGCGTGCGGCGCTGCCAAAAACCGCGATCTCCTTCATTTCGATCCCGGCTTCTCCCGCGCGGTGGGACGAGGCAGAGCAGGTCAAGCAGGCCAACGCCCTCATCGCCTCCTTCTGCGCGAAGCAGGGGGTCGAATTTATCGACGTGTTTTCGCTGCTGCTCGGTGCGGACGGCAAGCCTCGGCCTGAGCTTTACGTCGAGGACAAGCTTCACTTTAGCGAGGCGGGTTATGATGTCGTGACCTCGGCCATCCGCTGGCAGAAGGATATTCTGGCCTTTGGGAAGAAGGATGCGGAAAAGGCACCGCCTGAGCATCCCATTGTTTTTACCGGCAGCTCCAGCATTGTGAAGTGGAAGAGTCTGGCGGAGGATTTTCCCGAACTGCCGGTGGTGAATCGCGGCTTTGGTGGCTCCGAGTTGTTTGATTCGTTCAATTACGCGCATCTGACCGTGATCAAGTACCAGCCCCGACTCGTGGTGATGTATGCCGGCAGCAACGACATCAATGCCGGCAAAACGCCGCAGCGTGTGCTGGAGGATTTCAAGGCCTTCGTGGCCAAGGTGCATGCGGCGCTGCCGGAATGCCGCATCAGCTACATCTCGAATGCGCCGAACCCGAAGCGCTGGAGCATGGTCGGGCAGATGAAAGAGGCCAGCCGACTCATTGAGGAGTTCACGAAGACGGACAAGCGGCTGCAGTTCATCAATGTGTATCCTCACATGCTGGGCCCGGATGGCATGCCGAAGCCTGACATCTTTGTCGCAGACCAGCTGCACATGAATGCGAATGGCTATGCGATTTGGAAGGAAGTGGTGGGGCCGTATTTGAAGTAGCGGATGGGTATTGGGCAGGTGGCGCGCAGTGAAGCGGTTCCCTGCCATCACTGCGCGGGAAGGTAGGGATGCGCTGTGCGCGTCCCTAGAATCCTTCGTCCCAGCGTGATCTGCTACCCGCCGCGCTCTCCCTTTTCAAACGCCTCCGTCCAGTGCTGTCGAAAGCCGCAAGGACGGCGGACCTTTTTCATCGCCTGCGATGAGACAGACCCGAAGTCACGGACCCGCACAGCGGTTCCCTACCATTCCTTCTCGTGCCCCGCGGCCTCATGCGGGGCGGGCCGCTTGGTCATCATTGCCCTGTGTCACTTTCTTTTGTGAGTCTCAACTGCGCAACCTCACACCAGACCCTCCTTCACCGCCTTGGCGATGGCGCTGCCACGGCTGCGCACCTGAAGCTTCACATACACGCTGCGGATGTACTCATCCGCCGTGTAGTAGCCGATGCCGAGCTGGGCGGCGGCATCCTTGATGGTGCTGCCGCTCACCAGCAGTTTCAGGATGTCTTGCTCACGCGGGGTGAGACCGTAGTCCTTCTGCGGCACGTTGGCTTTGGAGAACATCTCCAGCACGCGGCGTGCGATGTGGGGATTGATGGGGGAGCCACCTGCGGCGGCGCTGCGGATCGCGGCGGCGATGTCCTCGGTGTTTGACGTTTTTAAGAGATACCCGGCGGCACCGGCGCAGATGGCGCGGAAGATTTTGTCGTCCTCTTCAAACACGGTGAGGATGACGATGGCGGTACTGGGCGCAAGCTGGCGCAGGCGGGTGATGCCATCAATGCCGTTCATGCCGGGCAGGCCGACATCCAGCAGGAGCACCCGCGGCGCAGGCTCCGTGGCGAGCGCGGCAAAGGCGTCCTCACAGGCGGTGAAGCGCTGGGTGCAGGTGATGCCGTCGAGGCGGTTCAAGGCTCTGACGAGACGCTCGCCGTAGGTCTTGTGATCTTCGATGATCCAGAGGTCAATGGTGTCAGGCATGCAGCGGCAGGGTGAGAATTAAAACGGTGCCTTGAGGGGCGGAGGTGATGTCGGTGCGGCCTTGATGTTTGGCGGCACGGCGGTGCAGATTGGTGAGGCCCATGCCAGTGTGTTTGGCGGTGGTGTCGAAGCCGTGGCCGTTGTCGCGGATGGTGAGGATGATGTCGTTGTGCGTCTGCTTGAGAGTGATGTGCACCTCCGTGGCGGCGGCGTGGCGGGTGATGTTGTGGAGGGCCTCCTTGAACATCAGCATGAGGTCGCGCTGGCGATCCACGGAGAGGCGGCGTGTCTGGGCGTGGTCGTCAAGGTCCAGCGTGTGGGGGGTGCCGCGCAGCATGCGGTCGGCGGTCTCGCGCAGGAGGGTGGGCAGGTCATCGGTGCCGTAGCGCTCGCTCTGCATGAGGCGGGTGATGTCGCGCATGGCGTCCACGGTTTCAGCGGCGATGTCTTTGATGTCGGTCAGGTCCTCGCGTGACTGGGGGCTTTGTCCGCCCTCTGCCAGAAGGTCTTGGGCGATGAGGGCGATGCTGCCGAGGCTGCTGCCGATCTCGTCATGCAAATCCTGAGCGATGCGCTCACGCAGGCGTTCGAGTTCCCCGCGCCGGATCCGCCGCTGACGCTGCAGCCAAAGGAGCAGAACGATGACGCCTGCCACGGCCACGCCGATGAGCAGACCCAGTGCGATCTTTTGCCAATGCTGCGTGAGGGTCTTGCGCTTCTTTTCGATCACTCCAAGCTGGTGCACCACCTCGCGCCGTTGAGAAAGGTTCGCGAGCCATGCGGGCCAGTCCACGATGTCTGCGCTGCTGGCAAATCCGTCCACCAGTGCCGCGTGCGACCAGCCCTCCTTCTCCGTGGAATTGGGCGAGATGACATCGCAACCGATGGCGATGTTTTTGTCTTCGGACCACACCTGCATCTCCGCCATGGCCAGCACGACGGAGCCATTGCTCACATGGGGATCAAGCACCTGCAGGCGTATGAAACGCGCCCGGTGAGCGCCGACGAGGGTCACCACGTTGTCGCCTGGGAGGGCGTTGTAACTGCCGGACTGTGGAGCGGGCAGGATGCGTGGCTCGTCATTGTCCTCTTCGCGTAGCTCGACCTGGTAGCGCACGGGAAAGCCGTAGCCAAGACTGTGCGCGAACTGGGGGGGATGCGCGGGAAAGAGGCGGATCTCGTCGATGGACCTGACCGTGCCGAGATCAATCTCCACCCAGGGGTTGGTGTAGGGGCGGCCTTCGCTGGTGAGCACGCTGCGAAAGCCAAGCGTGGGACTGCGGTGCGTTCCGAGGGGCGGGCCGAGCACGGTGTGGCCATCCACGAGATTGATGCGGCCCCAGTCGGGGCGTGTGCCTTGGCTGCTGCTGGCTTTCACGGCATTGGGACCGATGGCCTCCAACCGCGCGCCGAGGTTTTGCTTCCCCTGCAGCAGCATCACTTCACCCAAAGCGCAGAAGCTGCGTGCGCCTGTGGTGCAAAGGCGCGTGGCGGTGATGCGTACCTTTTGCGCCATGCGTCCGCCAGCGGGGATCACCACAGGGAGCAGGCCGGGATTGGGGAAGTCCGCATCGGTGTAGTCGGCGATGATGGTGCGCTCATTGTCCTCTCCCTCATCCAGCAGCTCAACGTAAAAGCGCAGGGGGAAGCCGTAGCCTTTGCCAACAGTCGCGCCGTTTGGCGGCGGGGCGATGAGGACCACGGCGTCAATCTTCTGCGCCTGTCCCAGATTGAGCTCCACCCATTCGGCCTTGTCGGGAGAGGTCGAATACTCGCTGTGCCAGCCGAGACGCTGGGTGAACTGCACTTCAGGTGCTGCGGGCATGGCGCTGAGTTTTTCCTGCAACACAGTGCGCTCTGCCGCCAGCGCCCGCATTTCGGGAATCCACGCCGTGACCTCGCCACGGGCCGGTCCGCCCCACAGCAGCAGGAAAACGCCAAGGCATGGATGGAGGAGGTGCCGCACGATGGGCGGAGCCTAGCGAGGCGGACACCTCCCTGCCACTGGCTTCTGCCGCCATGGCCTCCCCCGAACATTCGGGGGGGGGCGTACAAAGCCGCCTTGGCCGCCGTTTGAATTCGAGACAGATGATACGCCTCCTGCTTCCTGCGCTGACCGCTTCTGCACTGCTGACCTCTCATGCAAGCATGGGGGCGGAATCGCGTGATCTCACCGGCCTTGTGCGCCCCTTCTTTGAGCAGCACTGTAACAAGTGCCATGATGCCAAAAAGCAGAAGGGGGATCTGCGGGTGGACAATCTCATCGTGGATCTGCAGTCGCCGAAAATCATGGGGCACTGGGAGGAGATCATGAGCCGCATCAACTCCGGCGACATGCCACCGGATGATGAGGCGAGGCCGAAGCCGGAGGAGATTTCAAAGGTGGCAGACTGGATCGTGCTGCAACTGCGTGAGGCAGAAACAGCGCGCCAGTCTTCAGCAGGAGAGCGTGTGGCCTTCCGCAAGCTGACACGTGATGAGTATGGCAATACCGTCCGTGATCTGCTGGGCGTGAACTTTGATGTCAAAGCTCCGAGCGGACTGCCGGAAGATCCGGACTGGAAGGGCTTTGAGCGCATCGGCTCCGTGCTGACGCTCTCACCTGCGCATATTGAGAAATATTTGTCTGCTGCGGATGTGATTCTGGATGAGGCGCTCTCACTGCGGCCCGAGCCCAAGCGCGAGGTCATCCGCTGGGAGGCTTTTGACATGCGCTGGAAGGGTTTCAAAGAGGAATACAAAGCGCGAGGCATCGCCGACAAGGTTCGGATTGAGATCGTGCCGCGTAACTACACCACGGACACCTGGAACATCGAGATCAAGACCACGGGCGATTACCTGCTGCGCCTGAAACTGAGCGGGCTGCGGCCTGAAGGTGGCCGTGCGCCGCGCCTGAAAGTGTACATGTCGAGCATCAACACGACGTTGATCGAGCAGGATATTGATGCGCCGGAGGACAAGCCCATCACCGTGGAGGCACGCGTACATCTGGTCGCGGGCAAGTATCCGGTGCGCATCATCAACTCGGTGCCCGGGCCGAATCCTGAAGGCAGGCGCTCACGCCACAGCGGCACGCCGAACGCGTTCACCAATACCCGCAGCCGCGTGCCGTGGCAGCTCAAGCTCACGGACGATGACTTCAAACCGATCCAGCCGACGCTGATCGTGGACACCGTGGAGTGGGATGGCCCTATTGTTGATTCGTGGCCAACGAAGGCGCATCAGCAGATCTATGTCAGCAAAGATGCGCGGGAGATCCTGACCCAGTTTGCCACGCGTGCCTGGCGCAGGCCGGTGGACGCAAAGGAGATTGAGCGGCTGATGCGGCCTGTCGAGAAATCGCTCGAACTGGGTGATTCGTTTGAGGTGGCGGTGAAGAACGGACTCATCGGAGTGATGTGCGCGAAGAGCTTTCTTTATCTTGAAGAGGGTGATGCCGCGAAGGCTGCGCCCACGCTTAACGATTACGAACTCGCCTCCCGCTTGTCCTACTTCCTGTGGAGTTCGATGCCGGATGAGCATCTGCTGGTTCTCGCCAAGAAAGGGGCTTTGAATGAGGCGAAAACGCTGCGTGCTGAAGTGCAGCGCATGCTTGCAGATCCCAAGGCGCAGGAGTTTGCCAACAGCTTCCCGCGTCAGTGGCTGCAACTGCGCAAGGTGGGCATGTTCCCGCCGGACAAGGAACTGTATCCTGACTACGATGAGAATCTGGAGCAGAGCATGGTCGCGGAGACGCTGGGCTTCTTCAATGAAGTGCTGAAACGCAACGGCAGCCTGCGCGAGTTTCTCGACTCCGACTGGACGATGATCAATGAGCGCCTGGCCATGCACTACGGTATCGAGGGCATTCGTGGTGATCAATTGCAGCGCGTCGTGTTGAAGCCGGAGGATCATCGCGGCGGATTGCTCACACAGGGCTCGGTGCTCAGCCTCACTTCTGACGGCACGCGGCATCGCCCGGTGCATCGAGGTGTGTGGATGCTGGAGTCGATCATCGGCAGGCCACCACCGCCGCCGCCTGCCAACGTGCCTGCGCTAAGCACGCCGGATGCGACGGTCAAGAAAACGACCGTGCGCGAAAAGCTGGAACTGCACCGCTCTGACCCGAACTGCACCGCCTGCCACAACAAGATTGATCCGCTCGGCATGGCTTTTGACAACTACGACGCCATCGGCCGCTGGCGCACCGTGGAGACGATCAAAGACGGAACCGGAGACGATCCGGCGCTCGATCCCAGCGGGGTGCTGCCGGATGGACGCAAGTTTGCTGACTCGGTCGCCTTGAAGCACATCCTGCTTGATGACATGGACAAATTTGCCGCTGCCATCACCGATAAGCTCGCCACTTATGCCTTGCGACGTGGCATGACCTTTTCGGACCGTGAGGAACTGAAGCGCGTCGCGGAAAAGTCCAAAGCCGATGGCTACAAGCTGGCCTCCCTCATTGAATCTCTCGTCACCAGCCCGCTGTTTTTGAAACGTTAGCCTGCCCCCATGAGCGACCTTCAATCCAAGCACCGTCCTATGAACCGCCGTAACGTTTTGCGTGGCATGGGCGCCTGCCTTGGTCTGCCGTTTCTCGAAACCCTGGCTCGTGCGGATGCGCCGCCGAGCACGCAGCGCTTCGTTTGTGTGGCGAATCCGTTTGGCATGATCGCGGATGCGTTTTTTCCGAAGGAGGCTGATCTCAAGGCGGCGCTGCCGGAGAACCTCGCGGCCTTCGAGACCCTGCGTGGCAAGTTCACGGTGTTCTCGAACCTGGATCACGGTATGGGCGGCGGGCATTCGGGCACGCATGCGTTTCTGTCCGGCGTGCGCGTGCAGGAGGCTGGGGCGATGCCGAATGGCAATGTGTCGCTCGACCAGTTCCTCGGAGTGGCCAATGCAGGGCGGACTCGGTTCCCGGTTTTGAATACGTCAGCGGGCAGTGACAACGGCGGCTCCTGTGAGCTGTCCTGGACGCGCTCCGGCGTCCTTGTGCCAGCGATCCAGACGGTGAGCGGCGTGTTCCGCAAACTGTTCCTGGCAGAAGGCGGTGATCAAGCGACGGCGAGAAGCCAGCGTTACGACCGCCAGGGCTCCATCCTCGATGCGGTGCAGGCTCAGGCTCAGGCGATGAACAAGCGGCTCAGCAAGCGCGATCAGACGAAGATGGATCAGTATCTCACCTCCGTGCGCGAGGTGGAGATCGCCATCCAGCAGGAGCAGCAATGGGTTCGTCGTCCGCGTCCGAAGGTGGATCTTGCCGAGCCCAAGGACGGGCCGGTGACGCAGCAGCTTCCCATCCTCTTTGATTTGATCACGCTTGCGCTGGAGACGGATTCGACCCATGTGGCGACCATCGAGGTGCCCGGCGGCTTTGATGCCAAGGGCGTCGGGCTGGAGCCGAAAGGCTACCACGCCTACTCGCATCATGGCAAGGAGCCCACGCTGATGACCGGGATGCGCAAGATCGAGAAGTATCAGATGGATCACCTCGCGCGGTTTGTGCAGAAGCTCGAAGAGCGCGGCCTGCTGAGCTCCACGCAGGTGCTGTTTGGCAGTGGCATGGGAGACGGCAGCGCCCACACGAATGCCAACCTGCCCGTGCTCCTCGCGGGTGGAACCCACCGCCATGTGACACACGCGGTGATGCCTGAGGAAAAAGGCAGACGCGTGCGCCTGAGCAATCTCTACCTGACCATGGCGCAGCAGTTCGGCGTGGAAACAGATCGCTTTGGGCAGAGCACAGGAACCCTGGAGAATTTTGGGATGTGAAGGTCATGAGCAATCACGGTCATCTGCTGCGGAATTTCACGCGAGCCTGCGTCTGGCTGGTGCTCGGCATGATGTTCCTCGTCTGCCGAGCCGAACCCGCTGGGCTGGCTGCTTTGATCCAACAGAGCTGCTTGGACTGCCATGATGACTCGACCCAGAAGGGGAAATTCTCCCTGGAAAGTCTCGCGCCTGCGATCAGCGATGCAAACGCCGCCACCTGGCTGCGTTGTCTGGAACAGATCGAGCGCGGCTTCATGCCACCTGCGGACAAAAAGCAGCCGACGGCTGAAGAACGCGAGGCCGCGATTCTTGATCTCGAAGCGCGCCTCGTGCAGCATCATTCCCAAAAGCCCCGTCAGGGACAGCAGGCCGTCCTGCGGCGGCTGAACCGCGAGGAATACCGCAACACGATCCGCGATCTGCTTCAACTCGAACTGGGCAGTGACCCCACGGCGGCCTTTCCCGGCGACCAGCGCCTGCATGGTTTTGCAAGCAATGGCGGTGCCTTGGTGACATCGAGCTTTCTATTGCGCCAGTACCTTGAGGCAGCCGAGGATATCGTGGAGCGTGCCGTGCAGTTCGGGCCGAAGCCGGAGAGCCTGCACCGCGCCCTGCGCCCGCCCTTTGACCGCACGAACGGAGCCGAGCAGCAGCAGACCATCGCCTACTACAAGAAGACGAAACAGGAGCAGCCGCACCAAGACCTGTGCCAGCGCATCGGTGCCGGCGGCGCTCCGTTTGCCAACTATCATCCGCTCGATGATCTGAGCGATGCCGGCGTCCCCTTGAGCGGCTGGTATCAGGTGCGCATCCAGGCGGAGGGGAAGTTTCGCCACTCGCTCGTCAAGAAGGAGTTCAAGCGCTGGCCTTCGCTCTGGGATGAATCCGAACCCATCCGCCTCTCTCTCTTCAACGCGACTTTGCAGGGCATCGATCCGGCCAACAAAGAGGCGCGCAACTTTGCTGCCACGCATGAGCAGGCAGGCCAGCGTCATGTGGCCACCTGGGATTTGCCGGATGACAAACGCGTGTGGCTGGAATGCCGCATGTGGCTGGACAAAGGACAGTTCCCACGGGTCGGCTTTCCCAATGGCCCGACCAATGCGAACTACCGCATGAACGAGTATTTCAATGAGCATGCCAAGGCCACGCTGGATGCTGCAGGACTCGCGCAGTTTGAGGAGCGCAAGAAGCTCTATGGCGGCTGGATTGGCTTTCTCTTCGGCGAATCTCCGCGCATCCGGCTGCATGCCATTGAGATTGATGGCCCGCTTAATGAAACGTGGCCGCCAGCGAGCCATCGCACGCTCTTTGGTGATCAACCTTATGAGTCCAAGGCGGCGGGCGAGGTGCTTAAACATTTTGCGAGCCTAGCCTGGCGCCGCCCCGTGCAAGACGGCGAAGTGAAGCCGATGGTGGAACTCGTTCGTGCCGCCGAGGCTCAGGGCATGAACGCGCAGACCGCCATCCGCGAAGGACTCAAAGCGATCCTTTGCTCGCCGGGCTTCATTTACCGGGAAGAAAAAGACGATGCCCTGAACGGCAACGAGATCGCGTCCCGCCTGTCTTATTTCCTCTGGGCATCCATGCCGGATGAAGGACTCCTCAAGCGTGCCGCGGCTGGAGAACTCAAGGATGCCGCGACCCTCCGCACGGAAGCGCAGCGGCTTCTCGCCGACTCGCGATCGGATGCCTTTGTGGATCAATTTCTCGACGGCTGGCTGCGTCTTTCAAAGCTCGGCTCCATGGCGCCGGATCCGCTCCGCTTTGCAATTTACTACGACGACCATCTGGAGCCCGCCATGCGTCAGGAAACGAGGCTCTACTTTCGACATCTGCTGGAGACGAACGGTCCCGTGGCCCGCTTCCTCGATTCCGACTACACCTTTGCCAACAAGGAACTCGCAGGCCTCTACGGCATCAAGCCCGAAGCATTTGCAGCGCAAAGCCGCACCGAGGACGCTGGCGTGGCAGAGCGTTATTTTAAGACGGATGGCTCTGGTGATTCACCCTCCACACGCTTTGCCCGTGTGAGTCTGACGGACCGCAACCGAGGAGGGCTGCTCGGTCAGGCCAGCCTTCTCACGCTGACGGCGAACGGTGTGGACACATCGCCTGTCATCCGCGGTGCCTGGCTGCTGGAGAACATCCTCGGCAGTCCGCCTTCGCCTCCGCCACCCGGAGTGCCGGCGCTGGAGCCTGACATTCGCGGTGCGAAGACGGTACGTGATCAACTGCAGAAGCATCGCGACAATGCCTCCTGCCGCTCCTGCCACGCGCACATTGATCCGCCAGGTTTCGCCCTGGAGAGCTTCAGCCCCATTGGGGTGTGGAGAGGGCATTACCGGATTGGCGAGCAGCACATACCGATTGATACCACGGGCAATTTCGATGGGAAGGCGTTCAAAAACATCGTGGAATTCAAAGCTGCCCTCATGAAGCGCGAGCCCGCCTTCGCCCGCTGCCTTGTCGAAAAACTCCTCATCCATGCCCTTGGTCGCGAACTCGAAATCACTGATCGTCCCCACATCCGGCGCATCCTCGAAACCGCCGCCAAGAGCGGCTACCGCTTGCGCGATCTCGTTTTGCTTTGCGTGGAGAGTGAGGTTTTTCTTCGGAAGTAATCCCAGCCTTTTCACGTCACTTATCCATTCCTCAATCCATCCACTGCCATGAGTAACATCCAATCCCAACGCTGGCTTATCAACCGACGCCACTTCCTGCGCGGTCTTGGCACTACCATGGCGCTGCCGCTGCTGGATGCGATGGTGCCGTTGCGTGCCAGCGCCGCCGCCACGGCGAAGCCGCGCCGCAGTGTGTTTGTTTACATTCCGAACGGGGTGAACGGCATGACTTGGCAGTGTAAGAATGCCGGGCGTGGCTATGAACTGTCGCCTTCACTCAAGCCGCTGGCGAAGCATCAGGAGGATCTCACTGTGTTCAGCGGGCTGCATCATCCGAACGGGCTTGGGCAGGCGCATGTGTGTGCGGACACCTGGCTCACGGGTGCGAAGATTGACGCGCAGGGGGGGCGCAAATACGAAAATACGATCTCTTGCGACCAGATGATGGCGGAGGTCGTGGGGCAGCAGACGCGCTTCAATTCGCTGGAGCTGTCCATCTCCTCTGGCACCGGGCATCCCTTTGGCACGAACACACTGGCCTTCTCACGCGATGGCGTACCACTACCGGCGGATGACAATCCGAAGACCATTTTCAACCGTCTGTTTGGTGAAGAAGTGGGTGGCATTGATGCGCAGCGTGCGCGCCTCACAAAGCGCCGCAGCGTTCTCGATGCAGTGCTCGATGACGCGAAGTCTCTGCGTCTGGCGCTCGGCACGGATGATCGCACGAAACTGGATGAATACATGCACGCCGTGCGTGATGTGGAGCAGCGCACTGAGCGACTCGACGCCTGGCTGGACATTCCGAAGCCCGTGGTGGAAAAGAATCTGGCCGCGCCCTTTCAGCGTGATGTGCCGAAGGCGCAGGCCGGTGAATACTGGCGCACGATGTTTGACATCATTGTGCTCGCGCTGCGCACGGACATGACGCGGGTCGTCACCTACATGAACGGCAGCGAGGGCAATGGCCTCGCGATTCCCGAAATCCAGATCACGCAGGCACGTCACAACCTCTCCCATCACAACGGAGATCCTGTGGTGCTTGACCGTTTGGCGAAGAGCGATGCCTTCATCATGCAGCAGTTTGCTCATTTCCTCGATGAATTGCGTGAGGTCAAAGACGGCGACGAACCTCTGCTAGACCGCACGATGGTGCTCTTTGGCAGCGGCATGAGCTATGGTCACAGCCATTGCAACAGCAACCTGCCCATGCTCCTCGCCGGCGGCAAGGGACTCGGACTGAAGCACGGCCAGCACCTCGACTACAACCGGCCGCATCTCAAAGAGGACTACACGCTGAGCTACGACGAATGGCGCAGCCTCTGCGGCAAGCCGAAGGATGGCAATGCCCGCGTCAGCAACGTGCTCGTGACCATGCTGCAGAAGATGGAGGTCAATGCCGAGACCTTCGTGGACAGCCTCGGGCCGGTCAGTGAAATCGTGTGATCAAAAACATCTCTGCCAAAATTTATCCAACCATACACCATGAAACAAACCCTCTCATTCATCACCCTGCTGTCTTTCGTCGCAGCCGTTCCCACCCTTGCCCTGGATCCCCATGTCGAAGCAGTCACCAAGATTGTTGAAGGCGCGAAGGGCAAAGTTGAAAAAACCGAAGACGGCCAGAGTCTGAAGCTGGTGGATCTCGCCGTGCCGAATACCGGACCGCATGATCACCGCAAGGAAGACCCGTATGATGCTGCTTTCTTTGAGCATCTCGGCCACATCACCACGCTGGAGTCGCTGAATGTCATTTCCACCAAGTTCAATGACGAGTGGATGCCGAACATTGCGAAGCTGACCAATCTCAAGACCTTGCGCTTCACCAACAACGGCTCGCTGACGGATGCAGGCATGGTGCAGCTGGCCGGATTGAAAAATCTCGAATCCTTCTCTTTCGTCGGCACCAAGATCACCGGACGCGCCTACGCAAAATTTGAGGGCTTTACCAAGCTGGTCAAGGTGAGCCATCGTGGCAACAGCATCGACGACGAGGGTTTGAAGGAACTGTGCGACCATCTGCCGAATCTCGAAAGCATCAGCCTCGCGCATGCGAAGTTCACGGATGAAGGCGCTCCCAATCTGGCCAAGCTGACGAAGCTCAAGGGGCTGGAGCTTGGCGCCCATGCCACGCCAGCCGCGCTGAAGAACATCATCGCGCTGCCTCTCGAATCTTTGCAGCTTGGCGAAGGTTTCGATAAATCTGAGTCGCTGCCAATCGTCAAGGAGATCAAGACGCTGAAGCGCCTTTCGCTCACGAATTGCAAGACCACCACCGACGAAGATTTGAAGGTGCTCGCCACGATGAAGCAGCTCGAATCCCTCGAACTCGGCAGCCCGGCCATGCCCGAAGAGCGCCTACCACTGCTGCAAGGCTTCAGCTTCCTCAAGGAGCTGAAAATCATTGATCGCAAGAGCGGCTACCCTCAGGAAACGCAGGACAAGATCAAGGCGATGCTGCCGAAGGTGGATGTGAAATTCAAGTGATCTGATTTAACCGAGACCCCATGCGACTTTTCTGCGTCCTCCTTTTTGCCTACGCCTTGTCCTTGTCTGCCGCCGATGCGGCCAAGGCGATGGAGTTCCCTTCTCTCAACGATGCCAAACGCATCCACGGTGAGCTGGTCAGTGTGGACTTCATTCTTCGCAAAGGGGAGTTTCGCGCAGATGATGGCAAGCTAATCCCGTTCTCCATGCCGCCGTACGCGGTCATGAAGTACAAGGGCGTGGAGGCAGATCTGCGCGAGGTGCCGCTGGGGACGAAGATGACCTTCCTGATGCTGCCTGATGCGGAGGGTCGGCTCACACGACTTGTCACCACTGATGATGGGCTGCCTGCCGACGCTGCGCAGTTGAAGAAATTCCGCGAATTCACCGAAATGCGTGGTGTCGCCGCATGGATCGACAAGACTGAGGGCAACACCCTTACACTGACTTTTTTCAGTGGCGATGCTGCTGCCTTTCAGGCTGCCTACAAGGAGCTTTTGGCAGTAGGAAAGGAAGCCAGGCCCTGCGTGGCGAACGATGAACTGCGCACGTGGAATCCCGGTGTGGATGGCGAGCGTGGCTCCATCACTGAGGTCAACAAGGTGCCCTCGGAGTACTTCGGCAGCAGCGGTGTGCAGGTGACTGTGAAAGTGAGCAACATGCTCGAAGGTTTCCGCCGTGGGCGGATCGTGCGGGTGTTTCTTGCTGGGTGGAAAGCGCGGGATCAGTTCTATGGAGAGAGTTTGATGGGCTATGGCTTTGGACGCATGCAGGATCAGGAACTGATCGAGAACGTGGCCATGGATTACCCAGAGCAGTTTCCTTTCCGCACGGACTACGGCAACGCGGACCTGCCTTGGTATCAAATCAAGGATGACGTGAAGCCGCCGCCTTTTTCCGAGCACACGGTTGTTGGAGAACTCGTACAGTTGGACTCCAAGACTGGAAGCGGGCAATTCCTCACTGAACTGACCGGCGAGCCGGTCAACTTTACCTTGATCAAGCAGCACACCCTCAAGTATCTCGGCGCAGACCCGCAGTTTGCCCAACTGCCAACAGGCCAGCGCTACCGCTTTGACCTTTTTCAGGATGCAACAGGTGCCTTCACCCGCGTCAGCCGCATCAGCGATGACTTCAGTCACTCCAGCGCAAACGCCATCACCGCGCGAGTCACGGCCATTCAAGGGGATCAGATCCATGTCGGCTGGTGGCTGCCACTGGTGAAGGATTACAACGGCGACATGCAGCGTGCGCCAGACATTGCGAGCTGCATTCTCCGGGTGAACGATGCCACGCGTGTGTGGAAGGCGGACCAGCAGGTGAAGCTGGCTGATCTTCAAATGGGCGATGTGCTGCTGTTTAACAGGACTGCAGAACTGCCTGGCAAACCTTCGCACTGCACCGATATCTGGATCGGTGAGGAGACGCACAAGCTGGTGACGGAAAAGCTGCGCAAACCTGCGGTGGCCAAGAAGTAGTCTGTGGCTCATACATGAGCCAAGCTCGTCGCTGTTTAGCTGGGTTTGTCTGGCTCGAAAGTCTTGGGATCCGCAGACGGCTGGCTGGGACAGCCAGCCCTACCTTGCGCTGGACGAGCGAAGGTTCATGAAGTTAGGGCGGTTGGTCCTCCAACCGCCGTCGAATGTCGCCTGGTTCTCGTTGCTCCAGCTACTTCGCTGCCTCATCCTTTTTCGCGTTCTCATCGCGGCGGTGCAGGGGGCGCACCCAGATGTTGCGGTAGCGGGTCGGATTGTGATGGTCCTGCAGGGCGAAGCTGACTTCCTGCAGATTCGTTTCGAGCGGGGACGCGTGTTGAACGATGACGCCGTTGTGCAGCACGGAGATACGGGCGGGCTGGATCACCGTGCCTTTTTCATCAAGCTGTGCGCATTCGCAGATGATGTCGTAGCTCTGCCATTCGCCGGGTTTGCGGCTGGCGTTCACGAGCGGCGGATACTTGCTGTAGATCGCTCCGGCCTGACCGTCCGGATAGGTGTCGTTTTCGTATGAATCGAGCACCTGCACCTCTCCCCAGCCGTGGATGAGCACGCCGCTGTTGCCACGGCCCTGGCTGTTGCCCACGACCTCAGCAGGCGTGGCCCATTCGAGGTGAATCTGGCAGGAGCCAAACTTGTCCCGCATGTCGATGTCGCCTCCCTTGGGCGTGATTTCGGCATAACCGTTTTCAATCTTCCAGTTCGGCACGTCGCTTTGATCCTTGTCATCCTTGCGGGGCTTGCGGATGAACTTGGAGAGGTCTTTGCCATCGAAGAGCACGATGGCGTCGCTTGGCGCTGACGTTGCCGTGGGTGGCGTGATCACCGTGGGCCGTGGGCGCTGCATGTCGCCCTGCCGGTAGATGCCGCCAGGGGTGAAGGGCTTTTCTTTTTTGGGTTCGGCAGGCTTTGCGGGTTCGGCGGCGGAGGCGATGGCGGCAAGGAGGGGAAGGGTGAGGAGGAGGCGATGCATGGGAGGGGTGAGAGGCAACGTCTTGAGCATGGAGCCTGTTTCATGGGGCTTGACGTTGAGCCATGCAGGTAACAGCATATTCCATGATTGGAGAGAATGAGGATCAGGACCGGGAAAGTCTCTGGGAGGAGCATTTTATAGATCTGCTGTCCCATCCGCTCATGACGGAAGGCATGCCGTCGTTAGATGATGTCATGGTGCTCTCTCGTGGGGAAAGGGAAGACTGATCGGATCATGAATTTTCAGCAGAAAATCCTTCCTGCAGAAAATCCTGTCGACACACTGGCGTGGTTGGGGGGCGACTTGATCGATCTAGCTGCGGGTGCTGTCCGCTACCATCTTGATGGCACAATCACCCCTTCACGCCTGAACTGGGGAGGAAAGTTCGACCATGCCGTCATTTCTCCAAGCGGCCAATATGCGGTTCTTTGTCAACGCCTCGGGACTAAAGGGCTTCTGCTGCAGTTAACAGACAGAACCCCCAAGCTCCTGAAGGAACTGAACCGTTCTGACTACCATGCTGATGTCTACGAGTATCCGGCAGCATTTGCAGTGGTGAATGGAAAAGAGGTTTTGATCCACTGTCCTGAAGATTATTGCAGACTGGAAATTGAGAGCATTATACCGAGTGTCTCGATGCCAAATTCTGCGTCCCGAAATCCAGCGGATTTCTTCCACTCCCGTCTTGCGGCAAGTCCTGACGGGAAAAAGCTTCTCAGCGCAGGCTGGGTCTGGCATCCTTTCGACACTCTGGCGCTCTATGACCTTAGAAGTGCCTGTATAGACAGCTCAGTTCTCGATAAAATTGAGTGTCCTGGGCTGGATAGCTGGGGCGAAGTGAACTCTGCTGCTTTCATTGATGACGACCACTTGGTTATTTCTGAGAATGCTGATTCAGTGCGGTATGGAGAGAATTCCGTGGGTAATACTCCAGGAACTATAGGGCTGGTTTCGCTGCGAGAAGGCAAGTTGTTGAGCAAATGTGCGCATGATCCTGCTGCTGGCATTATGATGCCGCTGAATAAAGATTATGTCGTGACCTTCTACAAACATCCCAAGGTAGTTCATCTGCCGAGTGGCCAGATCGTGGCAAGCTGGCCCGAAGTACAATCAGGTGTCGCAACAAGCAGCATCCTTCATCATCATGAGCCCACGCCCGCGCTGGCTCTTGATCCAGAACGAAGACGTTTTGCGATTGCCCAGGAAAAAGGAATCGTAGTCATCACATTTGATTAAGCTATGGGCAAAAAGAAGACCGACGAATCGTCGGCCTTCTCCAATCCAGTTGCGGCGCAACTGGACTACTTTTGGAACACCTTGTCCTTCGCGTTGCCGCCGCTGGTGAGGTAGGCGATGAGGTCGAGGAGTTCGTTTTGATTGAGGGAGTTGATGAGGCCGGGGGGCATCATGCTGACTTTGCGGGTGCCCTTCTTGGCGATGTCGCTTTCGTTGATGGCCATGTGGTCATTGGGGGCGAAGGGGTTGGTCATGATGAAGACCTTGCCGTTTTCTTCGACGACGATGCGGCCGATGATGATGCTGCCGTCCTTTTTGGTGATCTCGTGGCTGTCATACTGGTCGGAGATGACCTTGCTGGGATCGACGATGTTCTCCATGAGGTCGCGCATGGTGTAGCGGTTGCCGACTCCGGTGAGGTCGGGGCCGATGCTGCCGCCGTCGCCATTGAAGCGGTGGCAGGTGGCGCACATGATGCTGCGATACATGGCTTCGCCGTTTTTGAAATCGCGGCCTTTGAGACCGTCCGCGGTGAGGGCGACGACTTCATCGACCGTCCAGTTTTTGCCGGGGCCTTTGGGGGCGACGTAGTTGGGGATGGAGGTGCTGGCTTCGACCTTGTTGCTGAGGGCGTCGAGCGCGGCGAGTTCTTCCTGTGGCACAAAGGTGGCGAGGGCGTCCTTGCGGATGTTTTCGATGAAGCCTTTGAAGCTGTTGCCGCCTTTCCAGGTGCGGGCGTGGGGGAACCAGGAGAAGAAGGTTTGGCGATGCTCTGGCGTCCAGCCCGCAGTGGCGTTCCGCAAGGCGACCATGTAGCTGATCTGCTGGGCATTTGGGCGGCTGCCGGCGGCGGCACGGGCGGCGTTGGCGTAGCCATCGTTGCGGCTCAAAACTTCATCTGTGGTGACTTCCTGGAAGTCATCTTTCGCCGTGGCCATCAAGGCGAGTGTCTTGGAGACGACTGTTGGGGAATCGACTGCGACGAGGATCTGGCAGAGTTCGCGATTCACGAAATGATCTTCTGCGGGGTAAACGGAGTCGAGTGCTGTGGCGATCAGGGAGCAGACTTCGGCGTCCGGTTTGCCGAGGCGGATCAAAACGAGTTCCAAGGCACGCAGGGCGGCGAGTTTCTGGTCGAGCGGGAGCTTGGTGCCTTTCAGGTTTCCAAGTGCGAGGAGCATCTGGCCCTGCAGTTCGGCGTACTCTGGAGAAACATTGCCGATGGGTTCCGAAGATGTGCCGGTGGGCTTGCCAGCGGGTTTCCCGCCTTCGTGGCCAGCTTTGGCCCCGGTGACCCGCGCGAGGGCGATGATGCCTTCGATCAGGGCGACGGGATCTTTTTCGTTGAGGACCTTTTCCTGCCAAAGATTGACGGGGAGTTTTTCAATCGCGACACGAGCGGCATAGCGAATGTGGCGATCACTGCTGCTGAGCTTGCTCCAAGCATCTTGGAGGGCCTTGTCGTTATCGATTTTGCCGGTGTGGTAGGCTTCGAGAGAGGCACGCAGTTTGAAGTCCTCACCCAGTGGCTGGGCTTTGACGGGGGCGGTTGATTCATCGCCGACATAAGTCACGCGATAGACGCCGGACTGGGTTTTGCGGCCACCGACGGCGAAGTACATGGCACCGTCCTGCGGATGGATGACGACATCGGTGAGTGGCAGGGGTTTGCCGAAGACGAATTCTTCCTTGGTCGCGGCGAAGCTTGCGCCTTTTGGATCCAGGTTGATGACCCACATGGTGCCGTAGGTCCAGTCGTTGATGAAGATGGCGTGCTGGTATTTGGCGGGGAATTTTGCGCCGGTGCCGGCGACGACGCCAGTGGGGCTGCCGGGGCCGATGTCGAGCGTGGTGGGGAGAGCGTCAGCGTAATAATTCGGCCATTTGCCGCTGCCGCTGCGCCAGCCGTAGTCGGCTCCGCTGACGCAGTGATTCACGCGGGTGGGGCGATACCATGGGCTGCCGATGTCCCACTCCATGTCGGCGTCATAGGTGAATAGTTCGCCCTGATCATTGAAGCAGATGTCGAACTCATTGCGGAAGCCGTAGCAGTAGAGCTCCAGGCCGCTGCCATCGGGGTTCATGCTGCAAATGTAACCGCCAGGGGCGAGGATGCCACGGGCGTGGCCGTTCGCATCCCAGAAGCGCGGGAGGATGTGGTCTTCGCTCCAGATTTTGGCGGGGCGGCTGTCTACGAGGCCTTCGGGCAGCTTGGTGTGATTGCCGCAGTTGTAGAAGATGCGCTTGCCATCGGGGCTGACGATCATGCTGTGCAGGCCGTGCTCGCCACCGCCCGCCATGGTGTGGAGTTTGGTGACCTTGTCGTATTGGTCATCGCCGTTCGTGTCCTGCAGGCGGTAAAGGCCGTTGTTTTTGCCGTCTTCATTGACCATGACGTAGAGGCTGTCGAATGCGGCGAGCAGGCCGTGCGCCTTGCCCATTGCGAGGGCGAGTTTTTCGGGCTTGAGGTCCTCGGTCTTACCGATGGCGGGGACGCCCATGCGGTAGATGCTGCCATACTGGTCGCAGGCGATGAGGCGGCCTTTGGGATCGACGGTGAGCGCGACCCAGGAGCCTTCCTGGTCCTTGGGCACGTTGTAGAGTTTTTCGACTTTGAAGCCTTTGGGGACGGTGATCTCGGAGGCAGCGACGCTCTCAGCTGGGCCGCTGTTTTTGCCGCCACCTGCTTTGCCATCAAGTGCGAGTCCCCAGGGGCCTTTGCCATAGTCGTTGATGACGAGGGCGGGCTGCCAGGCTTCCGTGCCTGCCTTGGTGGCCTCCCATTTGCCGCTGGTTTCGATGACGATCGCCTTTTCGTTGTTCGGCAGATTGAGGGTGAGGCGGGCGATGAGTGCCGCGACGCCGCCTTTGTTGTGACCGTTGACGATGATTTCGTTCCTCGCGCCGAGCTTGATGTCCTTGCTGACGTCCACCTTCGTGGGTTCCTGCCAGTCCGGATTGGTGAGGATTTTTTTGCCATTCAGCAGGGCGTCTGCGCCATTGTCGCAGGTGAGTTCCAGCAGGGCAGACTGCACCTTGGCCGGTGAATCAAAGCTGTACCGAAAGGTGACTTGCGGGTCCTTGTTGCCATCCTTGGACAGCCAGATCCACTTGGGGGCTGCGGAGGCGGAGTTCAGCAGGAGGGCGAAAGCGGCGAGCGTGGGGAGAATACGAGGCAACATGGTGGGCGGAAAGTACGCACCAAATCACCTGACGTTGCACACGATTACCATCCTTTGACAAAGACGGTGGCTGAACGAGTCAGCCGAGGCTCTCAAAACTGATCTAGTTGCTATTAACCAAGCTGCCATTCATGGACTGGTCGCCGTTGACTTTTTGCACCGACAGCGCGGCGACACGGGACTTGAGCTCCTTGCTGGGCTTGAAACGTACGACACAGCGGTCCGGAATCATTACCTCAGAATTTGGCTGCTTAGGGTTGCGGCCAATTTTGCCACGCGCCACGCGAAGGTCAAAGGTACCGAAAGTGCGCAGCGTCACTTCATTTCCTTCAGCTAGATTCTTCGAAACCAGCTCCATAAAGGCTTCCACCATGGCCAGTGTATCGGCATGCTTGATTCCCGTTGCGTTGCTGAGTTCCGCAACCAAATCTTTTTTGGTGATCGTGGTCATATTGTGGTGACTAGCGAGACGTGTAATAGGGCGCAACTAATTTCTGTGTCGAATTATCATCCCTACCTACGATTTAGTCAGTAGGTTTATTTGGGATGATCCGAAACTATCCGTGATAGCACCTCAGAAGAGGTGCGGAAGTGCATTTTGCACAGCTTCGGCAAAACGTCACTGCCTTGCTGTTCTACGAGATTGATGGCCGTTTGTTTCACGCCTTCTGAGACTCCTTTGGGGATTTCCATGCCGAATTTCTGGCTCTGTGACTTCAGCCAGCCCACAAAACCCTCGCGTGCCAGAATGGAGGCGGCGGCCACCGCCGGGTCGCTTTCTGCCTTGGTGCGCTGGACGAGCTCGATTTCTTTGCCGCGTGTCTGCATGGCACGCTGCAGCACGGCGGGATTGGCGAATTGATCTGAGATGGCCCTCTTGCAGCCGGGGACACGTTCGAGCAGGTTTTCGATGATCCGGGCATGCCCCCAGGCCAGCAGCCGGTTCAGATTGCCAAATTTGGTGTAAAGCTCGTTGTACCGTTCGGGATGAATCGCGATGACCTCCCATGCGAGGCCGGGAATGCTGCGGATATCTGCGGCAATTTGATAGATTCGCGCGTCGCTGCTGATGCGTTTGCTGTCCACCGCGCCGATGTCACGCAGGCGGCGTGTGACTTCGCCATCGACATAAACTCCTGCAATGACCAGCGGGCCGAAGAAGTCGCCCTTGCCACTTTCGTCCACACCAATGTGGGGCTGAAACATCTCGGGGTTGTGCACTTCTTCGTAGCCGAGTTTGGCCTCTCCCAGCACCTCGGGTTCGAGCAGGTTCGTGATGAAATCCTCCGTCTCCTTGCCCTGCACGACAATCTTGGGGCCTTTCTCATAAACACACACATTCACCTTTGATTTGGCGGCGGCATAGAGGCAATAGGGTTTGGTTTGAAACTCAAAGCCGCGTTCCTCCAGCAGAGTGCGCAGTTTGGCCGCTTGACTGGAGGTGAGCGCGTGAGTGTAACTTGTCAGGGCTGGCATGGGCGCGATTTTAATCGCAGGTGTGACGAAAGACTCATGAAAAATGCGCCGGATCGGTCATAAGTGGGGGACGATGCCATCTCAAACAGCCAGGCCGGATCCCCATGCTATCGCCATGGAGCTTGTGAACTGGTTTGGGCACAATGCGCGTGATTATCCCTGGCGCCGCACCCGTGATCCTTATGCGATCCTTATTTCCGAGGTGATGCTGCAGCAGACGCAGATCGCGACGGTGCTGGATCGTGGTTTCTATGCTCGCTGGCTGGAACGGTTTCCCGATTTCAAGACGCTGGCGGCTGCGCGTGAAGATGCGGTGCTCAAGGCCTGGGAGGGACTTGGCTACTACCGGCGGGCGCGCAATCTTCAGCGGCTTGCCCAGGAGGTGATGGTGCAGCATGGCGGGGTGTTTCCGCAGGATCACGCGGTCATACTTGAATTGCCCGGTGTAGGTCCCTATACGGCGGGTGCGGTGGCCAGTTTTGCCTTTGGCCTCGCAGAGCCTATCGTCGATGGCAACATCGCCCGCGTGCTGTCGCGCATCTACAACGACGCCACGCCGGTGGATTCCACCGCAGGAACGAAGCTGCTGTGGGAACGCTCGAAGGCCATGGTGCAAGCGAGCGACGATCCACGGGCACTGAACTCGGCGCTCATGGAACTCGGGCAGACGCACTGCACGCCGACGAAGCCAGCCTGTGACCTTTGTCCGGTACGCGCCCAATGCCGTGCGACAGATCCTGAAGCATTGCCCGTGAAGAATGCGCGCCAGCAGATCACTGCGGTCACTGAGCGGGTCATTTTTTTGCGCACGAACGAGGGGGTGCTTCTGGAGCTTGAGACTGGCAAACGCCGCACCGGTTTGTGGAAGCTGCCGGCGCTTCATCCGATGCATGAGGATGAGCCCCCCCCGGTGCTCCTGCGCATGCAGTACGGCATCACTCGCTACAAAGTGACGCTATGGGTGCATGAACCTCATGAGCAGACCGGTGAATGGCCTGATACGCATCGGGTGATCCCTTTCGCCGAACTTGAATCCACGCCTATGCCCGCGCCGTATCGTAAGGCGCTGAACGATCTTCTCCAGCGCGGTGAGTTCCGACTCCGTGCCTGAATTGTCAGTTTGCCATTGACCGCCGATGCCCTACCAGATGCAATCATCTCTTTATATATGAAAACGCGAACCCTTCTTTTCTCCTTCCTCGCCATCGCCCTGGCGGGTTGCAAACCCTCAGCGGAAAAGGCGGCTGAAACCGCAGCGGCTCCGACAGCTGCGAAGTCTGGCAAGCCGCAGGTGCTGGTGGCGAACTACCCTCTGCAATACTTCGCGCAGCGCATCGCGGGTGATGCTGTTGAGGTGCGCTTTCTGGCTCCCAAGAATGAAGACCCTGCTTTTTGGCAGCCGGATGAGGCCGCTATTACGGCGTTTCAAAATGCCGACCTGATTCTCATGAACGGTGCCGGCTACTCAAAGTGGGCAGACAAAATCACGCTGCCTGAGTCGAAGGTTGTCGATACCTCGGCCGCCTTTGCCAACAACTTCATTGAAGTTCGTGACGCCACCACTCACAGCCACGGCCCAGGTGGCGAGCACAGCCACAATGGCACCGCATTCACCACCTGGATCGATTTCAAACAGGCCACCATGCAGGTGCAGGCCGTGAGCGATGCGCTGGCCAAACTGGTGCCAGCAGCCAAAGACAGCATCAGCAAGAACACCGAGGCTCTGCAGGGTGAGCTTGAATCTCTCGATGCTCGTATGAGCACGCTCAGCCGACGTTTGGTGCAGTATCCTCTGGTGGCTTCGCATCCGGTCTATCACTATATGGCGCGTCGCTATGGTTTGAATTTGAAGTCGGTCCTTTGGGAGCCCGACACCGTGCTGGATGATACCGCTCTCAATGACCTCAAAGGCATCCTCGCAGGTCATCGTGCACGGTGGATGATTTGGGAAGGCGAGCCAAACAAAGAGAATGTGGAGAAGCTTGGCACTCTTGGCATCCAGAGCGTCGTCTTTGATCCCTGCGGCAACGTGCCTGCAAGCGGCGACTTCATGACCGTGATGAAAGCGAATATCGATGCGATGGAAAACGCGTTTCGCTGATATGCAGGAGTTTTAGGGATGGAGGCAGGCCTGAAACTTGCGGGCATAAGAAAAATATAGAATACGATGTTGACGGCCTAATAAAGCCGTGGCAACATCCGTTACCTTCAATACAAGCCATGAAAACCAACCAGACACATCTTAACTCATCCGCGCTGACCGAGCGTCGGGGAGAGATTTTGTGTGTAAGATTGGGTCTTGGCTTTATGCCCGCCTATCCAGCACAAGATTGGAGTCTCCCAACAAAGAGACATAACGAGCAGGGCGCTTTGAAGCCCCATTAGGCCCCGAAGGCCAAGTTTCCGAAGGAAGCCCTGCTCGCCCACTCCAAGGCGGCAGGGCTTTTTCTTTTGCAGCGAAACGAACCACTCACCCATTTTCCAAACTCATTGATTGAACACGCGGTCACCTGACCGCTTCCCCACAGCACGAAAAACCCCGGCATCCGCGCTAACGGACACCGGGGCAAGGCCAGCCAAGCTGACTCCCGGAGGAGTCGTTTAGAAACGCAAGAGCAAGACCTGCAGACAGGTTTGCACCCTCCTACCGAATGTCAACTGAAGCAGCCATCGAATACGCAATATTCCTACGTTCAGACGAGGAGTACGGGAGTTCATTGCCCATTTTTGACATCACGAAACGGCTTCCCCGGGAGGTGTGCCATAAACACCGAAACATCCGCCGTGAAATACCTGCGGGTGCGACGCCAGCGATGGAGTGACCAACACTCCATCCCGTGCGTGGCAGCGGTGTTCGTTCTTTATTTGGCAGATCACCTCAATACGAGGCTGATCTGCCATTCAAGGGCGCGGAGCACGGTAACAGGTGGTGTAACCTTGGGAGAGTGTACAGTGGCATGACTGTCTCCGTGTCCTTGAATGGCAGAACGGGAAGATTTCCAATACGGCGGTGGCAGACAAGCAATGCACGGGTCTCCAAAACCCGAAGATGTGGGCGCGCTATTGCGCTGCGCGCCATGCCAGTAGGCTTCGCGTGGAGACGGCCGCTCACGCGGCATAGCATTCAGCCGCCGTGCCATTTGATACATATCAAGAACGCGGCGGTAGATCGTTAAAGAGGCGACTTGGACTGTAACTCCAAAGCTCATTGAGCCCACACGGAGCATTACCGTGACGCCGCACCATTTTTTAAAACTGCAGGGAGAGCCAGTGCTCTGACGGGTCTCATAAGCCTGTCTTGGTTGGTGCAACTCCATCCCCTGCGTCCAATTGCAAGGTCCGTTAGCTCAGTTCAGTAGAGCGCCCGCTTGTCGAGCGGAGGGTCGCGGGAGCAAAGCCCGCACGGACCGCCAATTTCCAAAGGGACCGTAGTGTAGAAGACTGCACGGCTGGTTTGCACCCAGCAAGCGACGGAGCATTACCGTCCGGCTCCACCATTTTTAGAATCCCCTGTGAGGTAAAGTAGCCTATCGGCCTGTTAAGCCGATCGTCGTGGTGCGAGTCCACGCCGGGGAGCCAATTTTCAAAGCCCGCAAGGTGTAATAGAACATGCATACGCCGCTTCTAACGGCCGTGGTTCCAGGTGCGATTGGCTGCATGCAGCCTACGCAGTAAGGCTTCGCTTTGATTTGTGCGCTTTCGCGCATGGCGTTCCTGGTGTGGGCACCATTTAAAGGAGCACGTCCGGCATAGACGAGGAAACGGTCTCGAAAACCGCTGCGCCCTATAAAGGCGTCCAGAGTGCGATTCTCTGGTGCTCCGCCAAACCCTAAAATCTGCGATCAAACCGCAGCAGCGTTTCATGGATTAGCAGCAGACCGACCGCCATGGCTATGGTAGCCAGTGTCACGGCCTCTAGTCCTCGAGATTGAGCCAGCCATCCGCAAGCACTGGGTAGCGCGGCTGCACCCACCATGGCGGCGCTGACTTGAAAGCCGATGGCATGAGCTGCACGCGCTTTGCCCAACCGCTGAGGCGTCCGCGTCATCAGGCATGGATAAATGGAGGCCAGTCCAAGGCCTACCAGTGACAGCGCTCCTGCTGAGAAAGGGAGGTTTGCTGCAAACAAGCCGGTGCCGAGGACCGCCGCCAGCATGCTCAGACGCAGCAGCAGATCGATGCCGAGCCACTCGATGATGAAGCCAAACACCAGACGACCGATGGCGATGCTGGCCCAGAAAATCGTCACCCACATGCCGGCGGTTTCTTTGGTCATACTACGAGCCTCGGTCATCACCGAAAAACTCCACTGGCCCACGGTCACCTCGAGACCTGTGTAGATGAAAAAAAGCGCGATGTGAGCCCATGTGCCGATGTGTTTCAAGGTATCAAGCATGCTCACGGATGCTTCAGCCTCTGAAGCTGCGTCCGTTGTTTCGCCTGGAGCGTCCCAAAGTTTTCGAGTGTAAAGGAACAGACCTGTTAACAGGAGAAGCAAAGAGCCGACCGTTGCATAACCAGCCCGCCATGATCCCAACGAAACCAGCATGGAGGTCATGATCAGCGGCCCCAGAGTGGCGCCAATGCCGTAGCAGGCGTGCAGCCAGTTCATGTGCCGCGGCGAAAAATGATTCGCCACATAATGATTCAGCCCGGCATCAATGGCGCCGGAGCCGAGCCCATGCAGCAGCGCACATGCCGCAAACAAGCCCCATGCTGGCGCGACCGAGTAACCCAAGGCACTCGCCGCCACAAGCAGGCTGCTGCCACCCAGCAGAAGCCCGATGCCAAATGACTTGAGCAGTTTTCCCGTGAGCAAACCTGAAACGAAATAGCTGGCTCCCGCACCAAAGAAGATCCACGCGATGTCACTCTGCTGCCGCCCGAAAAAATCCCGCACCGAAGGCCAGGCCACGCCGATGAGAGTGTCCGGCAGCCCAAGGCTGATGAAGCCCAGATAGGCGGTCACCAGCAGGAGGCGGCGGGTATAGGATCGAGTGTTGGAGGTCTGCATTTTTAGCACGGTAGTCTGGTGCAGAAGCTTCGTTTGTCGCTGCCGTCTTGCGTGCAGTTGTACAGGATCTTTGGCTCCTACCCTTTTCATTCCCTCTGTAGCTCAACAGCAGAGCACCCGGTCGATAACCGGAAGACCGTGGAGCGTCACCACGCCGAGGGACCATTTTTTAACGCTGGATGGCTCAGACAGATGAGCGGCGGATTGAAGATCCGCAGAGGTGGGCGCGCTACCCACTCCAGCGACCATTTCATTGCGGCATTGATGTAACAGTAACATGCGAGTCTTCCAAACTCATCACGTCGGGGCAGCACCGACATGCCGCACCATTTTCAAACTCCTCCGTGGCCGACTGAGAAAGGCACCTGTCTTGTAAACAGGTTAATGTGAGCGCGAATCTCACCGGAGGATCCATTTCAACACACCCTTCATAGTGTAACAGCAGCATTCTTCGTTGTGAACGAAGCGGTGCCGGGGCAGAACCGGCTGAGGGAACCATTTCAATTCGTGCGCAAGACAAAGAGCCGAGTCAGCGGTCCGCAAAACCGCATTACCCAGTGCAAGTCTGGGGCGCACGTCCATTTCATCGGATACGAGAGAGCCAGCAGCACTCGCTTGTTTTGGAAACAAGAGGAGCCCGGGGCAGCACCGGGGTATCCGACCATTTCATTGGTCTTTAGCTTAACAGTCAGAGGGTCGGGCTCATAACCCGGATGGTGCTGGTGCAATTGGCTGCTGTGCAGCCTGTGCGGCAAGGCTGCGCATTCATGATTGCGCTATCGCGCATGGCGCTCCAGCCGGACCGACCAATCAAAGTAGCCTTGTAGCTCAACAGTCAGAGCATCTGCCTTTGAAGCAGAGGGTTGGTGGTGCGAGCGCCAAAGCGCGCTAGCGCGTTATAATGAGGTGCGGAGCAGAATTCGCACAGCGGCAGGAGCCGCAATCCACCCAAGGCTGACAGTTTTATGCCCATGTAGTCCAATGCAGAGACAACCGCCTCAGAAGCGGTCCAGTGCGGGTGCGAGTCCTGCCATGGGCACCATTTAATGTCTCCGTAGCTCAGTAGAAAGAGTGGCTGATTACGAATCAGCAGGCCGCAGGTGCAAATCCTGCCGGAGACACCACTACAATGCCCGTGTAGTCCAACAGCAGAGACGGCCGATTCAAACTCGGCACAGTGCAGGTGCAAATCCTGCCATGGGCACCACTCAATGCTCCCGTAGCTCAATGTATAGAGCACCGCGCTTCGAACGCGGAGGTTGTAGGCGAAAGTCCTTCCGGGAGTGCCACTTCATCAAGGAACGTCAACCGGACAAGCGTGCCGGGACTTGTTGCTAACAAGATCGTGCCGCCATCGTGCGGAATGAGGAGCATATCCTCGGCGTTCCGCCATTTTCAATGACCCTGTCGTCTAACTGGATAAGACATCCGACTTTCTATCGGATAACTGCGGGTTCGAATCCCGCCAGGGTTGCCAATTCAATGCTCATGTAGCCCAACAGCAGAGGCACGACGTCGAGAACGTCGCCAGTGCGGGTGCAAATCCCGCTGTGAGCACCATCACGGTCCAAAGCTTAGACAGCGAAGCAGCCGGCTTTTAACCGGCATAGCAGGGTGCATGTCCCTGTGGACCGACCATTTCATTTCAATCTCAATATTCACCCCAAAGGAAATCTCCCATGAAAACCAATGATGTATCACAACGTGTGCGCGGTGCGCTCAACCGTCTCGAAGCAGAGCAGGACGTTCGTGTGCTTTATGCCTGCGAAAGCGGCAGCCGTGCCTGGGGTTTTGCCTCGCACGACAGCGACTACGATGTGCGGTTCCTCTATGTTCATCGTCGTGAATGGTATCTCTCCATCGAGAGCCGGCGAGATGTGATCGAGGAGCCGCTCAGCGATGAACTCGATGTGAGCGGCTGGGAACTGCGCAAGGCGCTGCGCCTGCTGCGGAAAAGCAATCCGCCACTGCTTGAATGGATGAAGTCACCGGTGGTATATCATCACGATCCGGTCTTCACCCGCGAATTTGAGGAGCTGGCGGGGATGTTTTATTCGCCGCGTCGCTGCTTTGCGCACTACCTGCACATGGCATCCGGCAACTGGAAGAGCTATCTGGAGGGCAGGGATCAGGTCAGCCTGAAAAAATATCTCTACGTCCTCCGGCCACTGCTGGCGTGCCGCTGGATCGAGCGTTCGCTTGGCCAGGTGCCGATGATCTTTCAGGATCTGGTCGATGCCGTGCTCGAAGAGCGCCATGTCCGCGTCGCATTGCAGATGCTCGTCGCCCGCAAACAGGCTGGCGATGAACTCGGCAAGTCTGCGCCGGATGAAGTGCTTTCGCGTTTCATTGTCGCGGAACTGCAGAGGCTCAAAGCGCTGAACGATCCCGAGGACGTGCTGGGCGACATGGATGAACTCGACATCTTCTTCCGCCGTTATGCTCTGAGTGCCTGACGGATCACCGATGCGAACCGGCAGCCTGGGGGGAGTGCAACTCCTTCCAGGCTGCAACTCAAAGAACGAACACCGCTGCCGGGAGGACCGCGCCCAATTTTAGTTCAACATGAAAACTCAAGACCTTATTAACGATCACGATGAACCTGTCTACAAACAGCGTGATGTGCCCGCGCCGTGGCACCAGTGGGGCGTTGGGCTCGAAGCGGGTGCGGTGCAGCAGATGGCAAACGCCTGTGCGCTGCCTGTCTCCGTGGCGGGCGCACTCATGCCGGATGCTCATCAAGGTTACGGCCTGCCGATTGGTGGTGTGCTGGCGACTGAGGATTGTGTGATTCCGTACGCCGTTGGTGTGGACATCGCTTGTCGCATGCGACTCACGGTCTATGACCGCAAGGCGAGCACCATCGCGGGGCAGAAGGACCGGCTGGCGAACATCATCGAAAGTGAAACCCGCTTTGGCATGGGTTGCGAGTTCAAGCAGCGCCGCATGCACGATGTGATGGACGAGGACTGGGGCGTGTCTCCGATCACCCGTCGTCACAAAGACAAGGCATGGGCGCAGCTTGGCACCAGCGGCTCGGGGAATCACTTCGTGGAGTTTGGCTCATTCAGCGTGTCGGCAGATGATTCCGTCGCGCTGAAGGAGTCCGGCTTCGACATCCAGCCGGGCGAGTACATCGCGCTGCTTTCGCACAGCGGTTCACGCGGTGCGGGTGCACAGGTTTGCCAGCACTACAGCGGCATCGCTGTGGATCGCCGTGACGAATTGCCGAAGGAGATGAAGCACCTCGCGTGGCTCACCTTTGAGGAAGAAGCCGGTCAGGAATACTGGGCGGCCATGAACCTCATGGGTCGCTACGCAGCGGCGAATCATGCGCTCATTCACAAGCATATCGCGAAGAAGGTGGGTGGTCATGTCATTCTGGACATCGAGAACCACCACAACTTTGCATGGAAGGAAACGCATGTGGTGAACGGCGAATCACGCGAAGTCATTGTGCACCGTAAAGGTGCGACGCCTGCAGGTGCTGGCGTGTTGGGGGTGATTCCCGGCTCGATGGCGACGCCGGGCTTTGTGGTGCGTGGCAAGGGGAACCCCGAGTCACTCCACAGTGCCTCTCACGGCGCAGGCCGTGTGATGAGCCGCAGCCAGGCGCTGCAGAGCTTCGCCTGGGGCAATGTGAAGAGGCAGCTCGCCGCCGCTGGGGTCGAGCTGCTCAGTGCCGGTCTTGATGAAGTGCCGGGTGTTTACAAAGACATTCACACCGTCATGGCCGCGCAGCAGGATCTTGTCGAAGTCCTCGGCAAGTTTGAGCCACGCATCGTCAAGATGTGTCCGGCTGGAGAGAAAGCAGAAGATTGAAAAACGAACTTTAAGCAGGGTATGAAAGACCTCCTCACTAAATCCACCGTCCTGGTTCTCAACCGCAACTGGCAGGCCATCGCCGTGAAAACGCCGCTGGAGGCTTTTAGCATGATCGCAACCGGCGCGGCGACAGCGCTCGACATCGAAACGGACGGCCACATTCGTCCGGTGACATGGAAGGAATGGCTGGGCCTCCCGGTGCGTGAGGGCGACAACGCAATCGGCACCGTAAACGGTCCGGTGCGCGTGCCTTCCGTGCTGGTGCTGGCCCGCTTTGACAAGGTGCCGAAGAAACGGCCCAAGTTTGGCGTGCGCGGCATCTGGGAGCGTGACGGCGGTCTGTGCCAGTACACCGGGCGCAAGCTGCGTCCGCACGAGGGGAACATCGACCACGTCGTGCCGCTCTCCCGTGGCGGACCTACCTCTTGGGACAACTGTGTTCTGGCCGACAAGCGCGTCAACAGCCGCAAGGGCAGCAAGCTGCCTGAAGAAGCCGGTCTGAAGCTGCTGCGAAGACCTGCCGTGCCGCGAGAACTGCCCGTGACCCTCCTGATCCGCAACACGCATCAGGTGCGGGACTGGGAGATGTTTCTGGCCAAATGACCTTTGCCGCCGGGGCAACCCGGCGGCATTTGAGCCTTTCAGGGCCGAGAAACGATCTTGGCACTTGGCAAATGGCCAAGACTCGCCAGCATAGTGGCCCAACATCAAGGAACGATCACCGTGCGTGTGAGTTCCTTCGTGCCGAAATTCCAACTTAGGAGCTGTGCATGAATGAAACGTTGACCAAAACGACCGTACTGGTGCTGAATCGGCACTGGCAGGCCATCGACTCTAAAACGCCCATTGAGTCCTTCAGCATGATGGCGGCAGGCAATGCGACTGCGCTCGATATTCACGAAGCAGGCGACATGCGGCCAGTGACCTGGGAGGACTGGTTGAAGCTTGATGTGCGCGAAGGGGACAACAGCATTGGCACCGTTCATGGGCCGGTGCGTGTGCCCTCGGTCCTAGTGCTGGCCCGCTTTGACAAGGTGCCGAAGCGCCGCCCCAAGTTCTGCGCGAAAGCGATCTGGGAACGCGATGGCGGCATGTGCCAGTACACGGGGCGCAAGCTGCGGCCGCATGAGGGGAACATTGACCACATCGTTCCTGTGTCCCGTGGTGGAGCGAGTAACTGGGAGAACTGCGTGCTGGCAGACCGGAAGGTCAACAGCCGCAAAGGCAACAAACTGCCCGAGGAGGCAGGTCTGAAGCTCCTGCGTCGTCCGGCCGTGCCGCGTGAGATTCCCGTGTCGCATCTCATCAAGAACCACCACCGCGTGCGCGACTGGGAGATGTTTCTCGCAGGCGGGACGGGGGTGTTTGAAGTATAGGCTGCGCCGACCTCTGATCAGTCCAGTTTGGCGCCGAGTTTCTTCAGCATGGTCTCGAGCATGCGGCCGTATTTGATGTAGCTGTCGTACTGCTCTTTGGCCTTCTGTTCGGGAGAGAGATCATCCGCAGCGCCCGCGCCGTGGAAGACGACGGCCACGTGGGGCTCGATGCTGATGTAGCCCTTGTAGCCGGTCTCGATGAGATCCTTCATGATGCGCTCGGTCTGGCCTTCGCCTTCGCCGGGGAAGGTGTAGACGGCATCATTCTTGGTTTTGTCCCAGATGCCGTCTTTGACGTGCACGTGGGCCATGAAGGGCTTCACGGCTTGATACATTTCCCACGCATCCTGCTTGTGGCCGGGTTTGTCGCGGTCATCGATGAAGACGGGGTTGCCGGTGTCGAAGACCCACTTCATGCCGGGGACGGCCTCGGCCATGCGCTTCACGTAGGTGGGGCTCATGCCGCCCCAGTTCATGCAGTTTTCATGCACGACGGTGAGGCCGGCGTCAGCAAAGCGCTTGTTCACTTCGTTCATGCGTTTGATGCGCTCGGGGGCGAACTGTTCCTCCAGGTCTTTGCCGCCTTCGTCTTTGCAGACGGCGTAGCTCATGACGCGGATCAGTTTGGCACCGAGGCGCTGCATGCGCGGGATGGCACGACCGATCTCGGCTTCGGTGATGCTGAAGTCGTCGGTGATTTTTTTGGCCCAGTTGCCGATGAGGGAGCCGAAGCCGCTGACCTGCATGTTTTTTTCGGCCAGGCGTGCGACGACCTTGTCGAAGATGGCATCGGGGATTTCATGCAGATTGCCCTTCACGCCGTCAATCTCGACGCCGCGTGACTCGATGCTGTCCCAGCCGAGTTCCTGGTGGGCCTGGATTTGCACATCCAAGGATGCGCCTGCTTCGTCTGCGATGCCGGTAAGTTTGATCATGGTCGGGGGGATGGGGATACGGTAGGTAGGATTGATGGATGCAGAGGGCTGGAGCGCAAGGTTTGGCTTTGACAAAAAATGGCCGGCTGTGGGAGGGCATGTGGGTCCAGCCATTATTCTAGACAGGGGGGAGACTTTTCTTGAACTTGCGCGGGGCGGGCGTCATACCTGAAAAATGGTCGAATCAATCTCTGGCTCTGAACATCACATTGCCAACAGCGTTTCCGGCCGGCACTCTGGACTGATGATCCTTGGTGGTGGCCCGGCGGGGCTTGCCGTGGGGCACTTTGCGCGCAAAGCAGGACTCGAATTTCAACTCTTGGAGGCTTCTTCCCGTTTTGGTGGCAATGCGACGACCTTTGTTGAAAACGGATTTCGTTTTGATTCAGGGGCGCACCGGCTGCATGACCGGGACAAGGCCATGACGCAGGAAGTTAAAGCTCTGCTCGGAGATGATTTGCTGGAATGCAACATTCCGAGCCAGATTTATCACCATGGGAATTTTGTCGATTTCCCGCTGTCGCCGTTGAATCTGATTCGTGCGCTGGGCGTGCCTGCGAGCGTGCGGGCATTGGGCTCTTTTATTTCCGCAAGGATGTCGCGACGCAGCACATCGCAGTCATTTGAGATGCAGGCGATCCGGGCTTATGGCCGTGATATCGCGGATCGTTTTTTGTTGCGTTACTCTGCCAAACTGTGGGGGGGGCCCTGCTCGCAGCTTTGTCCTTCCGTTTCAGGCAAGCGTCTGAAGGGCTTGGATTTACGTACATTTCTGCTGGAGGCGTTTCGTGGCAGGAGCGCCAAATCTGCGCACCTCGACGGCCATTTTTATTATCCTCGTCATGGCTTTGGCATGATCACGGAAGGACTGGCCGCCTCCTGCGGGCGGGAGCGCCTGCGGGCCAACGCGCGCATCACTGGCATGCAGCATGATGGCCGGCGCATTCTCTCGCTGCAAATCAACGGCGAAGAAACCGTCCCGGTGGAGCGAATCATCAGCACCCTGCCGCTGCCGCTGATGGCCAGTCTGCTTGCTTCTGGGCTGCCAGACTCAATCGGAAAGGACGTCGCGGGACTTAAATTTCGCAATGTCGTACTGGTGGCCTTGTATTTGAACAGGCCTTCCGTAACGAAGGTGGGATCAGTGTATTTCTCTGATCCGGATTTCCCCATGACGCGCGTCTATGAACCCCGGAACCGCAGTGCTGCCATGGCACCTGCTGGTCAGACCATGCTGGCGGTCGAAATTCCGTGCAATGCTGCCGATGAGGTGTGGCGGCAGGATGACGCCGAACTGGTCCGCCTTGTGGCGGACAAGCTCAAAGTCTGTGGCTGGTTTCACGAGGATGAGGTGCTGGGGGGCTGTGTGAAGCGTCTTCCCGCCGCCTACCCGGTTCTCGAAGAAGGCATCCGGGGGCGTGTGCAACGGATTATGGATGCGCTTTCCCGGTTTGAAAATCTCACGATTCTGGGCCGCAACGGAGAATTCCGCTACACTCACACGCATGACATGCTGCGTGCCGGGCATGATGTGGTGGCTGAATTGGTACAGGCGCAGCAGCAGACATGAAGGCCAGCGCTCTTGAAACTCGGACGACCCGACGGGTTCGCTGGATTTGGATGATCCTGCTGGGGTCTCCTGCGGCCGTTCTGCTGGTGTCGTATGTGCTGCTGGCACTGCATCATGGGGTTTGGAATGTGTTTCCAGTCGTGGTGCATGAGAATGGTCGTTACACGCTCACTGAAACGATTTTCTATTTCAGGCATTTCGTGCGCGAACTGCCAGTGAACACTTTGATCGCCATGGCGCTGGGGATGCTGGCGGGGCTGCATTCGCCGCTGGAGCAGGGCAACTCCGCACAGTCGGGAAAAGCATGCCGCCATGCTGGTCTGGCCGCTCTCCTGATGGCAGCAACTGCGATCACCATCACCTGGGTGCAATATGACCGGAACGAAGCTTGGACCGAACTCGCGCAGTATCGCACACGGGATGAACTGGCCGATTTTGGTTCCCACTGGCGCTACCATCTCTTGCACATCTTGGACAGCTTCCTGTTTTGCATGGGCATGCTGCTGGTGAGCCGAGGTCTGACAAATTCGGGTGGTTTGAATCGAAGAGCGCTCGGCTGGCTGGCGGTCTTGGGGGTGGCTTTTGTCGTGATCACTCTGGGATTTGGATCGCCGCTCAGAGCGCTGA
>DLGZ01000054.1:292212-312462 GCA_002482965.1 Verrucomicrobiaceae bacterium UBA7681 | reverse complement strand
GGCGCGTTCGAATTCTCCCATCTGTCGATAGGCCGCCGCCACTTTCAGAATTTTGTCGAAGGGAATGACGATGTCAGGATGGCGCTCGCTCAGCGCCTCGAAGAGCTCGACCACCTGCTTGGCATCCATGCCATCGCGCGAGGTGTGGATCCACAGCAGCATGCGCGCGATGTCGCGTTCGTGGTACTTCATCGCCTCGGCATCGTTGCGCAGAACTTCGAGGTGTGTGCGTGCTGCTTCGAGCGCGTCTTCATTGAAAAGCAGTTCCGCCAGTTCAAGCCGCTCGAAACCATTCATCACATAGGGGTCAGTGGAGGGCTGGCCTGGGGCGAGGATCGTCAGCCTGCCCTCGGGGCCGGCGTTGAATCTTTCCTGGCGACAGGCATCGCGCACGCGTGTGTGGGCGATGCGGTAAGTGCCAGGGTGCAAGGCCATCAGTTCATAGCTGAGTTGCTCATCTTCGCTGAAAGTGCCCGGGATGAACCACAGCCGCAGCATGCCAGGAAGTTGCTCGACACGGGCCAGCTCCGCCGACAGCGAGCCCGGAAAAAACATGCAGCCGCCCGGCAGCGGTTCATCAATGATGACGTAGCCGTTCTGCTTTAGCTTTGGGGCTTTCAATTCCAAACGCACGCGCAAGCGCTGTCCATAGGCCGCGACCATCACCGGCGAACTGCTCTCAGCTTCCAAGGGCTTGTCATGATGCCGCAGGCCTTCATGCAGCCATGAGCGTTTAGAAACAGTCGGCAATGAAGCTACTGTGGCAGCCTTCGGATCAATGGCTTTCTCGTTGAGGAAGGTCGAAATCACAATGGGCGTGGCCTTGTCAGTCTTGTAGTCCAAGTTGAGTTTGAACTTGCCGTCGGCGCCTGCCTTGGGGGTCGGCATGCGAATGACCTCGCCATTGCCGACTGCCCGCTGTTCGCCATTCAGCGTCAGCTTCATTTCCTCTGCCTGCGGTGCCTGGTGCATGCCGCTGCTGATGAAGTGCTCTGTCAGCGCGGCTGTCCAAAGCCCCTGCAGGGCGGAGTCAGCTCCCAGTGTCACGCCAAGCTGCTGCAGTAGCCTCTCCGCGGCTTTCTTCGCCAATGCGGAGCCGGGCAGGGTTTTCGCCGCAGCATAAAGGATGATGGCCGCCGTGTCGTCTTCGCTGCTGAGCCGGGAGGTGGTTTTGCTGCCGGCCCACTTGGGTTTTGCTTCGAGAGCCTTGAGCAGTTCCTTCGCTTCATCGGTGCGGTTCATGCGCTGAAAGGCGGCAGCCAGCCATGCGAGTGCCGGATCATTCAGTTTCACGCGGTCGCGATACATGCGGTTGGCCACGGAGAAGTCCGCCTCATTCACACAAGCCAGTGCATGCAGGATGATGGCCGCTTTGTCCGGCTCATCGGGTGGAATAATGGCCAGGGCCTTCTTCAAATAAGCGGTCGCTGCTTTGATCGTGCTGTCTCCGACCTCAAATCCGAGCGCTTTTGCCTCCACCAGCGCCCACAAGCCGAGACTCGTCACGACGCTGTCACGCTGCCATTTGACATCCTGCCATGTCCAGCCGCCATCCTGCTGAGTGATCTGGAGCTCAGCGATGAGCATGCGAATCGGGCTTTCATCCGCAGGTTTGCTGGCACGTGCCGCAGACACATGGCTCAGCAGTCTGCTCGCGGCAGTTTGTGAAGAATGCCCTATGGATTGCAGCAACGTCAGAGGCGAGGAGAAAGTGGAGATCAAGAGCTGCTGAGAGGGCACTACAGTGAAGGCTGTCTCTCCAGGAGCCGAAACGAGCTTCAGCGCATGGCTGGTGGATGATTCACCGAATGGCAGCACCACGAGGTTTGATTTCACAACGTGGGTATTCTTTGCCGTCTTGATGGAGGCTGAGAAGAGGCTCAGCCCAGGCATGTCGGAGGCTTTGACGGGATCAAACACCACTTCGACGGAGCCTTGGGGTTTGAGCGTGACAGAGCGCGTTTGCACGTTGGAGATGCCTGCTGTTTCAAAGCTGACCTCCGCAGTGGTCTCGTTTTCTGGTGCCCCGTGCAGCAGGAGTCGCGGCGTGAAGGTGTCTCCTTCTAATAAAGCGGCAGGCATTCGCAATTCCGCCATGAACTCGGACTTGGTCCGCATCTCCTTCTCGGCTTGTCCCACATGCGTCGTGACGGTGCAGCCGCGGCTGGATAAACGCCATGCACCCGCCGCGCCCGGAGACATCAGCGTCACTTTCACCGTGCCCGAAGCATCTGTCACCAGCGGGCAGTGCCACTGCGCGTCTGGCGCAAAGCGCTGACCATTGCTTTGTGATCCTGCGTTTGGGAAGCCCGAGCCGATCAATCTGTCAATGCTGCTGATATTGATGCTGTAACCTCCGGATCGGTTTCCGGCCGTGATTGGTCCGCCGCCGTATGGATAATACGCAGCGGCACCTCCAGAAGATAGATCCCCTGTTAAGTTGGGAGGACCGGAAGTATTGGCGAGTGCGAGATTGCCAGAAAAGCTCTGGCTGTTCATCGAGATGTTGCGGCCCAAATTCACATGCATCCCACTGCCGCCTATGGTAAACAATTGCCCCACCAGCGGCACATCGAATTCCGCAAGGCTTGAAAAGCCGTTGCCCGCACCCGCCCGTGCACGCTGCTCTCCCGCCGCCGCCTGCTGATACCACACGTTGCGCTCCCTTTGTTCCATCTGATGCAGCAGATCGATGTGGGACTGCGCTCCATCCGCGATGGCGATGACATTGCCGGATTCATCCTTGGTGAGAAGCTGGGATGATGCGCGGTGCTGGAAGCTGGCGTTGCTGCTGGTGCGCAGGCTGTTTTCCTGACGCAGGCTGCCGTGAAAATAGTCGCCGATGTCATCAGTGTCGTCAGAGTACTGTGCAAACAGCGCAGAGCTGGCGAGCGCGAGGCTGAGCTCTGCGGCAACAGGTTTGCCATTTGAGTCCGTGGCGGTGAGGGTGATCTCGGTGGCCTCCCCGGGTTTGACGGGCTGGGCTGGCGTTTGGATTTCAATCTTGAGCGGGCGTTTCACCAAAAATCCGCGATGAGTGCTGTGCAGTTTGTCGCCATCGAGACAGGAGACGCTGACCTCAAACTGCGGCCAGTGCGCGGCGGCGATGTCGATTGGCAGTTCGTTGTGACCGACGCCCAGCTTGATGATGCGGTGCTCGATCATGTCCTCACCTGCGAGTGTGACGAGCGCCAGCGGTGCGGCGATGCGGCTGTGCGCATCGACCTTGAGTGTGCTGCCTTCATTCACTTCCTTTTCGTCGCTGAACAGGCGCAGTTTCGTCGTGTCATCGGGGCCGGAGACCTGGATGTAGACTTTGCTTTCGACGACGTTGCCACGTGCATCCGTTGTTTGAGCCACAAGTTCGTGCTGCATGGCCGATTGCAGCACTACGTTAGAACTGCCGAGTCCCGTGGTGCCATCCGTTTGCACGGTCAAGTCAGCAACATGCGTCGGCGCGCTCGCGTTGGGAATGTACATCAGGCCGGGCAGACCGGAGAGCACTGGGTTGTCCGGTTGGTTATCGAGGCGCGAGAGCGTGACCTTAACCGTTGCCGCCGTGGGTTTTCCGTGATGATCCAGTGCCTTGATGCGAATGAGCGAAGGTTCTCCGGTGAGTGCGGGAGCAGGTACTCGATCCCACACGAGATGAACACCCGCCTGCAGCAGACTCACCGCATGATGGGCACTGCGACGGCGTGCCGGGAGATCAGCGGAGAATTGGATGTATTCACCCGGCTGAAAGGCGGTGGTCTCCTGAGTGAAGGCAAACGCGCCCGCCGCATCGGTCTTGCCTTCCAACAGGCGTCCATCCGGCATGCGCACGCGAACCGGTTCGTCCACCAGCGGTGCTCCCCAGGAGTAATTCACCCGCAATGTGCCTTCGACACGGTCGCCGCGAAAAACGGCGTCAGGTTTCGTCTCAATCACAGCAGTGATCTCGGCGATCTCGAACTCATTCACCTCGAAAGAGGCCTCATGCGTTTCATCGCCTTCCACGGCCTTTGCGGTGATGAGGTAGCTGCCTATGGGGGTGGATGCGGGCAGGGGAACGCTGTGAGTGAAGGTGCCGAATTCGCTGAGCTTTGACTTCATGCGGCGCAAGACGCGCTTATGGTCGTCGGTGATGCTGATCTCGTACTCTCGGCCGACGGGAACGCTGTAAGCTCCATTCTTCACATCACGGATGATGCCACGAAAGTGGACAACATCACCAGTCCGGTAGGCTGACTTGTCGGTATAGAGGTAGCCGCGCCGTGAGAGCTCTACCGAAGTGCGATCTGTATCTCCCCCAGTGATTTCCTGCGTCATGCCGCGCAAATTGAGGCGCTGAATAGCCACGCCTGCGTCACTGCGCACGTAGGCGCAGAGATCTGCGGTGGCGCGGATCATTTCGCCGCGCAGGCGGAACACGCCGTCCTTGCCCGTGCGGCCCTGACCGAGAATTTCCTTGCCATTGCTGAGCAGCACTTCCGCATCTGCCACGACCGTGCCTTTGACGCGGTCCTGCACAAATACAAGCGCCTCCGTCCACGCAGACTGTACGATGAGATCTATGTCGCTGCGGATCACAATCGTGCTGGCCTGCCAGTCCTCGCCTTCGACGCGAATGAGGCAGACACCCGGTTGGGTGCCTTCAAACGGCACGTCGATGGCTTGCTCGATGGGTTTGAGCCTGTTGTAGCCTTCGACGTTCAACTCCCATGTTTTGTCCGGCTGGATCAAATCAATGTCGAGCGAGCCGATGCCAGACTCACCATCAAGGCGATGACGGCTGCGGAAAAAATCTTCGAGATTCAGAATGTAGCGAGAGACCTTGAGTTTTTCGATGTTGCGCACATTCACACGCACCTGGGCGGTTTCATTGCTGCGGAAAGTGCGCGGTGTGCGCAGTGCCAGCGAGCGCTGCGGCATCATGGCGGCGCGTTCGGCGGCCAGCTGCTTCCAGCCGCCCCAGGTGAGCCGCTGAAAGGTGTTCAGCGCCTCCTCATGCCGGTCAAGGTGTTCGGCCTGGATGATGCCGGTGCGGTAGAGTGCCAGCGATGCCTCCTCGCTCTGTGGATGCTTGATGATCAGGCGGGCCCATTCGGCGATGGCATTTTCAAACAGCGCGGTTAGCTCCGACGAGCGCGGTTTGCCAGCCTCCTTTTTGGCCAATTCTTGTGCCGCTGTGAATTGCCACTGACCATTTAAAAACAGGAGCTGTGCGCAGCGCGCGTCCAGTGGATGTGCCGTGATGAAGGCGTCGAAGCGCTTCGTTGCCTCCTCGCGGTTGCTGGTTGCCACGGCATCGAGACAGAGCTGAAACTCGGCCTCCATGATGCGTGCCTGCGCCTGCTGCCAGAGGCTGCCGTCAGGATGCTTGGCAATGTAGGCGCGCCACTGCTCAATGGCTTGCGGATACTTCCGCGTGGCAAAGCGCAGCGCGCCGATCTGGAAAAACGCCATTTGCCGCCAGGATTCGAGGCGCGCGGCCGGCGTGCGTTTGTCCGCTTCGTCTGCCGCTGGAGCGGGCCAGTCGGCGCGTGCATACAGGGCTGTGCAGGCTTCCACGGCTTCTTCGCTTTTACCTTGTGAAGTGAGCGCCTGAATCAAGGTGAATGCCGCCTCCGCTGATCTGGAGTGGGATGGATGGACCTGCAAAAACTGCCGCAAACTGGCGATGTGCTTTGCAGGATCTGCGGATGCAATCGTGGTGACTCGCTCATCCTGCTGTATGACCTGCGTCCCTTGCTGCATGGCATTGCTGGACTGCGGCAGCTGCGCTGAATTGATAGGCTGAACGGTTAGCGCTCCATGGCTGCGGCAGACCTGCCACTCAATGTCGCCCCTGTCCGGGCTTGTTCCAGCGGCTGGTGCCTTGGCTTTCCACAGGGTCAAGACATCCTCGGCATAGCGTCGTGCAGCTGCGCCACCGCCTGCTCGAAGCATGCCTTCGATGAGCATCTGGCGCACCTCCCAGCGGTGGGCGCCGGATTCCTTCGTGGCAGATGTCGGAGGCGTGCCGCCAATAAGTCCCCCCCAATCAGGATCAAACTCACGCAGGTAGGTGTCGCAGGCCTGTGACAGTTCCTCGCGTTGCTGCAGGTCGCGCACACTGACCACGGTCTGAAACAAAAGCTGTTCGCGCATCTTTGCTCCGGTTTCGAGCTCCAGTGCTTTGCGATAAAGCGCCAGCGCTTTGGTCTGTGCATCTCTGCTCACGCTTTGGCCTGGCACGGCTGGTTTGGTGATTTCCAGAGCCAGCGCGACGAGCGCCTCCGCCAGCTTTTCTTTGCGCGTCGTTGCAAACAGCCGTGTGGCCTCGGCGCTGTAAATCACTTCGGCTTCCTGATGGCGCTTCAGTTCTCCCAAACACTGCGCTTTCAAGAACAACGCCTTGCGCTGCCAGGCGTGGCCGGCAGGGATGGCGTCGCAGTCGGTGATGGCTGCTGCATATTGCTTTGATTCTGCGCTTGCCACGCCACGAAGGTAGTGTGCATAGCCCGCATCAGCAGAGGCTGTGATGACGGCATCAGTCAGCGTGGTGGCGGCCTCCGCATAGCGTTGGCGTTGCAGCAGCACCTCCGCGTCATCAACCGGCGTGGCCGTCAAAGTTTGTGCGAGAACTAGGAAGAGAATGATTCGGTTGTACATGGCGGACTCCAATGATATTTCCTTATTATGCGCATTCAGAATTGCCGATGGCAAGATGCATGAATGAGTGGCAGTCAATTTACGTTCCCTTTACAGACAAACCGCATCGTCTGCCAATCACCCATGAACCGCCGCCACTTCATACACTCCGCCGCCGCACTGCCCTTCATCTCCGCCATCGCTGCTGAAAAGCCCAGGCACCTCATTCTGCGCTCCTCATGGCAGACGGTGAACATTGGCGACATCGCGCATACGCCGGGCGTGCTGGCCCTGCTGGAAAAGCATCTCCCAGACGTGGAAGTGCGGCTGTGGCCTAGCAAACTGGACAACGGAGTGGGAGAGATGCTCGCCGCTCGTTTTCCAAAGGTGAAGGTGATCCAAGGAGAAGAGGTGAGGAAGTCTTTCGAAGAATGCGACTTCCTCCTCCACGGTTCAGGCCCCTCGCTGGTGGCACAGGCGGATGTGGTGAAATGGAGCCAGGCCACAGGCAAGCCCTACGGTGTGTATGGAATCACCTTTTCAGGCCAGCAGAATCCAAGGACCATCAAGGACAAGACCAAGCAGCCGGTGCAAACCATCGACGTGCTCAGCGGCGCGAAGTTCGTCTATTTCCGTGACTCGGTGTCGCTGGAACTCGCGAAGAAGATGGGCTGCACCTGCCCCCGCATGGAGTTCGGTCCGGATGGTGCCTTTGCGGTGGACTTGAAGGACGATGCTAAGGCTGAAGCCTTTCTGAAAGAGCACGGGCTTGAGCAGGGTAAATTCCTCTGCTGCATCCCGCGCATGCGCAACACACCGTACTGGACGCTGCCAGAGAAACATGCGGCTGTTGACGAAAAGAAGCATGCCCGCAATGAGGCTATGAAGGACCATGACGGCAAACCGCTGTTGGATGCGATCGTGAGTGTGATCAAAAAAACCGATCTCAAAATCCTGATCTGCCCGGAGGACAAGACACAGATGCAAATCGGCAAGGACATGCTTTACGACAAGCTGCCGGAGGACGTGAAGTCACGCGTGGTGTGGCGTGAAAACTACTGGCTCACCGACGAGGCCATCAGCACCTATCGCCGCAGCGCGGGATTGTTTGGCCATGAGATGCACAGCCCGATCATGTGCATCGGCAACGGCATCCCCGCCATCGTCTGCCGCTGGGCCGAGCAGACGAGCAAGGGCTACATGTGGCGCGACATCGGGCTGAACGACTGGCTCTTCGATCTCGACAAGGAAGACGAACTGGAACGTGTCGCCGCCACGGTGCTGGCCATGGCCCAAGACCCCGCTGGATCGAAGGCCAAGGCTGAAAAGGCGCGTGACTTCGTGATGGCCAAGTTTGCCGCCAGCATGGACGTGGTGAAAAGCTGCCTGCCTGCCTGAGTCTGTTTATTAGCGTTTGCTATGAATGGCATCGCGGCTTCGTTTGATCCTTCGCATGAAGCCGCCACCACTACTTTGGGTGCTTCTCATCGCCGTCCACGCGAACGGCGATGATTTGTCATTCTTTGAAGCGAAGATCCGCCCGGTACTGGTGAAGCAGTGTTACGAATGCCACTCGGTGGAGTCTGGCAAATCGAAAGGCGGGCTGACTTTGGACACAGAGCAGGGCATTCGCAGCGGTGGCGATACCGGGCCTGCGGTGGTGCCGGGAGATGCGACAAAGAGCCTGCTACTCGCAGCGATCAAGCACAGCGATCCCGATCTCGAAATGCCGCCGAAGAAGGCCAGGCTTTCGGAGGCAGTCATTGGGGACTTTGAAAACTGGATCAATGCGGGCGCGGCTGATCCGCGTGAATCCGCGACGAAGGTTGCCGAGCGCCCGCCCCTGGATGTGGAGTCAGGCAGAAAATTCTGGAGCTATCAAAAACCAAAGCAGGTCGTCGGCACGATTGATGGATTCATACGCGCAAAGCTGAAAGAGAATGGCCTTGAGCCAGCCCCTGCGGCGGAGCCGGTCGTGGTGCTGCGCCGATTGTATCTCGATCTCATCGGCCTGCCGCCGACGCCGGAGCAGGCTTCGGCGTTTTCCATGGAGAAACTGGAGGCCACGGTGGATGAACTGCTGCGCAGTCCGCGCTTCGGCGAGCGCTGGGGCCGCCACTGGTTGGATGTGGCCCGGTACGCGGAATCCAACGGGCGTGAGTCCAATCTGACCTTTCCACATGCATGGCGCTATCGTGATTACGTCATCGACGCAGTGAATGCGGATGTGCCCTTTGACCGCTTCATCACCGAGCAGATTGCAGGCGACCACCTTCCCGCGAAGGGCGATGCGGAGCGCGCACGGCTGCTCATTGCGACGGGATTTCTAGCTCTCGGTCCAAAGGGGCTCAATGAGATGAGCAAGGAACAGTTCGCGGCTGATGTGGCCGACGAGCAACTCGATACCGTGACACGTGCGGTGCTCGCCAGTTCAGTCGCGTGCGCCCGCTGCCACAACCACAAGACCGAGCCCTTCAGCATGGAGGACTACTACGCACTCGCGGGCATCTTCAAAAGCACGCAGACTTTCTACGGCAACTGGATCGACTCCGAGAACAACAACCACGGCCATCTCATCCGTCTGCCGAAACTGCCGGGGCAGGTGATCCCAAACCGACCGGTGACTGCGGATCGCGTGAAGCAGCTCAAGAACGAGCTGGCAAAGCTGAACGCCGATGAGATTGAGCAGAACGCGTATGTCGTCAAAGCGAAGCTCGAAGGCCGCGACATCAGCGGCGAATATCACAAAATCCTCACTAACTCCATCCGCATTCTGTGGACTCGCGGCGGCATAGAGGGACAGCTTGAGACCGTGGATAACCAGGGTCATGCGCTGCCCTTGTGCATGGGCGTGCAGGACGCGAAACGCATCCAGGATTCGCAGCTTTATGATCGTGGTGAGATTGCGCATCCGGTGAAGCCGGTGCCGCGTGGCTTTCCACAGGTCATGGGGATCCAGGCTGTCCTCCCGAAGGCGCAAAGCGGACGCCTTGAACTGGCGCAGTGGCTCGTCAGTCGTGAAAATCCGCTCACCGCTCGCGTGATGGCGAACCGTGTTTGGCGGCATCTGTTTGGCGCGGGAATACTGCGCACGGTCGATAACTTCGGCTTCAGCGGCGAGCGGCCGAGCCATCCCGAACTGCTCGATCACCTCGCGCTTCGCTTCATGGACGGCGGCTGGTCAGTGAAAAAACTGATCAAGGAGATCGTGATGTCGGAGACCTACCGGCAGGCATCCACTCATCGCAGCGCGGCCTTCAACCAAGACCCGGACAACCGTTTGCTCTGGCGTGCGAACAAACGTCGTCTCGACGCGGAGGTGATTCGTGATTCGATGCTTGCGGTTGCGGGTGTGCTGGACACTTCTCGCAGGCCGGGATCACTCGTGGCGGAGCTGGACGGACAATCGGTGTCACTCATCGGCTTCAACACAAAGCTGCCCTCCGATCTCGATGGCTCGAAGCGCCGCTCAATATATCTGCCCGTGCTGCGGGATCATCTGCCTGATGTGCTGGAGCAGTTTGACGTAGCGAATCCCAATCTTGTCACCGGAGATCGCGATGTGACAAATGTGCCGCTGCAGGCGCTGTACCTTCTCAACGGCCCTTTTGTGCAGGAGCAGGCGGCGGCGCTGGCAAAACGAATTCAATCATCGCCCAATCGAATTGAGGCCGCGTTTCAGCTTTGCTTCAATCGCAAGCCAGACGCCAGCGAGTCCGCGCTGGCCGAAAAATTTCTCCGCACCCGAACCGTGGACGACTTGAAGTTGCTGCCGGCGTTCTGCCAGTCGTTGTTATCGAGCGCGGAGTTTCGCATTGTTGATTAAACGCCATGAACACGATCCATTCACGACGTGAGATGCTGACGACGCTGTCCTCAGGCATCGGTTGGCTGGCCTTTTCAGCACTGGCGCAGGCAAAGAGCGGACTCGCTGCAAGGCAGCCACATTTTGCGGCTAGAGCAAAGCGGGTGATTTTTCTCACGATGCGCGGCGGGCCCTCGCATGTGGATCTTTTTGATCACAAGCCGGAACTGATCAAGCGCGATGGCAAAATAGCAAGTTTGGGCCGTGATTCGACAGGGGCAAAGCTGTTCGGTCCGGTGCATCCGCTGAAGCAGTATGGAAAGTCGGGGCAGTGGATGACAACGCTTTGTCCGAAGCTGGCGCAGCACGCAGATGATCTGTGCATCATCAATTCCATGCACACCGACCTGCCGAACCATGCGCAGGCCTTCGGGCAGATGCACACCGGCAGTTTTCAGTTTGTGAGGCCTTCCATCGGCGCATGGACCTTGTATGGCCTCGGCAGCGAGAATGAAAATCTGCCGGGCTTCATCACACTGAATCCTCCGGCAGACAATGGCGGCGCGCAGAACTACGGCAGCGCCTTTCTGCCGGCAATCTGCCAGGGTACGCGAATTGGCGGGTCGCAACTGCCGGAACTTTATGCAGCGCTGTTGAACAAGGATGCGGCTCCTGGGCCACCAATGAAAAACATCGTGCCCGCCCTGCCGCGTGATTTGCAGCGCGCCCAGGTCGACCTCATCCGCGGCCTGAACGAGCGCAAGCTGGAGCGCGATGGCTTTCACCCAGAGATCGAAGGCGCGATCGAATCCTTCGAGCTCGCGTTTCGCATGCAGAGCGAGGTTCCTGATGTGCTCGACCTGCGCAGCGAGCCTGATCACATTCTGAAACTGTACGGCATCGGTCAGGGGAAGGATCAGTTCGCGCGTCAGTGTTTGCTGGCGCGGCGCATGGCTGAGGCGGGAGTGCGTTTCATCGAAATCGCCTCGCCGGGAAACTGGGATCATCACAACCGTTTGCGCGAACTGCTGGCGACGAACTGTGCCTCCACGGATCAACCGATTGCGGCCCTGCTGACGGATTTGAAGGCACGTGGTATGCTCAAGGACACGCTCGTCGTGTGGGCCGGCGAATTTGGCCGCACGCCCTATGCGCAGAGCGGTGATGGCCGTGATCACAATCACAAAGGCTACTCGATCTGGATGGCCGGCGGCGGTGTGAAGGGCGGCTTGACCTATGGCGCGACGGATGAAGTAGGCCACAAGGCTGAACTGAATCCGATGCACATTCACGACTGGCACGCGACGATGCTGCATCTGCTCGGTCTCGATCACACCAAGCTCACCTACTCGTACGGTGGCCGAAATTTCCGGCTGACGAATGTGAGCGGCGAAGTAGCGATGGGTGTTCTGGCCTAAGATTGGGATTGCACCCGCGCCACGCTGGGCGCTAATATCGAACCAATCTCATGCAGGCTGGTCTGTATGGAGTCAGGCGGTATCAATCCCCGAATTTACCATGAGCGACGCTTACACTGATGATTCTCCATCTTCTGCCAAGCCTCCCTCTGGATGGGGCAAGCTGTTCATGGGCCTGCTTCTGGGGGGCGTGATCGGAGCCGGGGCCTTGTATGTGACAAAGGTGGATCCGTCGTTGCTGGCGAAGGTGACTTCGGTCGAGCAACCTGCGACCACCGCACCTTCAGGCGAGGAAGTTGAAGTGCCGGTGAAAGATGAGGGGCTGCCACACTCTCCCTTTGAGAAAGGCTCGTTGCCGCCGGATGAGCCGGTGGAGTCGATCAAGATCACATTGGGAATTGGCACCAATGGAACAGCGCTGAGTGAACCTGTGGATGTTCATCTAGGCCTCGGCTTTCCGCTACGATTGTATCCGCTGGGAGGCGTGAGGCGTGAGCCGTCTTTTGCAGCGTTCCCACACAAGTCATCGCTGGAAGGCATGGCGGATGCAATTCAGCCGGGTCAGATGGCGACGTTTGAGTTTTCCGCCAAAGGCGATGATGGCGGACTCGATGCTCTGCTCACCTCGCAGCAACTGCTGGCCGATGTGAAGTGTGGCGATTTGCAGCGCATCGGCTTTGCCTCGCAGGGGCGTAGCGACTGGGTGCTGGCGGGGTATCGCATCGAAGTGAATGGCAAACTTTTTGCTGCGAACGGCCTGGTGGATGCGCGGGCGCAGAAGAAGCTGGCATCGAGCCGTGCCAGCCTCATGCAACTGCTGCCAGACTATGAGGCAAAGACGAACTCGACGAATTTAACCGAGGATGAAAAGGCAGAGCTGAAGACGGAGCATGCGCTGGTCCGTGCGCTGAGCGGGCGGGTCGTGGGTGCGGTGCCGTGGTTTGAGGAAAGCGATGAAGCCTTGAATCCTGCACCACCGGCGGGCACCAAGGTGGAAAACCTGCGCATCACGCTCACGGGTGGCAAAGGGCCACAGCAGGGCACGCGCAATCCTGTCTATCTCGTGGCAGGAGCGCGAAAGTTCCTGCTCTCATCAGAGATGGATCCGCTGCGCGATGCCAATGAACCGCAGCTTTTTGAGCTGGCCGCGTTTGAGCTGGCGATGAATCCACTGACCAAGGAGTCTTTGAGTGCGCCGGGCGTGGGCATCATTGGCAGCGGTGAGGCCACAAACAAAATTCCAGACCGTGCGCAACTGCAGAGCGTGCTGATCGATGCCGATGGTCAGGTGGTCTATGACAGTGAGAAGCAACCCGATGACCAGAAGACTCTGCCTGCGCTCTGGCTGACACCAGCGGCCTATTTTAATGAGGCGGGAGATCTGATGCGACCTGCGGCCACTGCGGCAGAGGTGCCTGTATGGAAGTCAGGCATGACCTTGCCCGGAGATGCCGCCGCCGCTGTGCTGCCCCAAGAACCGCCTCCATTGCCGCCACTGGTAAACGTACCGCCGCTTCCTCCGCCGCCGTTGCTACCGCCTGTACGCACTGTACTGCCGGGAGGTCTGCCGCCTCCGGGTGGTGGCGGCCTGCTGTTTTTGCTCAACGCGCTTGCACAGCTTCTCCTGCCGCTGCCACCGCCCGCAGCGCCGCTTATCAGTGGTGTGCGGATCGCCCCAATCACACCGATTGTGTGTGATGGCGATGCGGTGACGGTGAACTGGAGCGTGGGAGGCAACACTTCCAACATCACCTCCTGGCGGGTCGATTTGTTTGCCGTGCTGCCGCACAAAGCCGCACCCGTGCTGATCACCCCCATGGCGACCAAAATCGGTATTTTTCCTGGATTCACGAGTGTCGTGATGCCGCCGATCAATCGTGCAGCGATTGCCGGTCTGCTGACCGCGGGTTCTGCCGAAGCGCTTTACCTTTATGTGCAGCCACGGGTGACCGCGCTGGGACCCTTGGGCAATGTTATTACAGCGGCCAACGGTTCTCTTTTGCCGCTTTTCCCCGCTGGAACGACGACGGCCAACGTGGGACTGAAACGCGGGGGCATTCTGCCGCCGTTTGGTCCCGGCAATGCGCCTGCGCCGAGTTTTCAGGTCACTCCTGCAATCACGCCTCCGTTTTTGAAATGGAAGGGCATGGCCTTGGCTGACCCGCTGGCGATCCGCAATGCGTGGAGCCTCACCGCAGAGCATGGCAGCCACTTTGGCTTGCTGTTTGCCAGTCATGAAAACATCCCCGGAGCGGTCACGCTGCCCGCGTGGAGTACAGCGGCACGCCCTACCGGCAGCGGAGGTGAAATGATCACAGTTCGCTTTGAAGGCCTGGTGCCTCTGCCTGCGGCGGCCAATGGCTTGCGTGCCGTGGCTTACATGGCATTCGTGGGCGGTTCATCGCCCGCCACCACAGCCCAGGTGCTCGCGCGTGCGGAACTGAGCAGCGGTCCGATCCGGCGCAATCTGGCCGGCAATGTGATGCCTCTGCCCTTTAGCGCGCAGCCGTTCTTCATATTGCAAACCTCTAGCTTGGTGCCAGCGGCTCCACTGGCCAAGACCCAGCCGCTGCTGCTGGTGGACATGCCGCTGCGTTTTGACCGCATGGCCGCGAACAACTTTGTCGGCTATCCGCTCGATCCTGTGAATGGCGCGAGTTATTCCTTTGCCGCGCCGCCGTTCAATCCGGCCGCCTATGCCGTGCAGGCGGGCACCGGCACGATGTACGTCACGCTTACCTACATGGTCACGCTGAACACCACGGATGCGACGGACGCCGTGAGTGTGCTCGGAGTCCGTCTTGTTCCTGACAACACGCCATGAAAACGCTCCTGCCTCTTTTCATTCTCCTCGCTGCCCCGCTGATTCACGCGGCGGATGGCAGTGTGCACGGTCGTGTGTATGGTCAGGATGCAAGAGGTGAAAACCTCGGCCCGGTGGCGCATGCGAAGATCGAATTGAAGGCTGAGACGGGCGGTGCTGCGTCAACGGTGACGACGAACGAGCACGGCTACTACCAGATCGCCACGCTGGCGGTGGGGGCGTATCGCTACAAGGTCACTGCGGCCGGATTTCGTGATGAGGATGAGAAGCGCGGCTTTGCCATGCCGCAGGACACACGCGAGTTTGTGCATGACTTTCTCCTCACGCGTGAGCCTAAGACCGGCAGCGCTCCGACGCAGTCAAATATCGTCCAGCCTGCCGTCCATGGTCGTGTGTACGGTCAGACAGAAAAAGGCAACAACCTCGGGCCATTGCCCGGTGCAAAAGTGGAACTGCTGGCAAGCCAAGGTGGCAGGGTGGTGGCAACTGCCACGGCCAGCTCTCCTGGCGGCTACTACGAGGTCAAGAATCTGCCGCCCGCCGACTACGCTTATCGTGTGACGGCTGCCGGCTTCGCTCCGGAGGATGCCGGACGCGGCTTCTCAGTTCCGCAGGGCACGCTTGAATATGTTCACGATTTCCTCCTGTCAAAAACACCTCCTAAACGAGACAAGTGTGAGCTTGCCGTGCTCGTCGTCAAACTCATCAGCAGTGGCAAAGACCGGGCGAATGATGCGAGGCTGCCGGTGGCGAATGCCAGGCTCGTGCTCCAGCCCTCAGGAAACCTTCCCACGCCGCTCAACCAGCCTTTCGTCACGGATGCGAAGGGCGAATACAGCGCAAAGGATCTCGCGGAGGGCAGTTACACCGTTGCCATTGACGCCCCCGAATGCGAGCCTTTTACCGGGGCGCTGACGGTGAAGTGCGACAAGGATGGTGACGTCATCTTCGAGCTCAAACCCTGCAACGAACTCCTGCACGGCTATGTACGTGCGATGCTGAACGAAGGATGGGGAGCTTCGGCGCAGGCGAAGGCCGCCGCCGAACGTGCTTACCAGCGTGCGATGAAGGCGGATGCCAAAGATTGCAGCGTGAACTATGCCAGCGCGCTCGCGTTGCTCAGCGCGGGGGATTACGCCGCAGCTCAGCAGAGCCTCGCGGCGGCGATTGGCAAGAAAAGCGACAGCACCACCTGGGACCGCGCCTGTGAAGCGCGGCTATGGATGAACCTGTGCCTGCACCAGCCAGCGCAGGCTGCTCGTGAGATGCGCTCACTGGCACAAAATCATTATGCGAATCGTACGGCCACTCAGGCGGCGAAGGACACGGCGTATGTTTGCGGCATTGGGCTGGGTTTGATCAAAGGTCCGTGGCAGGATCAGGTGGGCGCAGGTGATGCCGTGCTGCTGGAGAGCGAACTGCTCTCCGCGTTCAAAGGAGACCTGCAGGCCGAATGCACTAAGGCACGCGATCATGTGGCTGACGAATATGGCAAACTCAAAGCTGCGGAGGATGCCGCACGGAATACCCTGATGGCGGGTGTCACGGAAAAACGCAACGCCGAGGTTGCACGTCTGGCAGAGCGTCAGACCGCGATCAGCAAGGAGGTTGCCGTACTCGATCCCGACATTCAGACGCTGCAGGCCACGGTGAACCAATTTGATCAGCAGTATCGTATTCAGGTTGCGGGGTTCATGCAGCAGCAACAGGCGAACGCCGTGCAGTTGCAGGCGCTGAACGCGAGACTGCTGCAGATCACCACCTGCATGGCGCAGGACCAGGTGAATCTGCAGGCTGCGGCACAGCAGCAGATCCCGCAATCTCCAACAACTCAACCCGGCATGCGTCCCGGCATGCAGCAGCCGGCTGCCGGATCTCAGGCCATCATGGTGGAGATCCAGCAGCATCAGGTGGAGATTCAGCAGATCCGCCAGCAAATGCTCGTCATTCAAAACCAGAATGTGCAAATGGGGGCGAATATTGCGAATCAGCAGGCGCAGTTCAACCGCAACGCTGGAGCTGCACAGGCGGATGCGAACCTCAAATTGCAACGCCGGGGAGTGCTCGCCGCCGAGTTTGAAACGCTCGACCGCCAGCGCACGGCACCGTTTGATCCCGCCACATTCAGCACGCCTGAGATAGATGATCTCAAGCGTCGTGAACGTTCCTTGAAAACATACCGCGACCTGCCCCTGGAAGTGCGCCGGGAGGAATTGCTCGATCAATTCGACTGCGGCGCGGCGAAGGAGCCAAAACGTATCGCGAACGCAGCCAAAGCGGCAGACATCAATGAGCCAGCATTCATCAGCGCCAAAGCCTCTCCCATAAACGCACCTGCTTCAGCTCAGCCAGCCACGCGTGCGCAGCCAGTTCCTGAAAATTCCGGCATGCCTCCGCTCAAACCACTGCCCGCATCCGCCACCGCCATCAAACCACCGCCCAATACTGGCGATCCTGCTGAAGTCGTCATCACCAACAATCAGGCGGGCTCGGTGCGCATTTTTGCGCTTTCACCTGGAGCGGACAATGAACTGTTCGTGCGCTCGCTGGAAGCCGGTGAGGAGGCCATGATTCCCGTCCGCATTGGTCAGACGTTGATCATGCGGCCATCAGCCGGTGGCCGTGAATTGCAACGCCACAAAGTGGGCAAGAAACTGGAAGTTTTGAAAGTGGGAGCTGCGCCGCAGTAAGGCATCCATCTCCCTCCGCGAGATGGCGGCCTTGCAGCGCCGCAACGGGTCAACTTCAGGCATGCCGCCCTTTGAACGTCAGCTCCGCGATTCCCGATTTATCGAGTTCGCCGAGGCCCAGTGAGACCATCTTCTCATACTGTGCTTTGGTGGCATCATTGAGCGGCAGATGCAGGCCAACGTTTTTCGCCACATCGGCGGCGATGCCGCTGTCCTTGGCAGCGTGCTCGGCGGAGAACCAGCAGTCGTGCTCACGGGCCACCATGTCTGCGCTGTCGGTTTCCAGCACGCGTGAATTGGCCCCGGTTTGGCTGAAGACCTCACGAATCATGTTCAGATCGTGACCGAGAGCGGCGGCGAGACCTAAACCTTCGGCGAGACCGGCGGTGTTGATGTTCATGACCATGTTGACGAGCGCTTTGACTTCCGCAGCACTGCCCGGACCTCCGATGAAACGGAGGTTCATGCTCATTTGCTCGATCATGGTCTGCACACGTTGGTAGGTGGCTTCGTCACCAGCCAGCATCAGGTAGAGTTTACCCTCGCGTGCATGACTGATGGAAGAGGCCATGCAGGCTTCAAGGCTGTGAGCGCCGACTGCAGCAGCGGCAGCATACACTTCACGGTGGATCGCTGGAGACAGCGTGGCGCAGTTGACGAAGACCTTGCCGCTCGCGTTCGTGAGCAGGTTGTCGCCGCTGCCAAAGAAGATGCCGCGCATCGCCGCATCGTTGGTGACGACGGTGAAAATGACATCGGCGACGGCGGTGACGTCGGCCAGTCGGGTGCAGGCGGTGCAGCCGAGTTCAGTGGCCAGGTCGGTGGCGGCTTGTGTGTTCACATCGAGCACAGCTGTGACATTATAACCACAATCTTTGAGGCGGCGGGCCATGTTGGCCCCCATTTTGCCGACTCCGACGAAAGCAACGGTTTGAGACATGATGGGTTGAGATGGTTGGGATTTAGTTGAACTCGGGATAAAACGGATTGTGGGCTTTTTCTTCACCAACGGTCGTCATAGGGCCGTGGCCTGGGCAGATCACTGTGTTGTCTGGCAGGGTGAAGATTTCCTTCCGGTTGGTGGCAAGGGCATCGGCGTACGAAACCATGCCGCCGCCCATGCTGGAGGCAAAGAGGGCGTCTCCCACGATGGCGATGGGGTGCTTCAAACCGCTGACAAGATAGGTGATGCCGCCTTTTGAGTGGCCCCAGGTGCTGCGTGCCTCGATGCGCAGGCCACCGGATTCCCATGCCTCAGTGTCGCTGAGCTTGAAAGTTTTCGCACCGGGGCAGGATTCCTTTTCATTCACAAAGGTGGTGACGGCGCCATCAGCGGACAATTTGGTGAGATCCTGGATGTGATCGCCATGAGTGTGCGTGAGGAAGATGAGGCTGAGATTGAGCCCCTTCTTCTGGATGAAGTCGATCATGGGGCTGGCATCGGCCCCGGTGTCGAAAGCGATGGCGTTTTTCGTTTCTGCATCCCACACGAGATAGGCGTTCACCGTCATGTCGTGGTACGGGGTGTTGAATTGTTCCAGACCGGGTGTGTTGACGGGCAGCGGGCGCCATTCATCGTGCGCCATGGCCACCAGCGACAGGCCGTCAAGTTGCAGGTGGGGTGCGATTTTGCGCAGCACGCGGTCATCAACCTTGCCGCTCTTGGCGTCGGCGATGTCTCCGACACTGGTGCCGGACAGGTCGGCAAGGGCGGCATCGCTGATGCCAAGTCCACGCATGGACTTGGCGATTACATCATTAAACAGGTCTTCGAGGGGGATCGGCATGACTTGCGATTCAAAGCGTTCTGACGACGAAGGCAAGGGCTATGTGTCGCCCATCCGGCACAAACCAAAACCGTGAACTGCCAGCGGCGAGTTCTTGCCACCCGTGGAGTCATAAGTAACATCGGCGCTCCATGACCGATCTCGACATTCGTGAAATCCACTTTCTCCGCGGCCCCAACATCTGGACCAACGATCCCGTGCTGGAAGCCTGGGTGGATTTGGGCGGACTCAAAGACACCTCATCTGACATCGTGCCCGGTTTTGCCGATCAGCTCAAGGCGTGGTTCCCCGGCATGATCGAGCACCGTTGCAGCATTGGCGAGCGCGGGGGCTTTTTCCAGCGCCTCGACACCGGCACCTGGCCGGGACACATCCTCGAGCATGTGACCCTGGAACTCCAGACCCTGGCCGGACATGCTGTCGGCTTTGGCAAGGCGCGGGAGACCTGTGTGGAGGGCCTTTACAAGGTGGTCATCGAGTATCTGGATGAGATCGTGGCTGAAGCCTGCATGCGTGAGGCGCGCGAGATCCTCCTGGCTGGATATGCCGGCAAGGAATACGACATCGCTGACGCCGTGGCGCGCATGACGCGTGTGGTGGACCGCAATGCATTGGGGCCCAGCACGAGTGCCATCATCGCCGCCGCTGAAGCGCGCGGCATCCCATGGCGGCGGCTGCGGGAGGGCCGTAGTCTGGTCCAGTTCGGGCAGGGCGTAAACCAGCGCCGCATCTGGACGGCGGAAACCGATCGCACCGGAGCCATCGCAGAGCACATCGTGCAAGACAAGGATCTGACGCGCACTCTATTAAGCAAAGCTGGGGTGCCCGTGCCTGAGGGACGTGTTGTTGCCAATCCTGATGACGCCTGGGAGGCGGCGGAGGACATCGGTACTCCCGTGGTGGTGAAGCCGCAGGATGCGAACCATGGGCGCGGCGTTTTTATCAACCTCACCACGCGTGAGCAGGTGGAGAGCGCATTTCAAACCGCCTCGACTGAAGGCGACGGAGTCATGGTGGAGCGCTTCATTCCAGGCAACGACCATCGTCTGCTGGTCGTTGGCGGGCAGCTGATCGCGGCAAGCCGTGGTGATCATGCAGTCATCACGGGCAA
>DLGZ01000054.1:189511-292121 GCA_002482965.1 Verrucomicrobiaceae bacterium UBA7681 | reverse complement strand
TGGGATCCGGCGATTCTCTCGGAACTTGAGAAGCAGGATTACCAGCCGGATTCGATTCCCAACGATGGCGAGCGGGTGCTGATCTCACGGTTTGCCAACTGGTCCACCGAAGTCACCGGTCTGGTGCATCCACGCAACCGTGAACACGTCACCATCGCCGCACAGGTGGCGGGGCTGGACATTTGCGGTGTGGATGTGGTGTGCACTGACATCAGCAAACCCCTCGAAGACCAGGGCGGCGCAGTCGTGGAACTGAATGCCAGCCCCGGGCTCATCATGCACCTGCGGCCCGCGACGGGTGAGGTGCGGCCGGTGGGTGAAGCGATCATCAACATGATGTTCCCAACCGGAAAAAACGGTCGCATCCCTGTGATCGGCATCACTGGCACCCATGGCAAGACCACCACCACCCGGCTGCTGGCGCATTTGATGAAAGCCACTGGGAAATTTCTCGGTGTGTGCCATAGCGGTGGACTGCAGTTTGGCGAGCGCTGTGCCTCCACGAAGACAGGTGACCGCACCAGCGGTACACACGGAGTGCTGCTGCATCCTTGGACGGAGATTGCCATCTGCGAGAGCAGCGCTGAATCGATTCTCCTCGAGGGCCTCGGCTATGACCAGTGCCAGATCGGTGTAGTGCTCAATGTCGGCACCGAGCATCTGGGGCTCGGCTACATAGACACCCTGGAGCAGATGACCAAGGTAAAGCGCTGCGTGGTGGATGTCGTTATGCCGGAAGGCACCGCCGTCCTCAATGCCGATGATGTTTTCGTGGCAGGCATGGCCGAGTCGGATCACTGCCAGTGCAGCGTGCTGTTCTTTTCGCACGAGGCGGAAAATCCGGTGGTCATCGCCCATCGGGCCAAAGGTGGGCGCGCAATCTTCGTGCGAGACGCTGCGGTTTTTCTGACCGAAGGTGACAAGGAACGCCGCTTGTGCGCGCTGAGTGAGGTGACCATGCCGCTCAGCGGTCATTTTAGCTTCAACGTACATAACGTCCTTGCTGCCGTGGGTGCCGCATGGGCCTTTGGACTGGCGGACCAGACGATGATCGAGGGATTGAGCAGTTACGGTTGAAATCGTATTTCGGGAAGGAACTGAAGTCAAACTTACGTGTTCTATCGGCAGCGGAACTGCAAACCGAACACGACTTCAATTCATGCCTGTTCTTCGTCGCGACACTTAATCCGGCGCATGGTTGAAGATGGATGCTGGCATTTCTATGTGCCCGGAGACCGTGCTTGGTTTCTCAATCGCGATCCCAGTTCGTCGGATGTCCCCGGCTTTGAAGGCTCCTGGGTGTTCTATCTGGGCGGCGGGATGTTTGCCATTTTTTGGAAACGTGATCACCCCTTCAACCTGCTCTGCAAGTGCCTGGAGATAAATCATTGGCGTGATGGTGCATGCATGAATGAGCAAGGTGAGCTGCAAATGGATGAAACCAAGGTAGAGCAACTCGTGGCTCAGACCCTGGCATCTCCAGAGCACACTGCACGTATTTTTGAACCCATGCACCGCCTGCGCGATGCCCAGGGCATCTATGCCGAGGGCGGCTGCATGGACGCCACGCGGGAGGCACCGAAGTTTGTGCTGGCCCCGCAAAGTGACTTGATCCGTGCGCTTACGGCATCATAGCCGGATGTAAATTTTGCGGCGGTACATCCACAGCAGGACCAGCCAGAAAATGAAGAAGGTGCAGGCCCCGATCATGACCGGCTGCAGTTCAGCGCCGAATATCTGGAACACGCGTGTGCCGAAGTGCTTCTGGAGTGTCTCCGAAAACCAGATGTCCAGAGTGTGTCGCATCACATAGATGGCGAGCGAGTTCACGCCGATGACCAGAAAGGGGAAGGACCAGCGCCGCCATTGCCTGACGTCGATGATCTGATACAGCGCCGCCAAAATCAGCAGGCAGCAGCCGCCGCTAAAGAACACCCAGGCAGGGGTCCATAACCGTTTCACGATGGGGCAGATGCCGCCGAAGTGCAGCGCAAAACTGAAGGCGAGGCATGCCACACTCGCGATCATGAGCTGTCTGGCCGGCTGGTCGCTCCGCTTGATCCAGGTGCCTGCCATCAATCCGAGAATCATGGTGGCAATGGTGGGGACGAAGTTCAGCGTGGTGTAGCCACCGAGATAGCCCACATAGGGGCGCTCTCGCGGAAACTCATTGAGCAGCCAGCGGTCAAAGCTCCAGCCCGCGTTGCGGTTGTGATTCCAGTGGGCGTAAAAGCCGGTGAAATCATGCTGCCAGCCTTCCGGAGTGTTGAAGTCCATGGGATTGCCATGCGGCGGCATGATCGGAAAGCACACATAGAACAACCACGATGCCGTCAGGACGATGGTAAACCAGATCCAGCGTGTGCGGGTACCGCAGTACGCCAAAGCAAACGCTGCCATGTAGCCGAGGCCGGTCTGAGTCAGGGTTTCATCGAAGGTCCAGTGGGTCGCATCACGATCCACACTGCGCAGGAAAATCCCGAGGAATATCAGCGCCACTGACCGCCACAGCGCATGCAGGGTCATATGCCACTGCGACTGGCCTTTTCTCGAACGTGACGAAACGGAGAAAACGATCGACGCCCCGGTCAAAAAGGCAAACGACGGGTGGATCAGGTCATTCAGCGAACAGCCCACCCATGGAATGTGCGAGGAGTGATGGCCAAGAAACTGCCAGACGGCGCTGTCTGGAAAGTGTTTGGACACTTCGTCGAACTCCAGCAGGCGCAGACCGAGCAGGAACATCACGATGCCACGATAGACATCGAGCGAACCGATACGTGGAGCCGTGACGGGCGGGGTGTGAACGGAGTTCAAGGTCAGTAGTAGTGCTCCAGCTTCCGTTTGCTGACGCGGTCCAGGCTGGCGACGTTGGGAATAAGATAGCGCGTGTTGCGGCGATCAACTATGACGAGACGTCCACGGCCGAGTGGTTGGATGCTTTCATCCGTCTCCACTTCAAAGCTGGTGTTACCACGATCCGTAGTGACATGCCATTCATGCCCGTCAGCCAGACGCACGATGCGATGAATCACCTGAATGATGGGCACAAAGTCACGCCGGGCCAGCGCGTTGAGCAGCAGGCTGCGCGAAGGCTCTTGCAGGCTTTGCGGATCCTCGATGCAGAGAATTTCACGCGCACCTTCGGACTGGATGGAGATCCAGTGGTCTTTTTCGGTCAGCGGAAAGAGTTTGGCGGGACGTACATTCACATGCCGCACGCCGTCTTGATCCATGAGTACCAGGCGGCCCTGGTCGTCCTTGGCAAATTCAATGTTCTGTGGCTGTGGAGTGCTCATGCGTGTGCCACCTCCAGCATGGCCTGATGCAGGCGCGCATAGGTGCCGCTGTGTTCCAGCAGTTGCTCATGCGATCCGATTTCCTTGATGAGGCCTTCTTCGATCACCACCAGGCGGTTGGCTTTGCGCAAGGTGCCCAGTCGATGTGCGATGGCGATGGTGGTGCGGCCTTTGACGAGGTGATCCAGCGCCGCCTGGATTTCACGCTCCGTTTCGGTGTCCACGGAAGACGTGGCTTCATCCAGAATCAAAATAGCTGGATCGACCAACAGTGCACGCGCGATGCTGATGCGCTGGCGCTCACCACCGGAAAGCTGCTGACCACGCTCGCCGACCATGGAGTCATAAGCATCCGGCAGCCGCAGGATGAAATCATGCGCACGCGCCGCGCGCGCCGCAGCGACGATCTCAGCCCGTGTCGCCTCCGGTTTCCCATAGGAGATGTTCTCCGCGATCGTGCCATAAAAGAGATACGGTTCCTGCAGCACGAGTCCGAGATTTCTGCGGTAGTCCATCACATCGACGTCACTCAGATTGAAGCCATCCACCAGCACCGCGCCTTCGCTCACCTCGAAGAAGCGGCAGGCCAGATTCACCAGCGTCGTTTTGCCTGCGCCACTCGGCCCCACAAAACCCACCATTTCTCCCGGCGCGATTTTCAAGCTGATGCCGCGAATGATTTCACGTGACCCATAGCGGAACTTCACATCACGAAACTCAATCTCGCCACGCAGACGGCCTACTTTGACCGCATTGCGCTGCATGGGCACGTCCGGCTTCACATCAAGCACGTCAAAAACGCGGTGTGCGCTGGCGGCTGCCCGCTGCATGGAGGCGGTGAAGCGGCTCATCGAGTCCATGCGTTCGTAGAAGCTGCTGATGTAAAGCACAAAGCCGGTCAGCACCCCCACTGTGATGCTGTCATGCGCCACGCTCCAGGCTCCGACCGCCCACACGATCAGCAGGCCAAGATCCGTCAGCAGTTTGATCATCGGTGTGAAGAACGACCAGGTCTTGTTCACACGATCATTGGTGTCGAAGATATGCTTGTCCGCCACGCGGAAGCGCTCGATCTCACGCTTCTCCTGCGCGAAAGCCTTGACCACGCGCACGCCGGGGATGGTGTCCGCCAGCACGCTGGTGAGCTGGCTGCCCGCACGGCTGGCGGCGGCAAACCCACCGCGCAGATGCTCGCGCACGCGCTGCACCAGCCAGGCGACGATGGGCACCGGTCCCAGCGCGGCCACCGCCAGGAGCGGGTTGATGCTGAACAAAATGACCGCTGTAAAAATGAACTGCAGCACGTCACAGAAGAAGTCGATGAAGTTCACCGAGATGAACAGGGACAGATGCTCCGTGTCTGAACCAATGCGTGAGATGAGATCGCCGGTGCGCTTGCGGTTGAAGTAGGTGAGGGAAAGCCGCTGCAGATGCTCAAAGGTCTCCCGCCGCATGCGGCTGGTCACATGCTCGGCAATGCGCGCCACCACGAAGGTTTTCCCCCAGTTCAGCGCCCAAGTCAAAACGGCGGCAAGCGCCAGTTCGGAGATGAACACATAGACCTTATGCACATGTACCCGCTCGGTCTGGCTTTGCAGTGGGATCAGCACGTCATCCACCAGCGACATGGTGAGCCAGGGGGCGATCATCTGCGCCCCGGTGCTCGCCATGGTGAGCACCAGCCCGAGAAAAAGCAGCCGGTACCAGGGCCGGGCAAAGCTGATCAGGCGTAGCAGTGGCTTCCCCGGGGGAATGTATCCTTCGGCATCCTCAGCGGCGAAGACTTCCTCTTCATCCTCCTCAATCTCATTGTCGCGGGCTACCGCACCGGTGTCCTCACCGCTGAGGATCCGGCGCTGCTCCCGGAACCGTGCAATAAAGGCCTCTGCCTGACGCAGAGAGCCGGAAGTCACCCGCCACTGTCCGAGGAGGGTGTCGTTTCCCATGAGCTGCAGCGCAATGGTCGCACCCATTTCTTCCAGTTTGAATTCCTGCAGATCTCCCAGCCTCCAAGCGAGGAAGCTCGGCTGACCGGTTCCCGCAGCCTCAAAATTCAGCAGTCGCGTGTTGGTCAGCACGATCAGTCCATGCCGGAAATGCAAACCAGCGTCCAAATCCGTCATCAAACGGGCGACCATGCGCTCACCGGATGCCAGTTTGGATTCGGCATGCTGGAGCAGAAGGTCGGGAAGGTCTTGGATGAGGGAACGCGGCAAAGTGAAGACAGGTCGTGAAAGCCGCCGATAGTCCAATGTTACCTGAGCTTGTCAAACCGGGTCGGTGATTTCCCCAACTCTGAGTGCAGGAATGATACGGCTATCTCATTTCAGGCCGATGTTTCCCTTGACCTCCTGCAGGTCTGTGGACAATTCCGCGCGTTCCATCTCCTGCTTGTCCCTCCCCGCTCCATCCTGCGAACTCCGTTCCTCCATCGTTCGCAAAATCCTTGCGCTGCGCGGCCCGAATCTCTGGGCCCGTGAGACCGTTCTGGAATGCAGGATGGAGTTTCCCGAGCTAACGGACTACATCACGAACTGGCGTTCTTGGCTGCTCTCCTGGCTGCCAACACTGGAGCCTCAGCTCAGCGAAACCTCCGTCACACCTCAGGCGGAGGACTTGGCCGCCCTGCTGCAGTCCATCACGCTGCATCTGCAAAGCCGCTCTGACCTTCAGGTGATCTTTGGCAAGGTGATGCCCACTTCGCAGCCGCTGACGTATCGCATTATCACCCAGTTTGATGATGAAACCGTCGCTCGTGCAGCTTTCGAACTCGCCCGGCGTTTGATCGACGCCGCGCTCTTCGGCCAGACCATGGACGTAAATGCGGCCATTACCGAATTGAGCGAACTCGCCCAAAGTGTCTGCCTCGGTCCGAGCACCCGTGCCATGGTGGATGCTGCGCGCCTTCGTGGCATCCCTGTCCACCGCCTCACTGAAGGCAGCCTTGTTCAGCTTGGCTGGGGCTCGAAGCAGAGGAAAATTCTGGCCGCCGCCACCAGCCAGACCAGTGCGATTTCTGAAGACATCGTGCAAGACAAAGACTTCACCCTGCGAATGCTCAATGAAATCGGTCTGCCAGTTCCACAGGGCCGCCCTGTAAAGAATGCAGACGATGCCTGGGCCGCCGCCAACGAGATCGGCCTGCCGGTTGTCGTGAAACCTTTGGACGGCAATCAGGGCCGTGGGGTCGCTTTAAACTTGTACACCCGTGAGCAGGTCTTCACCGCCTATGCCGCCGCCCGGGAGGAAAGCCGGTCGGTCATTGTGGAGCAGTTTGCCGAGGGGGAGGATTACCGTGTGCTTGTGATCGGACGTGAACTCGTTGCCGTCTCACGCCGTTATCCCGCGCATGTCATCGGCGATGGTGAGCATACCATACAGGAACTCATTGCCGAAAAGAACCGCGATCCACGCCGTGCCGCTGACCACGCCGCCGCCCTGAGCCGCATTCGCATTGACGCCGTCGCCATCGGCGTGCTCGCCGAGCAGGGACTCACACCTGAATCAATTCCTGAAAAAGACCGGACGATCCTCATCCGCCGCAACGCGAACCTCAGCACCGGTGGCACAGCCGTCGACTGCACCGCCGAGGTTCATCCCACGATCTGCGCAGCAGCCGTCGAAGCTGCTCAGATGGTTGGCCTCGACATCTGCGGTCTCGACATGATCGCACCCGACATCACGCAGCCCCTGAGTGCATGTAACGGCGTCATCATTGAGCTCAATGCACGCCCGGGACTGCGCATGCACCTGTATCCTTCAGAGGGTGAGCCTCGTCCTGTCGGCAACGCAGTGATCGACACCATGTTTGCTCCCGAGTGCCGTGGCCGCATCCCCATCGTCGCCGTGACAGGCGTGAACGGCAAAACCACCACGACACGGTTCATTGCGCATCTGCTGACTCAAAACAAATGGCGCGTGGGCATGACGAGCACAGACGGTGTTTTTGTCGGTACGCGCATGATCGACAGTGGCGACTGTAGCGGCCCTAAGAGCGCCCGCAGCATCCTGTCCTACCCGCTGTGTGACGCCGCCGTTCTTGAAACCGCCCGTGGCGGCATTTTGCGCGAAGGGTTGGCCTTTGACCATTGCGATGTCGCCGTCGTCACCAACATCGGCGCCGGTGACCACCTTGGCATCAACGATATCGACACACCTGAGCAGCTTGCCGAGGTGAAGCAGTGCATCGTCGCCGCCGTCTCTGCTGAGGGCAGCGCTGTGTTGAATGCCGCTGATCCTCTCGTCGTGAAAATGGCGGAAACCTATCCGCGCAAGACGATCTTCTTCGCCCTCGATGCCGAAAACGCCGTCATCGTCCGCCATCGCATTCAGGGCGAGCGCGCCATCTACGTGCGCGAAGGGAACATCATTCGCGCCACGGGTCCGAATGAAGATGTTTTCATCTCGCTGAGCGAAATCCCTCTCACCCATGGCGGGCGCATCGGCTTTCAGATCGAAAACACCCTCGCCGCCGTGGCTGCAGCATGGGCTCTCGGCATTGACGACGACCTCATTCGCCAAGGCACGCGCAGCTTTGTCCCAAGCCTCGAACAAAATGCCGGTCGCTTCAACGTGCTCGATCTGAAAGGCATCACCGTCATCGTCGATTACGGCCACAATGTGGATGCCCTCCGCGCCTTGCTCGACGGCCTGCGCCAGTTCAGCAATCCGCGCCGCATTGTCGTTTACAGTTCCGCTGGAGACCGCCGTGACAGCGATATCATTGAGCAGGGGCGCATGCTTGGGACGGAATTTGATGAAGCCTGGCTCTACGAAGGTGACTATGTGCGCGGTCGTGAATCGGGCGAGATCATGCAACTCCTCGCCGCCGGTCTGGAAAACGCTCCGCGCACCCGGCGTGTCGAGTCCATTCTCGGCCACCTGAAGGCGGTCGATCTGGCTCTCGATTCCGCGCAGCCGGGAGATTTGGTGATGATCCAGGCCGATACGGCGGATGAAACCGTGCAGTATCTGAAAGAAAAGTACGGGGCGAAATGACCTCAGGCGCTTTCGGCCTGATGAAATGCTTGCCAGAGCATGCTGAATTCGGCTACTAGGAGCCTGCTCACGCCATGACCACAACCACCGCCACTCTCCTCAGCATCGCCTGCGGCTATCTTTGCGGCTCAGTGCCGTTCGGCTATCTCGCTGGTCGCTTGAAAGGCATCGACATCCGCCAGCACGGAAGCGGCAATATCGGCGCCACCAATGCCATCCGCGTACTGGGGAAGGGGATTGGCATTCCGGTGTTCCTTCTCGACATGCTCAAAGGCTGGCTGCCCGTCTGGCTGGCAGCAGGCTGGATCGCCCACACGAGCGCGGCTCCTGAAATGATCTCACTTGGAAAAGTGCTGGCCGGTTTCGCCGCCGTGATCGGCCACATGTTCACTTTCTGGCTCGGCTTCAAAGGAGGCAAAGGCATCGCAACAACGGGTGGCGTTCTGTTGGGAATCTCTCTTGCCGGAATGATCGGCGGGTGGATCGGCTTTCTCACCTTCCTCTTTGCCTTTCGTTATGTCTCTCTCGGTTCATTGGCAGCTGCCGTCGGCGTGCCTACCGCCATGGCCATCCAGATGTGGCGTGGGGGCCAGTGGGACTACGTTCTGCTCGGCTTTGGCATCGTGGTGATGATTCTCGCCTTCATCCGGCACCGTTCAAACATCCAGCGCTTGATTGCAGGCACGGAGAGCAAGGCCTTCACCAAAAAGAAGCCGCAGCCATGATTCAGTCCGCCACAGTCATTGGTGCCGGTAGCTGGGGCACCGCACTTGCCTCACTGTTGTCTCTGCGTGGCCTGAACGTGCAGTTCTGGGGACGCGATACCGAACTCATGGCGCAGATCCGCGACACCCGCCGCAATATCCGCTACCTGCCTGATCTGGAACTCTCGCCCGAGATCACCGTTACCGCCGATCCTGCCGCCTTGCAGCCTTCGGACATGCTCGTCTTCGTCGTGCCATCCAAGGCCATGCGAAGCACCGCCGAGCTCATGGCAAATTGCGGAGCTGCTTCCAAGGCGCGCGTCCTGGTCTCCTGCTCCAAGGGCATCGAGCTCGAAACCGGCCGTCGTATGACTCAGATGATTGGCGAATCCATCCCCGGCGTCCCGCTGGCCGTCCTGACCGGCCCCAATCACGCCGAGGAAGTCGCCCGCCGCCTTGCCACCGCCGCCGTCGTCGCCTGCGCGGATGATGAAATCGCCAAGGCGGTGCAGTCCTGCTTCACGCTGCCCTTCTTCCGCACCTACACCACCGACGACATCATTGGGGCTGAATGGGCCGGAGCCATGAAGAACCCCTACGCCATCGCCTCCGGCATTGCCCATGGCTTGAAACTTGGCGACAACACCCTCGCCGCGCTCGTCACACGTGCACTGGCAGAAATGGTGCGCCTAGGCGTGGCCGAAGGTGGCAAGGTGGAAACTTTTTATGGCCTCAGCGGTGTGGGAGATCTCATGGGCACCTGCTACTCAGAGCACAGCCGCAACCACCGTGTCGGCACCATGCTCGGCCAGGGCCGCCCGCTGGATGAGATCATCGCCAGCACCCGCATGGTCGCTGAAGGAGTGCCGAACACCGCCAGCCTGCACAGAGCCGCCCAGGCCCGCAGCGTGCGCATGCCCTTGCTCGACGAAATCAACGCCGTGCTGTACCAAGGCAAATCCCCCAAAGAAGGCATGCGCGACCTGCTTTCGCGCGATCCACGGCCTGAGGCCGATTAAATTTTCCCATGGCTGATTCAAACGGTTACGAACTCCTCGACAGCGGCTCATTTCAAAAACTGGAGCGCTTTGGCAGCGTCGTGCTCTCACGACCTTGCGCGCAGGCCGTCTGGCAGCAGACACTTCCCAAGGCCGACTGGCAGAAAGTCACCGCCACTTTCTTCCGCGACGGTGGCAATCAATGGCGCGGCCGTGACAATCTCCCCGAGACATGGAGCATTGAGGTCGATGGCACCAAGTTCCAGCTCAGCTCGACCGATTTCGGTCACCTCGGCATTTTTCCCGAACAGCGCGACCAATGGCGGCGCATCCGCGAAGTCTGCACGGAATATGCCAAGCGGCACAACCGCCCTGCGCGGGTATTGAATCTCTTCGCCTACTCCGGCGGCAGCACGCTGGCAGCGGCACTCGCTGGCGCGGAAGTGTGTCATGTGGATGCCTCCAAGGGCATGGTCGATTGGGCGCGCAAGAATGCGGCGCTCAATGGCCTCGAAGAAAAGCCCGTGCGCTGGATCGTGGATGACGTGACCAAATTCCTGGAGCGTGAACTGCGCCGCGACCGCCAGTACGATCTGCTCATTCTTGATCCGCCGAGCTATGGCCGCGGTGCCAAGGGCGAGGTCTTCAAAATCGAAAACGACCTGCCACCACTGCTCTCCTTGCTCGGCAAACTCATGTCTCCCCAGCCCCTCGGCGTGCTGCTTTCCTGCCACACGCCAGAGCTGACCCCCATCTCGCTTCATCACCTCCTCAAGCAGCAGTTTGGCCGCAATGGCGGCAAAGTGGAGCATGGTGAGATGCAGCTCCGTGGCGAAGCCAGGGTTTTGCCCCTTCCCAGCGGCAGCTTTGCATGGTGGCTGGTTGATTGAGCATTCGACATTCCGCCTTCGGCATTCGACATTTCCGCAATGCTTCCATTTTTCCTTCGCCGCGCCTTCAGCAGCGTGATCGTGATCTTCTGCGTGATCTCGATCACGTTCGTGCTCGCACGGATCACGCCCGGCGGCCCCTTTGACACGGACAAAGTGGTGAGTGATCAGGTGATGAAAGCGAAGCTCGCCCGCTATCATCTCGATGGTACTGTTTCCCAGCAGTACTTCGCTTACATCTCAGCCATTGCCCAGTTGGATCTGGGTGTGTCCACCAAATATCGGGACTGGCGTGTCTCCGAGTTGTTGCAGCAAAAATTGCCCAACTCATTTGTGCTGGGAGCGCTGGCATTTGTCATCGCGAGTTGTGCAGGTGTTTTCCTTGGCAGCCTCGCGGCGATGAAGAAGGACACCTGGATCGATCGCTCTGCCATGTTTGGTGCACTATTATCCATTTCGATTCCATCTTTCATCAGCGGGCCGTTTTTGATCGCCATCTTCGCGCTGTGGCTCGGCTGGTTGCCGGTCGGCGGCTGGGGCACGGTGTCGCAGATGATCCTGCCAGCGCTCTGCCTCGCCGCACCCTACATCGCCTATGTCGCCCGCTTGATGCGCAACAGCCTGCTGGATGTGCTGAAGAGCGATTTCCTGCGCACCGCCCGGGCCAAAGGACTCACCGAAACGCAGGCTGTTGCCAGACACGCGGTCAAAGTGGCCATCCTGCCCGTCATCACGTTTCTCGGGCCGCTGGCGGCGCATCTGCTCACTGGGTCGATGATCGTCGAAAGCGTCTTCAACATCTCCGGAGCGGGCATGATCTTCGTGAACTCGATTCAGAACCGTGATGTGTTTGTTCTCTGCGGTGCCGTCATCGTTTACTGCGTGCTGCTCGTGCTCTTCAACCTGTTCGTAGACGTGATGTACACCTTGCTGGACAAACGCATCAAACTCTATGCCTGAAGCCGCCGCCCAAGCATCCATCGCACGGCCGGATGGCTGGCAAGTCTTGCAGCGCAACCGCGCGGCGCTCATCGCACTCGGCTTTCTCGTGGTGTTGTCGCTCGTCGCCATCGTCGTGCCAATGCTGCTTCCTGAAGATCTGAAACTCACCAGCAGCAATTCGTTTGTGCCGCCCTCGGCTGCACATTTTCTGGGGACGGATGTAAACGGACAGGACATGCTCTACCGCCTGCTGTCCGGCGCTCGTGTGTCGCTCGGGGTTGGATTGGTCGGTGCGCTGATCAGCCTCGTCATTGGCACGCTCTACGGCATGATCAGCGGCTACGTAGGCGGGCGGATCGATGGAGTGATGATGCGTACCGTCGAAGTTCTACAGTCTGTGCCGCGTATTTTGTTCATCATGATCCTCATCGCCGCGCTCGATGATTACGTGAAGGAGTGGATCGATGGCTGGCGTCTCGCCGCACAGGCGCGCAACTGGGCGGACTTGGCTAAAACAATCAGCGATGTGAAAGCCTACTCGAAGGTGCTGGTGATGATCGTTTCACTCGGGCTCGTCGAATGGCTCACCATGGCGCGCATCGTGCGTGGCCAGGTGCTCGTGCTGCGGGAGATGACCTTCGTCACCGCCTCTCGCGCGATGGGCCAGAGCTCATGGGGCGTGCTGCGCCGTCATCTGCTGCCAAATCTGAGCACCATCATCCTCACCTACCTCACGCTCACCATTCCCGCCGTCATCCTCGATGAATCCTTCCTGAGTTTCCTCGGTCTCGGCATCGAAGACCCCGCCGCAAGCTGGGGCTCGCTGCTCAAGGACGGCGCTCAGGTCATCAACCCGCTCGAAAGCAAATGGTGGCTGCTCGTTTTCCCCGCCCTCCTCATGTCCGCCAGCCTCCTCGCCCTCAACTTCCTCGGCGACGGTCTGCGGGATGCCTTTGATCCGAAGAGCGGGGACTAGGACAGGATTATCCTCAAGATCCACCAGATGATCACGCCACCTGAAAGCCATAGACCGGCATAGGCGATCTTGGCGCTGGGAGTGCGCTTCGAGAAGCGCTGGCCGCAGTCGCGACACTCATAATCATAGGGCGCAGATTCACGATGGACCCAGGCGAGTGGAAGAGCGAAAATGATGAGACAGCCGGATGGATAAAGGGCATACCGTTTACCATGGGCTATGATCTTGTCACTTTGACACTTGGGACAAGAGATCTGGCGAGAGGATGCCGCTTTCATTGCGGGTAGAAATTATAGGAGTTAATGCGCCTGCAGCCAGTTCAATCCCGTGCCTGCTTCGACCTCCACAGGCACACCTTCGAGCGGTAGCGCATTTTTCATCGCATCAAGGATGATCGTTCGCGCCTGTTCGACTTCGCCTTGAGGTATTTCGAAGAGCAATTCATCGTGAACCTGGAGCAGCATGCGGGTTTGCAGGCCCGCTTTCGTCAGTGCGGCATCGACGTGGATCATCGCGAGTTTGATCATGTCGGCTGCAGTGCCCTGGATGGGAGTATTCATGGCGACACGTTCGGCAGCACCGCGGACGGTGGCGTTGCCACTGGTGATGTCGCGGATAGTGCGACGGCGACCCGTGAGAGTTTTGACGTACCCATGATCCTTGGCATCAATGATGATCTGCTCCATGAAGAGCTTCACGCCGGGGAACTGCTTGAAGTAGTTTTCAATGATGGTGGCGGCCTCGCCGCGCGGAATGCCAAGACGTTGGCTCAGACCGAAGGCGGAGATGCCATAGATAATGCCAAAGTTGACCATCTTGGCGGTGCGGCGCATTTCGGGAAGCACACCATCGAGTTCTACGCCATAGACTCGGGCAGCAGTGGCCTGATGAATGTCGAGACCGTTGGCAAAGGCTTCGATCATGGCCTTGTCGCCGCTGAGCGCGGCCATGACACGGAGCTCGATCTGCGAGTAGTCGGCGCTCATCAGCACCCAGCCTTCCTCGCCGGGGACGAAGGCCTTGCGGATCTCGCGGCCAAGGTCGGAGCGGATGGGGATGTTTTGCAGGTTCGGGTTACTGCTCGCCATGCGCCCAGTGGCGGCCATGAGCTGATGAAACGTGGTGTGAATGCGGCCAGTGACGCGTGAAACGGCATGCGGCAAAGCTTCGACATAGGTGTTGTTCAGCTTGGTGACCTCGCGGTAGTCGAGGATGTCCTGAATGATCGGATGCAGGCCCATGAGAGACTGCAGCACCTGCTCGTTCGTCTGATACTGGCCGGTGGCGGTCTTCTTCGGTTTCTCGCTGAGCTTGAGGCGGTCAAACAGCACTTCTCCCAACTGTTTAGGGCTGTTCAGGTTGAACGGTCCGCCCGCGTTTTCCTGAATGCGCTTTTGTAACTCGGCCGCTTTCCTGTCGAGTTCGACGCCATATTCGCGCAGTGCCTGCACATCGATTTTTACGCCGAAGTTTTCCATCTTCGTGAGCACCGGCAGCAGGGGGCACTCGACTGTGTCGAAGACGTATTGCTGCTCCTTCAATTCGGAGCGCATTTTCGCGGCAAGCTGCCACGTCACATCCGCATCTTCGGCGGCATAGTCGGCCACCTTGCGGGCATCTTCGGCTGCGACATCGGCCATGGTGGACTGACTGAAGAGATCGTCCTTCTTCGTGCCAATGAGTTCAGTGATGGGCACGGGTGTATAGTGCAGATAAGATTCCGCGAGGTAATCCATGCCGTGGCGCTGATCCGGATCGATGAGCGAGTGCGCGAGCATGGAATCAAAATACGGCCCGCGAACTTCGACGCCATGCGCGAGCAGCACGCTGAGGTCGAACTTGAGATTGTGACCGATCTTCTCAACGCCTTCCTGCATGAGAAGGGCACGGAACTCCTCCAGCACTGCCTTGGCTTCGGCTTTCTCGCGGGGGAAATGAACGAACCATCCTTCATGCTCCTGCCATGAAAACGCGATGCCGACAATCTGCGTGTCGCGTGGGTCGAGTCCGGTGGTTTCGAGGTCGAAGCAGAAGGACTTCAACTCAGTGAGCTGTGCGATGAGTTTCTGACGCTCATCGGCCGTCTGCGCGAGATGATATACATGCGGCGTGTCGGTGATGCTGCTGAGCTTCGCAGGGGCAGGCGCGGCAAAAAGATCCTCTGCAGCCGGTGTTTCAATCGTCTGGCCGGCGGCCTGTTCTGCTTTCCGCCCACGACCAGCCTTGAACTCATCACCGTAAACACGGCGCCCGAGGGCGTTGAACTCGAACTCGGTGAAGAATGCCTTCAGCGCTTCATCGTTGTGTGGTTGGATGACGAGATCTGCCACCTGCGCATCATATGGCGCGTCCACGAAGATGGTGGCGAGCTGCTTGGAGAGCAGCGCATCCTCCTTGCTGGCTTCGAGTTTCTCCCGCTGCTTGCCCTTGAGTTGCTCGGTGTTGGCGATGAGATTCTCGACGCTGCCAAACTGCTGGATGAGTGCGGTGGCGGTTTTTTCGCCGAAGCCTTTCACGCCCGGGATGTTATCGACCGCGTCTCCCATGAGCGCGAGGATGTCGATGACCTGCTCCGGGCGTTCGATGCCCCAGCGTTCACAGATTTCCTTCACACCGAGGATCTCCACATCGGCGCCGGAGCGGCCCGGTTTGTAGATTTTGACGTGCTCGGAGACGAGCTGGCCGAAGTCTTTGTCCGGTGTGACCATGAAGGTCTCTATACCCTCCTTCTCGGCACGTTTGGCCATGATGCCGATGATGTCGTCGGCCTCGTAGCCGTCACGCACAAGGATGGGCACGTTCATGGCTTCCATCAGGCGTTTGATCTGCGGGATGGCCATGCTGATGTCCTCCGGCATCTCTTCGCGTTGCGCCTTGTAAGCAGGGAACATCTCATGGCGCGGCGTGGGTGCGGAGGTGTCCAAGGCCACGGCAAGATGCGTGGGCTGCTGATTCTTCAGGATGTCGAGCAGCGTGTTGGCAAAGCCGTACAGCGCAGAGGTGTTTAAGCCGTCGCTGGTGCGTATGGGGGCTTTGATGAAGGCAAAGTGTGCGCGGTAAAGCAGCGCGAAGCCGTCGAGGAGGAAAAGGCGTTGGGACATTTGTCCGAAGACTAAACAGCCCAGAGACCTGCGCAAACGAAGCTGCTCGGGGCGGGGCTCAGAATCGCGCAGCCATTTCTCCGCCTGATGCAAAGCCCCCTCATGTCACGACTAGGCATGAATCAACATCGCGCGCGCCTTTTCGATCTGCGTCTCACTGCCCAGCAGGAGGAGTGAATCCTCTGCATGAAGTTCTTCGGAGACGCCGGGATTGATGATGCTCTCCCCCTGCCGCTCGATGCCGACGATGCTGGCGCCACTGAACGTGCGAAGTTTGAGATCGGCGAGCAATTTCCCCACGGCAGGAGAGCCCGCGGGCACCGTCATCGTCACCAAAGAGGCGTCCCGCAGCAGGGAGGGCAGAGCAGGGGCATGCGCATCATGGTGCGGGAGCGGTGCCTCATTGAGCGTCTCGTGCAGCGCGAACTGCGCCTTCGTATGCAGCTTGATGAAGGTGCGCCGTAGCAGGAAGGCGATGGCCACCAGCACGAGCACGAGGACGATGAGCAGATTCCGCGACGGCAGTACGGCCGTGCTTAGCACCAGCATAAATAGGAACAGCCCGGCGCATCCGGCCAAAAAGATCACTGAGGACACGATGCCACGCAGCCCCTGGGTGCGCTCGCCAGCGGCAGCATGGCTCACACTCATCTCGCTGACCATCATGCCGAAGGCCTGCCACTTGCGAACGATGGCAATGAGCATCGGCAGGCTGAGGATCATGGCGCTAAGCCAGAGCATGCCATTGATGCCATCCATCCCGCCCGGTGCCTCGGGCCACCAGCGCTGCACACGGTCCTTGAGGAAAACGGCTCCGATAAACACGGCGGCGATGAGCAGCAGGTTCAGCGCGATCTGCCAGCCCCACTTGCGCAGAAACATTCCGGGCGTTTTCTTGTCGCTGGAGCCTGCCAGCTTGCCCACCCAGGTGGTGTAGGCGTCAAGAATTCGCGTGAGCGCCTTGGGCATCACTTTTTCCAGGCCTCGTACGGCTGCGTCCGATCCTTTGATGAGATACGGGGTGGAGAGCGTCGTCAAAGCTGAAACCGCGACGACGATGGGATACAAAAACTCGCTGGTGACCTTTAAAGAGAGGCCTAGGGCGGCGATGATGAACGAAAATTCGCCGATCTGCGCCAGTCCCATGCCGACGCGCATGGAGGTCCGCATGTCATTCCCCGCCACGTAGGTGCCGAAGCCGCAGGAGATCACCTTTCCTGCGATGACCACGAGGGTGATGATCAACACCGGGCCGATGTGTTCCATGATCACATGGGGGTCAATGAGCAGGCCGATGGAAACGAAGAACACCGCGCTGAAGAGATCGCGCACCGGATGCATCAAGGTCTCGATATGGGCGATGTGGCGGGCCTCGGCGATGATGGCACCAATGAGGAAAGCTCCCAACGCCACGCTGTAGCCCATCTTCACTGCGAGCAGTGAAACACCAAAGCAGAGGCCGATCACCGTGACGACGGTCGCCTCGTTGCTCTTAAACTTGGCGACCCAGTTGAGCAGGCGCGGCACCACGATGAGTCCAGCAACGAGCAGCACCCCGAGGAATGCGGCCAGCGTTCCTACCGTTGCGGCCACATCGCCGATGGCCAGGGATCCCGTCGTGGCGAAGCCTGAGAGCATGGCAATCATGAGGATGGCCAGGATGTCCTCGACGATGAGAATACCGAAGATCATCTGGGCAAAGCGCTCCTTGGTCTTTCCTAGCTCTTCCAGCGCCTTGATGATGATCGTGGTGGAGGAGATGGAAAGGATCGCGCCGAGAAACACGCTGTCCATGGTGGACCAGCCGAATGCGCGGCCAATCTGGTAGCCAGCCCAGGTCATGAGAAGGATCTCAAAGAGTGCGCCCAGCAGCGCTGTGACACCCACCTTCGTGAGCTTCTTGAGGCTGAACTCCAGTCCCAGGGCAAACATCAGAAAGATGACCCCCAGCTCTGACAGCGTCTCGATGTTATGCACATCATTGATCAGCAGGAACGGCGGTGTGTGCGGACCAATGATGACCCCTGCCAGAATATAGCCAAGAACGACAGGCTGCTTCATGCACCGAAACAACAGGCTGACCACTGCGGCGATGATCATGACAACTGCGAGGTCTTGGAGGAATACAACGTGGTGCATTAAATGGTAACTTGTTAAAGGTGTTCTGCACGCCGCCCAAGACCATTCATGGACGCCTTTTCCATCCCCGCACGCCATCGTGTGGGACTGGTAATGCAAATACGTTTCTCGCGGCATTTTGCGCCGTGCGAAAGTCAAAAACACACCCATTAAAAAATGAGCTGGGAAATGGAAGCGTAGAGGTACTCAAGCTCAGGGCAGAGGGCTTTATCCGTGAGCTTCAGCCAGTAGAAAAGAGCCCCGCCAGTCCAGCTCCCCTGCTGTTTTGAAGTGCCCACGTTCACGGCTGGATTCTGCCGATGCTCCCTCCACGAATAAAAACACGCGTCGCCTTGGAATTTGCCCGCCGTGCGTTTCGAGGATGAGAAGGAAAAGGAGGATTCGCAGCTTCGCTGCTCAAGTTCCCTGCAGCTTCGCCGCCTGATCTACGATGGATTTCGCGGCTTCCGTCTCGTCATTGACCACCTGCGTGGCACCGAGGCGTTTGAGGCGTTCGACATCAGAACTGAAGCGCGCCCGTGCGAGGACCGCAATATCGGGTCGGAGGGCGCGGATCAGCCCCAAGGCCTGCGCATTGACTGTGGCGTCGGGGAAGGTGAGGGCGACTAGTCGGGCGTTTTTGAGGCGTGTGAGCTCCCACGTTTCCTCGTGGCATGCATCGGCGAAAAGCACGGTCTGGCCTTCGCGCTGGAGCCTGCGGGCCGTCTCCACATTCAGCTCCACGACGAGAGTTTGCACGCCGGCATCGAGCAGCGCGTTGTTGAGTTTTTCACCGACGGGTCCATGACCGCAAATGATGGCGTGACCTGAGAGTCCAGCCACGCGCTGCCGCAGGCTGCCTGCGTCGAACTTTAACGGCTTGCCACGGCCCCAGCCCTTCTTCACGAGCCAGTCTCCAAGTGGGATGCCGAACTTGAGCAATGCCGGGAGCAGGCCCATGGAAAGCGCACTGGCCACGAGCAGCGTCTGCTGAGTGTCATCGGACCATAGAGCGGCAGAGCGTGTCTGTTGAAGCAGCACGAGGGAGAACTCACCAGCGCTGCACAGGCCGATGCCCGCCATGAGCGCCTGTTTGTGGGCAAGGCCTAAACGCCGTGCGATGACGGTGATTAGTCCTGCTTTGCTGAGCATGAGCACTGCTGTGAGCGTGCAAATAGGCAGCCACAGAATCATGGCAGCCCTGACATCAATCATGAGGCCGACGGAAACAAAAAACAGTGTGAGGAAGAGATCTTTGAGAGGCATCACATCGGCCAGGATGCGATGCTTGAAGATGGATTCACTGACAGCGAGCCCGGCGACAAAGGCGCCGAGTGCGAGCCCGAGTCCCAGCAGGCCGCCGACGAAAGCCAGGCCGACACAACTGCCGATGACCGATAGCGTGAAAAGTTCACGGCTTCGTGTGCGCGTCACCGCATTCAGCAACCATGGGATCACCCAGCGTGCTGCGACGCCCGCCAAAATAACAAAGGCACCGCCCCGCAACGCCAGAGAACCAAGCCGTGGCATCAATTCCGGGGCAACGCCTTCGTGTGGCAGGAGCAGCGGAAGGAATAGAAAAAAGACGATGATAAAGAGGTCCTGAAAAATCGCCACGGCCAGTGCCATGCGTGCACCTGGGCTGGCTTCGAGGCCCAGGTCTTGAAAGCTCTTCAAACTGACCGCCGTGGAACTCATGGCGAGTGCTACGGATACAAGGACCACACCTTGCCAGGATGAGAAATGCAGTGCGGCCGAGACTGCGACCGTCATCCCCATGCAGAGTCCCATCTGCCAGCCACCGCCCAAAAACGCAAGCCGGCGCAGGAAGCGCAGTTCACCAAGTGAGAACTCCAACCCTAAGGTGAACATGAGCAGTTCGACGCCGAATTCTGCCATCTGCGAAACCTGCTCATGGGATTCACCACCGCCCAGCAGCCCCAGTACACCTGAGTTGGCGATCAGTACGCCGCAGATGAAATAACCCGACAGCATCGACTGCTTTAACCTCAGCAGCAGGAGAGAAACCATCACCACGCCAGCGAGCATCAGCGCCAGCAGCGCGAACAACGGCGGGACAGCTGCGGATGCGATGGTAAAGCCGTGGATCATGACAAAATTCTCCTTCGCTGTTCAGGTGGGCCAGATCAAGTTGTGATGTAGGCGTCACGCTTAATTTGGATGAAAGGAGCCGCCTATCCATTGATGCGACAGGATGCAATCATTCAGATGCCTCGGCACATACCAAGCAGGCGGCATGAGGAGGGTGTTCTAACATCAGGCCTCCAGTCGTTCATCACTGCTGAATTGGAGATTGTACAGCTTTTGATAGAGCGGGTTGCGACCCACCAGTTCTGCATGCGTGCCACGGTCAAGGATGCGGCCACGCTCCATGACGATGATCTGATCTGCTTGAAGAATGGTAGAAAGCCGATGTGCGATGGCGACGACCGTTTTGCCAGCAGAAAGAGTATGGATGGCATCTTGGATGATTTTTTCGCCCTCCGTGTCGAGTGCGGAGGTGGCTTCATCAAGCAGCAGGACCGGCGCATCGCGCAAAATGGCGCGGGCGATGGAGATACGCTGCTTCTGGCCACCGGAGAGATTGCACCCGCCTTCACCGACGATGGCGTCATAGCCATTGCTGATCTGTTCGATGAATTCATGGGCATGCGCTTTTTTCGCAGCTGCGATGATTTCCGCCTCGGTGGCATCGAGGCGGCCATATCGAATATTTTCACGGATGGTGTCGTGAAACAGGAAGGTGTCCTGATTGACGATGCCGATATTGGCGCGCAAAGAATTCTGCGTGATGGAGCGAATATCGCGTCCGTCGAGCATGACCGAACCTTCATCGGGATCATAGAAGCGCAACATGAGGGAGAAGAGCGTGCTTTTGCCAGCACCGCTGGGGCCGACGAGGGCGTAAAATTTACCAGGGTCGAGCTTGAGACTGATGCCCGTTACAGCAGGAGCCTCCTTTTTATCACCATTGATTTCACGATAGAAAAGAGCTGTGTTTTGAAAGCCGATTTCGCCGCGCGAACGCCCAACATCCACCGCATCGGGCGCGTCCAGAATGTCTGGCGTGCGTTCAAGCAGTTCAAACACCATGCCTGCTGCCACAGTGGTTTTTTGCAGCATCATCTGCACACGGCTCAGTTCCTTCACGGGTGGATAGATCTGCGTGAGTGCCATGACGAGCAGGAAGAAATTTTCCGCCTCAAGACCGCGATCCCACGCATACACCAGGCCGGCTGCGATGCCCAGAGAGGCAATGGTTTCCACGCAGGGGCCGACAAATTCGACGGCTTTGGCCCAGCGTACCATGTTGCGAGTCATGCTGAGGTTGGTTCGTTCAAATCGCTGCTCGGCGTGCTTTTCACCTGCATAGGCCTTGACCAGCCTGATGCCAGCGAAGGATTCCTGCATGGACACCATGAGCTCTCTGGAATCATACTCCTCACGCGCACCGCTTTTACGCACCTTTTTGCCAATGCGAATGATCGGAAGGAGGCAGGCCGGGAAGACGACGAGTGAGATGAGGGTGAAAAACCAGTCTTGGGCAAAGAGGACGACCAGAATGGAAATGATGGTCAAAGGGCGCTGCGCAAGAATTTGAATCAGTTGCATGGCGTTGCGCTGGACCATGGCAGTCTGGTTGGTGACCGTCTGCATCAGTTCGCCTGTTTTGGCGGAATTGAAAAAGACAGGGGACTGCCGCATCACGCAATGAAAGGCATCATTGCGAAGCTGATAGGCCACTCTGCTTGTCACCCATGCCTGCATGTAACTGGAGAGGTACCCAAAAAAGCCGCGGAGAAAGATCAGAACTGGAATGAATGAGCAGGCGATGATGACACCCGTCAAACCAATCGGGGCGTCAGCGTCGAGCCCAAACATCTTGGCCAGATTGATTTCACCAATCAACGGCAGTTCGGTGCCCTCTCCCAAGGTGCGGGTCTTGCCTTTCAAAACCAGTGAGAAGATCAGCTGGAACCCAATCAGCATGAATCCGTTGAAGACAGCGCTGACCATTCCAAGCAGAATGCTCAATGCGAAACGGCCACGATATGGAACGACATACTTCCAGATGGCTGTGAGCGTTTTTTTTACCAGGAGAGCGAACTGTGGGTCTTCTGTATGTTGCATGAACAATAATTGAGCGGGTGGGAAAGGCTTGAATGACTCAAGCTATACTAACTGTCACAATGGCACCAGCACAAGGCTCAAGACTCGCTGAGGTGCTGACGATAGATGGTATCCAGTCGATCGAGCATCGTATCAAGACTGTGATGATTCATGATAAACTGCTGCCCGGCGCGGCACATGGCCTCAGTTTGAATCTTTTGTTCCAAGGTTTCGCGGATGGCGGCGGCAAGAGCGGCAGCGTCATGAGGTGGCACGAGCCGACCTGTTTCACCATGCCTGATGATGCTGGGAATGCCGCCGACGTCACTGGCTACGACCGGAACGCCCATGGCCAGGGCTTGCAAGCCTGATTGCGGGATGGCTTCGTGGAATGAGGGGATCGCGATGATGTCCAAGGACCGCATGATTTCGGGCACATCTTCCCGATGGCCTAAAAAGGTGAATTGATTCCCAACGCAGAACTGTGAAACGATGGACTTTACATATTCGAGAGCTGGACCCTCCCCAGCGATGATGCAGTGCACAGCTATGCCGTGCTGAGTTTTGAGCAGATGAACAGCTTCTACCAGGACTTGAATGCCTTTGGCGGCACGAATCACCGTGATCATGCCGATGAGCGGTGTCTGAGGGGGGAGCGTATAAGCAGAGAAATCTGCTTTTGGTCCCTCGGGCTTGAAGCGTTCGAGATTGACCCCCGTAGGCAGAGTGGTGATTCCGCCCGGATCCAGATTAAACGTCGAAATCAGTGAGCTGGTGATCTTGGGACTGGTGGTAAGGATGTGATGACTCCACTCTTTGTACATCAGGCGGCTGAGCGATTTGTTCGGAATCGGAACATCAAAATGCCGGCTGCGTATGATCAGCGGCACTCGTGCGATGCGCGCAGCGATGGTGAGCATCCATCCATCCCGCGAACTGTGTGGGTTGACTATTTCAATGCACTGGCGATGCAGCCACCAGGCGAGTCTGAGGATGTGAAACGGCAGCAGGTAGCGCTGATCGAACCGTTGGGCCAGCACCCGCACCCCCGCCTGACTGGCGCGTTGATAAATTTGGCTGTCCTTTGGGGCAATCAGCCAAACCTCGCTGCCGCGGCTGCGGAATCCGTTTATTTCCGCTAAAATTCGGTGTTCCTGACCGCCCCAGCCAAGGGATGCTTCAGAGTGGGCAATACGCCAGATGCGTTGAGGGGGGGGAGGGGTAGCCATGAATTCCACGCTGATCTATTGCTCAAGCAGCGTGGAGCCAAATCTTTTTTGATGCGAGGTTCATGCCAGTGCCAGCATTGGCTGGGATAGGTAATCTCACCCAGCCGGGTGGTCTAGATGGCTCATGTAGATGAGATTGAGCTGATCCAGCATGCTGTCCAGGCTGTACTCCTTTTCCACCAAGGTGCGTCCGGCGCGGCTCATCTGCTTCGTTCGTTCAGGCTCGTCGATCGCTACTGCGATGTGTACAGCCATTGTGGTACCGTCGCCGGTCGGGAAAATGCGCCCGCTCTGACCTTCAAGGATGATTTCCGATGCCTGCCGTCTGTGCACGCTCAAAGATCTGGCTCTGCGAATGAGCTATAAGTGAAACTGAGCAGCCACGTTGCTGGAAGCCGGTCAATTCAGCCATGACGCGATGTTCCTGTCCGCCCCAGCCGAGTGAAGCTTCAGAATGGAGGATCCGCCACTGTTGAGATTGAGTCGCTGCCATGGTCGCTAATTTTTCAGGGATAAATTTTCTGATGGCGGCCTGTTGGATGAACGCTAAAAGCACATAACGTTAATTTCATAATCATGGTCATTTCTTTTAAATTTAATGTGCTATTATTGCGTGGCGGTTAACGCTTCAATGTGACGGGTGGCGCTCCTTTTTGGGAAAAAAGTTCTGGCATGCCTTCTGACTTGCCGTCATATCCAATTTTTTCATACCACCGACATTCTACATGACGTCATCCACTATCGGCATCATCGGCCTAGGCTATGTGGGCCTGCCTTTGAGCCTCCAATTTGCCCGGATGGGCAGTTCCGTACTGGGTTTCGACATTGATTCCGCTAAAATCAAAGCCTTGGACGCAGGAGAAACCTACATCCTGCACATCTCAGCAGACGCAATACGTGCGCAGCGTGAAAATGGCCGCTTTTCCGCCACCACGGACTTTTCGCGTATTTGCGAATGTGAGGCCATCATCATCTGCGTCCCCACGCCGCTGGCGAAACACCGCGAGCCTGACCTCACCTATGTGCTGAACACCGGTCGCGCCATCGCCCCCCACCTCCAGCGCGGCCAGTTGGTGGTATTGGAGTCCACCACTTATCCGGGGACAACGGACACCGAACTGCGAGAGGTGCTGGAAGCTGGTTCCACCCTCAAAGCGGGAGTGGATTTTCACCTCGCCTTCTCACCAGAGCGTGAGGACCCAGGCAATCCGCAGAGTGATGTCGCGGTGATTCCGAAAATCGTCGGTGGCTTCACTCCAGAATGCCTGAAGCATGCCATGGCCGTTTATGGCCGCGCGATCAAAACGCTGGTGCCGGTGGAGTCCTGCCGCGTGGCGGAAGCGGTGAAGCTCACGGAAAACATCTTCCGCGCGGTGAACATCGCCATGGTGAACGAACTCAAGGTCGTCTATGCCGCGATGGGCATCGACATCTGGGATGTGATCGAGGCGGCCAAGACGAAGCCCTTTGGTTTCATGCCCTTCTATCCCGGGCCTGGGCTCGGAGGCCATTGCATTCCGATCGATCCCTTCTACCTCACTTGGAAGGCGCGTGAATATGGTCAGGAGACTCGCTTCATCGAACTGGCTGGCGAGGTCAACACCGCCATGCCTGCCTACGTCATTCAGCGTGTAGGGGAGGCGCTGGCCTCGCTGCACATGACCATCCGCGACAGCCGCATCCTCATGATTGGCATCGCCTACAAGTCCAACGTTGATGATGACCGCGAAAGCCCGGCCTATGTGCTGTGGGATCTGCTGGAGCAGCAGGGGGCCGAAGTCGATTACCACGATCCGCATGTGCCGGTGATCCGTCCCTCACGTGAACATGCGCATTTCGCCGGACGCAAGAGCGTGGCGCTGGCGGCAGACACGCTGGCGGATTACGATCTGGTGCTCGTGGCCACAAACCACAATGCTGTGGATATCGCGCTCCTCGCGGAGCACTCACGTCTCGTGGTAGATTCGCGCAATGCGCTAAGCGCCTTGATGAAAGGCAAACCCAACTATTTTAAAGCATGAAAGCTCTCGTCACAGGTGGTGCAGGTTTTATTGGTTCGCACATTTCCGAGGCACTCTGTCGCAGAGGGGCTGAAGTCGTTGTGTTGGACAATCTTTCGCTCGGCAATCCCGCCAATCTTCATTGGAAACAGCCCGGGGACAAGATCGACCTCGTGGAGGGGGACATACGTGATCAGGCGCTGCTGGCTAAAATAATGCCCGGCATTGACTGGGTGTTTCATCAGGCCGCACTTCCCTCGGTGCCGCGTTCAGTCGCCGCGCCGCTGGAGAGCAATGCGAACAATCTCGACGGCACCCTGAATGTGCTCGTCGCGGCCAGAGACGCCGGGGTGAAGCGTCTGATGTTTGCGTCATCGTCGTCGATTTACGGAAACGCAGACGTTCCTGAAAAACAGGAAGAGCTGCCCGTTCAGCCGCTGTCTCCCTACGCGCTGCAAAAATACGGTGGTGAACGTTACTGCCAGCTCTTTTATCAGCTCTATGGCTTTGAAGCCGTAGCGCTGCGCTACTTCAACATTTTCGGGCCCCGCCAGGCTTTTGATTCGCCCTATTCCGGTGTGATTGCGAAGTTCTGCACCTTCATGCTTGAGGGCAAGCCGCCTGTGATTTTTGGTGACGGAAGCCAGGCACGTGATTTCACCTTTGTGGACAATGCCGTCTCAGCGAATCTGCTCGCTGCCGAGGCACCCGCAGAGCGTGCCGCTGGCAAGGTCTTCAATGTCGCCGCTGGTCATTCCATCGATCTGATCCGCCTCGTAAAGGACATCAACCAGCTGACCGGCCAGCAACTTCAGCCAACGTTCGAACCGGTACGTGTGGGTGACGTCCTGCACTCCCTGGCGGACATTAGAGCTGCTCGTTCCTGCTTGAGCTATGAGGTGAAAGTCGGCTGGGAGGAAGGCCTGCGCCAGACTCTGGAGTTTTACCGGCAGGAAGCAAAAAAACTCTAGCCATGTCGGCCTGATTTTGCGTCAATCAGGCTCATAAAAATATGAAGGTTGTTATCTTATGCGGTGGTAAAGGAACCCGTCTTCGTGAGGAAACCGAGTTCCGCCCGAAGCCGATGGTCCCGATTGGTGGCCAGCCCATCCTCTGGCACATCATGAAGTCCTACGCGCACTACGGGCACAGGGAATTCATCATCTGTCTGGGCTACAGGGGCGAGTGTATCAAGGAGTACTTCCGCAACTATCTTTGGAACACATCCGACGTGACGTTGTACCTCGGGCAAAATGCGGCCCTGCAATTTCATGACAAAAACGATGAAAAAGACTGGTCCGTGACACTGGCTGAAACCGGTGAACACACGATGACCTCCGCTCGCGTGAAGCGCGTCCAGCGTTATATTCCAGATGGCGAGCCGTTTCTGCTCACCTATGGGGATGGCGTCTCCAACATCGATATCAACGCCTCCATTGCTGCGCATCATGCTTCGGGCAAAGTTTGCACTCTCACCGCAGTGCACCCCGCCGGACGCTTCGGTTCTCTGCGCATCGAGAATGATAATACCATTCACATGTTCAACGAAAAGCCGCAGTATGAAGAGGCTTATGTCAATGGGGGGTACATGGTGTGCAATCACCAGATGTTCGACTACCTCAGCGATGACCCGCAGGTAATGCTTGAGCGGAAGCCCATCGATGACCTGGTCCGTGACGGTCAGCTCAATGCCTTCCGCCATGAAGACTTCTGGCAGCCGATGGACACCTACCAGGAGATGCAGCACCTCAACGAACTATGGGCGCAAGACAGGGCACCCTGGAAAATCTGGTAGGCCATCTATGCATTTCGCTGACACCTATCGCGGAAAGCGTGTCCTGCTCACAGGTCATACAGGCTTTAAAGGCAGCTGGCTCGCTGAATGGCTGCTCTCGTTAGGTGCCGAGGTGACAGGTCTCTCGCTGGAGCCCAATACGCAACCAGCGATCTTTGATGAGCTGAAACTCGCCGGTCGTCTCGATCATCACATCGGTGACATTCGCGATCTCGGTCTCGTCTGCCGCTTGGTCGAAAAAACTCGGCCACATTTTGTCTTTCATCTCGCTGCGCAGCCACTCGTCCGGCTTTCCTATGCACAGCCGGTGGACACCTTTGCCACCAATGTCATGGGCACCGTGCATGTCATGGAGGCCGTCCGCATGGTCGCCCGGCCATGCACCTTGCTTTGCATCTCCACGGACAAGTGTTATGACAATCGCGAGTGGGTGCATAGCTACCGGGAGGTGGATCCACTCGGCGGGCATGACCCCTACAGCGCGTCCAAAGGCGCTGCCGAAATCGCCATCAGCTCCTATCGCCGCTCGTTTTTCTCGGGTGCGGACCCCGTTGTCCGCCTCGCCTCCGCACGCGCTGGCAATGTGATAGGCGGTGGAGATTGGGCGCTGGACCGCATCATGCCCGACTGCATTCGTGCTCTCGCACGGGGTGAGTCTATCTCCGTGCGCAATAAAGTGGCCACACGTCCATGGCAGCACGTGCTGGAGCCCCTCAGCGGCTATCTGCACCTCGCCGCCTCTATTCATCAGGCCTCTGAAAAGAAAGCACCAGAGCTCAATCAACTTTGCAGCGCCTTCAATTTTGGCCCCGCCCTCAGTTCCAACCGCAGCGTCGCAGACGTCGTCAACGAAGCTCTCAAACACTGGCCCGGCACTTGGGAAGACAAGTCTGACCCGCATGCCGTCCATGAGGCCACCTTGCTCAATCTCGCCACTGACAAGGCCAGGCACATGCTCCGGTGGCAGCCTGTTTGGAATTTTGAGCAGACCGTCGCTCGCACCGTAGAATGGTATCATCAGAGCCATCTCAACCCTGCCAGTGCCCCCAGTTTGACCGCCCAGCAGATCACTGATTTCACGGCTGCTGCCACTGTCGCCGGACTGCCTTGGGCCACCTGAATCTTTTTTGTGAAACGTTCCCCCTCCGACCTCAAACAAGAAATCCTCCGGCTTACGCGCGAGTACTCCGCACTCATGCATACGGCCAACCGTCCCGGTGCCGAAAACGCCTCCCCCTTCATCCCTGGGGAGACCACCGTGCCCTACGCCGGCCGTGTCTTCACCGAAGATGAAGTCGAAGCCGCCGTCGGTGCCACGCTCGACTTCTGGCTCACTCTTGGCCCGGAAGGAGCGGCCTTTGAGCAGGAACTCGCCGGCTTCCTTGGCGTCAAACACTCCCTGCTCGTCAATTCCGGCTCCTCCGCCAATCTGGTGGCCTTTGCCGCACTCACCACGCACAAACTGCCGCCGCACAAACGCATCCAGCCCGGAGATGAAGTCATCACCGTTGCTGCTGGCTTTCCCACCACCGTCGCCCCCATCATTCAGTGCGGTGCCGTCCCCGTCTTCATCGACAACGACCCCAACACCGGCAACGCTTGCGTTGAGCAGCTTGAGGCCGCGCTCGTCGTCGGTAAAACCAAAGCCGTCATGATGGCCCACACCTTGGGCAATCCCTTTGATCTCGGTGCCGTCATCGAGTTTTGCCGCAAGCATGACCTCTGGCTCATTGAGGACAATTGCGACGCCCTCGGCTGCACCTACTCCATGCCCATCGGGCGTGCAGCCGCTCTCGGATTCAAAGAAAACTCTCCCGGCATCCCCGCAGACGGCACTCACATCACTCGCTACACAGGCACCTGGGGAGACATCTCCACCCAGTCCTTTTATCCTCCTCATCATCTCACCATGGGGGAGGGGGGCGCGGTCAATATCGTCCATCGTCCGCCGCTCAAGAGCTATGCCGAAAGCTTCCGTGACTGGGGTCGCGACTGCTGGTGCGCCTCAGGCATCGATAACACCTGCGGCAAACGCTTCGACTGGCAGCTCGGCGAGCTCCCCAAAGGCTACGACCACAAATACATCTACAGCCACCTCGGCTACAATTTGAAGCCGCTCGATCCCCAGGCTGCCATCGGACGCCAGCAGCTCAAAAAACTCCCCGCCTTCATTGAAGCACGCAAACAAAACTGGGACTACCTCCGCGCAGGCCTTGCCGACTTGGAGGAGTTCATCAGTTTCTCCCTTCCTACACACGCCAAAGGTTGGTCACCGGATGGATTTATCTGGGACGATACAGGCTGTCGCGTGGACTGCTCCTGGTTCGGCTTCATGATTCGGGTCAAACAGAGCGCCCCCTTCACCCACACAGATCTTGGCCGACACCTCGACGCAAAGAAGATCGGCAACCGCATGCTCTTCGGCGGCAACCTTCTCCGCCAGCCCGCCTTCGTTCAACTTCAAAAAGATCGTCCGGAAGCCTTGCGCGTCGCCACACCCCTGACCGGTGCCGATGAGATCATGAACACCGCCATCTTTCTGGGCACCTACCCTGGACTTTCCAGATCAATGCTTGACTATGAACTTGCGGTGATCCACGACTTTATTGTCGCCAAAGCCAGACATCATTCTACTGAGATTCAATGAACAAATTGCTCCAAATTAAAAAGGACTTTCACACAGGTCAGATAGACAAGGGGCGTTTTATCGAGGCGATGAGTGCTGAGCACGCATGCCTTTTTTCTTATTCGGAATCCTTAAAGGATGCAAACATCACGGAGATCAAGATACGGCATGATGGGATCGTGGCAGAATTCAAGGATCCACGCATTTCAATGATCTGTCCTCCGGGGGACATGCGCAATGCACCTTTTGAAGTGCTCAACTTCAACGATTATGAACATGATGAAGTGCAGGCTGTTCGGCACATCATTTCTCAACTGGGTGGTTCATCCGCACGTTTTATCGATATCGGAGCCAATGCTGGATTTTACAGCTTGGCCTTGGCTCACTATTTCCCAGGCATCGAGGGGATAGCGTTTGAGCCGATTCCAGACACCTACACAACACTGAAGCGGAATTTCGAATTGAATGGGTTAACGACCGTGCGCCCGCTTGACTTGGGGCTTTCGGATAAGAGCGGGGAGATCATATTCTATAGCTATCCCAGCCTTTCAGCAGCGGCGGGCATGACACGCATCCTCGACGGACCCGATGTCAAGGAAGTGCGTTGTGAGGTTGTCCGTCTGGACGACTACTGCTTCTCCAATGATGTGAGGACCGACTTCATCAAATGTGATGTGGAAGGCGCTGAGTTGCTCGTGTTTCGAGGCGCAGAAAAAATTCTTGCACGCGACCGCCCTGCGGTCTTCGCAGAAATGCTGCGCAAGTGGAGTGCAAAATACGATTATCACCCGAACGACCTCATCCACTTTTTTCAGCAGTTAGGATATGCCTGTTTCGTCATCGACGGCAGTCGCCTGCATGCTTGCCCTGTAGTATCTGAACAGACGAAGGACACAAATTTCTTCTTCCTTCACCACGAGAAACACGCTGAACTCCTCGCCGACTGGGTCGATTAACGTCTTTTCCCATCGCATGCATCCCGTCATTACTGAGGATCTCGAAGATATCTTGGCCTGCCCGCTTGATTGGCAGAGATTCCGTCGGAAGACCGTGCTGGTCACGGGAGGGAATGGATGTCTTCCCGCCTACATGATCGAAACACTTCTCCGGCTGAACACGGAAGCTGGGATGGAATGCCGAGTCATCTGCCTCGTGCGGAATCTGGCCAAAGCCAAAGCTCGCTTTGCTGCCTACGAAGGACGATCCGACTTGTCTTTCGTTGTCGGCAATGTCTCCGAGGGGATTCCCGTCAAACAACGCTGCGACTTCATCATTCACGCAGCAAGTCAGGCCAGCCCGAAGTACTACGGCCCCGATCCAGTTGGCACGATGACTGCAAACTTGATGGGAATCCGCCACCTTCTTGAGCTTGCCCGGGAGTGGGGCAGTGAAGGGTTTCTTTTTTTCAGCAGTGGTGAAGTTTATGGGCAGGTGCAGCCCGACAAGACGCCAACCTGCGAGTCGGACTACGGATATATTGACATATTGAACCCCCGATCCTGTTACGCGGAGGCCAAGAGAGCAGCCGAGACCTTGGCAGTATGCTACGCGCAGCAGTTCCAGGTTCCCTGCGTCATCGTTCGCCCCTTCCATACATATGGCCCGGGCATGGCGCTGGACGATGGCCGTGTTTACGCCGACTTCGTGAACGATATCGTCAACAAGCGCAATATCGTCATGCGTAGTGACGGCAGCGCAGTGCGTGCATTTTGTTATCTGAGTGACGGCGTGAAAGCGTTTTTCACCATCCTGCTCAAAGGCCGGCCGGGCGAAGCTTACAATGCCGGCAATCCTGCGGCGGTCTGCAGCATTGGAGAACTGGCTGAAACTCTGGTCTCCTTGTTTCCCGAATGGAATTTGAGCGTTGAAAAACTGGGCAGTCCCAAGGACGGCTACTTAGCCAGCCCAGTATCAATGAGCGTCCCAAATGTGGATCGTCTGATTGCGCTTGGATGGCGTGCCCGCTATTCAGTGATGGAGGGCTTTGCAAGATCAGTCCGCTATTTCACCGAGCGCTTCCCTTCCTCCGCTTTTGGAACAGAGGCAGTTACCTGCGAGGCATATTCCAAATGAAAGCTGCTGACTACATTTCCAAGTATATCGAACACCGTGGAGTGAGTCATGTCTTTGAACTCGTCGGCGGGATGATAACTTTTCTGCTCGATTCGCTGCATCAGCAGACGAAAATTGGGATCGTCAGCATGCACCATGAGCAGGGGGCCGGGTTTGCTGCCGAAGGTTACGGCCGCATCACTGGAGTGCCTGGGGTCGCCATGGCCACCAGCGGTCCCGGTGCTACGAATCTGCTCACAGCCATTGGGAGTTGCTATTTTGATTCGACCCCCGCAGTTTTCATTACGGGTCAGGTGAATCGCCACGAACAAAAGGGAGATCGTGCGATTCGCCAGCTCGGCTTTCAGGAGACGGACATCGTGGCGATGGCCAAGCCCGTCACCAAGGCCGCATGGCTGGTCAATGATCCCAATGACCTTCCGCGCATGTTGGAGGAGGCGTTCGATCTAGCTTCCTCCGGCCGTCCCGGTCCCGTGCTGATTGATGTGCCGATGGACGTGCAGCGCGCCGAGATCACCGATCTCAGCCGACTGGACAGCGTCAGACCACAAAAAGCCATGGAGCCTTCAAATCCAAAGGCGGCGGAGTTTTGGGATGGATTTAAGAAGGATCTCGCTGTCGCAAAACGGCCGCTGATACTAGCTGGAGGCGGCATCCGTTCCTCGCTCGCAACGGAATCTTTTCGCAGCTTAACCAGTGGCCTGGGGATTCCCGTGGCGTATTCGTTGATGGCCGTGGACGTGCTGCCATCGGATGATCCGCTTCGAGTCGGGCTGATCGGCAGTTACGGCAACCGCTGGGCAAACATAGCACTCGCGGAAAGCGATCTCCTCTTGGTCCTCGGAAGTCGGCTTGATGTGCGCCAGACCGGTGCGGATACCGACGGGTTCAAAGAGGGTCGCACAATTTATCACGTGGATTGCGAGGCCGGAGAAATGAACAACCGGGTGAGTGGTTGCATCGCGCTGGTCAGTGAACTGGACACTTTTCTCGAACAGGCAATCGCAACGCCTCCGAAGTCCTCCACCAAGCCCGAATGGAACGCTCGAATCAGTGAATTAAAAAATCAATGGCCTGATACAGCGGAGTTTAGAGGTGGTACAGGAATCAATCCAAACGAACTCATGCATCGGCTCTCCGACGTTTCGAACGCGGCTGCTGCCTATGTTTTGGATGTTGGTCAGCATCAGATGTGGGGCGCGCAATCAATCGACCTGAGGTCTCATCAGCGACTCCTCACTTCGGGTGGCATGGGTGCCATGGGCTTTGCCCTGCCAGCCGCCATTGGTGCCTGTTTAGGTGCCAGAAGCGCACCTGTGGTGGTCGTTGCCGGGGATGGCGGCTTTCAGCTCAATCTTCAGGAATTGCAGACGATTGTGCGACTGCAGTTGCCCATCAAGATCATCGTCGTAAACAACAAGTGTCATGGCATGGTCCGTCAGTTTCAGGAATCTTATTTCCATGGACGGTATCAGTCCACTCTGTGGGGGTACACCACGCCATCATTCAGCAGGCTTGCGGAAGCTTACGGCATTGCTTCTGCCTTTGTCGAAGAGACCTCAGGGCTGGCCACTGCCCTTGAGAAATGCTGGGAAAATCCCGCAGCGCCCTTCCTCCTGGAGGTTGGCATTGCGACGGAAACGAACGCATATCCTAAAATGGCGTTTGGACTGCCAATTTCGCAGATGGAGCCTCTCGCCAAGCCGGTAGAAATGGAAGGCACCTGAAAATGACTGCGATCATGTCACATGGTCAACATTCGTGAAGAACGCCTTCATCACACAACCACCCAATCGATTACCATCAATTATGAACGGCAAAATAGCTCAGGAATGCCAGGACAGCGGTTACTCACTGGTTCGAGGATTTCTAACCGACGCTGAGATTGGTCGCATACAAGAAGAAGTCCGCCAGTTGGCTGTGGCATTTTACGGTCAAATGAACGTCCAGGCGAAAGAAGCTCCGCCCTCTGAGATAGACAGGTTGCTTGTGGATATCTTGCATCAAAGACCCGAATGGCAGTCCATTCTATATCAGCGTCTTCAGCAGATCCCGTTTATTCTTGCGGTGACGACACTGCCCCAGGTGCAAAGCCTGGCCAAACAACTGTTGAATACAGAAGCGATTGGAATTTGGCCGCGCGTGCAGGTGCGCCTCGATCTTCTTGATGACAAAAATAATCACATCAAGTGGCATCACGATTATCTCTACAATCGAGGAACGCAGGATTCATTCACCTATTGGATCCCCTTGGTGGACATTGATAAGTCTATGGGCCTGTTGCAAATCGCAGCAGCATCACACATCAATGCTGACAGCTTTAATTTCGAACGGGCGGGAGATTCCAGCAAGTTTGACTACAACTTGAGTGATGAACAAGTGGAGCGTCTGAAAATCGAAGTTCCAGATCACTACAATGCGGGTGATTTGGCGGTCTTTCATAGCAAAACCATTCACAGTGGTGCATTGAATAGTAATCCTGATCGTGCGCGACTAACCCTTCTTTTCCGGTTGCAGAACCTGCACACATTGGAAGACCTTAATTCCTAGAATAATTATGAAACAGCACCAAAATGATGAAACAATTATGGCGGAATGGAATCGCCAGTCGCCACGTGACGTTCAGGCGATGGACTCTTACGGGACTCTTTTCGATGAAACGCCCGGGTCTTCCTTCAGCAAGTTGGAGTCCTTTTCCCGTTTTGTTCGGCGTCAGCGGCTGTCGAAATTTTTGGCGCACTCCGATATCTTTCGCAAAATCCTAAACGTCCATGGTTCCATTCTGGACCTCGGAGTCAATGCAGGGCAGAGCTTGTTCACTTGGTCGCACCTGTCTGCCATTTTGGAGCCTGTCAACTATACGAGGGAGATCATCGGCTTTGATACTTTCGAAGGAATTCCAGAGGTAACTGAAGAGGACCTAACCGGAACCAGCCCTTCATCTCACCTGAAGAAGGGTGGTTTTTGCTATTCAGATAAGGATGAGTTGTTGAATGCTATTCGGGTTTTTGACAGCAACCGGTTCATTGGTCATATTGAGAAAGTGCGTTTAGTTCAGGGAGACATCTGCCAGACTCTTCCGAAATTTATCGAGGACAACCAGCACCTCGTCGTCAGCCTCTTGCACTTGGACATGGACGTGTACAAACCTACGCGCCTGGCTTTGGAACATGTTCTGCCCCGTATGCCCAAAGGAGCCGTGATTGTGTTCGATGAAGTAAATCAAATCCCCTATCCTGGAGAAACCAAGGCGATTGTTGACAGCGTCGGGTTGCCAAATCTTCGCTTGCAACGGTTTGGCTGGGAGACTGGATTGTCTTATGCCGTTATTGAATGATCATGATGTAAGAGCGGCCCATTGAATGTGTCGCCTGCAAACTTAGCCTCGTTTCATGCAAGCCATGGCCTCGCCTAAAGTCAGTTTTCTCCTGTTGGTTTACAACGAAGAGGGGCGCATCCGAGCTGTCTTGGATCAAGCTGCCACCTGGGCTGATGAGGTGGTCGTTGTTGATAAATCATCGACTGATGGCACGAAGGCCATCTGCGAAAGCTACGGAGCAAGGATTAAGCATGTGATCGTCCCTTTCGCTCCTCAAGGGCAGGATAATTTGCAGACTTTGGTGGACGCCACGAGCTGCGAGTGGATCTATTTTTCGACAGCATCGGAAATGCCGACCAAACGGCTCGTGAACAGTTGTCGGGAACTTCTTCAGGAGCGCGGGCAGGATCTGGATTTGATCTTTGTGCCACGAAAGCGCTACATGTATGGGGTCAACACACCCTATGGGAAACTGGCCGATGTGACGGAGTACCCGTTTCTAGTTCACCGGAGTCGCGCACGAGTGCAGGACCGGATTCACGCCAATTTTTCTGCCAGTGACAAGTCCCGTGTGGGACGCATAGAATACGCAGACGACTGCTGTGTTCATCATCTCTCATACCCGACCGTGGCAGGATTCATACACAGCCACGGCCAGTACATGCTGGTTGAGGCACAGCAGACCCCGGAAAAAGAATTGGATTTTTTGATTCAGCGGATGTTCCGCGAAGGCGCTGAACTTCTCGAAGAGGTCAGCGTACTGCAGGATGCCAAACCCTCCGTGGGTGAAGCATGGCTGGGACACTACTGCACTCTGATGATCCAGCGTTTTGGTCTATGCCTGCATTTCTGGGAGAAGCGACGGTCCGCAGATGTGAAGAAGTACTACCAAGAACTCACAGCCGCGCTGCTCAACAACGAATGGAGTTCACAGCCCGCAGTGCCTCTTCCGCAGTTGAAGGTGTCATCTCATGACAATCCCACGGTCACCAAGAGAACGACCATGAACCGTTTCGTGAGAACCGTGCTGCCAGTCAAACTGCGCAACACCATCCGTAAGCGCCTGCAGTCACTGGTGACTTGGTTCAAGTGAAAATTGCTTGGCCACCTTTTGGAAGATGAAAGAGGCCTGCCCCTCATAGTCATGCTGCTGCCCGGACTCACTCTCCAGATAAGTTCTGCCTGCCCGAATGATCGCCTGCGCCTGTTCTTCCGTCATCTCATTCAGATACTGCTCTAGGGCGGGCATCGTTTTAAAGCGCCGCAGATCCACGAAGCTTCCTTCAGGAATGTGTGAGGTTACGTCAGGATCTCCGAGATACAGCGGCACCACTCCCGCCACGAAGCAATCAATGATCTTTTCCGTCAGGTAACCCGGAGCGGCGACATTTTCCAAGGCAACGCAAAACTTATACTGGGAGATGGTCTCATGTTTGTCCGCGCATTGCTTTGCACTCAGCTTGCTGAGCACAGGCGCCAGCCTCCTGCGCCACACAAACGGCAGGTTCTGTACTTGAGCCCAGCCTTTTCCATACAGATCGAGTCCCTTGGCTGCAAAATGCTGAATCAAACTCAGCCTGTAGTCATGCAACTGGTGCTTCATCGTATGACGGTTGATCGGCGAATTGCTCAGACACAGTTTGCTGCGGATCCAGCCAAAAATGCTGCTCGGCTTCTTAAGCAGCCTCTTGAGCTCCAAGGGGTGCCTCCAATACTTGTTGCTCACCACCATGGCCATGGGCTTGCGCTCTGCCCATGGCATGCCCGGCTTGAACCCGTCTCTCCTGCGGTAAATGGCAAATCGTGTCCGGAGCGCCAGTGGATCATTAGGGTAGAACTGGTCGATCGTGCCCTTAAAAAGACATTTGATCGGATAAGGATCACAATAAAAACGGATCCGATCATAAAACTTGCGGGCAAACATCGGAGACTCCGCACAGATCATGACGCCGGGCTTGCACCCCAGTTTGATCAATTCCAAGCCATGCCTGGCATGCTCACCGCAGATCAAAATTGTGCGCTCGGGCGCGAGCTTCCCTTCTGCGATCTGCTGCAGCGCGAGATCACTCGTCAAAAATGCGTGCCCAGCCTGCTTCAGCTTGTCCGCAAAACAGGGAATCCATCCTGCTCCTGGGAACTGAAGTGCAAAGTCATGGTCGCATATGCGGTTTTCCCAAAAAGGCTTGATTTCGGAGCATAAAACAATTGTCCAAGACATCTCAGGAGTGTAGTTATTCGTTTTTTTCCCAGCAAGTTGATTCTTTGCGTGCAGTTGCGACTGCGAGGAAGTGCCCGCAGCACATAGTCAGTCACATTTCATCATCACCGCTGTCATATCATTTCACGATGGGCCTGTTAAAACGAATTGCACGAAAAATCCTGGAGTCTGACCAGAGGATGGTCACTGCTCAAACCAGTGTTGAGCAGATGCAAAATCTTATCGCTGCTTTACGCCCCCGTGCATCCGGCCATGAATTGATCCGCATGGGCCCCGATGGCGATGGCGGCTATTTGGTTCCCGATGATCTGTCTGGCATTTCCGCCTGCCTCTCTCCCGGCGTCTGCAGCGTTTCAGACTTTGAAAAATCCTGTGCTGATTTAGGCATGCAGGTCTTCATGGCTGACAAATCCGTTGAGGGGCCGGCATCCACCCATGAAAAGTTCCACTTCATCAAAAAATTTGTCGGGTCATATTCCACAAGTGACTTCATAACGATGGATGAATGGGTGGCGTCATCCAATCTGAATTCAAACTCTGATTTGCTGCTGCAGATGGACATCGAGGGCTTCGAGTACGAAACGCTGTTAAATATTTCTGATCACCTGATGCGCAGATTCAGGATCATCATCATCGAATTCCACACTTTGGATGCCCTCTGGAACCAGGGATTCTTTAAACTGGCCGGACGTGCTTTTGATAAACTTCTGCACACACATGCATGCGTGCATATTCACCCGAATAACTGTCGCGGCGCAGTCGTGAAGCACGGCCTTTCCATCCCGCCGGTGATGGAGTTTACTTTTCTGCGAAAGGACCGCATGAGTGAATCATCTCAGAAACTGGTTTTCCCCCATCCATTGGATTTCGACAACACACCAAACCCGACCCTGACACTGCCTGACTGCTGGTCACGGTAGCCGCAGACAGAAAAACTGAGGAGACACCTATGGGCATGTTCAGCAATTTTAAGCGGAAAATCAGGCGTCGCCTGCATGAAGCGTTTGGCTCGGATAAGTATTCTCATCCAGGTCTTGGGGGGATTGACCGTGAGCTGGAAAAGCACCTGAATTTCACCAACGGCTTCTTCATTGAAGCGGGCGCCAATGACGGTTACTCACAGAGCAACACCTACTTCCTGGAGCGGTTCAAAGGATGGCGTGGCGTTCTTGTTGAAGGGATGCCCGAACTTTTTCAAAAATGCAAAAAGGAACGGCCTAAATCCAATGTCTACAACTGCGCACTCGTTTCCAACACTTGCACTGATAAGTTCATTGAAATGCGCTACGCCAATCTGATGTCCCTTGTGAAAGGGGCAATGAAAAGCCAGGAGATGGAGGACCAGCACATTGCAGATGGCATTCGGGTCAAAAGGCTGGCTGGTTCGTATACCGTTCAAGTGCCGGCCCGGACGCTTGAGTCCATTTTGGATGAGCAGGCTGGGCTGAAGCAGATTGATCTGCTTTCTCTCGATGTGGAAGGCTACGAATTGGAAGTTCTAAAAGGCATGAATCTTGCCAAGTATAAGCCACGCTACATTCTGGTGGAGGCGCGCTTTTTTGACGACATCAACGCGTTTTTGTCCCCTGAATACGACATGGTCGCCAAGATGAGCCACCACGACTTCCTTTATCATCTCAAGTCAGATTCGAGCCCTTCGTAAAAACCGCTAAGCGATTGATGGGCGGCAGATGATTGTTCAAAAAATAGCGAATTTTTTGAGCCACGGCAAAATCTGAGATCCGGTTGAACCGGCTCATGTAGCGCTTGCTGGCGCCCTTGTAATGCAGCGCCAGAGCACGCACCTGACTGCCGTCTGCCACCCGGGTAAGATAGGGTACAAGCTTGTCGTTCTCGATCCGCCATTCCACACGCTTCAATTTTTTGCGCCCGGGCCAGAGGGCAAATCCATGGGCCACGGACATGGTCTGCTCCACGATGGCATCAGGCCACTCGGTTTGATCAAACACCGCACCCGGATTTTGCTGCACATAATAATCCAGCCCCGCCATGTCGCAGAAGAAACGCCGCATTTCTCTCCAGTTCATCTGGGCCCAGTCCCGATAATACTCTGTCTGGAAAAGCGTGCGCAAGGTGGCCGCCATTCCGGAAATACCTTTCGGTCGAAAGAGCGCCAGATGCGGGTTCCCATCCGGACCAAAATAGCACAGGGCATTTTCAGGCAGGAGCCTTTGCGCCAGCGCATCGGCCGAATCAAAAATCAGACAGTCGCTGTCAAGATGGATGGCTATCTCTGAGCCGTTGGCGCGGACCGCTTCATGCAGGTAAAACCACCGGGCAAAACAGAAGCGCTCAAATGCCTCCGGATTGCCCGACGTGTGGCGATAGGAGGCCTGAAAGAAGTCGAGATCATCATGAGGCAGCGTGTCGAAGGGAATCAACGTGATGCCAAGCCGCTTAAATTTGGAGTGTGAGGCGTCACCCAGAAGGAAGATGCGCGCATCTGGATTGAAGACACGCGTGTTCTCCATCGAACAAAGCAGGTAACGGGGAATCTTACCGCGATGAATGTAATAGATGTCAGGTGTCATAACCTATATTTCTTCAGTCCGCGTATCCGAGCCAGTTCGTAATTCAAACGCTTGCGAATTTTGTCCCAATGACCGCGCGAGGCATTGGTGAAGTAGTCACGGATTTTTGCATCCATCGCCTCAGTTGGAGAGAGTATTTTTGGAAACTCCCAGACGGCTCCATCGAGGGAATCCGCGTTCTTAAAGAGCCGTTGAGCAGGATCATCCGCCGTGCAGTTTTCTCCCGAGCCATCAAGTCCAATGTTCGCTGTCAACCGAGTGCTTGGGCAGAGGTGGAGCAGGTCATGCTTCAAGGTCCACAAAGCCAGGAGCCGGTCCCAGGTCATCGCTTTGCGTCCCATTCGATGCTGGCGGTGTGCCCACTCGCAGTCTGTGCCCATGCATGGCGGTATCTGCCAGTAGTGCTCATAGGGCCATGTGGTTCCTTGCAGCAGCGGCAGCATTGACTGCCAGCGGTCTGCCCAAGTGGCCCAGCCCCAGCAGAAGAAGCGCCGGGAAAAAAACGTGGTCAGCGGTCCCTCGTCGCTAACGATTGGGTGGAACGCAGCTATGGAAAAAACTTTGGCCTCATTGCGATAGGCGGACTCGGCCTGCGCCAGATATTCAAACAGGCCTGGCTGCGGTATGACATCCTCTTCCAAAACGACGGTGAATGGGACCACAGTTAGAGCGGCCGTGATGCCCTGCACAATGTTTTGATTCAGCCCCAGATTGCGCTCGCGCACCACAATCTTGGCTCCGGGATGATCCTCTAGGAATCGTTGTGCCACCTGCTGCGTCTCTTTGCAAGATGCTGCATCTGACTCGCCTCGTGCTCCATCGCAAAATACAAACAACTCGGCCGTGGGAAAGCTGCGCAGCGCCAGACGCAGTTGCTCCAGCTTTTCTGCCCGGCGGTAGGCCAGAATGGTCACTGCGATCCGCGTTAGTGGCGTATTCATGCTTGGAGCAGGCGTTTGTAAATCTTCGTGTATTGAAGAGTTTGAGTTTCAGGCGTGTGTTGTGCCAGCACGTATTCACGCGCCGTGCGGCCAATTTGTTCCAAAGGCTGCTGCCTGCTGCGCAGCTTTTCGATCAACGTCGCCAGCGCCGCAGCATCCTGGCTTGGAAACAAGTAGCCACGCTCTTCATGTTTCACACGTTCAGGGATGCCTCCTACGCGGCTCGCCACTGGCACGGTGCCGACAGCCATCGCTTCTAGAACGCTCAACGGTCCTGTGTCACCCTTTGTGGGACACACAAAGGCATCAACCGCGGCATAGAGTGTTGCCAGTGTCTCCGCCGAATCCACGGATCCTGCGATTTTCACCGTCAATCCATTCAGCTCTGGAATCGTTGGCGGCTGCCCCCACACCAGAAGTCCCAGGCCCTTGCAGTTGATCTGTGACAGCGCCTTCCAGAGCACATCCATGCCCTTGCGGTTGTTGTTCCAGGTGGCCCCTACGCCGAGCCAGAAGACATCGTCCGTAAGTTTCCACTTAGCTCTGCTGGCTGCAGGGTCTTGCGGCACCAAAAATTCTTTCCTAACGACATGAGGCACCATTTCATTGTGCATGTGGAAGCGCCGCGTGAGGGGACGCATCACACGATCCACGTAGTCTGAGGGAGCCACGAGCGTCAAATTGCGACGCTGTTCCAGCAGGCGGTTTCGCGCTTCTAGCAGTTCAGCACGGCTCCATGGACCGATTTCGTAGCGGTAGCGCTCTCCCGTATCACACTCAAGCCATGAGCAGGCATGGGCCTTGATCGGCCATAGGTCGTGAATCGTCCAGATGAGCGGAATCTGCGCCGCAATCTTTAGCAATGTGCTGTGATTAATGTCAGCGGAGTGAATGTTATGGATGTGGATCAGGTCGGGCTTGGCCGTCTGAACCGCACTCAGCAGCGCGCTTTCATGGCGCTGACTCCGCCAGCGGGCAGCGAGCTTGCGAGAGACATTCTTCACCAAGCGCTCAAGTGGCGGGCGCTTGCGATTTGGATTCAGCGAAAGTTCGCTCAGCCCTGCACAAAAAAGGCCGCTCCGTGCGGGCGGTGAAAAATGCCAGCGCTCCACGCTGAACTCCGCGCGCTCTGCAAGGTCATTGGCAAGAAGGTTTGCCAGGGTCCCGGCTCCGCCGCTGATTTGGTCGGACAATACGATGACACTGGGCTTCTTCATGATCCGAGAAGGCAGGATTTCCAGCGTGAATAGGTTTGTGTGGAGGAGAAGCGCTCTTCAAAGGCCGCACGAGCGTTCGTGCCCATCTTTCCACGCATTTCAGAATCCCGGATCAATTGGCTCAGCCTTTCACTCCACTGCTGCGGATTCTCAGCAAAGAACATGCTGTCAGAGCCTTGGCCGATCTCCAATGAACCCGCCTGCGGTGTCGCGATCGTGGGAATGCCGGCTGCCATGTATTGCAGCGCCTTGATGGGGGATTTGCCTTGGGAGAAATCATCCGTCGGCAGGGGCAGCAGGCCGATATGAAATGATTGAACCGCCTCATGCTCGCCACCTTGCCGCCAGGGCAGGTGCAAAAATGGCAAGGGGTTGCTGAAGGTGGGTTGTTTGCCGCAAAAAACTGCAAGTTCCACCTGGGGGTGGTCATTCATCACCTTTGCAAGCACGGGTTCCAGCGCTTCAAGGTAGCGCAAATTGACGGGGGCACCGGACCAGCCGATTCTAATCCGAGTGGCTTGATTGCCTTTGGCAGGCGGCCAGTCTTCAGCCTTCAAGGCCATGGGCAGCACCCGTGTTTTTCCTCCGAGTGCATCGAGATGCCTTCCAATGTATTGGTTTGCGACGAGGGAAACGTCTGCTGCTCGCACAATGCTCTGCAGGCGGCGGTTGGTACGCCAGCGTGTCCACCAGCTGTGTTTCCTGCCGTGGGGCTGCCAAGTGGCGTCATCAATGTCAAACAACAGCCGCTTCGCGTGCTTCCTGAGTGTCCGAACCTGATGCGATGGAAACAGCTTTTTTTGCACCAGCACTGTGTCGGATTCCGCAATTTTCTCAGGCCGGGGCATTTTTCCAGGAGCCAAAACTTCACATTCGATTCCATCCTTTTTCAACATGTCCAGGTACTGGAGCACCCGATAATGAGTGCTGGCGCATGCCGCATCACCAAAAGGTAAAACGAGAAGCTTCATGAATTGAGGGGGAGGGGGGCGAGAAAACCTGCGGAGGCAGTCAAGACTTCCTGGAGCGTGCTGGCTTCATCTGAATTAAAATGAATGAGCCGGTGGGGTGTTTTCCAAGGGGACCAGTTTCGAGCGTCTGAGTCAGGGCCGAATAGAGCCACTGTGGGGGTTCCGGTCGCGGCTGCGAGATGCATGGCGGCAGTGTCCACACCAACAAAGAGCCGGGAGTGGTAGAGCAGCCAGGCCAGATGATGCCACTGAGTTTTGCCTTCGGTGCTGATGCATCCTGTGCCAATGGCCTGGACCAATCGCTGCCCTAGAGCGATCTCTTCTGGGTCAGGACCCACGCTGATAATGATTTGATGATTCTGCGCGATCAGAGCAGCCCCCAGGGTGACCCAATGATTTTCATTCCAGCGCTTGCGCTGCCACCGTGTACCTGGATGGAAAATGACCAGTGGTTTGCCTGGAGCCAAAGCGATTGGTGGAGCATGGGTTTCGCTCTTCTCAAAAATCTGCGGACCGGGCTCCTGCTGTGGCAGTTCAAGAAAGTCTTTAACATTCAAAAAGTCGGCCACTGCCCGGTGGATGATTGACCACTCGCTTTGACCCAGGTGGGTCAAAAGGAATTTCCAGGGCCATCCTATTTGATACAGGTGGGAGTTGGCACAGCGCTTTTTAGCACCGCTCAAGCTGACGATGATGCGTCCGCGGTCGTTGTTGCCCAGGTCAATGGCCACATCATATTTTTCACGGCGGATGGCCGCAAGCATCTGTAGATCTTTCCACAAAACCCCGCTGGATCGTTTGCTCTTCTCCGGCGAAGCCGTGGTGTAAATTTTGTTGATGCTGGGGCAGCCGCTCAGAATGCTTTCGGTGCCTGCACGCAGGATGACGTCGATCTGCGCATCAGGATAAGCCTCTTTCACCGCCTGGACTGTGGGAGTCATCAACAATGCATCTCCGATGTGGCGGAGTTTGACGAGGAGTATGCGCATCAAGAGAAGGGGGGAGGGAATGTGCTCGATGCTGTGAACATCGGGCGGAGGCCTCTACTGAATGAGCTTTTTCACTTTCTCAAGCATCTGGTTGAGTTCGTTCGGTGGAAATGTGAATGAGCTGTCCGGGGTCCGTGTTGAACCAGAGTACAGCGAGATGGCCTGATTGCCGCAGATGTTGGCTACATCTCTGAATGCGTCACCCCAAGGCTCGGGGCGGTTGCCGCCATCTAAATTGATGATGACAGAGTTTTTTGCGAAAAGCGAAACTGCCAGGGCCTGTCCTAACGGAGAGATGACGACAGGGGCTTGGGACACCAGGTCGATCTGTTCGTCCAAAGGCGTTTTCGAGAGCTGGATCACACGAACGTTGCCAAACACTTTTTCCATCTCGGCGATGGCTGCGGGTTCTTCGAGCAGATACCGATTGGGAGCATCTTTTCTGGAGAGAAACAGTGAGGGGCCGGTTTTGGCATGTGGACGATGGAAGTATTCGTTCATGGTCCGGTAGTCCTGTGGTCGTGAGAGGCAGTCCTGAACTCCTCGCAGTTGAGGGACATAAAAGAGATCGTTGCAGCGCGTTGTGCCATCTCCGCATTCAATGATCTGGTCCTGGGTGACTCCCGTTTTTACAAGGTAACGGGACTGCCATTTCAGATGGCCTTTGGCGACGAGAATCTTAAATTGAGGATTCAACTCCTGCATCTTTTTTTGCGCCGCCATCCAGCGGGGCATGTGCTGAAAGAGAAAATGACCGTGGTTTTCGTGGTCCCTGCCTGAGAGGTGAAACACCGGTGTGGTCACCCTGTTTGCTCCGATATTGATGGGCTGCCGTACCTTGCTCAGGGGCAGCAAATCAAAGCTGGGGCATACACGCAGCCACTTGCCATCAGGCGTGAAAATGCTGGCCTGGTCACCCACAACCGTTGCATTACGTATGTGGTGGAAATTGACGGCGGGCCACCGCATCAGAGAAGAGGTTGCCGTTTGGTTGTAAAACCGCGCCTCCAATTCACAGGGGACTTCCACCGAGCCCGCTTCGATCAGTGGGATGACTGTGATGCCAGCAGAGTTCTTCGGGGAGGATTCGATTTTTGGGTAAAGCCGAACTGCAGACCGTAGATTCGCATAAAGATCGTGTATGCGGCGGCTGAAGGATTTCATGGAATGGATTGATCTACAAAGCAGACAATCAATCCGCTGCAACCCATTTTGCTCACCTTGAAAATGCGGTTCTTTGAGCCGTGGATTGGCGCCTGGCCAAAGGCGCTCCCTGGGCTGGAGAGCATGTCCAGGCGCTGCACGAACTGCTCAGCGTTATTTAAAATCAGCTAACAGATTGCGGATTGTGCGTCAGCGTATTAAATTGCCCGTTCCGCTTCATGCCATCCAATCCCACCACGCAGAATGCTGCCACTGTCATCTCTTCTTGTGATGCCTATTCGGATTTGTGGCCTATATTTTTCCATTTTTTCTTCAAGCATTGGGAGTCCTCTCCTTATCCGGTTTACCTCATCTCGAACCATCGCACGTTCAAGGATCCCAGGGTTGTCACGATTGCAGTAGGGGAGGATAAAAGCTGGTCAGACAATCTCATCATCGCGTTAAAATCCATCAAGGAGGAGAACCTCTTTGTCTGGCTCGATGATTTCCTGGTGGATCGCGACATTCAAAGTTCCGAGATGGCCTCGTGCATTGAGCAATTGGATCAGGCTGGCGGCAAGTATCTTGCACTGGACCAGCATGGCGATTTGGGTGAGGCGATGGAAAACAGCTCGATACGTCGGATCGAGAAAGGCAATCTTATGGCGGGACTGAATCTGTCCTTGTGGAAGAAAACCTTTTTGAGCCAGATATTGGAGCCTGGCTGTTCGATCTGGGCTGCTGAGAGCCGGTTGCGGAAACTCAACATCGAAGGAGAGCCTGGGCTGTTCTACCGGAAGAGCGAATCCCCAAAGGTCGTGTCTTACGTTGAGTCGGTGAAAGGACAGTTTTGGAAGCCGTCGGCGATTGCGTATCTGCGTGAGCAAGGCATCAAGGTGAATTTGAAACGGCGTCCATTCCCCCCTCAGGGCAATGATTTCATCTCCAAGTTTTTCAGAAGTTGTTACAAGCGCAGGCTGAAAGCGCAGAGCGCCAGGGAGACGCGGGCCGCCCTCGAAGGGAAGGGGCTTGCAGTGCTCCCTCTGTAAAACAAGTTTTTGAGCGACCACATCGTCATGGAAGGTGAAACCGAAAATCAATCATTTGAGCTCCTCGACAGCGGCGGAGGTCGCGTGCTCGAAAAGCTTGGCGTGCTGGTGTCTTCACGTGCTGCCCATGCGGCCTGGTGGCGGCGCAAACTGCCGGGTGCCGAATGGCGCAAGGCCGTGGAGTTGAAGCGTGAGATGAAGGAACCGCTGAAGCTGCGCATCGGCACCTTGCGTTTTCTGCTCTCTCCTCAGGGCGGCGTGCGCGGGCTGGCTCCCGAACTGCAGGAACAGTGGGGGCGGGTCAGCGCACAGTGTGCCGCCTTTGCAGAACAGCAGCGGCGTCCTGCCCGTGTGCTGCATCTCTTTGGCGGGGCTGGCGGTTTCACTCTCGCTGCCGCACAGGCCGGTGCGGCAGTCGCGCATGTGGATGCTTCAGCAGATGCGATCAAACGTGCGCAAGCGCATGCCGCACTCAATACGCTGGCCAATCGGGACATCCGCTGGGTCGTGGACGATCCGGTGAAGTTTGCCCAGCGTGAGCGCACACAAACGACCCGCTATGATTTGATCGTGATCGATCCGCATACACCGAAAGATGCGAAGCGCGGAGGATTTGAGCTTGAGCGTGATCTCGCCGCGCTGCTCAGTACCGTCAGTGGTTTGTTGTCTGACAAGCCCATCGGCGTCTTGATTTGCTGCCGTCAGGGGGCGGTCTCGCCCACCACTTTGCAGCATCTCATGCGGCAGGAATTCAACGTTTTTGGCGGTGCTGTCGAGGGCGGGGAGATCCTGCTTAAAGGGGCCGAGGGGGTGCCTGCGGTGCCGTGCGGAGTGTTTGCAAGCTGGCGCAAAGCCGCCTGAGAATAGGCAGGGCTCAACATGTCCTGATCATCAGGGCCCGATTGACACTGATGCGTGCACGGCTGTCGCGTGGATTTAGCTCATTTGAATATATACGCAGTGGAGGGGCATGGGAATGAGGGGAGCTTAGGCGTTGGAAATGATAGAGTTACAAGATCCTCCAACCCGTCTCTTTTCTTACGATCATGAAAACAAAACATGCGGACCGCCGCCGCTCAGGGTTTAGCTTGATTGAACTCATGGTGGTGATTCTTGTCATCGGATTAATCGCATCGATCGCCCTGCCGAATCTGGGGTTTATTTCTGGACAGGCGGACAAGGTGAAAGACAAGCGCAATGCCCAGACCATTATTCTGGCCTATACGACTGGATCGGCAGCGGGGGTGGAATGGCCTGAGGGAGATGTGGCAACCCAAGTGGCCGCTGTCATCGAAGGCCGGAAACCGACCAGTGGTTCACTGCCCAACATGTTGTTTCAATCCGCAGTCACCGCTGACAATGCCCCCGGCACCTATCTTTACATTGGTGTCCGAAGCTCCGGTGAACTGTTCTTTGATTCTGCGGGCGGTCAAGACCCCACAGGTCATTGATCTGCAGGAAGCGGCTGCGACACGATTTGACGACATCTCTTGGTTAAAAGTCGCGCAGGGCCGCGTTTAAGCTTTTCCATGAAATGTTTTCTTTTTCTCTCTCTGCTGGCAGTGGCCGCGCAGGCGCAGCTCAGTCCCAATGGTGCCACGGCTTCGTTCAAAGGCAGCCTGCCACCGAAACCCACGGCGGCACTTTCGGCAGAGCAGGAGGAAGGCATTGCCAAAGAGTTGACGGCTGTGACGCAGTCCTTCAAAGCCGTGAAGAAGCACCCGCGAGCAGCAGATGCGGACATTTTCATCAAGGCCGTGCGCTACGCACTGGAGTTCGACGAGTGGTATGACAAGAAGCCGGAGGACGGGGTGAAGAAGGCGATGGTGCTGCTCGATGAGGCAAAGAAGCGCATCGTTGCACTCGGGAAAAATGAAACACCATGGATGAACGGCAGCGGGCCGAAGGTGCTGGGCTTCTATTCGAAGATCGACGATTCACCGCAGCCTTATGGCGTGGAAGTGCCGGAAGGTTTGGAGTTTGGCGCGGGCAAGAAGCCGGTGCCGATGTGGATATGGCTACATGGCCGGGGTGACACCGCCACGGATCTGCCTTTCGTTTATTCGAAGCTGATGGCGAAGAAACCGGGGCAGTTTCAGCCGGCGGGCACCATCGTGATTCACCCTTTTGGGCGTTACTGCAACGGCTGGAAGAGCGCGGGTGAGACGGATGTGTTTGAATGCCGCGATGATGCGATGAAGCGTTTCAATGTGGACACGAACCGCGTGGCGCTGGCTGGCTTCAGCATGGGCGGCGCGGGTGCCTGGCATCTGGGGGCGCATTACGCGGACCAGTGGGCCTGCGTGCATACCGGCGCGGGCTTTGCGGATGTGAAGCGCTATCAAAAACTCACGCCGGACAAGTATCCAGTCTGGTATGAGCAGATGCTGTGGGGCGTGTACGACGTGCCGGACTATGTGCGGAATTTTTTCAACGTGCCGCTGATCAGCTACAGCGGTGAAATCGATGCCCAACGTGATTCAGCGGAGTACATGATGGAGGTGCTGGCAAAGCAGGATCTGCATCCGCCGCATCTCATCGGCCCAGGCATGCCGCATAAATACCACCCCGAAACGATCAAAGAGGTGCAGGCATGGATTGAAAAAGCTGTGGCCAAAGGACGAGACCTGTTTCCCGATGAAGTTCACATTCAGACCAAGACGCCCTTCTATGGCCGCATGAAGTGGCTGAATCTGCATGGCATGGAGGAGAGCTGGAAGGAGGCGCGGCTAGACGCGAAGGTCATTGACGGGCAGACGATCGAGATGAAGTCGCAGAATGTCACGCGCGTCGTGTTCTATCCGCCGCCGCAGGCGCGCAAGGGCGGGGGATCTCTCAGCGTGATCATTGATGGTGCCACGCTGAAACTCAACGTCGGTCCGTTGTCGCCGCAGTTTGAGACCTTCATGAGCCCCGGCCCTAAGGTGGCGGGTGCGATGTGCCGCCTGATCAAAGAGAACGGCAAATGGCGGGATTTTGGCAATGCAGAGCCGTTTCAGCACGACTCTCCAGCCGGGGGCAAGCCGGGTGCGCATCCGGGCCCGATGGATGCGAGTTTCATGAAGCGATTTCTGGTGGTGCTGCCAGACGGCAAGTCGTCTTCGCCTGCGGTCGATGCATGGGTGAAGTCAGAGTCGACGCATTTCCTCCAGCGCTGGAAGGGCCTCATGCGTGGCGATGTCCGAGTGGTGAAGGCATCGGATGTGGGAGACATTTACGAAGCCGGAAAAACGCAGAGCCTCATCCTCTGGGGGACGCCGGAATCCAACTCCTGCCTCAAGCAGCTGGCTAAATCACTGCCGGTGCAATGGGACGCGGAGAAGCTGGGCATGGGGGACCAGTCATTCGATGCGAAGACGCATGTCCCGCTGCTGACATATCCCTGCCTGAAGTCGCCGGGCTTTGAAGTGGTGGTCAATTCCGGCCTCACTTTCCGTGAGGCGCATGACAAGACCAACTCACTGCAAAACCCCAAGCTCCCTGATTGGGCGATCCTCGACATCACCCAGCCACCGAGCGCAGAATCTGCCGGCAAGGTGGTGGCAGCGGACTTCTTTGATGACCACTGGCAGGTGAAGAAGAAATAAGACCGGCGCACATCATGCCGAGCGATTGCGCGGCATGCAGGGCGGCAGCGGCGGGTACAGCATGTCGAGTGTTGATTCCCGCAGCCAGCCGCTCAGGGAGGGCTGATTCACCCCCAGTCGCTTGGCTATATCTTTGCAGCTTTCTCCCAGGCGAATCCGGGAACGTGCGGCGGCGACGATGGCGGCCTTTTCAGCAGGTGAGTAACGTGAGGGGCGTGGCATAGTTTTGGAGTGATGAATGGAAAGCTGAGCGCCCTTCCACTTAGCAAATCCGAGCCCATCACACCCGCCTTCGCAGTCTCCAAATCGCGCAAAGAAGACGCATTTTGTGCATTCTGGCTAGGCGGCCGTGCGCAGTGTTGCGGGCCTTCCCTCAATCATCTCCACGCCGGTGAGGTCCGCGCCGCACAGGTCTGCGCCCAAAAGGTTCGCCCGGATCAGGCGTGTGCCGCTGAGGTCTGCGCCGCAAAGATTCGAGTTGGCGAAATTCGCCCTCCGCAGGTCCGTATCATGGAAGTTCACGCGGCGCAGGTCCGCGCCAAGTAGCTGCACGCCGGTGCATTTGGCTCCGCGCAGGTCCGCACCTTCGAGGTTCGCGAGGCTGAGGTCTGCGCCATTGAGATTCGCACCCCGGAGATCGGCCAGGCTGAGATCTGCTCCTCGCAGATTTGCCAGACTGAGATCCGCCCCATTGAGATTCGCGAGATGCAGATCTGCCTGGGCCAGATTCACGCGGCGCAGATCCGCGCCGTGGAGGTTCGCTTCGCTCAAGCAGGCTGATTGGAGACCTTCATCGAGGAGGAAGGTGTTCCAAGCATAGGACCCTTGTTTCAAAACTTCCAGACATGTTGTCTTTTCCATAAACTTATTTTCACACAGTGCAGAAGCCGGTAAAGTCGTGGTGTGTAATGAGTTTGTGCGCAGTTTACGCAGACTTCACATTTGAGCTGCCACGGCAGTGACTACAAAAACGAGCGTGTTTCGCAGGTGCGCCGCACGTATCTATGAAGCATGCTAGCCCCGCATTCCTCACCCACTATGAACATTCTCACTCGCCGTTTATTCCTTCCCGCGCTCGCTGCCACGCTGTTGCTCGGCACCGCTGGTGCACGCGCTGCGGGTGGCATCCAAGATGACGGCGCCTTTTTTTCCGAGTTTGCCAAGGTGAACGCCAAGGGCACGATCAACGATGTCGCCACGCGGCTGCACAAGGACATCGCGGTACAAACCTTCGCGGCAGTCCCTGAAGACATGAAGTCCACGGTGCTCCACTCTGACAAGGCAGCCACCAACCGGGGTTTTTCCCAGTGGGCGGAGAAGCTCGCTCACGCGAAGGGAGTAAACGGTGTCCTCATCCTGCTCGTGAAGCAGCCTGCGCATCTGCAGGTGGTCATCGGCACAGACACACAACGGCAGGCCTTCACCTTGCTGGATCGTGAGACACTGGTGCAGCGTATGCTCGCCAATCTGCGGCAGAAGAAGAACGATGATGCGCTGATCGATGCCGTGAATTTCATTTCCACCACCATGAAGTCGCACCACAACAGCGGGGCGACCTCCTTTGGCTCCAAGGCGCACGCTACGAATAAGAGTGGTTCTTCCTGGCTGCCCACCATCGGCATCGTGCTGCTGATCTGGGTGGGCTTCAGCCTCATTCGCGGTTTGTTTCGTTCCATGTCGGGCGGTGGTGGTGCCAGCGCTGGCGGCATGGGCCAGCCTTCCATTGGTGGTGGCGGCTTCATGCAAAACATGATGGGCAGCATGTTCGGCGCTGCGGCCGGCATGTGGATGTATGATCAGTTCTTCAGTTCCCACAGCTCCGCCTCCTCCCTTGGCGCAGATTCCACGGACACGTCCCACAGTGACGGCGGCTACACTGGCACCGACACGGACTACACCAGTTCTGGTGGTAGTTTTGGCGATGACTCCGGCGGCGGAGACTCGGGTGGCGGCGATTTCGGCGGTGGCGGTGACTTTTAATCTGCCAGCCCTCCGATATGAGCCGTTACGCCAGCAATCAGGACGTTGTGCGCTTCTTTGCCGCCAACGACATTGAAGTGACGCACGTGCGCCGCGCAGGTGCCGTGCGCCATTTGTGTGTTCGATCCCTGCCGCTCACGCTGCCCATGGATGCCAGCCCGGAAGAATGCCTGCGCCGCGTGCGCGAGGGCGTGGCTGCGGCAGAGTCGTCAGACGAAGTGGCCCCTGCCAAATAGGCAGCCCTTAGCTCACATCAAACTCAGCAAAGCTTCGCGTACCTGAGCCTGCCATTTGCCAAAATAGGCCAGACGCGCCTGTAGGATTTGCAGGTCGGTGAGGGCGGTGGTGTCGCCTGTGCTGAGGCGGGTGTCGAAGGCGGGAAGGTCCGCCAGCAGGGCGGTGCGCTCGGCATCAAGCGTGGTGCCGAGTTCCTCAAGCTGCTCACGCAGCCGCATTTCATCTGGGGCCAGCAGGGCCTTGGCGAGTGCGGAGGTGGCGGTCTGTTTGCGCTTGAGGAAAGCCGCGACGCTCTGCAGCGCGGGGCCCATCTTGCCGAAGAGGGACATCATCGCCTCGTCGATGGGAACGGTGCGCCAGGGCACCGCATGTAAATCGAGCAGATGTTTGAGGCGTTTCTCGGGGGCTTGCAGCGTTTCGTAGGCAGAGTTGATCTCAGCGGCGTGGGCGGCATCGCCACCGGGCTGGTCGGGATGCGCGCTGCGGCTGGCGGCCAGCCATGCCTGCTGCAGCGCCTCGTCATCGAGTGCGGCTATGCGCGGCAGGCCGAGGAGGGCAAAGGCGTTTGACATCGGGCTCAGGCGGCAAAGCTTTCACCACAGGAGCAGGTGACGACAGCATTCGGGTTCTTCACCTTGAAGCCGCCGCTCTGGATGTCGTCGCTGTAATCCAGCTCGGAACCGGAGACAAAGAGGGCGCTCTTGGGGTCGATGACGACGCGCACCTCGCTGGAGGTGACCATGATGTCACGATTGGCGGGGCCATCGACAAGATCCATTTTGTACTGCAGGCCGGAGCAGCCGCCGCCGACGACGGCCACTCGCAGGGCGCCGTTTTCAGCGCGACCCTGCTTTTTGAGCAGGCCTAGCAGGCGGTTGGCGGCGTTCGGCAGCACCTTGATGAGCTTTTCATTGCCGATTTTGAAACTGGGGGCGACGGCGGTCATGGGGAGGGACAGATAGCGCAGGGATACGACGAAAGAAAGCAAAGGGTCGCAGAGTCAGGCGGGGAAGGGGCTTCTATTTTTCCGCATCTGTGGATTATGCTTGCCTCATCAGCGTATTTTTGAGACCTAAGAGGGACAACTTCAATATCTCCATGAGCGAACTCGAGGTAATACCTCTCCCCCTGCAACTCTTCACCCTGAAAGATGGCGTCGTCGCCAGTGACAGCGGTCAGGAAGCCGTGAACAACTACGCCGCCGATTTTCAAGGGCTGCGGCACTTCGGATTGAAGGTGGGCGAATGCCTCGAACTGGGTGCCCCTTGGATGGGGACGCTGCAGGAGGAGGATTTCACCCTGAACTTTGCCTATTTCGACGCCGGCACCGATGCTAAAGACCCCGGTGCAGGTGCACACATTGGCGAACGCGTGCCGATGTTTGAACTCCTCACTCGCGCAAACTCCCTGGAGGCATAAAACCATGGCTGCATCCATCACTCCTTCTCTTCGGTCTGCGCTCGAACGTCTGAAACACGCCGGTTCGGTCAATGGTCTGCTGCTGTGCTGGCGGCGGCAAATTTTGATCAATCTGCTCCCCTTTGAGGAGTTTCGTGCCGAGCGTCTCCTGCAATCCCTGCATGATGCGCGCGCCCATTTTGGCAGCGGAGGTGACCGTGACGTGAAAACGTTCTGGTTCGGTTATGAGGGCGTGTTTGTGCTGGCCTTGTTCCAAGGGGAATGCCTGCTCATCACCTTGCACACGCATGCCTCGGAGGTGGATTTTTTGCGCCGCGCCGGACTGACCTTTCTGGAAGATACACAGCTCCTCGTGGACGCGTTGCTCCAGCCTTCGCCTGACGACGAAATCAGCCGTGGGGAAACACAGCCGCTGAGCGATCTGGATAATGACGGGCGTCCGCCACAGTCTTCGGGGCCGACGAAGATCATCCCGCGCCATAGTTGAAGAAAACGGGCGGACATCGGCGCATTAGGGGCTTCCTAATGGCTGGCTCGCAGCGTGATGCTATCTGCACCTTTCGCTGAAAGGTTTGACGTTGCCGTGCCGAATTTCATAGCCTGTTTGCAACCCCCCCCCTCAATTCCCATGTCTGACCCAGCCGCCTCCGCCTTTTCTCGCCGCCGTTTTCTCAATGCCAGTGGTGGTGCCTTGCTGGCTCCGGCCATTTTCACTTCCGCAGGCAGCCTGCTGGCTCAGCAGAAGGCGGACTCAAACGAGACTTTGAAGATCGGCCTCATCGGCTGTGGCGGTCGTGGCACCGGCGCGGCGGCGCAGGCTCTTGGCGCGGATTACAATTCGAAAATCGTGGCGATGGCTGATGCGTTCGACTCGCAGATCGAGAGCAGCATCAAGAATCTCTCCACCCAGTTTCCGGATCGGGTCGATGTGCAGCCGGATAAAAGGTTCACGGGTCTGGATGCTTATCAAAAGCTCATCGACTGCGGCGTGGACGTCGTTCTGCTTGCGACCCCGCCAGGGTTCCGCCCTCTGCACCTCACCGCAGCGGTCGAAGCCGGAAAGCACATCTTTTGCGAAAAGCCGATGGCGGTGGATGCCGCCGGTTATCTCGTCGCGCAGGCGGCGGTCGAAAAGGCCAAGCAGAAGAAGCTCAATCTTGTGGCCGGTTTCTGCTGGCGCTATTCCACCAGCCGCATCGAGTGCTACAAGCGGCTCCATGATGGCGAGATCGGCGACATCACCGGCATTCTCGCGACCTATTACGCAGGGCCGGTGAAAGTCATGCCGCCTGCGGCAGGTCGTCCCGCAGGGATGGGGGATGTTGAGTGGCAGGTGCGCAACTGGTACAACTTCTCCTGGCTCAGTGGCGACAGCCTCGTCGAGCAGGCGGTGCACAGCCTGGACAAGATCTGCTGGGCCATGAAGGACACCCCGCCTGTGAGTGTCATCGCGACAGGTGGTCGCCAACGGCCTGCGGAGGACGGAAATATCTTCGATCACTTTCACTGCGCTTTCGAATGGGCTGGCGGCATTCTTTGCCACATCACCAACCGTCAGATCACCGGCTGCCATAACGAAGTCATCGACAATATCCAGGGCACCAAGGGGCGTCTGGTTATCGGCAAAGGCCCCGCACCATTCATCGAGGGTGCAAAACGCTGGCGCTGGCGCGGTGAGGAGAAAAACATGTACGATCTGGAGCATCAGGCGCTCTTTAACGCGATCCGCAAAGGCGAGGTCATCAATGACGGCGACCGCATGATGAGCAGCACGCTTATCGCAATCATGGGCCGTGAAGCCGCTTACACGGGGCAGAAAATCCTCTGGAAGGACGACGCTGCACCGGAAGCGAAGGAGGATAAAAAAGGCGCACGTGTGGCGCTGGCGATCATGTCTTCCAAGCAGGACCTCGCTCCTGATAATCTGCAGTATGGCGACAAATTTGAGCCAACTCCGATGCCAATTCCCGGCGTGACGCAGTTTGCTTAAAGACCTCAGCGCCGGGTGCGCAGTTCCTGGCGCAGTTGTTCGACTTCATCGAGCAACTGCGTGAGCATCTTGAGGCCTCGGAGGTTCATCTCGCAGGTTTCCCGCAGATGCTCGATGCGGCGCAGGGCACGCACCGTGTCGTCATCCAATTGAGGTGGGAGGATGCCATGCTCCTGATACTGCACGATCAACTGCGTGGAGACACCGGTCGTCTCGGCGAAGATTTCCAGCGAGTAAGTTTGAGAGGTGGAATGGCTCATATCAGGCGCGTGGGTTGAAGGTGGAGGCGCTGCGCAGTTGTTCCCACAACGCACGTTCGGCATCGCTGATCTTGTCTGGCAGCACGATCTGAAGTTTCACAAAGAAATCACCGCGCTCGCCGGTCTTGCCTTTGGGCAGGCCCCGCCCGCGCACGCGCAGGTTCTGGCCGTTTTCACTGCCGGCGGGGATGCGCAGTTTGATGGAGCCGTCGAGCGTCGGCACGATCACCTCCGCGCCGAGCACAGCCTCCCATGGAGCAAGGTCGAGTTCATGATGCATATCGGCTTCTTCAGTGGTAAATTCGGGATGTGCAGCGTGGCGCACGCGCAGGTAGAGATCTCCAGCTTCGCCGCCGTTTTGGCCGGGTTCGCCCTGGCCGGGGACGCGGATGCGGCGGCCATCGGTGGCACCGGGCGGGATGCGTACCTCAAAGCTGTGTGTCTGCACTGCACCCGTCTGGCGGTTGGCGGTTTGCAGTGAAATCGGCCGCTGGGTGCCGTGCATGGCTTCTTCCAGCGTGACGAGGATGTCGCCCTCGATGTCATGGCCACGGCGCGAACGGCCTCTTGGGGCTGAACCGGTGGGGCCGCCCTCGTCAAAACCCTGGGGGAAGCCATAACGGCTGCCACCGCTGAAGTACTGCTCGAAGAAGTCGCTGAAGCCGGTGCCACCAAAGTGGAAGTCCTGCTCTTGACCGCCTGCGCCCGGTGGAGGCGACTGGAAATTGCCGGCGTCCTGCCAGCCTGCGCCGAGGGTGTCATACTTTTTGCGCTTGTCCGGGTCACTGAGCACCTCGTTGGCCTCGTTGATCTCCTTGAACTTGGCTTCCGCCGTCTTTTTATCTTTGGCGGTGTCGGGATGGTAGAGTCGGGCCAGTTTGCGGAAGGCCTTCTTGATCTCGTCCGCGCTGGCATCGCGTGCGACGCCAAGGGTTGCGTAGTAGTCTTTAAATTCGGCGGGCATGATGTGAAGTAGATACGTCTCGCAGTGATCTGTCGTTGGGATTCATCCTGCATTCTTTGAGCAGATGGCCGGGCTTTAGGGCCAGAACGCCAAAATGGCCGCGCCACCCGCGACCGACAGCAGCAGGCCGAGCAATGCGGGTTTGATGTAGGCACGTGAACCGAGGGCGATCACGAAGGCCATTTTGAAACACAAATTGGCCATGCCGCCGACGAGAATCATGCGCCATGCGATGGATGTTTCGAGATGGCCGGTAGTGACGAGCCGTGAGGTGGAAAGCGTGATGGCGGACATGTCCGGCAGGCCGGAAAGGAAGGCTGCCAGGTAGAGCCCGGACGAGCCGCTGTGCTGGCGCGTGTAGGCCACGATGACCAGCACGAGCGCATAGAGCAGTCCGAGTACGACAGCATTCTTCATTTCAGACGGCGGGTGCTCATCCACGGGTTCCGAATCGGCGCTTTCCGCGAGACGATGCGCCACAGCGGCGATCAGCCCGACCCAGAGCATCATGGCAACCAGTGGCGGCAGCAGCTCGCGCATGTGATCGGAGGCGACGATCATCACCTCCGCCAGCAGGCGTACGAAGGCCACGGCGGAGGCGATCAATGCCATGGCCGCGAGTGACAAGCTGCCGGCGGTTGAAGTTTTGCTGCGGCGTGCGCTGCTGGCCGTGGTCGCGGTGCTGGAGACCAGTCCGCCGAGGAGGCCGGCGACGGCGGCCCCTTTGGAACCGCCCAGATATTTTTCAGCCATGTACGCCATGAGGCTGATGCCGACGATCAGCACCACGATGAGCCAGATGGCGAAGGGATTGAGGACGCCGAGATACCCCATCTCGCGGTTTGGCAGCGCAGGCAGAATGACCAGTCCCAGGAGAACGAGTCGCACGATCGCACGCAGATCTTCCTCACCGAAATGCCGGACCATCGCATGCAGCCCCTTCTTGCTTTGGAGCAGCGCCATGACGCCGCCGGCGATCATGACGGCGAGGAGCCGCTCTCCGAGCATGGTGATGATGCCTGTGACAAACATTACCAGCATCGCCATTTCCGTGGCGAGGCCGGAAACCGGCGGTCGTTTTGCCTGTCGCAGCCAGCTGCCCAGCACCACAATGCAGGCAAAGGTGATGAATCCTGCGGCTATCACCCAGCTGCCATAAACATTCCCCAGCAGCCCTGTCAGCGCGCCGAACAGGGTCAGCAGGGCAAAGGTGCGGATGCCCGCGATACGATTTTGCACCCATTCGCGCTGCAACCCGACGAGCAGCCCCAGCCCAATGGCGGTGCCGAGGGACAGGAGCAGTTCCGAAGTGTCGGGCAGCGTGGTTGGCATGGCGGTTGAAACGAAGTCTCAGACAGACTTTACACGGACTTGCCATCGTCGCCATCCAAGTCCAAGAAACGTTCCTCCAAGCCACCAACCATGTCCATCTGGAACTACGCCAACCCACAGCTCAAAGACCTCGTCGCTTACGAACCCGGCAAACCCATCGAAGATGTGGCCCGTGAACGCGGCCTGAAGCCGGAGGACATCATCAAGCTCGCCTCCAACGAGAACCCGCTTGGGCCTTCGCCAAAGGCCATCGTGGCGATGCAGGAGGCCGTCAAAGAGGTCAACATCTACCCGGACGGCGCCTCCTGGAAGCTGCGCAATGCGCTGGCGGAAAAACTTGGCCTGGAAATGGGCAACATCATCATGGGCTGCGGCTCCAATGAAGTCATCGAATTCATCGGCCACGCCTTCCTCAAGCCCGGTGACAACATCGTTACGGCTGAGCATTCCTTCCTCGTCTATAAGCTCATGGCCAGGGTTTTTGGTGCTGACACCATCGAAGTGCCGGATCCCGGTTACGTGCATGATCTTGACGCGATGGCCGCCGCCATCACGCCGAACACCAAGGAAGTCTTCATCGCCAACCCGAACAATCCTACCGGCACGCTCGTTACGCAGGAGCAGATCGACAGCTTCATGGCCAAGGTCCCGAAGCATGTCGTCGTCGTGTTTGACGAGGCCTACTATGAGTTCCTCGATAATCCGCCGGACACGCTCAAATACGTTCGCGAAGGGCGCAACGTGGTCGTGCTCCGCACCTTTTCGAAAATCCAAGGCCTTGCAGGTACACGCGTCGGTTACGGCATCGCGAACAAGGAGCTCATTGATGTGCTCCAGCGCACGCGTCAGCCCTTCAATCTCAACTCCATCGCCCAGGCCGGTGCGCTGGCCGGACTGCTTGACGAAGAGCACCAGAACAAGACCAAGGCCATCACCGACGAAGGCCGCGGCTACCTGCAGCAGCAGTTTGGTGAAATGGGCCTCGAATACATCCCCAGCTACGCCAACTTCGTCCTCGTCAAAGTCGGCGATGGCAATGCCGTCTTCAAAGCGATGATGGACAAGGGCGTCATCGTCCGCGCCATGGCCGCCTACAAGCTTCCCGAATGGGTGCGCATCAGTGTCGGCACCATGCCGCAGAACGAGCGCTGCATCGAAGTGCTGAAGCAGGTGCTGGGGAAGTAGTGCACAGGGAGGTTTTTCGCCAAGCGGGTGTGAACCGCAACTTGTGAACGCAGCAAATGCGGTTTGAATGCCGCATGCTGCGGAATCTGTTGCCCTTGAAGTTCACATGGATGTTTTGTGTTCTGGCTAGCTGCCTTCCAGGCCTGATCATGGGTCAGGTGGAAACGGTGAAGCCCGCGACTCTCGTCATTGAGCCGGGCTTGGATCAGGCTGTCAAATGGCCTTGGAAGGTGGAGCCTTCTGCGGCGGAGGCCTGGGGCCTTTCCGTCGAAGTGCCTGTCGTTGATCCCGCAGGCAAACCCAGTGAGCCAGCCATGCCGAAAAAGGAGGGAGGTGCCGCGCCTGCAACCAAGATCGCTCCCAAAGGGCCGCCTGCGGTGATGCTCGAACACGTGGTGGTGAAGGGGGATTCGCTCACCGTGATTGCACGTGCCAACGGCGTGACGGTGGACCAGCTCAGAATTTTCAACGAACTGAAGAACGACCGTATTGTCATTGGTCAGGTGGTGAAAGTTCCCGGGGAAAATGACATCAAGGCAATGATCGACGCCGCAGTTGCGGCTGAAAAAGAAGCGGTCAAAGACACCTCCAAGGCGAAGCCCAAAAAAGCACCGACTCCGGTACAGGAGGTGGCACCGGTGTTGATCGCCACCAAACCCCACCGTGCTCTGCCACCTGCGGCCTGGGGAGCTGCGTCGTTGGTGCTCATCCAATCCTTTCTGGACCGCCAAGGTTTCACCATCGGTCCGATTGATGGCACTGCGGGGCCGGTGTACGACGCTGCGTACAAGGCCTTTGAAAAAGCGCACCCCGGAGAGTTGCACACACCTGAAGGTCAGCCTTCCGCCGCCATGAAAGCCATCGGTGGTCCCTACGTCGAGTATGTGCTCACCGCAGCCGACATGCGCTGGATCTCACCTCATCCCGGTAGTGCCACCAGAGGCAAGACAAAGGGCAAGTCCGTAGAGCCGCTGCCCACTTTCGAAGAACTGACGCATGAGTCCTTCATGGCCTACCGCTCCGGCTGGGAGTTTGTGGCCGAGCGTTTTCATGCCGCCGAGTCATTCCTGCGCCACATCAATCCCGGCGTCAAAAATGCCAATGTGCCCGGTGCAGTCTTTCTCGTGCCGAATGTTGTACCTTTCGAAATTGAAAATGCGCTCTCGGAGCCCCTGCAGCCTGCTGCGGATCCTGCCGCCCCCATATCCGCCAGCATGCTGGGAGTGAGCCGACTGATCATTCGTCGCGGCGATGTCGTCATCGCCAGCATGCCGGTCTCATCAGCACGCCCGGGATTGTATGGGCGCAAGATTTGGAAAATCCTCGATGTCGTGGCACGTCCACGTCTTGCCAGCACGGGCGATGCCGCTGCCCCCATGACTGTTCCATACCGCTTGGCCGCAGGTCCCAACAACCCAGTGGGCATCGTGTGGATCAATCTGGCCAAGGGCAGCGACGCCACTCCGTTGCCCTACGGGCTGCACGGCACCAGCATCCCCGGGACCATGATGAAGCAGGAAAGCATCGGCGGCTTTCGCATGACGAACTGGGACATTGCCCGCGCTGTGCGTCTGCTTCCCGCGGGCACCGAGCTGAAGTGGGAATGAGCGTGGATCAACCCTTCTTGCGGTTTTTGCGGATGGCGAGAACATCCCGTGCCATGCGGATCGAATCACGGATCAAGTGCACATGGCCGCCAGGGGTTTCATGCCAGGCGATGGAGGCCTCTTCAAATTCGCACCCACTGTCATGCAGAGCGGCGAGAAGTTCGACATCAAAGGCAAATCCTAGGATGCGCAGGTTTGGTGCGATGCGCTGATAGGCTGAGCGCGGAACGAATTTGAGCCCGCACTGGCTGTCGTGGATGGGAATGTTCAGCAAGGTGGCCACGAGTGTGCCGAAAATACGACCGATGAGCCGGCGCTTCCATTGCCGCTGCACCTTGGAACTGGTTTGATCCCAGCGGGAGGCAAACACCGCTGTCAGTGGTGCTGGCTGCAGGCGGACCCGGCGGATGAGATTGGCGACTTCGGTGGCGGAGCAGGAGCCGTCTGCATCCACGAAAGCGAGCCAGTCCACCGGAGGGGCCTGGTCCCATCCGGCATAGACGGCGCCGCCTTTGCCCAGGTTCTGTGGCAGAAACAGCGGGAGGTGGAGGTGCTCATATTCGCGGCAGAGCGGGGTGATGATCTCGCGCATGCGCTCAGCCTCCGCCGCATCTGAGCCGTCCTCCACCACCTGAATCGTCACGCCGCCAACTTCATGCATCACCGCGCACAGTTCCGTGAGGAACGGCCCGATGCGCCCGCTTTCCTGATAGCAGGGAATCACGATATGGACGGTGGCTGGTGGCATGAAAGGACTGATGACCGATGTTCAGCGGAAACAACGGGCGGTAAAAGCTAAATCCATGCTGCCAAGACAATCTTTTGTTCAGTTGCGGTGGTCTGGCATTGCGCAGCAGGCGGGTTCTATGTCTTTATCGTGGACTCATCCATCATGCGTTTTTCGCACTCTATTTTCGCGCTGCTGCTGGTGCTGCCTGCATGCAGTACAACGAATCGCATGCTCAAAGCGAAGCCGGTTGCGCTGTCGCCGTTTTTTCAGCAGCCATGGCTGGCGCAGGATGCGCGTGAGCAACTGGGGTTTCAAAAAATCTGGACCACCCCTGATCCGCAGGTGCTGGCGGATGGAAAGGCGAAGCGAAAGCTCTACATCGCTCCGGTCACGCTGGATTATCTGCGTCCGCTGAACCGGGCATTCTCTTCCGGAGAGGTCGCATGGGGCGGGGTGCAGCGCCGGGAGGCCGATGTTGCCATGCGCCTGCGGGAGGATTTTGTGGAGGCCTTTCGCCGATCGCCGACACCGCTGTACCACCTCGTGAATCAGCCCGGCAAGGATACGCTGACGCTGCATCTGGCGATCATCGAACTGAATCCCACCAGCCCCAAGGGAAATGCGGTGGTGACCGTGCTGAAGTTCGTGGTCACACCAGTGATCGGACTGGCCGCGTATTTCACCAAAGGCAACATGGCCATCGAGGGCAGGGTGGTGGATTCCACAACAGGCCGCGCCTTCTTCCAGTTCGCTGACAACGAGGCCGACAAGCTGACTTTCATCAACCTGCGGGATTATCAGCCCTACGGCCACGCCGTGAACACCATGCGCTACTGGGCCATGCAGTTTGAGCAGATGACGCGTTCTCCACGCGGCTGGAAGGTGAGGGATTCGGGCTCCATTACGCTGCGGCCCAATTGAAAGTCACCTCTATTTCCTGCCGAACAGTCTGGAGAAAAAGCCGCGCTTGGGCTCGGGTGGCGGTGCGGCGGGAGCCACTGGCTGCGCCTTGGCGATCACGACGGGACGTGGTTCCGGGGCCGGTCCTTCGATGATCACCGTCATGCCCTGCGTGATCAGCTTCACCAGCCTCACCACATCCCAGTTGGCCGTGCGCATGCAGCCATGGCTGGAACTGCGGCCGATGCTCTGCGGCGAGTTCGTGCCGTGGATGCCGATACCGGGACGGTTCAGGCCGATCCACATGACGCCGACAGGATTGTTCGGGCCGATGGGCAGTTCGTAAAAGTTGCTGCTGCGCACGCCGTACTCGAGCACGCTTTTGTCCCAGCGGAAGGTCGGCAGTTGAGTGATGCCGAGGATGCGCCAGGTGCCGGGCGGCGTGGCCAAATAGCCGCTGCCGGGTGTGATGGGCAGGCTGGCCAGCAGCTTTTCTCCATCCCACACATCGAGCACTCTTTCCTTGGTGTCGATCTTGATGACACGCGTTAGAAATTCCGGCACCTCCGGCAGCTTAGGCACTTCCGTGATCTCTTCGATGAGAAACGGCTGTACGGCGGGAACCTTCACCACATCGCCAGGCTTGAGCGCGCCCAGCTTCATGGGACGATTGATGAACTCCAGCAGATCTGGCGCGCTGTGAAAGCGCTCGGTCAGGAACTCCAGCAGCGAGTCATAGGGGAGGTACTTCTTTTTGCTCTGTGCGGATGGCTGGCTGGGCAGATCGCCCACAAACTTGAGGTCTTCCTCGCGGATCGTGTAGGTGGTGTAGTTCTCCGGCACACTGGACAGGTCCAGGGTGTGAGTTTCCATTTCGGTCTCGGGCAGTCCGTGGGAGTGCTGGTAACGCTTCAGCGCCTTCGTGGTGAACTCACCCGGGCGGCCATCCAGTTTCCCCGGTCCAAAGAGCTGCGTGTCCAGAAAGATCTGCAGCCGCAGGATGTCATCAATGGGCTCCGGCGCCTTGGGCAGTGGATCAGGAATCACCGCCGACGCGGAGACACAGGCGAGGAAGAGCAGGGGGAGAAAACGGGAAAGCGGAAGAGTCATCGGATCTTAAAAAGCCATGAGGAACGGCGATGGTCCATTGTGGGTGAGAACGCTACAAAGAGAATGCGTACACACGGTCTCGCAAGCGAAGATACGTTTCTCATAGCAAGCACGCGCAAGAAAGATGCCATGCCAGGAACAGGTCCGCCACGAGCAATGACGGGCCTGATTCAAGTATTCTGGTTCTAGTGAGAGGGGTGGTATCAGGATTCACCCCCGCACCTGCCCACTCCCATCCACCAGATACTTGTAGCTGCACAGCTCAGCCAGACCCATGGGGCCGCGAGCATGCAGTTTGTCGGTGGAAATGCCGATTTCAGCACCAAAGCCAAATTCGCCGCCGTCGTTGAACCGCGTGCTGGCATTATGCATGACCACCGCGCTGTCGATTTCATGCTGGAATCGTTCAGCAGCGGCGCGGTCCTTGGTGATGATGCTGTCGGTGTGGTGAGAGCCGTAGCGGTTGATATGCGCGATGGCTTCATCCAAACCGCTGACGGTTTTGGCGGCGAGGATGAGGTCGAGGTACTCGGTGCTCCAGTCTTCCTCGGTGGCGGGTGTGGCAGGCACGCCGAGGTGCTGCAGTGCGGTGGCATCCGCATGAATTTCGACCTTGGCTTCGAGAAGGCGCTGACCGACGAGCGGATAAAATGTGGCCGCAAGATCCTCATGGACGAGGATGGTCTCCAGCGCATTGCAGACGCCGGGCTTCTGGCACTTGCTGTTGACGATGATGTTTGCCGCCATGTCGAGATCGGCATCCACATGGACATAGACGTGGCAGACGCCGTCGTAGTGCTTGATGACAGGCATGCGGGCGGTGGCCACGACTTTTTCGATCAAGCCTTTGCCGCCGCGTGGGATGATGAGGTCGAGGTACTGATCCATCTGCGCCATGTGCTCGACGCTGGCGCGGTCGGTGAAGGGGATGAGCTGAACGCTGTCCGGCGGGAGTCCGGCGCGTTCACCACCGGCCTGCAATGCGGCGGCGAGGGCGCGGTTGCTGTCGATGGCCTCGCTGCCACCACGTAGGATGGTGGCGTTGCCGGTTTTAAAGCAGAGGGAGGCGGCGTCGGTGGTGACGTTCGGGCGTGACTCAAAGATGATGCCGATGACGCCGATGGGGACACGGACTTTGCGAATATGGAGACCGTTGGGGCGGGTCCAGTCGGTGAGCTTTTCGCCCACGGGGTCGGGGAGCAGGGCGACTTCGCGCACGGCGTCGGCCACGGCTTTCAAGCGCTTGGGATCCAGCGTGAGGCGGTCGATCATGGCCTTGCTCAGTCCGTTTTGCTCCGCCCGGGCGAGGTCGAGTGCATTGGCGGTAAGGATGGCGTCCTGCCTCACCATGATCTCGTCCGCCATGGCGACGAGAATGGCGTTCTTCTGCTCGGAGGTCAGCTTGACCAGGGCATACGAGGCGGCACGGGCGCGGCGGCCCATGTCGAGGATGGCGGACTTGATATCGGAATCGGTCATTGAAAAAAGGGGGGCAACCGGGGCGGTTGTTCTACGGGTTTACTTGGAAGGAACGGCTCCTTCGGGGATTTGGACGTCTTTGCCCTGCAGGTGACGGGCATTGAAGTTGTACATGCGTTCGACCAGCGGGCCGCTCAGGAAGACGTGGCCACCATCGGTGCCGGTGAGCAGAATGGCGGGGACATGAGCCTCTTTGAGGGCGGTCTCGAACTCGGTGGCCTGAGAGTAAGGGACGAGGGTGTCTTTGTCCCCGTGGATGATGAGGAAGGGGGCGTCGTCCGGGGTGATGTAGGTGACGGGGGAGGCTTGGCGGGCGACTTTCTGCCGGTCTTTGAGCGGGCCGCCAATGAGCTTGGCCATCGCGCCTTTGGGATCGTCAGGGTCGATGATGCTGCCTTTGCCGCCGAAGGTGAGGAAATCGGACGGGCCGCAGAAGTCGAGCACGCAGGAGACGCGGCTGCTTTGGTCCAAATGTTTGCCCAGATCGCCTTCGAGCTCCTTCACCCCGCCTGTAACGCCGAGCATGCTGACGAGGTGCCCGCCCGCAGAGATGCCGAAAACGGCGATCTTGTCCGGGTCGAGGTTGTATTCCTGCGCATGGGCGCGCAGCCAGCGGATGGCGGCTTTGCAGTCATAAATCTGCGCAGGCCACTGGGCTTGGTCGGTCAGGCGGTAGTTGAGGCTGGCTCCGGCGTAGGGCGTGCCGCCTTTGATGAGTCCCACGAGCACATCCGCCTGGTCCTTGCTGCCAGCTTCCCAGCCGCCACCATGGATGTAAACGATCAGCGGGTTCGGCTTGTCCGACTTGGCCTCAGGCAGGTAAAGGTCGAGCATCTGGCGCTGGTGGCCTGAGCCGACGTAATCGAGATTCCGCAGGGCGCGGAAGCCAGCAGGGGGGGGCGAAGCTTTCTGACATTGGGCCAGAAGAGGGAAACTGAGGGCTAGGAGAACCAAATAGCGCATGATTTAGGGTCCTTTAGACCGGGGGAACGGGCAAAACAAGGGCCGTGAAGGGCAGGTGAGACAAGTGCGTTGCCACCTTGACGCAAGCTTAACCAGAACTTACTATCCCCGCGATGAAATCCCCCCTCCACGCCCGCCTGCCCGTACTTCTGGCATGTGCCGTTTCATTTCTCGCTTTAACGACTGCATCCCCCGCGCTCTGGCCGTTTTCTGGCAAGAAGGACAAAGTAGTCCCTGTGGACAGCGAGCGTGAGACGCAGGAACTCGCCGCCGCCGCCATGCTGGCGCAAGCCCGTCAGGCGGAAAATGCAGGCAAAGTCGGCAAAGCCCAGGGCCTGTATCAGGCCATTGTGAAGAAATACCCCTTCACCCCGAGCGCTGCGGAGGCCTCCTTCCAGAATGCCGTCATCATCCGCCACAACGGCAAGATGGAAGATGCATTTGACGCGTTCCAGCTCTTCATTCTGTCTTACCGTGACAGCCCGCATTTCAGTGCGGCCATTGAGAAGCAGTATGAGATCGCCGAAGAGGCGAAAGGTGGCAAAAAACAGCGCGGGTTGCTGCTGATTAGCATGAAGATGAACTCGTCTGACGTGATCAAATTCTACGAGAAGATCATCTCGAACGCACCCTTTGGCAAATTTGCTCCGCTGGCGCAGTTCAGCATCGCAGAAATCCAGCAGGACCTGAAGGAGAAGGACAAGGCCGTTGCCGCTTATAATAAGGTGGTGGAAAACTACCCCAACTCCTCGCAGGCGGCCGAAGCCCAGTTCCGCATCGGCTCCATAAGCAACATTGCGGCTCAGCGCAGCGAAGACGCCTCCAACCTCCTGGCCGCACGTGACGCACTGCGCACTTACATCGCCACCAACCCTGCTGGCGAGCGCAAACAGGAGACGGAGATGATCCTGCATCAGGTCAACACGGCGGAAGCCAATCAGTCTCTCAACGTGGCCAAGTACTACCAGCGTGTCGGCAAAACCCCGGCGGCGGCGATCTACCTCAATGAGGCGCTTAAGTTTGGTTCTCCAGAAGTTTCAGCACAAGCACGCACCATGCTGGCTGAGCTCGCCTCCACAGATCCTGAGGGGGTGGCGAATGCCAGGAAGGGACCAGGTCAGGACTACACCACACTGACGGCGGAGAACTTGAAGACGCGTGATGATTATGTCGGGCCGCTGGCCCCGGAGCTGGCCCGCCTCAGTCAGAAACCAAAAATGCGCACGGGTGACGAAGGTTTCGTGCCCATTCCTTTGCAGGAGCCCACGCTGCCGCTCCGCCCGGGCGCAGCCACTCCTGGAGCAGGTTCATTGCTGCCACCGGTGCCTGAGACTGAAAAGCCCGCATTGCTGCCGGTGCCACCTTCCCCAAGTGTACCCTCCATGCTGCAGCCGTCACCAGGTTCAAGTGTGCCTGTGCCACCTGTTCCCCCCGCGCCTTCCACGTCGAAGCCTGCGTCATAATTCTTGCACGGGCATTGCAGCACTCCATTACTCAGCAGGGTCACTTCTTAAACTATTTGGATGAAATCGCTTTTTCTTCTGCTGGCAGCTGGCTGCCTCCTGCTCTCCGGTTGCGCGGGCTACACCTTGGGCGCTCACAAACCGGCCCACCTTCGCAACATCACCAAGATCGCGGTGCCCACCTTTGAAAATCTCACGCTGGAGCCGCGCCTTGCTTCTCTCGTGACGAATGCCGTCATCAAACAGCTGCAAAACCACGGCTCGTATCAGATCGTCGCCAAAAGCGAAGCTGAGGCGGTGCTGAAGGGGAAAATTTCAAACATCAACCGCACCCAGTTTCGTTCCGATCTCAACAACGTGCTGCGCAGCTCGCAGATCATGGCATCATTGACCTGTCTGTTTAGCATCACGGACGTTGCTTCTGGCAAGGAGCTCCATGCAGGCCTTGCCACCGCTGATTCTTACATCATCCTTGAGGCGAATCTTCAGCTGTCAGAAACCCAGCTCTTCGAGGACGCTGCCCAGCGTCTGGCCAACAATCTTGCGGATCAGATTTCCGAAGGCTGGTAACCCTCTGTCCGCACCATGTCGTCGGATCCGGATTCAGCCGCAGAACAGTTCGATGGTGCAGATGATGTGTTGCTGGAGCCGGTGGTGGCCACGGGTCGTTTGACTCCGGGCCTGCATCTGGTGGCCACGCCCATCGGCAACATGCGCGACATCACCCAGCGTGCGCTCGACACCCTGCGCATCGCCGATCTGGTGGCCTGTGAGGACACGCGCCATTCCGGCATGCTGCTCAAGCACCATGACATTCGCGCACGGCTCATCAGCCTCAATGAGCACAATGAGGCGCATCGCATTCCCCAGTTGCTGGAGCACATGCGGCAGGGCGGCAGCGTGGCGCTGATCTCAGATGCGGGCATGCCCACGGTGTCTGATCCCGGGCAGCGGCTCGTCGGGGCCATGGTGGCTGCTGGTCTGCATGTGGAGGGCATCCCCGGTCCCAGCGCTGTCATCACGGCACTGGCAGCGTCCGGACTGCCCACGACTCCCTTCTATTTCGGCGGCTTTCTCCCTCACAAAAAAGGCGCGCGCGCCACGGTGCTGACAGCCGCTTTGCAGCGTGACTGCACCAGCATTTTCTTCGAAAGTCCCTACCGTCTCGTCGATACGCTGGCGATCCTGGCAGAGGCTGCGCCGGAGCATCGGGTGGTCGTGGCGCGGGAGTTGACGAAAAAGTTTGAGGAATTCAAACGTGGTCCGGCAAGCATCCTGCTATCTCATTACCAAACCAAAACGCCCAAAGGGGAAATTACTCTCCTCATCGCGCCGGTCGATCCCCCCAAGTGGTTGACCTGGTAATTCATTCACAACCCAGCACACTCATGGAAGCCCTCGCCAACTGCGCCGTTCTCAACACCACCGACAGTCTCAAGCTATCGATCACCAATCACCTGCGTTTTACTCTGGGAGCCTACATTCAATCGGCCAGTGAGAATGACTGGTACGTCGCCACCTCCCTCGCGGTGCGTGATCGCGTGATGGAGCGTGCCACGCAGTCGCGGCATCAGCATCGTTCGCAGGGCGTCAGGCGCGTGCACTACCTCTCCCTGGAGTACCTCATGGGCCGCCTGCTGGAAAACAACCTGCGCAATGCCGGCATCTACGACGCCACCAAGCAGGCGCTGTCAGAAATGGGCAAAGATCTCGACGCCTTGGTGCAAAAGGAGCCCGACATGGGCCTCGGCAACGGTGGCCTTGGCCGTCTCGCCGCCTGTTTCATGGATTCGCTCAGCACCATGGACCTGCCCGCCATCGGCTATGGCATTCATTACGAGTTTGGTCTCTTCCGTCAGGAATTCGTCAACGGCAAGCAGGTCGAGCATCCAGATGCTTGGATGCGCGACGGCAGCCCGTGGAAGATTGCGCGGCCATCCTATCGTCAATCCGTCAAGCTTTACGGCCATGTCATCCAAAAGTTCGATGAGTTTGGTCAGCCTCATCATGAGTGGGTCGAAACCAAATGCCTGCTCGGCCTGCCGTGGGACATTCCTATTGTCGGCTATGACAGCAATACCGTGAACGTGCTGCGTCTCTGGCAGGCCCAGGCGGACGAAGACTTCAACTTCAAGGTCTTCAACGAAGGCAGCTACATCGAGGCCCTGCGTGAAAAGGCCATCGCTGAAACAGTCTCCAAAGTTCTCTACCCCAACGACTCCACCGAGAGCGGCAAAGAGCTGCGCTTGGTGCAGCAGTACTTCTTTGTCGCCTGCTCCCTCGCCGACATCGTGCGTCGGTTCAAAGGCGGTTACGACCTGCCTTGGAGCGAGTTTCCCAGCAAGGCCGCCGTTCAGCTCAATGACACGCATCCCGCCGTCGCCATTCCTGAACTCATGCGCATCCTCGTGGATGAAGAGAAGCTTGAATGGAGCCAGGCCTGGGACATCTGTCAGAAGACCTTCTCCTACACCAATCACACGCTGCTTCCCGAAGCGCTTGAGACTTGGAGCGCGGCACTGTTTGAGCGTGTGCTTCCGCGTCACCTGCAGATCATCTTTGAAATCAACCGGCGCTTCATGGACGTGGTCGAGGCTCGCTGGCCGGGGGATGGAGAGAAGAAGCGTGCGCTTTCTCTCATCGAAGAGAGTGGCGGCAAAAAGGTGCGCATGGCGCATATGTCCGTGCTCGGCAGCCATGCCACCAACGGTGTGGCCGCGCTGCACACACGTCTGCTTTGCGAGCGCCTCTTCCCGGAGTTCTTTGAGCTGTATCCTGACCGCTTCCTCAATCTGACCAACGGCGTCACTTTCCGTCGCTGGCTTGATGTGTGCAATCCGGAGCTCTCCGCACTCATCACCGAATCCATCGGCGCAGGCTGGTTGAAGGACTCCACCAAGCTGATCGCGCTGGACCGCTTTGCCGATGACGCTTCATTCAAGGAAAAATTCCAGGCCATCAAGCGTGGTCACAAGGTGCGCCTCGCCAAGATCATTCAGGACACCTGCGGCGTCAGTGTCAGCCCCGACGCCTTGTTTGACGTCCAGATCAAGCGTCTGCACGAATACAAGCGCCAGCACCTCAACCTGCTGCACATCGTCACCTTGTATCGCAAGATCATCGCCGATCCGAACTTCGACATGGCACCCCGTGTCTTCATCTTTGGTGCCAAGGCCGCTCCCGGCTACTACCTCGCCAAGAACATCATTCACGCCATCAATGCCCTCGCGGCCAAGGTGAATCACGACCCGCGGGTGAATGGCAAACTCAAAGTCATCTACATCCCGAATTACGGGGTCTCCATCGCCGAGCGCATCATTCCTGCGGCAGATCTTTCCGAACAGATCTCCACCGCAGGCAAGGAAGCCTCAGGCACTGGCAACATGAAGCTCGCCCTCAATGGTGCGCTCACCATCGGCACGCTTGATGGTGCCAATGTTGAAATCCTCGAAGAAGTGGGCCCGGACAACATCTTCATCTTCGGCCTCACCGTGGAAGAAGTCACCGAGCTCTATGAGAAGGGCTACAATCCCTGGGACTTCTACCACGCCAGCGAAGATCTGCGTCTCAGCATCGACTGGCTGGCCTCCGACTACTTCACCGGCAATCAGGACGAATTCAAACCGCTGCGCGACAGCCTGCTTACCCACGGCGATCCCTTCCTTGTCATGGCTGACTACGACGCCTACGCCGCCTCCCAGGCCGAAGTGGACAAAGCCTACCGTGACCAGCCACGCTGGCAGAAGATGGCTGTCCACAACACCGCCCGCATGGGCAAGTTCAGCAGCGACCGCACCATCCTCGAATACGCCAAAAAAGTCTGGAACCTGCCGCAGATAGGCGTCTGAAACGGCTGCTTGCCCAATGCGCTTTGTCCTTAAAGCGCTTGGGCGATCACATCCCCAGTCTTTGACCGCCTGGCCTAATCAACCGCTGAAGCATTACAATGCTTCATGCACCGCTTTGGCAGCACGTGTGTAAGCTCCGCTGCTGCCGAGCGTGGCAACGACCTCCGCCAGATCCTCCTGCAACTGCTCGCGCTCGGCGGCGTTGTTGAGCAGTTCGAGGGTGGCTTGGGCGAGTGATTCCGCATTCAGGTCCCCCTGCACGAGTTCCCTCACCACTTCACGTTTGGCGAGGATGTTGACGATGCCCAGGTGCTTGATGCGTACCACCAGCTTGGCGATGACGTAGGTGGGCCAGCTCACGTTGTAGATCAGCGTGTAGGGCAGGCCAAAGCACGCAGCTTCCAGCGTGGCCGTGCCTGAGGCGACAGCTCCGGCTTGAGCACGCTGCATCAGATCATAGACCGTACCGGTTTCGATCCAGCGCTTCGCTTCAGGCATGCCGTGCTCGTCGGTCATGTTGCGCATGAATCCCGCGAGCGTTTCATTGGCTGCCGAAACGGCAAAGCGGGCATTGGGCACGGCCTGCTTGATGATCTTGGCCGCGTCCATCATGATGGGAAACAAACGCCGCACTTCGTTGTGGCGGCTGCCCGGGAACCAGCCTACGAAGCCAGGCTCGCGCTTCCATTCGCGTTTCAGCGTCACCACACGGTCCACCATGGGGTGCCCGCTGAATTCGGTGCGCAGTCCGCTCTTCTCATAAAATTCCTTCTCGAAAGGGAAGATGCAGATCATCAGGTTGAGCACCTGCGCCATGGTCTTCACGCGGCCTTTTTTCCAGGCCCAGACCTGCGGGCTGATGTAATAGAGGATGCGCCCTTGGTACCCGGCGGTGCGCAGGCTTTTGGCCAGGCGCAGATTGAATCCGGGATAATCCACCAAGATCACCGCCTCGGGTTTTTGATCGAGGATGGAGTCCAGCACGGCATTCATCTTCTCTTTGAAATAGCGGTACATCTTCACCACCTCCCACAGGCCGACGACGCCGGCGGTCTCGACCCAGTCTTCAACGCCGTCTCCGACCACTTCACGCATCTTCGGGCCACCCAGGCCAACGACCTTCATGTCGGGCTCCAGGATCTTCAATTCACGCAGGAGTCCCGCAGCATGAGTGTCGCCGCTGACTTCGCCTGCGATGATGAAGATGCGCTTCATGAGGTGCCTAGAGCGGCGTTCTTTTCGATTTGATCGGTGATTTCCAAAGCAATGCGCACGGCTTCGGCACCTTCCTGGCCGGTGACGACCGGGCGGCGTCCATGACGGGCGCATTCGACGAAGGCGGCGATTTCGAGTTTCAGTGGTTCGTCCTTCTCCACTTCAACAGCTTCGCGCACGATCTGCATGCCGTCTTTGCGATAGATCCAGCCGCTCTGCTCCTGGTAGTCCAGGCTCAGGTAGCTCTCGCTCTGGAAGACGCGGATTTTGCGCATCTTCTCCGGGCTGATGCGGCTGGCGGTGATGTTGGCAATGCAGCCGTTGGCAAACTTGAGGCGCGCGTTGGCGATGTCCTCACGCTTGGTCAAAACGGGAATGCCCACGGCATCGACCTGAATCAGCTCCGATTTCACCAGATGCAGCACGATCTCGATGTCGTGGATCATCAGATCCAGCACGACGCCAATATCGATGCTGCGGTTCGGGAAGGGCGAGAGACGATGCGCTTCAATGAAACGCGGGTTGTCCATCCGCTCTTCAAGCTGCAGCAGCACCGGATTGAAGCGCTCAATGTGGCCCACTTGCAGGATGACGCTCTTGGCTTTCGCGAGTTCGATGAGCGCCTGCGCCTCTGCGTAGGATTCGCTGATGGGTTTCTCCACCATCACATGAATACCAGCCTGCATGAGCGGTTCGGCGACTTTGCGGTGGAAGATCGTCGGCACCGCAATGGTGGCGGCATCCACGCGCTGGGCGAAGTCAGCGAGATCACTGGCTGCCTGCGTGCCGTATTGGGCTGCAAATTCAGCCGCGCGTGCGGGATCGGCATCATACACCGCAGCGAAGGTGATCGCACCCTCGCTCTTCGTGGCGATCTCAGCCATGATGCGTGCGTGGTTTTTGCCAATGGCGCCGACTCCGGCGACTCCGATGCGGAAAGGGGAACTCATATTAAGTGTAATGATAGCGGCAGGAGGCTATTTCAATGCCGGCCTGTGTCACCGCATATACCAGACGATGCTCGCTGTCTATACGGCGTGACCAAAAGCCTGCCAGTTGGTGGCGCAATGGCTCGGGCTTGCCAATGCCATTGAAGGGGCTGCGTTTGATGTCCTTGAGAAGCTCATTGATTCTACGCAGCATGCGGCGGTCGGTTTCCTGCCAGTGTTGATAGTCACTCCATGCACGGTCAGAAAAGATGAGATTCATGCTTCCAAATCAGGTTCACGAACCGTGCCTTTCCCTGAACGCAACTGCTCAATGGACTCCAGTAGATGGCGGGCGTTGGCGGGGCTTCGCATCAAATGGCTTGTCTCGTTGAGTGCCTCATATTCATCGAGCGGCAGCATGACGACTGAATGCTTGTCATCGTGGATGATGACAAGAGGCTCACGATCATCGCATACTTTGAGAATCGCCTGGATCAGGCTTTTATCGGCGTTGGCGCTGGTGATGGCAGTCATTTGAATAATAGAGCACAGCACGCTGTGAAATCAAAACTTGCCGGGGAACTTCATGCCGGGTGGAAGCTTGGGCATTTTGCCGCCGCCGCCACCGCCGAGCATTCCGCCCAGACCGCCGAGTCCTCCCATGCCACCACCGCCGCCGCCTCCCATCATGCCGCCCATCATCTGGGCCATCATGCCCTTGTTGCTCATGAGCTTCTTCATCATTTCAAACTGCTTGAGGAGCTGGTTCATTTCCATCACCGGGCGGCCTGCCCCGTTGCAGATGCGCTTGCGGCGCTGGCCGTTGATGATCTCGGGGCGCTGCCGTTCCTTGGGCGTCATCGATAGGATGAGCGCCTCGACGTGCTTCATTCGCTGATCGCTGTCGGGGCCGACCATGTCCTTCATCTTGCCCATGCCGGGGAGCATGCCGAGGATGCCGCCGATGGGGCCGAGCTTCTTCATCATGCGCAGCTGTGCGAGCATGTCGGTGAAATCGAATTTGTTCGACTGCATGCGGGCGGCCAGCTTCATGGCCTCCTTTTCGTCGATTTCTTCGGAGGCTTTCTCCACCAGGCCTACTACATCTCCCATCCCGAGGATGCGCTGCGCCATGCGGTCGGGATGGAAAATTTCGAGCTGCTCGATCTTTTCACCCACGCCGAGGAATTTGACTGCGCAGCCGGTGACCTGGCGCATCGAAAGCAGGGCGCCACCACGGGCGTCACCATCGAGCTTGGTCATGATCAGGCCCGTGATGCCGACGGCCGCATTGAATTTCTGCGCCACGCTCACGGCCTGCTGACCTGTGGCGGCATCGGCCACCAGCAGGACTTCATTGGGCTCCACCACAGCGCGCACGCGCTTGAGTTCCGCGAGGAGGTCTTCATCAAGATCCTGACGACCAGCGGTGTCAAAGATGGCGACGCCGCTGCCTTGTTCCTTGAGCCAGATCATGGCTGCCTTGGCGGCCTTCACCGGATCGGTTTCACCTTCAGCAGGTGCAAACACCGGCACATTGAGCTGCTGGCCGAGCACCTGGAGCTGCTTGATGGCGGCGGGACGGTACAGATCGAGTGCGAGGAGCAACGGGCGGCGACCCTGCTTCTTGAGCCAGTTTGCGAGCTTGGCGGAGGTCGTCGTTTTACCGGCGCCATTGAGGCCGGTCATCAGAATGCGCTGCGGTGGATCGACGTTCAGCGCACTGGCGTCACTGCCCAGCAGTTTGACCAGCTCATCGTGGAAAATTTTGACGATCTGCTGCCCGGGGGAAACCTTGAGCAGCACTTCAGCGCCGATCGACTGCTTGCTGACGGTCTCGACGAGATCTTTAGCAACTTGGAAGTCCACGTCTGCTTCCAGCAGGGCCATGCGGATTTCCTGCATGGCATCGCTGACATTGGATTCACTGATGCGGGCCTGGCCGCGCAGCTTTTTGAAGGCGCTTTCGAGTTTTTCAGAGAGGGCGGAGAACATCGGGAGAAAGTAAGGGGCGCAGGATAGTCGGCAGCAGCCCCCGCATGGCAACTGCGAAGGCTGGACGAATCAGGGGGTGAAATGACGGCTAGGGTGGGGGCATATACGCCGCCTCAAGGTCAATTTTGAAGCGCCAGCTCAAGACCTCGGCTGGCTGGGTGGCGTCACGCTGAAAGCTGAGGCTGAGGGCGCAGTCCTCGCGGCGCAGTTTGTAGGGGAACTGAAAGCGCACGACCATCGTGTCCGGGTCATAATCCACGGGCACGGTGCCGAGCCCGGCGATGCGCAGCTTGACGCTCTCCGGCAGGATGGTGCCGATTTTTTTCAAATCCGCTTCGATAAGCGGGCGGCGATCGGTGATGACGGCATCAGGCTTGGGCTTGAGCTGGATCAACTGTTCGCCTTTGTCGTTCTTGGCATCGGCAACGAGGAATTTATTGGAGCCGACATCGCCGCGGCCGCGGAAGCTGGTGGCGAGCTTGAAATTGATGTCGCTGTCACCATGAACAATGTAGCGGCCGAGCTTGCCGTTCGGGGTGTCCCAGCTGACTTTTTGGCCGTTGACGGTGACGAGTGATTCATAGCCGATCTGCAGCCCGGTCTCCAGGATGGCGTCGTCGAAGCTGCCATAAGGGTAGGCGAAGGAGAGGCATTTGATGTGCAGGTTTTGCTCCAGAAATTCGCGCGAGTCCTTGAGTTCGCTCAAGACCCACTGCTGTTTGTCAGCGTCCGTCTTCAGGTTCTTGGGAGGACTCTTCAGGCTCGCATGGGAGACACTGTGACTGCCGACTTCACAGCCGTGCTGCATCATCTCTTTGATCTGCTCCCAGCTCATGGAACGGCCAGCGCCGCCGACATAGTTCTTGTAGAGGTAGACCGTGAAGGGGAAGCCGAACTCACGCAGCACCGGGTAGGCATACGTGTACACACCCTCCCAGCCGTCATCCATGGTGATGAGGATGGCTTCTTCGGGAATGTTCTTCTCTCCACGCTTCCATGCCATCATTTCGCTGAACGAAATGACAGGGATCTTGGAGTCCTTGATGGCCTGCATCTGTGCACGGAACTTGGGTGCGGCTATCAGCATGGGACTGCCTCCGCGGTCTTTGAAATCATGGTAGCCAAGGATGGAAACGACGGAGGATTTGTTGAGTTCGAAGGCGGGAGCCGCCGGCATCTCCGGCTCCGGTGCGGCTGCCGCCAGCAGGGCGGTCTCCTGCAGTTTCTTTTCGATCGCTTGTTCTTCAGGCGTCAGCGCAGGCTCCTCGGGTTGGGGCGGTGGCGGTTTCGGGGTGACACCGCTCTGCTCGGCAAGACGGCGCAGTTTGGCCTCGATTCGCTTGCAGGAAGGCAGTGTGCCTAGGACGAGGACGACTAGGATGAACGGAAAGGCAAAACGCATGGCGCTAGGGATTGATGGCGGGAGGTCGCGGCCGGGTGATGAGCAGGCTTTTGACGATGAGTTGCGGGCTGGCTTTGTCACCGGCGCTGAGGCGCAGTGTTTCGCCGCGAAGGTCACTGGTCAAGGTGAGGCTGCCGAGTCTCAGAATGCGGAAAGACTCGGCATCTTTGGTCACACGTTCGACCGCCAGTTCTTTTTCGAGTGTCTGGCCGTTGCATTCGACCACGATCTTCAGGGGTTCCGTCAGTTCTGGACAGGCGTAATGCAGCAGGATGTCATACGTGCCCGCAGCGATGAATTCGATGCGCCACTCGATCTCGCCGATGGTGGCGGTTTGCGCATCTGCCGGAGCTTTGGGTGTGACCTTCTGTGCCAGCGCGGGTGACAGCGCGATGAGGGCCTGTTTCTGCTCGATGGGCACGGGGGGCGGCATGGGTGCCGGCATGGGCATGGTACCGGACTGCGCCTGCTGCGTGGCGATCAGATCCAGCACCCCACCTGCACTGATGATCTGCTGGATGCGGGCGATTTCAGCGGTGTAGGCAGTCTTGTCGGTGGCGGTGGCGGCCTGCCGTTGCAGTTCGATGAGATACTTGCCCAGCAGAGGAATATGCCGTGCGCTCAGTTCCTTCTGGTAGATGCCTTCCATTTGCTGCAGGCGTGCAGCCGCAGCAGGTGCAGCGGGAGAAGGCGCGGGCTGCTGGGCCATGGCATGGCCAGCCAGCAGCACTGCGGTGGTCATGATCAGGTGCTTCATGGTGGGTTCCCTCCATGGGTATCAGTCGAGAGCGCCCAGGCACCGGGCGCGGGCCGGCGTTTTCTCGCAGCGTTTTCAAGGGCGCTCAGCGTGGAGAGGAATGCCCGCTCCATGGCATTGTGCTGCTTCTCACGCGCAGGCGCAATCACGGCGGCCAGACCGTGATTGACGAGCACATTTTGATACAGGCCCACATTCGGCAGAAAGAGCAGCGCGGCCATGGTGCCGTCCTTGTCGCGATCCGGGCGGATCAGCAGGCGGAGGGGTTTGTCACGCAGATAACTGGCGGTGAATTCGCGCGCGGCACGACCCACGGCTGGCACATCCTCAGCCTCGATGTTGAAATGCTTGGCGAAGCGTTTCACTCCAGGTTCATCGTTCTCTTCCACTGGCGCACAATCGACCCACAGCAGACGCACCATCAGTGTACGACCTTCGTAAACCACCTTGAAGCGTTCGCCGGAGATCGGCTCTTCATCCGCGAGACGTGCATCACTGATGTTTTCAAAGCCACTGAAGCCACCGCCGGTCGTCGTGATCGCGTTGATGCCAGTGCGTCCTGCTTTTTGATCTTCCAACCGCTTCATCCGGCGGATTTCGGCATCGATCTGTCCTTTCAGCGCGGGCTTGGTCGCTGCGAGATCATTCAAATCGTCGAGATACTTGGCGGCGGCCGCTATCCGGGCGGTGCCGATGGCTTCTTTCAGCGTCGTGCTGGCCAGCTGCATCGCGGCGGTGGAGCCGGTCTGCGGGAGTGTGGGCGCGCTGGTGTCGGCGGCGTCTGTAATGGGCACCAGCCGCAGGTTGCGAATGCGGATGATGTTGGCGGGATATCCATCCGCAGTGGTGAAGCGCAGCGTGACAGGATTGCGGCTGAATGTCAGCGGTCCGACACGCACGGTGGTGAACGTGGTTTCATCCGTGCTGCGGGCGATTTCAAACGTGCGGTGATTTTCTGCGGCGATGCCCAGCAGCGTGACTTCGTCAAATCCAAACAAGGCGGTCTGCTGCGGCTGGAATTTGGAGGAAGCATAGATGCTGCCTGCCACGGGAGCATCACTCATGTTGGCTTCAAATTCGAGGTGGTAGCTGCCCGGCGTGAGGCGGAAATTCAGCCACTCCGCCCCGCTGCCGTTGGAGCGCCAGCCGCCGAGTGTTTCGCCCGAGGCCTGGGCAGATCCCATCATTCTGGCCTGGGTCAGGGGCAGGGGCGTGGCGAGGCTGGACACCGTGCCGGCGTACAGCGCCTGCAATTGTTCGCGCCGCATGCGGATCGCACGTGCCTCTTCATAATCACCGGTTGTGGCGACTTCTGTTTCCACCTTCGCCAGCGCACGTTCATACTGCTGGCTCAGCAGTTGGGAATCAGCCATCACCTGGCGCATAAATGCCGCGCGTGTGGTGGTGAGTGCGGCAGGCTCCTGCATGGGCGTTTGCGCCAGCAACATCGCGCAGGCATGCAGAACGAAAATCAGGGCTGGCAGAGTGCGCTTCATCGGGTGGCCGGCACGAGTTCCACGGCCAGCAGTTGCATGAGATTGTCGGTGATCAGCGCCTGTGCGGAGAGTGTCAGCGTGCCGGAGCCATCGCTGATCTTGAGCGTGCCTGCGCTGCGCTCCTCCGGGCCATTGAGCGTGGTTTCGATGTTCGTGGTGAGGGTGAAGCGCGCTTCTTTGATCAGCAGCTTGCCGCCCTCCGCAGTGCCACAGCGGTAACGCAGCATCACTTCATACCCACCCGGCGGCAGCGCGGGCAGCTTCCAGGTGGCGGCGGCTCCGACCTTGGACCATCCGGTGATGGCGCCGCCTTCGAGCCGCAGATCGCTCAGCGTGGCAGCGTCGAGCGGGAGCTTGATGCGGTCCGGCAGCAGTGAGGTCCTGAGTGTCTGCTCGCGGGTTTGCAGCAGCAGCAGTTCTTTGTCGAGCCGAGACAGTTCGTTTTGCAGACGCTTGCGCTCATCGCGTGCGGTGATGGCGTCGTCGTAATCGCGCTCAGCGGCGAACTGCTTTTCCAACGTGCCCAGCGCGGTGATCTGCTCTTTGACCGGCGCGAGGCTCGCTTCGATCAGGTCGCGCTCATAGCTCAGTCGCAGCAGCGCGATGTCAGAACTCGCCCCCGGATCATCCGTGCGCTTCTCCGCCTTCGGGGCCGACATGGCAAGCCCCGCGCCAACGAGTGCGCAAGCGAGAACGAAACCGGGTTTCAAATGAATGAGAGGAAGGGGTGAAATAAGCTGCCTCATGCTAGCCGGAGCCCACGGTGAAACAAGCCCGAACTCAACGTCTCGGCATAGGTGTTTTATTCACGGCATGGCATGCATAAATTCAGGCTGGCGGGCTGTGGCGGTCTCTGTCAGCATGCGCGCATGCGCCCCATCCTCGCACTACTGCTTCTCACCCGCATGGCATTCACGGCCGAGCCGGAATTTCCACTCACCGAAGATTCCAAACCACAGCCCAACGTTCCGAAAGGCACGATGCTGAAGGACAGCTACACGGCCAAGGAAGGCAGCGCCTTCCCCGGCACCGAGCGCGAATACCAGATCTACCTGCCCGCCGGTTTCGACAAAACCAAGCCCGCCGCCTTCATGGTCTTTCAGGACGGCGTCATTTACCAGGCCCCCGTCGTCTTCGACAATCTCGTCGCTAAAAAGGACATCCCGCCGCTGGTCGGCATCTTCATCAAGCCCGGCGTGGTGCCGGCGGCGAATGAGAAGGCTCTGCCGCGCTTCAACCGCAGCTACGAGTACGACAGCATCACCCCCACCTACTCACAGTTCCTCCTCGACGAATGTCTCCCTGCCATTGAGTCCAAGCACGGCCTCAAACTCAGCACCGATCCCAATCAGGCCGCCATCTCCGGGAACAGCAGCGGCGGCATCTGCGCCTTCATGGCCGCATGGCACCGCCCCGACCGCTTCCGCCGCGTCTTTACCGGTGTCGGCACCTACGTCGGCATCCATGGTGCGGATCAACTCGCCGTCCTCGTCCGCAAATTCGAGCCCAAGCCCCTCCGTGTCTTCCTCCAGTCCGGCACCGGTGACAACAACCTCTACTGCGGCGACTGGTGGATGGCCAACCAAACCATGGAGCGCAGCCTCACCTGGGCCGGCTACGACGTGAACCACGCCTGGGGCGAAGGCGGCCATAATGCCAAACACGCCTCCCAAATCTTCCCCGACGTCCTCCGCTGGCTCTGGCGCGACTGGCAGACGAGCATCGAGATCAAAGCGAATGCGAAAGGTGAGTCGAAGTGGAAAGGGTATGAGGTGGTCGGGGAGGGGGAGTGGGAAGGAGTCCTGCATGATTCCGAGACGATCGGATCAGAAAAGTCGTCGTTAACAGATCAAATGGCCGCCTGTGCGGATGGAACGGTTTATGTCCGCAAACATTCACCAGATGAGAATACAGTGCTCTTTTACCGGTTGGGCATTTCAGGCGAGAATGATGAAATCAAAGTGGATGTGGCAGGCGACATGACCGGCTTCAAAGCAGGCCCGAATGACAGTCTGCGTCTCTTCTTCCATGCGAAGCATCCCAGCAAGGCTGCCAGGATTGTGGATGTCTCGCGGAGTGGCAATGTGGAACGGGAAATCGCCTTTGGCGACAAGGACAACAAATACGATGTGCCCTACACTCGCCATGGGAGCATGTGCTGCGACAGTTCAGGCCGATTGTATTTTGCTGGAGGCAACGATGCTCTTATCGGCAGGGTCGATGGCGACGGGAGCTACCATTACCTGCATGGCTCAACGCTTCATTCCGAAGTATTGGGTTCATCGGGCGGGTTGATCTGCCTGTCACCCGATCAAAGTCAGCTTTACGTCACGGGTTACAATGGACGGATCGATTGCCTTCAACTCCGTGACGAGCCGCCTTTGTTTCATCATGCACAGCACTTTTACCTCACCGAGGATCCTTACGGTCTGATGTTCCCTGTCGAAATCCGTGCGATGTGCGTGGACACCAACGGCTGGCTCTACGTCGCCACCTCGCTCGGCATCCAAGTCTGCGACCAAGCCGGCCGCGTGAATTTCATCATCCCGACACCCAAGCAGCCCCTCGATGTGTGCTTCGGCGGCAAAGACCTCAGCGAACTCTTCATCGCCTGCGGTGACTCCATCTACAAACGCTCCACCAAGGCTCATGGCATCGTCAGCGGCCAGATGGCTCCGATCACGCCGCCAAAGCCGAAGCTCTGAGTGCGAGCGTGAGGCGGCAGGTTGGATGCAGTGCCTGTCGGCTTTTTCAGGTGGAGCGGGGCGAAAAACTGGTGGTGAGTTACTTCCGCAGCAAGCACATGTAGGCATGACCTCATTCGATTCATTGCGCACCCTCCTTCAGCGTCGCCTCGACCTCATCGCCGATCATGCGTTTCGGGATCGTGATGCGGCGGCACATTTGGAAGCATTGAAGCAGGTCTCGGAGGAACTTGGGGCCGAGCATCTCAGACTGCGTGCGCAACTCCCGCCTCGGCTCAATCATTTCCTCACTCAGGCCAGTTATTCGAAGGCCTTGGAATATCTCGATAGCTCGGAGGGCTGAGTACGTTGAAGACGGTTCACCATGAACCGACTCTTTGCTCTCACGACTCTGTTGTGCCTCGCTTTCGCCGTCACGGCCAGCGCAGGCGACAAACCCAACATCATTTTCATCCTCTGCGATGATCTTGGCTACGGCGATGTGAAATGCCTCAATCCCGACGGCAAAATCGCCACACCGAATTTTGACCGTCTTGCCAAGGAGGGCATGATTTTCACGGATGCGCATTCCGGTTCCAGCGTCTGCACACCGACCCGCTACGGCGTGATGACAGGTCGTTATGCCTGGCGCTCGAAACTGCAAAGCAGCGTGCTCGGCGGCCTCAGTCCGCGTTTGATCGAGCAGGGTCGCCTGACCGTGGCGGGCATGCTCAAGGCCCAGGGTTACTCCACGCATTGTGTGGGCAAATGGCACATGGGCATGGACTGGGTGCGCACTGGACCCACGGAGGAATTGAACATCGAAAAGGCCGATCAGGTGAACAACGTGGACTACACCAAGCCGATCACCAACGGCCCGAACAGCGTTGGCTTTGACACCTACTTCGGCATCAGTGCCTCGCTGGACATGGTGCCGTATTGCTTCATCGAAAACGATCACGTGGTCGCCAATCCCACGGAAAAGATCAAACTTGTCATGAACAAGGGGGGGGCTGTGAGCTACACCCGCGAAGGCCCGGGCTCCCCCGGTTTCCGTGGCGAGGACGTGCTGCCGACTTTCACTCGGGAAGCGAAGAAGATTGTTGAGGCGAAGGCGAAAACGGGCGCGCCCTTCTTCCTCTACATGCCGCTGAACTCCCCCCACACTCCCATCCTTCCCAGCGAAAAGTGGCAGGGCAAAAGCGGCCTCAGCCTCTATGCAGATTTCGTCATGGAAACGGATGATGCCATCGGCCAGATCATGCGCGCCACGGAAGATGCCGGCATCGCCAAGGACACGCTCATCATCGTCACCAGCGACAACGGTTGCTCCCCGAGCGCCGACTACCCCAAGCTGCTCGCCGCAGGTCACAACCCAAGCTACAACATGCGCGGCCACAAGGCGGACATTTTCGACGGTGGTCACCGCGTGCCCTTCATTGTACGCTGGCCTGCGAAGGTCAAAGGTGGCCAGACCTCCGCACAGCTCGTGTGCCTCACCGATTTCATGGCCACGGCTGCCGACGCAGTCGACGTGAAACTGCCCGAAACCGCCGCCGAGGACAGCTTCAGCATCATGCCCGCTTTGCTGGGCGAATCCGGCAAGCCGACGCGCCAGAGCGTGATCCATCATTCCATCAACGGTTCCTTCGCATTGCGCGAAGGCGACTGGAAGCTCGAACTCTGCGCCGGCTCCGGCGGCTGGAGTGATCCGCGCCCCGGCAGCCCCGGCGAAAAAGGCCTGCCCGACACCCAGCTCTACAATTTGAAGACGGACATCGCCGAGAAGGACAACGTGCAGGATAAAAAACCTGAGATCGTGGCAAAGATGACCGCAGAACTCGAACAAATCGTCACCAGTGGTCGCAGCACGCCGGGTGCTTCACAGCAGAACGCGGTCCCGGTCATCATTCGCAAGCCCACGCCTGCCGCGCAGCCGAAGAAGAAAAAGGCGAAGTGATCCGCCCGCTGGTGTTATCCGCATAATTCGCAAAACTTTGTTCGTGCGTTCGTAAACCTTCCCGCTAACCTCGCGACTCGCTTCCCAAACCAAGCAATCAACATGAGCTACTCCTCACCCAAACTTCACAATGCAATGTGGCCCGGACTCGTCGGCAAAGGCGACGGCGAAGGCCAGGAACCACCGATCAGCCTTGAAAAGATGCTGGATCTGACCGCCGCAGCCAATGTGAACGGCCAGAAGTTTGAAGGCATCGACTACTTCCTCTTCCTCCCTCACACCAATCCTGAGGCCAGCGACGACGAGATCAAGAAGATCGCTGATCTCATTGCTGGTAAGGGCTTCAGCGTCGGTTCCCTCGTGGCTCCAGTGTGGCCCGGCACCGTCGGTGACTCCGCCATGGGCGACGACGCCAAGCAGGAAAAATTCCTCAGCGCTGTCAAAATGGCCTGCCGCATCGCCAAGATCTTCAATGCGCACGGCGTTCGCAAATATGGCGTCATCCGCATCGACTCCGCCGAGTTCGGCATCGCCAAGTGGGGTGAGAATCCCAAGGCCAACACCGCCCGCATCGTGGACACCTTCAAGAAGGCCGCGCAAATCGCCGCTGACAGTGGCGAGCGCCTCGCAGCCGAAGGCGAAATCTGCTGGGCTGGCATGCACTCGTGGAAGGACATGCTCGACGTCCTCGAAGGCGTCGGCATGCCAAACGCCCTCGGCTTCCAGGCCGACCTTGCTCACACCTACCTCTACACCCTCGGCTACAACGCTCCTGAATATGCTCTCCTCAAGGAAGGTTACAGCGAGGACGAGTTCTGGAATGCTTATGCCAAGATGACCGACGCTCTGCGCCCCTGGACCATCGACTTCCACGTCGCTCAAAACGACGGTACCGTCCATGGCGCCGGCTCCCACGACAAGACCGGCAAGCACTGCCGTGCTGACGATCCGAACGGCAAGCTCGACATCACCAAGGCTTCCGGCTACTGGCTCAAAGATGCCGCCGCCCGTGGCATCCAGCACATCTGCTGGGATGGTTGCATGTTCCCGAACGCCGTGCTCGAAACGCCGGACACCTGGAACAACATCCTCGCCGCAATGATCAAAGTCCGCGACGCCCACGGCTGGTAACAGCCCGTCTGTCAGATCAATTCATCAGCGCCGCAGAGGAAACTCTGCGGCGTTTTTTTTGCTTGCCGGGGCGCAGCCCTCCTGTGTTACCCTCCCTGTCATGCACTGGCGCCTGCTCCTCCTCTCCTGTCTCTTGGTTCCACTGGCCGCTCTGGCTGAGGATGAAGATGAACTCAAGGCGGCCATGGCAGCAGGCACACGGGCCAATCTGGCTGCCTACGATGTCATCGCATCTCCCAAAGCCGACATTCCGGTCAGCGTGCGCATCAAACTCGGAGAGACGACTTCCAAGCACAAGGAGGATGCGATCTATGACGGCATCCGCATCACCGCACCCGATGATGTCGCGGAGCGGGATTTCGTCTGGTACTTCAATGCACCGCAAAACTGGACCAACTGGTTCATCGTTCCCGTGACGGGAGATTTTGAAGGCGGTTTTCGCAATTGGCTCAACGCCGACAGGCTGTACGACGGCCTCGACAAGCCGCAGGAAAAGAACCGCATGCGAGTCCTGCAGACACTCGACCGCAGCTACTTCAAGCCCGGTGCCGAGTACATTCTGTGGTTTCGCCAGGTCAGCCCCGAGGAAACTTCCTCCACAGATCTCCGTGCTGTTTTTCGCTTCGCAGCCAGACCTGCCGACAAGAAAAAGTGGGATCACGAGAGCATCGAAAAAGTCCTCAAACTCAAAGACGCCCCCGATGCCGATCAGGTGGCCGAACTCGACTCACGCGGCGGTCGCATCATGCTCGATCCCCAGCTTTTTGACCCCGCCGATGCCAGCAGCCGGATCAAGAACGTCCTCTTCAGCATCCGTCAGACGAGTCATTACGATGACGGCATGTTCATAACCATGGAGTCATCCAGTCCGCCCTGCCGTCGCAGTCCCACACTCGCGGACATTCGTGCGAAGCATGGTCCGGCGGATTTCGTGCAGTCTGCCGCCGAGGTGCAGAAAGTTTACAAGCATGAAAGAGATGAGAAGGATGAAGAGCCCGTCACCACGCACTACTACGACTACTTTGCCTTTGAAGTGGCCGATTCTAATCCGGATGGAAAAGTCCTGCGAGTGAAGACTCAGGCCAGTGATTTCTCCCGGCTCAAGCCGCCGGCCACAGGCGGCTTCTTTGGGACGGTGCCCATGAAAAACCTCACAGTGCTTTATCAGGACGGCAAAGAGGTGGGACGCTTATATTACTTCATGGAAGGCGGCAAAGAGCCGCTCTGCATCCAGGAGCCACCCGTGGGCAAATACCAGGACGAGGACACGACACTCGAATATCAAGGCGGTGGCAATTGGTTGATGCTGAACATGGAGGATGGCAAGCTGGTGCGCAGTGTGCCGTTCGCCAGAGATCGGATGAATGGCATGGAGGAAGGTTTTTACGTTGATGGCACACCCAGTTTCAAAGCGCCCTACAAAGACGGGGAACTGCACGGCGAACTCATTCAGTACTCAGAGCAGGGAAAAGTCAGCGGCAGACGGCACTTCATTGAAGGTCAGCAGGTGAAGGACGAGGAGAAAAACGCTCCGCGCAAAGGCCCCGCCAAAGCGGCGGAACCAAAAACCAAACCCAAGCCGCTATGAGCAGTTGGGTGCTCTGTATTCTCCAGCCATAGATGCACCATGCATCGTCTTCTTGTCATGCTCCTCATGCTCGTCTCCTGTGCGCGCATGAGCATCCCCGTGAAGCTGCCATTTGAAATCACTGCCGCTCTGCCATCGAACTGCAGGCAGGTGCTCTACGTGACCGCAGCAGATCAGCAGGCAACGGCGGCGGAACTCAGAATGCTCGAACGCACCGCGACCCATGACTGGCAGCTTACTGATGCTGCCATTCCAGTCCGCATCGGTCGCAATGGCATGGCGTGGGGGCATGGTGAGTTTGCTCTGGCCGCTCCGGCAGGCTGGCGCATCAAACTAGAAGGAGATGGCTGTGCTCCGGCGGGTGTCTTTCGCATCACCGAAGCCTTTGGTGATGAACCGCTCCCAAGCTACATCAGGCTGCCCTACATCCACTGCACCGCACATCATTGGGGCATCGATGATGTTCGCTCACAGCACTACAATCAGATCGTTGATGATCGCGTCGTGGCCTCTGACTGGACGGGCCCTGAAACCATGACTCCCCGCATTGGCTGCTACAAGCTGGGGGCCGTCATTGCTCACAATCCACACAACAACCCCGGCCTCGGCTCCTGCATCTTCATGCACATCTGGCTGGGCGAGAATGTACCCACGGCAGGATGCACCGCCATGTCCGAGGCCAATCTGCGAAAGGTCCTCCTATGGCTCGATCCCGCCGCAAACCCCTGTCTCGTCCAGATCGCGCCGCGCTTCTAAAGTCGATGGATACACCAGTTGGCGGACACAGCGTGCGCCACAAGGGATTGCCGCTGGTGGCCCTTAGCATCACTGTTGCAGCCAGTAGGACCATGTTGCCGACTTTTTGGGGCGTGGCTGTATAAATAGAGTGGCATGCCCTGCCCGAGCACCGAAAATGCTTCTGTCTCTCAATGGCAATCTCACCCACATCATGTGGGCATGAACTCAGTCACTCAAAAGTTCGTTCCTGAATAAAATCTGCGGTCGCGGCAGGGATGAGCTTTGCGCTGTTCCGGCGTAAGAGGCGGAACAGACAGAAAGCCCAACACCCCCGCAAGGAACCAGTCCTTGCGGGAGCAGGGGCAGCGTACTACGGCTACTGATGGAGGACCACATCACCGCCATGCAGAGATCCATTCTGCATAAGCGGAGCGGATTAAGGTTGGCCACCAAAGGTGACGTAATCGTCCGCCTCAATGTAGTCAAACCAGCTCTGGATGTCCTCGCGGTGGGCTAGTTTCCCAGCTGCGACAAGTTCATTGAAAAACTCGCGTGACTCAGAACCCGCAGGCACGGCTTGATTGACGGAGACTGTCCATTGAGCGATCTCCCACTCCATGTGTTGCTTCGGCGCGTTCGCCGTAATCCATGCGAGCATTTCTGTGTCGTTAAGGCCTTTCGAGATTTCGGCTTTCAACTTCTCCGGTTCGATGCCGGTGAACTGGAAGAAGCGTTGATCCGTAGGGCAGGCGTAATGGTATTCGCCGTTTTTCTCGGCGAGTGTGGCGCGGCATTTGTCGAGCAGGCGGGGCAGGATGGCGTAGCCACCAAGTCTGGCGCGGGGACTGCGGGGCGGATATGCGGTGAGATCGGGTTTGGAGTAGTTCATGGATATGATGTTTATCTTTCTGCGGTCAGTTGCGACCAGTCCGAACGATACAGACCTGTCTATATCGAGTCAACATGAAATAGACAGATCTGTCTTTATGGTGCATGCTGGTTGAATGGACTCCCATGTCATAAGTAATTCCCGCTCACAAAAGACCGCCACAGAAGCCCTCGCCCCACGCGAGCGCGTGCTGCAGACTGCGATAACCCTTTTTTACAAACATGGCGTCCACTCCGTCGGGGTCGATCGCATTATCGCTGAGAGCGGAGTGGCTAAAATGACCTTTTATCGCCACTTTCCTTCAAAGGCGCGCCTCATTTCTGCCTATCTGGCCGCGAAGGATGAGACGTGGCAGCAACTCGTCGTACGGTTCACTGGCGACACCTCTCAGCCGGCGCTCGATCGTTTGCTCTCGCTCTTCGATGCGCTCGAATTTGCGATCATTAATCCCGGTTTCTACGGCTGCCCCTTCATCAAAGCGCTTGCTGAATTCGGCCCCGAGCGCGACGAACCGCAAGTCCGCGCCCAAATCCTCGCACACTTCGTCGCGACCGAGAAGCTGGTGAACCAACTGCTCAGGCAAATCGAGCCCAGAAACGCAAAGAAACTCGTGCAGCCGTTCCTGTCCCTCATCACTGGCACCTTGGTGGTCGCACAGGCCACGGGCGGGGTGGATGTAGCCCGCCAAAATAAGGAGGTGGCCAGGATGCTTCTGTCCCGCTCTACGGGTGGATAAAAGTGTCCAAATCCAGAAGCGGCCGACCTTTGAGCAGTTCTACTCGAAAAACTTTTCCCGGTGGGGCCGAAGATCGAGCTCAAGCGTCCAACTGCTCGGTTGCTGAAGTGCGAGCTGCCAATAGGTGGTGGCCATCGCATCCGGGTCCAGCAATGGCTCCGCTTCGTCCGCAGCCCCATCAGCTGGATCGGAAATAACGCCGTCGACTACGATGTGCGCGACGTGAATGCCCAGCGGCCAAAGTTCGCGGGCCAACGACTGAGCCAATCCGCGTGAGGCAAACTTGGCACTGGAAAAAGCAATGCCTGCACCCCGCACTGAAGAGGTGGCTCCTGTAAAAATTATTGTGCCGCCTTTTCGGCCAGCCCCAAGCATATCACGAGCGGCTTCGCGTGAGCAGATCAACGCTCCATAAACTCCCACCCTCCAAGCACGTTCAAAATCTCCCGGGTCAAGCTCGAGTAGTCCGCCGCCGCGTGGGCCTCCCCCGCCACTTGCATGATTGACCAGCAAATCCGGCGGGCCAAGCTCCCGGCGAACTCGCTCGAACGCCGCAATAATCTGCTCAGGATTTGCGAGGTCGCAGGGCACAGCGATCGCAGCATCGGGCCCTTGCGCTGCCGTAATCTCGGCGGTGAGTTGGTCCAGGTAGTCTGCTGAGCGCGCCAGCAACGCGACTCGGCACCCCTCCTTTGCGAAACGGCGGGCTAACGAGGCTCCGAGACCGGGGCCGACCCCGGCTATCACGGCGACGCGGGGAACTGAAGTTTGGACTGAGTTCATAGAAGTAAAAGATTGTCTTGAGATGCGCTGCTGCCACTAACCCCGACACTAAAACTTTTCATGAGTCCGACAGCTCCATTTAGAGCGTTTATTTTTTCGGCAGATCTCGAAGGCAGTGAGCGATGCTTTGTGCAAAGATTTGCCTGTCACCCTCTACCGATGCTCGATCACATCGCTGCTCTTGAAGCGCACCTTGGGCAGCGCGGCATAGCGGTCATCGGCATGACGATAACCCGCAGGGCAGAGCACCGCGGTGGTAAATCCCTGGGCTTCGAGGCCGAGAACCTCGTCATACTTTGCAGGCACAAATCCTTCCATCGGGCAGGTGTCGATGCCGAGCAGTGCGGCGGCGGCCATGAACTGACCGAGCGCGATGTAGGCCTGCATCTTCGCCCACTCCTTGGTCATGTATCCCTGCTCCAGCGTGCCGGTGAGCATCTTGCGGAAGCCGACCAGTGCATCGGGCGTACCACCACGCACCTCGGCGATGCGCATGAGGTTGGCGTCGATCTCGACTTCGGACATCGAGCGCTTCGTTGCCATGACGACAAGGTGCGAGCAGTCCACCACCTGGCGCTGACGCCATGAATGTCCCACCAACTCCTCACGCAGTTCCTTGTCCTGAATAATGATAAACTTCCACGGCTGCAATCCATAGCTGGATGGCGTGAGCACCAGCGACTCCTCCAGCGCGGCCCAGGTGTCGTCAGGGATCTTCTTTGTGGAATCGAAGACCTTGGTGGCGTAGCGCCAGTTGAGGGCGGTGAGGAGTTCAGCGGTGGTCATGCGGAGTTGATTTGGCACGGAGCGGCCAGAACTGCAATCAGAGAACGGTCACTCCAGCTCCGGCGGCACATTGCCGTAATTCCATGGCAGGCTGAAAGGCGGAGCCTTCATCGGCTCAGGCTTGGGCTCGGCACTCATTTGATTCGCCAGCTCCACCCCTTTCTTCGCCATCTGCGTTCCAGCGGTGATCTCAAGATTCGAGTAGGCCGTGAGGCGCGTTTCATAGCCACCCCCGTGTGGGCCGAAAGCCTCCTCCGTGGGCACGTAGCCGACGATGCCGTTGGAAAGCTCACACGGAAAGGTGAAGGCATGCTGGCTACCTTTTTTGATGTCGAGCCCATACTGCACGAAGTATTCGGCAGGATTGGAAACAAAGCACACGGGGCCAACCTTGACGCACTGCACCTCGCAATCGACAAGGGGCTTCGTCTTGTTGAGGTGGTCCAGCATGAGGATCTCCTTGGCAAAAAGAAAGTCGGTGGCGTCTCCTGCCACTCTCGGTTTGCTCACGAGATCGAGACTTTTTTCCACCCGTTGTGCCGATGGCGGGCGGCGTTTGATTTTCAAGACCTCCTGGCGTGTTTCAATGGGAGCCGCTGTGATCTTGGGCTGCGCCAGCAATACACGGATGGCTTCAGCACCGACACGTCCGCCGACGAGCTGGCTCCATTCCTCGGGCTTCGGGTTTTGATAGGGACTCAAGTTGTCCACCTGCGTGATGTCGCCGCAGGCCCCCTGCATGAAGACCACCGGTGCATGCGTGCCGAGTCCGCCCTGAATGGTTTTTTCGAGGTATTGAATCCAGTTGGCCGAAATGCCGCCGGGATTGGTCGTCGCATGGCAGGCGTAGTTCACCACCACACCCACCAACTGGCCCTGCATGTCCCAGGCACCGATGACGCCAACCTGCGGATCAATAGGCCCCGCATATTCCAGGATTTCCGGATTCCCAGGACGCGGGTGGCTCCAGCTCTGGCCATTCTTCATGCGCAGACGGCGATTGAAAGCCACCTTGTCCTCATGACCAAAACCACACCCGAGTTGCACCGGCACTTTGTTTTGATTGGCCGCCACGACTCCGGCGACAATCTCATGCGTCAGTCGCAGCAGGTAGCCTGGGTCAGCGCAGGAGGATTGATCATACGCGAGTTTCTTCACAAGGTCTGATGCCGTGTCATATTCACCGGGCATGACCATGCCGACCGGGCCGGAACTGTGCGAATGCGAGGCGCAAATCAGCACGGCATCCCCAGTGATCCCGGTGGCTTTTTCAATCTGTGCCCGTGCATCCAGCACGACCTCCCGTGGCACCACAAGTGAGTCGAGGCCGATCACCACAGCGGTCTTTTTCCCATCATCAAACAAGGCCACCCGCACCTTGCAGGCGTCGTGGAAGGTCCTGTGGAAGCTTTTGCCGTAGCCTCCAGGCTGCTCCATGCCGATGTCTGGAGTGATGTCCCTCTCCGCAAAACCCGCCTTGATGCTGGAGGTTGGGGAAGGGGGCAGGGCGTAAAGCGTCAGGGTGGACAGACCGGCAAGAAAAGGGAGAAAGCGAAGGCGCATGGGTGGAGTACGCGCAGGCCGGGCACGTTTGAATATAAAAAACTTACAATACATATTGGTGCGGATATTGCATAATACCCGCACTTCGAACTATAGTAACTCCGCTCGTTCCCTACTGATTCGTGCATGCCGCCTACTACATTGCCAAAGGCCAGAAGACACTCGGTCCGTGTTCAAAGGATGATCTGCGCAATTTCCTCGCCTACGGATCGATCCGCGACAGTGACCTGGTGAAGCGCGAGGACGAAGAGCAGTGGCGTCCCGTTTCGACCCTGCTGGAACTGCATGCCCAGGGGCAGATCGTCGCCGACGGCCTCACCGTCCGTCCCACCCGCCGCCGGGTGGCACGCTACCGTGACTACAACCGCGTGCCCTACATTCAACGCGGTGGCACAGTGCTGCGGCGCATGATCCTGGGCTTTCTCTTTCTCCCGCCCCTTCTGTGGATGGCGGCGGTGGCCTTGTATTCAGACCATATCTTCCGCCAGAAGAAGGATGAGAACGGCTACCTCATTGTCTGGGGCCGCTGGGTGGAGATGCTGGTGACGGTCATGATCATCGTCAATGTCATCGCGTGGTGGTTGGCCATCTCCTATACCTCCTGGCTGCTTGGGCCGGGCCTTGCCGAGCTGATGAAGGGCTTGGGTGAAGCGACGGACGTGATCAAGGGGATGATCAATGACATGTCCAAGTAGTAAAAAAAATCGCCCGACAGATTTCTGCCGGGCGATTCGATGGATGAAAATCCGCTAAAGCCAGACGGCGTTAGATGTTTGCAGCGCTGTAATCCCAGCCCTGGCGGTAGGCCGCACGGGTGATGAGCTTGTTGGCTTCCGCGTTGTCGGACTCCTGCTTGGAGGCATCCCAGTTGATGACTTTGCCGGGGTTGGCGATGGCCAGGTTGCCGAGGAGACAGAACTTGGTCAGCGGCACAGAGTAGTCGAAATTGCTGCCGCAGATCTTGTCCTGCTCAATGGCGCGGATGAGTTCGAGCTGCGGTTCGCCTTCGGCGAGCGCGGGGTCGAGCTTCAGCACAGGGGGCTTGCCACCGAGGAACTCGGTCATCTTGGCGTTCGGGATCAGGCGTGGGCTGCCGCAATAGTCGTCGGTGTTGAGGATCACACCGGCATCACCACGGAGGAGGAAGCCACCTTTGATCTTGTCCCAGTCACGATCGGCATCGAGTTCAGCCGGACGCTCAGGCTTCAGGCTGCCTTCATACCAGTGCAGTTTGACCTCGCCGTATTTCTCCGTCTTGAAGTAGAAGATCACGTGGGAGGACTTCGGCCAGCTCACGTCGGTAAGTTCCATGCACTCGGCTTCCATTTTGTAGGGTTCGCCGAGGCCGCAGGCCCAGAAGGGTCCATCCAGCAAATGGCAGCCCATGTCGCCCATGGCGCCTGCGCCGTACTCGCGGTGGCCGCGCCAGGCGAAGGGATGCAGACCGTCGGTGTAGGGGACGGAAGGGCAGGCGGCCAGCCAGGTGTCCCAGTTGAAAAGATCCTCAGCGGTTTCGACCATCATGTCTTTGCCGTCCGGTCCTTTCTTCTTCTCTTTGATCTTCGGCACCGTGCCATTGATGTACTTGGCCTTGGCTTCATTGCCCTGGGGCCAGATGGGGCGGTTGGTCCAGACGTGGATTTCATTGACGTTGCCCACGATGCCTTCGCTGATCCACTGCTTGAGGAAGCGGATGCCTTTGCCGGTGTGGCCCTGGTTGCCCATGTTGGTCTTCACGCCTTTTTTCTTGGCGGCTTCATGAAGCTGATTGGCTTCCCAGATGCGGTTCACCAGAGGCTTCTGCACACAGACGTGCTTGCCGCGCTTGATGGCTTCCATTGCCGCAGGGTAGTGCGCGTGGTCCGGGGTGGAGACGGTGACCATGTCGATCTTGTCACCCATGGTTTCGAACATCTCACGGAAGCTCTCGAACATTTTGGCGTCAGGATACTTCTGCTGCGCCTGCTTGAGGCGTTCACGGTCCACGTCACAGATGGCGACGATGTTGGCTCCCTTGGCGGAGATGCCCACGTCAGAGGCACCTTTGCCACCTGCGCCACCGATGCCGGCAACGTTGATTTTTTTGACGACGCCTTCCTGGCCAATCAGCAGATTGGGAAGAAAGATGCTGCCCGCGGTTGCGGCAGTGTTGCGGAGGAAAGTACGGCGGTTGGGGAAGAGCGAGGGCTTCATGGGGATGGATTGGGGCCGCAAAGATAGCGGATTGCCTCAGAACAACGCAATGGGGAATGTCACCTCCCGAAAAAAACGCACTTTGCAGCGAGAAATGTGTCCGGGGCATTGTTTGTGCTTGGCGAACGACAGCTTCACCCCTTAAAAGGCTTTATGGACTTCGCTAAATTTGCTTCCGACCTCTCCGGTTTTGTCTGGGGACTGCCCCTCATCATTTTGCTGTTTGGCACGCATCTTTTTCTGACGGTGCGCACCGGCTTCATTCAGCGCTTCCTGCCGCAGGCAATCAGGATCTCCTTTTCGCGTCAGAAAGAAGGGGAGGGGGATGTGTCCCAATTCGGCGCACTGATGACCGCCCTCGCAGCTACCATTGGCACCGGCAACATCATTGGCGTGGCCGGAGCGATCACCATGGGCGGTCCTGGTGCCGTGCTGTGGATGTGGCTGACGGGCGTGTTCGGCATCGCCACGAAATACTCCGAAGCCGTGCTGGCCGTGAAATACCGCATCACCATGCCGGACGGCAGCATGGCCGGCGGCCCGATGTATGCCTTGGAACGCGGGCTTAAGCAGAAATGGCTGGGTGTCGTGTTCGCCTTTTTCACCTGCATTGCTGCCTTTGGCATCGGCAACATGACGCAGGCCAACAGCATCGTGGAAATGCTCATCGAGAAGATGAAGCCCGAGTCGGTCGGCCAGTTCCGCTGGATCGTCGGTGGCATCATGGCGGTTTTGACCGGCGCAGTGGTGCTGGGCGGCGTGAAGAGCATCGCTAAAGTGTGCGGCTTTCTCGTCCCGATCATGGCGGTGGGCTACATCATCGGCTGCACGTTGATTTTGATCAAAAACTACGCGGCGCTGCCACAGGCTTTCGCAGACATCTGGAATGGTGCTTGGAGCGGTCAGGCCGCCGTCGGCGGTTTTATCGGGGCCACTTTGAAGCAGGTCGCGCAGGCGGGGATCGCCCGTGGATTGTTCTCCAATGAGTCCGGCCTCGGCTCCGCCCCCATCGTGGCGGCGGCGGCGCAGACCCGCAATCCCGTCCGCCAGGCGCTCGTCAGCAGCACCGCCACCTTTTGGGACACCGTCGTGGTCTGTCTCATGACCGGTCTGGTCATCGTCAGCAGCGGCCACTGGAAGGAAGGCCTGCCCAAGGCCGCTCTCACCAGCGCCGCGTTCAACGATTTGCACACCGTTGGCCCCTACATCCTGCTCTTCGGTCTCATGACCTTCGTCTTCTCCACCATCCTCGGCTGGGGCTACTACGGCGAGAAGGCGGCGGAGTATCTCTTCGGCACACGTTCGGTGAAGCCCTACCGCATTTTGTGGGTGCTGGCCGTGCTGTTTGGCTCCGTGCAGCCTGCGCAGGCCGTCTGGGACTTTGCGGATGCCGCCAACGGCCTCATGGCGATCCCCAACCTGATCTGCCTCATCTGCCTCAGCGGGGTGATCGTGGCCGAAACCAAGGCCCATAAAAACGAACTGACCGGCCGGGGCTGAAAAAGTCTGCTGTCCCACTTGCAAGAACGGCGGTCGCCTCTATTCTCTCCGCCCGCCACTCACTGCCTCATGGTGTAATGGTAACACAGCAGATTCTGAATCTGTTATTCAAGGTTCGAATCCTTGTGAGGCAACCACTCCTGCCGCAGGCAGGACAGACAAAAGAAAACGGCACAGGCATCTCAAAGGACGCACTGTGCCGTTTCGTTAAACAATAGGAGGAACAACTCAGGCCTTGGCCTGTGCTGCAGCAAGGATCGCGGAATCCAGGCGGGCCAGACGATGGGCGCTGGAGGCCGTTTCAATGCCTTCGAGGGCGCGATAGGTTTTGCCCACTTTCTTCACGAGGCCGCAGTTGGTCAGCTTGAGAATCTTCTCATACGAACGCAGGCGGAGCATCTCTTCGCCACCACTGACAGCATTTTTCAGCTTCAATCCTTCAAACACTTTCGAAAAGAGGGCTTTAAACTCAAATGTTTCGCCCGTGGACAGTACGTTCACCAGTTCATCGGTGACGTGATCAACTACCCGGCGGGAAAAAGGCGCTTTTTTAGTGACTGCTTTTGTTGTGACCATCTATCCCTGTACCACATGAATGGCCTTCTGTCTCAGAAAGCCTTCGCAAATGTCACATTTCTGCGTCGTAATGCGGCTCTAGGCTGCTAGATACACCTCTTTGCTAGGTCGGCTAAGTTTTTTGAAAGAAAATTCAGCTCTTAAGGCCGCCGATTTGCTCTTCTGCGGCCAGGAACGCCTCAGACTCACCGGACCGCGACCCCGTGTATAGCGCGCTCCTTTGCCAGCATTATGCTGGGAGATTCGACGCTCAAGATCATTGGTGATGCCGCAGTAAAGCGTCCCGTCTTTGCAAAGCAGAACGTACAGGTGCCACTTTTTTTTGACAGGTCTGGCTTTTTGGGTCGGCTGTTTCTTTTTCTTCGGCACGGCGCATCATAGCCAGTGCGGCGAAAAATCAAAACAGCTCGCTGATTGTCGTGCCTTCCGTCAGTGCGATAGGGCGACCATCCGCCGATTGGTAGCTGATCTCGCGGTAATCGTATCCCAGTGCCGAGTAGATGCTGGCATGAATGTCGGCCGGCGTGACAGGCCGTTCTTTGGGAAAAGCCCCGCTGGCATCTGAACTGCCGATCACCTGGCCACCGCGCACGCCACCTCCGGCGAGCACCACGCTGTAGCAGCCCGGCCAGTGGTCACGACCGGCCTCGTTGTTGATCTTCGGCGTGCGGCCAAACTCACCCATCCAGACGACCAGCGTGGTCTCCAGCAGGCCGCGTTCTTCCAGATCGTCGAGCAGCGCGGAGTAGGCCTGCTCCATCGGCGGCACGAGCTTGTTTTTGAGGCCGTTGAAGTTGTCCTTGTGGGTGTCCCAGGTGATGGACGGGCCGTTCACTGTGGTGACGAAACGAGTGCCAGATTCGACCAGTCGACGCGCCAGCAGGTGCGACTGGCCCCAGCTGTGCCGGCCATAGCGCTCGCGTACTTTGTCCGGCTCCTTGGTCAGATCGAAAGCGTTCGCAACCTTGCCGGATTGCAGCATGGCCGTGGCCTGTTCATTGAAAATATCCATCTGCGCTGTCTGCGCTGTGGCGATGGGACTTGCGGCGGCACTCATTTGGTTGAGCAGCGCGAGGCGTTCGTGAAGGCGCGCTGGCGTGAGGCTGGCATCCAGCCCCATGTTCCTCACTCGAAAGGCGGCGGCGTTCGGATCATCATCCAGCACATAGGGGTCGAAGCGCGTGCCCAGGCAACCGCCAAACTGGCCGGGCGTCAGATACACCTTGCTGTCGCAATGCGGAAACGGCGTGATGACATACGGCGGCACCCCCTTGCTGAAGCCATCGCGCTGCGCCAGCCAGCCGACCAGCGTCCCCACTCCGGGCAGGTCCGTCGGACTCGGGGTGATGAGCGTGCTGTCCACACGATACGGACGCCCCGTGGTTGCCCAATGCATGCCGCCATTGTGACTGCTATGCCCGTGATGCACCGAGCGGATCAGCGCGAGCTTGTCCATGCGCTTCGCCATCTGCGGCAGCAGCTCCGACACATGAATGCCCGGAACATTGCTGCGAATCGTTTTGAATTCGCCACGAATCTCTGAGGGCCCGTCCGGCTTGGGATCCCAAAGGTCAATATGGCTCGGCGCACCGCCATTGAAGATCATGATCACCGACTTGGCCTTGCCGAGTCCGATGCCCGTCTTGTTGGATGACGCACCCAACGCCGCGAGCTGGTTCAATCCCAGCCCCAGCATACCCATGCCGCCAGCCTGCAGCAGGCTGCGTCGCGAAAGGCGAATCTCTGGAACAGAAGGGCGCAAGATGCTCAAACCTACGCGGCCAGGAAGTAGATCTTGCGAATGTGAAGTAATTGGCTTCGCCTGCTATACACTGTGCCGCGCCCCCGTATTGGTCCCCTATGGACCGCCGCGATTTCATCAAGACCACCAGCGCAATGGCTGCAATGACAGGAGCCTCCGCGCTGCGGTCCGCACCTGCCGCAAAACGTCAGCCAGATCTCATCAAAACTGAAAACGCGAAACCCGGCGCAAGCTTCCAGCTCACGCGCATGAAGCCGGATTCCGCCAAGTCCTTCCGCACCTCGCTCATTGAAGGCTACTGCTCGCGGCAGTCCGTCAAAACGGGCGAAAAGCTTGACCTCTTTGTCAGCACCAAGCCGGTGGCAAAGTTCACCATCGACCTTTTCCGCATGGGCTACTACGACGGCGCAGGCTCACGGTTGATGACCACCCTCGGCCCCTTCGAAGGCAAAGAACAACCCGTACCAGAGATGGCCGACAAGCGACTGCGCGAGTGCCAGTGGCAAGCCACCACCACGCTCACCATCCCCTCCGACTGGCCCAGCGGTGTCTATCTCGGACGATTAACGACGGTTCCCAACCAAGAACCAGGAACTAAGAACGAGAAACCGTATTGGCAGAGCTACATCATCTTCATCGTCACCGACGACCGCCCTGCCGACATCCTCTTTCAATGCAGCGACAACACCTGGCAGGCCTACAATCGCTGGCCGGTCAATGAATCGCTCTACACCGATCCACGTGCCGCGCATGCACCCGGTGTCAGCGTGAGCTTTGATCGCCCCTACGGCAAGTATGTGCAGATCTTCGACAACCCGCTGAGCATGGGCAGCGGCGAGTTCCTGCTCTGGGAATACCCGCTCTGCTACTGGCTGGAAAAGGAGGGCTACGACGTGACCTACTGCTCCAACGTGGACAACCTCAATCCCGCCAATCTCTCCCGTGTCAAAACGATGATCAGCATCGGTCACGACGAGTACTGGGACCTGCGCCAATACGCCAACGTCAAACAGGCCATCGCCGACGGCCTCAGCGTCCTCTGGCTCTCCGCCAACGACGTCTACATGGTCACCCCCTTCACCCCGAACGCGCAAGGCGCACCAAGTCGCCGCCTCACCCGCGAGACCTGCTTCGGCGAATTCCGCGAGGAGGAAAAAGAGGCCTACTCCAAAGTCCTCGGCCCCTTTGACAACCCCGGCCCTGACGAACGCGACATCATCGGCGCACGCACCATCGTTCCCTTCAACGGCGGCGGCGACTGGACCTGCGCCAAGCCCGATCACTGGCTCTTCGAGGGCACAGGAATGAAGCTGGGCGACAGCATCCCCGGCCTCGTCGGCTGGGAATTCCACGGCGATCCCGACACCGCCCGCCCAGGCCTCGAAGTCGTCGCTGAAGGCAACGTCTGGGCCAGCGGCGTACGCCTCGGCAAATACGCCGCCACCCTCTACGAAGGCCCCAAGAAAAACATCGTCTTCAACGCCACCACCATTTTCTGGAGCCAGGGCCTCAGCGATCCCCCCGGCCACATGATCCCCTGGAGCCACTTCTCCCGCCCGCATGGCCCCGATGCACGCGTTCAGCGCATCACTCAAAACGCCTTGAAGCGGTCTCTGGCATGAAGTGGAAGCTTGCCAGCAAGCGAGCTCTGGAAATGGCCGCCTGGTCATTCGCGCCTGCCGCTGCACTGGCCGCCCATCAGGCTGTTCGGTTGAAGTGGTTGTTTCTCCATGAACATCAATTCGTACTGGCCCATGTCGATGACCGAACCCTTTGGGCCGAGAACCTCTGGAAGCTGGTGGAGCAGCGCTATGGCTTCCTGTGCATAGCCGCGGTTTTGATCCCTGCTGCATGCAGCTTCGTTCAGCACCTTGGACTTCGCGGATGGTGGCGTGCTCTCATCGGCATCGCCATCTGCTCACCCGCACTGTGGTATGCCAGAATGGCTTTGCAGCTCTTCGGGCAGGTTATCACTTCTGCTTCTTGATGCGCGGCTTGGCACTTTCCGGTTTCCGTTTATTCCGTGCTTTCCGTAGGCCCTATTAATCAAACACAATCAAACTCCGCGCCACCTCACCTCTCTGCAGCGCATCATACGCTTCATTGATCCCCTCCAGCGGATACCGCTTTGTCACCAGCTCATCCAGCATCAGTCTGCCCGATTGATGCATGCCAATCAGCAGCAGCAAATCCGTGCGCGGCTGCGTGCTGCCATACAGGCTTCCACGCAGCGTCTTCTCCGCATACACGAGCTGATTCACATTGATGGACGCGCGATCCGCTGCGCTCGTAATCCCCACCATCACGCACATGCCGCCCTTCTTCGTCGCATCAAACGCCTGCTCGGCAGTCTTGCCAGAACCGTACGCCTCGAACGCATAGTCCACGCCCTTGCCATCGGTGAGGTCTTTGATCGCCTGCACCGGATCGCCCGCGTTGGCATCCACATAATCCGTGGCTCCAAACTGTCGCGCATCACCCTCTTTGCGGCTGAATTTGTCCACGGCGATGATCTGCCGCGCTCCGGCCATGCGTGCCCCTTGCACGATGTTCAAACCGATGCCGCCGCACCCAATCACCGCCACCGTGCTGTTAGGCTGCACCTTGGCTGCACGCTCCACCGCGCCCACACCCGTGATGACACCGCAGCCGATCAGCGCCGCTTTCTCAAACGAAAACTCCTTGGGAATCTTCACCACCGAGGCCTGCGGCATCGTCGCCAGCGAAGAGAAGGCCGAAACCCCCGCGTAATGTCGAATGCTCTCCCCGGCAGAGTTCTGAAAGCGCGTCGTGCCATCGGGCATCAGACCCGTGAAGCGCATCGCCGTGCCCATGTCGCACAGTGCCGGGCGTCCGCTGCTGCAGTACTCGCACTTCCCGCAGGAGCCGCGCCAGACGAGGATCACATGATCTCCCACCTCCACCGACGTGACACCTTCGCCCACGGCTTCGATCACGCCGCTGCCCTCATGACCTAGAATGATCGGCATCGGCATGGACAGGTCTCCCTTCATCACATGCAGGTCGCTGTGGCACACACCTGCCGCCTTCATACGCACCGTCACTTCACCGGTCTGCGGAGGCAGTACCCGCACCTCCTCGATGCGCAGGGGTTGCTTTGCTTCATACAAAACGGCGGCTGGGGCGAGGGTGGACATGGCGGGATGAGAGAGCATTCGGGCGTGCGGGCAAGCGATACGTTGGTGGAGTTGAAGTGTGGGTGGAACAGCTTGCTTTGGCTTTTGCCCCGTTCGAAAGTGTAAAGCCAGCCGCCACTTCCTGGTGGCGCACTTCAGTCATTAAATCCTATGAAACGCACTCTCTGCCTGCTTGCCGGACTTTTCACGCTCTCTCTTATTTCGGCATCTGCTGCCGATGAGGCAAGCTATCCGGCCAAAGCTCCCGTCCTTAAATACGAGGTGCCTGCCAAGTGGACAACCGAGGTCGACCCTTCAGATGGCAGCATCTCCATCAACTCCGACGATGAGCGCATCTCAATCAATTTCGGCGAAACCGAGACTGAGGCCTCGATGGAGGTGTTTAAAGTGATCCTGCCTGAAATGGTCAAAGAATTCAAAGACTCCCAGGAAGTGGAAGCTCCGAAGGAGCACACCTCGGACGGCCTTACTGGCTACACTGCCACCTACACCGGAACGGTTGAGGACAGCCCGGTGGTCATCATCATGGTTCTCTTCAAAGCTGGCAAGGACCGCTCGATCATAGCCAACTTCGTCTTGGAGAATCCCGCCACACTGCCGAAGGTGCAGAACGAAAAGTTTGAGGCCTTCATGAAGTCGCTGAAAGGTATCGAGAAGTGACAGGTCAGGGCTGAAGAGCTGCCCAGTGACGGGAAATCAGGCGCTGAATGACGCCTGACGTGCTTGCGCTTGAGCGCTGGCAGATCATTCATCACTCCACTCCCCGGTTGCAGGCATCGCCGGTCTCGCTGAGATAGCGTCCGCATGTTTTCCAACCGCAAGACATTCCTCCACCTCGGCGCTCTGGCGCTGCTGGGCGTGACCGGTCTCCGGGCACAGGCTCCGGCAGCACCGGCGCCTCCGGTCCCCGCGCCTGCTGCTGAAGCTGTGCCAGATTTGCCGGCACTGCAGGCGGCGGCGCGCGCCGTTGAGGCAAAGTTGCCTTCGCCGGTCGTGCAACCTCAGACCTATTTCGATCTTTCGCCCGTGCAGCGGGATCGCTGGCGGAAGTTTCTCCCGCAGACGCTGCTGAAGCTCACTCGGCGTGAACGTGTGCAGATTGTGGTGCTGGGAGATGCGATCATCGACGGTGCGAAGGCCGAGCCTGGCGTGGATCCGCTGCTGAAAAGCTTTGTCGGTGTGTTTGCGAAAAAGCTGGCGGCGCAGTTTTACTACACCGGTGGCGTGCGGGTGGTGCGGCCCGGTGGCCAATTGCGCGCCAAGGAATCCATGGTCATGGGGCCTGAAATTTTGATCCAGCCGGTACGCACGTCCAGCATCATTTCGGCGGCCTCGGCGCTGTCCACACTGGGCTTTCAGGGCCAGCCGGATGTGGTGCTCGTGGCACAGGGCTTGGAAGACGGGCTGGCGGGAGTTTCTGCGGCGGATGTGACGGC
>DLGZ01000054.1:172370-189455 GCA_002482965.1 Verrucomicrobiaceae bacterium UBA7681 | reverse complement strand
CCGATTCCGCAGGCGGCAGACCCCGAGGAGTCCAGTCTGGCACTCACTCGCGGCCCCTCCAGCGTGCTGCGTGAGGCCAGTGCCAAGGCAGATGTCATTTTCTCGGACCTGGGTGATTTATCACGGCTGCTGGAAACTCCTCCTGGTGTTAAAGGGGCGGATCAAATCTTCCCGGCCCTGATGCAGGAGTATCAAAGCCTCCTGAACCTCCTTCCCTCCCAAGGTGTAATGACACCAACGACGCCCATGCACGCGGAAATGGGGCGCATCTTGTACCAGGATGTGATGCAGGGCGCACCCGCAGTCCCCTGGCAGATCAGCGCAGCCAAGGCCACGCTGGCGGGGCAGGGGCAGCTGACATTGGAGTTTGAACTGGCCAACACTCGCCGCGAACCCTTGGCCGTGACGCTGCTGCCTCTCGTGCCCGCAGGATTAAAGCCCATGGACGCGAATCCCGAAATCCAGCTGGCTGCTGGCGCGAAGCAGGCGGTGAAATTGACCTACACCATCACTGATACCCGCAATCTGCCGCTGACAGATGGCGAAATGCGCCTGCCTGTTCTCGTGATCGCGGGCAAACAATCGCGCATTGAGGACATTGTGGTGCCGCTGCGTCCGTTCAGCATCACCTGGAATGCGCGTGCGGCATTCAATCAAGAAACGCAGTTTTCGCCTGAACTCGAAATCGAAAACAGCACCGGTTCCAATCTCTCCGCCACATGGGAGTCGAACTGGGGCGGGAAAGCTCAGGCTGGCAAGATCGCGCTGGATGCCAGCGGTTCCGAGATTCTCAAGCTGGCTCTGCCACTGCCGGCAGATGGGAAGACGCCGTTGCGCCGAGTGCTGCCCTTGAAGCTGGCGTTGAGTTCCAATGGGGTGAAGCAGAGCTTTGATCGTGACATTGAAATCACACGCAACATGGGACTCAAGGAATCAGTGCCCTTGACTGCGGCGGACGGCCAGGCCAGCGCTGTGTCGCTGCGGGCGGACGCTGACGGCTTGAAGCTGTTTTTAACCCTCGATCTGACTGGCGTCAGTCTCACGGACGACTCTTCCGGTAAAGCGTTTGAGCTGCTGCTGAACATTGACGCACGCAGCTATGGCGAACGCTTGATGCCGGGCTCCACCGCAGCGCTTCGCATCACCGGCAGAGCGGCGGATGGCGATGCTGTGGTCGATCCGATTGCACCCTGGGCCTTTGGCAGCGGCTATGCGAGGATTTTTGAGGCGAAGGAAATCCAGGCCGCACTCAGCAGTTCCGCCGGTGGTGGCCGCAGACTTACGATCACACTGCCGAGAAGCTACCTCTACCGCCACGAATGGGCCTTGGGAAATGGCAACAGCCAGATGGGCCTGAACGTGCGCCTCAACGGTGGCGGACGTGACTATTTTCTCACTCGCGGCAGGCGTCAGGGTGATGATGCCGAGAGCCTGAGCGTCTTGGAATTGACTGACAAACCCACGCAGCGCTGGACAGTGCGCGTGGAATAGAAAAAACAAACATGGCTGAAGAACGAGCGAGTAAAAAACTGTGGGACCGTGCGGCGTGGAAAGACGCGAGCTTTTTCCTGACCTACCTCCGTCCGCACTACAACGTCTTCATCCCGGCGCTCATCGCGCTGGCGATCACAGGCGGCATGACAATCGTCTTCATCAAAGAACTGGCCGCCGTGGCCGGGCGGGGTATCGGTGGTGCCACTGGACCTGAGTGGATGGCTGAACTCAATCGCAGTGCTTGGTTTTTGGTAGGCATCGTGGCAGTGCAGGCTGTCATCGCCTTCTTCCGCATCCTGCTCTTTGCCAAAGCTTCCGAGCGCGCTCTCGCTGCCCTGCGGCTCGACACCTTCAGCCGTATCATTCGTCTGCCGATGACGACGCTGAACCAGCGCCGCGTCGGCGAACTGGCCTCACGCCTGGCCAACGATGTCGAGGCCATGCGCGAGACGCTGGTGGTCACGATCCCGATGCTGATCCGACACACAGTGATGCTGTCACTCTGTCTGGTGCTGATCCTGAACATGTCGGTGAAACTCTCGCTGTTCATGGTGGGCACCATCCCCGTGGTGATCGTAATGATCGCCATTTTCGGCTCGCGCATCCGCAAGCTGACCAAGCGCGCGCAGGATAACCTCGCCTCCTCGCAGGTCGTGGTGGATGAAAGCCTGCAAAGCATCGTCAGCGTGAAAGCCTTCCGCAATGAGGCCTACGAACTGGCCCGCTATGACAAAAACCTCAGCGAATACCTGCGCACCGTACTGCGTGCGGCGATTCCACGCGCTTCGTTCATCGCCTTCATCATCTTCGCCTTCAGCGTAGCCTTGATCCTCGTGACGTGGTTCGCCATGCGCATGCTGAACGACGGCGGCATCGGCAAGGAGGAGCTGACGCAGTTTGCTGGCCTCAGCGGCATGATCGCAGCCTCCTTCGTGCAATTTCCCGAACTGATCACCCAGCTCCAGCGTTCTCTCGGAGCCACCGAGCGTGTGCGTGAAATCCTGCGCGATCAAATCGAGCCGGATGACACCGTCGGAGCCTCGAAGCTGCGTTTCAAAGGAGAGATCGACATGCACGATGTCAGCTTCGCCTACCCCACGCGTCCTGAAGCCGTGGTACTGCGCGACTTCAATCTGCAGGCAAAGGCCGGTCAGCGCATCGCTCTCGTGGGGCCCAGCGGATCAGGCAAGTCTACCAGCGTGTCTCTGCTCTTCCGTTTCTATGATCCGACCACCGGCGAAATCCGCATCGACGGCCAGCCGATTCGCGACATGTCCCTCACCACGCTTCGCCGCAATCTCGCCCTAGTGCCTCAGGAGGTCCTTTTGTTTGGCGGCAGCATCAAAGAAAACATCGCCTACGGCAAGCCCGAGGCCACCGAGGAGGAGATCATCAGCGCCGCTAAAAAAGCCAACGCCCATGATTTCATCGCAGGTCTCACCGAAGGCTATCAGACGCTCGTCGGAGATCGCGGCACCCAGCTCTCCGGCGGTCAGCGCCAGCGCATCGCCATCGCACGCGCCATTCTTGCCGATCCCGCCATCCTGATTCTCGATGAAGCCACCAGCAGCCTCGATGCCGAAAGCGAACGCCTCGTGCAAGACGCTCTCGACAAGCTGATGGAAAACCGCACCAGCATCATCATCGCCCACCGCCTCAGCACCGTGCGCCGTTGTGACCAGATCCTCGTCATGTCCAGCGGAGCCATCCTCGAACGCGGCACCCACGACGAACTCGTCGCCAAGCCCGGCAGCCTCTACGGCTCCCTGGCCAAGCTGCAGTTGGAGTAGTACGATAGACACTCCTGTCTGTCGGCCAGCGCTCTCCAATCATCCCAGACCCTCAAGGCCCCCCTCAGCTCGTCAGTGCAGGGGGAGGCAATGCGCTCCATGAATCTCGATGGCGTAGCCATCGAAGCCGTTAGCGAGGGGGTGAGCGAAGCGACACCCCTCTCAATTGACTTAGCTCCCCACTTCTCAACTCCTAAACACCATCGCCGGCTCCAGCTTGCTCACGCGCCAGATGCCCATCAGCGCCGCCAGCGTGCAGATCCCCAACACCACAGTAAGCGCGGCAAACGGGACAAACTGCGGCATGTAAAAAGGTGGCTGTTCATTCTTCATTGCCCCCATGGCGAATCCCGCTGTGCCGAGCAATCCAATGCCGTAACCAATGATGCCGACGGTGAATGCCTGCGCAATAAGCATCATGCACAGCGTGCCATTCGACGCGCCCATGGCTTTCAGCGCGCCGAGATGCCGCATGTTCTCCAGCACGAACGAGTAAAACGTCTGGCAGCTCACAGCCATGCCCACCAGCAGGCCGATGATGACCGTGGTGCCGAATGAAATCGGAATGCCCGTATTCTTCACATACCACCACACGGTCGAGATATTGAAGTTGTCCGTCTTTCCACCGCCGCGTTGCGCCCAGAACTCGCCAAAGCTTGCTTCGCGGTTCACGAACGCCTTCAGGCCCGTCACACGCTGAATGTCCGCCACCGCCTGCTCCAGGCTCACACCTTCTCGTGGGGCGCAGATCACCGCTTGCAGCATCTTGCGCTGGGACGGTACATACTGCAGCGCTCGCTCATAGGTAGTCCAGACATACGGGCCGCCGGTGAAGGACATCGCTGCATCGGCGATGCCCACCACGCGCGCTTCCTGATCATTGAGCTCAAACATGTCGCCGACTTTCACCTTGTCACCGCGTTTCGGCGCCAGACGTGTGACACCCAGATCATCAATGATCACCGAATGCGGCAGCCGCAGTTTCATCAGATCACCTTCCAGCATCTTCGCCGGCGCTCCCGCCAGCGTATTGGCATCAATTCCGATGAGCTGGATCATCTTGAAGTTCCCGTTTTCCAGCCGCACACGCTGGATGCCTGCGTAGATCGGTGCGGCCCAGGCCACGCTGCTCACGCTGCGCACACGCGCCACATCCGTGTCCAGCAGCGGATTCGTCTCATTGACCTGCTCCACCTTTTCCTCCACCACCCAGATCGGTGCCGGAACGTTTTTAAGCGTCGATTTCGTCCAGCTCATCAGCCCGCAAAACACCGCCGTTTGCTGTGTCATCAAAAACGTCGCCACCGCGAGACCTGCCACCAGCATCAGGTACTTCGCCGTGTCACCAAACAGCATTTTCAGAGCGAGGCGGAGCATGACCGGGATTACGTGTGGGAATCGCGCCGAGGCGCAGCCTTCACCGACCTCCGCCGAACAAGCCGCCGAGTCCGCTGCTGATCACACTGGTCAGCACGCTTTGAATCTGGCTGCCACTGGGATTGTTCTCATGGATGTGCCCCTGCGGCGTCAGTTTGTCGATGATCTGCGGCAGGAACTGCGTCAGCAGCGGCAGCACCGTATGCACATGCATGCCCACTTTGCCTCCGAGTGCCTGAAGATTGTCCGTCCCGACAGCGGCCTGCACCTGATCGGCATTGATCGGCAGGTTCGTTCCCGTTCCAACCCAGGAGGAAAAAATCTCACCCATGCCGGCCTTCTCAAACTGAGCCATCATTCCATTCAAACCACCTGCTTCATTGAGCAAACCGGAAAGCATCGCTGCGGGGTCCATTTTGGCAGAGCCGCCGAGCATGTTGCCCAGCGCGTTTTTGGCGAGTGTATCGAAAAGTCCCATGGTGACTACGAGTGTGGGGGAGGGGATGCCAAAGTCAAGGCCACTCCACCAAAGGAACAAGCGCTCAAGGCCCTCCGCCGAAGCAAAATCCTACTCGTCCTCCTACTCCTACTCGTCCTCGATCACTGCGCGTCGTCTCAAGCTCGAAGCCTTCAAGTGGCCCCAAGCTCTCAGTTCAATGCTTCGAGGTCCCCTCCATGCCCGCGCCGCCTCCCTCTACCCACACGCTTGACCTCCGACCCCCACCCGCTACTCTCTCCGCCCCCAAACCTTTTTACCCCTACAACCCCCATGAGCCAGACCCACGAATTCCAGGCCGAAGTCAAACAAGTCCTCGATATCGTCATCCACAGCCTCTACACCGACCGCGAGATCTTCATCCGCGAGCTCGTGTCCAATGCTGCCGATGCGATGGAAAAGATGCGCCTCACCCAGCTCACGGAAAACGACGTCTTCGACGCCTCCGCCGCGCTGGAAGTCACCATCACCACCGATGAAGCCGCCCGCACTCTGACCATCGCCGATCACGGCATCGGCATGACCCGTGCTGAACTCGTCGAAAATCTCGGCACCATTGCCCACTCCGGCTCCAAAGCCTTTGCCGCCGCGCTGAAGAACGCAGGCAAGCAAAACGACGCCTCCCTCATCGGTCAGTTCGGCGTGGGGTTCTATTCCGCCTTCATGGTCGCTGACAAAGTCGAAGTCCACACGCATTCCTGGCGCAACGACGGCGAGCACATGGTCTGGACCAGCGACGGCAGCACCAGCTACACCATCGATGACTCCACCGAAGAGGCCCGTGGCTGCAAAATCATCCTCCATCTGAAGGAAGACGCCGCCGAGTTCGCCACCAAGCATCGCGTGAAGCAGGTTCTGGAAAAGTATTCTAACTTCGTCAGCTTCCCGGTCATCCTCGACACCGAGCGCGTGAACACCGTCGAGGCCATCTGGCTCAAATCCAAGGACAGCATCACTGACGAGCAGTACACCGAGTTCTATCGCTTCGCCGCACACGCCTTTGATGATCCCAGCTACCGCCTGCACTTCCAGGCCGAGTCTCCCATCGCCATCAATGCGCTGCTCTTCACGCCCACGCAGAACATGGAATCCTACGGCATGGGCCAGATGGAGCCCAACGTCGGCCTCTACTGCAAAAAGGTCCTGATCGACCCAAAACCGAAGAAGCTTCTCCCTGAATGGATGCGCTTCGTCCGTGGCGTCATCGACAGCGAAGACCTCCCGCTGAACATCTCCCGCGAGTCCATGCAGGACAGCGCCCTCGTCCGCAAGCTCGGCGACGTCGTCGCCAAGCGCCTCCTCAAGCACCTCGACAAAGAAGCCATCGAAGATCCGAAGAAGTACAACGACTTCTACGCCAGCTTCAGCCGCTTCTTCAAAGAAGGCATCGCCACCGACCACACCAATCGCGACGCCATCGCCAAGCTCCTGCGCTTTGAATCCAGCATGACTGAGCCCGGCGAGACCGTCAGCCTCACCGAATACGTGAAGCGCATGAAGGAAGAACAAAAGGAGATCTACTACCAGGTGTCCACCTCCCGCAGCACCATCGAAAGCGGCCCCTACGTCGCCGCCTTCAAGGCCAAGGGCTTTGAAGTGCTCTACATGTTTGAGCACATCGACGAATACGTCATCTCCAGCCTCAGCAAGTTCGAGGAAAAAGACCTCAAGTCCGTCAACGCCCCCGACATCGATCTCGGCGACGACACCAGCGAAGGCGAAGCCCTCCCTGAAGCAGACGCCACCTCCCTCTGCGACTGGATGAAGGAACGTCTCGCCACCCAGGTCGAAACCGTCCGCACCGGCAAGCGCCTTGTCGGAAGCCCCGCCCTCGTGCTCACCCCTGAAGGCGAGATGAGCCCGCAGATTCGTCAGATGATGAAGGCCATGGGCAAAGACGGCGACATGCCCGGCTCGAAGGTCATCTTCGAAATCAATCCGCGCCATCAGCTCGTCCGCAACCTCTCCGCCCTCCACCTCAAAGATCCCGAAACCGCCGGCCTCATCACCGAGCAGATTTTGGACAACGCCCTCCTCTCCGCCGGCCTCCTCGACGAGCCCCAGCGCATCATCGAGCGCACCCAGAAGCTGATGGAAAAGCTCTCCGCTTAATGAGGCTCGCTCACTAGATTGACACGCTTGGCTGCGTTGCAAGACGCAGCCAAGTGGTCCTCAAGTCATGTTATCTGCGCCTTGAAGGCCAACGGCCTTCCGTATTTCAGCCCAGGGATGCCGAGCTTTAGCGAGTGCTTCCCTGGGTTATTATCTCTAATTTTCTTGTTCAAGAGCGAACCGCAACGCGGTTCCGTCCTTTGCTGCACCGAAGGTTGATGATGTGACTCGATCACGAAAGTCCCAGCGAAGAGCCATAATCACCCGCGCAGCAAACCTCCGCTTGCACCTTCCCTCCCATCCGCCTTCATGCCCGCATGATCGCCTTCCTTCGCGGCCTCCTCGCCGAAGCTCTTCCTCACCGTGCCACCATCGACGTCAATGGCGTGGGCTATCTCGTCCTCATCCCCCTCACCACCTTCGACAAGCTCCCGCAGCCCGGTGAAAAGGTGCAGCTCCTCACCCACTACCACGTCACCGACCGCGACCACACCCTCTTCGGTTTCATCACCTGCGACGAGCGCGATCTCTTCCGCCTCCTCATGGACCGCGTCTCTGGCATCGGCCCCAAGATGGCTCTCAGCGTTCTCAGCGGCATGCCCGTCGCCGCCTTCAAAGACGCCGTCATCAGTGGCGATGTAAAATCCCTCTCCCGCATCAAAGGCGTCGGCGGCAAAACCGCCGAACGCATCGTCCTAGAACTCAAAGACAAAGTCGGCGTCGTCGATGCCTGGCAGGCCTCCCGCACCGCCAAAGGCGCCCACGACCCCAAACAGGAAGCTCAAACCGATGCCGTCCTCGGCCTCATCGCCCTCGGCTACAAGCAGACCGAAGCCATCAAAGCCGTCAACGAACTCGCCAAACAGCCCAACATGGATACCGCCGACAAACTCATCCGCGAAGCCCTCCGCAGCATGAACTAAAGTAGCCTTGTTCCTGCGGAACAAGGGCAATATTTTCGCGGCATCAGTGACGCCATCGGATTGCGGAGTCATCCCCGACAAAGCCTGGGAGCGCGGGCCTCCGAGCCCGCAGCAGGTCGTCCGCGCATGGCGTATATTCTTCCATGCAGTCTGTCTCAAGCACACAAGGGACATCAGTGCCTTCATCGGATGGCGGAGCCATCCCAGCCTGTAGCGAGGGGTTGAGCGAAGCGACACCCCTCGTAAACGCGTATACCACCCGCCCATGCACATGCATCGCGTAGCGATGCCAGCACGCGTGTCGATTCCGCTCCCGCCAGCCCCTACTTCAAACTCTTGATATACAAAATCAGACTCTCAATCTGCCCCTCATTCAGAATTCCCGAATAAATCGGCATGCCCGTATCAAACTTCTCAAACCCCTTCACCACCTTCGCACTCGGGCTGAGGATGGACTCCCGCAGATAGGCCTCATCCGCCTTGAACTTGCCCTTCTCCCCCTTGGCAATCTCACGCTCGCTGCCATACAAGCCCTTCCAGCTCGGCCCCACCTTGCCGACCAGCGTCCCGTCCGTGCTGTGGCACGCCATGCAGCCATACATCTGATACAGTCGCTCGCCTTCCACCGCAGTCGCTTTCACCACGGCCACCGCCGCCGCTTTGCGCGGCGTGAGATCCACCTTCAGATTCTCATCAAACCCTTCCTTCTTCGCATCAAAAGTCAGGAGCTCCCACGGTGAAAAGTACGCCGTGTTCTCGGCCTTGTCACCGTCCACGCTCTTCAGCCCCCAGCCGATGCGCATCTGGTGCACCCCGGCCTTCATGTCAGGAAAGCCCACCAGCACGCTCATGCCATCCTTGCTCAGGTAGGCGCTGCTCGCCGTCATCCATTCCTGGCCGCTGCTGCCGTCCAGCTTCAAATGCGGCGATCCGTATTCAAAGGTCCGTTTGTAGTTCCAGCGCTCTCCGTTGAAGCTGTCAGGATCAGTCGCCAGCTTCGGATCCAGCTTCGCATTGAAGCGCAGCAGCAGTCCCTTGTCCGTCGGCGTCACTTCCTTCAGCAGCACGCGTGGCTTGTCCGTGTAGCGCACGCGGGCCAGCCCGCTGATCTTCTTCACCACCGTGCCCCACACCTGAAAGCCCACCACATAGAGCTGCCCGTCCGCCGGATTCACCACCGCATTCAGCGTCGGGAAATCAAAGTTCCGATTAAAGCTCACCACCGCCGCCTGCGGCTTCTCAAAATGCGAATTCATCAGCACGCGGAAAAGCTCCGGCCGGTTGTAACCGATGTGAATCAGCTCATCATTCACCGGCCCCATCTTCGCATCCAGCAGCCACGTCTGCGTCACCCCGCTCGGATTCACCGGATGCGGCAGCCACGTCAGCGGCTCCGTGATCGTCTCCGGATACTTCTCCTTCGGCGCAATCGTCGGCAGATGCCCGTAGAAGTGATGATCCGAAATGATATGTAGCGGCGTGGACGGCACATAGTTGCCCTGCTGATCGCTCGCCGTCACCAGCCCCGTCTTCGGGTTCACCCCAATGAACGGCTGCCGCAAACCATACCCAATCACCTCCATCGACTTCCCATCCGCCGCGATCTTAATCACCGTGCCATTGTCCTTGCCATAAGTCGTCCCTTCCTGCCCGCCCTTTGATATATACAGCTCCCCCTTCGGCCCCAGCTTCATCGAATTCGGAAATTCCCGCGTCTCCGCCGTCTGCGCAAAGAGATTACAGAACATCTCATACCGGTCGCACTCCTTGTCCCCATTCGTGTCCACCAGCTTCCAGATCCCATTGCGATCAAACACCAGGATTTCGGGCTTCGAAGTCGATTCCGCATTCCGTTTTCCAACTTCCGCATTTCTGACCACAAGGCTCATCGGCTCATGCAGCCCGCTCGCAAACCTCTTCCACGTCACCTTCTCCAAATCCCCCTTCAAACCCGAGATCAGCCACACATCCCCATCAAACGTAACCCCCGCCGCATCCCCCTGGTCATTCAAAAACGCCACATCCGCCAGCCTCACATTCCGCTTCCACGGATTCTCAAGGGGCAGGGGAATCTCATCATTAACATAAGCGTCCAGCTTGGTGGAAAGCGCTGCCTTGGTGGTGAGGGGTTGGGGAAATAGGTCCTTGGAAGGCTTGAAATCTGGCGTTTCAAATTTTCCAAAACTGACTAGTCCATTGAGCTCTAGACCAAAGTCCGTGACCAGATGGTGCCGCACGTGAAGGCGAACGACAGATTTGTTTGGCGGCAGATGCACGACGAAGTGACCGTCCGTGACTTCAGATGACCAGTCTCTCCCCGGGGTATCACGTTCCGGGCCACCGCCGGCAAGGTAGGCCATTGGAGCAGTGTCGATCATTCCTGCAAAACTCTGCGCGACGAGATGAAGCTGGGTAGTGTGTGGATCGATCAATATGACACGCTCAATGCAGGGGATGGTATTTTGTTTGCAGTGCTCGAACCATTCCTTCATTTTTACCCCGGCGATTTCGTATTCCAAGATGGGACCAGACTGGGTGAGATCGACGGCCACAAATCTGCCTGCATCGGATGGGAGAGGTCCACGACCGACTTCTTCTTTGCTCGGTGTCGGTTCACGTGGATCGGTGAAACTGGGTTTGTCGCCGACCTGCCAGCCGGCGTAGATGCCATTGGCGACCCACAAGGGGACTGAGGTATTATTGGGAAGCCATGCCTTGCCGAGCGGCTTCGGAAGGTACTCCTGCCCATCCTTCGTCTTCTGCCCTGCTACATGATAAGAGCCTGGGGCGAGCGCCTCAGGACTGACGGGCGGTTTGCCCTCCTCACTTCTCCAGATTCCTGCGATCCGCAGCAGATCCGTGTCAAAGCACGCCCACAAATTGTGCCCCAGATTCAAAACAATCCCACGCGGCGTCAGATTGTCCTTCGGGAAACCCTCACCCACCTCACGCGCATCCAGTACGCTGCTGAAGAACGGAAAATCCTTCTCCACAAAATCACCCCACGGTGAAGGCGTGGCAGGAGGTGCTACGGCCTTTTCTGCGGCATGTGTGGCGGTGGCAAGGGTCAGGAACGCGAGGAGCGGGCGAAACTTCATGGTGGGTAGAGAACAGGCGAGCGGACGATGATCTGTCAATCATCGAATGCTCCCTGCCACTTGCCTCAAAAGAGAGCAATAAAAGGGCTGGCGGCAGTGATCGCTGGTGGACGGATTTTCAAGCTGTGCTTGGTGTAAGCATGAGCCTCCGCAGCCTCCTTGCCAAGCTGCCGCCGCGTCCCCGTTTGTATGTTGCAACAGCGATTTATGGTGTGGCCGGTGGCGGGATCGCTGTAGCCTTCCATCAGTGCATCCACCTGCTCTATAGCCGCACGATTGAAACCTGGGCGGCCCAGTCGCCTGATACGTTTGCCTGGCGCACGCTGGCCCTTATGCTGGCGGCTTCTCTGGCCTCAGGACTGCTGCTCCACTTCGCCGGCCCATCTGCCGCAGGCAGTGGCATTCCACAGTTGAAGCTGGCGTATTGGAAGGAGTTTGGCTGGTCGTCACCACGCATCATGTGGGTGAAGTTTGTGGCCGGAGCACTGAGCATCGGCAGTGGCATGAGCCTGGGGCGCGAAGGCCCCTCCGTGCAGATGGCGGGCACCATGGGTTCCTTCATCGCCACGCGGCTGGGCTTGGCCAAAGCCAAGCATCGCATGCCCGCAGCAGCAGGGGCGGCGGCAGGTCTGGCAGCGGCGTTCAACACACCACTCGCCGCCGTCACCTTTGTGCTGGAGGAAATCATCGGCGATCTCAACAGCCGCTTCCTCGGCAACGTGCTCATGGCCTCTTTGATCGGTGCGCTCGTGGTGCATGGCCTGCTGGGTGCGGAGTCGGCGTTTCGCATGGATGTGCCGAATGAGCCCGGCTGGCAGGTCTATTTACTGACACCCTGGGTGGCCGCCTGCGCGACGCTGGCCGGTTTGCTCTTCCAGCATTTCAGCCTGAATTTGCGCGGCTGGTCCCGCGCCCAGCGGCGTCTGCCCGCCTGGGCTCTCCCTGCGGTGGGGGCTCTGGCCACCTGGGCCATCGGCATGCTGGTCTGGAAGCAGACCGGGCGTCTCGGCGTTTTCAGCCTTGGCTACAATGATCTTTCAGATGCGCTTTCGGGCAGGCTCGCATGGCAGCTCGCGGCACTGCTGCTGGTGGCCAAGCTGCTCGCCACCGTACTGTGCTACGGGTTGGGCGGCTGCGGCGGGATTTTTTCGCCCACGCTGTTTTTTGGCGGCATGGCGGGGCTGGCCGCAGCGGGTCTCGGCGGGCTGGCGCTGCCCCTGCATGAGGGGGATAAGGTGGTGCTGGCCGTGGTGGGCATGTGCGCCTGCCTCGGAGCAGTGGTGCGTGCGCCGGTCACAGGGATTTTGATCGTGTTTGAAATGACGCACCAGTTTTCCCTCGTGCTGCCACTGATGCTCGGCGCGTTGGTGAGTCAGGCCATCAGCCGCCGGCTGATGCGCTCGAATTTTTACGAAGCCGTGCTGGAGCAGGACGGGCACCACCTCACGCACATCATTCCTCCGCGAGATCTGGGCGCCTGGCAGAACCTGCCTGCCTCAGCCATTGCCAACTTCCATCCGGAATCCCTCACCGACATCGGCGCTGAATCCATGCGCGCCGCCTTTGACGGTCATCCGTATTCGAACTTCCCCGTGCTTCGAAACGGCAAGGTTGTGGGCGTGCTCACCCGCCATGAAATCGAACGCGCACTCATCTCCAATGCCGAGCCCATGGTCGAGCCCGCAGTCATAGTGGATCCTCAGGAAAGCATCCGCGTCATCCAGTCCCGCATCATCGATTCACGCGCCGGCATGGTCGTGCTGTGCGATGACAAACAAGCCCTGCTCGGCGTCGTCACCCTGCACGATCTCCTTCGCGCGCAGCTGGCCTATGGCAAAGTAGGTGAGGATTGATCCGCCTCAGTCAATCCGCACCGCCGCACACACCATCTCCAGCACTCGATTCAGCGAAGCCGCACCGCTTCCCTCCATAAACGCATTCCCCGGAATCGGCTGCCAGTTGTCCCGGTCATGCTTCTGCTCCGGCTGCGGAATACGTGTCAGCGTCGGGTCATACTGCCCGTCCTTGCCGCCCAGCTTGTAGATCACCAGATCCAGCGACGGCACCACATACAGGCAAAAACCACCCGCTCCCGATTTCCAAAACGCATCCTTCGGCGCACCCGCCACATGCCCGTCCGCATTGTGCTCAAACTGCAGCGAGAACGGCGTGTGCGGATTGTACGGACTCCACGTCTGGCACTTCTTGATATAATCCGCTGGCACCAGTTGCTGATCCTTCCACTTACCACCATGCGCCAGGCAGTAGCCCATGCGCACCGCATCCGTCGCATGCAGCGCCGTGCTCCCCGCGCCATTCGCATGCGGCATCACGAAGTCGCCACGGTGCAGGCAGTAATCCCACGCACCCCAGCCCTGCGGCTTCGCCAGCCGCGCATCAATGTAATCCTTCAGCTCCATACCGGTCACATGACGCAGCACGATGCTCGCAATGTGTGGGGAAGGGGAGGAATACGAATACCCAGCCCCCGGCTCCGTCCACAGCGGCACATTGAGCGAAGACTTGTCCAGATCCTTGATGTTCTGCCCCGGCACCGGTTTGAGCTGCCGTGCCTTCGGATCACCTTTGACATACCCCGTTGGCGTCTGCCCTTCGCCCCAGTAGCCCCCAGTCATGCAAAGCAACTGCCCCAGCTTGATGTCCGCCTTGCGCGGATCATTCAGCGGAAACGCTTCCGGCAGATACTTCTCAGTAAACACCTTCGTATCCAGCCCCTCAGGAATCTTGTCCTTAAACTCATGCAGCATGATGCCACACGCGATGCTGCAAAAAGCCTTCCCCGTGGAGGCCATGTCCGGATTGCTGTTGCGGCTCGCACGGCCAAAGTACTTCTCAAACACCAGATACCCTTTGTGCACCACCACCAGCCCGCCATTGCCCGTGGAGCGTTCGGTCATGGTATAAGCAGGCTCCAGCTTCACCAAATCCATGCCCCCCAGCTCACGGCATTCCTTCTCGCCCTTCGCCTCTCGCCACCCACCTTCACTGTCCGGCGGCGGGAAATAAAGATCAGCGGCGTGCAGGGAGGCGGCTGCAAAAACGAATGCGGTCAGAATGCGTAAGCTCATGGTGCGTTCACCATGAAATGCTCCACCTCATCTGGCCAGCTTCATTTTGCCCCGCTCAAAAACTCCTGCGTACACCTATCAGCACACCCAGCGCATTCAGCCCCGGATTCGGATTCGTTTGCCCACCGTTCGAGAGATGTTGAAACATCGCACTGGCATTGACCGACCACTTTTCGGTAAGAGTGTGCGAAACGCCGAGCTGGCTGTACCAGTTCAGCGTGAAATCCTGGCCCTGGCCCCCGGGCGCATCCTGCGCATCGATCCAGCCCACACCGCCACCACCAGAGCCAAAGACGCTCCACGTCGCACTCGGGTTCCACCATTCAATCACCCCACCGCCGGAAAACCCGAGGTAGCGGTTCTCAGACCCCGTCTCGATGAAATTGGCCATCGCAGAAAACTTCTGCCGCACCACGAGCGCAGACCCATTGCGGAAATGAAATCCAAACCACTCCGGCGTGCGCCAGGAAACGATGAAAGGGATGATGCGATAATTAAAAGTGGTGTCGCCGCCGACCTTCCACAGCATCCCTGTTTCAAACTCAAGGGCACCTTTGTCCCAGGGCTTGAGCTCCACAGGCGGTACGGGAGATTTGGAGAAGCCCGTCGTGGTGACCATCAGCGCGCAGGCAATGCAGGAAAGAAATCGAATCATCCTCACATTTAAGCTCTTCTCGCAAATTTTCCAGTACGGAGTTTCCGGTGATAGAACCCCAGTTCGCTTTTGAAAGACTCTTGAAAAAGGGCTCGCAGGTTGAAAAACTCTTTTTCTTATGTCCTAGATGCGGCGGACCTGTTCCCCGCTATGAAGTCCTCCCCAGCCACCCTGAATCCCCCCAACCTTTCCTCATGAGCCCCACCCGCGTACTCCTCACCACCACGTCATTCCAAGACACCCCCGGCCGCCACCACGACCTGATGACTGCCGCCGGTTTCGAGGTCGTCAGCGAGCGCGGCCCTCTGCCCGAATCACGCATGCTCGAACTCGCCGGCGAGTTCGACGCTTTCATCTGCGGCGATGACGCCATCACCCGCGCCGTGATCGAAAAATCCCTCCCGCGCCTCAAGGTCATCAGCAAATACGGCATCGGCCTCGACAAAATCGACGTCAAGAGCGCCACCGAATTCAAGATCCCCGTGCTCTTCACACCCGGCGTCAACCACACCACCGTCGCCGAGCACACCTTCCTCCTGCTTCTCGCTCTCGAGAAAAACTTCTACTTCCACACCGACTCCACACGCTCCGGCGGCTGGAAACGCAAGACCGGCCATGAGGTGATGGGCAAGACCATCGGCATCGTCGGTCTCGGCCGCATCGGCAAGGAAGTCGCCATCCGTGCCCGCGCCTTCGGCATGGAAGTCGTCGGCTACGACCTCTACTGGGACGAAAAATTTGCCGCTCAGTACAACGTGAAGCGCGCCACCACGCTCGATGAAGTTTTCGCCTGCTCGGACTACCTCTCCCTGCACACGAACCTCACACCCGAGACGCAGGACATGATCTGCGCCGCCTCCATCGCCAAGATGAAAAAGGGCGTGATCATCCTCAACTGCGCACGCGGTGAGATCGTCCACACCGACGACATGGTCGCCGCCCTCACATCCGGTCAGGTCGCCGGCTACGGCACCGACGTGCTGGAGGTCGAGCCCCCGGACGCAAATCATCCGCTGCTCAAACTGCCGAATTGCATCGTCACCCCGCACATCGGCTCCCGCACCCACGAGAGCGTGCAGCGCCAGGCCTGCTGTGCCGTCGAAAACCTCACGCTTCTCCTCGCCGGCGAGAAGCCGCACGCCCAGGCCAACAGCTTCTGAGTTCTTTATTTACAGCTTTCCACATTCAGCCAATATCCCGCCTTTCCCAATCATGAGCCTCACCATCAAACCTCGCGAATCCTGCGCCTTCGACCAAATCTCACTCGGAGAAGTCATGCTCCGTCTTGATCCAGGCGAGGGCCGCATTCGCACGGCCCGTCAATTCCAGGCTTGGGAGGGCGGCGGCGAATACAACACCTCACGCGGCCTGAGAAAATGCTTCGGCTACAAGACCGCCGTCGTCACCGCCTTCGTGGACAATGAAGTCGGCCATCTCATCGAAGACTTCATCATGCAGGGCGGCGTCGCCACCGATTTCATCCAGTGGCGCGAAGACGACGGCATCGGCCGCAATGTCCGCAACGGCCTGAACTTCACTGAGCGCGGCTTCGGCATCCGCGGTGCCGTCGGCAATCCTGACCGTGGCAACACTGCCGCCTCGCAGCTCAAGCCCGGCGACATCGACTGGGATCACATTTTCGGCACCCTCGGCGTGCGCTGGTTCCACACCGGCGGCATCTACGCGGCGCTCTCCGAGACGACTGCGGCCGTCACTATTGAGGCCGTGAAGGCCGCCAACAAGTACGGAACCATCGTCAGCTACGATCTCAACTACCGCCCCTCGCTGTGGAAAACCATTGGAGGCCTCAAGAAGGCCCAGGAAGTGAACCGCGAGATCGCGAAATACGTCGATGTCATGATCGGCAACGAAGAGGACTTCACCGCATCCCTCGGCTTCGAGGTCAAGGGTGTAGACCACAACCTCACGAAGATCGAGACCGGGGCCTTCAAGGCGATGATCGAGACCGCAGTGAAGGAATTCCCGAACTTCAAGGTCGCTGCAACCACGCTGCGTGGAGTTATCACCGCGACGGTCAACAACTGGTCGGC
>DLGZ01000054.1:143019-172320 GCA_002482965.1 Verrucomicrobiaceae bacterium UBA7681 | reverse complement strand
CTCGACCGCGTCGGCGGCGGCGACAGCTTCGCCTCCGGCGTGCAGTTCGGTTTCCTGGAATTCAACGATGCCCAGAAAGCCGTCGAATACGGTGCTGCCCACGGCGCTCTCGCCTCCACCACTCCCGGCGATACCTCCATGGCCACCCGCAAGGAAGTCGAAAAGACCATCGGCGGCGGCGGCGCACGCGTCGTGCGCTAGTCTCGTTAGTCATCTATTTTGCAGCATCAAGGATGCTAGGGTTGCTCTCAAGGAATGCTTGGGTGCAACCCCAAGGATGGAGCTCACTGATTGGCAGCAGGAGGAAAACTGCATGAGTGGTGGAGAGCGCATACCCACCATTCATGATCTGCATTCGCGGCCTGAAGGGCCGCCGGACTCAGCCCAGGGCGCAGCGCAGCAAGCCCTGGGTCATGCAGAATGAACCCTGCTCACCGAAGGTCGCGTCCTGAAGGGACGCGGGAGATCATACGCAATCTCCACAATATGCTAACCGGGCATGGGGTTCACGCTTGAGCGCTCTGTGTGATTTTTGTCACACTGCCGCGTGAACATCGCACGAGACCTTCTTGCGAGGCCGGTATGAGCCGCTATTCTCCGCGCCTCCATGGCATCCACCGACTTCACGCCTCCGCACGTTTACGAACAGCCCGCTCCTTCGTTCGACATCAACGCCATCGAGACCCCCGCCTATGTGGTGGACGTGGCGCTGCTGCGGCAGAACATGGAAAAGCTCGCCCGCGTGCAGAGTGAATCCGGTGCCCGCGTGCTCCTCGCGCTGAAAGGCTTCTCCATGTTCAGCGTCTTCCCGATCATGCGCGACTACCTCAGCGGCTGCTGCGCCAGCGGCTTGAACGAAGCGCTGCTGGCCCAGGAATTCGGCAAGGAAGTGCACGTCTATGCGCCCGCCTTCAAAGAAGCCGAGATGCGCGAGATCATTCCCATCGCCCATCACCTCAGCTTCAACTCGCTCGCACAGTTCCGGAAGTTCAAGCCCATGCTCGATGCCGCCAAAGCCGCTACCGGCCACGCCCCCAGCCCCGGCATCCGCGTAAACCCCGAGCACTCCGAAGTCGAAGTCTCCCTCTACGATCCCTGCTCCCCCGGCTGCCGTCTCGGCATCCGTTCCGATCTCCTCGAAGACGAAGACCTCACCGGCATCGAAGGCCTCCACTTCCATGCCCTCTGCGAACAAGACTCCGATGTCCTGGAGCGCACCGTCGCCGCCGTCGAGCAGCGCTTTCCCAAACTCCTCAAACAGGTGCAATGGGTCAACATGGGCGGCGGCCACCACATCACCCGCAAGGACTACGACGTCGAGCGACTCATCCGCGTCCTCCGCACCTTCCGCGAGAAATGGGGCAAAGACGTTTACATCGAGCCCGGCGAAGCCGCAGGTTTGAACACCGGCTACCTCATCGCCGAAGTGCAGGACATTATCGAGGCACCGGTCCCCACCGCCATCCTCGACATCTCCGCCACCGCCCACATGCCCGACACGCTGGAGATGCCCTACCGGCCCCACATTTTCGGCGCGGGGCTATCAGGCGAGCATCCCTACGAGTACAAAATGGGCGGCATGTCCTGCCTCGCCGGCGATGTTCTCAGCGGCTTCTCCTTCCCCGAGCCCCTGCGCATCGGCCAGCGCCTCGTCTTCGCCGACATGGCACATTATACCATGGTCAAAACGACCACCTTCAATGGCGTCCCCCATCCCGACATCGCCATCTACGATCCCGCCACCCAGGAATACCGCGTCGTCCGCCGCTTCGGCTACCCCGACTTCCGCAACAAGCTCTCGTAGAGCGCCTCGGTCTAGGGGCCCGAGCCACAACAAGCCCCTGGGAGCGCGGGCCTCCGAGCCCGCAGCACTCCGCCCACGCCCATCGCTCCGCAGTCCACAGCGCACGTTTTGCAGTTCAGGCCTTAGCCGGTTCATGGCGCATTACCCAGCATGCTAAAGCAAGTGCTATAGCGTCTTCCGAAACTGATTTTCGGAAGCGTGCAGGGAGATGCTCTTCAGCACGTCCTTTGGAAGGCGAAGGGACCTTCAATTTGCAGCCGAGGAGCGGAGATGGAGAGTGAGCAGAGAGTAAATTCCGTCTCTGCCACCTCTGCACCTTTGCCCCTCTGCGGCAAACCGAACGTCCCCAGGCTCGACCATGCCTGAAATGAGTTTTGCGATGCGCTATAATAACGCCGGCTGGGCAGGCGAACCTCATGCAACCAAGAACAAGGAACCACGAACACGCCCCCCTCCCGTCACAAAAGCACCAAGTTTGGCCTCAATCGTGTCTGCATCATCGCCCCCCAGGCCGTAATGATACGCTCACCCCCGCCGTACTCTCCTCATGCGCCTCCTCTCATTCCTGTTCATCCTTTCGGTCTGTTCCAGCGGCCTTCTCCCGGCCATCGAACCCGTCAAATCGAAGATCAACCTCCTGGAGGTGATCAAATCCGGCAACGTCGATCACCACGTCAATCCCAAGGCTGACTTCCATGACGATCCCAAGGACATCTGGACCTTTGCCGCCGATGGCACCTTTCACATCAGCGGCCGTGGCTACGGCTACGTCGCCACCAAGGAAAATTTCCGCGACTACCACCTCGTGCTCGAATTCAAGTGGGGCACCAAAACCTGGGGCAAGCGCGAGAAGGCCGCCAAGGACAACGGCATCCTCCTTCATGGTTACGGCCCGCACGGCGCTTACACCGACACCTGGATGGCCAGCATCGAAGCCCAGATCATCGAAGGCGGCGTCGGCGACATTCTCGTGCTCTCACCCAAGCTCGCAGACGGTACCGAACTCATCACCTCCCTCTCCTCCGAGTACACGCTGGACCGCGACAAAGAAAAAATCTGGAAGCAAGGCGAGCCACGTCAGACCGTGACCAAGGGCCGCATCAATTGGAAACACCGCGATGAAGACTGGGCGGACAAAGTCGGCTTCCGTGGCAAGAACGATGTCGAATCCCCCTCCGGCGAATGGAACCGCCTCGAAGTCATCGCCAAAGGCGACACCCTGCAATACTTCGTCAATGGCGCGATGGTGAACGAAGCCTTCGACTGCAAACCCGCCGAAGGCAAAATCCTCCTGCAAACCGAAGGCGCAGAAATGATCGTGCGCCGCTATGAGCTTTATCCCCTGGGCGAGTTCAAAGAAAAGTGGGCCGCCATCCAGGCCAGCGGCGGCAGCGATGTCAGCGTGCGCGACGGACAAGAAAAAGCACTCTCCCCCGAGGAGTCCATGAAGCGCATCCAGCTCGATGGCGACTATGAAGTCCAGCTCGTCGCCGCCGAACCCCTCATTCTCGATCCCGTCGAATGCACCTGGGACGCGCAGGGCCGCATGTATGTGGCTGACATGCGCGACTACCCCCTCGGCCCGCCAAACCCCGGCGATCCCTGGCTCTCACGCATCCAACTCCTCACCGATGAAGACGGCGATGGCCGCATGGACAAGGCCGTCACCTTTGCCGACCATATGGACAACGTGCAGGGCCTTCTCCCCTACAACGGCGGTCTCATCGCCACCACGCGCTCCCAGATTCTTTTCCTCAAAGACACCGATGGTGATGGCAAGGCCGACGAAATCAAATCACTCATCAAAGGCTTCAATCCAAAGCACGCCCAGCTTCAAGTCAGCGCCCCACGCTGGGGGCTCGACGGCTGCGTGCATTTCAACAACGGACTCGATGCCCGCGAGATCTATCCCGCCGACAAGCCGAAGGACATCGTGAACATCCCCGGCAGCAATTTCAAATGGGATCCCCGCACTGACACGATCACCCCCACCGGTGGCAAAGGCCAGTATGGTGGTGCCTTCGACGACTGGGGCCACCACTTCTACTGCTCGAACCGCAATCCCCTCATGTTCACCGTCATGCCCTACGAGACCATGCTGCGCAATCCCCACGCAGGCATCACGCAGAACTTCGAAGACATCGCCCCCTTCGGCGCGGAGACCCGAGTCTTCCCGCTCCAAATCACCCACACCACCGCAGATGCCCATGCCGGCACAAACACCGCTTGTTCCGGCCTGGGCGTCTATCGCGGTCCGCTCATGCCCGAGTTGAAAAATAACGTCTTCGTCCCCGATCCCACCGGCCAGCTCGTGACCCGTTACAAGGTCGAACCCAACGGCGCTTCACTCAAAGCCACCCGCGTCGGCGACCGCACCGAATTCTTCCGCAGCAGCGATGAATGGAGCCGCCCCGTCAATTTCACCACCGGCCCCGACGGTGCCATCTACATCTGCGACATCTACCGCCGCTGGATCGACCACGCTCGCTTCTTCCCTGAAGAGTTCGTCAAAACCCACGACATGCGCCAGGGCGAAAACGAAGGCCGCATCTGGCGCGTGGTGCCGAATGGAACAAAAACTCTCATCACCAAGACCCCCGGCAAATACCACGCCATTCCTGAAGTCGGCTGGGGCGAGGTTCCACCCGAGCACCCCGAGCGCTCGGCCTTTCTTAAAGCTCAAGGCGTCACTGATGCCAAAGCACTCGCTGCTCTCATTGCGAAGTATCCAGAAGACCCATGGATGGCAAAAATGGTCGCCTCCTCCGCCAGCAAGCAGATGGGCCACATCCTCAGTTCCCTCGGCGATGACTTCTTCAAAACCTTCTCCGAAACTCGCAGCACGACAGTGCGCACGTTTACCACGGGTGCCCTCGCTGATGCAGACGCTGAAGACGTGACAGCCCTGCTTTCCCTGCTGCAAAAAGAACCCGGCAAACTCCTCTGGTGGAAACCTGCTTTGCTGCAAGGTCTCGCCAAGCTGCCCAAAGGCCACGAAGACGCCGTCAAAGAAATCGCGACACTGCAATCCGAGATCGATGGAATCATCGCCGATCCCAAAGCGCCGCTCGACCAACGTCTCGCCGTCATGCCCCTCCTCGGCCAGCGCAAATGGGACGCCGTGCAGCCAGTCGTGAAGACCCTGCTCACCACCAACCAGCCCCAGGAACTGTCGACCGCCGCCCTGGCCCTGCTGAAGAAATACGCCGCCACCAGCACCGCACCGCTCATCTACGAACTCCTGCCAAAAGCCGGACCCGCGCTCAAACTCGCCCTCGTGCCCATGCTAACCGCCAACGCCACCACCGCCCTCGATCTGTTCAAGCGCATGGAGAAAGGCGAGTACCCCACCGCATGGGTCGATGTCGAAACCCGCTGGCGCTATCAGCGCGGCACCGGCGAGATGCCCGAACTCGCCAAGAAACTCTTCGGCGAAGCCAGCAGCGACCGCGCGAAAGTGGTGAAGGACTACATGGCCGCCACCACGATGAAAGGCGACGCCAAAAAGGGCCAGCAGGTCTTCGCCACCATCTGCATCACCTGCCACAAGCACGGCACCCTCGGCGTCGATGTCGGCCCACCGCTTTCCGACGTCAAAGTGAAGCCCCCCGAAGGCCTTCTCTCAGACATCCTCGATCCCAACCGCATGTTCGAGGCCCGCTGGAGCGCCTACACCGTCGAAACCAAAGACGGCCGCACCCTCTCCGGCCTCATCCAAGCCGAAACCAGCGACAGCATCGTTCTCGCCATGATGGGCGGAGCCAAGGAAACCATCGCTCGCAGCGCCATCAAAGAAATGAAGTCCCTCGACCGCACCCTCATGCCCGTCGGCCTCGAAGCCGCCATCAACAAGGACCAAATGGCCGATCTCCTCGCCTTCCTCCTCGGGAAATAGAGAACTCCGAAATGGTCAAACGCGGGTCACAACCCAGCGTGGCGTGGTCCGCACATTCCATGTGCGGTCTGGTTCCGGGCACCGCGCTCGGAGCACGCCATGCTGTGGCCTGAGTCCGCTCAAAGCCTGCTTTTCACTTCTCATTCACAGCTCCTCACCCGCGCCCTCTTCCCCGTGCCCTTCCTCCGCCATCCTCTGAATCGTCCCGCCTAGCAGTTCAATATACCCCTGCACATCCATGCTCTCGGCCTCAGGCTCCCCACGCACGCTGTAAAGCCACCCTTGCTCATACGGATCGCTGCGCACGATGCACGCATCGACCTTCAGCTCAGGATTCCCACCCGCAAACGCTCCGTTCATCACGCAATACACATCTGACGCCGCCTTGAATCCCTCCACCCAGCCAATGTTGTCGCCGGGAGTCACTGGGCCGCCTTCAGCAGGCTTCCACTCGCAATCGACCAGTTCACCCAGCATCCGCGTCGCGAACTTGGTGAACCCAACCCGCCACAAATCCGTTTCACCCTCCACTTTCGCCATCCAGTAGTGCGAGCGTGAGTAACGAAAAGTGTCAGGAAACCGGGCGGAAAACCGGGCGTGCTTGAAGCGGACAAAATTGAGCATGGACAAAAAGAAAAAATCAGAGGTCAAAGGATCATCAAGAGTCGTGATCTAGTACGTACGCGGACACGATTCTTGACTCGATAATGCGCACTTGCCTGATCCTCGCTGCATCACGCACGCCGACGCAATCCCACATACGTCAGCACCACACCGACGAGGAAATGCACCCCGAGCATGCTCATCGCGAAATCCGGCGTGGCAAACCAGGTCTTCACCAGTTTGTCGATGGGCTCGAAGTAGGCGGTCTTTTCCAGCGAGTCGATGATCCCAGACCAGCCGTAGTGCGCTGTGATGAACGGGTGGACCACATGCCCCAGAAGCTTCGGGAAGCCCAGCAGCGCACCGCAGAGCAGGATATTGGCACACAGCAGCGTGAGGGAGATGCTGTGTGCGCGCTCCTTGCTGTCGGAGTTCGCGGAGATGCCCAGGCAAAGGGCCGCAAAGGCAGCGCCAGAGAGGGCAGGCAGCACCAGCTTGGCCATGCCGGTGCCCGGCAGTCCGCCAGAGCCGGTGACGATGTCCAGAAACATCTCCATCCAGATGCTCTGCACCAAAATGATGGGCAGTATGAAGAGCAGAGAGCCGATCAGCCACGCGGCGGGGCTTACGCCACCGATGCGTTCGCGTTCGTAAAGAGCGCGTCTCCCGGCGATCTCGCGCGCGCCGAGGCGCAGCGCCATGAACAGCACCAGCAGGATCTGAATCAGCACAATCATCGAGACGGTGTGCGCCGCCGGCCAGACCACATCGGCAGCGGTGCTGCCGCCGCGCATTTCCTTGAGCAGTTTTAAATTCGGCAGCAGCAGCAGTGCGGCTATGGCCGGCGCCCCCACCAGCAGCGAAGCATGCGTGATCCACTCACGCGGAGTGCGGCGCAGCAGCGACCATCGACGTTTCACCAAATGCTGCGCCTGGCTGAGGATGCCCGGCAGCGGAATGATCGGCCGCACCTCGGCTTCGGCGGGCTTTTTGACCTCATCTTCGTCCTCATCGCCCTTCTGCTTCATGAGGATCGTGCGGTCTTCATCGCCCGGATCTTCCTCGGCAGGGGAAAGCTTCTCCGCCACGCCACCACCGAGCTTGAATGCCGCGTAGTACGCATCACGGTGCTTCATCCATGAGTCGCCCCAGCGCTGCGCGGGGCGTTTGGCCAGCCGGGCATAGACTTCATCATAGGTCGGTACCGTAAAGTAGTGCGGCACGGCACGCGCGGGACCATGAAAGGCCACATAGCCTTCATGCATCACCACCACCGTGTCATACGCTCCCAGATTGGACAGCGAATCCGTGGCATGGATCACGATGCGGTCCGGCCGGTCCGTGGACACCATTTTCAGCAGCGCCTCAAACTCACGCTCACTGCGCACATCCAGCCCCACCGTGAAATCATCGCACAGCACGATCACCGGGTCCGCCACCAGCGCCAGTCCCAGCTTCAGCCTGCGCCGCTGCGGCAGCGCCAGCGCCGAGGTGCGCTCCGTGGCGATGTTCTCCAGCCCCACCGTCACCAGCACATGCGAGACACGGGAGAGCACCTCATCTCTTGTGCGTCCTGCCCCACGCAGCATCGCCGCGCTGATCAAATTTTCCCGCACCGTCAGGTGCTCGATCAAATTATCATCTCCCGCAGGCACCCAGCCGAGTTGGTTCGCATACAGCGGCTGCTTGATCAGATCCCGCTTGCCCAGCGTGACCGTCCCGGCCTCGGGTTCCGTCAGACCCGCGAGAATGCGCAGCAGCGTCGTCTTGCCGCTGCCAGAAGGCCCGATCAGCGCCAGCACATGCCCGCCCGGAGCCATGAAACTGACTTGTTCCAGCACGCGCAGCGGCTCCTTGCCTTTTCCTGGAACAACGTGGGAGAGATTGTTGATTTCGAGCATATTCCCGATCTAACCCGGTCTGGTAGAAAGAGCAAAGTTCAAAATTCCGCCTTCCCTTTGTCTTACCGCGCTTTATCCCTGCGCACCCATGGCCACCATCCTTCAAGTCCACCCTGCCGACGACGCCATCGTCGCCCTCTCAGACCTCGTCGCCGGCACCGCCCTCTCCCTCAACGGCCGCTCCTGGACCCTCCGCGAAAAGATCCCCGCCAAACAGAAATTCGCGGCCCATGACTTCGCCGTCGGCGACATCATCACCATGTACGGCGTCACCGTCGGCAAAGCCACCCAGCCCATCGCTACCGGCGCTCTGATTCACACCCACAACGTCGTCCACGCCACCTCCGCCTTCAGCGGCAAGCAGCACGACTACACCTGGACCCCGCCCGACATCTCCAAGTGGAAGACCCGCACCTTCAACGGCTTCAAGCGCTCCGTCGGCCCTGCCGGCACCTCCAATTACTGGCTCGTCATCCCCCTCGTCTTCTGCGAAAATCGCAACCTCGCCTTCATGCGCGAGGCCCTCACCCGCAGCCTCGGCTACGGCAAAACCTCCCCCTACGAGCGCTTCGCCCAGCGCCTCGTCGATCTCCACCGCTCCGGTGCCTCGCGTGATCAAATCGAAGCCACCACCCTCGAAGCCGAAACCTCCGCCACCGCCGCCCGCGTCTTTAAAAACATCGATGGCGTGAAGTTCCTCGAGCACGGCCTCGGCTGCGGCGGCACCCGCCAGGACGCCCAGGCCCTCTGCCGCCTCCTCGCAGGTTACATCCACAGCTCCAACGTCGCCGGTGCCACCATCCTCAGCCTCGGCTGCCAGCACGCCCAGGTCAGCCTCCTCGAAAGCGAGATGGCCGCTCTCTACCCCAAGCTCGAAAAACCCCTCCTCATCTACGAACAGCAGAAGAGCAAATCCGAGCGCGACATGATGGCCAACGCCATCCGCGACACCTTCCTCCACCTCGCCACCGCCAACGAACAAACCCGCGAGCCCTGCGCGCTGAGCAATCTCATCATGGCCGTCGAATGCGGCGGCAGCGATGGCTTCTCCGGCATCTCCGCCAACCCCGCCATCGGCCACACCGCCGATCTCCTCGCCGCGCTCGGCGGTGCCCCCGTCCTCAGCGAATTCCCCGAACTCTGCGGCGTCGAGCAAAGCCTCAGCGACCGCTGCGTCACCTCCGCCCTCGCCGATAAATTCGTCCACCTCATGCGCGCCTACGAAGCCACCGCCCAGGCCTGCGGCTCCGGCTTCGATGCCAACCCCAGCCCCGGCAACATCCGCGACGGCCTCGTCACCGACGGCATCAAATCCGCCGGCGCAGCCAAAAAAGGCGGCACCAGCCCCATCGTCGATGTCCTCGACTACGCCGAGCCCATCCGCCAGCACGGCGGCCTCACCCTCTACTGCACCCCCGGCAACGACGTCGAAAGCACCACCGCCCTCGCCGGCGGCGGCTGCAACATGATGCTCTTCACCACCGGCCTCGGCACCCCCACCGGCAATCCCGTCTGCCCCACCCTCAAAATCTCCACCAACACCGACCTCGCCAAGCGCATGCCCGACCTCATCGACTTCGACACCGGCCCCATCATCACAGGCCAAAAAACCGTCGAACAAATGGGCGAAGACATGCTCGAACTCGTCATCGCCACCGCCAGCGGAGAATACACCCCCAAAGCCGTCTCCCTCGGCCAGGACGACTTCCTCCCTTGGAAACGCGGCGTGAGTTTATAAAACTGTCGCGCTTAACCTCTAAGATCTGGTGTTGAGCGAGGCAGGGCTACCTCAGCTGCTTTGTTCGCTGCGTAGTATGGGGTGCTTGGCTGCACAGAGGTAGTGCTCAGTGTCCAGAGGAGGATCAATAATCCGGTCTTTGAGCCCGGCCAAATGCGGTTCGATTGCCTCTGCTGCTGCAACGGTGGAGTCATCAACTTCCCATGCTCCGTTCCTCGGGCTGATCATGATCCGGTCATCGTGACACCAGATGAAGACAGGAATGCCAAAAATCTCAGTATGTCCTGGCTGCTCGATCCAACGTGTTCCGCCGATAATGCTCGGGAATTTTTCATACTCGGTGCTTGGATAGCTCACGCCTACCTCGGGTTGTGGCGGAGCCGTTGTATGGGTGGCCGGATGAATGCCGAGCTGATTGAGCAGCGAAATTAGCTCCTCTTCCCCTCGATACGAAATTGCCACGTCGAGCGAGTCTGAATCATTGGCGTGGCCGCCGTAGGCCCGGAAATACCGAAAGTATTTCAGGCGCTGATTCCATGAACGGATCTCCTCTACTGTGTGACGTTCAAACAAGTAGCGCTGCTTGGGGGTATCGAGTTTCATCTATCCAGAAAAGTAGCTGAAGGAATAAATTTTTGTCATCGTGCCGCTTGCTTCCTCACCCCTCCGTCTCCGCATGCAACGCAATGCAGTTCCCTTCCGAATCCAGCACCTCCGCACGGAACCCATACTCGCCAATCGAGTGCACATCCTGCTGCACCGTCCCCCCATTCGCCCTCACCGCAGCCACCGCCTCCTTCAGCCGCCCGTTCACATCCAGGTAAATCATGATCCCGTCCGCCGAAGGCTTGAAATCCTTCACCACCACCACGCACCCCTGCTGCCCACCATCCGCCGTCGGTAGCATGCCGGTGGGAACTCCCCCGAGGATCTCCTGCTTGATCTCTCGTCCCAGCACCGCCGAATAAAAACGAATCGCCCGGTCAAGATCGACCGCCGGAATGTCAAACCACACAAGGTTGGGTTTCATATAGCCGATTGTGCCGTGCTGACGTGCCACCGGCAACCATTCTCTTAGATGCCGGTCACCGTGTCACTCATAATGTGTCCACATCCGCAGCACCTTCACCGCATGCTCGGTTTCATACACCTGATAGACGAGGCGATGCTGGATGTTGATGCGCCGTGAATAGGCACCGTCCAAATCTCCCACCAACTTCTCGTAAGGAGGCGGCGTTTGAAACGGGTTCTTCGCCAGCTCGTCCAGCAGTCGCTGCGTTTGAGATTTCAAATTCGAGGAGGCGATCTTCTTCGCATCCTTTTGCGCCTGCTTGGTATAGACGACCGTCCAGTTCACCAGCCGGGATTCTTGGAAGCTTTGGACAGCGGCTCTCTCATCCCTTTGCGGATCGACTCACGCATGCCTGGAATGGCCAGCAGATGCAAAGTCTCTTGAATGCTGCGCCAGTCGTCCTCAGAGATCAGCACCGCATTGCCACTGCGACCGGTGATCTGAATCGGCTCATGCGAGTCCGCTGTCTCCACCATCAACTGGCGGAGCTTCGTGCGCGCTTTGGACTCAGGCAGGGAAGTCATGCTGCAAGTGTGCCGGAAAACCACCTTGCCGTCAAGCCCCCTGCCGTCTCTCATAGGCCACCCATGCGCCTCACCCTCTTCGCCTTAGCCCTCGCCATTCCCGCTCTGGCCAAAGACATCCCTATCGCAGATGCCGCCGCATTCGCCGCCGCCGCTCAAACAATCAACGCAGGCGACACCCTCATCTTGAACGACGGCACCTGGACCGACGCCCAGCTCAAACTCCACGCCGAAGGCACCGCCGAAAACCCCGTCACCATCAAAGCCCAAACCCCCGGCAAAGTCATCTTCACCGGCGCCTCACGCCTCTCCGTCGGCGGCTCCCACATCATCGTGGACGGCCTCTGGTTTCAAAACCCCACCGCCGACCAAGTCATCGAACTGCGCAAAGACTCCAAACAACTCGCCACCGACTCCCGCATCACCAACTGCGCCGTCACCAACGACACCCAGCTCGCTTCCACAGCCTCCTCCCAGTTCATCTCCATCTACGGCGCACGCAATCGCGTCGACCACTGCTACATCGCCGGCAAGACCACGCAGGGCACCACCATGGTCGTCTGGCTCTCCAACGAATCCAAAGACCAGGGCAAACACCAGATCGATCACAATCACTTTGGCCCCCGCCAGAAGCTCGGCAAAAACGGCGGCGAAACCATCCGCCTCGGCGACAGCAAGACCTCCATGCAAACCGCCTCCTGCATCGTCGAGCACAACCTCTTTGAGAAATGCGATGGCGAAGCCGAGTGCATCTCCAACAAATCCTGCGGCAATCTTTACCGCCACAACACCTTCAAAGGCGTCTCCGGCACCCTCACCCTTCGCCATGGCAATGGCTGCACCGTAGAGAACAACACCTTCATTGGCGACGGAGCCAAAGGCGCCGGCGGCGTCCGCATCATCGGCGAAGACCACACCGTCACCGCCAACCGCTTTGAAAACCTCACTGGCGATGACGAGCGCAGCGCCCTCTGCATCATGCTCGGCATCCCCAATTCCGTGCCCAACGGCTACTTCCAGGTCAAACGCGCCAAGGTCACCGGCAACACCTTCATCAACTGCGCGCACAACATCCTCATCGGCATGAGCGGCGACAAAAAAGCCACGCTCCCACCATTGGAAACCGAGATCAGCAACAACACTATTCAGACCAACAAAGCCGAACCCTTTGAAATCAAATGCGCAGTGGAAGGCGTCACCATCAAGGACAATCACACCATCACCGCCGCCCCTCCCACCACGCTGCTCCCACCTACCGCACCCATCGGCCCTGCTTGGAGACAACAGTAGTCCAGCAAGGTGAAAGCCTCCTGTTCGGCTTCCGTGTATTCAGTGTATTCCGTGGTTAATTCTCTGTCTTCCGCACTGGAACTCTCTGGCACTCTCCTCCTGCCGCATTCATAATCCCCCATGCGTACCAACGTCCTCCTCAAACCACTCACCTGCTGCTGTCGCAAACCCATGACCGGGTTCTACCGCGACGGCTACTGCCGCACCGGCCCCGGCGATGTCGGCCTGCACACCGTCTGCATTGAGGCCACCGAAGCCTTTCTGAACTTCTCCTATCTCAGCGGCAACGATCTCTCCACCCCCGCCCCCCAATGGGACTTCCCCGGCCTCAAACCCGGCGACCGCTGGTGCCTCTGCGTCACACGCTGGAAGGAAGCCCTCGATGCCGGCTGCGCCCCACCCGTGTGCCTCTCCGCCTCCCACGAATCCGCCCTCGAATGGGTCGACCTCGAAGACCTCAAAGCCCACGCCCTCGATGATCCCGGCGAAGAGATCGAGTGATTGAGTTTCGCCATAGCGAAATCCTTCTCGTCCTCCTACTCGAACTCGTCCTCGATCCTCCTGCTATGTTCCCGCGCTGAGTTCCGGATGCCGAACGCGGCACCGATAATCGCTGCTCCTCGCTTCACCTGCACAGCGCTACGCATTCCACAGACCATGTATTGTTGTTCCGCCTTCAGGCGGTCCGGTCAGCTTCAGTCTAATTCCAGCATTACGAAACAGCGCCACGTAACTCCCGCGTAGCAGTGGCAGGTGTATCACGCCCCATCACCTCCCGCCACTTCCCCCGCAGTATCTCAAACGATCGCCGGACCACCCGAAACATCCGCGGCAGCACCAGCCACAGCACAATGATCACCGCTGTGAAAACACACAGCGCCAGCACCGGCTTCAGCAGCATGATGAGCGTCCCCGCCACCACCGTGATGTCTTCGGCGATGCTCAGCACCACATTCGAAACCGGCTCCGGCGAATGATTCGCCAGCAGCCTCGCACCCGCCTTCGCACTGTGCGTCGTCAGCGCCGCACCACCCGCCAGCAGCGCGCCAATCACCTCCACATGCGGCGGCATGTCGCCCAGCGCCTGCATCGCCAGGATCGTTCCTCCGACTGGACGGATCAGCGTATGCACACTGTCCCACAGCGAATCCAGCCACGGCACCTTGTCCGCCACAAACTCAATCGCATACAGCACTCCTGCCGCAATCAGCACCCAATCATGCCCCAGCACCTCAATGGACTGGTACTTCGCCGCCAGATGCAGCGCATCAAACCTCACCAGCATTCCCGTGAGAAAAACCGTCAGGTAAAGATTCAGCCCCGCCAGCGAAGCCAAACCCAGCGCGAGCCCCAATTGTTCGAGGATGTGCATACTTCCTCCTATACCACATTTCATCCATCCCGCGAGAAACAAGATTCCCCCCATTTTGGAATGCCCCCATACCACCTCCGAAATCATAAATCATAAATCGTAAATCATAAATTCCAGCCCCACCTCACCGACTCTCCAAAAACTCCTTCACCCCCTGCGCCAGCACCTTGCTGATCCCCGGCACCTCCGCGATCTCCTCCACCGTCGCCTTCCGCAGTCGCGTCACCGAGCCAAAGGCCTTCAGCAGCGCCGCCTTCCGCGTCTTGCTGATCCCCGGGCAGTCATCCAGCAGACTCTCCGCCACACGTCGTCCCAGCAGCAGTTGGTGGTACCCATTCGCCCAGCGATGAGCCTCATCACGAATCCGCTGCAGCAGCTTCAAAGCACCGCGTTCATGCGGAATGATCACCGGCTGGCTCTCCCCCGGCCGATAAACCTCCTCATGCTCCTTCGCCAGACCAATGATCGGCAGCGTATGCAGCCCGAGTTTGTTCAGCTCCGCCACCGCCACGCCAAGCTGCCCTTTACCACCATCCACAATCACAAGATCCGGCAGCGTCACGAATTTATTGCTCGTTGCAGCAATGCGCTCCAGCGCCTCCGCCGGAGCCTCCTGTGAAAACTCCGCGTCATCACCCGCCACCTTCCGGCCTTCCAGCAGGATGCGCGAAAAGCGCCTCCGGATCACCTCCGCCATGCTGATGAAATCATTCTGCCCAGTGACCGATTTGATGCGGTAGCGCCGGTAGTTCGAATTGTCCGGTACACCGTTTTTAAAGCGCACCATGCTCGCCACGCAGTGCGCCGTGCCGATGTTTGCAATGTCAAAGCACTCCATGACCAGCGGCGCTTTCTCCAGATGCAGCAGTTCCTTGAGCTCCTGCACATCCGCCATCGGATCAATGCTCCGGATCACCCTCGCCCGCGCACCACGCTCAAAAGTCCGGCTCGGAATCAGCGTCTTTCTAAAATCCTCAATCATGTCCCGCAGCTCAGCCGCCTTTTCAAAATCCATCCGTGCCGCCGCATGCTGCATCTCCTCCTCCAGCGCAGTGACCAGATCCTTCGACTTCCCATCAAGGAACTCGCAGGCCTGCTCGACCCGTTTCTTGTAGTCCTCCAAGGAAATGCGCAGGATGCAGGGCGCAGAGCAGTTCTTGATGATGTCGTTGGAGCAGTGCTTGTACTCCGCCTCACCCGGCTTCAGCGGGCGGCACACGCGCAGGCCGAATTTCTTGTTCAGCCAGTTCAGCGTCGTGCGCAGCGCCATCCCATGCGGGAAAGGCCCGAAGTATCGTGCACCATCGTCCTTCTTCAGCCGCGTGGTGGACAGCCTCGGGATCGCATCGCCAAAATGCACCCGCACCATGAAGTAGCGTTTGTCATCGCGAAAGCTCACGTTGTACCGCGGGCGGAATTCCTTGATCAGCCGCCCTTCCAGCACCAGCGCCTCCGTGTCATTGCGCACCTCATGCAGATCAAAATCCCAGATGCTCGCGATCAGCGCCCTCGTCTTCCGGTCCGCCAGCTTCGAGCGCGCCGGCGTAAAATAATTCGCCAGCCGTTTCCGCAGATCCCGCGCCTTCCCCACGTAGATCACATTGTTTAGCCGGTCCCGCATGATGTACACCCCCGGCACATGCGGCACATCCCGCAGCTTGGCGACGAGATCAGGTTTTTGGCGGGGGTTGGACATGCGTTGGTAATAACAAATGACGAAGAGAGGCACCCAAAGAGTGGTCCATTTTGTCCATTCAGTCCATCAGGTCCATCCAGCGCCCTCTTCATCTATACGCTTTCAGCCCCCGCCAAGACAGAAAAGTAGCCTTGTTGCTGCGCAACAAGGTCCCCTCCCCAAATAAGTCCCATGGAGTGCCTAGGCCCTAGGCGTCCTATTTTTTGGAGTGCTCGCGCCTCCAGCAACCTGTCCCCGGTATCTAGTATTCATACCCCCCCGCCTGATCTCTCACCGAGGACTCAGCATCCTCAGCGCACGCGTTTCATCGTGTAGGTGCCATTATCCATGGAGCAGCGGTAGCAGGCCTTAAACTCATCGCCCTTGATCGTGCCTCCGTACTGGTAGAGCCCGCCTGCCCAGTCCGGCATTTTATGTTCGCCTGTGAAGGTGTAGGTGCCGTCTTTCTTCTTCTGCACGGTGTGCACGGCCTTGTAGCTGCCGCTGAGAAGGTTTTTCCACGTGGCGTGGTAGAAAAATTCGTGAGACGTGGTTTTCGTGGTTTTGGGATTGGGCGCCAAGACCACACAGCTCAGCTTGCCATGGTGTCCGGTGGCCTCACTGAGCCAGGTGCCTTCCCATTTGCCGTCCACCCCGGAGGTCACTGGCGCCTTTTTCCACGCAGAGCGAAACTCAAAGCCACAGGAGGGCAGGAAAGTCGTCAAAATCAGGCCAAGGATGAGGCGAAGGAGCAGGGCACGTTTCATTGGTGAGGTTGGTAGGCATACGAACGTCTGTCCAGGCCCAGCTATTTCGTGATTCCCCGAATGCCACTCAGTTAGGGCGCGCTCCATTCGTTGCCCGAGTCGTATTTGGAGTTTGCCCTTCGTTGCACCCAGCGTGGAGTGGTCAGCACATTCCATGTGCGGTTCTGGCTCCTAGCCCCCGTCATTTCCCCCTTGCTGCCTCGTCTCTCTCCCGCCACCCTGTGCGCCGAATGCTCACGCGGCCCGTCATCTTCATCTCTGCGGTCAGCTGTGAGCTGCGCAGTGCGCGTGACCTAGTTGCCAAAACGCTCATTGCGCTAGGTTACGATGCCAAGTGGCAGGACATCGCCGCAACGGAAACCGGCGATCTGACCGGCGTGCTCAGAGAATGGGTCGATGACTCCGATGCTGTCCTCCAGCTCGTCGGCCACTGCTATGGCTTCGCGCCGAAGGAAGATGATGCCGACTTCGGCGCCTGCAGCTACACGCAGTATGAAGCCCTCTATGCTCGCCATCTGGGCAAACCTGTCTACTACCTCTTCCTCGACGCCCCCCACCCCACCGACGGCTGCGCCTGCGAGCCGAAGACCCTGCATGACTTGCAGGAGCAGTATCGGCAACAGGTCAAAGGCTATGGGGAACTTTATCACAGCACCAGCAGCCTGGATAAGACGGAACTTCTCGTCCGCCGCATGGAGGACAAGCTAGAGCAACTGCGTGAGGAGGCCAAAGCCCGCGAAGCCCTTCAGCGTCAAAAGCTCGATGAACTGGCAGCACAAACTGCGGACAGCACTGCTGCACTTCAGCAGCTCAGCAGCCAAGTGACCCAGCTCTCGAAGGCTGCGGAAAAGATCGAACGACAAGCCAGGAGCATCAAACTCCCACGCCTCGCGCAGTGCCGGAAGGACATGCTCGCAAAGATTCGATACGACTGGATTGAGTGCGTGCTACACCCCTCGGTCAGCGAATCGAACCGGTTCAATATTGGCCAAGAGCTGGTCCCTTCCGCCGTGATCACCGACCACCGCCTCCCGGATCGTGAGTTCCGGCCTGAAGACGACATCAGCAAGCTCTTCGACGACAGCGGTTCACGCCTCCTCATCCTTGGCAATCCCGGCGGTGGCAAGACCATGCTCCTGCTGCGGCTTGCCGAGCGGTTGCTCGAACGCGCCGAAAGCGATCCCAGCGCAGGCATCCCCATCGTGCTCAATCTCTCCTCCTGGTGGCGCGACCGCCTGCCGTTGGATCAGTGGATGATCCGCGAAGGCTCCGCGGCCTACCAGATCCCCATCGCCGTCATGACCCGCTGGGTGCGGGACGAAGCGCTCATCCCTCTCCTGGACGGGCTTGATGAGGTCGGCCTTGGCCACGCCGCACGCGAGGCATGGGCCGAGAGAACCAGCCGCTCACCCGATGCACCAGACGTAGTCCAGGACGAAGGCATCGAAGGTGCCGCAGCCAAAGAAGCCCGCGCCGCCTGTCTGGATGCCATCAATGCCTACTGCCAGCCTGCCGGGGACGAGCCCGCTTCCCAGACATCCTTCGGCATCGTCGTATGCAGCCGCATCACCGAGTACCATGAACTCACCGCCAAGCTGCACCTGCACGGGGCCCTGATGCTCCAGGATTTGTCCGAGAGCCAGGTCTCCTCCGTCATGTCCCGGGATCACATGAAAGGCGTCCGCGTCCTAGCCGGGCAAGAACCGTGGATCGCCACGATGTCCAAGAACCCCTTCCTCCTGAACGTCATGAGTGTCGCCTATGCAGGCAGATCACTCACCGAAAAGCCATCTCAGGCCGAGCGCCAGCGACATCTGATGGGCGAGTATGTGAATCTCCGGCTGAAGGAAAGCCATGAACGGCGGCAGAGCAAAAAAGCCCTGGATGCCACACAGATACGCCACCTGCTGCAATGGCTGGCAAAGAACATGGCCGAATCAGGGCAGACGGTGTTTCACATCGAGAACCTGCAGATGACCTGGCTTTCAAAGCTGTGGGCTCGCTGCACCTACTGCGTTGGCAGCAGGTCAGCTCTAGGTGCTGCCGGGGGATTGCTTAGCGCACTTTTAGGGGTGGCTTTGGTCATCGGGTATTTCTTTGATATTGGCTTGTCGCTACAGGAAAATGGTCCCTGGGGTCAGATATTGGTAGTAATACCTGTGTTGGGGATTTTTGGTGCTTGGTGCTTCACCTATCCAGGAGTCATTGCTGCCACTTTAGAGTGGCGACGCTCGTCCAAGCAGATACCCAGACGGAACCGTTTTTTTTACGCACTTCAGTTTTGTTGTGCGGCCTGCCTGCTACTCGGGCCAGGGCTAATGCTGCTCCTCAAAATCATCTTCAGCCTCATCAGTCACCTTTTTCCGCAGAATGACCCGCAACCGGAATTAGGGTCGATTTCGATTTTGATTTCGATTTTGATTTCGCTGGCTTTAGGAATTACCCAAGTAGTGGCGATCTTATTCGCAATATGGTTTTGCCGTCGAATGAGAATCGAAAAGTTGGCAACCATATTGGGGTTAGGTTTATTCTTTATGGCCACTCTTGGCTGGGTGCTTATATCTCAATTTCAAGAAGATGTAAATGCTGCAACATTTGATGAACGAATCAACATCCTTCTAGCGGTCGCTTTTTGTGTCCTTGGTGTCGGCATGTTTGCTGCAAGGTCATCTCTTTTTGGCGATCAGATCCAAAGTGCAGAGTACATCGGGTGGAAATGGAGTGCCACAGGGGCTTTCGTCATTGGTGGATCTTTGCTGATACCTGCGGTCTCGCTGATGGCAATGAGCCATATCAGTGAGTTTGAGACCATAACTCCAGCCGACATGGCCGAGGTCATCTTGGTATGCGGAGTCGGGTTCATATTTGGCGGCACCGTCTTTGGCCTGAAACGAGGAGAGATGATACAACGACGAGTGACACCGAATGAAGGAGTGGTGAGATCAATGAAGTCCTCGGTCTTGATTGCGGCAGGGTTCGGCGCTGCTGGGACTCTGGTGGCCGTGGCAGTCATCTCGATCATATCAAGAATTTCTACGAACGAATGGGCATCCCTGATTCGCACAGAAGACTTTGCCCTTCGAGTCGTGATGTTTGTGACCATGATGTTCACTCTAGGTGCCTTCGCTGGAGGTCTTGATGTGCCCACCAAACACTGGGTTCTTCGGGTGCTGCTCACCCTCTCTGAACACATACCCTTTAGACTTGCCACCAAGCTAAAGGAAACCAGCGAGGTCCTGCTGCTGCGGAAGGTGGGCGGAGGCTTCATCTTTTCCCACCGCTTTTTGCTCGAATATTTCGCGGCAGCGCCGCCTTCAGTGGGGAGGGGGCTGCCGCATCGGCGCAAGCGCAGAATGCAGCACGCCGCCCTCGCGCTCGGCCTGCTGCTTATTTTCGCTTTAGCTGATGTCTGGTTGAATCACGATCTCCGGCGGCAATCCCAAGTCAGCCTGCGGGCCGACAAACTGGCGGCCCAAGGCAACTATGCCGAGGCGGAACAGGAATATCGGACTGTACGGGAGATTCACGAGCGCGAACTAGGCGCCGAGAATTTCTACACCTTGGAGAGCCGTATGGGTGTCGCCAACGCACTGGGTTACCAGTCAAAGTATGCCGAGGCTGAGATGGAGTTTCTGGCGGTGTGGAAGATCAGAAAGCGCGTGCTTGGCGCGGAGCATCGCGATACGCTGGTTAGCCGGATGGGGGTTGCCGTCGCTCTGAATGGCCAAGGCAAGTATGCCGAGGCGGAGCAGGAGCATCGAGCGGTGTTGAAGATTCAAGCGCGAGTACTCGGTCCGGAGCATGCAGATACCTTGGCGACTCGGATAAATCTGGCCAATGCGCTGGCTTCCCAGGAAAAGCATGCCGAGGCGGAGCAGGAGTTGCGGGTGGTGTCGCAGATCCAAGAGCGCGTACTGGGCGCGGAGCACACGGATGCTCTGGCTAGCCGGATGTGGGTGGCCGAAGCTCTGGAGTATCAAGGCAAGCCTGCCGAGGCGGAGCAGGAGTATCGGGCACTGGTGAAGATCAGAGAACGCCTATTTGGTGCGGAGCATGCCGACACCTTGGCAAGTAGGAACAATTTGGCCAACTCGCTGGATGGGCAAGGCAAGCATGCCGAGGCGGAGCAGGAACATCGGGCGGTGTTGAAGATTAGAGAGCGCGTGCTGGGCGCGGAGCATCCCGACGTGGCACTATCTTGCCAAAACCTGGCGGTCTGTCTCGAAGCTCAGCACAAGCTACCGGAAGCAATTGAGTTCATGCAGCGGGCGGAGAAGGTGTGGACGAAGGCTCTAGGGCCCGAGCACCCGGATACGAAGCGCGCAAAAGCCGAGTGCGAGCGGATGGAGGAGGCATCTCATCTACATACACCTCAACTACAGGGACATCCGCTACGGGGGAATCAAATGCAGATTGGCTATTTATCCCCGCATACGCGCCCATAAATGAGCCCGCGGCCCCTCATCTGCATTTCTGCTACCAGCCGGTAGCTTCAAAAAACGCGCGATCTGGTGGCGAAGACGCTGTTAAGCTGGGGTATGAGCCCAAGTGGTAGGACAGCCCCGCCCTGAATCAAGGCGATCTCCTCAGCTTGCTCAGGAAAGGAATGCTCCGACAAAAAAATGCCTGAATTCAGGCCATTCCCTTGCCCTCCATTCCTTTGCCAAAATAATAACCCCACATAACCCCCCCGTGTTCCCCCATCCTGCGCATACACCAACTAGCCACAACCTTCCTCTTGCCCGCACGCGTATCCACTATACTTACCCCTGAACCATCAACCCCACCCATCCTACCATGGCCTTCACACTCCCACCCCTGCCTTATCCCACAGACGCCCTTGAGCCCACCATCGACCAGCAGACGATGGAGATCCATCACGGCAAGCATCACAACGCTTACGTCACCAATCTGAACAACGCCATCGCCGGCAAGGCCGACTTGGAAGCGATGTCCATCGAAGACCTCTGCAAAAATATCTCCAAGGTGCCTGCCGACGTGCAGGGCGCAGTCCGCAACAATGGCGGCGGTCACTTCAACCACTCCTTGTTCTGGACCGTCATGGGCCCGAACGCCGGTGGTGCCCCAACCGGCGCTCTCGCTGACGCCATCACCTCCACCTTCGGCAGCTTCGACGCTTTCAAGGAAGCCTTTGCCAAGGCAGGTGCCACCCGCTTCGGCTCCGGCTGGGCCTGGCTCGTGGTGAAAGACGGCAAGCTCGCCATCACCTCCACCCCAAATCAGGACAACCCGCTCATGGACGCCAGCGGTACCCCGATCCTCGGCTGTGACGTCTGGGAGCACGCCTACTACCTCAAGTATCAGAACAAGCGTCCCGACTACCTCGCCGCTTTTTGGAACGTGGTGAACTGGACCGCCGTCGCTGCCAACTACACCGCCGCTCTCGCTTGATTCCCGCTTCCTGACGAATCTCGTCTTCTCACAAAGCGCGGAACGGCCACCCCGTCCCGCGCTTTGTCGCTTTAAAAACATGTCCATGGTTCTCCATCGCCTCCGCAACGGCCTGATCTATTCTCAGGCCTTCGCCGAGTTCCTGGAGTCGAAGCACAACGGCGAGTCCATCGGCCATCCCGGCGATGTCCTGCACATCGACTACGTGCGCTGCGCCCAGGGCGAGCTAAGCGGCCAGGAATGGTGCCAGCTCACCTGGATCAGCGGCGCCCAGGCCGCCACCGAGCACCGCCACCAGCTCGGCGGCACCGAAGTCTACATTCACCGCCAGGCCATGCGCGGCCTCAAAAACCGCCTCCTCCATTTCGACGGCACCAATGTCGTGGTAAAACAATGACGACTAAAACACCAATGACCTCAGCCTCGAAGCTTGGCCCAAAGCATTCCGTCTGCCTTCGTCATTCGGCCTTCGTCATTATTTCGTCATTCGGAAATTCGTCATTCGTCATTTCTCCCCAGTGCCCACCCTAGCCGACATCGGAGAAGACAACCTCATCCGCAAACTCATGCGCGGAGTGAAACTCGACGGCGATGTCATCGCCGGGGCAGGGGATGACTGCGCCGTCGTCCGCAGCACCAAGCACGAGCACACCCTGCTCAAAACCGACGCGCTCGTCCAGGACGTCCATTTCACTCTGGAGACCCCGCCAAAACTCATCGGTCGCAAAGCCATCGCCCGCGTCGTCAGCGACTTCGCGGCCATGGGGGGCACCCCGCGCCATGCCATGATCACCCTCGTGGCACCTCCCACCATGCAGGTCGAATTTCTCACCGAGATCTATCGCGGCATGCGCGCCATCTCGAAGGAGTACGGCATCAACATCGTCGGCGGCGAAACCTCGCGCGGACTCGTGCTCATGCTCTCCATTTCCATGAGCGGCACCGTGCCCTCCAAGCGCTGGCTCTCCCGCAGCGAAGGCAAAGCGGGCGATGTCCTCCTCGTCACCGGACGCCTCGGCGGCTCCATCACCGGCAAGCATCTCAAATTCCAGCCCCGCCTCGAAGAAGGCCGCTGGCTCTCCGAAAACGCCCATCCGCACGCCATCATGGACATCAGCGATGGCCTGGCCAAAGACCTCCCACGTCTCGCCCTCGCCAGCGGCACCCATTATCAGGTGAACGTCGCCTCACTGCCCTGCAATCCCGGCTGCACCTTCGATCAAGCCTGGGGCGACGGCGAAGACTACGAGCTCCTCCTCGCCGTGAACCCGCGCAGCGTCAAATCCCTGCTGCCCAAATGGCGCGCCGCCTTCCCCAAGCTCCCCCTCACCATCATCGGCAAACTCGTCCTCCCCGGCGAAGGCCGCCCCCCCGATTTCGAAAGCACCGGCTGGGACCACTTTGCCCTTAGTGCAGATGCATGATGCTATGAAACAAGAGGATCATGTGGCTCAGCTTTCGGTCAGTTTGACTCTGCAAGTCCTCATCCTATTGCTGGCGGCTGCATCTTTTGGTGTCAGAGATTACTATTCCCTCGAACGAAGCCTTCTGGCTGTCCTGTTGCTTGGTTTAAGCCTGCTGCCAGTCATCGCAGCAATACGTCGGGGTCCCATGGCTGCTAAAGCAAGTGCAGTGTTGCTGTCCCTCATGCCCGCATATTGCATATATGGTTTGATCGTCCACATGAAGGGTTAAAATCATGACGACTTTGCACACCGCCGAAGACGCCCACGCCTGGGGCACGCAGCTCGCGCCGACCCTCGCTGCAGGAGATGTCATCGCCCTTTGCGGCACCCTCGGCGCAGGCAAGACCCAGATCACCCGCGGCATCGTCGCTGGCATGAACTCGCAAGCAGCAGTGACCAGCCCCACCTTCACTCTCGTCCACGAGTACCTCGACGGCCGACTGCCCGTCTTCCATTTCGATTTCTACCGCATGGACTCCGCCGCCGAAGTCATCGGCATCGGCTGGGACGAGTTCCTCACCGAACCCGGCGTCATCATCGTCGAATGGGCCGACATGTTCCCCGACCTCCTCCCGCCCCACACCCGCTGGTTCCAGATTGATGCCAGGCAAGACGGCTCGCGCATCGTAACCGAATCATCCAAATAACGACGACTTCAATGCTCCTCGCCCTCGACCTCTCCACCGCCCACGGCAGCATCGCAGTCGTACAGGGGGATGATGTCTTGTTCCGTTCCTCATTCCAATCCGAGCGTTCGCACAATGCCCAAGTCTTTGCCCCCTTGCGCGAGGCCCTCGCCGCCGCCGGCAATGAACTGACCGGCATCGTCATCGGCAACGGCCCCGGCTCCTACACCGGCGTCCGCATCGCCATCGCCGCCGCTCAAGGCATCGCCCTCTCACGGAATATTTGGTGCGTATGCTGGTCTTCACTCACCGCGCCGGATATCGAAGCGCCTGCATGTTACAATGTCATTGGCGATGCCCGCCGCCAAAGCTTCTACCTGGCCCGCGTCGAAAACGGCAGGCTGCTTCCAGACCTCGACATCGTCTCCGCCGAAATAGCCCGCGAACGCATCGCCGATTGCGAAATAGTGTACACGTTTGACGCCAAAAGTCCGCTCGACCTAACCACCGTGCATGCCAAACCAGACGCCGCCAAACTTGCCAAAATCGTCCAATCCTTGCCCTCCGCCGAACTCGCCGCCCTCATCTCCCAGCCGCTCATTCCGCACTACCTAGCCGAGGCTTTCATCACCCTTCCCAAGCGCCCAACACCATGACTCCTGAACCCATCACCAACCACATTTCCGTCTGGGGCGAAGGCCCCATCTGGCACGGCGACCGCCTCTTGTACGTTGATATTGAATCCCATAAGATCATCGCCCTCACGCCATCGACCGGCAAACAGCAGGTCTGGGACGTCGGCCAGCGCGTCGGCACCGTAGTGCCACGTGCCAGCGGCGGTCTCGTCTGGGCCGGCGACAATGGCTTCTTCTTCCTCGATGAAGCCACCGGCATCAGCACCCCCATCGCCGATCCCGAACCGAATATGCCAGAAAACCGCTTCAACGACGGCAAATGCGATCCCGCTGGCCGTCTCTGGGCAGGCACCATTTGCCTCCAGAAGCACCCCGATGCGTCCCTTTACTGCCTCCACACCGATCTGCGCGTGGAGAAAAAATTCGGCCCCGTCACCAATTCCAACGGCATCATCTGGAGCCGTGACACCCGCACGATGTACTACATCGACACCCCCAGCAAAAAAATCCGAGCCTTCGACTTCGACAACGCCACTAGTGCCATCACCAACGAGCGTGTGGTATGGGATACCAGCGCGGATCCCTCCTCCCCTGATGGCATGACCATCGACACCGAAGACCGACTCTGGATCGCCTTCTGTCACGGTGCCAAGGTGGTCTGCTTCAATCCCGCCACGCAGCAAGTGGAAATGCAGATCGACCTTCCTTGCGTCGAAACGACCGCCTGTGCCTTCGGTGGTCCTGATTTGCGCGATCTTTACATCACCACCGGTCAAAAGCCCGACCTCGACGAATTCCTCGCCGGTCGCCTCTTCGTCTGCCGTCCCGGTGCACAGGGCGTTCCTGCCGCTACGTTTGCTGGCTGAGGCAAGAGAATCCCACGTGACAGACTTCTAAGCTGTGGCCAGATAGGGGAATGATTCGTCCTATCCTTGTCCTATTGGCATTGGCTCAAACAGTGCGTGCTGAAGTCACTCAGCATAAAGTGGATGTGTGCGTTTATGGCGCAACACCGGCGGGCATCGTCGCTGCGGTGGCGGCGAAGCAGGAGGGCTGCTCGGTGCTCATCATCGAACCGGGCCGCTGGCTTGGGGGCATTCTAGGTGCAGGAATCAAGCCGATGCAGGACTGCGCGGCACCGCAGGCGGTGGGTGGGCTGACCACAAGCCGCGTCTTCAAACTCGGGAAGCAGCCTCCCGCCATCCGGCAGGCGTTTGCGACGTGGCTGGCGGAGGAGAAGATTCCCGTGCTCTTTGAGCATCGCGTGCAAAAAGTGGAAATGAATGGCAAGGCGATCACGAAACTCGTGCTGGAGTTGGCACCACCGGACAAGAATGGTGTGCCTGCGCCAAAGGCCAAGCAATTCGACGCGGCGATTGTCGAGGCCAAGGTCTTCATTGATGCGAGCTATGAGGGAGATGTCATGGCGGCGGCTGCGGTGCCGTATGCGGTGGGTCGTGAGGCAGCGACTGCTTTCAAAGAAGAACTCGCTGGCGTGGGGCCAACGACGAACTGGACGCCCATTGATCCCTATGTGGTGCAGGGTGATGCAAAGAGTGGTCTGCTGCCGCTGGTGGATGCAGATCATGGTCTGCCGAAGGGCGCAGCGGATGATTACACGCAGGCCTACAACTACCGCTTCTATGTGACGCGTGATGCTGCGAAGCGGATCGCTTTTGAAAAGCCGGCGGGTTATGCCGCGAAGGATTTTGAAGTGGTGGGGCGCTATGTGGAGCATCTCGTTCGCAGCACGGAAGGTGAGGAGAAGCTGTTCAAGCGGCTGCGGGACATTTTCCCAGGCTGGCTCAACAGTGGTGAGTACAACTACAAGCGTGATTCTTTGGTGACGATCGCGCCGCTGGGTGTGAGCCGCTACTATCAGGATGGGAATTGGGAGGCAAAGTCGCGCATATGGCAGCAGCACAAGGACTACCTGAGCGGATTGCATCACTTCCTGAGCACGGACCCACGCGTGCCGGACAAGTTCCGTGCAGAGACTGCGGCGCTCGGGCTGGACAAGACGATGCATGAAGACACCGAGGGCTGGCCGAATCAGCTCTACGTGCGGCTCACGCGCCGCATGCAGGGGCCTTATGTGCTAACTTTGGCGGATGTGTGGAATCAGACGCAGGTGGAGGACAGCGTGGGGCTGGCGCTCTACGGCGTGGACATCTATCCTGTGCGTCGCTACGCCGTGGCGGATCCGGCCACGGGGCAGATGGGCGTGGCGACGGAGGGCAACATGTTTGTCGGCGGTTCTCAAGGCACCGGCCATCCCTATCCCATTCCGTATCGGGCGCTCACGCCGAAGGCTGCAGATTGCACCAATCTGCTCGTGCCCGTGTGCTTCTCCGCTAGCTATATCGCTTATGCCTCAGCGCGTATGGAGCCGGTGTTTTGTGTCATGGGGGAGTCCGCCGGCGTGGCCGCCGCGCAGTCCATCCATGCCGGTGTGGCCGTACAGCAGCTCGATGTGGCAAAACTGCGCAGCCGCCTGCTGGAACGAGGTCAGATTCTGGCCTGGACTGGCCCTCTAGTCAGACATTCGGGCGTGGAAGCGGGCGAATGGGAATCCCTAGCCGAGTGGAGCGAAGCCAAGCCGGGGCGGGAGTGGCTGTTTCCCTTTATCGACACCAGCAAGGATGGCAAGATTTCCACCTTGGAGCATGCTGCGTTTCAGGCCTATAAGAAGCAGAATCCGGACTGGCAGAAGCGGCTCAAGGCGGAACAGTGAAACTAGAGGCTCCGTCTATAATCACGGGAGCTTTGCGGCGGACGCCGATGTAAACGGGGGAGCGCTGGCGTTCGAGCCATTTGTGCTTGAAGGGCAGTTCGGTGTTCAAGGCGTGGAAGTGCCAGGGGCCGTCGTCGGTGCGGATGGAGTATTGCAGGGCGCGGCCGCCGTCCAGGAGGGTGGCGTGCTGGACGTTGAGCTTGCGGGCGATCTCGGTGACTTCGCTGACGTTCATGACGCCGCCGTCGCCGGAGAGGACGAAGACGATGGTGCCGTCACTGCGCATGCCCACGAGGGAGCGGTAGCTGATTTTGGAGCCGTCAAAGAAGGAATCGGGTTTCAGGTCCACGTAGGAGAAGGTGGTGTGGTTCTTCATCACAGAGGGATAGACCTGGCAGCCTTCCTGGATGAGGCCGGGGACTTCATTGAGGAGCGACTTCGGTCCGCACCAAGGGCGGCCGTCTTTGACGAAGAAGCAGCCGCTCCAGTCGCCGAAGGGGGAATTGACCTGACGGCCTTCGTGATAGACCCAGCCCATGGGGCGGCCTTGGGGATCGCGGAAGTTTGCGGTGATGGTGAACCAAAAATTGCCGTCTGCCATGCGCTCCCGCGCGGTGGTGAGGGCAAACTTTGGCTGGTAGGTGGTCATGAAGTCGAAGCGGTCAGGAGAGAGCGTGACGATCTGGACCTCCGCACCGAAAACTCGCTGAGCGATGCTGGCCAGGGTGCCGCCCTGTCGCCTGACTTTGAGGGTAGCCCAGCGCATCCCTGTCTCGCGATGGCGCTCGATGAGTGAGGCATCGAGATCCCCGGCGGTCAGGGCTGAGGCGGGTTTCCATTCGCCACGTTTGGTGAGAATCTGGAGCGGCTGCTTGGAGTCGCGCACACTGATGGCGACGAGATTGCTGTTCAGATTGAAGAACACCTCACCGGCAAGCCATGCCAGCAGCGCGCCGGCAAGGGCGAGCAGCAGAAGCAGTTTCAGGCATCCGCGTTTTCTGAGCATGAGGGCGGCAGCATGGAGAACAAGTCAGGTGCGATCAAGGGCGATGTGACGCAGGTGAATGAAGATTGATTCGCATAAATGCCTGTACAAGCTTCGTCTGCATGAAATTGAAACTGTTCTCCTCATTGTGGCTTCTCATTTCTCTCAACCTGGTGGCGCAGACACCCGCGCCAGTGCTCACGCTCAAGGCAGGCACGGATCATCCCGATGCCCTGTACAAGGTGGGGGAGACGGCCACCTTTACGATTGAGGCGCTGCAAGACGGCAAGCCCTTGGCGGATGGCAAGGTGGTGTGCGTCTTCTCAAAGGATGGTGTGCAGCCTCAGCCGCCGCAGACGCTGAATGTGAAGGATGGCAAGGCAACGCTCATCGGAAAACTGGACGAGCCCGGCTTTCTGCTCCTGCGTGCCACGAGTGACAAGGTCTCGACCATGGCAGCTGCGGGCTATGATCCGCTGCAACTCAAGCCGAGCATGCCGGTGCCGGATGATTTTGATGCGTTCTGGGATGCGCAGAAGGCGGCGCTGGCGCAGGTGCCGATGAAATCGACGCTCACACCTGTGACGACGGGGGCACCGAAAGGCGTGGCGGCCTTCGATGTACAGATCGACTGTGTGGGCAAACCAGTGAGCGGTTATTTTGGCAAACCTCTGCAGGCCAAGGCGAAGTCTCTCCCGGCGATCCTGCATGTGCATGGGGCCGGCGTTCGTAGTTCGAATCTCGGCAGCGTTTTCTGGGCGTTGAACGAAGGCGGAATGCTCTCCATGGACATCAACGCGCA
>DLGZ01000054.1:126188-142958 GCA_002482965.1 Verrucomicrobiaceae bacterium UBA7681 | reverse complement strand
GAACTGAAGGGCTATCCGAACGCGAACCCACAGGATCGAGAGAAGATTTACTTCAAAGGCATGTTCCTGCGCCTGATCCGCGCCATCGACTTCCTCACGGCGCAGCCTGAGTGGGATGGTAAGACGTTGATTGTGTATGGGTCCAGCCAGGGAGGCTTCCAGGCCTTTGCGGCAGCGGGGCTGGATAAACGAGTCTCATTTATCTGCGCCGGGGTGCCGGCGGGCTGTGACCACTCCGGCAGCCAGGCCAACCGCATCAGCGGCTGGCCGAAGATCGTGCCCAATGATGCGGAGGGCAGGCCGAACGTTGCGGCACTGCAGGCGTCGCGCTACTTTGACAACGTCAACTTCGCCATCCGCGCGAAGTGCAAAGGCGCGGTGGTGACCGTGGGCTTCATCGATACGACCTGCCCGCCAACCAGCGTGTACGCGGCCTACAACGCCCTGACGATTCCGAAAGAGATCCACGCCGACATTCTCTCCGGGCATACCAGCACACCAGCGGCCAGCAAATTCATGCAGGCGGCGGCGCTGAAGCATGTGCGTGAGAATAGGCTTAAGTGATTGCGTGGTGTTCACCGCCACGCATTTGCTGTGCGTGCGTTTTTAAGCACCGTATTCTTTCAAAAGAATGCAAAAAACAGTGTCATAAAGATTTGGCCAGTATAGATTTAGGTCTCTGCCTATGACATCCCGACTCCAATTGTTTAAATCCATCGCGTTTATCGCCAGTCTCAGCCTTGTGGGCGTTTCTGGTCTGCCACTTCAGGGCCAGGAGGCCAAAGCCAAAGGCAAGCCTGCCCAAAACAAGAAAGGGGCAGCGCCTACGGCCGCCTCGTTGGTGAAAGACATGAAGGCTTCCGTCGCCTTCATCGCTAAAAACTCCAAGGACATCAGCCCGAAGTCCAAGCAGGCCGTTCCCTTTTATTCCGCTTTGAAGTCCACTGCGAAGGGACTCGATCAGCTTGAAAAAGGCATTGCCGACAAGAGCCCCGAGATGCTCAAAGGTCTGGATCTCACCGGCGAAGGTGTGACACAGCTTGCCACCACCTGGGCCATCATCCGCGGTGGACATCCAAAGTCCCAGGTGGGGCGCGGTGTGAAGTCCCTTGATGCTGCTTATGAAATGTACCTCAGTCATTACGGCCCTTCCGTTGCCATCCTGAAAAAAGGCGGCAAAAAGGGCAAGCTCACCGACGCTGAACTCGCTGAAATTCAGGAAGCAGGGCCGAAGATGGAAGAACTCATCGGCAACCTGAAGCAGGCTGCAGCTGCTGCGAAGCCAAAATCCTACCAGCACCGCATGATCGCCGACCTCATCAGCCTGGCCACGAAGATCCTTGGCATCCAGGGCACGGACCGCGGCACCTATGCGAAGTATCAGTATCAGACCGGCCGCCTGAGAAACTCGATGGGTGCCTATGGCAACATCTCCAAGTCCTACTATCCGGACTACTACGAGTCCTCATGGGGCACGCTCACTCCTTTCGTCAATGTGCTGACTTCCATCTTTGGTGGATCGGCTTGGGGTTATTACGACGGCTGGAACTACTATGACTCCAGCATCTCCAACTACGGCTCATATTACGAGAGCACATCCATCAGCACCTCCATCAGCGTGACCGAAGTCTCCTCCTATGAGGAGTCTGTGGAAACGTACGAGGAAGAATCCGCCACGGAAGAGGACGAGGAAGACGAAGAAGAGATCGATGAAGAGCAGGAAGAGGAAGAGGACGAGGATGACGAAGACGACGACCAGTCCCTTGCTGACGAAGCTGCCGACTGCGAAGACGACGACGACGGCGACGGCATCTCCGACGAAGAAGATGAAGATGACGACAACGACGGCACCAGCGACGAAGAAGACACCGACGACGACGGCGACGGCGAGTCCGATGAAGAAGACGCTGACGAGGATGAAGAAGAGGAAGAAGAAGACGACGGCGACGACGAGGATTGCGACGGCGCTGCCGATTGCGACGACGGCGGCTGCTGCGAAGAATAATCCTTCGAATTGAGAGTTTCTTCCTGAAACAATTTTGAGCGCATGGTCTCCGGACCATGCGCTTTTTTTGTGACGTTTCGCATAACGGATTTGCGGAAAGCGGCGCGTGGCGATGCTCGACGGCGCTTGGAGGACCAAGCGCCCTACCTCACGACGGGCACGCGCAAGCCAAGTGTTGCTAGGTCTGGCTGTTCTCAGCCAGTTGCCGTCGAAACCAGGATCTTTGTGCTAAAAAACAGCTCTGCTAAACGGAAGTGCGTTTTGGAAGCGGCTCTGCGGGAGGAGCCGCCTGCAACGTTGTCAGAGGCTTGTGAGCAATGGCCCTGTGCTGCTGCCGACAAGCAAAGCGTCGGGGGCTGATCCCTGCCGTATCATGGCGAGGCCGATGGTCTGGCCGGTGGCAGGATGCTGGTTCACGCTGGTGACTTTGCCGACGGCCTTATCAATCCAGAGTTCGTCGCCTGCATTCACTTCCACGTTAGATTCAAATGCGATCATCTCACGGGGCATCTTCCCGGTTGTCTTGATGCGTGAGAGCACCTCCTGGCCTATGTAGCAGCCTTTGGTGAAGTTCATGGCCCTGGCTTCAAGGCCTGCTTCTGGTGGAAACGTTTCGGCGTTCAGTTCGTGCGGCCAGCGCGGGATTTTTTGCAGGATGCGCCAGGTTTCGAGGTCGGCGTCAGACAAAATGGGGATGGCGTCGAAGGTGGGAATGGTGGCGGAGGTAGGCAGCCAGAGATCAATGCCAGGTGTGCCGAAGCGTGATGAACGCAGGGAGTGATGTGGAAATTCATTTGAGCAATGAATGCTCTCCGTGCTGGCAGGAGTGTCTGTGCCGCCCCAGACATGCCAGAGCTGCCAGTCTTCGGTGACATCGGTCAGTTCCACATCATCGGCCACGATGTAGCGCTCCAGACGCATGCCCAGGGTCTCGCGAAGGTCGGGTTCGGCGTCCAGCAGCAGTGAATCACCCTTGGCATGCACAAATGCATCTGCAGCGATGCGACCCTTCACATCCGTCACGCAGGCATAGAGTGATTCAGCGGGTTTGACCTGGCGCATATCGTTGGTGACCTGGCCGTTCAGATAGCGAATGCGGTCGGCGCCGGTGAGCCTGAACTTGGCGCGTGAGGAAAGATTCACTGCGGCTCCGTGGGTGGTGATCTGCTGGAAGAAATCGGCGGTCATACCTTATGAATGAGCAGACTGTGCTGCGTCGCAAGCTGGCAAAGTCGAGGGATTGTATTGACTCATCTCGGTGGTGCGACAGTGTCGGTGCTCCTCACATGCGTACTCTTTTACTGATCCTTTCTACTGTTTCCCTGCTTAGTCTTGTCCCGGGGGCCGCTGCACAGGCTCCGGCTGTCGTGCCTACGGCTACCAGCCCAGGGGCTAAAATCCGCGTCGTCACCCGCAATCTGGAACCCTTCTCATTCGAGAAAGATGGCCGTCGTGTGGGCTATGCGGCGGAGCTGTGGGACCAACTGGCACGTGAGACGAAGCTGGACTACGAAGTCAAGGTGGTGAACACCGCGGCTGAAATCATCGAGGAGCTGAAGAACAAAACGGCGGATGTGGGCGTGGGTGCGATCAGCGTCAATGCCAAGCGTGAAGAGGTCATCGACTTCACCCAGCCCTTCTATGACTCCGGCCTGCAGGTGCTGGTCAATGGCGGCAGCGGCAGCTTTGCTGACAGCATCTTTTCCCTCATCGGCAATCTGTTTAACATCGAGCTCATCGGCGCTTTCGCCCTGCTCTTGGTGGCGATGCTCGTCATCTCTCACCTCGTCTGGCGCTTTGAGCATCCGTTGAACGGGGACCAATGGCCGGAAGATTACAAAAAGGGGATGTTGGAGTCCTTCTGGTGGACGATCAGCACGCTGCTCGTCGGTGGCGCTGACAACAAAGGCCCCGTTGGCGTCGGTGGTCGTATCGTGGCTATCGTTTGGATGCTGCTGAGCATCGTGCTGGTCTCCTTGCTCACCGCTTCCTTCACCACCACCCTGACCGTCAACACCCTCAAGGGCGACATCAATGGCCCAGGCGATCTGCCCGGCCGCAAAGTCGCCACCGTCAAGGGGAGCACCGCTGAAACCTGGCTCAACGTCAAAGGTGCGAAGGTGGTACAGTTTGCGAACGTGACGGAATGCGTGCTGGCCCTCAAGAAAAGCGACGTGGATGCCGTGGTCTATGATGCACCGGTGCTGCAATACGAAGCCGGCAAACTGAATGACGAAAAACTGCAGATGGTCGGCCCCGTGTTTGAGAAACAGTACTACGCCTTCGCCCTGCAGCAGGACAGCGCACTGCGCGAGAGCCTGAGCCAAGGCTTGCTGAAGCTGACCGAGCAGGGTGTCGGCAACGAGCTGCGGAAGAAGTACTTCGGCGAAGATAAATAAGCTCTGATCCTTTGGAATTCACGAAAGAGCGACGGCCCAAAGCTGTCGCTCTTTTGCTGGGTGCTGGCCATGCTGACTGATCAAGCTGCTTGCCATTTCGGCCTTCCGCAGACATGAAGGATTGAGCGTCGTATGCCTGCCACTTCTTCATCCTCTCCCGGTATCTTTGCCACCATCGTGGGGGTGTTTCGGCAGAATCGCGTGCCATGCCTGGTGCTGAATGCGTTCGCGGTGGCCCTGGTGGTCAGCTATTATCAGGTGCCGGCGCTGGCGGGTTTTTGGGAGTCGCTGGGCGCGTTCAAGACGCACTGGTCCTTCGCATTCTCCTGTATCTCCACCATGTTTGCTGCGGCGCTGATGCCCACGGGGATTCAGCGGATCATGGGAACGCTGCCGAAGGAGGGAGGAGGAAAGCGTCTGCTGCTGCTCATGCTGTTCTGGGGGTATCGGGGCATGGAGATCGATCTGTTTTATCACTTCCAGACCTGGATGTTTGGGGATGCGCATGATGCGACCACGCTGGTGAAGAAGGTGCTGGTGGATCAGTTCATCATGAGCCCGATCTGGTTTGTGCCCACCTATGTGATCGCCCTGCGCTGGGTGGAGCTGGGCGGCTCATGGGCACGCACGCGGCCGACCTTGAACCGTGAATTCTGGACCCGCACCTGCCCGACGGTACTCATCACGAACTGGTTGGTGTGGATCCCTGCGCTGGCCCTTGTTTACAGCCTGCCAGCGGCGCTGCAGTTTCCGCTGTTTTCCGTGGTGATGTGCTTCTTCATTCTGGTGGTGACGGTGATGACGCAGAGGAGAGCCGAGACTGAAGATTGACCACGGAATACACTGAATACACGGAAGCCGGAGGATGATGGATGATTCCGTGCCTTCAGTGTTTTGAATGAGATTTTAGCAGTTCCAAGAGACGGAGGAGGTCGTCTTCGCTGATGTCCACGAAGGAGTCGAGAGAGCGGATGGCGGTGATGATTTCCTCGTGAGTGGGAAGTGATTCATCCGGGGGTGCGCTGGGCTTCTGAGCGGGACGGTGGAAGGCGTTGGGGTAGCGCCGCCAATGGAAGGCGTAGTTGATGAGCACGGCGAGCAGCACCATGACGAGGGCATTGGTGAGGACGGGGAAGAGCACGAAGCTGAAGCCGAGCTGATGGATGGCACTGCCACCCATGACGGCGGTGAAGGCGGTGGCACCGCCGGGCGGATGGATGCATTTGAGCTGCTGCATGGCCCCGATGGCGAGGCCGACGGCGCAGGCTGCGGCGATGGCTGGATGCGGGATGTACTGCGCGCAGGCGACGCCAATGAGCGCGGAGATACCATGCCCGGTGATGACCGGCCATGGCTGGGAAAGCTGGCCGTGAGGCACGCCAAAGAGCAGCACGGCGCTGGCACCCATGGAGGTGATGAGAGCGGTCGCACCCCCTGTGGGAAGGGCGTAGGTGGATATGGCAATCAGCGCCAGAATGGCGAGTCCGCCGCCGAGGGTGGAGACGGCTTTTTCAGTGATGCTGACTTCGATGAGCTCGATGCCGAGCCATTGGCGCAGTTTGGGAGTGGGCACTGACGGGGGGCGTTTTTATTTGGCGGTTTCGTCAGCGAAGTCAGCATCGGAAAATTGGGCGAGATAACATGGCGGGCTGGCAAAGCTCGCAGGCTCGTCTTCGATCTCCTGTGCATTCGCGAGATGGGGCAGCCAGGCGAGCAAGGTCTCTGCGCCCGTGCTCTCTGGCGCAATCTCTGCAGGCGTCACATGGGTGGGTGAATGTGGTTTCATCGGGAAGGAGTGATTGAGGACCGGCTGGGTGCGGAGAGGCTCATGCGGGTGGCTGCGAGCCAGCGGTGACGGTTCCACCACAGGCCGGCGATGATGGCACCGAGGGCGTATGCGGCCACATCGGTGGGATCTCCTGATGCGTGCGTGAGTTTGGGAATGATCCATTCGAAGAGCAGTGACCAGAACACGAGATGTCCTGCGATCTCGAAAGGTTGCGGAGGCCCATCCTGCGCACGCAGCCCAAGACGCTGATGCAGCCAGAGCACGGGCGGTAGCGCGCAGGGGATGAGCCAGAGGTCATTGAAGTGAAACATCATGAAGCCCGGCAGTGCGTGGGGCTTGATGAAGCAGCGATTGATGCCGTAGGCCATGCAGGCGGTCAGGAACAGGGCATCACGGAAGTGGTGGAAGCGCTGCATGTCAGCAGAGGGCGTAAATGACACCGCCGGCACTCGCGGCGATGAGGAGCTTGATCAGCAGGGTTTTGATGATGAACAGCATGGTGGGGGAAGGGGCGGTGTGTCAGCTTTTGGGATGAACGGTTTCCTCATGATGAAGCCGCTGGCGGGCTGAGAGAATGGCGGCGCGGCCCAGGTAACCGATGACTTGGGTGGGCGTGGCGGGATCGACGACGGGAAGGCGGCCGATGTCGTGATCGAGCATCTTGGCGAGTGCGGCGTGCAGAGGTTCGGCTGGATAGGTGACGATGAGATGGCGCGTGCCGGCGTCTGCCACCGTATGGCTGTCTGCCTCCGGATGCTGCAGGGTGCGGATGACATCGCCCCGGGTGATGATGCCGGTCAGGTGGTGCTGGTCATCGAGAAGGAGCGTGGCCTGCCGTTTGCTCAGCGGATCGTCACTCCGGGCGATGCGTGCGGCGTATTCCTGCAGGGGCAGATGAGCCGGGATGGTGGGTGCTTCGCGGTCCATGACGTCTTGCACGCGGGTGAATTCAAAGGGATCAATGCTGTATTCGCAGGTGATGTGCTGGCCGCGCCGGGATAATTTTTCGGTGAGGATGGAGCGCTTCATCAGGAGCACGTTGACGCCGAAGGAAGTCACGGAGCCCAGCATCAGGGCGGGGAGGAGGTGGTAGTCGGAGGTGAGCTCGGCCGCAAAGATCATGGCGGTGAAGGGGCAGCGCATGGAGCCGCTCATCATCGCCGTCATTCCTACCAGCGCCCACAGGCTGGCATCGCCCACAGGAAGCCATGGAGCCAGCGCTGCGCCGAGGGAGCTGCCGATGAGGAGGAGCGGGGCCAGCACACCGCCGGAGGTGCCTGAGCCTAGGGCCGCAGACCAGACGAAGGCCTTGGTCAGCAGCAGGCCGAGCACTGCGGCACCCACGATCTCGCCACGCAGGAGGGTGTGAATGGCTTCATAGCCGACACCGAGGACACGGGGCTCAAACACCCCGCCGATGCCGACTATCAATGCGCCGATGGCCGGCCACCACATCCAGTGGAGTGGCAGTTTGTGAAAGAGGTCTTCAAAGCCATACACGAGGAGGGTCAGCAAACCTGCGCCGAAGCCCACCAGCAGGCCCACCAGCGCCGCGCAGGCCATCTCTGTGCCTGATGCCGGAGCGTGAGCGAGGATGGAGAATACCGGGCCGCTCCCCAGCAAGACAACGCGAAACACGGCTGCGACACTGACGGCAGTGACGACGGGGATGAAGCTGCGGGGTTTCCATTCAAAGAGCAGCAGTTCCACGGCCAGCAGCACGGCGGCGACGGGGGTGGCGAAGATGGCCGTCATGCCCGCTGCCGCGCCTGCGACGAGCAGTGTTTTGCGCTCGGCCGGGCTGAGAGAAAAGCGCTGCGCAAAGAGGGAGCCCAAGGCACCGCCGGTCATGATGATGGGGCCCTCCGCGCCAAACGGGCCGCCCGTGCCGATCGAGATGGCTGCGGAGAGCGGCTTTAAAAGGGCGACTTTAAGCTGGATGAAGCTGCGCCCCAGCAGAATGGCTTCAAGGGCTTCGGGGATGCCATGGCCGCGAATTTTTTCGGAGCCAAAGCGTGCCATGAGGCCGATGATCAGCGCGCCGATCACCGGGACGACGATGACCCACCAGCCGAGATGGTGGCCCTGTGGCGTGGCCGGCAGAGACGACAAGCGCTGGTAGAAGGCCAGATTGGTGATCACGGAAATCAGCCAGGACAGGGCATAGGCGGCCAGCGTGCTGATGGCACCCACGACCAAGGCCGCCGCAGAAATGAGAAGCACCCGCGGGCAGGTGGTGAAATCGGCCAGCCTGACTTTTGTGCCCGGGCTTGGGGGCACAATATCGGCTGTCAGGCATGGTTGGACTGGCATTTTGGGAATAAGTATCGTAATGCGATATATGTCAAACAAGGATGGCCCCGAAAATGCTGCGCACGAAGGCGTGCCCAGACGCAAACCGATCTCCAAATCTCAGTATGAAAACCTCGCGGCGTTTCGCTTCGCGCTGAGGAAGTTTCTTCGTTTCAGTGAAGATGCCGCTGGTGAGGCTGGGCTGACGCCGCAACAGCATCAGGCGCTGCTGGCGATCAAAGGGTATCCTGGCCGAGACCGGGTGACGGTGGGGGAGCTGGCGGAACGCCTGCAGATCAAGCATCACAGCGCCGTCGGCCTAATCGACCGGCTGGTGCTGGAGAATCTGGTGGAGCGCGATGCCTCGGCAGAGGATCGGCGTCAGGTGCACATCAGCCTCACCCCGCGTGGGGAGGGCATGCTGGAGGAACTGGCGGCCATGCACCGGGAGCAACTGCGGCTGATTGGGCCGGAATTGAGCAGCCTGCTGCAGAGACTGGGGCAGGGGGATGGTGTGACTTGAGGATGGAGACCGCTTGAGCTGTATGGAAGAATGCTGCTGACAATGCAGCGAAATTGTAGCCATGCACTTTCAGAGGCAGGCTGCGATGCTGACTTTTAAAAACGGCATTCGGCCCTACTTCCAAAACTTCTCCACAGCTGCGACGAGGCCGGGGATGCTGTTTACTTTGGTTTCGACATCGACCTTGAGAGTTCAATGGCGGAGAATTCATCTAGACTAAAGCAGTGGAACGGCTTCTCGTCCGACCAGCTCCCCCGCATGAATGACCACAGGCCAGCGAATGGTATTCCTCTACGCTTGTTCGATCCGCGACAGGGCGGCGCGGCGTTCAAGCTGGAGCCGATCCGCGCTGGGTCGGAGTTTTTGCAGCCTCAGCGCTGCAATTACTTCACGGTTCTATGGATTCGGAATGGCAGGGGGCGATTCCACGCGGACCTCGCCAGCCACGATTTTCGTGGGCCGGCACTGCTGTTCTTCAATCCCTATCAAACGTTCTTTTTAGAGCCGGCGTCGGCGCTCGATGGGGTGAGCCTGCAGTTCCATGCCAATTTTTTCTGCATCGAGACTTATCATGAAGCGGTCGGCTGCAATGGAATTTTGTTCAATGACATCCATGGCCAGCCACTCGTCAGCCTGGACGCTGGCCTCGTGCCGGAAGTGGAGCATCTTCTGTCTCAGATGACGCTGGAACTTCGCACCACAGGCCTGGCTCACGCGGAGATTCTGGTTTCCTATTTGAAAGTCTTCTTGATCAAAGCGACGCGGCTCAAGCTGGAGCAGCAGCAGCTGGAATCCAGCGGAGCATCCCAGAGCAGTCCGCCTGTGCTGGTGCGCCTCATGCAGCTTATTGAAGAGCATTATCAAACGAAGCGGAGTCCCCACGAATATGCAGAGCTCCTGCACATCAGTGCGAAGGCGCTTGGAAGGCAGGTCAAAACGCAGTGGGGCAGGACGCTTACGGAACTCATTCGTGAGCGGTTGCTGAAGCATGCCAAGTGGCAGTTGCTGCACACGCTGCGTCCGGTCAAGGAGGTCGCGTGGGAGGCGGGCTTTGCCGATGAGTTCTATTTCAGCCGGCTGTTCAAAAAAGCCACGGGCATGTCTCCCACCGCCTTCCGGGAGTTTGAGACGACCATTCGAGGCGGGCGCAATCTGTCCATGAAGTGACGCCTTCCGTCCATTGTGCCGGCCCTGTGGTGGCCTTAAACCTCAGGCATGAATACCATTGCCAAACTTCTCCAGCTTGCAGCACGGGCCGAACATCTGGGTGTGATCGTTACGCGGATCGGATTGATGGTTGTGCTGCTTTGGATCGGGGGGCTGAAGGCGTTCAAGTATGAGGCGGATGGCATCGTGCCCTTCGTCGCCAACAGCCCGCTGATGGGCTTCTTTTACAAATACCCGGCGCCGGAGTACAAAGGGCACATGAACGCCGAAGGTCAGCTGGTTCCGGCCAATCGGGAGTGGCATCGCGAAAACCGCACCTACCTCTTCGCTTATGGCCTCGGTGCGGTCATCGTCCTCTATGGGTTGATGCTCGGCCTTCATCCGTGGCGGCCGGAGATCGCCGCGCTGGGTGGCTTTCTGGTGGTGATCATGTCCCTCACAACGCTCAGCTTTCTCATCACGACGCCCGAGAACTGGGTGCCTGCTCTAGGAGACACCGAGCATGGCTTCCCCTATCTCAGCGGGCGCGGGCGTCTGGTCATCAAGGACATCATCATGCTGGGGGCCGGAATGGTGGTGATGGCGGATTCCGCACGAGCTTATCTGCGAAAAAAGGGACTCGCATATGAGTAATAAACCACGTGGCCAGCATGGTGTCAGAGACGAGTCTCTGACAAGCTGCGCCACGGCTTTGATCCGGGCTCTCAGCTCTACTTCCAAAACTTCTCAATCGCAGCGACGAGGCCGGGGATGGTGTTTTCTTTGGCTTCGACATCGACTTTGAGGCCGCGGGCTTTGATGGCGGCGTCGACTCACTCACGAAAGCATTGCGAGATGATGCACATGCTTTAATATGTCCTCATCATGAGCCGAACTGTTCAACTCACAGTGCCGATGCCGACCAAGCTGGCCAAGCTGCGTTTTCCCAAGGCGCTGGATGCACGGCTGCAGTTTTTACTCGGTGAGCAAGGTCGCAAAGGCAGGCTCACCACTGGTGAGAAAAAGGAGGCCGAGGGGTTGGTGCAGATGGCCACGACCTTGTCGATTTTGAAACTGGGTGCTCAGGTTAAAGCGTTGAAGGACTGAGCGAATGTCCATCCCTGTCAGCCTGCGCAAGCGTGTGGCCCGCAGGGCAAAGCATCGCTGTGAATACTGCGGATTGTCGCAAATTGGTCAGGCGGCCACGTTTCATGTCGATCATGTAATACCGCAAGTGGCAGGAGGCATGTCCAACATGGAGAATCTTGCGCTGGCCTGCATCCACTGCTCATTGCGGAAAGGAGCGCGGCAGAATGCCCGTGATCCCCACAGCGGGCGCTCTACGCGACTGTTTCATCCCCGTGAGCATTCCTGGAATCATCATTTTCGCTGGATGGGATTCCGCTTGAACGGCATAACGGCTATTGGCAGGGCTACAATCGAGGCTTTGAATCTGAACAGCGACGAGCATCAGATCATTCGCACGTTCGAAAAAAAGCTGCGGAGACATCCGCCGCCCGGCCACCTGTGAAATTGCCGAAAATCCGTCCTACTTCCAAAACTTCTCAATAGCTGCGACGAGGCCGGGAATGCTGTTTTCCTTGGCTTCGACATCGACCTTGAGTCCACGGGCTTTGATGGCGGCGCTGGTGACGGGGCCGATGCTGGCGATCTTGATGCCTTCGGGCAGGGCGACTTTGAGATTGAGGAAGTGCTCGACGGTGGAGGCGCTGGTGAAGGTGATCATGTCGGCGCCTTCTTCTTTGAGGCGGGCGAGGGCTTCGAGGTTGTCCTCGGTCTCGGCGATGGTGCGGTAGGCTTCGCATTCATCGACGATGGCCCCCATGCCGCTGAGTTCGTTGGCGATGACTTCGCGTGCTTCCTGTGCGCGGACCCAGAGCACCTTCACGTTGTCCATGTCCTGGTGGTCCTTGAAGGCTTTGACGAGACCTTCGGCGACGTAGTGCTTTTTGTCGGGCATGAGATCCACGGCGAGGTGGCGGGCCTTCACCTTTTCTGCGGTGCCAGGTCCGATGCATGCGATGCGGACGCCGCCGATGCTGCGGGCGTCGTTGTAGAGTTTGTCGAACATGGTGAAGAAGGCGTCCACGCCGTTCGGGCTGGTGAAGATGATCCAGTCGTAGGTGTGGCAGTCCTGCACGAGTTCACCGAAGGACATCTGATCCTCCACTGGCGCGATGCGGATGGTGGGCATCTCGATGACATTCGCACCGAGCACGCCGAGCTGCTTGCTCAGCACGCTGGCCTGCGCGCGGGTGCGGGTGACGACGATCCTTTTGCCAAAGAGCGGGCGGTCTTCAAACCAGTTCAGCTTCGGACGTTCGGTGACGACGTCACCGACGATGGCAACGGCGGGAGCTTTGAAACCTGCGGCCTTCACCTTGGCGGCGATGTCGCTCAGCGTTCCGACGAGGGTCTGCTGGTGGCTGTGCGTGGCCCAGCGGACGAGGGCGACGGGGGTTTCTGGCTTGGCGCCGTGCTTGAGGAATTCGCGGGTGATTTCCTCGATGCGCTCCACGCCCATGAGGAAAACCTTGGTGCCGTCTGCTTGCGCGATCTTTTCGTAATTGAGCGAGGTGTCGGGCTTCGTCGGGTCTTCGTGGCCGGTGAAGATGGTGAGCTGGGAGGCGTGCGAGCGATGTGTGACGGGGATGCCCGCGTAAGCAGGCCCGGCGATGGCGGAAGTGATGCCGGGGACGATTTCAAACTTCACGCCGGCTTCGTAGAGCTCGGCAGCTTCCTCGGCACCACGGCCAAAGAGCACGGGATCTCCGCCCTTCAGGCGCGTAACGGTCTTGCCTTCGGTGGTGAGCTTGACGATGAGTTTGTTGATTTCATCCTGCGAGAGCGTGTGGTCGCCTGCCTTCTTGCCGACGTAGATGCTTGCTGCGCCGTCTTTGGCGTAGCGGAGGTGCTCGGGGTTGCAGAGGTAGTCGTACACGAGCACGTCAGCGGCCTCGATGCATTCCTTTCCCTTGAGCGTGAGGAGTCCGGGATCGCCGGGTCCGGCGCCGACGAGATAACAGATGCCAGGGGTGGTTTTCTTGATGGCCATGGTAGGAAGGGGGCATACAAGGTGTCGAAACCGTGGCATATCGCAAGGATGGATGACGTTTCACTTTTACTGATCGATGGGCGAGGTTAAATCGTTAAGGATGCCAACCGTGCCTGCCATCCTCTTAAATCTGCCTGCTGCCTGCGATCCGTCTGAACCTGTGCTTTTGGCGATCTCTGGCGGGAGGGACTCGGTGGCACTGCTGCACCTGCTGCGGGAGGCGGGGTTCACCCAGCTCATTCTCTGCCATTTGAACCATGGCCTGCGCGGCAAGGAATCGATCGACGATGCGGCCTTTGTGCGGCGTCTGGCGAAGAAGCTGGCGCTGAAATGCGAGATCGAGACGGAGGATGTGGCGGCGCTGGCGGAAAAAGGCAAGATTTCGACTGAGACGGCGGCGCGTGAGGCGCGGCATGCGTTTCTGCTGCGCATGGCGGAGAAGTATGATGTCTGGGTGGTGATGCTGGCGCATCATGCAGAGGATCAGGCGGAGACGATTTTTGCGAATCTTTGCCGTGGGACAGGGGTGGCCGGAGTGGCGGGCATGCATGCCGTGCAGCGGCTGGATACGGGCCTGCATTTGGTGCGTCCGATGCTGCATGTGCGGCGCAGCCAGATCGACAAATTTCTCAAATCGAAGCGCTTCAAGTTTCGGGAGGATTCGAGCAACACCTCGCCGAAGCACCGCCGCAACCGGCTGCGGCATGAGGCGCTGCCGCTGCTGAATGATATTTTTGACCGTGATGTGGTGCCGCAGGTACTGCGGCTGGGCTCACTGGCGGAGCAGGACGATGACGCACTGCAGCGGCAGGCGCTGGCGTTTCTGACGGCGGAGGGAAGATTGAAGGAGGATCGTTCACTGCTGGTCACGCCGGAGTTGCTGGCGCTGCACCCAGCGGTGTCGTCACGCGTGTTCGCAATCTGGCTGCGTGAGGCATGGGAGCTGCCGGGCATCGAGCATGATGTCATTGAGGCGGCGATGGGCATGCTGGCACCTGATGGCGCGGCGAAGATCAATCTGCCGGGAGACAGGCACCTGCGTCGGAAGGCGAAGCGGATGTGGGTGGAGCAGGGTAAAAGTACTCCAGAGCTTTAGCTCGTTCCGGATTCTGGGGTGAATTCCCGGCCATCCAGAGCGAACTAAAGTTCTTAACTACTTTGTCAGACCTCAGCCTTCCAGCGTGTGGACGAAGAGGCCGCTGCGGAGCTTGGGCTCAAACCAAGTGCTCTTGGGGGGCATGATCTGGCCGACGTCGGAGATGGCCATGAGCTGCTCGACGGTGGTGGGGTACATGGAGAAGGCGACGGTGTGTTCCTTGGCGTTCACCAGTTTTTCCAGCTCAGCGGGACCGCGGATGCCGCCGATGAAGTCGATGCGCTTGCTGGTGCGCGGGTCGTCGATGCCGAGGAGGGGCTTGAGCAGGCGGTCCTGCAGGATGCTGACGTCGAGCTGGTCGATGGGGCTGGCGTCCTTGGCGGCCTCCCAGGTGAGCTCATACCATTGGTCCTTGAGGTACATGCAGCACTGGCCGGGCTTGGTGGGGGACTTGAGCGTGGTGGGCTTGAGGGTGAAGATCTCGCCGACCTTCTTGATGAACTCCTCGCGGTCATTGCAGTTGAGGTCTTTGACGGCGCGGTTGTAGGGCAGGATTTTGAGTTCGTTGCCGGGGAAGAGGACGCTGAGGAACCAGTTGTAGTTTTCCTCGCCGGTGTGGTTCGGGTTGGCCTCGCGGCGTAGCTTGCTGACGCGGAAGGCGCTGGCCGCGCGGTGATGGCCGTCTGCCACGTAAGCGCAAGGGACCTGGCTCTCGAACAGGCCGGTCAAAGAAACGCAGAGGCCCAGGGAGAGGCGCCAGAGCTGATGGCGCACGCCATCGGGGGCGGTGAAGTCGTTGATGGGCTTCTCGGTCTGCATGAAACTCTCAATGAGAGCGCTGATGCTGGGACGCTGGCGGTAGGTGAGGAAGATGGGGCCGGTGTTGGCATTGAGGGAATCGACGAGATTGGTGCGGTCGTCCTCTTTGTCCTGACGGGTCTTCTCGTGCTTCTTGATGATGTCCTTCTCGTAGTCCTCGGTGTGGCAGACAGTGACGAGGCCGGTCTGGCTGTGGCCGGCGATGACCTGGCGGTAGAGGTACATGCAGGGCTTGCCTTCGCGCACCAGGATGCCGTCTTTTTGCAGGCGGTCGAAGTTCTCGCGGGCCTTGGCGTAAACGGGGGCGGAATAGGGGTCGATTTCTGCATCGAGGTCGATCTCGGCGCGGTCCACGTGGAGCAGGCTGAAGGGCTTGTCCTTGGCAAGGGCGGCGGCTTCCTCACGGTTCACCACGTCATAAGGGACGGCGGCGACTTCGGGGGCGTTTTTCTGGGTGGGGACGAGACCTTTGAATGAGCGGATGCGCATGGGGCGGGATAGAGCGCGGGGGGGCGGTTGTCAATCCACACTCTTGGGTGGAATTGGTTCGGGATTCCAAACAATGGAAGTCAAACAGGGGCCGTGTCTCAAGGGGCTGGAAAAAGAACCTAAATGAGCTATGAATGGACTGTGGACGAAGACCTGACGCTTTCAGATGCCGAAAAGCCGCGCTACCTGCTGCCGGAGGGCTGCCAGGATCTGAATGACGTGATCCGTCTGCAGGAGCAGGCTGCGAGCGGTGGCTCTGTGCTGAAAGCGCATGCTTCCGGGTCTGCTTCGGAGTCCGCCCGGCCTGTCTGCATCACGATCTCAGGCCTGGTGACGGTGGGGGCTCTGGCCCACCTGCTGCAGGTGAAGCCGTACCGACTGATCTGCACGCTGATCAAGTTCAAGACATTCGCCTGTGTCACTTCGGTCATCAGCTTTGACACCGCCGCCAAAGTTTGTGCGTACTATGGCGTCGCGGTGCACAAGGCGGAAGATTTCTGAGTCAATGGTGCGGGGATGTGGCGTGCTCAAACAGCACTCTTCGCCGCATTCGCCTCATGATTCTCCCGTGCCACTTTGCGCGCTGCTGACACCACGTGCGTGCAGGCTTCAATGCAGAGCAGGGGCATGGCGTTGGGGGCGTGATTGGGCTGCGTTTTGGCGGCGGCGGCTCCGGCCATGGGCTGGGTGGCGGTGAGGGGCCAGAGGATGCGGCGGAGGCACTTCGTATTCGCGCAGGTCTTGCCGATGAGCGCGTGGGCCTGATCATCGGTGATGGTGTTGACGAAGCGGTACATGCCGGTCTGGCGGCCGAGGAGATCGCGCAGCGGGACGGCGGTGAGTTTTTCCTGCTCCAATGCACGCGCCATGCCGATGGCGGCGGGGTAGAAGAAATCGAGGGCGAGGCGCAGTTCGTCGAGGTCGGTGAGATCGAGCCGCCAGCCGCGATTCAGGGTGGGGGCGGAGTGGAGCGGGCGGAAGGTGCCGCTGGCATCGTTGCGGGCGATGAAGAGGGCCTCATGCGCTTCGTGGTGGACTTGGAGGTCGGCTTTGCCGCGATCTGCGATGTGGCAGAGCGAGTAGGTGCCGTCGGGATTGGTGGTGATCACGATCTCGCCGATTTCATCGAGGCCGGA
>DLGZ01000054.1:0-126079 GCA_002482965.1 Verrucomicrobiaceae bacterium UBA7681 | reverse complement strand
ACCTGATCGAGGATGACGTCTGCCATGAGGGGCTCGGTGCCAATGGCGCCGCTGTAGTAGATCTGGCGGCCCTGGAGATGGTGCGGATTTTGATGGAAGACGCCGCTCTCGCTCAGCGCCTCGCCGACTTCCTCGCGCATGCCAAGGAGCACGGGGATGTCCTGAAAGCTGTGCAGGCCGTCGGCGATGAAGAAGGGCACGACGACGACATTCGGCGCGGTGGTGAGCTTGGCCCATTCCGCAACGAAGGGGGCTTCCTCCATGTAGGCGTCGATGACTTCGGCGAAGCCGTAGTGGCCGCTGCGAATGAGGGCGACCTGATCTTGAATGGCCTTGGTGGAGTTCTCGTTGAGGCTGGTGCCGTGGCCGACGATGACGAGGCTGGTCTGCTCACGTGGCACGTGCGGCGCGACTTCATCGGCACGCTGCAGCAGCAGTCGCGTCATGTTGGGGTGGATGCCCACGGGATCGCAGTAATGGATCGTTTTGCCATCGCGGTGCGTGGTGGGGCCGTCGAGCTGAAGTTCGCGCGGGAGCACCTGCTGGCAGAAGTAGCCTTCGCTGATGAAATTCGGCACGATGTAGATGACCTCGCTGTCCACCATCTCGTACACCTCGCTCATGTTCGGCTCTTCTTTCCAGAAGCAGCAGGCGACTTCACGGAAGAGGCCACGGCGGCGGATGGAGTCGGCGTGCAGGTGCGTCGGGGCGCTGGAGTCCGGGTTCGTGGTGGAACCGTGACCGACGATGATGAGGGCGGCGTGGGAGTAAGAGCTCAAGAATGGAGGGAGTGGGGTGTCAGGTTCGTCCTCGTGCTCGTTCTCCTACTCGTCCTCGATCATGGCGTGTGCGCAGGGCGCTGTGGGATGGAGAAACTGAAAACTGGGAACTGAGAATTGAAAACTGAAAATTGCAGATGGGACGAGCGGAACGATGGAGTGGTGTGATGACGAATGAGCAGTGATTACGTCACGGAAGGCAGGATTGGAAACAATTCGTCATTCTGCATTCTGATCTTTCTTTTGTTTCCTCTTCGAGATGACACGTCGGCTTCTTGCTGCGTCCCGGCTTTTCGCAGATGCATACGGGGCTGGTTTGAGGGGCAGGTGAAGGCGGCGCTTAGGGGCCTTTGGACGTGGGCTGTAGTCCACTATGTTGAAAAGCAGGCGCAATTTTCTCCGCACCTCGATTTAACCCTGCTCCCTTGACCTGAAGCATGGAAATCTGCGTCTCTTCTTTGCAGAACTCACGTTGCTAATAAACAGCTCCTGCATTTTGATTCACCCGTTCAATCTTCCACTCTTATGAAAGCACCGCAGCTATTTGCTCTCGCACTCCGCCTGGCGGGGTTGATCTTCCTTTATCATGCCTTGTCCGCCCTTCCTGGCGGCCTTTTCAAAATGGTGGATCGTATCGCGACATTGAGCCTGTGGGCGCTCATTCAAACCATTGTCGGAATCATCTGGCCGTTCATCCTTGCTTGGTGGTTTTTGCGTGGTGCGCCGTTGGTGATGCGATTGGCCTATCCGAACGAGCCTCGGGAAAGTTGATTACTGGCCCCTGTCTCACCGCTCGCTGCATTCGGATCGACTGCATAGATCGTTGCCGGCCTGCCAGCCATCGCGATGAGGCCAGCGTTGTTCGAAAGCTTAGTTGGTGCGACTGAAAAGATGTCGGCATGAATGGCTTGGAGGAAACATCGACCATGGCGGCTTCGCCTTTGCGGTTGAGGTGTGTCAGTGGGCTCCTAATTAGCTTGATGCTAGGGATGTCCATCTGTAGTTAAAGAAGAATTTTACTCTGCATTTGTTCTTTCGTAGGCTGAGGCCGTGAGGTGCAATGAGCGCGACTCCTACCGTTGGGTGTGTTTGGCGCACTAGATTTTATCAACATAAAAACCTGCTAAGCCAAACCGACCGACTCCGGCTGCACCGAACTAAGTAGCGTTGTCTCCCGCTCACAGACGGGCAGGCTGTCACGATGCTTCCATTCTCAAGGTGGCACATCATCTTATAGAATCGGACCTCTGCATAACTCTGAGCCGGTATTCAGGAAAGGGTTTTGGTGGGCGCTCGTGGACGTAGGATGAAAACCCACGCCAGAGCAAAAGGCGACGGTAACGCTGTGCTTTAAGTCTTGCTCAAGACCAGCAACCCAAAGTGTTCACACGGGACGGCATTTATGCGAAAGCCAATAGCAGCCCAGACGGACTATTCTGGCCACACTTCCTTGGGGTCTTTTGCTGGAACTGTAATAGGCGGCCAGCCACTCCCCAATGCGGTCGAAACCTTCTCCGGCGTGAATCTATCAAAATCAAGCCTCATGGGGGGTGCGAACGGTGGGTGGTTTATTCCAAGATCATACGGTTTGAAACTCAACTCAATCCACGCAATTTTCGCCTCATCTTCGGTGATTCCGGTATTTTCTTGAGGCAGGGGTTTCAGAGCGGCGCTCTTTTTTATGTGAATCCGCTCTATCGGAACGCCCATCACCACGTAGTTGTCGAGTCTCAAACCAAAATACACAATCTTTTCGGCCAATGGCTCCGTGACAAAGAACCGCGTGTGTTTGCCATCGAATGCCCCAAGGGATTGAAAGGGGCCCTTACCAAAGAGCTCCTGCGTCACCCGGATGGCATCTGAGAGAGGAGTATTGTTGCGCGACAACATTTGTGTGACAACTGGAAGCACTTCGTCAGGTTCTGAACCGCAAGCGAACACTCGATAACCCCAGAGCTGGACATCTCCCCCTTTAGTGTGGCGGACTTGATAACCGTCTCTCCCGAAGACTCGCAATGCTGGTATACCACTTGTGTGCGAACCGAGTATCTCGACAAGGACACGAAAATGGCCCACCTCAGCTGGGGTGTATTCTCGGTCGAATTTGAAGAACAGTTCCACGACCCTCACGGGCCTGCTTCGCACCTGCGCGAACTCAAGGCGGTTGATCTCAGAAGATATTTGCGGATCAAGCGCCAACGTTGGGGGCTGTTCTTTCTCTGATTTCACAGGCGGCTCGTTCGCCCAAAACCAAAATAGAATTGCGATAACTGTCCCTGTAATGCCCCCGACTATAATAGTGACGAGCCAAGGACCTCTCTTCCACAATTGGTGAGCCGCTTCATGCGCGTCGGACTTGAATTTCATGAGCTCCTCATAGTTTGAATATATACTTAAAACGGTGGTTAATATAAATCCCAACAAGATCACAAAACCGATAGTCGTTTTGATCCATTTAGCCATGAAATTAGGGGTGAAGACCATCCTTGCTATGGTGCAATCATAGTGGATTAACAGATAAAGGGTTAATTGCCTCTCCTATCTATATGGTCAAGTGGATTTGACATATTCAGACGGGGCGCTTGAGGCCCTCGGATTCAGCCTTTTCTGCTGCCATTCATCACTCCACTCCACTTACCCCCCAATCGCGATCATCCGGCGGTTCGGTTGGTAGTTGTGCCGGAAGTCATGCTCCTTGGGCTTCCGCGCCACCACGTTCCGAAAAAACGCCGCAAGCTCCGCATCGCTGCAACCTCCGCGCAGTACACTGCGGATATCAAATTCCAGGTAGCTGCCGAGGCAGGGGCGGAGCTTGCCATCACAGGTGAGGCGGAGCTTGTCGCAGTTCTCGCAGAAGTGCAGATTCGTCATCGCCCCGATGAAGCCGATCTTCTGCCCGGTGGCAGGGATGAGATGATAAGCCGCCGGGCCGTTCGTGCGAAACTCGGGCAGGGGAGTGAGCGGGCCTGTGGTCTGCTCGACGAGCTTCTTGGCTGTGGCGATGGGCAGGAAGTTGTCCTCGCTCAGCACATCCTGGGTGCTGACGGGCATGAGCTCGATGAAGCGCAGCAGGGCGTTTTTTTCGCGGGCGAAGTCGATTAGGGCTGGCAGTTCGCGCTCGGTCTGGCCCTTCATGAGGACGGAGTTGAACTTGATGGACTTAAAGCCGGCGGCAATGGCGGCGTCGATGCCTTCGAGCACGCGGGGGAGGAGGTCGCGGCTGGTGGTGCGCTGGTAAGCCTCGCGGTCGAGTGAATCGAGCGAGATGTTGGCGGTGCGCACGCCCGCTTTCACCAGGCGCTCAGCCATCGTTACGCCGTCTTCCAGCTTGGCGAGGAGGGTGCCGTTGGTGGAGATGCCGATGTCGTCGATGCCGGGGATTTGGGCGAGATCCGCGCAGAAACCTGCCACACCGGGGCGGGTGAGGGGCTCGCCGCCGGTGACGCGGATTTTTTTGATCCCCAGCGTGGCGCCCACGCGCACGGTGCGCAGGAGTTCGTCATAGCTCAGGGTCTCATCTTTGGCGAACCAGGCCTGCTCCTCCTCGGGCATGCAATACCGGCAGCGTTCGTTGCACCGGTCGGTGACGGAAACGCGCAGGTAGGAAATGCGATGGCCAAAGGGGTCTTCCACAGGGGGTTCTAACCACAGACTACGCTCCGGCTCAAGCCTTCGTATGCTGCAAAGGCAGACGCATCGTGAAAGTGGTCTCGATTCCCGGGGAACTGGTCAGCTCCACCGTGCCGCCATGCGCCTCCACCGCCCGCCTCACGATGGAAAGGCCCAGCCCGGTGCCTTTGATCTGCGAGGAGTGGTGCTTGTTGCCACGGTAGAAGCGTTTGAAGACGAAGGGAAGATCGTGCGCGGGGATGCCGATGCCGTTGTCGCTGACCTTGAGCGTGCAGGTTTCGGCCTCCCATGTGCCTGAGACACGGATGACCAGCCCCGGCTTGGTGTTCTCCTTGATGGAGTTTTCGATCAGGTTGGTGAACACCTGGTCCCAGTAAAAGCGGTCGCCGGTGAGCAGCCCACCGTCTTTGGGGAAATCCACCTCGATGCGGGCATCGCGGCCCTCGAGCATCGGCGCCAGGTGGTCGGCGGCGTCCTTCGCGCAGGCACCTACATCGAAGGGTTCTTTGTTCAGGGAGCTGCTGGCGTCCTCCAGCCGTGAGATGGCCAGCATGTCCTCAATGATGCGGGCGATGCGCTTGCCATGCTTTTCCATCACATCCAGGCTGCGTTTCATCGTCGGGGACGCCTTGGTGGAGTCGTCCTGCAGCATTTCGATGTAGCCGTTGATGAGCGTGAGAGGCGTGCGCAGTTCATGCGAGGCATTGGCGACGAAATCCCGGCGAATCTGCTCGGTCATGGCGGACTCCGTCACATCCTGAAGCATGAGCCAGGCACCGCCGCCCACGTCGGCAGCCAGCGGCGCTGCTTCGATGATGAAATAGCGCCCGCCCAGGTTGGCCCCGGCTCCCACGTCCGAGGGCAGGATCTGAATGCGGCGCGTGGTGTGCCGTTTTTCCGTGATGGATTCTTGCACGAGGTCGGAGATCTGGTGGTCGCGCACATCCTCGATGAGGTGGCGTCCGGCATGGATCTCCTTGCGGTGGAGCAGTTTTTTCAAAGGCGCATTCGCATAGCGGATGCGCAGGTTTTCATCCACCAGCACCAGTCCCTGGCTGATTTCATCGAGCAGGGATTCAAACACGCGCCGCTGCTCCGCCTGCTGCTCGGCATGCTGGCGGGCGAGGAAGACGGCAGCGGCATGCTCCTGAAGCAGGGCGGCATCACGCTTTCTGAGTCCGAGGGTTTTGGCCACGGTTTCCCAGCGTTTCGTCCAGTACTTCTCACGCCGCGCCCAGGCAAAGAGGCAGATGCCAAGCATCAGGGCGAGGAAAAGAGAGAGAGGGGTCATGCAGGCTGGGTGGCGGCGAGTTCCGTCTGGAACTGGAAGCCGGTGCCGCGAATGGTGACGATATGTTCGCCGGCTGCACCGAGTTTTTCACGCAGGCGCTTGATATGAGTGTCCAGGGTGCGGGTGGCGACGTCGCTGTTGTAGCCCCACACATCGCGCAGCAGATCGGCACGGCTGTGGATGGCGGTGTCGTTTTCCATGAGGGTGGTCAGCAGCTTGAACTCGATGGTCGTCAGGTCCAGGGCCGTGCCGTCCAGGAAGAGCTTCATGTTTTTGCGGTCCAGCATGAAGCGGCCGCGCTGAATTTCCGACACATGGGTGACCTTCTTCACGCGGCGCAGCACGGCGGTGATGCGCAGGTAGAGCTCACGTGGGCTGAACGGCTTGGTGAGGTAGTCATCCGCGCCGAGTTCCAGCCCGGCGATCTTGTCGGTGACCTGGCCTTTGGCGGTGAGGATGATGACGGGAATGGTGGCGGTGCGGGTGTCCGCGCGCAGGCGCTTGAAAATTTGCATGCCATCCAGGCCTGGCAGCATGATGTCCAGCACGATAAGTTCCGGCTGCTGGGCCAGCACGGCAGGCATGACCTGCAGACCATTGCCGATGCAGACCGCCTCATGCCCCTCTCGGCTGAGATGCAGGGAGATGAGTTCTGCGATGTCCGATTCATCTTCGACGATCAATATCTTGCTCATGTTGGGTGTTTGTGACGTGGCTGCCCCATCGGCAAATTCATGATGGTGACGAAGCTGTCACATGGCAAGTCCCCCGTGTGAGGGGAATTCATCAATTGTGACGGATTCGTCACGGTGACAAAGTTGGACTGTATTCCCAGATGCGCTTCATCCAGCTTTCGTTCATTATCTCCCATCATGAGGGTCCTCATCGTTACAGACACGTATCCGCCAGACATCAATGGCGTGGCACGAACGCTGCACACCCTCGGGGCGGGTCTGGTGCGCCGTGGGCATGTGGTGGAGGTGGTGACCACGGTGGAGTCTGAGGAGGGGCTGCAACGGCATGTGATGCACTCCATGCCGCTGCCCGGCTATCCGGGGCTGCGCTTTGGCTTTGCCTCCATCCGCCAGATGCTGGAGCTCTTTGACACCTTCCGGCCGGATGTGCTCTACGTGGCCACGGAGACACTCATGGGCATCTCCGCCATCCGTGCGGCCGGGCGGCGCGACATCCCGGTGGTGTCCGGCTTCCACACGAATTTTCAAAACTACCTGGAAGACTACCACCTGCCCGGCCTGGAAACCGTGGCCCAGGGGGTGCTGCGTACCATCCACAATCAAACCGCCCGCACCCTGACCCCTTCCGTGGACACCGCCGCCATGCTGGAGCGCTGGGGCATCCAAAACGTCGGCGTCCTCGGGCGGGGGGTGGACACCGAGCTGTTCGACCCGCAGCGGCGGGATCCAGCCCTGCGCCAGAGCTGGGGCGCGGATGAGTCCTCCCCGGTGGTCATCTACGTGGGCCGCGTGGCGGCGGAAAAAAATCTGGAACTCGTCGTGCGCGCCTTTGATGTGTTTAAGCAGGAGCAGCCCACGGCGCGCATGGTCATTGTGGGCAATGGCCCGCGTCTGGAGTCGCTCAAGGAGGAGCGCCCCGAGTTTCACTACGCCGGTCCACGCATGGGGGTGGATCTGGCCGCGCACTACGCTTCGGGGGATATATTCCTCTTTCCAAGCATCACGGAAACCTTTGGCAACGTGGTGCTGGAGGCCATGTCTTCCGGGCTGGGCGTGGTGGCGTATGATTACGCCGCTCCGCGCCTGCTGATCCGCACGGGTGAAAACGGCTGGCTCGCGCCCTTCAATGAAGAGGCTGCCTTCCTCACGCAGACCCGCCTGGCTGCCGCCGCCTGGCAGCATGAGCCGCTGCGCTTTGCCGCCCGGCAGTCGGCCTTTGACCTGGGCTGGGAGCGTGTGATTGAACAATTTGAACACGAACTGGCATCCGTGATGCATGCAATGCCTGTCTTGAAGTGATGTCAGCTGAAGATCCAATTCCAAATCCCGCCACCGGCAAGTCGAAGCTGCGGTTCAAAACCATCTTCATCTCCGACGTCCACCTCGGCATGCCCGACAGCAAAGCCGCGCAGGCCTCCCACTTCCTGCGCAACTGCCTCTGCGACAAGCTGGTGCTCAATGGCGACATCATCGACGCCTGGCATCTCCGCCGCATGGGCGGCTGGAACAAGGGGCACACCAACTTCATCCGCACCGTCCTGCGTAAGATGGAGAAGGAAAACACCGAGATCATCTACCTGCGTGGCAACCATGATGACGTGCTGGATCGCTTCATCCCCATCCAGTTTGAGCACTTCATCATCACCGACGAGCACATCCACCACACGCCGGCGGGCGACTACCTCGTGGTGCATGGAGACGGCTTTGACGCCGTCAGCACCAATCACGCCTGGCTCGCGCAGCTCGGCGGCCTGGGCTACAATTTCCTCCTGCGCATCAATCGTCTCTACAACACCTATCGCCGGCTGCGGGGCAAGGAGCCCTTCTCCTTCAGCGCCTGGGTCAAGCAGAAGGTGAAGTCCACCATCGGTGCCGTCGGCAAGTATGAGGACCAGTTGCAAAACCTCGCCAAACAGCGCGGCTGCATCGGCATCATCTGCGGCCACATCCACAAGGCGGACAACAAGATGGTCGGCACCACGCACTACCTCAATTCCGGTGACTGGGTGGAGTCCATGACCGCAATCGTGGAAAATTTCGACGGCAGCTTTGAGATCATAAACTACCCCGAGTTCTGCCTGCGCACCAATCGCGATCCCAAAGGCGCGATGGCCGAGGCGGAGGAAGAACCGTCGCCTTCCGAATCTTCTGCAATTCCAATGTAGCGAAACTGTCACATTGATTCATTCTTATCCCATGCAAGATCACATCCTCTCCAGTTTCAACCATTCGCTCGACAAGCTGCGCAGCGATGTCCTCGCCATGGCCAGCATGGCGCGCAAGAACCTCGCCAGTGCCATGCGCGGGCTGCTGGAGCGCGACACCGACCTCTGCAATGCCGCAATCGCCGCCGACCAGGACGTCAACGAGCTCGAAAAGAACGTCGATAAGCACGGCATGCAGATCCTTGTGAAGTTCCAGCCCACCGCGCACGATCTGCGGCAGGTCATGGGCACCATCCGCGTCGCGAACAATCTCGAACGCATCGCCGACCAGGCATCGAGCATCGCCAAACGCGCGCGCATCATCAACAACCTGCCCGAGTTCCCCGAGATCAAGCTCATCCAGCCCGTCTATTCGCTGTGTGACCGCAACCTGGACCTCAGCCTGCAGGCCTTTCTCAATGCCGACCCCGACGCCGCCACCGCCGCCCGTCTGCTGGACAAAGAACTTGATGCCGCCGAAAAATCCCTCGACCGAGAAATCATCTCCGTGATGGAATCCCACCACGCGGAACTGGAAGGCTATATCCACCTCATCTTCGTGGCCCGCTTCCTCGAACGCGTCGGCGACCACGCCAAGAACATCTGCGAAGACACCATCTTCATTGAGCGCGCCGAGGACGTCCGCTTCAGCAAAGACAAACGCGCCGAAGTGGCCGCTGCGGCTGTTTCGGGATTGTGAAAGTAGTCGGGCCGGTTCCACCCATGTCTTCTCCCATCCTCCACCTTAAACGCCCCTACCGTGCCATCTTGTTCGACATGGACGGCACTTTGCTGGACTCCCACGTTGCCGTGGAGCGCGTCTGGCGGAACTGGGCCGCCGCATACGGGCGTGATTCCGCCCCGGTCATGAAAGTGTGCCACGGGCGTCGCACCATCGACACCGTGCGAGAGTTTGCCATCCCTGGCATGGATGTGGAAGCGGAAGCCCGGAAGATCGAAGCCCTCGAGATTGCCGACACCGACGGCATCGTTCCTATCGCGGGTGCCGCAGAACTTCTCGCGCGCCTTCCAAGTGATCGCTGGGCCGTCGTCACCTCCGCAAGCCGCGCCCTCGCCACGCGCCGCCTCGCCGCCGCCGGCCTGCCCATTCCCGCGTTTATGATCAATTCAGAGCATGTCACCCGCGGCAAGCCTGATCCCGAAGGTTACAACAAAGGCGCCAGCCTCCTTGGTACCACCGCCGACCAATGCCTCGTCTTCGAAGACGCCCCTGCGGGCATCGAAGCCGGGCTCCGCGCAGGCAGCGACGTCATCGCCATCTCTTCCGCCCGCCCGCATCCCTTCGAACCTAACTGCCCCTCCGTGCTCGACTACATCCACGTGCAGTTTGACTTGGCATAGCTCGATCAGCCGACAGGTCTTAAAGTAGTGATGAGCCTTGGCTCGTTCTGGAAGGCTGGAAGTTTAAATTAAAAAGGCGCTGTGTTTTCACAGCGCCCAAGCTTGAACGAAACTCACTTCATCCTCAAGGAATGTTCCCCGGAGTAGAAACGCCCTCTTCGAGTTTGAGGGCCCACTTGATGCCGGCGAGGATCATTTCCTGATAGGTCTCGGCGATCTCGGGGCTGTTTTTGCGGTCCTTGGTGTCGGCTTTCCAGGTCGGATCCCAGACGTCTTCGCGGTGGCCGAGGGAGTTGTAATAGACACGGCCGGCACCGAATTCCTTGCACCAGGAGACGGGGTAGTAGCGGCCTTTTTGGGCTTCGACATCCTTCAGGTCGGCATCCTTCTTGGGGTCTTCGATGTTTTTTTCTTTCCGCTGGGCGGCTTCCGCTTTCATCTGCTCCAGATTCGGATGGGAGTTCAGACCGAGGAGGCCGTGGACCTTGGCTTTGTCGAAGGTCTTGATGATGTAGATTTCGTCGAAGACTTTCCAGCCGAGGGGAACGGTCTTGGTGATGGGATGCGCAGGGTCATGAACCACTGGCTGGATTTCCACCTGGGATTTGTGGGTTTCGAATTCGCCGCCGAGCATGTCGATGTAGCCACGGAAGGGGTGGTAGGTGTCGGAGCCGGAATGCATGGCGATGAAGGCCTTGCCGCCTTCGATCAGCTTGATGAAGCCGTCGCGGTCAGGGAGAAGGAGGTCGCCCGTGGTGTTGGCGAAGACGAAGCCGTCGTAGCCTTTGATTTTATCGAGCGCCATTTTGTCAGCCATGTAGGCGGCGATTTTGTCGTTCCAGATTTTGTTGGCTTCATTGAAATCTGCAGAAGCCTTGCTGAAGGCTTCTGCCTTCGCCTTGAAGGATTCTTCGCTTTCCTTCTCTCCCTTCACCGGTGCCTTGCCGGGATTCTTCGGCTGACCTTCCGGCTGGTGGATGTAATCGACGGTAAAGGCACCGGACTTGGCGCCGAGTTCAGCGAGCACTTTCTCGGCGGTCTCGATGGAGGAATGACGGAAGCCAGTGGTGACAGTGACAACGAGGAGCTTCTTCGGCTCCGCATAGGCGGAGAGCGACAGAGCAGCGACAAACAGGAGCGTGAGGCGTTTGATCATGGGTGGTAAAGTCAAACGTGGCGTGATGGAGGTCTTTTGCAGGTGGAAAGTGCGATGAAAGCGGAGGACAGGGAGCGTTTGTGAGAGGATGAAGTCTCTTTTTTGCTCGTTCTGCCTCTTGGCAGCTGTCGTACAGGCGCAAATCGCCACCCCGATGGCGGTTGATGCTGGAAAATACCCGCACCTGCAAGCCGCGCTGGATGCCGTGCCGGAGGGCGGGGGACTCGTGACCATTCCACCTGGCAATTATGTGATCACAGAACCTCTGCGCGTGAAGACCGCGGAAACGCGGGTCGTCGGCAGTGGCGCAGCCACGCACATCATCAATCAGAACGACAAAGGCCAGCCGGCCTTCATCCTGCGCCCGCCGAATCTGGACACGGACAAAAAAGCGCAGCTCTGGCGCGTGCAGATGGCGGACCTGCGCGTCAGCGGCAATGAAAAAAGCGGCGACGGCATCTTTGCCGAAGGCATTCAGGAAATCTATTTTGAAGGGGTCTCCATCGACCACCATGGCGGCCACGGCATCCACATGGTGAACTGCACGGAAGACCCTCGCGTGGCCGACTGCATCATCACCTACAACAAAAAAAGTGGCATCGAAATCCACGGTGGCCATGACATCGTGGTGAACGCGAACCACTTTGAAGAAAATCAGGACGCGCTGCGCTGCTATGACGCCTTCAACCTGTGCATGAACGGCAACAACATCGACGACCACCTCGGCAACGGTGTCGTTATCGAAAACACCTACGGCTCAGTCCTCAGCGGCAACATGATCGAAGAGTGCAACGGCACGGCGATCATTCTGGACCGCGACTGCTACGGCATCACGCTCAGCTCGAACGTGATCGCCCATCATCTCAAGGGCGGCATTGACCTGCGCGATGCCTGCGGCTGCACGCTGAGCGCGAACACCTTCGTCCTCGCGCATGAGTTTTCCGTGCGGGTGGGGAAGGAGTCGGAGCGCAACACCATCAGCGGCAACACCTTCTGCAACAGCTACATCGGCGCAGGGAAGGACAAGCGCCCAGCTGAGGCCAAGGTGCCGATGGGAGTGGATGCCGGAGCAGGCGTTCTGGTGGAAGGCGGAGTCAATGGACTGATCCTCACTGGCAATACGTTTTCCGGGCTCTCCACCGCCGCAGTGTGGAGTACGGGCGTGGTGACAAATGTGCTGGTCACGTCCAATCTATGTCTGGATTGTGGCCGTAAACTTGCTAAGAAGAGTGCTTGGTTGAGCTTTGCCCCCAAATCTGTCGTACTGATCAAAGACAATATGGACGAAACCTCCCCCCAATGATTTTCCATGCTTGATGTGCAGCACCGCCGTGGCGCCAAGTGCCGTGAAGAAATCGACTTCACGCGCAAGCTCATGTGGACACACATGATTTTTGGCGCGGTGGTGATGACACTGTTTTTGTTTCATGAGGTGTTTAGCTGGTTTGCCGGCTCCCTGGTCTGGTATGCCCTCAGCCTGGTGGTGATGTATGGTTTTATGAACGGGCGGCAGTCCTGCCGCTGGCTGCTGGCTCTGGTGTTTCTTTCCGCATCAGCAGCGGGCTTGTACTTCCTCAGCCGCGTCCTGCCGAACACCGCCGAGCCACGCGCCGCCCTGGTGCCGCATGCCGTCATTCCCCTCTGGGTGGGAATGGCCAATCTGACCTACGTCGTCGGGGCGCTCTTTGTGCTTTTCAGCGCCCGCATCCGCCGCGCCGGTGAGGCGGGGTTTATGCTGTGGTGAGAGGGGGCGCTGTCAGTGCTCTAACCCCCTAACGAAGGCTATGACGAAGCCGCTTCTTAACGCATTGTCCCTGATACTGGCTGTGATGTTGTGCGGTACTGCGAAGGCTGCAAAGCCGTATATCCCTAGCTACTTTGATCTGGAGTGGCGGATGGCAGACACTGAATTTCGCATTGAAGTCGTAGGCCGGCTGTCCGATGTGGGTATTAACGAGCAACGTGTTTTAGGGAAAAGAGTGCAATTGACGGTCGGTGGGAGAAGGGCAGGGGTTGACCTTGATTGGAGGCTGTTCGCAGCACTCATTACCGTGGTGTATCTGACTTTTCGACTGCTCCAAAAACAACAACGCCGAAGAGGAACCCCTTCGGCGCGTTGATAAGCTAAGTCGAAACTCGCGAAACCGTCTTACTTCTTCCGGTCCCGGATCGCCCCAGTCCGCAGACGCAGACCATTCAACCGGATAAACCCGGTCGCGTCGTCTTGATTGTAGGCCTTCGTCGGATCGGCCTCCATTGTGGCGATCTGTGGGTTGTACAGGCTGAAGAGGCTCTTGCGCCCCGCAGGGATGATGTTGCCCTTGTAGAGCTTCACACGCACGGTGCCGCTGACCTTCTTCTGGCTCTCGGTGACGAGGGCCTGGAGGGCGAGGCGTTCCGGCGCATACCAGAAGCCATTATAAACCAGAGTGGCGTACTTCGGAATCAGGCTGTCACGCAGGTGCATGACTTCGCGGTCCATGGTGAGGCTTTCGATCTGGCGATGAGCGAAGTGGAGGATGCTGCCGCCGGGGGTTTCGTACACGCCGCGGCTCTTCATGCCGACGAAGCGGTTTTCCACCATGTCCACGCGGCCGACGCCGTGCTTGCCGCCGAGCTTGTTGAGGAGCTTCATGACGCCGAGTGGGGAAAGCAGCTTGCCGTTGACGGCGATGCAGTTGCCCTTTTCGAATTCGAGGATGACCGTCTCGGCCTTGTCCGGTGCGTCTTCAGGGAAGACGGAGAGCGTGTTGAAGTAGCCCTTGTGCTTCGGATCGCTCGCGTCAAACCACGGGTCTTCGAGGATGCCCGCCTCATAGCTGATGTGCAGGAGGTTGCGGTCCATCGAGAAGGGCTTCTTGGCGCTGGCCTGCACCGGGATCTTCTTTTCTTCGCAGTAGGCGATCATCTCGGCACGGCCCGGGAACTGGGTGCGGAAGCGCTCGTCGCGCCACGGGGCGATGGTTTCGATCTCGGGGGCCAGGGCGGCAGCGGTGAGCTCAAAGCGCACCTGGTCGTTGCCTTTGCCAGTCGCACCGTGGGCGATGAAGCCTGCCTTTTCAGCCTTGGCGATTTCCACCATGCGCTTGGCGATGAGGGGGCGGGCGATGCTGGTGCCCAGAAAGTACTCGCCTTCATAAATGGCACCCGCCTGGATCATCGGAAAGATGAAGTCCGTGGCGAACTCTTCCTGCAGGTCGTCGATGTAGATCTTTGAGGCACCGGTTTTTTTGGCCTTGGCGTTCAGGCCTTTAAGCTCGTCGTCCTGACCGACGTTGGCGCAGAAGGCGATGACTTCAGCGTTGTAGGTTTCCTTGATCCAGGAAAGAAGGACGGAGGTGTCGAGGCCGCCGGAGTATGCGAGGACGATTTTTTTGCTCATAATGCCGCTTTTTGAGAGGGGCGCGGAGAATAAGGGCAATCGAAGGTGTGTCGAGCGCCGGAGTTCGCATTTTTTACGAATTTGGGGGCGATAAAAGGCTGGTGGTTAGCAAAAGTTAAATAAATTCCGCGCTTTCTATTGAAATTATAATCGGTATGGTTAAGTTGGGTTTATTCACAATAAATACATGGTTCTTCCTCCGGGATACAGCAGTCCTTCGCCTGTTTCTAAAGAAACAGGCGACTCAACTGCCGCGATTCTCCGCGCTGCCGCGTGGGTGAGGGGGAGTTGTGCCCGTGGCCACCGCTCATTGACGGTGGGTATCACCCTGTTTGTGGCTTCGGCGATGGCGGCATTGGCCGCGACGGATTTCAGTGACTACAGCGGTTTCGGCAGCGCCAGCAGCACCACGGTGAGCACCATCAGGATCGGTGCGATCACCGACAGTGAAACGTCCATCACAGCCAATTCCAGCGCCACGGGAGACGACATCACGGGCAGCGATGACGAAGACGGCGTGACACTGCCTAACAGTCTGGTCACGGGCACCACCGGCAGCATGGTCGTGAAGGTGACGAACACCAGCGGGGCCACCGTCTTCCTCAATGCGTGGATCGACTACAACAACAACGGGGTGCTCACCGACAGCGGCGAACAGATCGCCTCGAACACGACGATCTCCACCGGCACCTCGAATTCCAACAGGACCCTCACCTTTACGGTGCCGTCCGGCGCCACCCTCGGCGATGTGGGCGTGCGTGTGCGCCTGACCTCAACGAGCAGTCCAGGCTCCACCGGCTTGAAAGGCAATGGTGAGGTGGAAGATTATCTGGTGCAAATCTGCCCGGCCATCACGGTGGGGCCCACCACTCTGGGCGCTGCCACGGTCGGCACCGCCTACTCGCAGACGATCAGTGCCAGCGGCGGCTCGTCTCCCTACAGCTTCAGTGTGAGCAGCGGCACGCTGCCGGACGGACTGACCCTGAGCTCGGGTGGCGCACTGAGCGGCACGCCCACCTCTGGAGACAGTCAGACCTTCACGGTGCAGGCAGTGGATGCAAACGGCTGTGTCGGCACCCGCACTTACACATTTACGCCGACATGCACCAGCTACGTCATCTCACCTTTCGCCATGGGTTCATGGGATCTGTCCACAGCGGTCAATGTCACCCTGGTGGCCACGGCGACGTCGGGCTCCGTGAATGCACCCCTCACTTGGTCGCGTTCCTCGGGCACGCTGCCAGCGGGGCTCTCACTGAGCAGTGCGGGTGTGCTGAGCGGAACGACCACGGCGAAGGGCACCTCCAGCTTCACGGTCCAGGTCACCGACTCCTACGGTTGCACCGCCACGCAGTCCTATCTGATGACGGTGGCCTCCGGCACCAGCTACTCCAGCCTGCTGTATGTCAGCACCGGCAATGGAAACACCGGCTATCTGGAGACTTATGATGTCTCCACTGGAGCCAAGACACTCGTCGGTCAGACGCGGGACTCGAGCTCCCACTACCTGACGGACTTGGCGTGGTCACCCTCCGGCGTGCTCTACGGCATCGACTTCACCAACATCTATCAGATCAATCCGAGCACAGGGGCGGTGACGAGGCTGGGGAGTTTCAGCGGCAACAGCTTCAACGGTCTGGTCTTTGACTCCGCCGGGACACCCTACATCAGCAGCGTCAGCAATGGCGACATCTACACCTTTAACATTTCCGCGCTGAGCACCAGCTCCAATACGTCAACGAGCATCGCCTTCACCGCACCGGCCACGGTTCCGAATGGCCAGGCGCTCAACAGTGCCGGTGACATGGCGTGGATCGGGAATGAATTGTACTACACCACGGCGGGCAGCGGCTTCACCGCGTTCTATTTGTACAAAGTGCCGGAGGGTGGCACCGCCGCCCAGCTGGTGGGTCAGGTCAAAAGCACGAGCGGATCGAGCATCTCCGATGTGTTCGGTCTGTCCACGGACGGTTACGGCACGCTGTATGCGCAAGCTGGCAACGCGCTCTACTCGCTGGATAAAACCACCGCCGTGGCCACCACCATCACCTCCAGCATGGCATCAAACGCCATCTCTGGCGGTGCCATGCGCTATGAGTTCACGCAGGTGCTGGATGACTTTGGCGACTATTCCGGATTCGCGGTCGCACGCGACACCGTGTTCAGCTCGCTATTCATGGGTTCGCTCATTGATTACGACATTCCGGCGGCGTTCAACACGGCGGCAAATGCGGACGACCTGGCATGGACGGATGACGAAGACGGCGTCACGCTGCCAGCCAGCGCGGTGCAGGGGGCCACGGGGGTGAGTGTGACCGTGAAAGTGACGAACACCTCCGGTGCGCCCGCCTTCTTGAACGGCTGGATCGACTTCGGCAACAACGGATCACTGACAGACAGCGGCGACCAGATCATCAACAACGTGATCATTCCCAGTGGCACGAACAATGTCAGCCAGAACTACACCTTCAATGTGCCCGCGAATGCAGCGGTCGGCAGTCTGGGCGCGCGTTTCCGGCTCACCGCCGTGACCAATCCCGGCCACTCGGGAGCCAGCGGCCCGGGCGAGGTGGAAGACTATCTTTTCAATGTGACTTGCAGCACCATCACGCTGACTCCGAGCACTCTGCCCGCACCCACGGTGGGCACCGCTTACTCAAAGACAGTGGCTGCCAGCGGCGGCAATGCACCCTATACCTACGCGGTGGCCACCGGGGCGCTGCCTGCCGGTCTCACGCTGAATACCACCTCGGGCGTCATCTCGGGAACCGTCACAAGCGCCAGCGCCACCAGCTTCACGCTGCGCGCGACGGATGCAAAAGGCTGCACCGGAACGCTGGCCATCAGCATGACTCCGACCTGCCCGGCGGTGACAGTCACTCCTGCCTCGCTCAACACGCCGACGGTCGGCACCTCTTTCTCACAAACACTCAGCGCAGCAGGCGGTGTCTCTCCTTACACATGGGCGATCACCAGCGGCTCATTGCCTTCGGGACTGACTTTGACTGCGAGCAGTGGCAAGATCAGCGGTCTCCCGACCAGCGCCAGCGCAGCGACCTTCAGCGTGCGCGCCACGGATGCCGCCGGTTGTACGAAAACGCAGTCCTACACCGTCACTCCTGCCTGTCCGACGATCAGCATCTCGCCGACCAGTCTGACAGCGGGCATGGTCGGCACCGCCTACTCGCAGACCCTGAGCGCAAGCGGCGGCACCGCAGCTTACAGTTCATGGACCGTGACCAGCGGCTCGCTGCCTTCAGGCCTCACTCTGAATGCGAGCACCGGCATCATCAGCGGCACGCCGACGGCTTCCGCCAGCCCCTCGACCTCAGTGACGGTGCGTGTGAATGATGCGTACGGCTGCCAGGGCACGCAGGTGGTGACGCTGCAAATTTGTCCGATCATTTCGATCACGCCCTCGATCCTGCCGACACCCACCGTGGGCACGGCCTACTCACAAAATCTGAGCGCCTCCGGCGGTGCTGCAGCCTACACTTACACACTGGCCAGTGGCACGCTGCCCACATGGGCCACGCTGAGTTCCGCAGGCGTGCTCAGCGGTACGCCGACCAGCGACACGGCGTCCAGCTTCTCCGTCCTCGTCACGGATGCCAATGGCTGCTCCAACACATTTGCATACACTGTGACACCGGTCTGTCCGACCGTCACCATCACGCCTGCGACGCTGGCCACCGGCGCCGTTGGCAGTTCTTACTCGCAGACACTTTCCGCCACGGGCGGCATCGCGCCTTACAGCGGCTGGACCGTCACCGCAGGAACGCTGCCAGCGGGCTTGACGCTCAATGCGAGCACCGGTGTCATCAGCGGCACACCGACGGCTTCCGCAAGCCCGTCCACTTCGGTCACGGTGCAGGTGAATGACGCCAATGGCTGCGAGGGCACGCGCGCCATCACGTTGCAAATCTGCCCGGTCATCACCTTCTCACCCACAACGCTGACCGGGGCGACGGTGGGCACGTCGTATTCGAAAACCATCACCGCCAGCGGCGGCACCGCACCCTACACCTTCACACTGGCCAGCGGTACACTGCCCGCCTGGGCTTCGATGACTTCCGCCGGTGTGCTCAGCGGCACGCCAAACACCACCACCACGGCCATCTTCACACTGCGCGTCACCGATGCCAACGCCTGCACGACCACGCTGGCCTACACGCTCACGCCGCAGTGTCCAACGATCACCATCACGCCTTCCTCACTCGCCGCAGGCACCGTCGGCACGGCCTACTCGCAGACGCTCGCCGCGAGTGGCGGCATCGCTCCTTACAGCACATGGACCGTCACAGGTGGAGCGTTGCCAGCAGGTCTCACTCTCAACGCCAGCACCGGAGTCATCAGCGGCACGCCGACGGCCTCTGCAAGTCCTGCCACCACGATCACCTTCCGCGTGAATGATGCGAATGGCTGCCAGGGCACGCGCGCGATCACGCTGAAAATCTGCCCTGCCATCACCCTCTCTCCCGCCACGCCAGCCTCGGGTACGGTGGGTGTCGCCTACTCGCAGACCATCACCGCCTCCGGTGGTGCGGCGGCCTACACCTTTGCAGTGGTCAGTGGCGCGCTGCCAGCGGGGCTCTCTCTCAATGCTTCCTCCGGTGTGGTGAGCGGTACTCCCAGCAGCCAGACCAGCGGCAACGTCACCATCCGCGCCACAGATGCGAATGGCTGTCAGGGCACTCGGGCCATGACCTTCGCCATGGGCTGCCCGGCCATCGACATCGCCAATGACACGCTGCCGCTGGGCACCGTGGGCAGTGCCTATTCACAAACGCTCACGGCTTCCGGCGGATCAGGGAGTTACACCTGGTCGGTCACCAGCGGCACACTGCCTGCGGGTCTGTCCCTCAACTCTGGCAGCGGCGTCCTCAGCGGCACACCCACCACCAGCAACGCCGACGGGGTCAATGTCACCATTTCAGCCACCAGCACCGTCAACTTGTGTGCGGGTACCAAAACCTTCTCGCTGCAGATTTGTCCCGTGGTCACGCTTTCACCCACCACGTTGAGTGTGGCGACGGTGGGCTCGGCGTATTCTCAAACGGTCACGTCTTCCGGCGGTGCCGCGCCCTACACTTACACGCTGGTCAGCGGCACGCTGCCCACCTGGGCCACGCTGAGCAGTGCAGGGGTGCTCAGCGGCACACCGACCACCACCACATCGGCCACTTTCACGCTGGGCGTCACGGATGCCAACGGCTGTGAAGGCACTCGCGCCTACACGCTCACTCCTTCCTGCGCGACGATCGCCATCAGCCCCACCACACTCGGACAAGGCACCGTCGGCACGGCTTACTCGCAGTCACTGGCCGCCAGCGGTGGCACCGCACCTTACAGCTCATGGACGCTCATCAGCGGCACGCTGCCCACGGGTCTCTCGCTCAATTCAAGCACCGGAGTCATCAGCGGCACACCAACGGCAACAGCCAGCCCAGCCACCTCCATCGTCGTGCGGGTCAATGATGCCAACGGCTGCCAGGGATCACAAACTCTGGCGTTGCAAGTCTGCCCGGTGATCACACTCGCCCCTACGACACTGACCACGCCAACGGTGGGTGTCGCGTATTCACAGACCGTTTCTGCCAGCGGCGGTGCTTCACCTTACGCCTTCACGCTGGCCAGTGGTTCGCTGCCTGCATGGGCCACGCTGAGCTCCGCTGGGGTCATCAGCGGTACTCCGAACAACACGACCACCGCAGCCTTCACCGTGCGTGCCACAGATGCCAATGGCTGCGCCAAAACACAGGCCTGCACCCTTGCGCCCGTCTGCCCCACCATCAACATCCTGCCGGCATCTCTCGCACAAGGTGTTGTGGGAACAGCCTACTCGCAGACGCTGACCGCCAGCGGTGGCAGCGCCGCCTACACCTGGGCGCTGACCAGCGGCACACTGCCGACGGGCCTCACCCTGGGCAGCAGCACCGGCGTGATTTCCGGCACACCCACGGCCGTCAATGCCAGTGGCACAAGCCTCACCTTCCGCGCCACGGACGCCAATGGCTGCCAGGCTTCGAAGACTCTGACCCTGCAGGTCTGCCCGGCCATCAGCGTGACGCCCACCACGGCGGCGTTGGCCACGGTCGGTACCTTTTACAGCCAGGCCCTCGCCTCCAGCGGCGGCACCTCGCCCTACACTTACTCAATCAGCAACGGCACTCTGCCAGCAGGGCTGCTGCTCAGCAGCAGCGGCGTCATCAGCGGTACGCCCACGACGGCCAATGGCACGGGCAGCACTTTCACGGTTCGCAGCATGGCTGCCAATGGCTGTCTCAAGGACCAGGTCATCAGCCTTAAAATCTGCCCCGTCATCTCCCTGTCTCCTCTCACCACGACTTGGACCGTGGGCACGAGCTCGTCGCAAACACTGTCCGCGAGCGGTGGCACCGCTCCCTATGTCTTTGCCTTCGTCAGCGGCACGCTGCCAGCGGGAGTGACCTTCAACACGAGCACCGGCGTGCTGAGCGGTACGCCCACGAATGCAGTGTCACGCACCTTTGTCATCAGCGCCACGTCTGCAAACGGCTGCGTCAGTTCGCTCAGCTACACCATCACACCGCAGTGCCCCGTCATCAGCGTGAGCCCCGGCGCACTGGCCGTGGGCATGGTGGGCTCCAGCTACGCACAGACCTTCATCACCGCAGGCGGCACTGCCCCTTACACGTATGCGCTCACCGGCGGTTCGATGCCCGCAGGCCTGAACTTCAACACCTCCACCGGCTCGATCAGCGGTACGCCGACTGTCGCGGGCAGTTCCACCCTCACGGTGCAAGTCACCGACGCCAACTCCTGCCAGACGACGATCACTCGCAGCATCATCATTTCCGCCGCCGTCACCAACTGCCCAACGACGCTCAATCAAAGCGTCGGCGGCGCCTACCTCGTGACACGTCTCGGACGTGACGTGCTTGGCGGTGAAAACAACGGCGTGGGCACCTGCCTTTACAACATGTCGCCGAACGGACGGTGGATCACCGGCATCCGCGTGGCCAAGAACTCCTACGGCTTCGTCATGAACACACTCACGGATGTGAACGTGAATGTGCCGCTGCTGGACAGCAAGCATCCCTATTCCATGGGCCGTGATGTGAACGATAGCGGCGATGCGGTGGGCTATGAGAAATGGACGACGGGCAACAAGCTGAGCATAGTCCCATGGTACTATAGCGCGACAAGCGGCACCACCGTGCGGCTGCTGACTCCGTATGATTCAAACGTCAGCATGAGCGCCATCCCATCCGCGCTGACGACTGACAGCGCCTATGCCTTCGGCACCGTGGATCCTGACGGACCCGGCGGTCCCGTCCTGGCGCAGGGTGGCTACTGGAATCTCAACACGCTTGCCTGGAGCCAGATCTCCGGAGTGCGTGACGTGGTCGATGCCTCCGCCGACGGCACCATGCTTCTAGTCACGGACAGCAGCGGCGTGGGCAAGGTGCTCAGCGGCAGCCCTGCCACGGGTTACAGCACCGTGGTGGTCACTTTTACGGGTGGTTCATTGAACGCAGGCCGCATCAGCCCAAGTGGACGCTACATCGGTTCCAGCCAGCGTCTTTCCGGAGTGCCGACACCGTTTGTGTATGACACGGAATCCAGCACTCGGACCAATCTGCCACGCATTCTGCCGCAGGACAGTCTGGGCGGCATCGTCGGTGCGGTGAGCGACACCGGTCGCGTGCTCGGCACCTTGTACAGCAGTGCCTCCACCGGCAGCTTTGCCGTGATGTGGGACACGCCGCAGGATTTGTACACACGCATTTCGGACCTGCTCGTTTCTGACGGCCATGTGGCGCAGGACAGCAGCTACTCCTTCTGGAACCTCTACAACGGTGGTGACGGCATCTCCGCCGACGGCACCACGATGGGCGTATACGGTGACAATCCCTTCGGCCAGGAAGACTCGATGGTGTTCCAAAAAGTGGATGTGGCGGACACGCGGCTCTGCCTGGGCAATTCGGTTTGGCAGGACACCAATCGCAACGGCATCAAAGACTACGGCGAACCAGGTGCTGTGGGTGCAGTGGTGCATCTCTTCCATCCAGGTGCAGACGGTGTGCGCGGCGGCAGCGGCGTGAATGCCGACTACGAAATTTCGACTCCGGTCACCATCACGAGCAGCGGTGTTTATATCTTCAGCGGCCTTCCTTCGGGCGTTTACTATGTGCAGGTCATCCCACCCGCCTCCCTGCCGCTGACCTCCGGCGTGGTGGTGGCGCTGGACAACGGCGTGGACAATGACAACAACGGCATGCAGCCCGGCGGCCCCGGCACGCCGATCTACAGCCCGATGATCACACTGATCCCCGGTACGGAGTCCGTGAACGATGGCGACTCCAACACCAACACCGACTTCACCGTCGATTTTGCGCTGGGTGATGGAGTGAGCCTGGGCGATCTCGTGTTTGCCGATCTCAATGGCGACGGTCTCTATCAATCCAGCACCGAATCCGGTCAGGCGGGCATCACGGTGCAATTGCTGGACGCCACCACGAGCAACGTGCTGCTGACCACGACGACCGACGACAGCGGTGCTTACTTCTTCGGCGGCCAGGCACCCGGAACCTATCGCGTCAACATTCCCACACCGCCTGCTCTTTACACCTCCGCCACTCTGACGGTCTATGAGGACAATGGCGTGGACAATGACAGCAACGGCGCGCAGAACGGCGGTGCTGGCACGGCGACGATCAGTCCGGTGATCACGCTGGCCACCGGCACGGAGCCAGGGTCCACGGGAAGCTCGAGCTTTGAAAACACCATCGACTTTGGTTTCCGCTCCTGCCCGGTCATCGCGATGACACCCACGACGCTGACCAGCGGCCTCGTGGGCACTGCTTATTCACAGGCGATGAACGCCAGCGGCAGCAGCGCGACACCTTACACCTGGAGCACATCCTCTGGCACGTGGCCGGAAGGTTTGAGCATCAGCAGCACGGGCAGCATCACCGGTACGCCGACGGCCTCCACCAGCGGCGTGAACGGCACCACCGTCACCGTGCGCGCCATCGATGCGAACACCTGCTTCCGAGATCAGGCGCTGAAGATCAAGATCTGTCCGGTGATCACGGTGAACCCCGCCACACTGCCATCGCCGGTGATCGGTTCGCCCTACGCTCAGACGATCACGACTTCCGGCACGACCGCCACGCCGTTGGTGTTTAGCGCCACGGGCCTGCCAGCATGGTTGTATCTGAATGCGAGCACTGGCGTGCTTTCCGGGACACCGACAAACTCCACCGCCGTCACCTTCACCGTCACCGCCACGGACGCCAATCTTTGCTCCGCATCCCGGACTTACACGCTGCCGCCTGTGTGTCCCGCTGTCACCATCACTCCGGCGTCCCCCGCCATCGCCACGGTGGGTGTGCCTTACAGCCAGGCGCTCAGTGCCTCTCCGACATCCGGTCTGACCGGGCAGTATTTCTCGGGCTCGAACTTCAATACTCTGGTGCTCACGCGCCAGGAGTCGTCCATCAATTATGACTGGGTCAATGACTCGCCAGATCCGCTGGTTCCAGTGGACCAGTTTTCGGTGCGCTGGAGCGGATTCGTCCGTCCGGCGACCACGGGCACCTACACCTTTCAAAGCACGAGCGATGACGGCGTCCGTGTCTGGGTGAACAACACGCTGATCATTGACCGCTGGGTGGATCAGTCCGCCGCCACCAACACCGCCACGGTCACACTGACCGCAGGGGTCGTGGTGCCCATCCGGGTGGAGTATTATGAAAACGCTGGTCAAGCGGTGATGAAGTTGTTGTGGTCCGGCCCAAACCTGGCCCTGCAACCTGTGACGGGCTGGCTGGATTATGTTTGGGGTGTCTCCGGTGGAGTCCTGCCTGCGGGATTGTCGCTGAACGCGACCACCGCCGTCATCAGCGGTACGCCCACAGCAGCAAATGGCGTCGGAGTCAGTTTCACCATCACCGCCACCGATCCGAACGGCTGCGTCGGCTCTGTGATCTGGCCGGCGCTGCAAGTCTGCCCTGCCATGACCCTGTCACCTGCGACCTTGCCACCTGCGACGGTGGGGCAGCAGTATTCACAGACAGTTGCGGCCACGGGCGGCACTGCTCCCTACCAATACAGCGTCGTCAGCGGCGCCCTGCCTGAATGGTGCACGCTGAATGCCACGACCGGCAAGCTCTCCGGCACGCCGACTGACAACAGCCCGGGCAACTTTACCATCAGAGCTACTGATGCCAACGGTTGTGTGACCACGCAGATTTACACCGTGGACCCACGCTGTACGATCTTCACCGTGACCCCGGGCACGCTGCCGAGCGCTACGGCGGGCACGGCATATTCGCAGACTCTGACGAGCAGCGGCGGCACCGGGCCCTACACCTACACTTTGACCAGTGGCACGCTGCCTGCCGGATTCACGCTCACGAGTGGCGGAGTCCTCAGCGGTGCCGCCGCGACGGGAGACGGCAGCAGTGCCAGCATCACGGTGGGGATCACTGATTCAACGGGATGTCTGGGCTCCGCCACCTATCAGGTGAAGGTCTGCCCGGTGATCACCGTCAGCCCGACCACTCTGCCTGCGCCGTTCCTTGGCCTCAGCTACTCACAGACGATCACCGCCAGCGGAACCAGCGCGACGCCTCTGACCTGGAGTGCGACGGGCCTGCCCGCATGGCTGAACATCAACAGCAGCACAGGAGTTCTCAGCGGCACGGCCACCGCAAACACGCCGGTCACTTTCACTCTCACTGCCACCGACGCGAACGGCTGCGCGGGTTCACGCTCTTACACCATCACGCCGGTCTGCCCGGTGATCACCGTGGGCGGCACCGCACCGTCCAACGGCTACCTTAAAACGAGCTTCGCCGAAAACATCACCGCCAGCGGCGGCACCGCGCCATATTCGTTTGTGCTCGTCAGTGGTAGTCTGCCGCCCGGACTCAGCCTCGCCAGCAATGGCAGCGTCAGCGGAACGCCGACGACACTCGGCACCTACACCGTCACTGTGCGCGCCACAGACGCCTATAGCTGCCAGAGCATCGCGACTGCGGTCACCTACAACATCAAAGGCATGGGCATCGGCAATCAGGTGTGGGTGGACATGGATGATAACGGCCTGCGCAGTGCCAATGAAAGCGGCGTGCCCAATCTGCCCATCCAGCTGTGGTCCCCGGGCGTCAATGGCGTGGTGAACAACGGCAGCGGCGATGACGTGCTGCTGGCCTCCACCACCACCGACTCCGACGGTGTGTATCTTTTCAACGGCCTCGCTCCTGGAACCTACTACGTGCGCATTCCCACACCGCCCACGTATTATCCGAAGGTCAGCACCAGCCAGGTGTCGCTGGACAACGGTGTCAACAATGACAACAACGGCATCCAGGCGGTGTCCGGACTCGCCGTTGTCACGCCGCTGATCACCCTCTATCCCAACACGGAGCCCGGCGCTGGCGTGGATGGCGACGACGCCGACTTCGACAGCACCATCGACATCGGCTTTGCCAATTCGAACCCATGTCAGATCACCAATCTCATCGACAACCCGAGCTTTGAATTGCTCGGACAGCCAAATGCGACAGGCACTGCCACCAGCGTGCTGGGCTTTGACGGCACTGGCACCACATTTGGCTCCGGCATCAATGCCTATCAGTGGCTCGGCGGCACAAACGGTACCAGCGGCATCGGCGAACCCATCCAGCGTGTGCAGGTTGCCGCAGGCAGCAGCGGCTCCAAAGTGTCATGGGTGGAAAGTGTGAAGAGCCGCCATGGCAAGCGCATGGTTCTGCTGCAGGGCACGAACTCCTCGGTCAATCTGCTCCCAGCGGGCGGGGGCAACTGGAGCACCGTATTGCAGGCCGGCAAGGAATACGAACTCAGCGTGTGGGCTTCCAGCGCCTCTTCAGGTGCGGCCTCGATCCTGTGGAATCTCGGTGCGAATGCGCAGATCTTCCAGATCATCACCGGAGCCACGCCGGGCCTGTATCAATATTACACGGTTCCGCAGGGTGAAATGAGCGCCACGGCTCCGGGAGTGAGCCAGTGCTGCGGTTACAACGGCGGCACAGTTTCGTACTCGGCCTTTGGTGCTTCCGATTACAACAACTGGACGGAAGCCACCGCCAACAGCACGCAGCCGCTGTGGCGTCAGTTCACCTACCACTTCCGTGTGTCCAATGGCGCTTCACAGTCGCAGATCGACACCGCGAGCATCGCACTCTCCGGCGGCAGCAGCACCAATGCAATCGCGGCCGATCTTGTTTATCTCTGCCAGGTCAACACCACCGCCACGCTGACCCTCGGCAATCTCGTGTGGAACGATGCGAACAACAACGGCGTGCGCGACACCGGTGCGAACAGCGAGATCGGCATCAGCAGCGTCGCAGTGGACCTCTACCGCAGCATCAACGACATCGCCGGAGATGCAGATGATCTTTGGATCGCCACCACGACCACCAACTCCGCCGGTGCCTACAATTTCACCGGTCTGGCCGACGGCAAATACGTCGTGCGCGTCACGCCTCCCGCGAACATTCCCTCGACCGGAGGCAACGTTGTCGTGCTGGACAACGGCGTGAACAATGACAACAACGGCAGCCAGCCCGGCGGCCCGGGCACCTACATCTACAGCCCGGTCATCACGCTGGCCAGCGGCACAGAGCCGATTAACGATGGCGACACCAATCCTGACACCGAACTCAGCATCGACTTCGGTTTGTTCTCCGGCATCCAGCTCGGCAACCAGCTCTTCATCGACGCCAATAATGACGGTGTCTACAGCAGCGCGACCGAAAACGGCGTGGGCTCCGGAGTGACGGTGGAACTTCTCGATGGCACAGTGAACACGGTCATCGCCAGCACCACCACGAACAGCTCGGGTGTGTATGGCTTCACGGTTTATCTGCCTGCGAACTACCGCGTGCGCATTCCCACACCACCGTCGGCTTATCCGCTGGCCTCCGGTGTGGTGGACACCTCGGATGACGGACGTGACAATGACAGCAACGGCATCCAGACCGGCGGCATCGGCACGGCTGTGATCAGCCCGGTCATCACTCTCACAGCAGGCGGCGAGCCGGGAAGTTCGGGCAATTCCAACACCGAAAACACCATCGACTTCGGCTTCCGTGGCTGTCCCACCATCACCATCAATCCCGGCACCGTGGCGGTGGCCACGCAGTATGTGGCCTACAATCCTCTCACGCTCACCTCCAGCGGTGGCTCGGGCGGCTATGTGTATGCCATCGCCAGCGGTGCTCTGCCAAATGGCATGACAATGAACAGCGCTGGCGTCATCAGCGGCACGCCCGGTGCGTCCGCTGCACCCGGCAGCTATAACTTCACCGTTCGCAGCACCGACAGCATCGGCTGCTCGGGAACTCAAAACTACACACTGACGCTGAGCAACGCGATCGTGACCGTCACTCCGGCCACGCTGCCCGCCGCGACGCAGTATGCAGCCTACACGCAAAATCTCGCAGCCTCGGGCGGCACCTCACCTTACGCCTGGAGCTACGGACCTTCCGCCCTGACCGGAGCCGCCGCTTGGTGGCCGGGTGAAAACGGCGCCGCCGAAGTCGTCGCTGGCAATAACGGCGCTCTCTTGAATGGCGTGGCCTTCACCACCGGTCTCGTCGGCAGCGCCTTCAGCTTTGACGGAGTGAATGATTATGTGCAGGTGGTGGATCAGTCGGTCATGCGTCCCGCACAGATCAGTCTCGAAGCCTGGGTGCGTCCGGCCAGCGCGACGCCGGCGGCGGATCAGGTCATCATCGAGAAGACATCGAGTGCGACCGCTCCGACCAATGGTTACGGATTGATCCAGCGCAGCGGCACCAGCACCGTGCGCTTCTGGATCAACGGCCCTAGCTCAGTGGCCTCCACCTCCGAATTTGTCGATGCGCCGGTGACCGTGGGCAGCTGGAACCATGTGGTGGCCACCTATGACCTCACCAACATCCGCCTCTATGTCAACGGCGTGCAGATCGCCTCGAAGGCCTTCACCACCGCGATCAGCCACTCGACGCAGCCGCTGGTGATGGGCGGCAGCGCAACGACGAGCACCAGCTGGAATGGTGCGCTCGATGAAGCCGTCCTCTACAACCGCGCGCTCAGCTCGGTTGAAGCGCTGGCACGTTACAACATCACGAACACTGGCAACAACGGCATGCCCACAGGCCTGACGCTGAACACCACCACCGGCGTGCTGAGCGGCACCCCCACGGCGGTGCCTGCGAGCTATCCCTTCACGGTGCGCGCCACGGACTCCTTCAGCGGCATCGGTCTGCGCAGCTACTCGCTGACGGTCGGCTGCCCAACCCTCAGTATCTCGCCGGGCACTTTCACGGATGCCACACAGTATTCGGCCTACACCGCAGTGAACATGGCTGCGACGGGCGGCACGGCTCCGTATCAGTGGGACATCACCAGCGGCGCCCTTCCCACCGGCATGAGCCTGAGCAGCGCAGGCGTCATCAGCGGCACACCGGGCTCCGCCCCTGCGACCTACTCCTTCACGGTGCGTGCGCGTGATGCCAACAACTGCGTGAGCACCAAGGCGCTGACTGTGAAAGTCATCTGCCCGACGATCTCACTCACACCTTCCACTCTGCCAAACGCGCAGCAGTTTGCCTCTTACTCAGCCGTACTGCTGGATGGCACGGGCGGCAGCTCTCCTTACACCTTCAGCATTCAAAGCGGTGCACTGCCATCAGGCATGAGCCTCTCCAGCGCCGGTCTGCTGAGCGGCACTCCTACGGCCACGCCGGGAGATTACACCGTGGTGGTGAAGGGCACGGACAGCGCAACCTGCTCCGGAACTCGCAGCTACACGGTGCGTGTGAACTGCCCGGCCATCGCGATCAGTCCGACCACTCTTCCAAATGGCCGCCAGTATCAGGCCTACAGCCAGACCCTGACCGCCAGCAATGGCAACACCCCTTACACCTGGTCCGTGGTCAGCGGCGCGCTGCCCACCGGTCTTTCGCTCAGCACCGCAGGCGTCATCAGCGGCACACCGACCGCTGTTCCTGGAACCTACACCTTCCGCGTGCAGACCACGGATTCGTTCGCCTGCGTCGGCACCCGTGACTACTCCATCCTCTTTGACTGCCCGCTGATAAGCATCACTCCGACGACACTGCCACAAGCTACCACGACGGTGGCCTACAGCCAGCAGCTCACCGCGACCGGCGGCTCTTCGCCTTACACTTGGACGCTGGCCTCCGGCGCGCTGCCTTCCGGCATCACCTTCTCCTCCGCAGGTCTGATCAGCGGCACGACGTCGGCAGTGGGCTCGTTCAATTTCACCGTGCAGGCCAGCGATCTCAACGGCTGCGTGGTGCAGCAGGCTCTCGCGCTGGGCGTGAACTGTGCCGCCATCACCATCACGCCTTCATCCCTGACCACCGCGACGGTGGGTGCGGCCTACTCACAGCAGTTCAGCTCCAGCGGCGGAGTGGGCACGAAGACATGGACGGTCAAGTCAGGCTCGCTGCCCACGGGCATGACTCTGAGCACGGCAGGTCTGCTCAGCGGCACACCCACGGACACCGCCGGCACCTTCAGCTTCACCATCCAGGCGATGGATCAAAATAACTGCCCCGGCACCTTCGCCTACACGCTGACGTTGCAGTGCCCTACGGTCACCATCACACAGAGCAATGTGCCAAACGGCACGGTCGCCACCAGCTACTCGACGACGCTGACAGCTTCCGGCGCGACGGCTCCCTACACCTGGAGTCTGCAGTCAGGCAGCACCTTGCCATCCGGCTTGGCACTGAGCCCCACTGGCATCATCAGCGGCACGCCGACAGTGCCCGGCAGCTACAGCTTCGGTGTGACCGCACGCGGCTCATATGCCTGCACCGGCACGAAGACCCTCACCATGACGGTGGTCTGTCCGACGCTGGCCCTCAGCCCGACTAGCCTGGGCTCGGGCTATCGCGGTGTCGCATACAGCCAGACGGTCACTGCCAGCGGCGGCATCAGTCCTTACACCTATTCAGTCACCGCCGGCAGTCTGCCACCAGGCGTGACCCTGAACACCAGCAGCGGCGTCATCAGCGGCACGCCGACGGCTGCGGGCAGCTACAGCTTCACCGTGCGCGGTCTGGACAGCGCGACCTGCTCAGGCACGCGTGACTACATCGCCGTCATCAACGGCCTCTCCCTCGGCAATCTGGTGTGGCAGGACACGGATCAAAACGGCACGCGGGATGTGGGAGAGCAGGGCATCGGCAGCGTCTCGCTCCAGATCTTCTCCACGACGGACTCGGTGATCGGCAATGGCGATGATGTGTCTCAAGGCACGACGACCACGGACGGTTCCGGCGCTTATGCCTTTACCGGACTCGCTCCTGGAAAATACTTCGTCAAGATCGCCACGCCACCGACAGCCTACCCGCTCTCCTCCGGCCCTCAGGTCGCGCTGGACAACGGCGTGGACAATGACAACAACGGCGTCCAGGCGGGCGGCGTTGGCACCGCCATCACCAGCCCGATCGTCACACTCGCCGTGGGCCGCGAACCCGGCGATATCGTGGGCGGCATCGATGCGGACAACACCGTGGACTTTGCGCTGCGTGCAGTGCCTGCCTCACTCACCAACCTGCTCGAATACGAGCTGAACTCCGCCAGTGGCGGCCTGCCCGCACCGCCGAGCTACAAGAACGCCGCCGTGGTGAACGCCGCCAAGATTCAGATCGAGGACGACATGAACGGCCTCACCGACATCAGCGAACCGACGAACAACGGACCGATTCGCAGTGGTGCGCTCTCACGCCGCATGCGCGACTGGGATGCCGCTTATGACACGGGCTACAATGCCGTGCCGAGCTCACTCGTGCAGCGTCCGGACAGCCTGTGGATCCGCTTTGACATGGACCCGACCGCCACGGGCAACATTGGCAATCTTCTCTTTGACGTCTATCGTGTCGGCAGCACCGCACCGGTGCAGGGGAAGGTCTTCCTCTCCTGGATGGAAGGCGCGACCATGCGCACGGTGACGACCAATGTCTTCCAGCTTTCATCCACCGCTTCCTGGTACTCGATGAACCTGGCATGGACCACTTCCATCGGTGGCGCGACCTCAGTGCCCACGGGTTCGCAGCTCGCAGGCAAGTCCTTCATGATCGAAATCTATCTCTGGGGCGGTGATGGCTCCGGATACATCGATATCGACAACATCCTGCTCCAGGGAGACGCCACCACCAATCCGCAGTCGCTGGCCATTGGCGATTTCGTCTGGGCGGACACCAACGGCAACGGCATCAAAAATCCACGTGAGCCCGGACTGCAAAACCTCACCGTGCAGTTGCTCAGCCCTGGCGCTGACTCGCTGCCCAACACGGTGGATGACACCATCCTCTCCACCACCACCACCGACGCAAACGGCTACTACCTCTTCAGCGGCCTGACAGCAGGCAATTACTTCGTGCGTCTGCCAACACCTGACCCGATGTGGCCGACGGCCTCTCCCGGCGTGAACTTGGACAACGGTGTGGACAATGACAGCAACGGCATCCAGTCCGGTGGTGTGGGCACCGCAGTGTCCAGCCCAGTGATCAATCTGACGCTCGGAAAAGAGCCCGGCAATCTCGCCAGCGGCGGTGGCAATCAAGACATGACGGTGGATTTCGGCTTCAGAGCCGCGATGACCATGGGCAACTTCGTCTTCTCCGACAACAACAACAACGGCCTCGTCGATGTGGGTGAGACCGGCGTCGCAGGCGCTCAACTGGAACTCTACACCTCCACCGACTCCACGGTGAACAATGGTGATGACGTGAAAGTCGGAACGACCTTCACGACCGGCAGCGACGGACTCTACAGCTTCAGCGGACTCAACGCGGGCAAGTATTACGTCAAGCTCACACCGCCGATCACCCACCCACGTCGCAGCACCACCAGCAGCAATGCGGACAACGGCATCGACAACGACAGCAACGGCATCACGCAGTCCTCCACTGGAGCGCCGATCTATTCGCCGATGATCACTCTCTCTGCGCTGACAGAGCCGGGCAACCTGCTGGCTCCATTCGGCAGCAACATGGACAACACCATCGACTTCGGTCTGCGCCCCACCTTCTGCAGCATCGGCAATCTGGTGTACAAGGATGCCAACAACAACGGTGTCTATGATTCCGGTGAAGGCGTCGGCGGCGTGCGCGTGGAACTGCTCAACAGCGCGGGTTCCTTTGTGACCAGCGCGACAACGAGCACGAACTCCAGCAAGCGCGGCCAGTATCAGTTCTCCAGCGTGGTGCCGGGCTCTTATTATGTGCGTATCCCCGCCTCCGAATTCGCCACCGGCAAGGCCTTGGTGAACACCATCTCCATCTTCCCCTCCAGCTCGTCCGACAACGACGTCGATGACAACATCGTGGGCAATGATGACGGCATCGACAACGCGCAGCCTGCCGTCAATGGCATCAGCAGCGCACTGATCTCCCTGAGTGACAGCGGCGAGCCGATCAACACGAACGGCGAAAGCGGCGCGTTCAACACCATCGACGACTCCGATGACAACAATGGCAACATGACCATTGATTTCGGCTTCAAGTCCAGCGGCCCGAGCGCCACCGGTTGCTATCACTTCCTGGCCATGGACACAAACGCCGACGGCGTGCTCAGCGGAGCCACAGAATGGACGCCGGCGCAGGCTTATGATTTCAACTACACCCAGGGCGGTGTGGCCACGATGAGCAACGCCGACGTGATCTATGATGCCTCGCTGAGCCGTTTGAATCTCGACATGACGTTCAATCAGATCGGTGCCTCCAAGGTGGACGCGCTGTGGTTCCTCGTCAGCACGGGCGCAGATCCGGCGACTGCGGATCATGCCATCGTCTATGTGGACGGCATCACGCGTTCCAGCCCCAGCGTGACCATTTACAAGTATGATGCCCCCCTCGGCTATCAGAGCTGGCAGACCGCGGCGAACCTGATGGTGAGCACCGTGGCCGGTAACAGCACGGCGGGAGACATCCTGCTGAACAAGGTCACTGAAACCGGGAGCAACGTGCGCTTCCAATGCGTGATCGATGTCAGCCGCGTGAACAACGCCACGAACTGGAGCGCGATGGGCGTCAATTCCGCAACGTGGGAAGGCATCCAGACCGGCGGCAGCACCGGCATCGTTCTCCACATGGTGGATCTCTCCAGCGCACCGACCTATGACGTCAACGGCGCACTCACCGCGTTCAGCTACACCTCAGGAGTCACCGAAGCTTCCTTCTCGACCGATCCATCCGGCGTGTTCACCATCGCCACTGAGCCCTGCTCGGTGTCGCCATGGGTCAGCGTGGGCAATCTGGTGTGGAATGACGTCAACAGCAACGGTCTGCGCGACAGCGGCGAGCTCGGCATCAGCTCGGCCACAGTGCAGCTCTTTAACCCGGGGGCAGATAATGCCGTCGGCGGCAGCGGGGTGAATGCAGACACGCAGGTCGGAGCCAGCGTGCTCACCAGCAGCACTGGAGCCTATGCTTTCACCAATCTCGTGCCGGGCAAATACTACGTGCGTGTCACCCCGACGGTGAGCGTGCCGGGTGTCAGCAGCGTGGTGGTGGCGCTGGATAACGACGTGGACAATGACAACAACGGCAGCCAGCCAGGCGGCCCGGGCACGTTTGTTTACAGTCCGGTGATCGATCTTCAGGTGGGCACGGAACCCGCCACTGCGGTGGATGGCGACGGCACCAATGGCAACAACACCATTGACATCGGCCTCTTCACCGGCATCACCGTGGGTGACCTCGTGTGGAATGACGTCAACAACAACGGCCTCAAGGACACCTCGGAATCCGGTGTGAGCGGCGTGCAGGTGGATCTCATGAACCCCGGCGCGGACAATGCCGTTGGCGGCACCAGCCTGAATGCAGACACTGTGCTGCAGACGATCTCCACCCTGAGCGGCGGCTCCTACAGCTTCAAGGTCTATACTGGCGGCAACTACTACGTGCGCCTGACACCTCCTGCCGCCTACTCGCTGGCCAGCAGCACCGTCGTCACCGCTGACAACGGCGTGAACAATGACAGCAACGGCTCGCAGCCAGGCGGCGCGGGTTCCGTGGTCAACAGCATGGTGTTCGCGCTGACTCCTGGCGGTGAGCCCGGCAGCACCGGCCTGACCAACACGGAAAACACCATCGACTTCGGCCTGCGCTCCTGCCCGGTCATCACCATCACTCCCGCGACTCTCACCAATGCGCTGAAGGGCTCGGCCTACTCCGCCACGTTCACCGCTGCATCCGGCACCTCGCCTTATGTGTGGAGCATCTCCGGTGGCGCACTGCCGACTGGGCTGACTCTTTCCAGCGCAGGTGTCCTCAGTGGCACGCCGACCGCAGCGACCGGCACCTACAACTTCACGGTGAAAGCGGTGGACGCCTCCAACTGCTCCGCCACGCAGGCAATGACGATTGGCGTGGTCTGCCCGACGCTGACTCTCTCTCCGACCTCGCTTTCTTCGGTCGCGCAAAACACGGCCTTCAGCCAGCAGTTCACCACGACGGGCGGCACCTCGGCCTACACCTACACGCGGCCCTCTGGCACGCTGCCCACGGGCGCGACACTTTCCAGCAGCGGTCTGCTTTCCGGCACCATCACAGGTGCGCCGGGCAGCTACTCCTTTGTCATTCGCTCCACGGATGCCAATGGCTGCTCTCTCGACACCTCCTTCACCTGGACGGTCACCTGTCCGGCGCTCTCGCTCTCTCCGACGACCGTGCCTGCTGCAACGCAGTATGCGGCCTACTCCGCGCAGACTCTGACCGCCAGCAACGGCACCAGCCCCTACATCTGGAGCTTCACCGGCACGATGCCCACCGGCATGACTTTGAGCAGCGGCGGAGTGCTGAGCGGCACGCCTTCCAGCGCACCCGGCAGCTACAACATCACGATCACTGCCACGGATACAAACGGCTGCGCCAAATCCGGCGTGTATTCCATCACGGTGAACTGCCCTTCCTTCACCATCACCGCTCCATCCTTCCCGAGCGCGACGAAGAACGTGGCGTATCCGAGCCAGCAGCTCAGCGCCAGCGGCGGCACCTCACCTTACAACTGGACCATCTCCTCCGGAGCGCTGCCTGCCGGTATGTCGATGAGCACCGCCGGTCTGATCTCCGGCACTCCGACCTCCGCACCTGCCACCTACAATTTCACCGTGCGCGCCACGGACACCGTGAGCTGCTCCGTCACCAAGGCACTGTCGATCGTCATCGCCTGTCCGACGCTCACCATCACTCCGGCAACGTTGCCATCCGGTGTGCAGTATGCCGCTTACACTCAGACACTGGCTGCGGCCAGCGGCACCTCCCCCTACACGTGGACCTTGTCCGCGGGCGTGCTGCCCACTGGTATGACACTGAGCAGCAGCGGCGTGCTCAGCGGCACACCCACCGCCCTCGGCAGCTTCACCTTCACGGTGAAGGCCACTGACGCGGACGGCTGCTTCTCCACGAAGTCCTACACCTTCACGGTGGACTACCCGCCGATCTTCATCACGCCGTCCACTCTTGGGAACGCCACGCGTCTGGTGCCTTACTTTACGCAGCTCACCGCCACTGGCGGCACAGCTCCCTACACTTTCAGCAAGCTGACCGGCACCATGCCCACCGGCCTGTCGATCTCCACCTCAGGCGCCATTTCCGGCACCACGACAGCGGCTCCCGGCGACTACTCCTTCACGGTTCAGGCGCTGGATGTGAACGGTGCACCGGGCACGCAGCCTTACACCATCACCATCGTCTGCCCGACCATGACCATCTCTCCATCGTCGCTGACGAATGGCGTCGTGGGCACGGCTTACACCGCCTCACTGACGGTCTCAGGCGGCAGCGCTCCCTACACTTGGAGCCTCGCCAGTGGCACGCTTCCCGCCGGGCTTTCGATGAGTGCCAGCGGCCTCATCTCCGGCACGCCCACCCAGGCGACGACGGCCTCCTTCACCGTGCAGACGGTGGATTCGTTCAACTGCTCCGCCTCAAAGCTCTACACGCTGGCCGTCAACTGCCCCTCCGTGAGCATCACGCCCACCTCGCTGACGAGCGCCTACTACAACATCCCCTACAGCCAGCAGCTCAGCTCCAGCGGCGGCACCGGACCCTACACCTACACGGTGATCGCGGGCTCTCCTCCAGCGGGCATGACTGTCTCCTCCGGCGGCTTGCTTTCAGGCTCGGCCCAGGTGTATGGCACCGCCAATTTCACGGTGCGCAGCACGGATGCCTACAACTGCTCCGCCACGCAGTCCTACTCGCTTCTGGTGAAGGGTCTCAGCCTCGGTGACACCGTGTTTGAGGACAGCAACTTCAATGGTCTGCGTGATGTGGGTGAGCCCGGCCTCAGCGGCATCACCGTCGAACTCTGGGATCCCGGCGCGGATCACGCCATCGGCGGCAGCGGCCCGAACAGCGATCTCCTCTATACCAGCACCACGACCAATGGGCAGGGTGTGTACACTTTCATCAATCTCCAGCCCGGCTACTATTTCATGCGCGTGCTGATGCCGTCCGAGCTGAACATCATCGGTGGCAATCCAGTGAATCTCGACAACGGCGTGGACAATGACAACAACGCCGCCTCCCAGCCCGGCGGCCCCGGAACTCCAGTCTTCTCCCCAGTCATCACCCTCACCACCGGTGGCGAACCGACTGTGGATGACGGCGACGCAGACACGGACAACACCATCGACTTCGGCCTCTTCCGCGGCATGAACGTGGGCAACCTCGTCTGGCAGGACACCAACGACAACGGCGTCCGTGACAACGGAGAGCCGGGCATCGACGGCGTCACCGTGGAACTGTGGAATACAGGCTCAGACGGCAGCATCGGCGGCACAGATGATGTGCTGCTGAGAACCACCACCACGAGCGATGGCGGGGCCTACCTCTTCACTTCGGTGCCACCACTGAAAGTCTATTTGCGCATCCCGCGTGCGCCCACAGCGCAGCCGCTCTCCAGCAGCGCCACCACCTTTGTGGACAACGGCGTCGACAACGATGACAACGGTCTCCAGCTCAGCGGTGGCGCGGTGAACAGTCCCGTGATCACCCTCACCGCCGCAGATGAGCCCGGCACCGGCGGCGGCACCTATAATGAAACCACCATCGACTTTGGCTTCCTCAATTTCACGCCGAGCATCTACGTTTCCGCCACTCAGGCGGATAGCATCCAGTCTTTCAATTCCACCACGGGCCTCTACTCCGGCTCTTTGGTGCCCGCCTTTGGCACCAGCCTCAGCCAGGGCAATGCGGACTACGGCGACGTGCCGTATGGCATGGAGCTGGGCCCGGACGGCAACTGGTATGTGGCCCACTACGGCGCCAGCAACCTGCGCAAGATAGGCCCTGATGGCTACAACTACGGCACGGTGCTCGACAACAGTGTCACCAGCATGAGCCTGGTCACGCAGTTTGCCATCGGTCCGGACGGCAACTTCTATGTCTTTGATGTGAACGGCGGTCGCATCGTCCGCTTCCACGGACCGAAGAGAAATCCGAATGACCCTTCAGAGCCAAACCTGGTGGGCAAGCCGATCGGCGCTTCAGCACCCTATACTTTCATCACTCAGCAGGGTGTGGAAGACATGAACTTCGGCCCGGATGGCAATCTCTACCTCGTGGTGCAGACCAACGACATCCGCGAAGTGCGCCGCTACAGCACGACGACCGGCGCACTGCTCAACACCATCGTCACTGACACGCAGCTCATTGCCATGGTGCCCGGCGGGCAGTCCATCGCACTGATCTCGGGCATCGACATTGAAGGCAGCACGCTCTACGGCATCAACCGCTCCGATGGCGAAGTCTTCAGCCTCGATCTCAGCTCGCCTGCCGCACCAGGTCTGCCACAGCTCATTGCCACCCTCTCCAGCGCCGGCAAAGGCGAGGTGGACACACGCGACGTCGAGTTCAATCCATCCAACAACAAGCTCTACATCGCTGGTTATAGCTGGGGCAAGCCGGTCAACGCCGGCAGCTTCAACAGCGGTGCGCTGATCAGTGTGGACATCGCCACTGCTCCCAATGGCACGGTCAATGTTTACGAAGTGCCGATCCCACGGCCTCCGGGTCCGAACTTCGAAATCTGGGCCGGCCCGCGAGACCTCGCCATCGGGCGTCCGTTTGCACCGCTGCCAGACACCGTATCCATCGGCTCCATGGTTTGGAATGATGACAATGCCAACGGCATCCAGGATGCGGCAGAGATCGGCATCCCCGGCGTGCGCGTGGACCTGTGGCAGGATCTGAACGGCAACTCCGCCGATGGCGCCGAGTTCCTCGTCGGCTGGACCTACACGGACAACAAAGGCTTCTACTACTTCTCCGGCCAGGCTCCGGGTGTGTATCAGGTGCAGATTCCAGAGTCCAACTTTGTGGACGGTCTGCCGCTGGCTGGCAGCGGCTACAGCAGCCCCATTTCGTCCGTTCTGGATGACCAGATCGACGGTGATGACAGCGGCCGTCAGCCCGGTGGTCCTAAGACCGTGGTCAAGAGCCCGCTGATCACACTGACTCCCGGCACCGAGCCTGTGGGCAACGGCTCCTCCGGCGCTGAATCCGGCCCCGGCGGCGAACTCGATGACTACACTGTGGACGCCAATGGTGACATGACGGTGGACTTCGGCTTTGTGGAGCCCGGCATCATGGGAATCGGCAACCTGGTGTTCGTCGATGACAACGGCAACAACCGCTTCGATGTGGGCGAGGGCCGGGATGATGTGTTCATCGAACTCTATCGCTGGGGCGACACTCCCGGAGTGGTGACTCCGGTGGCCACGGCGGTCACCGCCAATGGCGGTCTCTTCCTCTTCAGCAATCTGTGGCAGGGGCAGTACTTCATCCATCTGCCAGCCTACCAGTTCGAGACTGTCGGCAATCTGCGCGGTCTCTACAGCCTGCCCGTTGTCACTGCGGGTGACGACAACACCGGCCAGGATGCCCTGCCGACGGACACGCCGTGGATCACGGGGGTGAGCACTGGGATCGTCAATCTGGTGCGCGATCAGGCACCGAGTGACACCGGTACTGAAACCGGCTTTGACTCCTCCACCGACCTCAATGACATCAATATCGATCTTACTGTGGACATCGGTCTCTTCCGTCCGGTGGCACTGGGCAACATGGTGTTTGCGGACAACAATTCGAACGGCCACTATGACTCGGGCGAAGGCTTCCCCGGAGTCAAGGTTGAACTCTACACCGACACGCAGTTCCCTGAAGTGGATAATCCGCTGGCCATCACCACGTCGGATCAGACGGGCCGCTACGGCTTCAACTTCCTGCGTCCCGGCAACTACGTTGTGCACATCCCGTCCACGCAGTTCCAGATCGACGGCCCGCTTTACCAGCGCATCAGCATTCTCGAAGGTCTCGTGGGCGATGACGACGTGGGCGAAGACGGCATCAATGATGGTCTGCCAACGGACAACGGCGTCTCGTCGCTGGTGATCAGTCTTTATCCAGGCAATGCACCGACCGATGAGAGTGGTGAGACCGGCTTTGAGTACACGTCGGATAACCAGAACGATGCCGCGATCGACCTGACCATCGACTTCGGCTTCCAGACTCCCGTCGGCGTGGGCAATCTGGTGTGGGTGGATAACATCACCCCAAACCGCAAGGCTGACGTGGGCGAAGGTGTGGACGGCGTGACGGTGGAGCTCTACCGCAGCAACCAGACCCCCGGCTTTGGTGTGCCTCTCTTCAGCACCATCACCCACAGTGGCGGCCAGTACTTCTTTGATGCGCTGCCTGCCGGTGACTACGTCGTGCACATTCCGTATTCGCAGTTTGAGCCAGGGCGTCCGCTCAACGGCCTCACCTCCCTCTCGGGTGTCAGCAGCGCCTCCACTGCGCTGGATGATGATGTGCCGGACAGTGAAAACGGCATTGATGACGTCTCGCCATTCCTCAACGGCATCAGCAGCGCGGTCTTCACCCTGGAGGTGGATGCCGAGCCGAAGGATGACACCGGTGAGAGCGGGCAGTTCAAAACCATCGACTTCTTCGATGACAACAACTTCAACCTCACCATCGACTTCGGCTTTGAACCCAACAATCCGGACGGCGTCGGCGTGGGCAATCTGGTCTTCGTGGATCTCAACGGCAACGGTGTCTATGACGCAGGTGAAGGCATCGACGGCGTCAAGGTGCAGCTCTTTGCCGCCGCCGCCGACGTGCAGTCCGCCAGTCCGCTCTCCACCGTGATCTCCAACAACGGCGGCACCTACATCTTCAGCAATCTAGTAGAGGGCGACTACCAGATCTTCATTCCGGCTTCGGAATTCGCCGCCGGCAAGCCTCTCTCCGGCTGGCGCTCGCTCCCCGGCAACGGCGGCGACAACGGCGTGGATGACAACGTGGATGAAAACGGCATCGACGTGCCTGATCCGTCCGCCACCGGCATCCTCTCCGCTCCATTCCACCTCTCTCCAGGTGACGAGCCCACCGACTCTCTCGGTGAGTTCGGCAGCAATGCCTACATGGACAATGTGAACGATGGCAACACCGACCTCACCATCGACTTCGGCTTCTTCCGCTCCGTCGCAGTCGGCAATCTGGTGTTCCTGGACGCAAACTACAACGACCGTGCGGATCCCGGCGAAGGCGCGGACGGTGTCACACTGGAGCTCTACAGCGAAGGCGCGTTCATTCCGTTCGATCCACCCGTGGCCACCACCACCACGAACCCGGACGGCTCCTATCTCTTCTCGGACCTCACGCCGGGCCGCTACTTTGTGCGCGTGCCGTCCTGGCAGTTTAACTTTGGCTCGGTGCTCAATGGCTATGCCAGCATCCTCGGCACGCAGATCGGCGATGACAGTCTGGGCGAAGACGGCCTCGATGACGCCAATCCGTCCTACAATGGCATCCAGACCGCCGTGTTCGAACTGACTCCGACCAATGCACCCACCGGCAGTCAGGAAGGCGGCTATCAGGGGTCCAGCGACGATATTGATGATGCGGCCACCAATCTCACCATCGACCTCGGCTTTGTGCAGCGCGCGGGCATCGGCAATGTGGTCTTCAATGATCTCAACAACGACGGTCTCTTTGATCCCGGCACTGAATACGGCATCAATGGAGTCACCGTCGAACTATGGTCCAGTGATGCGAATGCCACGGCTGCGGTGGGAAGCTTCACGACCTACGAAGGAGGTCTGTACAACTTCAGCGTTGCGCCTGGCAGCTACTATGTGCGTATTCCTTCGAGCAACTTCCAGGAGGGTGGCGCGCTGGCCAATCTCGTGCCTTCGAAGCCGGCGACGGCAGGTTCCGGAGTGCCCACCTCGACGGCGGGAGATGATGACACCCAGCAGGATGCCTACACGACCGGTTCCGTGCTGGTGGATGGTGCACGCACTGCCGTTTTCACTCTTGTGCCGGGTCAGTCGCCAACCTTTGAAACCACGGAAACTGGCTACTACTCCGAGTCCGATGACTTTGACGACACGAACGAGGATCTCACGATCGACCTCGGCTTTGCGCCGAAGCCTCTGAGCGTGGGCAACCTGATCTTCCGTGACGTGAATTCGAACGGACACTACGACAGCCAGGACTTCGGTGTGGCCGGGGTCAATGTCCAGCTCTTCAAGGTGGGTGACAATCCTGCCACCGCCACGCCGGTGATGGAAACCACCACCACCATCGACGGCACCTACCTGCTGAACACCTACGAGGAAGGGCAGTACTTCCTCTACATCCCCGCCACCCAGTTTGCCAGCGGCGCCGCACTGTTCGGCACTACCTCTGTGACCGGCTTTGGCGGTGACGACGGCAAGGATGACGACGTGGATGAAAACGGTCTCGATGCCGCCGATCCGACGAGCACCGGCGTGAGCTCCACGGTCTTCTCACTCGCCTACGGCACCGAGCCACTGGCCACCACCGGAGAGTCCGGCTTCCTCACCTCACAGGACGTCTACAATGATGAAGATGTGGACCTCTCGATCGACATGGGCTTTACCGGCGGCTCGCTGCCGAGCCTCATGAACATCGGCAACCTCGTCTTCATCGACGCCAACAACAACGGTGTGGCAGACGCGGGTGAAGGCGTCCCCGGTGTCTGGATGCTGCTCTACGCCGGCAGCGGCACGGCGGGCTCCACCAGCTACATCCGCAGCACCACCACGGATTCCAGTGGCCGTTACTTCTTCACCAACCTGAACCCCGGCGTTTACACCGTCCATGTGGCCGCAGACAATTTCAAAGCCTCCATCAGCATCAATGGCGGTCCGGTCGGTCCGGGACCGTTGTACAAGATGCTGTCACTCTGCGGCAATCAGACCACCACCGGCGATGACAATCTGGGTGAAGACGGCATCGACTCACAGAGCCCAGAGCAGGGAGGCATCACGGCACCAGCGGTCACGCTGACAGCCAATGCTGCACCGACAGGCGCACAGGAAGGCGCACAGGAAGGCGGCTTCCAGGGCTCTTCGGATGATGCCAATGACAGCAACACCGACCTCAGCATCGACTTTGGTTTCACCCAGCGCCTCGGCGTGGGCAACCTCGTGTTCCGTGATGCAAACGCCGACGGCAAGTTCCAGACCGGCGTCGACACCGGCATCGCAGGCATCACGGTCGAGCTGGTGTACAACAATGGCATCGGCGGTCAGGACGTGGTCGCCTTCACCACCACGACCAATGATAATGGCAAATACTTCATGTATGCACCGCAGGCTGTTGCTCCGCAATCCTACAAGGTGCGCATCCCAGCCGCGCAGTTCAGCAGCACCGGCCCCTTGAACTTCCTTGTGCCGACCACGCTGACCACCAACGGTAATGACGACAATCTGAACCAGAACGCACAGCCAGCCTCCAGCCCTGAGACCACCGGAGCAGTCACCGCCGGATTCAACCTCGTGGCGGGCACGCTGCCCACCGACACGGACGGCCGCGAAACCGGCTACGACAAGGCCAGCGACAACGCGGATGAGGCCAGCATCGATCTCACCATCGACCTTGGATTCAAGGCCAAGGCCATCATGGTCGGCAATCTCGTCTTCCGTGATGCCAATTCGAACGGCACCTATGAGTCCGGCATCGACGTGCCGATGGCCAATGTCACCGTGCGGCTCTTCCAGCAGGCGCAGGACGTGAGGGACACCCCAGTCTCTGAGGCGGTCACCGCAGCAGACGGCACCTACCTGCTCTACGCCACCTCGCCTGCCGCCTACTACGTCCACATTCCTGCCAGCATGTTTGACGTGGACGCTCCGCTCTATGGCATGACCTCCGTGATTGGAGATGGCAACGTGCAGCTCACCACCAATGCGGACACCGGCAAGGATGACCGCTTTGATGAAAATGGCAGCGACGCCACCCAGCCTGACGCCACAGGCATCAGCTCCGGCATCATCAATCTCGCCTACGGCACCATGCCGCTGAACAGCAGCGTGACCTCCACCACCGGTGAAAATGGTTTCCAGTCATTCATTGATGATGCTGCGGATGACTCCGGCATGATGACCATCGACTTCGGCTTCCTAGGTAGTGTGGGCTCGCCGAATGCCGTCGAGGTCAAACGCAACCTCGCGACCAATCCCGGCACGGCCTCCGCCCCGGCCACCTTCACCGCATGGCAGTCGCAGAACAGCCTCAGCGGACTCAACAATCCGAATGATGATCCGGATGCTGATGGCCAGACGAACCTGCTGGAATACGCTCTCGGCACAGCCGGTGGCAGCGGCCTCGGAGTCTCGCGCTTCACTCTGGTGAACAACACCGTCACGGGTGCCATCGACGCCGTGCTCACACGGCCTGCGGGCTCGCATGCAGACCTGCGCTACTACATTGAAGGCAGCAATGATCTCACCACCTGGACCACGCTGGCCCTCACACCTGTCACCACGGTCAATGCCGATCAGACGGAAACGCTGCGCTACAGCGCGGTTGAGTCCGTCTTCAGCGGTGTCTCACGCGGCTACCTGCGCATCAAAGTCACGCTGGATGCCAATCTCGACGGCACCTCGGAAGCCACCGCCACCACCGGTGTGCAGGGCTGGGCACGCATGCAGTTCGCCGTGGGCCGTCAGTCGTTGTCCATGCCGCTGCTGTTGCCTGCCATCTTTGCAGGTCAGGTCGCCTCCGTCAGTGGCCACACCGTGGTCTTCAACACCAATGGCAGCGACATCCGCACACAATTGCAGAATGGTGTGAGCTACTATGTGGAAGTGCTCAGCGGCGCACTGACCGGCCGCACCATGGATATTGACACCACCGCCTCTGACAGCAGCAGCATCTCACTCACCACCAGCGCCGACAGCGCCCTGGCCGGTGCCCGCATCCGCATCCGTCCACATTGGACACTCGGTGGCCTGCTGCCCGTGTCCGGCCTCCAGCCTGCAACAGCGGCGGAGACAGCGGACCGCATCATGTTCTTCGACAGCGCCAGCGGCCAGTTCCAGATCGACTGGCTGCAAACCACCAGCAACGGCTCCGCTCAGTGGGTGCGTGATGGCGACACCGCACTCGCGGATGACGCCGCCCGCATCATCTCGCCGCAGACAGGCATGCTGGTGCAGGTCCGCAGCACACCGGCCACGCTCACCTTCCTGGGTGAAGTCCGCAGCGCCGCCCTCGCCCTGCCGCAGACCGCAGGCACCTCGTTGCTCGGCACCGGCCTCGCCACCCCGCAGGCTCCTGGCGCACAGCCCTTCACCATCGGCTCCCGCCTGCGCCTCTGGAGCGGCGACACCGACCCCGCCACCGCCATCTACCAAAACTACCTCCTCAATCCGCAGTCCCAGTGGGTCGATGAAACCACCGGCCTCGCAGTCACCAACCTGCCGCTCCTCGATGGCTTCCGTGCCTTCTTCCTGGTGAGGCCGTGAGTGGAATCTGGTTGAAATTTAAAACTCTCCCTCGTTGCATTTCGCCTTCCCGGCACCATTGCTGCAGGGCATGATGTCACTCCGGCTTCTTCTTCTCTTTTCGCTCAGTCTCGTCAGTTGCAACACCGTGAGAAACACGGGCAACAATGCCTTCCATTACAGTCGCAGGTTTGTGACCAGTGACATCCCTCGCGCCTCGCGCTTTGTCTGGAAAGGCGTCACCGGGCTCTTTGGTCCGAACGACAATTCCTTCTGGTATGCGGATGAGATCAGAGGCAAGCCCAGCGTTGTCATCAATCTCAGCGAGCAGATGGTCTATCTTTTCAAGCGCGGCCAGCTCGCCGGCGGCTCCCCCATTTCCTCCGGCGCGGAAGGCTACGACACCCGGCCCGGCAGGTACCACATCACCGAGAAGGACATCGATCACAAGTCCTCCATCTACGGCGACTACGAGGACTACCAGGGCAACGTCATCATGCAGAACATCGACAACCGCAAGGATCGCAAACCATCGGGCACACGCTTTGAAGGCGCCAAGATGTTCTACTTCATGCGCATTTACGGCGGCGTGGGCATGCACCAGGGCTACCTCCCCGGCTACGCCGCCTCCCACGGCTGCATCCGCCTCCCCGGCCACATGGCCGAAAAGTTTTACCACGAAGTCTCCGTCGGCACGCCCGTGCAAGTGGTGCCTTGAAGCGTGGAAATCACTTCCTCTCCGCCACAAAGATTGTGTGCGTACAACGCTTCGCCTGCGGATAGGCCTTCGCCGCAACCGTCTCAACTTTAAAGCCCGCCTTGGAGAGTCGTTTCGCAAAGGCATGATCCGTGCTCGCCGACCAAAAGGTCACTCGACCGCCCGGCTTTAAGGCGTGGGTGATGGCCGAAAATCCCTGCGTCTGATAAAGCCGCGCATTGCCATCCTGCACCATGGCGATGGGCCCGTTGTCCACATCCAGCAGGATGGCATCATAATGCCCCTTCGGTGCCCGGCTGATGACCTGAAACACATCGTCCACCACGATCTCGACACGCGGGTCGTCGAGCAGTTGGCCGTTCACAGCGGTCAGGTATTCGCGGTTCCAGGCGACGACTTGCGGCAGTAGCTCCGCGACTTGCACGTGTGCGGAGGATCCCATGAGTTCAAGCACGCGGCGCAGGGTGAAGCCGAAGCCGAGGCCGCCGATGAGGATGTTTGCCGGGCCAGTGCCGAGGCGTGAACAGGCCAGCTCTGCGAGGACTTTTTCGGATTCGGAGGCATTCGTGCCCATCAATGGCTGACGGTTTACACGCAGGTAAAAATTCGAATCATGCGCATGCAGCGTCAGCTCCGCGCCGTCAGGCGTGTGAGAAGTGGCCAGCAGAAGAAAAGGTTTCATGGAAGAGCAGCGCCCGCGAAAAGCCATGTGCCTCCCCCGGCCCATGACAGGAGCGCGGAGCAGCGCCTGCGCAACCAAAGTACTCGCGAGCTTCAGCTCGCTCTGGACAGCGTGCGTTTCTCCCAAAATCCCGAACGAGCTAAAGCTCGCTCCTAACGCTTCGCCTTCGCCGCAATCGCCTTATAGTAGCTTTCGATGGCGGCGCGGTATTCGGGGGCGGCTTCGCTGCGCGTCGCCTCCGTCAAATCATCCGCCATCTTCTGCGGCAGGTGACCCCAGTCCCCGTTGACGAGGACTGCGGCCTGTCCGAGCACGCCGTCTTGCAACTGCATGGATTGATTGCCGCCCTCGGCAGACTGGGCCTGCGAGTTCTGGCCCGGCGGCTTCTGATTTTGCGCCTGCTGCTGCGAGGGTTTCTGGCCGGGGGCCTGACCCTGGTTGCGGGCATCGGCCATGCTCTGCTGCTGGGCCTGCTGCGCGTTGTTCAGGCTCTGCTGCGCCTGCTGGCCTTGCTGTTGCTGACCCTGCTGCTGCTGGCCGTTTTGCGACTGCTGCTGCTGACCGCCCTGCATGGGGTGAAGCTGGGCATCGAGCTGATCGAGCGCCTGGGCGAGCATCTGGCCCTGAAGCTCCTCAAGCGGAGACGCGAGCATGGCGGGGGAGGTCTTGCTGGCGGTGGCTTCGGCGGATTTGGCTGCCTGCGCGGCGCTGGCCTGGCTCTGCTGCGAGGCTTGCGGATTGGGCACCGGATTGGCCTGCGTGGCCTCCGCCTGCTGACCAGCCTGCTGCAATTGATTGCTAGCCTGCGCGACCTGCTGCGCGGCTTCCTTGTCACCAAGACGCTGCTGATGGCGTGACACGCGGGCGAGATCGCTGGCGGCCTGCTTCTGCGCCATGCCGTTTTGCACCGCCTGCTGCGTTTCTTTGGCGACGGCCTGCTCCGCCTGCTGCGCAGTGGTCTGTGCGGTCTCCGCGAGAGCTTTCTGCATGGACTGATTCTTCGGCAGCTCCTTCTCCAAAGCCTCAAGCACCGCCTGCGGATTCTGCGTGGCGTCCTGCGCCATTTCAGCAAGCTGCTTGGCGCGTTCATAGGCTTCGTCGAGCGGCTCCTGCACGCCGAGTTCCTGCTCCATCTGCTGCATGGCGGCCTGCTCCGCTTCAGTAAGCTGCTGGCCGTCTTCCACCTTCTGCATGTTCTGCGCGAGCTGGTCCAAAGCCTGCGCTGTCTGCTGCTGCGCATCAGCGGCGGACTGCAGTGCCTGCGCCTGCGGTTTGCTTTGCGAAGCCTGCGCGGCCTGTTTCAAATTCTGCGCGATCTGCGGGGTCTTCTGCTGCATCTGCGCGAGGGCGACATCCGCAGTGCGGGCTAGCTGGGATTCGGCCTGCTTGGTCAAGTCAGACGCGTTGGCTTCCTGTCGAAGCGCTGCCTGCAGTGCGGCCATTTTCTCGGCGTTCTCGGCGGCTTCGGGGCGGAGCTCCTGGGCTTTTTCGGCGACTTCAGTAACGGGCTTTTCGGCCTTCGCAGCATCCGCAGCGGTCTGCGTTTCCTGCTGCGTCTTCTTCAAATCAGCAGCCACACGCTTCATCATCTCGCTGACTTCCGGCGTGAGTGCGGCAAGCTGCGCACGCGCCGCATCGACCTGCGGCTGCAGCTGCGCGGTGAGTTCGTTCGCCTTCTGCTGCGCATCCGCCGTGGCCTGCTGCGCGGGCTGATTGTTGAGCTGCTGCCCGGCCTGCTGCTGCGCCGCTTCGCGGGCGAGATTCTTGTTTTGCTCGGCAGCGTTGCGCGACGTGTCACTGGCCTGCTGCGCTGCCTGGCGGAGATTGTTCGCCGCCTGCGGATCTTGCTGCTGCATGGCTTCAGGAATGCGCGCGCGGTTGATCTTTTCCGGCAGCATCTGCAGCGCCTCAGCGGCGGCCTTGGACTGCGCGGCGCTCTGCGCGAGATCCTGCTGATTCTGCGGACGCATGGATTCCTCCTGCGCAGCTTCAAGCGCCTGCGCGGCATCCTGTGCGAGGGCATCTGCCTCCAGCGCACGCGCAGCCTGCGCAAGCTGTGACGCCTGCTCCTTCAAATTCGCCATCGCCTTGGTGGCCTCAGACGGCGGCGCATTGCTGCGGCGTGCCTTCTCTGCCTCTTCAGGGGAGGGCAGGGGAATCTTCTTCGCCTCAGCGGTCTGACGGGCAAGTTCATCCACCGCGCGGCTGGCGCGGTTCATGTCCAGCGCGGCCTGAGTGTTGGTGGCCTGGTTTTGCTCGCGGAGTTCCGCCTGGTCCTGGAGCTGTTTGGCAGCTTCGGCGAGCTGCTTCTGCGCTTTCTCGACGGGCATGAGTCCATCGTGATCAGGCTTCTGCTTCTGGCGCGGATCACGCGTGGCGTTTTCAGCCGTGGCGAGATGGTTCCTCGCTTCCTCAAGTTTCGCCAGCGCAGGGTTGTCCTGACGCGTGAGGTTTTCGCGGCGCTGCGTGGCTTCGTTCGCGGTCTGCTCGGCGATGCCGCGCGTGATGTCAGCCGCCTGCTGCAAGCGGCTGCGCAGATTGTCAGACGCGCCGTAGAGATGCTCCGGGCTCTTGGTCTGGTCCGGCTTGTCCAGGCTGCTGGCGAGATCGGCAGAAGTTTCGGTGAGGCGTTTGTCCATCTCCTGCACCTGCCCATGAAAGCGGCCCTTCTGCGATTCATCCAGCTTGCCCAGATCCTTCTGCAAAGTCTTCGCCTGCGCCATGAGGGCGCGCTGCTGCTCCTGCCATTTCGGGCGCTGCTCAGCATCGCGATTGGCCTGCAGCGAGGTCTCTGTGAGCATGCGCGACTGGCGCTGAAGCTGCTGCGATTCCTGCGCGGCGATCTTGGCCGTGTCTTCGGCGGCAAAGGCGCGCAAGGCATCCGCGATGACGCTGGCTTGGCTGGCGGCCTCATTGGCGGCGCGCTTCAGCGGCTCCGTGTTTTCAATCTCGTTCGCATTGAGCTTTTCAAGTTCAGGAAGCTGCTCGCGGCGAAGTTGCGCGAGCTTCTTGCCCAGCAGTTGCGCCTCCGAAGCATCGAGCTGATTCGGCGCATCGCGTGCGGCTTCCTTTAGCGCGTTCCAGAGATCTTCAGACTGCGCTTTGACCTGCTCAAGTTTTTCCTGCGCACTTGCCAGCGCGTTCGCAGCTTCGTCCTTGGCCTTGTCGGGGTCCTTGCGTGCGTTGCGTTCAGTCTTGCGCACCTTGTCGAGTTCCTTGCGCAGCTCGCGCGTTTGTTCATCCAGACGGTCCGCCTTCTGCGCCAGCCGGCGCTGGCTTTCCGCCCACTCCCTCTGCCGTGGATCAATCGTCTGCTCAAGAATGACAACGCGCACCGTCGGTGACTCCACCTTCTGCCCTTTGAGGTCGATGGCGATGAGCTTGATCAGCAGTGCATCGCCTGTCTTCACCCCAAGCGGGGCCAGCGGCATCAGCGTCTGCACGGGAGCTTCCTTGGCAGCCTTCGTGAAAGGCAGATCACGCTCAGTCCAGTTCGCGCCATTGATCGCATGGGCCAGTTTCACTCCACCGAGTCCCACATCGTCCGTGGCGAGGCCGGTGAGGCGCACCGCTTCATCCGCCAGCAGTTCGATCTGCTCCGCCGGTTCGCTGATCTGCGCCGTAGGTGGCAGATCAGGAATGGTGGTGATGCGCCAGGGCGTGCTCTCCTCATTGGTGAAGCTGGTTTCCTGAGACTTCAAAGCGATCTGCCAGGAGCTGTGCGTGGCCTGCACCACGATGTCGGCCGTCAGCAGCCCTTCCGGCGTGGTGGTGGAGGTCACCGTCTTTTTCTCAGGCAGATCAGGATTCAACACGAAGTCACTCTGCGAGACGGGCTGGTTCGCCTTGAGCGTGAGCTTGATGGTGGAGCCGTCGAGCGCTTCGAGATCGCCCTGGTCGGCCTTGACCTCGCTCTCCTGCCAGCCGGAGTAGGCAGGCGGCACGATGGTTTTGGTGAACTCCACGACGCGGGGCCGTGCGCGTGCGCTGAGCGTGCGCCAGGGGGTGATGGCATCCGCCGCATGCACGCGGTAGCGCACGTCCGTCTGGCCGACGGGGACGACGCCTTCAAAGCGTGAGGTGCCGACGGCGGAGAGCTCAGCGCGCCGTGGCTTGGAGCCTTCCACGGCAAACTCCAGCGTGGCCTGCGCGGGCTGCGGGCCTTCGGTTTCGATGATGATCGGCACCTCTGAACCGATGGGCGCCAGCGTGCTCGCCTGCAGTGGCTCCAGGATACGGATCTTCACCGACGCGGGTCGTTCGAGATTCGCGAATGGCAGCGCCGCTCGTGCCAGGAAACCGGCAAGGTGCAGGCCGGGAATGAGGCAGAGCACGAGGATGACCGCTACCACGCCACCAGCCGCGAAGAACCAAGGCCGCAGCGTGTGCGTGGGCAGCTTGGTATTCCAGTCAATGCCCTCGATGGCACCCGCCACATCGTCTTGCAGCTTCTCGCGGAACTCGACGGAGTCCTTCACATTCACCCCACCCTTGGGATCCGCGAGCTCCACAGCAGAAAGCAGCCGCTCACGCAGCGCAGGCTCCGCCGCCTCGATGAGCTTGGCCGTGCCCTCCTTGCCATTCCCCTGCGCAATGAATCTCCACGCCACGAGCCAGGCCGCATACGCAGCTCCGCCATATGCAAGGAGCGTGACCCAGGGCCGCAGCGCATCCGGCATGAACCACGCCCGGTCCAGCAAAGCGATGAGCACAAAAGCGGCGAGCGCGAGCGCCGCGCCACAGAGCAGCGCGCGCAGCCGCAGCAAGTGCTGACGGCGCAGGCGAAAGCGTTGCAAAGCTTCGTGCGTGGCGGGACGGAGGGAAAGATTCATGAGGGGGGAAGGCATAACGCCGCCATGGGAGGCTTCTTTTCGGCCAGAGCAGCGTTGTTTCACCCTCTTATACAGTCCCGCAGCACAGACCGCACCAGCTTTCCGGGGGAGGGGGCTTCTGGGCGGTTGGTCGGAGCAGGCTGGAACGCCCCCCCAAGGAGTCGGGGTTTCGCTTCGCGGCTCCGCATCCCGACCCCGATTCAGGAACTTATCGGACGCCTGCCTGCCACACCCAATGCTTGACCCGCAGCGGCTTTTTCGATTTCATGGACATAAGATGAAAATCTTCCTTACAGCAATTCTAGCTCTTTGGCTGGCGGCACCCGCCAGCGCCACGACAGCGGCCTTGGTGCGAACATATCAGCCGTTCGGATGGGGCAGTATCACCATCGAGCCTGTGACATGCTATGCATGGAACGCTCAGACTTACCTGGGTGACGCCTTGCGTTACATCTCGGCCAAAAACATTCCGCCCAACTTTGCAAAAGAGTCGAGCGGGGATCTCAATCTGGCGTCCACCAGCCACCTCTTTTTTGACAACAACTACGGGTCTGAACAGCCGCTGACGCTGTTCATGAAGGCAGACGAGTTCGTCATCACGGAAGGCTACTCCCGCGAAGACATCGTGAAGGCCTGTCTGGAATGCGTGCGTCGACTGCTGCCCGCCAAGTATCTCAAGACCCCGCTCACCTTCTCAGCCTCTCCCGAAAACAAGGAGTGGATGAGCAAGATCATTGACGAGTTCAACCAGCATGACCGAAGCAAGGTTTTCTTCGGGGCTGAGCCGTGATGCAAAACCACTTATCCAACCCTTAGCCATGACTCCGAGAATTTACGCTGACTTCAATGGCTATTGCCAGGGTGGAACGAGCGACTGGGTAGAGTTGGATACCTACGGCACCTTGGTCGACTTACATTTTTACCAGATTCGCCTGGAGAATGGACTGCAACTGGCGGCGTGCGATAACAGCGATGAGAACGATGACATGGAGGTGGTTGGTGCTTGCCGCTATCATGGCGATGTCGAGAGACCCCATTGGTGTGTTCACTTTGAGCCAGGGACGCTCCGTTACATTCCCACAACGCCAGATCGGCTGGCTCGTCCCTTTGTATGCTTTAGATGTCGCAACCCGCTTCCTCAATCCGTCAGGCTTCCGGAAAATCAGGAGTGTCCCACATGCAGTCTTTCGATTCATTTTCCATGGGAGCCACCTGCATGTCCCGCATTCGCACATTGATGAGTCGATTTTTCAGCCGTTCCACTGCCATGAGTGCTGAGCCGCCGCCAGAATTCCCCCGTGTTCGAGGTGAATACCAGATGACGCAGGAGTGGCGTGTCGAACTGCCGGACGAGTATGCAGAGCGGTACGAAACAGGCGAGCATGGTACGGAGCTGGTGCTCTGGCGGCCGGGCATCACATGCTGGACGAGTATCTATGATCAGAAGGAGGGTGAGACGCCTGCGGAAACGCTGGCGTGGCGGAAGTCCAAGGCATCCAAAGACGCAGTGCAGGTGTTTGAGTTCACCGACAAGCCGCCGCTGCGCTTCGCCTACCTTCTACATGAGACGCAGGAAGATGCCCCGCCGCGCTGGGGCCTGTACACCTTCACTTTTGGCGAGGGCGGCCATGTCATGATGAGCATTTATTTTGACCGGGAGGAGGACCTCGAACCGGCCAAGGCAATCTGGCTGAGCATCACCGACAAACCCCGATGACCTCACCTGATCCAGCGCTCCAGCCTGCCGCCATGAAAGACCACCGCAGGCAGTTCTTCTTCTGGCTCGGCGTCTTTGTGCTGCCGTTGTTTTGGTCGTGGTTCACGCTGTCGAAAAAGTATACCCGGCGCGAGCGCGTGGTGGCGTTCCTGTGGCTGGCCGTCTTTGGGATCTGGCTGCTGCATCAGCGCAGCGCGCTGGTGGACCAGTTTGAGACGGTGTCGGTCGTCTATCCGGTCATTCTCGGATGGGTGACGGTGGCGTTGTTTGTGTGGCTGTTCTTTCGCGGCGGCTGCTTCCCCGTCACCATCATCGAAGTCATTGTTTTGATGGATCTTCTTGCAGTCATTCATCCATCCATCTTGTTTGTGGATCTCGTGGGGAAGCCGTTCGAGTGGGTGTGGCTGTTGCCTGCGGGCATTGCCATATTCATGCACCTCACTTTGGAGCCTCACAGGCGTGGGAGCGGAGGCCGGGAGGAGGTTGCTTAACCAAGTGCCCATCCATCTCAGGCTGAATGGCCCCGCGCTGGACATGGCAATCCAAACACCCTCATGCCTCCTTTGTCTCAACCATGCCGGAAGCGCACGTCCTTGATCTTTGCATCGGGTAGCGTCTCTTGCAGGCGTTTGAGAATTTTCACTTTCTCCTGCATCAGCGCGTGGTGGGCTGTGGGCTGCATGAGGCGGACGGTGAGGACGCCGCGCTCAAAGGTGTCCGGGCGGGTGAGCTTGAAGAGGAAGGCGCCGACGATCTCCTGCCAGGCTGCGAGGATGTCTTCCAATTTGACGCGGTTGGACATGCCGGCCTTGGCCATGATCTGCGTGGCGAGGTCTCCCACCCGGAGCGTGGGCAGATCCATCAGCGGCCCGTCCTCCACGCCGCGCCACGCCGAGATGAGGTTGTGGCGCCTGCGCATGGCGGCGGTGGGCTTGCGTTTGTCCATGGGCGCATCCTAGACGCCAATTGACGGGTGCTAAATCACAAATTTGAAATCTCGCATTCTATCTGGCCGTAGCTAAGGATGCCGCCCGCCCCAATTTCCAACCATGTCCGACGCCAACTTTTCCACCGAACATACCGACCCGATCAATGCGCAAATTCTCGCCGTGAGCGAGGACCGCATCAAGGGCTTCACGCCCACACCGTTTCAGGACATCGCGCAGTTGTCCGGCCTGCCGCTGGAGACAGTGGTGGAGCGCATCCAGGCGATGCTGAAGGCCGGGGTGATCCGCCGCGTGCGGCAGACCCTGCTGGCGAACAAGCTGGCTGAAGGCGCTCTGGTGGCCTGGAAGGTGCCCACGGAAAAGCTCGAAGCCGCCTTTGAATTTCTCTTCAAGCAGGACCCCTTCAGCGGCCATGTGGTGCTGCGCTCCACAGACCGTGAGGTGAGCGGCAGCGACTACCGCCTGTGGACGACGCTGAAGGTACCGCAGGGCTATGACATCAACCAGCATTGCGATGTGCTGGCGCGGCTGATCGGCGCGGAAAGCTACTACACCATGCAGGCTCATGGCATCTTCGCCCTCGGCGTCGGCCATGTGCGCCGCAAGACGATGGAACCCGGCGAAAAGGCTGATGTGCCCGCTGCGATGATGACCACCAACATCGCGGAACTGGATGCGGAAGAATGGAACGTGCTGCTGCATCTCAAGGGAGATCTGAGCCTTGAGGAAATCGGTGCGAATCCCTGGGAAGGCCGCGCCAAGGCTGCGGGTGTCTCGTTTGAGAAATTCTGTGAAGTCGCCAAACGCCTGGATCAAAAGGGCGTCATCGGCCGCTTCTCCACCTTCCTGGAGCACGTCAAACCGAGCGCCACGGGCGTGCGCGTGACGCGCTTCAATGCCCTCTTCCACTGGAAGGTGCCGAAGGGCATGGAAGAACGCGCTGGCGGCGAAGTGGGCCGCCACACCATCATGACCCACGCTTACTGGCGTGAAGGCGGCGAGCGTTTTGCGAATGTGAACATCATGGGCGTCATCCACGGCACGGACAAAGAAATGGTGCTCACCCACAAGGCCGCCATCGACAAGCATCTCGCCGACGTGGGCATCCCGCTGGAATACACGAATGTGTTCTGGGGTGGCCGCAGCGAAATCAAGCCCAGCGAAATCTCACCGATCGTCTTCAATGAATGGCATGCGAAGTACAAGGATGTGGCGGGGCCGGTGGTGTGAGGGGCTGGCTGTTTTAACGAATGAAAACGTCTGCGGCACGGCGCAAGCCTGCATCGACGACACCGTTTTCGCGAGGTTTTGAGTATCTCCGGTCTTACCCTACAGTCGGGCCTGCGAAAGCGGCGTCACGCATAGGCTTGCCGCACGCACTCCAAGACGCTGTCGCGAGGTGTGAGAGCCCTCCCACCTATACTCGCGGCTCTCAGCCTTAAACGAGAGCCTTTACGGCATGCGTTCTTTCCCCTCGCGCAGATTTACAAATGCCCCGTCCACGCCGAGTTGCCGCACGCTCCGTCTGGAACGCAGTTCCCACACACAGCTTGCGACAACCTCATAGCCTCGCTGCTGCAGCGCCTTCACGAGCCAGCGTGTCAGCACTACTTGGTTGATCATGCAGCAGTCCCAGGGCTGCTGCTTCCACAGCGCAGCAAGGGCCGGGAGGAGTCCAAAGCGGGCCAAGCACACGTTGGGCATTAGCTTTCGCAGTCTTCGTAAAACGCCGCTCCTGTGGGAGGCAAAGACCACTTTTTCCAAAGGGAGATACGGAGCGAGGTGCTCGGCAACGCGAACGAGATCTGCCTCGGGATAATTGCCCTTCAAATGGGCGATGAGTCTCATGTTCGCTCCGAGTTCCACCAGGCAATCGCGAAGCTCGGACTTCGAGTTCCACCCATGATGCGCGCAGTGGAATCCGCCGTGTGCATCACGTGCGACGTCGAGTTCCACGAAGTCCGCTTGCTGCAGCACGGCAAGCCGCACTCCGGCGGGCGTGTTTTGCATGCCCTTTCCCATGCCTCCCCGATGTGCGATGGTTTTCATGGGTCAGTTTGAAACATGGCACATCTCATGTGTTGTTTTACGGCTGGTGCTTGCAGCCCCTGGCATCTTCTACTCTGCTATCCGAATGATTTTGGCCATAGGTCTGCCTTTCGCCAATTCATCGATCAACTTGTCCAGGTAGCGGATCTCGCGCATCGTTGGATCTTCGATTTCCTCCACGCGGATCCCGCAGATGCTTCCTTTGATCAATGATCTGGCGGGATTGAGCCGAGGGGCTTCCGTGAAGAATGTTTCGTAATCTGTTCCCTTCGTGACGAGTCCCTGCAACGAGCGCGGATCGTAGCCGGTCAACCAGCCGATGATCGAATCAACTTCCGCCTGGGTTCGTCCCTTCCTCTCTGCTTTGGCAACGAGGCAGGCATAGACCTTTGCGAAGCTCATGGTGAAGACTTTGTGTTTCTGGGTCATGGGGTGGGGGAAAAGAGCCGAGGAAAGGCGGTCGGATTTGTCGCTCACAAAAGAGCGCATGGCTTGTCAAAAATCGATGGAATGAAGAGCTCTCGGTTAAGGGCGGTGAGAGTGAGTTTTTTAGTCTGCGCGCAGTGTCCGGCCCTGCACTCGTGCGAACACGAGGGCGTTTTGAAGTGCGTGCGGCCCTTCTTGGTGCTGAGCGCTATCGCATCCCAAGGCACTGCCCGACGTTCAAGTGGCCGCGCAAGGATGGATCGAAAGCACCAACGGCGCGGCCTATCGCAGCCCTGGCAATGTCGACGTTCAAGTGGCCGCGCAAGGCTGGCTCGAAGCACCAAAGGTGCGGCCTATCGCAGCCCAGGGCAACGCCCTGGGAATGCGGGGCGAAAAGCCGGAAGCCCTGAAAGGGCGGCCTAACTCACCTGACATCTTCACCACCACCAATGGCCGCCTCAATCCCACACATACCGTTCATCAAACTGGACTTTGTGTTTGGCGAGAAATTCCCGGTACTCTTCCTGAAACGTCTTCACGCGATGGTGCTCCTCCTGATCGCGAATGTAGTTCGCCACCTTCGGCACATTGGATTCGCTCACCGAGAACGCCCCGTATCCCGCCTGCCACGCAAAGCCCGCCAGCGCCGTTCCCTGCGTCTTGATCCATTTGGAAGACGACTTCTTCACGTCTTCCACCACCTGCGCCAGGGTGACCGTGCGGCCCATGTTGAAAAGGAGATGCACATGGTCGGCCACCGAGTTGATGAGCACCGCCGGAGAGTTCAGATTCGCCAGCACCGTGGCCAGGCACGCATGCAGATACGGACGCACCGATGCGGAGAGACAGGGCACCCTTTCCTTCGTGGAGAAAATCAGGTGGATGTAGAGGTTCGCGAGCGATTGCGGCATGGGCGATGCGCGTTGAGGTGGAGCGGCCCCGTCTCATGCAGCACTCCCAAGCTTTTATCGCCACGGTTATAAGATAATCGTGGAAAGAAATTATTTTTTGTATTAGGTCTTATACTTTAATTGTTTTTTTATTATGCCGCGCGTACACTCAGCCAGTTCTCTCGCCGCCATCACCACCTTGGGCATCACGGTGATAATGCTTTCTGCTTGCACCTCATTTTGGGTCAGGCTCGTTCCACTGCCGTCCGACAAACACCTGAAGACCGTGCCTGGAAGCGGCAAATTCCAAAACGAGGCCACACTGGTGATGATCGCGCCTCAGACATTTTTGTTTGTCCAGCCCAAGGATGCCGCCAAACGATTCAGCTTCACCACGCATGAGGAGGAATACGTTCAGGCAAGCGACCGGTTTCGTGTCAGAAAGCGGACGATCATGCCGGAGGACATGTTCACCACTGGCTCCAGCGTGCCCCGTGAGCTGTGGACCGTGAAAGGACTTGGTCCGATGGACTTTGCCAAATCCTCGATCATCCATGACTGGCTTTTTGAAGCTCATCATCGCTGGCAGATCGCGGCCGCTCAAAAGGATGAGGCGGGTATGGAAAAGTATAAAGACTACGCTGCCAGCGGCGTGCTTAACCCCACCACTCAGGAACTTACTGTCGTTGATGCAGCGGACATCATGACGGAGGCGATCAAGCTGGAAATGAGTTTTAATGATGCTTGCGTCAAAGGCTTGAAGGATGTGGCCAATGCCAGGACGGTGGACATGACGGGTGAGAACTGGGCCAAGGGGCTGGATGAACTCAGCGAGTCTTTTGCCACATGTCGCACGAGTCCGCGCCTGCTGCATCAATACAGCTGGGCAATCCGTAGCAAGCCGGCGAAAAAAATGTGGGATCCTTCCACCAAGGACAACTTGAGTTCCATGCTCACCAGCACCGTGGAAGTCGTAAAAAAACTCAAGGCCACAGGCCATCTGGATCAAGCTCTGAAAAGGGGCATCGTCGCTCCAGACACTTATGACCGGCTCATCTCACTCGTCCGCGAATACGACACGCGCAAGACCGGTCTCACGCGTGCCATTCAAGAATACGCTAGCACCCCTTCTGCCAATGAGGTGTCTTCCGCCCATGTTGTCGTCTCTCCATTGGCCGCTGAGAAAACCTCCGCAAGTATTGGAGCCGTGAATCGTAGCGGAGAATCCTCACTGGCAGTCGCAACACTAGCACAGATCGCCAGCGCCGTGCATGGAGTGGCACGTCAGCCGCACGATGTAAGCCGCGTACCCAGCCTCACAGAAGTGCGTTTCTATCACTATCCAGAAGATAAGGCTGAAGCCGAAACGATCCTGGAAGTGTTGCAACGTCGGGGCATCAAGGGCCGCGTGAGCTTTGTGATCGACAAATCCCAGCCGCGCCACGCTTTCCAGATCGCTTTCGCTCCGGGTGCCCTCACTGCCGCCGCAGCACATTGAAAGCGGGCCGTGTCCAGCCCAATGCTCGCATTATCTGGCGGGTTCGCTCAACAAAACGCCATCCCCCTCACAGGAGATGGCGTCTTATAAATCAAATAATCTCTTCGCAGCGAGCTTACGCCACAATCGGCAGCAAGTTCGTCTTGCACCATTCACCATTCTGCATGGTCACGCCATCGGGGTCTTCGACGGCGCAGTGGGCTTCGTCTTCGCAGATGATCCAGCCGGAGTAGTCGCGGGCGACGAGCCATTCGGTGACTTTGTGGAAGTCGAGCTTGCCGGTGCCCATCTGGGCCCAAGGCTCGGCGCCGTTGCCGGAAAAGTCCTTGTAATGGATGTGGTTCACCAGGTGCTGCCACTTGTTGAGGGTGGCGATGACGTCCATGCCGCCGCGGATGATGTGGCCTACGTCTGGGGTCCAGCCGGTGACTTTGGGGTCGAGGCTGCTGAGGACGACATCATAGTCTTCCTGGGTGCGGACGAGGGAGGCGGGCGGAGAGTTCGGGTGGTAGGAGCACTTGAGGCCGAGATCCGCAGCGCGCTTGGAGACGGCGTTGACGTTCTTGGCGATGTTGAGGCGGCGGTTCTGGAGGTTGTCTTTGCGACCGCTTGGCAGCGTCACCGTGCCGAGCATGGAGCCGGGGAAGTGCTTGAGGAAATTGAGCGTGAAGTCAGCGGCTTCCTTTTCGTTGGGCGCTTCGGTTTCGCCATCCCAGGCGCAGACGAGGGCGAGGCCGGCGAGCTGCATGTTGTGCTGCTGCAGCACGTCCTTGAGCTTGATGGGGTCGCAGAAGTCACCGAGCCAGTACTTGGAGCAGCCGAGGGCGCTCTGGGAGATCTCCAGCACCATCGGCTCGATGCCGGTGAAGCCTGCTTCTGCGGCGACCTTGATCATGTGGTCGAGCTTGTTGTCGTAGCCTTTGCCGGTGCCCTGCATGAACCAGGTGTAAACTTCGGAACCGAATTGGATTTTGCCCATGGTGTGAGTGTGGTGGTGGGATTGCGTTGATGGAAATCACGGCGGCCTGTGCGGCCGGTGGAGTGGCATTGGAGACGAACGAGCGCGAACTGTCCAGCGCCAAAGTGCGGCGACGCCTTACGGCTTTTCCGGCGGCGGTGGGAGTGCTGCGGGGATGGTGGGCTTGTCGCGATCCCGGATGTCTTGCGCGATCTCGGCAATGACATTGGTGCTGTCGCGGCGTTTGGTTTTGGTCAAAGCGAGCGGGATGTGGAGCGTGCCGCGGGACAGGCCACTGCGGCACATAACGACGACCTCGGCGTCCAGGACGATGTCGTGCTGCTTTTTGGCATCGAGGCTGACGTAGGGGCCGAGGAGCAGGCTGGCGCGGGTGCTGCCGGGCGTTTGGGTGGGGGTGAATTCGGCGCGGCCTGCGAAGCCTCGGGGTTCCATGGGGGCCTCGAAGTGGTCGGTACCGCTGAGGCGCAGGCTTTTGATTTCAAACCACTTCTGGTCTTCCGGCTGGCCAAAGGCGTGCAGGCGCATCTGGTAGGGGCCGACTTCGGAAACCAAGGCCCCGCCGACGACCATGGCGCTGATGGCGACACCGGATTCCGTGGCCTTGGGGATGAACTCCACCCTGAAAGCGCTGCCCGCTGCCGTGGGGGCCGGTGCGGTGGCCTGGTAGTCATAATGCGTGGTGAAGACGTGGACGCAGGAGGGCAGCCAGCCGAGGGCTAGCAAGGAGAGCAGGGGGCGCATGAGGGGCAAAATGCAGGGGCGGGAGGCGAGAAGCGAGCCTGAAAAGGGAGAGGGCTGAAACTTAACGCCAGGAAATCAATTACCTTGATTGACAATAATATACATATTGAATATAATTACAATAATATGTCGGTTCCTCGCATTTTCGCTCTGCTTGCTGCTCTCGCCCTGCCTCTCGGCTCGGTGCAGGCACTGACGTGGGACGAGACACTGGATGGAGATCTGTCGGATGACGGCAATGCGCCAACGCTTGTCGGAACTCTGAGTGCAGGCAGCAATTTGTTTTCTGGGAGGATGGGGGCGCTGACCGAAGGCGAGCCTATAGACGCGGACATCTGGAATTTTACCATCGCCGCCGGCTACTACCTGACGGGAATCAATCTGACGAGCTATTCGACCACCAGCGGCAGCCTCGGCAACCAATCCTTCATGGCGATCATCGATGGTGGGACGATCAACCAGAACGATCAATCCCTCCACCTGAGCAATGCGCTGTGGGGCTACGGACAGGACGGTTTTGGCAACACCTATACCGACCTGCTGGCGCTGCTGGATGCCGGGCCGACCTTTGGAGGCGTCGGCTTTGACGGACCGCTGCCTGCGGGAAACTACACCTTTTGGATCCAGGAGGGAGCTGACCAGATCAATTACAGCATCGATTTTGTGACCACGCCCGTGCCTGAGCCCGGCAGCCTCCTGCTGCTGGGAGTGGCGGGGTTGTGGTCGCTGCGCCGTCGGCGGCGGTGAGGGACTCGGAGTGCAGGTGTGGTGGGGAGATGGTTTGCAAACCACCGTGGCCACAGCTAAGGCGGGCCGCACATGATTCGGAATCTCTTGTTCGACTGGTCCGGCACGGTGGTGGATGACCTGCCGGGCGTGGTGTGCGCTGTGAATGGCATGCTGCGTGCCGCCGGTGCTGCGGAAATGACACGGGAGGAGTTCAAGGCGCGCTTTCGCCTGCCGTACACCGAGTTTTTCGCGGAGGTGCTGCCCGGCCTGCCGCTGGAGCGCCTGCAAGAGCTCTACCTGGAGCATTTTACGCATGATCATGCCGACCTCAAGCTGCTGCCACATGCGCTGGACTTCATCCAATTCGCCGCTGCCACGGGGCGGCGTCTGGTGGTTCTCAGCAGTGCCCCGCTGCCGCATGTGATGGCCCAGGCGGAGGCGCTGGGGGTGCGGGATGCGTTTGAAGTCATGCGCTGCGGGGTCATCGACAAACGCACGGAGATTCATGGGTTGCTGGCGGAGCTGGACATGGCCGCCGCAGAGACCGCCTTCATCGGCGACATGCGGCATGACATCGAGGCGGGCCATGCCGCAGGAGTCGTGACCATCGCCACCTGCACGGGCTACGAGAGCGCCGAGACGCTCATGACCGCAGCGCCAGACATGCTGGTGCCCAATCTCTCGCGCCTGCCTGCGTTGCTGGGGCCATTGACTGGGGTAGATGGCGCATATCCAGTGTCCACGGTGGGGGCGCTCATTTTAAACCAAAAGGGTGAGATGCTCCTCATCCGCACGCACAAGTGGAGCCACCACTGGGGCATCCCAGGCGGGAAGATCAAACGCGGCGAGACCTGCGAAGAGGCGCTCATTCGCGAGATCATGGAGGAAACGGCGCTTGCGTTACAATTCATCGAATTTGTCATGGTGCAGGACTGCATCGAGCCGCCTGAGTTTCAGCGTTCTGCGCACTTTTTGCTGCTGAACTACATTGCACGCTGCACGGCTGCTGAGCCGCAGGTGGTGCTGAACGAAGAGGCGCAGGCCTTTCAATGGCTGCCGCTGGCCGAGGCGCTGCGCATGGACCTGAATATTCCCACCCTCATCCTGCTCGACGAATGCGTGAAGCGCGGGCTGCTGAAGAGTGAAGTTCCCACGCCGCAAAAGCTTGCGGGGACTTCGTCATTGTTAGATCCCAATCCCCGGCTAAAAGCTCCCGTCCTCATGCTTCCCCCTGACGAAATCCGCATTTCCGCACTGCGCCTCACCACCCACATCGGCGTGCCTGAGGCCGAACGTGCCGGGAGCCAGGTGCTGGAGGCGGACGTCACCCTCCGCATCCGCAGGCGTTTCGAGGCAATGAATGATGATATTGCGGCCACGATCGATTACGCAGCCGTCGCTGCGCGGCTCCAGCAGATCGCGGCGGAGCGGCAACGCAGGCTGATCGAAACCCTCGCTGCCGAGCTGGCGGCCTGCGTGCTGGAGGAATTTCAAGCCATTGGTGTTACCATAGAATTGCGTAAACGCATCCTGCCGGACACCGATCATGTGGCCGTGAGATTGGTGCGGGGAGAGTGAACGGAATGGCCGGGTGCGAGTCCAAGACCACGACTGCTCGTGCCTGTTTAAGAATTCCATTCTGCCAAAACCATGAAATCTCTGTGCTGCCTCTTTGCCGCTCTGCTTGCCTCCACCCTTCTCAGCTCTTGCACTGAGCCTGCTGACGCCCGTCATCCCACGGTGTCCCAGCAGGATGCCAATGATGTAAGCTGGGGGCTGCAACCGCGCAAAGCGCGGGGCAACCCAAAGATGCGCTATCAGTACAATTCCAGAGCCGAGCAGGCCGCGGTGCCTTGAGCCTCGACCGGGGATAGCACGGAACTGCGCCAACGCCTCCTTCCCGGCACCGCCCCTGGGGCGGTGTGTCTGGGGCGTGGAAACTGAACAGAAAGGATGGTCGCAGCGTCCAAGACTTCGATCTTGCCAGCTAGAGCCACCCCGCCTAGTATCGTGGCCCGTTAAGAATTCAATTCTGCCAAACAATGACATCTCTGCGCTTCCTCTTTGCCGCTCTGCTTGCCTCGACCCTGCTCATCTCCTGTGGTTCCTTTGAGCATGTTGACTCCCGCCATCCCACGGTGGCCCAGCAAGATGCCTTCGATGTGAGCTGGGGGCTGCCGCCACGGAAAGCGCGTGGCAACCCGAAGATGCGCTATCAGTACAATTCCAGAGCCGAGCAGCCCACCGCGCCCATGAGTCTTGAGCCGACAGCGCCTGCCGCTCCGGCACTGGCTCCCACGCCTGCGCCGAGCCGAGCCGAGCCGAGCAGCCCAACGATTCCTTCCACTCTGCGCTAGTCGCGGTATGGAATCTGCTTTTCCCCTGTTTTTTAAAACCGCACGACACGTGAAGACCCCGCTTCTGACCTGCCTGCTGGCCTTTGGCTGCCATGCTGCATTGACCGCCCAGCAGTTAAAGGCCCCTGATTCCCTCCGGCCCAGCACGGCCCCGGTGTTGCCCCCTGCCAAGACGCAATCGACGGAGGAAATCGACAAGCTGGCTGAAGAAGCGCAGAAAGCGCTGTTCCAGTCCGTGGACAAGCCGGGTGGCGCAAAGACCACTCCCGACACAACGGACCGTCCTCAATACACCCCCTACGCCACTTCCAGTCCGATGCGTCTGCCTGCACAACGGGCAGAAGATCCTGGGCTTTGGGCCAAAGATTCGGTGCACAAGCTCGCGGTCATGGAAGTCGCGTTTGGCGGCGCACGTGAGACGGTCATGATTGAGCTGTATCCGAACTCGGCACCGCAGACGGTGAGCAATTTTATCGACCACTGTGACAGCGGCGTCTACAATGGTCTGGCCTTCCATCGTGCCATCGAAGGCTTTCTGGTGCAGACTGGTGATCCGCTGACGTCGGATGAGTCCGCACGCCTCAAATGGGGCACGGGTGGTGAAGACAAAACGATTCCTTCTGAGATCAAACTGCCGCTCCGTGTCGGAGCCGTGGCCATGGCACGTCGCTCGGACAAAGTGAATCCTGAACGCCGCTCAAATGGCTCGCAGTTTTTCGTGACTCTGGGCAATTACGGTGCGCTTGAAGGCAAGTACACCGTCTTTGGCCAGGTGGTGTCCGGCTTGGAGACCATCAAGCGCATCTCCATCATGCCGGTGGATGCCAACGACTGCCCGGTGGCGCGCATCGAAATCAAGTCCGTCAAAGTCATCACTCAGAAGGGACCGATGGAACTGCCCGCGATGTCTGCGGGCGAAGGCCGGCGCTACATCAAGCCGGATGCGGCGCGTGGCATGGTGGGTCGTTTCTTCCACCATATCTGGTAGTAGCACGCGGGCATGAAGTCCGCCGCATCACTTTGCCGACAGTTCAAAGCAGACTGCTTCGTGGTCATTGCGCAGCAGCAGCCAGCGCCCCGCCAGCGTCGGTGGGTTCCACGTCTTGCCAGGCAATGCTTCCAACCGTGACACTTCCTCCAGCCGTTCAGGATTGGCTTTGACCAGGGCGACGAAGCCCTTCTCTGCCTGCACGAGCATCAGATTCTCCCCAAGGCGTATCTGCTGGCCGAAGCCGTAGCGCCCTTCGCGCCAGACGCGCTCACCGGTGGCCAGATCCACGCAGCAGAGCGTGCCTTCATCCATGGCGTAGGCATGAGTGCCGAACACGCTGGCGCTGCTGAATTTCGTGCGCGGCGCGCTGGCAGCCCAGAGGGATGACACGCTCATCTGTCCGTCTGCGGCAGCAGGCTTGATCTCCAGCAGGTTGCTCTTCAAACCGTAGCTGGTGGTGACCAAAATGCGATCAGGCGTCACCTGCGCCGGCTGGCACACTTTGGGAAACATGCCCGGCCAGTCAAACTTCCACAGCACGCTGCCGCTGGCGGGATCATGCCCAGTCACGGAGTCGCTGTTCACGCTCAGGATTTGCTCACGCCCGGCCAACACCATGAGCACGGGGGAGCTGTAGCTGCCGCCGTCATCTCCTGCCTTCCACACGAATTGCCCGTCACTGATCCGGTAGGCGACGAGCGTCGCGCCGTCCTCTCCGCCGCTGCAGACGACGGTGTCACCGACGATCAAGGGGGCGGAGCTCTTGCCCCACTCGGGAGTTTTGGTCGCGCCGCTGTCCTTCAGGATGTCGTGACTCCAGCGAACTTTCCCGGTGGTCAGGTCCAGGCAGTTGAGCAATCCCTTGGAACCCATCGTGAAGACCAGGCTCTGCGCCACATCCACCGTGGGCGTAGAGCGCGGGCCGATGCCGCCCATCGGCTCATCAAAGCGTGTCTTATCGGCATGCGCCCACAGCAGTTTGCCGGTGGCGATGTCATAGCAGGTTACATATTCCTCTTCACCCCGCTGCTCCTGCGTGAGCGCCCGGCCGCCAGCGACGGCAAAGCCCGCCCAGCCGTCGCCCACCTGGATGCGCCATACTTCGCGTGGCGGGTGCGCTTTCCAATCCGTCTGCCAGTTCGGCTCAGGCAGTACGCCGTCTCCTTTGGCACCGAGGAAGCGCGGCATGTCTGCCACTCCCGGAGGCGTGGGGGAAGGAACGGCTGTGGCTTCGGCACCGCTGTGAAGTTCAGGCAGCACCTCCGCCTGCTGCCAGCGCCAGGCCAGACTCGGGAAGGCGGAGCCGTCAGCGGAGCCGTCGTAGCGGATCAGGTACTTAGACGCAGCCATGATGGCAATGACTCCCAGGATAAACAGCCCCAGACGTTTCAGTCGTACTCCGCGCCGGTGCAGTGCCCACCAGAGACCGAAGAGGATCAGCCACAGCGGGATGAGGATCATCAGCGCGCCTGAGCGAAAGACGTGATCCGTGGCCCAAAGCCAGGCGAGTAGTCCGCCAAACAGCAGGGTGAGAAAAAGAGGGAATTTGGGGATCATGGCGGTTGGAGGGGGCATTCTAGGGCTGGAGCACGGCAAAGGAAATGACTGGCGCTATTTTTGCGTATGTCTCATTCTCCGCCAGTTCCAACCAACCTCCATGAAACACTTTCTCCTCTCTTTGCTTGCCGCGTCTGGCCTGATGGCCGCTGACCACGTCGTCTATGAACCTGCCGGCACGGCGAAAGGAAAGCACATCGTGCTGCTTTCCGGCGACGAGGAATACCGCAGCGAGGAGTCCATGCCCATGCTCGGCAAGATCCTCAGCCAGCATCACGGGTTCAAATGCACGGTGCTTTTCAGCCTCGGTGCGGATGGCACGATCGTACCCACCAACGGCGCCAGCCTGAGCCATCCTGAGGCACTGGATTCTGCCGATGCCATCGTCATGCTGCTGCGCTTCCGCCACTGGGATGAGGCCACCACCAAGAAATTCGAGGCTGCCGTGAATCGTGGCGTGCCGATCATCGCCCTGCGCACCAGTACGCATGCGTTCAGCGGCTACGCGAAGGACAGCCCGTATGCCACTTGGAACTGGAACCATGAGTCGGGCGGCTGGGGTGAAAAAGTCCTCGGCGAGACCTGGGTCAGCCACTGGGGTAAGCACAAGTTTGAAGCCACCAAGGGCATCATCGAAGCTGCGAACGCGAATCACCCCGTGCTGCGTGGCGTGAGCGATCTCTTCGCCAACACCGACGTCTATGAAGCCGCCCCGCCTGCCGACGCCGTCGTTCTGGTTCGCGGGCAGATCCTCCAAGGCATGACCGCCGACACACCACCGGCCAGCTACACGAAAGCCACCGCCGCCAAAGTCGAGCAGGACGTGAACACGCCCATGATGCCCATTGCCTGGCTGCGCGTGGTGAAGAACGATGCCGGCACAGAAAACAAGGTTCTCGCCACCACCATGGGAGCCGCCACCGACCTCGCCAACGAAGGCCTGCGCCGCCTCGTCGTGAACGGAGTTTTCTGGGGCCTCGGGCAGGAAGTGCCTGAGAAGGCGGATGTGAGCATCGTCGGTGAATATAAACCCACGATGTACGGCTTCGGCGAATTCCAAAAGGGACTGAAGCCGGATGGATTTGAGCTGGCGAAGTAAGGCCCAGCGTTTTTTGGAGTGCGACTGCGGGAACTGCCGCTTTCGAGCGTCTCTTGATTCGCGAGAGCTGCACTGTTTATACAGAACAATAGGCTCTCGCTTTCGGGTATCCCCTGGCACTCGCGAACTACTCATCCCGTCGAAAGCGGTAGCTCCGTTCGTGCCTCACTACGCGACCGCAGTCCAAAAGGGCTGCGATGAACTATGCCCGACTGGCCACTTTCACTTCAGCTCAAACACCAACGGCAGGCCCTGCGCCGTCATCATGACTTGCTCCTTGGCCATGAAGCGGTCGGCCAGTTTGGTGAAGCTGCCATCACTGCGCATGCGGGCGAGGACCTCGTTGACCTTGGTCTTCAGTTCCTCATTGCCCTTCTTCAGGCCCACGGCCCAGACTTCCTCACGCAGCGGCGCGAGCAGGGCACGCGTCTTTTCGGGGTGCTTGGCGTGATGGTTCATGACGGAGACCTGATCGTAAATCCATGCATCGACGCTCGCGTTCACCACTTCCATGACGCAGGACACATCGGCATCCAGCGCGATGATCTTGGCATCCTTGAGGTTTTCCCGCGCCCAGCTTTCTCCCGTGGTGCCAAGGCGTACAACGATCTTACGCCCCGGTGCCTTCAAATCATCGGCGCTCTGAACGGTGGAGTCTTTGGCGGCCAGAATTGACAGCCCGGTCTTCACATACGGATCGGAAAAGTCGATGGATTGACTTCGCTCCGGGTTGATGGACAACGCCGAGATCACGAGGTCGATGGAGCCCGTGCGCAGCGCAGTGATAAGACCGTCGAAGTTAATGTTGCGGAACTCCACCTCGCGTCCGAGCGCCTTGCCGATCTCGCGCCCCACCTCGATGTCCACACCGGTGATCTGGCCTTGGGCATCGACGAACTCAAACGGCGGGTACGTGGCATCCGTGCCGATGATGAGCTTGTTGCTGCGCGTGCAGGCGCAGAGTGTGAAGAGCAGGCTGAGGGCGAGGTATCGAAGCATGGGGTCAATCAGGAGTTTAAATCACCGGCGTAGTCGCTCGGCATGCGCCAGTCGCCACGTGGGGAGAGCGCCACAGAACCGACCTTGGGGCCGTCGGGCACGCTGGAGCGCTTGAACTGGTTTTGGGCGAAGCGTTTGAAGAAAAGTGCGAGCCATTTGGCGATGATCTCATCATCGTACTTGCCGGCAAAAGCCTGCGCGGCCAGCCAGCGGATTTTTTCGGCATTGCAGCCGTGTCGCACGAAGTGAAACAGGAAGAAGTCATGCAGCTCATACGGCCCGATGGTGTCCTCGGTCTTCTGCTGCAGAGATTCATCTGCTGCGAGCGGCAGCAGTTCGGGGGTGATCGGCGTGTCGGCGATGTCCAGCAGGATGGCACCTGCTTTGTCCGCAAAGGGGCCGGCGGCGCACCACTCGATGAGGTAGCGCACCAGCGTCTTCGGCACGCCGGAATTCACGTGATACATGGACATGTGGTCGCCATTGAAGGTGCACCAGCCCAGCGCGGCTTCTGAGAGATCGCCCGTGCCGACGACGATGCCGCCAGTCTTGTTGGCGAGGTCCATGAGAATTTGAGTGCGCTCGCGGGCCTGCGAGTTTTCATAGGTCGCGTCGTGCTGAGTTTCCGAATGACCGATGTCGGCGAAGTGCTGATGCACGGCGTCATTGATGGAAATGGTGCGCAGTTCGATGTTCAGCGCCTCAGCGAGTTGCTCGGCATTGCCCTTCGTTCGCGAGGTGGTGCCGAATCCCGGCATCGTGACGGTCAGCGCGGCGGTCAGAGGCATGCCCGCGCGTTTTAGGGCCTCCAGCATCACCAGCAGTGCGAGGGTGGAATCGAGCCCACCGGAGAGTCCGAGGACGGCGGTCTTGGCGCGTGCTTGCTTCAATCTGCGGGCGAGGCCGGTGGACTGAATGGCGAAAATCTCCTCGCACACCGCCGCACGATCCATCTTGGCCGAGGGCACAAAGGGATGCGCTGAGATGGTGCGCAGCAGTGTGTCAGGGCCACCGAGGGCGGCACCGAGACTGAACGCGATGCGCCGGAAGCCGATGCTGCCTGCCTCATCGCGGAAGGAGGAACTCTTCAGGCGGTCATGCGCCAGATGGTGCAGATTGACATCATTGACCACGGCGCGCGTCTCGAAAGAAAAGCGTTCGGTTTCACCGAGGAGAATACCATTTTCTGCCACGATGCAGTGTCCGGAATAAACCACGTCCGTGGTCGATTCACCCGCGCCTGCTCCAGCATAGACATAGGCTGCTAGACAGCGTGCCGCCTGTTGCGCCACGAGGTGGCGGCGGTAGGGGGCTTTGCCGAGCACTTCCGTGCTGGCGGATGGATTGGCGAGCAGGGTGGCTCCGGCGAGCGAGAGATGGCAGGATGGCGGAATCACCGTCCACAAGTCCTCGCAGATTTCCACGCCGAGCACGAAGCCTGGCACATCCAGCACCTCAAACAGCAGCTCCGCGCCGATGGCGACATCTTGATCGTTCAGGCGCAGCGTGGAGACGTTCAGCGTGTGCGAGGGCGAGAACCAGCGCCGTTCGTAGAACTCGCCCGAGTTGGGCAGGAAGGTCTTTGGCACCAGCCCGAGCAGGCGGCCTTTGGCCAATACCGCTGCCATATTGTAGAGGCGGTCCTGCACCCGCAGCGGCAGACCCACGACGATCACGCTGGGCAGATCCTTGGTTTCTTGCACCAATTCGGCCAGGCCTTTTACGCTGGCATCCAGCAGGGCGGTGGTGTGAAACAAATCGGCGCAGGAGTAGCCGGTGAGGCTCAGCTCAGGGAACACCACCAGCCGGCAGCCGCGCTGCGCCAAGGTTCGAGCTTCACGGGCTAGGATCGCGACATTCTTCGCCACGTCTCCGAGCACCAGTTCCGGGGACACTGCGGCGACACGCACAAACCCAAGTCGTTCGCGGGTGGTGGTCGGGGTAGGGGCTGCTTGCGGCATGGGGAGAACCTAGCACGCGGGGTTTGGGGTGCGCGAGGAGTAAGTTCAATGGGCGTGCATCGAGGGGCGGGGTGCCCATCGCACTAGTCCAGCATGCGTGCCTTCAGCTCAGGCGTGGGCATCATGCACGACTCATCCTTCCCAAACCAGCGGTAGCGGTTGCGGGCGATGATGTAGTAAGCGGGATCGCGCAGGGCACGCGGCAGGAGTTTGAAAACAAGCGCAAGCTTCCACAGGCCGCCGAGCGTGCGGGCGATTTCGAGGGCGGCATCGCTGGCTTTGAATACGCCCTGCGGGGTGATGAAAAGCATCGCGTTTGGGGCTGCGGGATCGAGGCCGTGCTGCGCGTAGAGCTGGCTGCCCAAGGAGCTTTGAATGGGGGAGAATTTGATCCGGCCTGCGGGATCACGCTTCACAATGAATCGTACGCTGGAATCACAGAGATGGCAGATGCCATCAAAGAGCAGGAGGTGGTCGCGGCTGGGATCGTAATTGGGCACGGCTATTCTAGCTTACGACTGTCCGTAGCAGTTGGCACGGACGAAAACCAGAAGAGGTAGGCAAAGATGAGCAGCGTGCCAAAGCCCAGGGTGAATCCCCAAATGTGCGTGTAGGCCAAGGGATGTAGAACGTAGGAGGCGATGCGACTGAGCAATGAGACGGGCCGGTGCAGGAGGTCCCAGCTGTTCCAGCGGTCAAAGCGGCCGAGGTAAATGCCGAAGCCGCTCAGGCCAAGAGAGCCGAGGCTGACGCACCAGGCGGTGGCGTGGGAAAACTTCCGCGCAAACCAATGCTGGACGATGTGCAGGGACTGAAAACCGAACCAGAGCGCGACGAAGGCAAAGGATAGCAGCATGAGGAGATCGAGCCACTTGGGGACTTTGCCATTGTGCTCGTTGAGATGCATCAGATCTGTCAGCACATACGGGGCATTTGGAAAGAACAACAGCCAGGCCGCCAGCACCGGCAGCGCGAGGATGGGGCGATCTATCTGCCGCAGGCCCAGGCTGAGGCCGAGCGGGATGCCAGCTAGGAAGAGATTCCACAGCATGAAGGCGTAGTAATGATGCCCCGCGAGTTGAAAGCGCCAGTTCAATACAATGCAGCACCAGAGACAGGCAAGGAGATTGAGGAGCAGCGCGCGGGTGGTCATGACGAGTGCCAAGATACGGGCTTCCGGGTGGTCGCTGCAAGTGACGGTCGATTTATGAAGACGAATTCACGCGACGTTCACGGGAAGTTCATCGGGCGCTTACGCGACCACCTTGCGTCTGGCGTTTTTCACCGCCTTGAGCTGACCACAGCCGGCGGCCACATCAATGCCGCGACGTTGCCTAATGGTGCAGGGGAATCCGGCGTCCTGGAGGATGCGGTGGAAGATGTCTGCCGATGAGTCGCTGCTCTCGGTGCCAGCGTAGCCGTCGGTTTGATTGAGCGGGATGAGATTGATGTGGGCGTCCAGGCCGTGGAGCAACTCCGCGATCCGCTGAGCGTGCAGCGGGGTGTCGTTGACGCCTTCGATCAAGGTCCAGGCGAAGAAGATGCGGCGGCCGGTCTGAGCGTTGTAGCTGCGACAGGCGGCAATGAGGTCGGCCAGCGGCCAGCGCTGGTTGGCGGGAATCAGTTTCGCCCGCTCCTCCTCCGTAGCGGCGTGCAGGCTGACGGCGAGATTGTAGGGTCGGTTCTCCGCCGCCATGCGCAGGATGCCGGGCACCACGCCGACGGTGGAGACGCTGATCTTGCTGGGGCCGATGTTCAGCCCCCGGGTGTCGCAGATGATGTCCAGGGCGGTCATCACGGCATCGTAGTTGTGCAGGGGCTCGCCCATGCCCATGAAGACGAGATTGCGCAGGCCTTTTGGCTCTCCTTTGGCGCGCACACTGCGCTGCGCGTGCAGCACCTGGGCGACGATCTCGCCAGGACGCAAATGCCGCACAAAACCCATCTGGCCGGTGGCGCAGAAGACGCAGCCCATGGCGCAGCCTGCCTGCGTGCTGATGCAGGCGGTGTGGCGGCCGGTGTAGCCCATGACGACGGTTTCGATCTCCTGCGCATCGGCCATGCGGAGAAGGAATTTATGCGTCAAGCCATCGCTGCTTGCGGTGTCCAGAGTGGCGGGGGGCACGTCGAGCATCCATGAGCCGTCGCCGAGCACCTGCATGAGCCACCTGCGCAGCGGTGGGGGAAGATCCTCACGGGCGAGGGGATCCGCCATCGCCTTGAAGTGCAGGGTGTTCCAGAGAGTGCCCGCATGCGCTGGACGCAGACCTGCGGCGATGATCACCTCGCGGAGTTGATCAAAGGTCAGGTCATGGAATGATCTCGGCATCACGTCAGGTAGGGGTTCTCGCGCTTCTCGCGGCCGATGGTGGTGTCGTCGCCATGGCCGGGGAAGACGCGGGTGGCATCGGGCAGGACGAAGAGCTTCTTGATAATACCCTTGAGCAGCAGTTCGCCAGAGCCGTCAGGGAAATCGGTGCGGCCCACGCTGTCTAAGAAAAGCACATCGCCACCGAAGAGCAGGTTTTGGCTCGGGAGGTGGAAGCAGAGGCTGTCCGGCGAATGGCCCGGCACGTGGTAGAGCTTCCAATCTTCGCCGAGGACTTCGATCTGGCTTTGTCCTTCGAGAACTTCATCCACCGCAAATGGGGGGACGGAGAAGGGGCTGCCCGTCACGGCACCGTAGAGGATTTCCAGTGTGAGCTCCCGTGAGTAGGGGGCAAAGGAGTAAACCCGGCAGCCGTGCTCCGCTTTCACAGCGTCGGCATCCAGGACGTGGTCAAAGTGCTGGTGGGTGAGGAAGAGGACGTCCACCTTCACGTTTTGCTTCTTGAGCCAGGCGGCAATGCCATCCGGCGCATCCACCAGAATGGTGCCGCCGGGCAGGGTGAGCAGATAGCCGTTTGTGGCGGCGATACCGCCGGTGTAGGTGGATATTTCAGACATGGAGAAGGCGAAAGACGGGAAAGAGGTGGACATTTCAACTTAGAAAAGGCAAAATCTGAACGCAAAACGTGCCGCGAGGTTCGTTATAGATCTGGACGACCCCCACCATGACTCGCTTTTTACTCACCCCCGTCGCGGCAGCGGCTTCTGCCCTCGCGCTCCTTATTCCCTCGGCGCAAGCGGAGACCAATTTTGGCCAGGTGGCCATGCACGTGGCCTACATGCTGCAAAACCACCACTACTCGAAGCAGGACTTTGACGACAAGGTGTCCGGCGAGATGCTGCACAACTACCTGAACATGCTCGACTTCAAGCACATCTTCTTCACCGAGCAGGATGTTGCGGGCTTCAAGGACAAGTACGAGACCACGCTCGACGACCATGTGCTGATGCGGAACATCAGCCCAGCCATCGAGATCTACGACATCTACAAGGTGCGAGTGAAAGAGCGCGTGGAATTCCTCAAGAAGGCGCTGGACGACAACAAGTTCACCTTTGACTCGAAGGGCACCATTGAGATCAAGCGTGACAAAGCTCCATGGCCGAAAGACAAGGCCGCGCAGGACAAGCTCTGGATCGAAATCATCGAGGACAATATGCTCGCAGAACGCATCGCCGATGAAACGCGCGAGCGTGATGAAAAGAAAAAGGCAGAAAAGGCTGCCGCCAAGAAAGCCGGCACCGCCGAGGTCAAGCCGGAGCCCGTTGTAACGCCTGAAGCCGGGAAAGTGGAGGCACCTGAGAAGCCCGATGCCGACGCTCCCCAAATTGCCGCCAAGAAGGAAAAGGAAAAGGATAAGGAACTGACGCCGAAGGAGCGCATTCTCAAAGATTACCAGCGCCTGCTTGAGAGCATCGACGAGAACGACACCAAGGACGTGGTGAATTTCTTCCTCTCCAGCCTCGCCACTGCCTATGACCCGCACACCGAGTACATGAGCACGGATGAGAGCGACAACTTCAAAATTCACATGCAGCACCAGCTCGTCGGCATTGGCGCACTCCTCGGCCAGAAGGATGACGGCGCTGAAATCCAGGGCATCGTCGTCGGTGGTCCGGCGGACAAGCAGGGTGAGCTCAAGCTCAATGACCGCATCATCGCCGTCGCCCAAGGTGATGACGAATTTGTGGATGTGAAGTATCTCAAGCTGCAGAAGATCGTCGATATGATCCGTGGTGAGCTGAACACCACCGTCCGCATCAAGATCGTCCCCGCTGACGATCCGTCCGGCAATCGCATCATCGCCATCGTGCGTGACAAAGTTCCGCTGAAAGAGAAGCTCGCCAATGCCGAACTCCTCGTCACTCCTCCGGATCTCGGCAAAGCGCTCAAAGTCGGCTGGATCAACCTCTCCAATTTCTACGCCGACATGGAAAACGGCACCGTCAGCACGAGCGTGGACGTGGAGCGCCTGCTGCGCCGCCTGATGAAGGAAAAAATCGACGGCCTCGTGCTCGATCTGCGCGACAACGGTGGTGGCTCCTTGGATGAAGCCATCAAGCTCACCGGCCTCTTCATTCCCGCCGGCCCCGTGGTGCAGGCCAAGGACTGGCGCGGCAGCATCACCTGGCGTGACTGCGAAAATGAAAAGCCAGTCTATGACGGCCCTATGATCGTCCTCATCAACAAGGCCAGTGCCTCTGCCTCCGAGATTTTGGCCGCAGCACTGCAGGACTACCGCCGTGCACTCATCGTGGGGGACAAGTCCTCCTTCGGCAAGGGAACCGTGCAGACCATCCTTCCGGTCGAGCGTTACATGCCCTTCTTCAGCGACAAAAAAGGCGCGGGTGACCTCAAGGTGACGATCCAGAAGTTCTACCGCATCGCCGGTGGTTCCACCCAGCTCAAAGGTGTCGAATCCGACATCCCGCTGCCTTCGATCCGCGACGTGCTCGACATCGGCGAATCCTCCGCTGAGAACCCGCTGCCCTATGACACCATACCGCCGCGTAAATACCCCCTCTTCCGCAAAGACCCGTTCCCGATCGACGAGATCAACGCTCGTGTGAAGAGCCGTGTCGCCGCCAATCCCGAGTTCCAAAACGTGGTTGAGGAGTCCACGCGCCTGAAGGAAAAAATCGACCGCAACACCATCTCTTTGAATCTGCAGGATCGTGAGAAGGAACGCCTCGACACCGAAGCACGTCGCGACAAGCAGACCGAAGAGCGTGCCAAGCGCGCCAAGGAAGTCGCTGAGCGCATCAAAGACAACGGATTCAAATCCTACCATCTCACGCTCGACAACGTGGACAAGCCTGACCTGGTGCCCGAGTCTGCCTTCAGCAAGGAAATGAATTCCGGCATGCGCACCGCCACCAAGGATGACGACAGCGGCAATGACGGCACCAAGTTCTCCTACGGCATCGAGCCCGTGAAACTGGAGACCATCCATATCTTGCGTGATCTGCTTGAGCTTGATCATAAGCCCACCACCGCGGCCAAAACCGAGGACAAAACACAGGTGGGCGCCAAGCCTCAGGCCCAGTAATGTCCAGCGGGTCTCCCGGGTTCATTGCACATCCAACTGGCAGCACACACTGTATGCAGGTCGGCATCATCACTGTCTCCGACCGTGCCAGCCAGGGCGTCTATGAGGATCTTGGCGGTCCGGCGTTGAGGCAGGCGGCGGAAGGTTACGGCTGGGGGGTCGCTGCAGAGGCGATCATCCCAGATGACCTTCTGCGCATTCAGGAGGCGATTCGTTCGTTCTCGGCCCAAGGCTGCGCTCTCATCCTCACCACGGGCGGCACAGGCATCGCTGATCGAGATGTCACCCCTGAGGCTATTCGCGGCATCATGCGCGTGGAGATCCCCGGCTTTGGCGAACTGATGCGCATGAAGTCGCTTGAACTGACACCAAATGCCATTCTTTCCCGCAGCCTTGCGGCAGTAGTTGATCGCAGCCTCGTCATCGCCCTGCCGGGAAAACCGCAGGGGGCCGTCGATTGCCTCAGCTTTGTGATCGGTGCCATTCCGCACACGGTGAAGCTCGCCCAGCGCGTGCCGACAAGCTGCTAGGGTGTCGGTGAGAGAAACTGCGTTTTGAGAGACGTTCGGCAGCAAGTTTGGACAGGATTGACAAGATGACGGAATTCATAGGATTTCCTGATCTGAAATCCTGCATGATCCAGTATAATCTTGTTAATCCTGTCTTTCTCACGTTGCACAAGATTGGATCTCCATCCCTCCAAGTCCCTCCTTGCAATTGCGGCTGGACTTGAGGTCGGACTTTCGATTAAAACTCATCTGCCAGCCAAACCACCCCTATGAAACGCATTCCTGTTTCCTCCCGTCGTCAGTTCCTCACGAAGTCTGCCGCCGTCATCGGCTTTCCCACCATCATTCCGGCCAGTGTGATTGGTCAGAATGCGCCCTCAAGCAAGATCACCATGGCTGTCTTTGGCTGGGGCATGATGGGGCCGAGCAACACCGGCAAATTCCTCCAGGAGCAGGACTGCCAGATTGTCGCCGCTTGTGACATCGACAAGAATCATCTCGAATCCGCGCTTGGCACCATTAACGGCGCCTACAAGAACAAAGACTGCAAGCCCTACCACGACTACCGCGAAGTCATGGCCCGCAAGGACATCGACACCGTCATGCTGGCAGTGCCCGACAACTGGCATGCGCTCACCGCCATTGAAGCCGCAAAGAACGGCAAGGACATCTATGGTGAGAAGCCGCTGGCACGCACCATCGCCGAGCAGCAGGCCATCGTGAAAGCCGTCCAGAAGCACGGTCGCATCTGGCAGACCGGCTCCTGGCAGCGCAGCGAGGACAATTTCCGCATCGGCGCTGAAATCGTCCGCAACGGGCTGATTGGAAAACTGAAGGAAGTGCATGTAGGCCTGCCAAGCGGCCATAACGACTTTGCCAAGACCGGCGACAAGCGCAGCGTGACGCCTCCGCCTGCCGAACTTGATTATGAAATGTGGATCGGGCCGGCGACGATGCAGGACTACATCGAGTGCCGCGTGCACAAAAACTGGCGCTGGGATTACAACATCGGCGGCGGTCAGTTGCTCGACTGGATCGGCCACCATTGCGACATCGCCCACTGGGGCATGAACATGGACAGCAGCGGCCCGATCGAGGTGAGCCCCATCCAGGTGGACATGCCGCCGCGCACCGACATTTGGAACACCGCCACGAAGTATCGCGCCGAAGCCAAGTATGCGGGCGACATTATCATGACTATCGCGGGCGGTCACGATGACATCAAGATGGGCACCAAGTGGATCGGCACCGAAGGCTGGGTCTATGTGAATCGGAGTGGTGCGTACGACTGCTCGAATCCGGCGCTGAAACAGATGGTCAAAAAGCGGAAGGATGACAAGGATCCGAACAGCGAGATCATCGAAGTCGCCAAAGCACCGAAGCTGGGAGACGACGTCATCAAGACCCGACTCTACGAAACCAAGGGGCACCATCGCAATTTCCTCGACTGCGTGAAGAGCCGCCAGCCCACCGTCACCCCGGTGGAGACCGCGCACCGCAGTGCTACGCCGGGTCATCTCGCGCTGATTTCCTTCCTGGTGAATCGCTCCATCAAGTGGGATCCCGTGAAGGAAGAGATCATTGGTGATGCTGAAGCGAGCAAGCTTCTCGGCCGTGAGTATCGCGGTCCGTGGAAGCTGGAGGTGTAGGCTTGGAAGGTAGGGCGCTTGGTCCTCCAAGCGCCGTCATTCGCAAGCTCCTGGGCTTCGTATTCGTTGCAAGGCCCTCAAGGTTGCGTGGACTCACGCGGCGGGCTGTGGACAGCCCCGCCCTACCTCCTACCGCTTACGCGATCACATCGCGCAGTACGTTCCCATGCACATCCGTGAGGCGCAGGTCGCGGCCGCTGAAGCGGTAGGTGAGCTGTTCGTGATCGATGCCCATGAGGTGCAGCACGGTGGCCCACATGTCATAGACGGTGCAGGCATTCTCGATGGCGTGGTAGCCGAAGTCGTCCGTCGCGCCGTAGATGTGGCCGGGTTTGACGCCGCCACCGGCCATCCAGATGGAGAAGCCGTAGGGATTGTGGTCGCGGCCATCGGTGCCTTGGGCGAAGGGCGTGCGGCCAAACTCACCGGCCCAGATGACGAGCGTGCTGTCGAGCAGGCCGCGTGATTTGAGGTCCTTGACCAGCGAGGCAATGGGCTGGTCCACCTGATGCGCCATGTTGCCATGGCCTTTTTTGATCTGCCCGTGCTGATCCCATGGATTGGGACCCTGGCCGCCGCCAAGTGTTTGCGGCAGGCAGCTCAGCTCCACGAAGCGCACGCCGCGCTCCACCAGACGCCGCGCCAGCAGGCACTGCCGCGCATAGGCGGTGCGGGTGGAGTCTGGGCCGTCCATGCCGTAGAGTTGCTTCGTGGCCTCAGTTTCGCCGGAGATATCGCACAGCTCTGGCACGGCGGACTGCATGCGCCAAGCCATCTCGTAGTTCGCAATGGCTGCATCCACATGAAGGTCATGCTGTGTGGTGCTGGCAAAGCGGTGATCCATCGCGCCGATGAAGTCGAGCTGCTTGCGCTGCATGTCCCGTGGCTGGCTTGAGCGGATGTTGGTCACCGCTTCCTCCGCATCCGCCTGCACGATGCTGGCCTGATGTTGAGCGGGCAGGAAGCCATTGCTGAACAAACCCACCCCGCCATGCGGCACCGATGCGCCACCGCTTTGCAGCACGATGTAGCCGGGGAGATCTCGCGACTCAGTGCCGAGGCCGTAGCTGGCCCATGCGCCGGCGCTCGGGTAACCGAGAAAGGGAAAGCCGCTGTGCATGAAGAAATTTCCCTGCGCATGCTCGCTGAACTTGGCCGTCATGCTTCGGATGACACAGATGTCATCCGCGAGCGTGGCCATGTGCGGAAAGAGCTCACTCACAGGCATGCCGCTCTGGCCGCGCTGATGAAACGCCCAATGCGCGGGCTGCACGGTGCCGTTGTTGTTGAACTGCGTTTTCTTCACCTCGACCGGCATGGGCTGCCCTGCGTATTTTTCCAGCAGTGGCTTTGGATCGAAGGAGTCCAGGTGTGAGACACCGCCGCTCATGTAGCAGAAGATCACACTGCGGGCTTTGGGTGCAAAACGCTTCGCACGGTTCACCGGCGACTCCGCCTGCATCAGGCCTGCCAATGCAGCCATGCCAAAGCCGGTGGAGGCATTGGCAAGCAACTGACGGCGTGAAAGGTAGGGGTTCATCAGGTGATGATGTCTTTGAGTACATTTCCATGTACATCGGTGAGGCGCAGATCTCGTCCGCTGAAGCGGTAGGTGAGCTGTTCGTGCTCGATGCCCATCAAATGGAGTACGGTGGCCCACATGTCATAGACGCTGCTGATGTTCTCGATGGCATTGTAGCCAAAGTCGTCAGTGGCACCGTGGACGTGGCCACCTTTGACGCCGCCACCGGCCATCCAGACGGTGAAGCCATAGGGGTTATGGTCGCGGCCGTTGGTGCCTTGAGCAAAGGGAGTGCGGCCAAACTCTCCGGCCCAGACGACGAGCGTGCTGTCGAGCAGGCCGCGTGATTTAAGATCCTTGATGAGTGCGGCGATGGGCTGATCAATCTGATTCGCCATCTTGCCGTGGCCTTCCTGGAGTGCGCTGTGGTGGTCCCAGGGATTGGCACCGTTGCCGCCGCCGATGTTGTAAGCGAGCGTGCTGAGCTCGATGAAGCGCACACCGCGTTCGACGAGGCGGCGGGCGAGCAGGCACTGGCGGGCGTAGGCGGCTTTTTTGGGCTCGGGATCGTCGAGGCCGTAGAGCTTCTTGGTCGCTTCGGTTTCGCCGCTGATGTCGCAGAGATCCGGTACGGCGGACTGCATGCGCCAGGCCATCTCGTAGTTTGAAATGGCGGCCTCGACGTGCATGTCATGCTGCGTGGTGCTGACGAAGCGGCGGTCCATCGCGCCGATGAAATCGAGCTGCCTGCGCTGCATGTCCTGCGGCTGGCGTGGGCGGATGTTGGCGACGGCTTCGGCCTCATCCGCCTTCACAATGCTGGCCTGATGCTGTGCCGGCAGGAAGCCGTTGCTGAACAAACCCACGCCGCCATGCGGAGTGGAGGCACCGCCGCTTTGCAGCACGATGTAGCCCGGCAGATCGCGCGACTCGGTGCCGAGGCCGTAGCTCGTCCACGCGCCCGCACTCGGATAGCCGAGGAAGGGAAAGCCAGTGTGCATGAAGAAATTTCCCTGCGCATGCTCGCTGAACTTCGCTGTCATGCCGCGGATCATGCACAGCTCATCGGCCACGCCGCCAACCTGCGGAAACAGGTCGCTCACCTCGAGGCCTGACTGCCCGTAGCGTTTGAAGTCCCAAACCGAGGGCTGCACGGTGCCGGGGTTGTTGAACTGCGTCTTCTTCACCGCGCCAGGCATCGGCTGCCCTGCGAACTTCTTGAGCATCGGCTTGTGATCGAACGAATCGACATGCGACACTCCGCCGCTCATGTAGAGAAAAATCACGCTGCGTGCCTTCGGCGCGAATTTTTGCGCACGATGGAGAAGCGGCGTATTTGCAAGCGCCTGCTCCTGCATGATCCCGGCAAGTGCGGCCATGCCGAAGCCGGTGGAGGCGCGGGAGAGGATCTGGCGGCGGGAAAGGGGGGCGTTCATATGGGATGCGAATTTGCGCGTGAGCGTTTTGGAGTGCTCCAGTCCCCTAGAGCTTTGCTCGGGCCGAGGGACGTTCGAAAGCGCCGGAGGACCGGCGCATTGATTCGCTGCGCTCCCCCTTCGGGCAACCTTCGGTTGTCTATCTCCGCTGCGCTCCGGTTCCAAGACGCTGTCGCGGGTTTTGAAGGCGGAATCATTGCAGATAGATGAACTCCTTCAGGTTAATGAGCGACTGCGCGAGGCTGGTCCAGGCTTGGAGGACGGGATCATCGCTTGCGGTGGCTCGCAGAGATTCGAGCTGTTTGGACTGCTCCTTGCGCCGGATGTTCAGTTTGGAGAGTTGAACGCGTTGCTCTGCCGTGAGTGTGGCGATGATGTCGGCCTCAGTGATGTTGCTGGATTCGATGCGGGCTGTTTGGGAGATTTCTTCGGGAGTCAAAGCGCGATCATAAAGGCGGGCGCGGAAGATGCGGCCGCTCAGGCCTTTGTTGCCAGCAGGTGTGCCGTGGCGGCAGCCGAGGAGGACCTGAGATGACTCGGCTTCAAAGATTGCTGCGGGAGCTTTGCGGTAGGTGCGACCGTAGGGTTTGCCATCGCGATAGCCGCTGATGGTGCCATCGGGCTGATACACGACGGCGACATGCACGGGGCGGCTGGGGGCTTCGGTTTCGGCGGGGCCTTCGAAGAGTTCGCTGCGGTCAAAGAAGTTGCTGCCAGCGACCCAATGCTGCGCGGTCTTTTCCGCAAAGACGATGGAGTCAAAAAGCACGCCGTCCTTGCCCTGCACGGTGAGCACGCCGCCGCCGCGCTGGGCGAGATTGTCGAGCATGATCCAGGCTTCGAGGGTTTTGGTTTTGATCTTTTTGGGCAGCGAGCCGGATTTGGCCATCGACTTGCCATCAAGAATGAGCGCGCCTTTTTCGATGTGGGCGGTGCCGACGAGTTCGAGATTCATGCGGCCCTTGGTGTCTTTGGCATCTTTGTCAAAGGTCCACTCGGCCAGCGGCTCCGGAGTGTTGAGAGGCGCGGCGGGGAGTTTGCGCTCGGCTTGCAGCTTGATGCGTGCAGGATCGAGGATGGCGGTGATATGGCGGTTCAAGCCGGCAAGCTCCTGTTCTTGAAAGGCGAGTTCCTGTGAGCGTGCGGTGTTTTCTTTTTGCAAGGCAGCGAGATAGGCGAGGCTTTGCTTCACTTCATCCGCTGTAGCTTCGCGTGCGAAGGCTTCATGAAACATCTCTTTCACGCGTGGTTCGTCAGCGACTTTGCTGGAGAGCAGCGCCCATTCGCGGGACCAGCGAATGACGTTGCTGTCATTGAGCAGGGTGAGAGACTGCGCGGGTACGTTGGTGGTGTCGCGTTTGCCTCGGGTGATGAAAGGCACGGGCATGTCGAAGGTGGTGAGGAAGGGATCGAGCGAGTTGCGGATGACTTTGACGTAGATGCTGCGGCGGGGGACGCTGTTCGGGATCGCTTCGCCATAGAGCTTGGACTCCAGCCTGCCAGTCAGAGTAAGGATGGAATCGCGAATGGACTCGGCTTCGAGGCGATGAAGACTCCAATGGCTCAGCAGTTTGTTTTCCGGGTCCTTCTCCAGGGCGATATCGGCGGCATAGGCGCTGCGCTGGAAGGTTTTGGAACTTACGATGAGCTTCAGCATGGCTTTGATGGAGCCGCCGCTGTCGATGAAGCGCTGGGCGAGGAAGTCGAGCAGCTCGGGATGCGTGGGCAGGTCGCCGAGCTTGCCGAAATTATCGACACTGGCGACGATGCCGCGACCAAAGACGTGATGCCAGAGGCGGTTGACGATCACGCGCGCGGTGAGCGGGTTGTTTTTCAAATCCGCCATGTGTTCGGCGAGCTGCAAACGACCGCTGCCTTTGGTGTTGAAGGGCGTGGGATCGAGGGCGTCAAGGAAGCGACGCGGGATGAGTTCGGCGGGCTGCTTGTGATCGCCCCGGACAAAGAGCGCTGCGTCCTTGGCGTCGGCTTCGATGACGCCGGGCACGCGGGTTGGCATGGGCAGTGCGGCTTCGAGTTCGCGGTAGCGTGCTACCAGCTTGGCTGCTTCTGGGATGTCCTTCAGTTGGTTCGGCAGCAGGTCTGCTTGAACGAGACGGTTGAGCGCTTCGGCCTGGCTGTTGCTGAGCGTGCCCTTCTGCCATGCCTGGATGACTTCCCCGGCGGATAGCTGTGTGCGCACTTCGGCTGTAGGCGGTGTTTTGTCCTTGGTGATGACGACATCAGTGAGGCCAAACCATGAGCGCGCATCCTTGTTGTATTCAGCCGGAAGGTCGGCGGAGGTGGTGATCTGGATGAAGATCTCGTCGCCTTTCCAGAAGTCGAGATCAAGCGAGCGCCAGCCGAGCTTCTCATCCTTGGCCTCTCCCAGCAGCACCGCCTTGTGAATCGTGCCTGTGCGCGGGTAGTTTTCCACGACGTACTTGGCCTTCACGCCGCCATTGCCCGCCACGCGGAACCACAGCGTGCCGCCTTCGCATTTGAAGCGGTTGGAGAATACGACCGCGCGTTCCTTGGTGGTGAGCAAGTTGCTGAAATAACCAGCGGGATAGACCTGCGAGACGATGCCATCTCCTTCCAGCGCGACGGAGAACTCTCCCGCCTTGCTGAGGCTGACGCCATTGGTGAACCACTGGTACTTGTCTAGGCCGGGATGCGCTGAGTCGGAGGTGTCGTAGGACACGGTCTTGGGGGCGACCTTCAGCCAGTGCGCAGCCACGGCTTCTTTGATCTGCTGTTTGATCTGCGCGAGTTCTGCGCGCTCGGCTTTGCCGGTGCCTGGGGCATTCACATCAATCACGGCAGGGTGGGTGCTGGTGAAGATGCCGTAGAGGGAATAGAAGTCGGCCTGGGAGATGGCGTCGAATTTGTGATTGTGGCAGCGGGCGCAGCTCACGGTGAGGGACTGGAAGGCCTTGGTGATCGTGTCGATCTGGTTGTCCGTGAAGGTGACCATTTCATCGAGTGAATCGACCGGTGAAAAACCGTGCAGCACCATGCGCAACTGCGCGATGCCGATGGCGCTTTCGTTGAGGCCGTTCTTGATGCGTGGATTGGCCAGAAGATCTCCGGCGATGGCCTCCTTGATCATCTGCGGATACGGCACGTCGTCATTGAAGGAACGAATGAGGTAGTCGCGGTACTGGTACGCGTAGGGGATGGCGGGGTCGCCCTCGGAGCCGTAGCTTTCAGCGTAGCGGACCCAGTCCATGAAGTGACGTGCCCATTTTTCGCCGAAGTGCGGGGACGCAAGAAGGTCATCGACGCTCTGGTTGCCTGATGGGGGAAGTCCGGTGAGGATGTAACTCATGCGACGGCGCAGCGTCTGCGCATCTGCGGGAGGAGCGGCAGGGATGCCCTGCTTGGCGAGTTCCGCGTCGATGTAGTCATCGATGGTTTTGTTCGCAGGCTGCTTGGAGACGGGTTGAAAGGCCCACCATTGCTTGCGGCGTTCGAGAATGCTCTTCCAGTCGGTTTCTTTGGCGATCTCTGCTTTGGATGGCGGCGTGTCACGTGGATCAGCAGCACCTTCACGAATCCATTGCTCGAAGTCGGCGATGACTTTGTCGTCGAGCTTGGCTCCGGCTTTGGGCATCTTGAGGTCATCGTGCTGGTGCTTGATGGTTTGCACGAGCAGTGAGCCAGCGGGATCACCCGGTTTGATGACATCGCCGGATTCGCCACCAGCCTGCCAGCCGGGGCGGGAGTCGAGCACGAGATCGCCTTTTTTCTTGGTGCCGGTGCTGTGGCACTCATAGCACTCCTGGGCGAGGATGGGGCGGATCTTGGACTCGAAGAACTCGATCTGCGCCGGTGTGGGGGCCGCGAGAAGCCTGCCGCAAAGAAGAGCGGTGGCGGAAAGTGTGAGGAAATGCTGCTTCATGCCAGGAGCCTCCGGGTGATGGCTGCAGCGGCTTCGAGGCAGAGCTTGCCGGCCTTGTCGAACTGGTCGCGTTTTAGGCGGAAGGAAGGAGACATGACGGTGATGGCGGCCACAGGGTAATGGTATTCATCAAGGATGGCCGCAGCGACGCAGTGGATGCCTTCGAGCCCTTCGGCGATGTCCGTGGAAAAGCCGCGTTTGCGCGTTTTGACGAGGTCGGTTTCGAGCAACTCCGCTGTGGCGAGCGTGTTGGGCGTGTATTGTTTGAGCTGCACGGCGGCAAAGAATTTTTCGAGCTCCGCCGCTGGGAGATGCGCCAGCACCGCTTTGCCGGGAGCGCAGGAGTACATGGGCACTTGCAGGCCGACGGTGCTGCTGACCTTGATCGGCTGCGAGGAGATGCACTGCTCCAGCACGGTCATCTTGTGATTCACGCTGGCGAGAATTTGAGTGGTCTCGCCGGTTTCATCGCGCAACCATTTGAGCGATTCCAAGGCGCAGACGACGAGGCTTTTCTCGCGCACGACTGGGCGGGAGAGGTCGAAGAGCTTGTTGGTGAGGACGAAGCGCTTGTCGTCCTCACGGCGCTGGAGGTAGCCGCGGCTGTGCAGCGTGCCGGTGATGCGGAAGACGGAATTGACCGGCAGATCAAGCTCGCGGGCGATCTCCGTAAGGCTGAGTCCGGCGCGGTGACGGCCGAGGAGTTCGAGGATGGCGAGCGTGCGCTCCGTGCCGGGGGCGAGCGTGTCGTCAGTGAGTGGGATGGCGGCTTCTTTGAGCATTCTGAATTTAGAAACGCTCCCACATTTGGAAAACTATCACTCAGCCACCATCCGGACGAAAGGAGCCGCCGTAACCTGGTTCATAGAGCGCAAACCCGAGCACTGGTGCCATGGCCTCGAAGTGCTTGTCCTGTGCATACACACGGCAACATAGCCGCACCGCGATGGTGGCGATGAGGACATCATTGGCCGGGGCTGTGATGCCGGCGTCTCGCAGTTTCCAGTTGTTGCGGACTGCGGCAATGTAGTCCGGCTCGGTCACGCGGATGTAGGGCAGGCAGGAGAAGTCGGCGTTGAGCTGCTTGCGTTCCTCTTTACGCGCACCGCCGAGGACTTCGAGCATCACGGGAGAGCAGAGCGCGGCCTCGTAGGCATCCAGCAGGCCTTCAATGCCGACCTTGACCTCCAGACTGCCCGTGCGTCTGGAAGCCTCGATCCAGATGGATGAATCGACAAGGACCATGAGCTAGATGATTTCGAGGGCCTCGACTTCGGCGTTGGTAGAAGGGTAGTCATAAAACCCTTCGCGGAGACGCTTGCCGAATTCCTTCGCCCGCATCCTCTTCACATACTGCTCCACAGCCTTGGCGATGGCGGGACTCTTGTTCTTTTCCCCGGTCAACTCCATGGCATCGCTGATGATGTCATCTTCAATATCGACAGTGATTCTCATGGATGGATATTTAGAGTCTATTTGATGCAAAAACAATGATAAAAAGATGAAAAAAGAATCTCGGAATTCAATTTAATGCAGATCGTTGCATTCTCCGCGCTCTCCCGCATTCTGCGTGGACATGAGTCAGGAAAAAGACCTCACACTTCTAGGACGTTCTGAAAACCGCCTCCCCGCTTCGCCGGATGTGGCGGTGCTGGAGACGTTCCCCAATCGCACGCCGGGACGGAACTACCGCATTCACCTTAGCGCCCCGGAATTCAGCTCGATTTGTCCCGTGACCGGGCAGCCGGATTCGGCGCATCTTGAGATTTACTACATCCCAGATGAGACCTGTGTCGAAACGAAGTCGCTGAAATTCTATCTGGCCTCGTATCGCAACCACGCGTCTTTCAATGAGGCGATCGTGAACCGGGTGCTGGATGACATCGTGAAAGCGTGTGCGCCGAAGCAGGTGGTGGTGCGTGGCAAATTTGGCGCGCGGGGCGGCATCCAGCTCACCTGCGAGGCGCGCTTTCCAGATATTGAAGAAACCCTGAGGCTGCCGGAATGAAAACGGTCGTGCTGCTCTCTGGTGGGATGGACTCGGTGACGGCGTTTCACTGGGCGCTGCGGGAGTGCGAGGTCGTTGGGGCCGTGAGTTTTGACTACGGTGCGAAGCATAACCACCGCGAGATTCCGCTGGCGGCTTGGCATTGCGCCAAGGCCGGTGTGAAGCATGACATCATTCACCTGGATTTTGTGAATCAGCTTTTCGCCTCCGATCTGCTCAAATCAGGTGGCGAGATTCCCGAGGGACATTACGCGGACGAAAACATGAAGCGGACGGTGGTGCCGTTTCGCAACGGCATCATGCTGGCCATCGCCTGCGGATTGGCGGAAAGCCGTGAGGCGCAGGCACTTGTCATCGCCGCGCATGCGGGGGATCACATGATCTACCCCGACTGTCGCGAGGAATTCATGCAGAGCATGGGTGCGGCGATGCGTGAGGGGACGTATGCGAAGATCGAACTGATGCGTCCGTTCATTCATCTCGACAAAACGGGCATCGCCAAACTCGGCGACAATCTGGGGGTGGATTACGGCAAGACGTGGTCGTGCTACAAAGGCGGAGATTTGCACTGCGGCAAGTGCGGCACGTGTGTGGAGCGCATCGAGGCCTTTGTGCTCGCTGGCCTCCACGACCCGACGATTTACGAGACTGATATTTAAGGCGACGTCGTGACGCGCCTGCGGTGCGTGCGTACCATGTTGAGGTCCTTGAGCTTGCGCTGCAGGGTGCGGCGGCTCATGCCGAGCATTTCAGCGGCCACGGTGCGGTTGTTGCCGCTGCGCTGCAGGGCGGTGAGGATGAGCTGGTGCTCGGCCTCCGTGATGTCGAGATCGCTCTTCGGCTTGATCGTAGGATCGGTGCTGGCTCCAGAGGGTGCGGCGGCGGCATCCTTGGCAGCGATCAATGAAGGCGCACGCAAACCGATGCCCAGGCCGTTCGGATTGAGCAGGTAGGACGGCAGATGCTTGAGCATGACGCGGTTGCTGTTGCTCATGACCACGCCGTGCTCGATGGCGGCGCGCAGCTCGCGGATGTTGCCGGGCCAGTCGTAATTCATCATCGCGGGCAGGGCGTCCTCGCCGAGCGGCTTGTAGGCTTTGCCATTGGCCTTGGCGAGTTCCTTGAGGAAGTGATCCGCCAGCACGGAGATGTCGCTCTTGCGGACGCGCAACGGGGGGAGCTGGATGGTGACGACGCGCAGACGCCAGTAGAGATCCTCACGGAAGGTGCCAGCTTCGACCATCTTGGCGAGGTCGCGGTTCGTGGCAGCGATGACGCGGACGTCGATTGAGATTGGCTTGCTGCTGCCCACGCGTTCGATGCTCTGCTCGCCAAGGGCACGCAGCAGTTTCACCTGGGTGCTGGCGTCGATCTCGCCGATTTCATCCAGGAAGAGCGTGCCGCCATTGGCCTGCTCAAAGCGGCCGATGCGGCGCTCCTGCGCGCCGGTGAAGGCACCTTTCTCATGGCCGAAGAGCTCGCTTTCGAGGATCTGCGGGGAGAGAGCCGCGCAGTGCACGGAGACGATGTTCGCCTTGGGCCGGCCGCTGAGATTGTGAATGGCGCGGGCAACGAGTTCCTTGCCGGTGCCGCTTTCACCTTCGATGAGCACGGTGGCGCGGGAAGGGGCGACCTGCTGGATGGTGTCGATGATCGGCTTCATCACCTCCGCCTGGCCGAGGATGCCTTCGATGGAAAATTTGCGCTCGACCTGCTGTTTCAGCGCGACGTTTTCGTGCTCCAGCGAGCGGCTGCGGAGGGCGCGTTTGATGAGGATCTCCACCTCATCGAGGTTCAGCGGCTTGGTGACGAAATGGTAGGCACCCCGGCGCATGGCCTCCACGGCGGTATCGACGCTGCCGTAGGCGGTCATCATGATGCAGACGGGCGGCTTGGTCAGTGCCAGGGCAGCTTCCAGCAGCTTCATGCCATCATCCTCGCCGAGGCGGAGGTCGGTGAGCATGACGTCGATGCGGTCATGATTGAGGTATTCCATCGCCTCGGCGGCGTTTGAGGCCACGTAGCAGTCGAAGTCATCCTCCAGCGAGAGGCGCAGGCCATCGCGGGTATGCTTTTCGTCATCGACGATCAGAACTGTGGCTTGGTCGTTCATGAGTGAAGGAATGGCACACTATGGAAGGTGAAGGAGCGGGCGGCAATCGGGGAGGTGGAAAAATTGTTGACTGACCGTCTAGTCTGTTTTAAGCCTCGCCACCTTAGCCAAAACATCCATGGGACGCACCTCCACCGCCAAAGACCGCCTGATAGACGCCATGATCGAACTGATCTGGGCGGGCAGCTACGGCAGCACCTCGGTGGATCATATTTGCGACAGGGCAGGGGTGAAGAAGGGCAGCTTCTACCACTTCTTTGAGTCCAAAACGGAACTGGCGCTCACCGCGATCGAACATGGCTGGACGGAGCACCGCAAGGAGCTGGACCAGATCTTTTCCCCCGTGGTGCCGCCGTTGGAGCGCATCATGCACTGCTTTCGCAACTTCCGTCAGGAGCAGGAGGATCTGTTCAAGAAGCATGGCCGCGTGCTGGGCTGCCCGATCCATTCCCTAGGGGCTGAGGTCAGCACGGTGGATGAGCGACTGCGTGACAAACTGCAGGAAATCCTGAGCCAGTTCATCCGCTACTACGAGAGCGCCATCCGCGATGCGCAGGCGCAGGGAAGCATTGTCACGCATGATGCGATGGCATTGGCACGGATCGTGTTTGCTTACAGCGAGGGGCTGCTGCTCCACGCCCGCATGTGGAATGACCTCGGTCGCCTGGATGAATTTGAGTCCGGGGCCAAGATCATCCTCGGCGTCAAAGGCTGATGCTGCCCTTATTTTTTGCTTTCAAATTAACCAACTGGTCAACTTCCCACCCCCAAAACCAACGCGCCTCGTGAAACTCCAAACCCTCCTCCCATTCGTCCTGCTCCTCGCTGCCTGTGGCAAACCGCCTGCGGGTGGCCACGGCGGCGGTCAGATGCCTCCGGCACCGGTGACGCTCGCACCGGTCGAGCAGAAAGAACTCGTCGAGTGGGAGGAATTCACGGGGCGCGTCGAGCCCATGGAGACGGTGGAACTGAAGCCACGCGTGTCCGGCTACATCACCGAAGTCCATTTCCAGGCCGGGGCCTTGGTCAAGAAAGGGGATATCCTTTTCACCATCGATCAGCGTCCGTTTGAAACCAAGCTGCGCTCTACCGGTGCCGAGGTGGCGCGTGCCGAAGCCAATGCGCAGGCGATGAAGCGTGAGTTTGACCGTGTGAAAACCTTGCTCGCGGCCAAGGCCATCGCCCCAGAGCAGGCGGAAATGCGTGAGTCGATGAACCTGCAGGCGCTGGCCGGGCTGGAATCCGCCAAGGCTGCGCAGCACAGTGCTGAGATTGAGTTCGAGCACAGTTCGGTCAAGGCGCCGATCAGCGGACGCATCAGCCGTGCGATCACCACCACGGGGAATTTCGTCACCGCAGGAACCACGCTGCTCACGACCATCGTGACGGTGGACCCGGTCTATGTGTATTCGGACATCGACGAGAACAGCCTGCTCAAGATCCAGGCGATGCAGCGTGACAAGAAGACCTTCACCAATGGCGATGGAAAGATGCCGGTGGAGCTTCAGCTTTCTAACGAGACCGTTTTCTCGCACAAGGGTCATGTCGAGTCCTTCGACAACCGCCTCGATGCCAGCACGGGCAGCATGGTGCTGCGTGCAGAGTTTTCGAACGCCGACGGCATGCTGACACCGGGTCTCTTTGCCCGCATTCGCATCCCGATGACCGGCAAGTATAAGGCGCTGCTCGTGGATGAAAAAAGCATCCTCACCGATCAGGCGAACAAGTTTGTGCTCGGCATTGATGAAACGAAGACACCCCCAATCTCGGTTTACAAACCCGTAGAGATCGGTCCGACGCTCGATGGCAAACGCATCATCCGCAGCGGTCTCGTGTTTGGCGACAAGATCATCGTGAACGGCATGGCAAGACTGCCGCAGCCAGGCATGCCGGTCGCGCCATCGGCTCCTGCTCCTGCCGCTCCGGCAAAGGAAACGGCGGCCAAGTAATGGCCTCGCGCACAACCCCTCACACGCTGCCATGAACTTTTCCCGATTTTTCATCACGCGCCCCATTTTCGCGGGCGTGCTGTCGCTGCTGATCTTCATCCTCGGTGCGATCTCGCTGTTCCAACTGCCGATCTCCGAATACCCCGAAGTCGCGCCGCCGACCGTCATCGTGACGGCGACCTATCCCGGTGCGAATCCCAAGACGATTGCTGAAACCGTGGCCTCGCCACTGGAGCAGACGATCAACGGCATCGAAAACATGCTCTACATGTCGTCGCAGAGCACAGCCAATGGCGTGATGACTCTTACCGTCACGTTCAAGCTGGGCACGGACATTGACCTCGCGCAGGTGCAGGTGCAGAACCGTGTGGCGCAGGTGCTGCCAAAGCTGCCGGAGGAAGTGCGGCGCTTTGGGGTCACCACGGTGAAGTCCTCGCCGAACCTGACGATGGTGGTGCATCTGCTCTCGCCGAATGACCGCTACGATCAGCTCTATCTGCGCAACTACGCCACGCTCAATGTGAAGGACGAACTCGCCCGTCTGCCCGGCGTCGGCCAGGTGCAGCTCTTTGGTGGTGGCGAATATGCGATGCGTGTTTGGATTGATCCCGACAAGGCTGCCGCACGCGGACTGACTTCTTCGGATATCGTCAATGCCATCCGTGAGCAGAATGTGCAGGTCGCTGCCGGAGCCATTGGCCAGCAGCCGGTGAAGAATGATGTCGCGTTTGAACTGACGGTGAATGCCAAGGGGCGTCTGGTGAGCGAGCAGGAGTTTGAGAACATCATTGTCAAGATCGGCGAGCATGGCGAAAAGCTGCGGCTCAAGGACGTTGCTCGCCTTGAAATGGGATCGAGCGAGTATGCGCTGCGCAGCCTGCTGAACAACAAGCGTGCTGTCGGTGTGCCGGTGTTTCAGCTTCCAGGTGCCAATGCCCTGGAGCTGTCCAAATCCGTGCGTGCGAAGATGGAGGAACTGAAGGCCAAGTTTCCCGAAGGCATGGACTACGCCATCGCCTATGACCCGACTGTGTTCGTGGACAAGTCCATTGACGCCGTCATTCACACACTCATCGAGGCTCTGCTTCTCGTCGTGCTCGTGGTGGTCATTTTCCTGCAAACCTGGCGTGCTTCGATCATCCCGCTCGCCGCCGTGCCGGTGTCCTTGGTCGGCACCTTTGCCGTGATGCATCTGCTGGGATTCTCGATCAACAATCTCTCCCTCTTCGGTCTCGTTCTAGCCATCGGCATCGTGGTGGATGACGCCATCGTCGTGGTGGAAAACGTCGAGCGTAACATCCGCAACGGCTTGAACCCGGTGGAAGCCACCAAGCAGGCGATGACCGAAGTGACAGGGCCCATCGTGGCCACGGCACTGGTGCTCTGCGCGGTGTTTATCCCGACTGCGTTCATCAGCGGACTCAGTGGTCAGTTTTATAAACAGTTCGCTGTCACCATCGCCATCTCGACGGTCATCTCGGCCATCAATTCGCTCACGCTCAGCCCAGCGCTGTCCGCGCTGCTGCTGAAGGATCATCATGCGAAGAAGGACATCCTCTCACGCATCATCGATGCGATGCTGGGCTGGTTCTTCCGCCCGTTCAACCGCTTCTTTGAGTGGTCGTCGAATGCTTACGTTGGCATTGTGAAGCGCATCATTCGCTTCAGTTTTGTTGCCGTCGTCATCTACTGCGGACTCGTGTGGGCGACGTGGAAGGGGTTTGAAATGGTGCCGACGGGTTTCGTTCCGGCACAGGACAAGCAATACCTTGTCGGCTTTGCCCAGTTGCCGGATGGTGCCTCGCTGGATCGCACCGAAGAGGTGATGCGTAAAATGTCGGAGATCGCGTTGAAACATCCCGGCGTGAAGGATGCCATCGCGTTCCCTGGTTTGTCGATTCACGGGTTCAGCATCAGTCCAAACAGCGGCATCGTGTTTGTTGGCTTGAAAGACTTTGAGGAGCGTAAAACACCGAATCTGTCCGGCGATGCGATTGCAGGCGAGTTGAACGGCCAGTTCATGGCGATTCAGGACGCCATGGTGCTCGTGCTCTCACCGCCGCCGGTCAACGGCATCGGTACCACGGGTGGCTTTAAGATGATGATCCAGGATCGCAGTGACCAGGGGTATGCGGCCTTGTATCAGGCCACGCAGCAGCTTATCGGCGCGGCGTATGGCAGCGGGAAGCTCATGCAGGTCTATTCGGGTTACACGGTGAACGTGCCGCAGCTGGAAGCCGATGTGGACCGTGAAAAAGCCAAGATGCAGGGAGTGCCGCTGGCGAATCTTTTTGAGACGCTGCAGATCAACCTGGGTAGTCTCTACGTGAACGACTTCAACCGCTTTGGCCGCACCTACCAGGTGGTGGCGCAGGCGGAGCCGCAGTTCCGCGATGACGTCAAAGACATCACGCGCCTGAAGACACGCAATCTGGCCGGTGAGATGGTTCCCGTCGGATCGCTGATCAAGGTGAGCGAAAGCTTTGGTCCCGACCGCGTCACGCATTACAACGGCTACCTCTCTGCAGATTTGAATGGTGCCGCCGCACCGCCGCTCAGTTCGGGGCAGGGGGAGGAAGTGATCGCCGAGCTCGCGAAATCGCTGCCACCGGGATTTGAGTTCCAGTGGACCGAGCTCGTGTATCAGAAGATCATTGCCGGCAATACAGCGGTGTTTGTCTATCCGCTCTGCATCCTGCTCGTCTTCATGGTGCTGGCTGCGCAATACGAAAGTCTGCGCCTGCCGCTGGCCATCATTCTGATCGTGCCGCTGTGCCTGCTGTTTGCCCTGGCCGGTGTGATGATGACGGGAGGTGACAACAACATCTTCACGCAGATCGGCTTCATCGTGCTGATTGGTCTGGCCTGTAAAAACGCCATCCTCATCGTGGAGTTTGCCAAGGAGAGATTTGATCACGGTCTGAGTGCCTTTGATGCTGCCATTGAAGCCTGCCGCCTGCGTCTGCGTCCGATTTTGATGACCTCCATCGCGTTCATCGCCGGTGTGTATCCGCTCGTCGTCTCCACGGGTGCCGGTGCAGAAATGCGCCGAGCCATGGGCACCGCCGTGTTTGCCGGCATGATCGGGGTGACCTTCCTCGGTCTGTTCTTCACCCCCGTGTTCTATGTGCTGGCGATGCTCGGCCACAAGAAAAAGACCACCGCTCCTGCCTCCGAGATTCCCGCCACCGCTCTTCCAGCCCCTCATTGATCCTGTTATGCGTCTTCTCTTTTCACTTCTCCTTACGACCAGTGCTTTTGCTCAAGTCGGGCCGAATTACGAACGGCCTGATACGGTGACGCCGCCGAACTACAAATCTGCCATCAAGTGGCGTGAAACACGTCCGCTGGACTCGCTGCCCAAAGGTGACTGGTGGCGTGTGTTTGGCGATGCGAGGCTGAACGTGCTCATGGAGCGTGCCACGGCGCACAATCAGACACTGAAGGCGGCGGTCGCACGCTTCGACCAGGCGCGTGCCGGCACCGGCATCGCCCGTGCCGCCTTCTTTCCCAGTGCGGATATCAACTCAGCATTCACCACGCAGCGGACCTCAGCCAACATGCCGAGCGCCTTTCCGCTGGGCGGCCTGCATTATGTGGGGCCGAGTTACAGTGTGCCGGTCGATTTCACCTGGGAGCTTGATTTGTGGGGCAAGATCCGCCGTCAGGTGGAAAGCGCGCGTGCGGATGCCTCCGCCGCCGCCAGCCTGATGCAAAATGTGCTGCTCGGCATGCATGCCGACGTCGCCACGAATTACTTCCGCATCCGCGCTCTCGATGGCGAACTGCAGACCGTGCGTGACGCCGTCGGCTTGCGCAGGCAGGCGCTGAACATCGCACGTGCACGAGTCAAAGCCGGTGCGGGCAGCGAACTGGAAGAAGCGCAGGCGGAGACCGAAGTGGCTACTGCTGAGGCGGAAGTGAGCGCCCTGCAGAGTCAGCGCGACCAGCTTGAAAACGGCATTGCTCTGCTGACCGGTACCAATCCCAGCGCATTCAAGTTAGGGGGCAATGCCAGCCTGCTGCCCACACCTCCGGGCATTCCTGTCGGAGCGCCCACCGATCTGTTGGAGCGCCGCCCTGATGTGGCTGCTGCCGAGCGTACACTGGCCTCCGCGACAGCGCAGATCGGTGTCGTGAAAGGAAACTTCTTTCCCAGCATCAAGCTGATCGGACACGGTGGCTATCTCAGCGGTGACACGGCCAATCTTTTCGAGGTCAGCAGCCTTAATTGGAACATCGGGCCCAGCATCAGCGTGCCTTTGATGGCTGGTGGCAAGACCCGGGCGGCATCCGAACGCAGCCGAGCCGCGCACGATGAGGCGCTGGCCAACTACAGGCAGTCAGTTCTTGTGGCCTTTAGCGATGTCGAAAACGCCCTCGCCGCGCTGCGCAATCTGACCACGCAGACGGAGGCACAGCACCGCGCACGTGACAGTGCCCAAAAGGCCGCTGAAATCGCGCATGCACGCTATGAAGCAGGTACGAGCCCCTATCTCGATGTGATCGAGGCGAACCGCTCGCTGCTTGCCACGCAGCGCGCCTGCGCCACGCTGGCCGGACAGCGTTTGATTGCCAGCGTTAGCTTGATCAAGGCGCTCGGTGGTGGCTGGGATCAAAGCCTGCCTGTCACAGTTCCCGTCGCCACAGCAGACCCTGCTGCGCGGGGTTCAACCGCCGAGAAGAAAGGCTTCTTCACGAAGGTGAAGGGCTGGTTCAAGAAGGGTTGAGCAAGGGGCATAGCGGCTTAATGATTTTGTGTCCGAAAAGTCCAGGGTCGCCAAAGCGGTTCTCCCTCTCCCCGCCCCTTACACACCACGACAAGAAATATTCTCTTCGGGGAGAGGGCTGGGGTGAGGGGACAACGAAATCGCTTCGCTAGCATGGGATGTCCCCTCACCCTTACCTTTGACTTCGTCTATCTCCGCTTCGCTACGGTTCCCCCAAGGAGATTTTGGGCGTTGCAGTATCAGCGACGGGGAGAGGGGATCCGCTTTATGTCCGCGCGAAGGTTAGTAGCCGTATGGTTACAAAATGGCCTGAGTTCACTCTCACCCAAAACTACTTCGCCTGCTTCGGCTTGAAGATGTTGATTCCAGCGATCTGAAGCAGGGCGTTGTTGGTGATGTAGAAAATATCGGGGTCGTTTTTGATCTGGCCGAAGTAGAAGGCGGTGCTGGCATTCGGCTGGGTCGGCGAGAAGAGAATTTCGATCTCACGCACGGGGCCGTCGAGGCGGCCGGGTTCACCGAGAACGACCTGAATGGTGAGGAAGGGGGTTTTCAAAGCCTCGAGCGCGTCGCTGCGGTCTGCGGCCCAGTCCTGCACCGTGAAGCGTGCGAGGTTGGCGGCGAGTTGGTCGGCTTTGACGCGGTCGAGTTCTGCCGTGATGTCACGGCCGCCGCGTGTGGCTTTCCATTCGGCGGTGACGGGGTTGTAGTCGAGGATGGTTGGCGCATAGGCACCTTGCGCCATGGTGATGCGGCGCAGGGCAAAGGTGGTGAAACGCAGGGCTCCGAGGCCTTTCCATTTGATGCCATCCGTGGGCAGGGATGGCAGCAGGGAGGCATCAATGCGATAGACGAAGGGCTCGTTCTCGTACTTGGCAAAGAACAAGGTGCTTTCCGGATTGTGACCGAACATGAGCTTCACTGGCTTTTCACGTTGCGGCGTCCAGGTGACGGTCTGGAAGGGATCGTCCAGGCCAAAGGGGGTGAGATCTGCGGCTGAATCTGCGGCAAACTGCAGGATTTCATAGGTGTTGAGTGCGTCGAGGCAGCGTGAAACGCGTTCGCCATTGGCGGGGTCCCATTTGCCGTGGCGCTGAAGGTACCAGGAGCCGCCTTCGTTGCGCAGGTTGATCTCCGGGTGGGTCTTGCTGGTGATGGTGATGAAGTCGAGCCGCTCGCCGTCGATCTGCGTCAGCAGGTGGTCGCGCAGGGCATTGGGAGTGACCCAGAGTGAGAGGAGATTTTTGGCGACGACCGTGAAGGTGGGTTTGCGATAGGCGGTGGTGGCGGTGGTGACCGTCTGTTTGTCATCGGCGGGTTTCTTGACGGTGAACTCGTAGGATTTGCCACGAGTTTTGGACTCGATGGTGACTTTGATTTCATCGGCATGGGTGGTCTGCGCGTCTTCCTTGGTCGTGGCCGTGACATCCTTGGCCTCGGTGATTTCGATGTTGAGAATGGTGGAGAGCAGTTCGGTGATGCGCTCCTTGCTGCCGCGTGTTTTAAGCGGTTTATCGAGCTGCCAGGGCGCATGCTCGTTTTCACGGGTGAGGACGATCTGCCCGGAGGGTTGATTCAAAGTGATTCTGCTGATGACCTCCGCCGGCAGACGCAGAAGCTTGGGGTCACGCCAGGAGGCGGCGGGAATCTGCAGGACCATCGGTGCTCCACTTTTGGCGAGGTACCAGGCGGTCTCATTGTTGCCGGTCTCTGGAATGCCGATGTAAAGGCTGTTTTCGACGGCCCCAGGTGAGCCGAACCAGCATTCATAGAGCGGGGCATCTCCGGCGAGGAGGCGCACTTTGAAGCGTGGTTTGTCGAGTCCGGTTTTGTGCCACTCAGGCGCATCAAATTCCTCCCGGTGGACGCGCTGAATCCATTCGACTCCATGGAGGGTGAGAATGAGAGCGGCGACTTTCTGCGGATCGGCCAGATCGTCATAGGGCGTCTCGATCCGCCAGGCGGTGCCGTCACGTATGAGGGTGAGCGGCACGTTTTCAGCCGTGAGGATTTCGATGCGGGTGACTTTCTCTCTCTCGAAACGGGTGGGGCCGCGTCTGACTTCACGCTTGTCGATGGCGGAGGGGAAGTAGCGTTCGATGCCGAGGATGATCGCGCCCATGGAGGCCACGAGCAGGAACAATAGAAGAGTGGTGCGTGCGCTCATGCGTCAAATTCGGTGCTCATGCGGCCCGCCGGCTGGCCCAGACCATGAAGCCGAAGCCGAGCACGATGCCCGGGAGGGTGATGGAGGTGATCCAAAAGATCAGCTCATGCTGTTTGTTGGTGAGCTGAATGCGGTAGGAGTGTTTGGACTTGGCAGGGATGCCGATGAAGCTTTCGCGGTTCATCAGCCAGTTCAGGCTGGCGGCGGCAAAGTCACGGCTCACGGCGAGCATGGTCTGCTTGTCGAGCAGGGTGGCGTTTGAAACCACCACCATGCGCGAGCTGTCCGCGCGCTGGGTTTCGTCACCCAAGGCACCGCGCTCAATGCTGGCGGCCACATAGATGGGTGGCAGAGTGTCCTCTTCATCGACGATTGGCAGTTCCTCCAAGAATTGCTTTTCGCCCCAGTAGCGCGGTGCGGCAAGAATCAGCGGCTTAACGCTGATGGACTGCTCCTTGAGCGAGGTGTTCTCTTCGAGCAGTTCCAGGGATTCCGTCTGACCGGCCAGAGTGATGGCGGAAGAGGTCAGATGGTGAATGAAAGGCACTTCCTTCATGAATTCGCCCAGCACGGAGAATTCCTTCTTCGGGCCGGTGCTGGTGCTTTCCGCCATCAAAACGCGGTCACCCCGGGGATGCACGCCGTTGGCGGTGAGAAAGGCGTTGAGCCGCGCGGTTTCACCACCGGGATCAAGCATGATGAAAATGCCGGCCCGCTTGGACTGCCAGTAGTTGTTGAGCATGACGATCTCACGTTCCGAAAAGTCATAGCGTGAGCCCAGAATGAGCAGGCCGTCGGTGTCCGTGGGAATGTAACTGACCTCCGAGAGATTCACCTGAACGACTTCGAAATTTTGCTGCCTGCCGAGATCAATGGCGGCGTTGAAGGAATCACTCTCGCCCAGACCCGAGCGGCTGCCTTTGCCGACGACATAATAAAAACGGCGCACGCGGCCTTCCACGACGGAGATGAGCGCGGATGAGATGGCATCTTCACCGCGAAATTCGATGATTTGCTTGTTGGTGCTGGTGCCCTTTTCCCGGACGACGAGCTCCTCCTCGGTGATGAAACGCTTGTTCACGCCGCACCGAATCAGCACCCCGTTTTGCGCGAGCGAGAGGCCGGTGTCTGCCTTGAGCTGCTCGGCGCGCTCAATGTCATGCACAGGGTCGATGGAGCGCACCTTGATGCGCTGCCTGCCGTAGAGATTGTATTCCTCCAGGAGGGACTGCACTTCGCCATACACTTTGGAATCACGCGCAAAAACGATGTAGATCTGCACATCGCGCGACAGGCTGTCGAGGTATTTCAGGGTGGCAGGGCTCAGGGTGTAGTCCTGGCTGGAGCTGAGATCCCAGCGCCAGTAATGGTAGTAATTGAGGCGATTGACGCCGGCAAACAGCGCCAGCGCCAGGATGACTTGCAGGGCGACGTTCATGCCGATGCCGTAACGCTTCGGCATGGGTTTGTCTTGAGCGCTGGCTGGCGGGGTGTTCTGTTCGGAATCCGGCATGATGGTGGATCTATCGGCTCACGGGCGCCAGCGGCGGAACTCGACCACGTGGTGGGTGAAGGAGAGGAAAAGCAGCGACATGCTGAGGTAATAGATGATGGGCCGGCTGTCGATGAGACCGGCGGTGAAGATGCGGATATGCTCGGTGGCGGCGAAGTAATTGACGATGTCCACGATGGTGTCGGAAATCTTGCGGCCCACGACCATGATGAAAATGCCCAGCAGGAAATGCATCAGGCTCAGGGTGAAGGAAATGATGGCGGCGACGATCTGATTGGACGTCAGAGACGAGGCAAAACAGCCGATGGCCAGATTAAACATGCCCATCACCACCAGGATGAGGTACGCGCCCCCCATGGCTCCCGAAGGCAGTTCCACCTGACCGGCGGAGATCCAGTGGGCAAACTTGAAATTGAACAGGCTGGGCAGCCACAGCACGCAGTACACGATGACGGCGGCCAGATACTTGGAGCCGACCACCTGCCATGCGCGCACCGGGGCGGTGAAGAGGGTCTCCAGAGTGCCCATCTTTTTCTCCTCCGCAAAGAGACGCATGGTCAGCAGCGGGAAGATGAAGAAGTAGGAGAGCCAGAACCACATGGCGTGAAAGGTCCAGCTGACGATGGAGCCTTCGCTGGGCGCGCTTTCCAGTACGGAGAGGGCGGCACGGAAGGCGAATCCATTCAGCACCATGACCAATGCCAGCACCACGTAGGCCACGGGGGAGACAAAGAAGGAGTGAAGTTCTTTCTTGAGCAGAATCCAGAATATCCTCATAGGACGTGAGTGGGAATGTCGGTGGGAGTGCCGGCGTTCATGGAGAGCTCGACGAAGACATCCTCCAGGGTGGGTAGCTGGCGGTGCATCTCGCGGATGCGCCATTTTTCTTTCATGGCGAGTTCCATCACCGCATCCCGGACATCGTTGTCGGGCTCGACCCGCAGGGTGAAACGCCGCCACGGAAGCACGGAGAGTTCTTCCTCCGTGGCCTTGCGCACGGCGGCTAGGGCGGAGAGTTTTTCCGCCAGATTGCCGGTGCCCTCGATCTCCAAATGAAGCAGCGTGGTGGACCGCAGCTGACGCGTGAGGTTCGCCGGAGTGTCATTGGCGCGGATGCGTCCTTGATGGATCATGATCACACGATCACAGGTCTGCTCGACTTCATTCAGGATGTGGGTGGAGAGCAGCACGGTGTGCTTGGACTTCAGATTGCGCAGCAGGTCACGCACATGGCGGATCTGCACGGGATCGAGGCCGTTGGTGGGCTCGTCGAGGATGAGGAGCTTGGGCTTGTGCACCAGGGCATCTGCCAGCGCGACACGCTGGCGGTAGCCTTTGGAGAGATTGCCGATGAGGCGCTTGCGCATGTCGGTGACGCCGGTGAGTTCCATCACCTCGCCAATACGACGGCGCATGGTCTGGCCGGAGAGGCCTTTCAACTCCGCGCGGAAGCGCAGGTACTCTTTGACCCGCATGTCCGTGTAAAGAGGGGCATTTTCCGGCATGTAGCCCACCGACTGCCGCACCTGGATCGACTGATGGAAGACGTCAAAGCCCGCCACGTGGACCCGTCCTGAGGTGGCCGGCATGTAGCCGCTCAGGATGCGCATCGTCGTCGATTTCCCAGCTCCATTCGGGCCCAGAAACCCCACGATCTCCCCCGGTTCCACCTGGAAGGAGATGTTGTTCACGGCAGTGCGTCCGGCGTACTGCTTGGTGAGTTCCTGAACATCAATCATGAGTGGGGGAGAAAGGGAGTGGCGGGTTGATAAGGATAAATTTAAGCCTATGCGCGCCTGAATGACAATTCGCAATCAGGCATTCGCAAAATTGATCCGCGCAGAGCTACGCGTATCAATCGTTGTAGGCCGCTTCTCCGTGCTCCGCGAGGTCGAGTCCCTGATTCTCTTCCTCATGAGTGACGCGCAGGCCCATCGTGCGATCAATGATCTTCAAGATCACGTAGCTGGCAGCGCCCGAGAGCAGGATCGTCCAGAGCGAGGCCAGGCTTTGGGTCATGAGCTGTTTGCCGATGCTGAAGTCTCCCAAACCACCGGCGAAGCTGGTGGAGCCGAAGACCGCTACGAGGATCGTGCCCACAAAGCCGCCCATGCCATGCACGCCGAAGACGTCCAGCGAATCGTCGTACTTAAACTTATGCTTGAGCTTGGAGCAGGCCAGCCAGCAAAGCACCGCCGAGAGGCTGCCGATGCAGAGGGCACCGATGGGGCCCACCTTGCCGGCGGCCGGAGTGATGGCGGCGAGACCGGCGATGCAACCCGTGGCGATGCCCAGCGCGCTCGGCTTGCCATTGCGGACCCATTCGATGGCCATCCACACCACCGAGGCGGCGCAGGCGGAAAGATGGGTGACGACCAGAGTCATCGCCGCCGCGCCATTGGCGGCGAGGTGGCTGCCGGCATTGAAGCCAAACCAGCCCACCCACAGCATGCCCGCCCCCACGATGGTCAGCGGCAGGTTGTGCGGCATGAGCTGGGCGCTGGGGAAGTCTTTGCGGGGGCCCACCATCACGCATGCCACCAGGGCGGCCACCCCGGCGGTGATGTGCACCACAATGCCGCCTGCGAGGTCGATCACCCCCGTCAGGCCGAAGAAAGCGCCCGCCTTGTGCCACACGCCGTAGCAGCAGGGCGCATAGACGATCAGGCTCCAGGCGATGCTGAACGCGAGGATGGCCTTGAACTTCATGCGCTCGGCAAACGCGCCGATAAACAGGCCGGGAGTGATGAGGAAAAACATCATCTGGTAGGCGAAGTGCAGCAGTTCGGGAATCGTCGGGCAGTCACTCCGCACGGTATCCGGGGTCACACCCATGAGGAAGACCTTGTCCAAGCCGCCGATGAGCGAGCCGCCATCTGAAAAGCACAGCGAATAGCCGCACACCAGCCACACGAGGCTCATGACGGCGGTCAGCGCAAAGCACTGCATCAGGATGGAAAGCACGTTTTTGGCGCGCACCAAGCCTGCATAAAACAGCGCCAGCCCGGGAATCATCATAAAAAGCACCAGCGCCGTGGAGACGAGCAGCCAGGCGGTGTCGCCGCTGTCGAGGGTGCTGGGGCCGCTGGCAGCATGGGCGGAGGTCGTGGCGAAAGCGAGCGCGGCCATCACGGAAAAGCTCCGCAAAGCTCCGCTCCCGCTGCGTTTCAGCAAGGGATGGGTCATGGTTGGTTGGTGGCTAGTTGGGTTGGCAGCTTGGTTGGAGCCGCCGCGATGCTAATCATGATGCCGAGGGTGGCAACCTTTTTTGCAACTTGGGCACGAAAACTGCTGCAATTGCCTTTCCGCCCGGTTGTTTTTAGCCGAAGGCGGTTTTGTTGTGCCTGTGTCCGGCGGGCCTTCGTGGACACGCGGTCAGGAGGGTAGCATCTGATCCTTCAATGGTTCGCTGCGTCGGCACGGAACCTCATGTGAACGCGGAGCGTTGAGGGATCGGGACGATCCCTCTCCCCCTGCTTACTTCCCCGCCTCTCGCGTCCCGCTGCCTTTGGGCAGCTTCATGAGGCTGTCTCCCAGTTCAGCGCGGACGGTTTCGGCATGCTTTTGCAGCAGCGCCACTTCGGCCGGGTTTTGCGCTGCCACGTTCTTGGATTCGCTGAGGTCTCCGTACAAGTCATACAGCTCCGGCTCGGTGATCTTCACCTGCTTGTAGTTGACCGGGATGCCGCCGGTGGCTTTGGGGCTGTCCGGGGGCAGGCTGCGGTAGGCGTGGGGGAGTTGCAGCTTCCAGCGGCCGTCTCCGCTGCTGATGGCCTGGAGCTGATTTTGCTCGTAGTAGAAGGCATAGAAATCGTGCGGGTTTTTGGCATCGGGTTCTCCGGCGACGATGGGCCAGCAGTTGAGCCCGTCGATCTTGTGCTCAGGCAGTTTTGCCTCAATGACGTGCGCGATGGTGGGCAGGAGGTCGATGGTCATCATCATGGTGTCGGTGGTGGTGCCGGCGGGGATTTTACCCGGCCATTTCATGATGCCGGTGACGCGCGTGCCACCTTCCCAGCAGGTGCCTTTGCCTTCGCGCAGAGGGCCTGCGCTGCCGGCGTTGTCGCCGTAGCTGAGCCAGGGGCCGTTGTCGGAGGTGAAGATGACCCAGGTGTTGTCTTCGAGGCCGTTTTTCTTCAGCGTGTCCATGATCTGGCCCACGGACCAGTCCACTTCCATCATGACATCTGCAAACAAGCCTTTGCCGGATTTGCCCTTGAACTTGTCGCTCACAAACAGGGGCACATGCACCATGCTGTGCGCGAGGTAGAGGAAGAACGGCTTGTCTTTGTTTTTCTCGATGAACTGCACGCCCCGGGTGGTGTAGTCGGTGGTGAGGTGGGTTTGCTCTTCGGGTGTGATGTCATCATCAACGACACGGTCATCTTCGATCATCGGCAGCTTGGGAAAAGCCTTCTTGGCCTGCGGATGGAAGGGCCACATGTCGTTTGAGTAGGGGAGGCCGTAGTATTGGTCAAAGCCGTGCTTGGTTGGAAGGAACTGGGGCAGGGAGCCCAGGTGCCATTTGCCCACGGCGGCGGTGGCATAGCCTTTTTGCTTCACCAGTTCGGCCAGCGTCATTTCATCGCTGCTGATGCCGTGCTTGGCACTAGGCCCGAGGGCGCCGTGGATGCCCACGCGGTTCGGGTAGCAGCCGGTCAGCAGGGCGGTGCGGGAGGCGCTGCACACGGGCTGGGCGACATGGAAATTGGTGAACTTGCGGCCGGTGGCGGCGAGTTGGTCGATGTGAGGGGTTTGATAGCCCTGCGCGCCGAAGCAACTGACATCGGCATAACCCATATCGTCCATAAAAATAACGACGATGTTGGGAGGGGGAGGCGCTGAAGAGGCCACCTGTGGGGCGAGAATGAGAGCTAGGATTGCAGACAGTAAATGGCGCATGGTTGGGAAGAGGTTGAAAGTGAATCGGGCGGAACGAATTAGCCCTCATGAAAACGCCTGAGAAAATGGCGGTAGTACAAGCAATTTTTCTGCTTGCTGATTCCTAGCCCTCCCTTATGATCCGCGTCCTTCCCGGACAGAATTAGCGTTTTCACGGCGAGAGTGGGGTCCTCCCCGCTCTTTTTTGTCTGGTGAAAACACGAATTTCATATGATCAGCGAACTCAAAGCCCTCTTCGACTATTACGAGAAAGAGAAAGGTATCGACCGTGCAAAAATGGTCGAGGCCCTGTCACAGGCATTGCTCGCCGCCTCCAAGAAAAGCATCGGTCCCGCCCGGGAACTGCGCATCGACATTGATCCTGACAAAGGAACGATCAAGGCATTCGCCAAGCTGATCGCGGTGGAGACTGTCACCAACCGTTGGGAGGAGCTCCCGCTCGCCACCGCCAAGCGCTTCAAAAAGACCGCCGAGCTTGGGGATGAGATCGAAGTCGAAGTCACGCCCAACAACATGGGCCGCATCGCCGCGCAGACTGCCAAGCAGACGATGCTCCAGCGCCTCCGCATGGCGGAGAAGGAAAATCTCTATGAGGAATTCAAGGACCGCACCGGTGACGTCGTCAGCGGCGTGGTGCGTCGTTTTGAAAAATCCGATGTGATCGTGGATCTCGGCAAATTTGAAGGCGTCATGACCTCCAAGGAGCGTGTGTCCACCGAGGACTACACCCCGGGTGACCGCATGCGCTTCTATGTGAAAGCGGTGGAAAAAGACAGCGGCCGTGGCCCTGAAATCATCCTCTCCCGTGCGCATCCGAATTTCGTGCGCCGTCTGTTTGAATTTGAAGTCAGCGAAATCGGTGACCGCACCGTTGAGATCGCCAGCATCGCCCGTGAGGCCGGTTACCGCACCAAGGTGGCCGTGCACAGCGCCGATGAAAAGGTGGACCCCGTGGGTGCCTGCGTGGGCCTGCGTGGTGCGCGTGTGAAGAACATCGTCCGCGAGCTCAACAACGAGAAAGTGGACATCATCCGCTGGAAGTCCGACCCAGCCGAGTTCGTGCGTGAAGCCTTGAAGCCGATCAAGGTCATCTCGATCTCAGTCAACGTGGACAAGAAAGAAGCGCGCCTCACCGTTACGGACGAAGACCTCTCCAAGGCTATCGGTCGTCGTGGTCAGAATGCACGCCTCACTTCACGCCTCGTCGGCATGGATCTGGTCATCGAGAAGGATGAACACGCAGCCGAGGTCTTCGAAGGCCAGATGGGCAGCGCGGTGCATCACCTTGTGGACGCCCTCGGCATCACTGCTGATGTGGCCCGCCTGCTGACCCAAGGCGGCATGGGTGATCTCAAAACCCTGGCCACCGGAGTGGATGTCAGTGACATCGCCGAGGTTCTCGGAGGCGACGACGCCCTGGCCCAGCAGATTTTCGACAAAGCCGCAGCACATGCTTCATCTCCTGCAAAGGAGTAGCCCCTGTGCCGCCATGACAACGATTTTAAACCAACCCCCAACTCACGACCAGCCAGCCTCCCACGCCGCTCGCCCGATCTCACTATCTCATGTCCAGCAAACCCTCATCAGCCAAAAAGAGCAAGTCCCCCACCGACGAGGTCGGTGACGTGACCCTGCCTGCCGATAGCGCCAAGCCCAAAAAAGAAGTCAAAGGGAAGGTGTTGTCGTTGATTGAGGAAAAGAAGCCCCGGACCAGAGGGCCGGTCAAAGACCATCAGTTGCCGCCCTTGGGAGCCAAAAAAGTGGCCCCGCCAGAGCCGGAGCCAGTGCCAGCGGCACCTGCCAAGCCCACGCTGGATGAGCGCAAGGCTGCCGCGCTGAACCTCTTTGAGGATGATGACAAGCCCAAGGTGCGCCGTCGGCCGGTGGATGAAAATGCGCAGCAGAACGCTCTGCCGCCCATCTCCCTGCTGAATGACCCCACGCCGCCGAAGCCGATCGTCCCGATCGTGCATGCGGCTCCCGCAGAGGTGCCACCACCGGATTTTGAACTCGGTGACAGCGGTGAGAAAATCATCCACCTGAAGCCACCGATCGTGGTGAAGGATCTGGCGGACAAGATGGGCCTGAAGCCCTTCAAGATCATTTCCGAACTCATCGCGTTCAAGGTTTTCGCCAGCGCTGACAAGGCTATCGACATCGAGATCGCCGAAAAAATCTGCGAGAAGCACGGCTTCAAGCTGGAGCGCGACAAGCGTGAAAAAGGCGGCGGCGTCCACAAGCTGGAAGAAGTCATCGTCGAGCCCATCGCCCAGGTCGTTGAAGAGGTGGAGGAGGAGAAGCTGGAGCTTCGCGCCCCGATCATTACCTTCATGGGTCACGTTGACCATGGCAAAACTTCACTCCTGGACGCCCTGCGCAAGACGCAGGTCACCGCCGGTGAAGCTGGCGGCATCACGCAGCATATCGGTGCTTACTGCATCTGGCATAACGGCAAGCCGATTACTTTCATCGACACACCCGGCCATGCCGCCTTCTCGGCCATGCGTGCCCGCGGTGCCAACGTCACCGACATCGTCGTGCTCGTCATTGCGGCAGACGACGGCATCATGCCGCAGACAAAGGAAGCCCTCAGCCATGCCAAGGCCGCCAAGGTGCAGCTCATGGTTGCCCTGAACAAATGCGACCTGCCTGCCGCCAATATTTTGCGCGTGAAAAGCCAGCTCCAGGACATCGGACTCGCGCCGGTTGACTGGGGTGGTGAGATCGAAGTCATGGAAGTCTCCGCCAAAAGCGGACTCGGCCTCGACAACCTGCTCGAAACCATGTCCCTCCAGGCCGAAGTGCTGGAGCTCAAGGCGGACCCCAAGGCGTCCCCACGTGCCACCGTCATCGAGTCCTCCATGGTGGCCGGCAAAGGCCCTGTGGCTACCGTCATCATCGGCCAGGGCACGCTCAGAGTCGGGCAGCCCTTCATCTGCGGCCCGCTCTGGGGCAAGGTCAAGGCGATCATCAATGACCGCGGCGAGTCCATCAAGGAAGTCCTTCCCGGCATGCCCTGCGAAGTCATCGGCTTCAGCGACATGCCGCATGTGGGCGACGAAGTCGTCGTCATGAACAGCGAGCGCGACGTCAAGAAGCTCAGCGAAGAGCGTCTCGAAGAGATCCGCCATAAGAAGCTCAATGTGCCGCGCCGTTCCACTCTGGAGCATCTCTTTGCCAGCATCGAGGACAGCAACAAGAAGGCCCTCAAGGTCGTCCTCAAGTGCGACGTGCAGGGTTCCGTGGAAGCTGTGGCCAAGTGCCTCACCGACATCAAGAGCGACAAGTGCAACCTCGACATCCTGCATCAGGAAGTCGGCGCCATCAACGAGTCCGACGTCCTCCTGGCCAGCGCCTCGGACGCCATCATCATCGGCTTCAACGTCAAGGTGGAGAACAAGGCCCTCGTCGTTTCCAAGCGCGAGACGGTGCAGGTGAAGCTCTACTCCATCATCTACGAACTCATCGATCAGGTGAAGGAAGCCATGGCCGGATTGCTCGATCCGATCACTCGCGAAAAGGTCATCGGCCATGCCCGCGTGAAGCAGGTCTTCAAGGTCAACAAGGGCTTCGTCGGCGGCTCCGTCGTCACGGATGGTGTCATGAACCGCAAGCAGCGCGCCCGCGTGCTGCGTGACGGCCAGGCCGTGTATGACGGCGGCTTTGAAACGCTGCGCCGCTTCACGGACGAAGTCAACGAAGTGCGCAACGGCATGGAGTGCGGTATCAAGCTCTCCGGCTTCAGCGACTACGAAGAAAACGACGTCATCGAGTGCTACGAACTCGAAAAAATCGCCCAAACTCTCTGATCCAGCTCGTCGTATCAGGTTTCAGGTCAGAGGCGTGTCACTCACGCTGCTGACCGGAACCTGAAACTTGCCCCTTTTAAAACTGCCTTATGTCCCTCCGAGTCGATAAAGTACGCGAACTCATTCGTCGTGAGCTCAGCACCATCCTCGAGAAGGATTTCCGCAACGAAGGCTGTCTCGTGACCATTCACGACGTCAGCCCCACACCCGACATGCGGCAGTGCTTTGTGTACGTCGGTGTCATCGGCAAGCCGCACCAGCAGGACGCCGCCCTGGCCAAGCTCGTCAAGGCCCGTGGTTTCATCCAGCGGGACCTCTACAAGCGCGTCAAACTGCGCAGCAGCCCCCAGCTCTTCTTCCGCCTCGACAAATCCGTCGAGCGTGGCGTGCCTCTGCTGAACATCATCGACAATCTCCCCCCGCCGCTGCCGGATCTTCCGGTGGAAGGTGAGGAAGAGAAGAAGGATGTGGAAGCCGAAGGCAAGGCTGGGAAGTAAGCTGGGAAGGGGAGTGGCAGACGCTGGGCACACTCCAGATGCTGCCTGCATGGAGGTGAGGTTGTCCGGGCAATAAAAGCTGATGCACGTTCGAGACTGCGGCATGTCCTGAGGCGTTTGATGCTTGCCAGAGGGGCAAAGCTCGGCACGAATTCCCCTCTATTTTATGACAGTCGAAAATCTCCCCGCTGCATTGGAAGGCACGCCCAACTACGTGCGTGACTATTTGGTGCCCGAGCTGAGCAAGCTGTTGCTTGAAAATCCCGGGGAGAATTGTCGTGGACTTGAATATCTCCATGCGCCCATTGAAAAGGTTGAGTGGTCCAGCATTTCCTGCGGAGTGCCACGTTCTGAAGAGGAGATTGAAAATGCGAGAGAAGCCGGGGTGAAATCCCGGTCTTCAGTTTCATTTGGCGAAACATATCGCGTGAAATTCAAGGCGGTGGGAGTGGTTTTTTTTCCGTTAAAGGATGGGGGCAATAAAGAACTCCAGTCCTTGGATTGCCTGCTTGATGGCATTTTCCTGTATTCCAGCGGTAATAACTTCAAGGGGTGTGTAGTCTGGGACTACTCCACTCGGCTGACCCAAAGACCCCAAGCTTAACTGAAACCAGATGCCGGGACTGAACAGCGCTCGGTCAAGGGCACGCATCGTGGGTTTTGGAAGTTAGGAAGACTTGAGCGGCGCTTCCGGTGGGCGCTGCCGGATATTCCGGTGGAAGCCGAGGGCAAGGCTGGGAAGTAGGCAGGGAAGGGGAGTGGCAAGGCCGAAGCCAGCCGATGGAAGCATCGGGCTTCATCAGGCCGGGCTTGCTTTCGAAAAGCCCTGCACACGCTGCGATCTAGCGCGCATGGCGTTTTTTGTAGCGGGTTTGAATCTCGGCCAGTTGCTCCTGGCGGTCTGGGTCTTCGAGCACGGGCAGGCCGGCAAAGATCTTTTCCGCCAGAGGATTGTCTGACCGGGCGAGAGCCGACAGCGCGGAGATGGCATTGTTGTTGGCGGCGGAGCCCGGTTGCTTGAGGTATTGCGTCAGCAGGGCTGACTTGGCGGCTGTCCATTCCGGCAGATCAAAGAGCCAGGGGTAACGAAGGCAGGTGCCCCTGAGGCTGTCGGTCTGCGCCCGTGTCAGGACGGCCCAGATTTCCTGTGTGAGGTGGGGATCGATGTGCACTCGGTCCAGCATCTGCATGAGGGTGGCATTGAGGACCTTTTCGTCCTTCTCCTGCAGCGATTGGAGAAACGCCGCGCGGTCCAGCAGCAGGCCCTGGGCGAACTTGAGGGCCTCCGTGCGTGTGCGTTCTGACTTCGCCGTGCGCAGCTTTTCCAAGACGGGGATCAGACGTGTTCTGACATCGTAGGTGACCACGCCTTTGACGGCTACCAGACGGCGCGTGCTCTCGGTGTCCTCGCCCGGATGCGGGCCGTTGCTGGCCTGATGCGCGAGCTTTCGCAGCGCCCAGTAGGCAGCGTCGTCGGAGCCGCTTTGCATCGCTTCTTCGATGAAGTCGATGGAGTACCAGGCGTGGAGGGCTTGCAGCGCCGCTGCGCGGGTTGGGTCGGTGTAATTGTAGAAAGAGCTGGTGCCCATGTTGTCCAGCACCTCCGGCGGAAAGCTGGAAATCAGCTGCTCCAGCGCCGCCAGACCTCTGCCGGTGGTCGTCAAAGTTCGAGTCGCCTCCTCCATCACGCGGCGCGGCTCTCCTTCGATGGCAGGATCGGAGATGATATGAATCACGGAAGCATCAGCCTGGGCGGCCATGAGCCAGGGGATGCACAGCAGACAGAGCAGTTTCATGAGGCGGGTCATATCAGGGATCGTTCAAGCAGGATGGAGATGGGAGTGTTGAGTGGCCAGTACCCTATCCTACGGATGAGGAGAGTGTAGCCTTGGGGTGTCTCCAGAGCTGGGCGTGTTTTTCTGCGCCCGACTCAAGAGTCTCAACTGGATTGCCTGCGAAATCATTGACACCTCTTCCGCTGATCCCGTATAAGCGGGGCATGGCCACCAGCATTCGCCTCCCCACCGCTGGTGCTTCATACCGCCTTACGGCGATGCTGTCGGGTTCGGGCGCAGGCTTCTGCATGGGCCTCATCCTGTGCCTCTGCGGTGGCTTGATCGCCTGCTTTGCGGTGCTCAGCGCGCAGATGCGGCAGCCTGCGCCGGCCGTGGTCATTCCGCCTGCGATGACTCCGGACGAGATCTTCAACGCGAGGTACTACCCTCTCATCGACTGTCCGCTGTTTCGGAAGCAGCCTCGTTTGCTGCGTTTTTCCTTGCCCCAGGTCACTCTCCCGGAGCCGCCCCCCGAGATCCTCCCCACGGAAGATCTTATCCCCAAGACTCCACTCTACCCGGTCTCTTTTTCAGCCATGTCCCTCGGTCTCCCTCAGGGACGCGTTTCACCGGACACCCTCAATCATGCCAACTAGACGCCCATATTCTGCAATGAAAAGGCTCGGGATTTTGCTGTTCGCAGCCGCCCTCACCAGCCTGAACTGTCATGCCGATCCTGGATCGAAGTCGCGCGAACGAGCGTTCCATAATTTGATGAATCATGTCGGTAAAATCATTAAAAAAGGCGATCGATCTCAGTTTCTCGGCTTCTACAGCGCCTTCCGTCCAGATGACAGCCAACGAGTCGAGTACGACCTAAACCTGGTTTTCGCGGCTTCGTATGCAGCGGACACATTCTTCATCGACTTTCTGGTTGCGTCTGGGGTCGATATCAATTGCCACGGCAACAATGGGCAGAATTGTATAGTCTTTACGGTTGAACGGTTCGACGATGAAGACGCATTCGAAGGCCTCGAACGAATTAAGCACTTGGCCGAGATAGGGCTCAATGTGACTCATGTAGACAATGACGGCCAAGCGCTGTGTCACTATGCTGCAGAAAAAAACCGTGCGACCCTGATAACACTGCTAAAGCTGGACCCCGAATGTCAAGGATTCCTCGACCTTGACGGTCAGAACAAACGGGGGCAAACGCCGCTCATGATTTGTGCTCAGTATGGCCTGCTTGAGGCGGGAACAGCTCTTCTGCAAGCTGGTGCATCCACAAGCATCCGTGACACCGAGGGACGGACTGCACTTGATTACGCATCGATACCGCCTGATCCCGATTCAGTCTCGGACGCAGGAATTTCGCCCGAATCAAAGAAGAAGCTTCAAGAGCTCTTGTCCAAACCCATTCCAGCCGTGGAAGGAGCTGGTGACACAACGACTGGTGGTAAATCTGGCAAGGCACCCCAATTCTCCACCCCAGCCGCGCCAGTGGATGCGAAGCCAAAGACCGTCAAGCCATGATTGCGGATTAACGCCCGAAGTGCAGCCACGCAAACGAGGGCGATGCGGCGAATGTTCACCGCTCGACGCTCAAGCTAAAGTGCCAGGCATTATGAAAAGGGTCTCGCCTTGGTTCGTTGAAAATCAATGAGCTGGATGCCGTGGGAGCCGGCTGGTTTCTGGCGCTCCGAATGAGCTGTAGCAGAAGGCGATTTGCCCCATGATCCTCAATCCGCCCCAATCAAACGCTGCGCCCACGCCAGTAGTCAGGCTCACGATTGAGGTGCATCACCGCCACGACTTCAAGACAGTCGGGCTCTGGCTGGTGATAGATCACGCCATAGGGAAACTGCTTCAGGAGCTTGCGTTGATATTTTTCGTCGAGACGACGCCAGGTTTCTGGATTGCGTCTGACGGCTTCCAAGGCGGCTGTCAGGCGTTGCTTGAACTCCTGGGCCAGCTCCGGACTGATGCGGCGGTAGTACGCACCGGCCTCAATGATTTCGAGCCGGGCTTCGTCTGTGTAAATCAAACGCATCACGCAATGACGGCGTCGAGCTCGGCCATGACTTCCTCGTGGGTGTGGGAGGGTGTTTCGCCGCTCTCACGGCGCTGCACGCGGGCGTCCATCTCTTCGCGCCAATGGGGCGGCATCTCGTCATCGTCTTCCAGGCTCACCAGCAGGCGCTCGGCAAGGTAGGAACGCTCCGGGCGCGGCATGGCGAGAGCGCTTTGCAGGACACCGGTGATGTCGAGGGCTTCGGTAGGCATGTGCGGAGAGTATCAGCCTGCGGCATGGATTTCAACTGAGGATGCGGCTGCATGCTGGCCCAGCCCCGGAGCAAGCCGGAGGCTCGCGCTACTCCGCGCAGGCCCCACCCCACTGAGAAACAGGCACAACATCCACATTCTCAACGGGGGGGTATAGCTGCGGGTCGGTCTGTCAGTCCCACTGGAAGGTGTAGGTGGTGCGCTTGCCTACCTATAAAATGCCATATAAAATGCCAGGCATTTTGTGAATGGTGAATGGTGGTAGGTTTTAGCGGGCGAAGCTCACGGTTCCGGCAACAGCTGCGAATCTGTTTCTGGCATCACAAACGGATTTTTGGCCAGCCAGTCTGCTCCCAAGGTTTCATACCAAAGCATTCTCCAGCCATCATTCACCCGCGCATCCAGGAAGAGATGCCGCAGTTGAACCTTCGCGCCCCGGGACTTCAGCACCCGCAGGCTTTCGTCAAAGCAAAGCCCCAAGAGTTGCGCGTCCTCCAGCGTGCCTATCGGATCTTCGGTGTCTCCATCGGCCCAGTCTCTGCAGGTCATGGCCAGTTGGTAGATTTGCTCATTGCTGAATCTCTCCGCGATCTCCCGCTCTATCTGCCCGGGCCTCTGCTCCGCTCTTCGCAGCACCTGCCCCAGAAAAGAAGTCACCCGCTCCAATTCCAACGCCTTCGGGGAATGGCGTCTTCCTGAATAATGACTGACAACGGCCCACACCGAAAGTGCAGCCACGCAAACGAGGGCGATGAGGCGAATGTTCACCGCTTGACGCTCAAGGCTGATGCCCGGTAATGCTAGGAATTTCCGATGCTGGGTGAGAATGCACTGATGAGGCTGGGGAAAAGGTGCCGGGCAGCGGTAAAGAGATCAGGCTGCCGCTTGGGCGCAGGGCTTGATGCGTTTTAAGACAAGACGCATCTCGGGTTCGGCGATTTGGCGGTCATAGCTGCTTTGCAGGTTCATCCAGACCTCAGCAGGCCAGGCAAAATAACGGGCCAGCCGAAGGGCTGTGTCTGCGGTGATGGAGCGCCTGCCCTTCACGATTTCATTGATGCGACGGGGAGGTACACCGATGTCCTGCGCCAGCCGGTATTCCGACAGGCCCAGCGGCACGAGGAAATCCTCGCGGAGGACTTCTCCAGGGTGAATGGGGGCGTGCTTTTTCATGGCAAATGGTGGTCAATGATAGTCTACGATTTCAACTTCATGCGGCCCGTCCGTCTCCCAGCGGAAGCAGATGCGCCATTGGTCGTTGATGCGGATGGAGTGAGTTCCCTTGCGGTCGCCCTTGAGAGCTTCCAGCCTGTTGCCGGGAGGTGCCCGCAACTGGATCAATTCCGTCACGGCGTGGAGTTGAGCGAGCTTCCGCAGAGCAGTGCGTTGAATGTCCGGCGGGAAAGCACGGACTTTCTCGAGCTTGAACAGCCGGGAGGTGTCGTCGCAGGCAAAGGAACGGATCATGCATCGTGGCAGCCCCATAGTAACGGGCGGCGTTATGAGTGGCAAGGATGAAATAACCGGCGATGCGGACTCCACCTTGCCCCCCCGGAGCAAGCCGGAGGCTTGCGCTACGGCCAGGCACTCTCCCCCGCGCTGAGGCCAGACTTCAACTATTTCAACGAATTCAACGGGGGGTGGTGTCACTCCCCGTGTCTGCTGGGGAGTGACTTCAACCATTTCAACCATTTCAACGATTTCAACGGGGGGGTGGTGTGTGCGGTCATTCCCAGGTGAAGGTGTAGAGGGTGTGTTTGTCAGCTTTGGTCATCACACACTGCTGGCGGGAGACAAGGTGGGGGATGATCTCGCCGTAGAGCTTGGAGGCGGTGAGCGCGCCGATGCGTCCGGGATTGGCGGCGAAGCGGCGGGTAAGCTCGCTGCGGGTGAAGACGGCGCGGTGCTGGCCGGGTTTGACACTGTGATCTCCAATGATCTGGGCGATGAGCCATTCGGCGGTGTCGTCCACCTGGACGCGGCGGCTCATGCCTTCGAGCTGGATGAGTGCGTCAAGGCAGCCGTTTTGATGCGCCTCCGCAATCTCCAGAATCTCCGGCGTGATGGTGAAGGGATCTGTGATGCTTCCCCTGGCCCAGCGGCAGGCCTGGAAGATGATGGCCAGCTTCAGGCAGCGGGCGGGGGATTCATTGAGGCTGGAGAGCAGGCTCTCATCACCATTGGTATATCCTGGTATTGATTCACAGCGGGCGCGGTTGCGCTGCTGCAGGCCCACCCAGTAGTGCTTGGCGGCTTTGGTGAAGTTGTCCCTGCCCACGGAGCCTTTGAGGTTGGTCAGATTGCGGAAGAGGTCGGTCAAGTTTTGCAGGTCGTCTCCTTCCAGGCTTTCGGGCCACCAGATGTTCCGTGCCTGACGGGTGGCCACGTAGAAGCCGAAGCGGCGGCGCAGACCGCAGCCGGAGGCGATTTGATCCAGCCGGGCCACACCAAAGGTGCTGCCGATGCAGAGGCTCAGCGTGGCCTGCTCAATGTGGCGCTGGGATTCGCCATCGCCGTGGCTTTTGCCTTCACGCAGGAAGTTCTGGTGCCATGGTGAACCATCGTAGAGGCCCAGGTAGCGGGCGGAGGTCTCACGGCCGTAGGACTGCGACTCCCAGCTGCGCAGGATGGTGTTTCCTTCATCCTCAAACTGCAGGCGGTGGGGCTGCTGCTCAAAGGTGTCAAACAAAGCGGAGTCGCTGGCGTTTCCACCGATGAAGTCCTCCGGCGTGAGGAGATGCCGGGCGATCTTGATCGCAGGTGCAAAGGTGGTGCCTTTGCGCAGGCCGGCAGGACAGGCCACGAAGTTGTAAATCGTCAGCGGCTTCTGGCTGCCAAAGTTCAGGGTGACATTGGGCGTGAGGAGCTTGCCACACAGGGCCAGAATGGGCGCCACGATGAGGCCGTCCGGCAGCTCAGAGACATTGCGTGCGAAGTCACGGTAATCCATGAGGATGGAATCCTCCGGGATGGGGTGCTCACGCGTTTTCTCACCACCCCCCGTTGAATTCGTTGAAATTGTTGAAGTGTCCTCCTTGGGAGTGGTCGCAGACACACCACCCCCTGTTGAAATAGTTGAAATAGTTGAAATAGTGGAATCCTCCGGGATGGGATGCTCGCGGGTACACCCTGGCGGTGAATTTGGCGAATTTGGCGAATTTGGCGAACTTTCTTCCCCGGCAGGCTGCGCGTGAGTATACCCCCCCGTTGAGGATGTGGATGTTGTGACGTTTTCCTCGGCGGCGGGGGCCTCTGGCTGAACGGGCGCTGGCTTGGCAGCAACGAGCGGGCGCTGAAACCGCCGCTTAGTCGCTTCATACTCCGCCAGTTCTTCCGGCGTGGGCACAAACGGGGTGATGAGAGGGCCGCCAGAAGCTGGGGCTGTCATGTTGGCAGGCAGCACAAGCGGAGGAAGACCCCACTGCTGCCTGAGCTGGTCGAGCGGTGCGTGAGCAGGATCTGCAGGGGGTGCGGCAGCGGGTGCGGCAGCGGGTGCGGCAGGGGCTGGAGTTGCTTTGTACCAGTCGGGGACGGGGGCGTTCACGGGGCGCAGGTGGCGCGTCCAGTTGGCGGCGGGGCGGGCCTGCAGCTCGGCGGTGGCATCGGAGAGGGCGGGGGGAGTGGAGTCGGATTTCGAGTTAGAGTTCATGGTAGAAAAAAGGTCGGGTTCAGAGGATTGAGGTGAGGGGAAATGAGGATTCATGGTCGTGAGATGAAGAGGCTGTGGAGGATGGGCTGGCGCTCGGCTTCCGGGAGATGGAGGACATCGCCGAGGTCGTTGCAGGGGTTGGGCAGGAAGTGTGCGGTGGCGTGCACGCCTGCGGCCTGGAGGTCTGCCAGCCAGGAGGAGGCGGCGTCCTTGCCGGCCTCATCCGTGTCTGGGACGATGTGCACCTCCTTGCCGCGAAGCTGCTCCAGCAGCCCGGAATCCCGCGCAAAGCGGGAGCTGGCGCTGGTGGCGGCGAGGATGCTCCACGCGTGCGGGGTATCCACCAGCAGCATGGCGGCGAGTCCCTCGATGAGGCCTACAGCCCCCTCCACCAGCAGCACGTGCGTGGTGCCTGTGAGCCATTGCTGCCCGATGAAGGCACCGTGGGAGCAGAGGAGGTTGCGCGCTTTGATGGGCGTGCCGTCGCCTCTTTCCAGCGGCTGCCCGTCCAGCCGCCGCGCCTGTGCAAAGGTGCCCTCACAGATGACGAGGCAGCGCTGTCCCTGAAACTTCGCCACGCGGAGAAACCCATGACGGTGCGCGAGATCCACCGCATCTGGAAAGATGCCGCGCAGCTCCGCCACTGTGCGGATGTCCGCGTGCGTGAGAGGGTGAAATTCCGGCCACAGATCACACAGCCTGATGCGGTCTTCGAAGGGTGTAGCGTCAGCCTTCGGCTGGGCGGGCGGCTGGGGCTCAGGGGCGCTGTGGGTGGAAGAATAGGTCCTATCTCCGGCCTCCGCGCCGTGGGTGTTCTGCCCACCCTGCGCCCCCTCAGATGCCAGCAGGTAGCCCACAGGCCGCCCCGCGCTGGTGGCGGCGCAGCGGAGCTTGTGGCGCAGGTCATTTTCCGGCCAGGGCGGATCGCAGGCGACGTTCCAGCGGGAGAGCAGGGGCAGGGCCTCCTCCTCGGAGAGGTCAAAGCCGCGCACCAGCGCCACGGCGGCGTGGAAGGCGGCGGCATCACCCTGCTTGCCCTCGATGGAGGCGGGCATATTTGCCAGATAGGCGCTGGCACGCTCGGTCACAGATTTCATGATGTGGTGGAAGGTGGTATGTTAGACGCTGGGTGTTGCGGGGGCGGACGGCAGATTCACCTGCACCTCGTGCTGCAGCAGCGCGGCCCAGACCTTGGCGGGTTCAAAGCGGCAGTAGCCGCGCACTTTGATCATGGGCACCATACCGCTGAGGACCCAGGTGTGCAGGGTCCGGCGGCAGATGCCCAGCCGCTGCGCCATCTGCACCTGCGTGAGCAGCTCCACCTCCGGCGTCTGCGTGGGTGGCGTCTGGGGGCGCCGGGCGGCGGTGAGGGCTGCTGTGATTGTCTTGATGCTGGATTTCATGATGATGTTGTTGTTTGGGCGTTGATAATGATTTGTTGCAGGATGTGCTACTAACGGGTGCCTTGTGGTATCATGCAGGCGCGCCGGGGCATGGAGATGCCGGATGGGCGCGGAGACCGCATGAGGTCGGGCGTGGTGGGCTGGAAGCCGTCTGCGGCTTCAGCGTGATGCTTCGGGTGCGATGTCAGAGTTCTTCACTGCCGCCTCGCTGTCATCACTGTGAAAGGGCCGCGTTCTGCACGCCGGCCATTCTCAGCAATAGTAATGTAGTTGGGTCCGTTTTCAGAAAGTCAAAAAGATTTGCAAAAAAAGGTGGGATCACGTGACTCGGTGCAGCGAATGGAGGCAGCGTGTTCCTAGTGCGGAGGTAGGGCGGTTGGTCCTCCAACTGCCGCGAACGACCCCTGGTTCGCTTTTCGGAAATCCGTTTGGGAAATCGCCAACATCTATCAGTCGCAAATGAAGCCCAAGTGACGGGCCTGTCCCTGAATCAGGTCGCATCGATCAACCGACACGCACTTCCTTTGGCCCCCTTGATGGATCCTCACGGCGCCAGTTTGGGGTGGCGTGGATGAAGTGCCGTCGGATGAGCCCGGTACCACTGCATCTGCTGGTGAATGTCATAGCTGGCAGAGATCGTCATCAAGAGGATCAACATCGCCAGCGAGGCGAGAAACCTGGAACGCCATGAAGACACCGTAAAAGCCCTGAATGTGAAGGCCAGGGCAAAGGCGATGACAAAAGCGATGATGAAACCATGAGCCAAAAATGCCTTGGCGCATCCCACATAGAAGGGGAGTGTGCCCAAGGGCGGAAACTCAGCACTCTCGCCCGCCCTGCGGAACGGGTAATCCAGAGCCAGGGGAGTGAACACTCTGAAAATCAAGAGGCACAGACTGGTCAGTGACACAGCGATTGCAGCGCAGAGAACTTTGACAGCCGTCATCATCATCCCGGCACGAAGTACCCTCACGGGTTTCTGAGCACTGCTTTCGGTCATTGGGATGGACTGTGTTTGGGGTGCATACCTCGGAGCAGGAGTCGTAGAGAGGGAAACCGGGGGCAAGTGGGAAGGGTGCCTGCTTAACGAAGCCTGTCGGTATGTTTGCCATCCATTCAATGGAACCCGGAGACATGATGAATAAAGATGTCTGAAAGTGAGGATGGGGCGCAGGAGGGCGGGGATGAATGGCTCTTGGTTAAGCGCACGCATCGCGGAATAAAGCGCCGCAGGCAGAAGGCCTCCTGGAGCGTTTTCTTTGGCAGAGCGCGATTGGTTATTCGGGAGGCGAAAAGGAGTGAAAATCCTCTCTTCACCGAGCGCCATTCCTCCCACAGCATCCTTTCCCGATCTTTTATCTGGCATTTGATCCTGTAGGAGACAGCTATCGCGACGCTGACCTCTTATGCCCGCCCAATACGCCCGTTATCCTTCGCTCGTTGACCGCACCGTTTTCATCACGGGAGGGGCCGATGGCATCGGCAGTGCGCTGGTGGAGCAGTTTGCCCGGCAGGGCAGCCGCGTGGCCTTTGTGGATAAAAACGTACCGTATGCCCAGGCCACGATCCAGCGTTGCACCGACGCAGGCGCGGCGCACGTGCCCTTGTTCTATGAGGTCGATCTGCTCGACATCGATGCGCTGAAGGCTGCCTGCGCGGAGGCCGTGCGCGATCTCGGCAGCGTGACCGTCCTCGTCAACAACGCCGCCAACGACGACCGCCACGAATGGCAGGACGTGACGCCCGAGTATTTTGACAACCGCATCCACACCAACCTGCGGCATTACTTCTTCGCCATCCAGGCCCTGGCCCCGCAGATGATCGCCGCCGCGCACGGTTCCGTGATCAACATCGGCTCCAGCAGCTACATGATGCAGGAGGATTTCTTTCCCGGCTACGCCATCGCCAAGTCCGCAGTGGAGGGCATCACCCGCACCATGGCCCGCACCTTCGGCCCCCATGGCGTGCGCGTGAATACCGTGCTGCCCGGCTGGGTGCCCACTGAACGGCAGCTCACGAAATGGTGGTCCCCCGAAGGCGAGGCTGGAACGATGCGGGATCAGGCGATCAAGCGCCGCATCCTGCCCGAGGAGTTTGCGCAGATGGTCCTCTTCCTTGCAGCCGACGATGGCGCCGCATGCACCGCCCAGCAGTTCATGGTGGATGGCGGGCGGTTCTGAGGCGCCGGGAAGTGTTACAGCGCAAGGCGGAGGCTTGCATGGGGGCGGGTGGTTGGTGCGCTAGGCGGGGTGGTTTCGAGTGCCGGGTGTGATGTTTTGGAAAGGTGAGTTCATATCAAGAGGTGGTATAAAGTGGTTTCGCGGCCAGGGAGATAGGAGGCCGCCGGGATCCTTGCTGCCAGGGGGCATGCTCTGCCCCAACATCCCCGAGAGGCGGCCTCCCCCCATCCGCGTGCTCCGGAGTCTGCAGGCAGGGTTTCACCCCATGGCAATGGGCACCACACGTCGTAGCATGTCACGCATGAACCCCTGCATAATCGCCCATTCGTTCAATTGTTTGCGTGCGATTCTGAATAGTACCGCGCCTGCTGCGTCCAAGCACACAGCCAGCAAACTTGCATGAAGCGACAAGTCCGTGCTGCCACCACCCCCTTTTAAAATTCCAATCCAATTTCCCCCCCCTTCACCATGAAACGTTCCTTTCTTCTTTTATTCGCCGCGCTGCTGGCCGTGACCGCTCCGCTGGCTCCGGCACGTGCGCAGGATGAGTCCGTCTCCATCGACTTCTTCTACGATGCGCTCAGTCCTTACGGTGACTGGATCTACACGCCAAACTACGGCTACGTGTGGCAGCCGCTCACCGCGCAGCAGCCCGGCTGGTCGCCGTATGCAGATGGCAGTTGGGCCTTCACGGAGGCGGGCTGGACGTGGATCTCCAACGAAGACTTCGGCTGGCTCACTTACCACTACGGGCGCTGGATCCGCATGCAGCAGTTCTGGGTCTGGGTGCCCGGCTATGAATGGGCGCCGGCCTGGGTCTCCTGGCGTCAGACGCAGGGGCAGATCGGCTGGGCGCCACTGCCGCCCGAGGCCGCCTGGTCCCCCGGCATTGGCTTCGGGAGCTGGACGGACAGCTACTACGATGTCGGCCCTTCGTATTACAATTTTGTGCCCATCGGCATGTTTGCCAGCATCACGTCACTGCGGCCCTTCATCCTGGATCGCAGCCGCAACTTTAATTATTACGACCAGTCGGTGAACATCACCCACATCACCTATCAGAAGAATGTGATGAACCACATCTTTGTGGGTGGGCCCGACCCTCGGCACATCGACAGCTTTGGCAGCAACCACGTCCGCAGGCTGTCCTTGCATCGCGATGACGAAGGCTTCCGCCGCAACTGGCTCGATAATGACCGCCGTGGCAACGGTGGCCCGCCACGCGGCGCAGGCTTCTCCTCCCGCATTGAGCAGGGCCAGCTCTTCGTCGCAGCGCCCTCCATCCGCAGGGATGCCTCCCATTCACTGCCCTCCCGTGTGCGTGAACTTTCGAAACAGCCTGAGATCGACCGTGGCTGGCGCGGTGCGGCGAATAACGAAGGCGCCGACCGCCTGCGCCAGAAGCAGCGCGATGAGCTGGAACGCACACGTCCGGCCAATCTGCCGGAGAAAAATATGCGCCCCATCACCAGCACCGCGCCACCACCCGCCTTTGGTCGCACGCTGGAGCCCCATGAGCGCAGCGGTGGCAGGAAAGGCCCGCCCGGTGCCACCGCGCCCCAGCAGCCCGACCCACGCTCAGGGAAAGAAGAAGTGCGCAAGCCCGGCACTCCCAAGAATCCCATGCCCGACGGCCCTCCCGGCATTCCTGGCAAGGCTAAAGAACCGCCCCGCACTCCCGGCAACACCCCCGGCGCAGGCCAGCCACGCCGTGAACCGCAGTCCCCAGAACAACAGCCCGGCAAGATGCCAGGACGTGAACCCCGTGAAAACGGTGCCCCAACTCCCGGCGGTGCTCCGGGCATGCGGCCAGGCTTTCCACCCTCAAAACAGGGCGGAGTGCCGCAGCAGCCGCCCGGTCAGAAGCCTGGCAAGAGCCCCCGTGAAGATAAAAGTCCCACTCCAGACCGTGCTCCAGAAACGCGCCCCCGCATGCCACAAGGCCCCCAGGGCGGACTGCCGCAAAGGCCTGGGCGTGACCCCCGTGAAAACGGTGGCCCCACTCCTGGCGGTGCTCCGGGCATGCGTCCCGGCTTGCCACAAGCTCCCCAGATCCCGCCACAGCGCACTCCCACGGCCCCCAGCCAGAGGCCTGAAATGCCCAGCCGCCCTCAGGCACCTCCATCCGCTCAGCGTCCAGCGGAGCGCCCCCGCATCCAGCCACAGCAGCCCCGTGTACCTACCCCAGCACCGCAGGCCAGACCCACACCACCTCAGCAGCCACCAGCCGCCCGTCCTCAGCAGCCCCAAGCCGGGAGAGAACCCCGCAGCGCGCCTCCAGGAATCCTCAGCCAGCCCAATCCCGAGGGCAGAAGGCGGAGGTAGCCGAGCGGCCTAGCCATGCCATGGCGGAGTCATTCTACTTTGGTAAGTTTTGGACGGCATCTTAAACCAAAGGTGTCTCATGCGGTCGGAAAGCGGCCTGCCTTTTCACAGCTCCCTGGACGGCGCACCTTTTTGAGCGCCTGCGACGCGACAGACCCGAAATCACGGACCCGCACAGCGGTTCCCTACCATTCCTGAAGCTTCGCATGCGCGAAGAGCTGGTAGGGATGCGCTGTGCGCGTCCGTAGAATCCTTCGTCCCAGCGCTCTCTGCGGCCCCGTTCACTCCCCCCTTCCAAAAGCTCTCTCCTACCCGCGCCTCAGCCACCCTTGCCTCAGCGTCATGCGATTTGGGCCGGACTCCTCTTCTAGCTGGTCAATGTCCTGTCCGTCATCTGTGCCCACCGCTTCCAAACGGGGATCAAGCTGATCCTCCTCCTGCCAGAGGTGCCACCGTCCCAATCTTCCACCCGCCCCTGCATCTTCACCTTGCAGCATGGCAGCAGTGGTGCTTTGTGACGACCCCCCGGATGCCTGCCAACTCCACCACCGCCGAAATCGTCGCCGCCATGCGCTCTGCGCAACGCATCGCCATTGTTGCCCACGTGCGTCCGGATGGAGATGCGGTGGGCTCCGTGCTAGGCCTCGCCCTGAGCCTGCGCGCCATGGGCAAGGACGTCATCGCCATGCTGGAGGATGGCGTGCCTTCCAACCTCGCCTTCATGCCCGGCACGGACACCATCATTCAGCCCGGCACCGAGCCGCTGAACATCGACCTCGCCATCGCGCTGGACACCGCCACGCATGAGCGCGTGGGGGAGAAAACCAAGGCCCTGCTGGATGCCGCCCCGCTGCTGGTGGACATCGACCACCACCCCACCAATCCCGGCTACGGCGCACTCAATTTAATCAACGCCGAGTCCCCCGCCACCGGGCAGATCATTTACGATCTCCTCAGCGAGCACGGCCTGCCCATCGACGACGCCGTCCGGCAGAATCTCTTCATCGCCATTTCCACGGACACCGGATCCTTCCAGTTCCCCAGCACCAATGCGCGCACGCACCGCATCGTGGCGGAAATGATCGAGGCCGGGCTGGACACCGCGCGCCTCTCCCAGCTCGTCTATCAGTCCTATCCCTTGCGTCGGTTGGAGCTCATGCGCGACATGCTCAACCACATGGAATTCCGTGCCGAAGGCCGCATTGTCAGCTGGCAGCTCAAGCAGGAGCTCATGGACTCCATCAACATGGACCCAGGCGATACCGAAGGCCTCATCGATACTCTGCGCATGATCGACTCCGTCGTCAGCTGCGTCATCTTTGAAGACGTCCCCGGTGGCAAGGTGCGCGTCAGCGCCCGTTCCAAAGACAGCCGACTCGATGTCTCTGCCGTCTGCGGTCAGTTTGGCGGCGGTGGTCATCGCATGGCCTCAGGCGCACGCCTGAAAGGCCCCATCGGCGCAGCAGCGGACAAATTTTTGCAAGCACTCGAACATGAAGTCAGACGAATTGATTAGCGGTGTCCTCCTGGTGGACAAAGACCAGGACATGACCTCGCACGACGTGGTAGCCGTCGCACGGCGCTGCCTGAACATGAAGAAGATCGGCCACTGCGGCACGCTCGACCCCATGGCCACAGGCATGCTCATCCTCGTCCTTGGAAACGGCACCCGCCTTTCCGATCTCCTCATGTCCGAGGACAAAGAATACGTCGGCACCCTCACCCTCGGCAAGACCACCAACAGCCAGGACGCCGAAGGCGAAACCGTGGAGGAAAAGCCCGTGCCAGCCGATCTCACGCTGGAGCAGGTGAAAGCCGCCTTCGACACCATGAAGGGGGATTTCTACCAGATGCCCCCCATGGTCTCCGCCATCAAGATCGGCGGCGTCCCACTCTACAAGCTCGCCCGCAAAGGCCAGGAAGTCGTGCGCGAGCCCCGCTTCGTCCGCGTGTACGACTACGAGATCACCCGCTTTGAGCCGCCCTTCGTGGACTTCCGCGTCGTCTGCAGCAAAGGCTTCTACGTCCGCACCTACGCGCATGACGTCGGCCAGAAGCTCGGCTGCGGTGCCCACCTCAGCGCCCTGCGCCGCACCCGCTCCGGCCACTTCAAACTTCTCCCCGGCAAGCACGTCTCCTTTGACCAGCTCAAGCAGGGCAAGAAAGACGAAGTCCTCGCCTCCATGCTCTCGCTGTATGACGTGAGCAAGCTGCGCGGCGCGTAGTAGGGAAGGGGATCAAACCCCTTCAAGAGGTCAAGAACGTGGGGTAGCCGAGGCATGCTCGCCGAAGCGGAATCGTCCTCGTCCTCGATCACAGAGGTGGAGGCTGTTGAAAAGTGGGAATGCGCTGCGGCAACCGGCCGCGCTAGAACAAAGGATTCCACGGACGCGCACAGCGCATCCCTACCATCCAGAGCAGCGCATACAGCAAAGCTGGTAGGGAACCGCTGTGCGGGTCCGTAGTTTCGGGTCTGTGGCGTCGCGGGCGCTCAAAAAGGTGCGCCGTCCTTGGAATATAGAAAGGCAGGAGATGCAGGCCTTTGCCGCAATGATTCGCAGTTGGGGCAAATGCCCCGCCATCCCAGCGTCCCATATTCACTTCGCCGTATCAGCCCGCGCCGCCCAGCGGATGGCCTCCACAATGTGCTGGCGGCCAAACGCTGTATCAAGAGAGCGCACATCGTGCCCCAGCTCCGTATAAAAGAAACGGCCGTCGTTGAGCGTGTTCGTCCAGGCGATGGGGTGGTCAGCACCCATGGCTTTCCCGTTCCGCTGTTTGAAATAGCTGCGGACGGCGTCGTAGCTGGTCTCATCCACGCGCAGGAGGACCTGGAAACCGGGCTTGCCCGTGACGGCTGCGGTGTGGTTCGTCCAGTCGGCTGAGTAGAGGAAGGAATCGCCGTGCCCCTTGACCGTCGGATGATTCTTGGCGGCAGGATCGACGCTGACCTTGGCTTCCAGGTATTCGGAGTCGCTGTCGAAGTCGCAGCCCGCCAGTTCGCTGAACCAGGCCCATTTCGTTTGATGCACCAGCGCGGCGTGCAGTGCGACGATACCGCCGCCTTTCTTATACCAGTCCTCCACCGCCTTCAGTTGACCGGCATCCATCAGGGTCGTGAGTTCATTGCAGTTGTTCATCACCAGAACCTTGTAATGACCGAGAATCGTCTGGAGATCCTTCGGCGTCTCAGAAACATCGACCTGCATGCCCAGGTCATCGCCCAAGCGTGCCAGCCAGCCGTTCACCGAGGCGGTCTCGGGGTGGCGATACCAGCCCGTGCCAGAAAAAACCAGCACCGAGCCGAGAGGGTGCTGGCTGCCGACGGGGGCTTTGGCCTTCTTGTCGTCATCGTGAGCGAAGGTGAGGGAGGTGCCGATGAAGGCGAAGACGGCGAGCTGGTGCAGGAAGGTTCTCATGAGTGTTCGTAATTGGGCATCAGATTACGGTTTCCCATGCTCGCAAATCGCGGAAATCTCTGTGGCCGGGAGGGCTGCGTTGAACAACGACTTCAACACACTGCGTGCAGCCGTTGCAAAGCCGTGATGGATGCCTGCTGCGTGATCATCATCACCATCGTTCTAATAGCAGCAGGCAATGCCTTCGAATCATTCATACTTCACCAGTGTGATATCACGTTTCCCCACGGCAAATGAGGTCGTTTGAGCTGCGTTTCTCGAAGGCAATGACCCATTCGGCGAAAAAAAATGCAATTTGATGCACAATGATGTTGCACCATCTCTGACCTGCGTTACTCTCCTAACCCGCAGCGAAAAACGCGGGCTGAGAAAAAGAAGATTGAGAAGCGAAAAGCGGCTCATGAAACTTGGAATCAGAAACGATCTTTTAAA
>DLGZ01000051.1 GCA_002482965.1 Verrucomicrobiaceae bacterium UBA7681 | reverse complement strand
TGTGCTGGGGCCGTTGATGGTGGAGCCGATGGCATTTGCAGGCTGCGCTGGGGCAGCAGGTGGTGGTGCGTCTGCGGCGGCACTTTGAGTCTGGCTGATGGGGCCGTCGCCACCGGCCATGACGAGGTCTTGGGGGTTGGCAGTGTCGCGGCTGCCTGTGGGGAGCGGGTTGTTGCGGTCGCCGGGCTGGGCGGGAGCGTTGCGGTCGCGGACGCGGAGGGCGTTGTCATAGATGCCCTGCTCATGGGGGTCGAGCTTGCGCTTGGCGGCGATTTTTCCGAGGTTCTCCACCCGCCTGTTTGCGAGGTCGATGTGCTCAGGGTGTGTGGTATCCTCTGGTATGCGATTACCGTGACCGACCGGAGGCGCTGCGACGCCGTTGGTGGTGTGGGTGCTGCCGCCGGGGGCGGTGGAGTCACCGGAGCTGGCCGTGACGGTGGTGCCGTCAGCGTTGGCCGTGCTGGTGCGGGTATCTGAGGAGGTGCCTGCGGGCGGTGTGAGGCCTTGGGTGGTGGCGGTGTCTGCGGGTGGGAGGGGGCTGCTGGAACTCGCCGTGGAGGACGTGGTTTTGTCTGGGGTGCCGACGATGTCCGTGTTTCCCACAGGGCGGGGCCGGGCCAGGGTGGCCCGGGCGGCCTCCAGCGCCTTCGCGGTGGTGGGGTGGAGTTTTCCTCCGCGCTTCTCAATGCCGGCCTGCTGCTTGAGGATGTTGTCCTCCGTTTTTCTGGCGAAGGTCCTCTCCGCCCCATCCAGCTCCTTTTGCTGCTCCGCGCTCCCTGTGATGGTCGAGACGGCCTGTTAAATTACGGCTGGAATCCGAGACTCTGCAGAGCCTTTACTCTATCGGCATGGCTGTCGAAGTAGAAATGAACGTCAATGGGATGAATGCTACCGTCCGTGCCTAGAACTGCATTGTTAGTATGCAGATCAATGACGTCCACCTCGCCCAGGTCAGGATGCGGAAGGATGAATGATCCGCTTTGACCGCACGGTGAAGGGTCAATGAACCCTTGGTTGACCAATCCTGCCTTGAGCTGAGGCCAAGTCGGATGTGTGCCCTTCACAAAAGGCTGCGAGGTGATGACATGCAGACGTCCAAGATGCTGATAAAAGCCCTCTATCCGGATGTCGTCACCAAAGAAGTGATTGGCGAGTTGCTGGTCTGTGAGATAGTCGTAGATGGACTCGGTGGCGATGGCGTGCGCATCAAGGTCTTTAAGAACCCGGCCTGCATCAATAACATGAGAAACGCGATGCTCGCTGCCGCCCTTCATCTTGTGCTGGTCCATGTAGGAGCGCACACCTTCAGCGTCCAGCATGAGGCCGGATTTACGTGCAAAGCGCGTCAGCGCGTCGGTTTCATGGTTGCTTGTAGTTGGCGAACTGCTTCCAGCGTCATAGGTCCCTGAGTGGCCAACTGCTTCTGCCGCGCTTCGCGCAAGGCCTTGATGATCTCCGAAGGAGGCGTGGGCTTTTTGGAGGGCGTGGGCGCGTTAGGGGGCGTCTTGTCCATATGAGTGATTGGCGGTTTCTATTTACCCCTAGTGCTTCTGTTCCTTTTCCAATCCTTCCCTTTCAGCCTTGGCTTTGCGGTAGTCAGCTATCGCCTGGGCTTCAACTTCTTTGGCTCGTGGATCCATATTGCCGTATGGAAGTGCGTCCAATGCCTTTTCAACGGCGCGCATTTCGCCGAGGTCAAAGTTCATGATCATTTTTTCTGCGGGACTTAGTTTCATATGACAGTGCTTTATATTATATCTTTTTTGTGGATCTACAACTTAACGGGAACCTTGATGTTTTATTTTTTTGCAATGATGCGTGGCTCGGTCCCATTGTTATCAAAAATGTCAGCAGCATCCACCTGGGGCAGGTAGTATGGCAGGGCTTGGGTGAAGCCTTCGTGTGCTTTGGCAAGCGCTTCTGAAGGAACCCAGCGTCCTTCTTCGAGCGCGCGTATGGCGGCACGCACTGCTGCTTCCTTGGGGTCGACGGTCACTCCAATGAGATGCACACGCTTTCCGGCGGCTTTCCAGTCGTCGATTCGGTCTAAGTTGGCCGAGGCATTGGCCATGGTGCTGTCGTAAGCGATGTGGTAATTAGGAGCATTAGGATCCATCAGCTTTTTAAGCAGGCGGTCGGCGATGCGCGCAGATTCTAACTGCACCATGCTTGCGGCACGGCCATCGCCTTTGGCACGTATTTCCTTGTATTCAGGAATGAGCTTTTTGATGTCGTCTGCATCAACGCGAACGACATGTCTTCCATCAGCCAATCCTTCGTTCATTAACTTTTGAAATAGAGAGGACTTGCCAGCGCCTCCGCCACCACCCAGGGCATAAACAGTTGGCGAGGCATCCGAGGGAAGAGGTGTCGCCTGGCGAATCAGATGATTCACGATTGCATCATGCAGGAATTTGCGTGGAATGTCCTGGCCCGCGGGCAATACCCCAGCAGCCACCAAGGGATGGTCTGCGGGAAGCCTCACCACTTTTTTCTTGTCAGTGATTTGGGTCACTAATTCATGATCATCCGGCAGGGTGCGTGGGGATTGTGGGAATCCATGTTCGTCCCAGCCATGCGGCCAGTTTTTAAAGGTCTCCTTCAGTCGCGGGTCCGTGTGTTCAGGAGGCGAGCCGAGATGATGAGGGATTGCAGGCGCAGTGCCGCTTTGCGTGGAGGCTGGAGGTGCCAAAGGCGGCTGGCCATTACTGCTTGCCCCACTGTTTGTCGGGCTTCCGCCTTGAGGAAGCGGCTGCTGTTGCGGCGCGGCAGGGGGCCTTGAGCTGCTCGAGCCGTCGCTGGCCGACGCGCGGGGTGCATCGGGATTCGTTGTGCTGGGGCCGTTGATGGTGGA
>DLGZ01000049.1 GCA_002482965.1 Verrucomicrobiaceae bacterium UBA7681 | reverse complement strand
GCAGGCCACGCTGGCACGCCTGGCACCGGCAGGAACAAACGCCCCGCCTGCGAACAGTGCTGAAGCCGGGACAACGGCACCGGGCGCGCCCCAAGCACCCAACAACGCCAGCGGCTCACGCCTGCAGTTCAGCCAGGGTGGCACAAATCCAAAGCCCACCACTGACAGTGACATCGTCGATGCCCACCGCAGCCTCTCGCAGGAGGAAGACGCCTTCCAGCTCGGCAAGAGCAAGCCGGACACTTCCAAGATGAGCACCGATGATGCTCTCAACGAACTGGCCAAGAGCTACTCGCAAGAAGGGCTGGAACTCAAAGTCAGAAGAGAAGGCCCTAACGACCGCTCCTTCCGCATCGAGACACCCAACGGAGAGGCTGTGGTCACACTGGACCATGATAACAAAACGATGCGCATCAACAGCGCCAATCTCGACAGCAACACCACCAAGCGCGGCGGCGGTGCCAACGTCTATCAGATGGCCTCTACTTTCGCGCAGCAGCATGGCTACACTTTCCTGCCGGACAAGACCGTCCAGCCAGTCGCACAAAACCGCCGCATCAGCCAGATGATCTCCTCCGTGCTGCGGCATGGAGGCAGCACCAAACATTTTGATGGAGACGCCACCTTTCAGGGTGCGCAAACGGGCGATCAGATGATTGCGAACGAGAAACCTGTGACCAAAGCCGAACTACCCGGCTGGAAGGCTGGTGACGACGAACACAACCTCGCCCTCATGCTGCGCCGTGAGCATGCCGATGTCATGGCCGCCGCCAAGGCAAAAGGCATCGACCTCAGTCATTTGACATACGACCCCAAAACCAATACCATCCTCAATGGCCATACCGGGACCCCCCTTACAGAAGGAGCTCTTAAATCTCTCGTGGACCGATTTGAACCCGGAGATAGTGGAGTCGGCAAGACAACACTTCTTAGGGCCCTTGTCACCGGATCCACGTTACAAGGACACAGCCCCGGGGGACGCGTTCCGTCTCTACGTGACAATGCGGGAGGAGACCCCGGAGGGCTGGATACTGGGGGATCTGACGGGGAATTGGTGTCGCTGGCACGGGGTCTTTACTATAGCCGCCCATCAGGCGGCGCTGGAGGCGTTCCGACGCGGAGAATGGGTGACGCCTTATCCGAACGGCCCAACGGGCTCGCCACCGCCGTTGCCGACGTATCCGACCACCTTAAAACCCAAGTCCCCGGACTCCTCCATGACAAAACCCACGTCTTCCACAGCACCGAAGACCTCCTAAACTCCGACTACGCCAAGGAGCACCCGTTCTCAAAGGAAGACCTCGCAGGCCTGCAAAACGCCGAAGGCTTCCACGATCCCAAGACCGGTCATAGCGTCGTCATCGCCGGCAATGTGGAACTTCGACCCGGCGAAACGCCACACGATGCGCTCACCCGCGTCATTCTCCACGAGCGCGTCGGGCATGACGGCCTGCAAACCCTGCTGGGCTCCAAGAATAGCAAGGCCCAGAAACATTGGGAGGGCCTGACCCAGCGCATCAAACCGGAAGAACTCAACGCCATCGCCAGCCAGGAAGGCTACCAGCATCTCAAGGACAACCCCACCGCACTCGCCCACGAGTGGTTCGCCCGTCAGGCAGAAAAATCCCCGCACATGCTCAGGAAACCCGGCTTGGTGCGCGACATGTAGGAGGCCTTCAAGGGACAGCTCAGAAAAATGAGCAACAACTGGAAGGACACGGACGAAAGCCACCTCGACACCCACCTGCACGAATTGATGCGCCTCTCACGCAAGGCCGCGCTGAAGCGTCCTTCTGCCGCCAATGCTAATGGAGCCATGGGAGCAAATGCAGCCTCACCACAGGCCTATCCAGAAGGCCAGTTGCACACACGCCAGTTCAGCCTGGCCTCTTATGCATCGCTGCGCCAGCGCGAGGACAAGCCCAGCTCCTGGCAGGAAGTGAAACCCGGCCACCGCTGGATGTCAGCAAAGCAGTACCTGCCTCGAACAGGAGACAAAGTACCAGTGTTTCCCATTCTCAAACGCGGCAGCTTTCCAGAAAAGGTCAATGCCGTGGCTGACTGGCTGAAGACAGCAGGCCCTGTGACCGATCCATGGGGCATGAAAGTCAACTTCGACCATCCTCAAAAGCAGGGCACACAGCCCACCGACATCAAGAACCGAGCAGCTCATCTGCTGGGTGAAAACATGAACAAGGATGTCGAGGACCGTACAGAACGTCCGGACAAAATAGCTTGGTTTGGTGCGGTGCGAAAAACGATTCAGGACGCACAGGTTAGGACCGTTGCCAAAAGTGGGGAGGTCTATTACTTCCGTAACTATGTCGATGGTATCCACATGGTGGTCGTGGATGACGGAGAGGTGAAGGACCAGGCCAACATAATCACCCAGTACGCTCCCCAATCATTCGACAACAAGAACAAACGCTATCAGGACACTCGCATTGAGTTTTCCCGGGATGCCACCGCCACCAATCCGGCACGATAGTCTGAAAACGCCCTGACTAAAACAACGCACCCTCAAAGCTTATGGCTTCGAGGATGCGTGCATCGAACAAGTTCGATAGTTTGCCGGCCACAAGCCCCTTAAAGGGGGGCTGGTCTGCCAGCCTTCCGAAGCAGCCCCAGGATCAAACGGCACAGACGCCTCTCCCGGGAGCGCACTGACAGATAAGTCCAGACAAGGCAAAAGTCAATTTTGCCGCGCTAGCAAAGCATCCCGCCGAGATCGAAAACGATCAGGAAAAAGCAGGAACTCCTGCGTCATTCCCGCAAGGCCGCGCTGCGCCCCACGAAGGCCATAAACGTTCAGAAATAGAGAGGCGCTAGACAGCACCTCCAGCAAAGATTTCAGCCTGGCCTACCGCGCCCTCCAGCAGAACCAGGACAACCTTGCACAAGCAGCCACTCAAATAAAGATGCCAGGCATTTTGTGGCTATTTTCTGCACAAGCATTTCATTTTCAGCACCCTGTCTCAGTATTAACCAAGCCTGCATAGGAGCGCACTTGGATGAGAAGCCGAGTCTATCGGCTGCAAACTCTAAGAAACTGACCGAGGCGGAGGGGAATGCCCGGCAGGGAAACCAGCATCCCCACCCGCCGACGTGCGCCTGCGATGAAAGCGCAGGGACGGATTAGCCGCCTTGTAAATCAATACTTCAAACAGCACATGCTGTACATAATGCCATTCATGCCTGGCATCTTTTCTCTTTTCTTGGACCCTGCCATTCGCAAATCTATAGCGGTTCGCAAAACTCATTTCCGTTTAGCGGGCTGCTTCTTTCTCGAAGATCGTGGGCTTCCTTCTTCGCTCTCCTGCGTCGAGCTACGAAGGACACGTCGACGGCGGCTGGTTGAGGACAACCAGCGCTGGGCATGCGAGCGCCCAGCGCGAGGTAGGGCGGCTTGTCCTCAAGCCGCCGCCGAGCGTCTCCACGCTCGCTTTCCGGAAATCAGTTTCGGAAAATGCTATAAGCCCTCTGCATCGACGACTCCTTCTGTGGAATCGCCGATGCATGGGTTCCCGCTCAGGACTTACTTATCCATTGAGTCCAGTTTGCTTTTGCCAGCAGGATCGTCGTTTGGAATCTCTCCCTTACGCTTGCCCCAGAAGGCATCAATGATCAGCCAAACTATCCACAGTCCCGTAAGCCCCAAGGCACATCGCATCATCAGTAGAATCGGATCGTTCATAAAAATAGAGAGGTTCGCTTGCACACCAAAATTGAAGTAAAACGATCACTGGCTTCCAAGTCCAAACATGGACATGCACGTTCGGGCATCAGAAGTGCCGTCCGAGTTTGCGCAGTGGAATCTATGGCTGCGACACAAGAGGTCACGGAGCCACGCCGGTGATCAATCAGATGTGTTCCCGGATCGGAGGGCCTCGGTTCAACACCTCCCCACAACTTTCCACCACACGCAAAGCGAGTTTGGCGCTCTTGCGAAGAAAGCTGACAGCATGAAATGCTTTGCAGGCGGAATCAGAATTTCCAGCCTGGTATTCCTTGGCTATTTGAGGCAATCCAAGGCTCCGCAGATTACCCTCCCCGCCAAGGCACAATACCACTTCTGCGCATCTATCCTTTTGGAATCCCGCAAAATCAATCGACGCGGGTACAGCATTCCAAAGCCGAAGTGTAGCAAAGACCAGCAACAGTGCGGGTGTAAGCAAAAATCGTTGCGCAATATTAAGACTGAAGAGCTTGCCCAATATTTTGAAAACTATGCCTGCATGCTCAATTGTCAATCAGACCATGCACAAAGCCACACTCCACCTATGTGATCGGCTTGATGCAATGCAAACACACCCGGTTTGCCGGGCGAAGCTCCTCTGGAAGCACCTGCAGCGCGGCATGACGCTCACCATGATAGGCATTGCGATCTCCATCGTAAGCCAGCCACTTCTGCTTTTCTCTCTTGGATCGGAAAAGGATATGGGCGCTGATCGCCGCCATGAACAAGCCAGGTATCATCCCCACACTCCCTACCATCAAAGGCAGGCAGATCAGGCCAACAACAATGCCGATGACGCCCATCCCCACGGCCACCTTCGAATCACCTGAGCTGGGCAGATGATAACTGCTGAAACCGTTGGTCTTCACGTGAATAATGTGGCTTTGCACATCCTCCGTCCACCGGTAGTCCAGCATGTCCACCCTCAGGCGCGCGTCCCAGTTTTCGGAGAAGTCTTGCAGCGCTTGCAGCTCTAACACGCTGAGACAATCCGACCTGCGGACCTTTTCAATGATTTGAGCTTGGATAGGACTCATCGCATTCAATTTATTACTTCAATCTTATATACCTGCTGGATAAGTCGGCGGTAAATGACAATGCAAGGTAGTTAGACCGTGTACTTCAAACACTTCACGCAGATACGGGCACCGGGACGATGCTCCGACGCCAGACTCTCCAGCTCAGCGCGCCGGCCTGCTTGATAGGTCCCCAGCACCGGCTTGTACCTTCGTGCGCTCAGAAAGCTTCTCACAGCCTGAACAAACATCAGGCAGGCCACCACCAGCAGAACGACCGCCAGCCACCGCAGGTCAGCTTCGTCGCTGATGCTCTTGATCGTTTCAGATTTAAAAAACAAGCCAATACCGCCGAGCAAACTCCCAAGAAAAAGCATCGCCGCTGCATCGCTGATGGCCGGCATGTGCCGCTGCCCCAGTTTCGCCGCCCGGCAAACGTGCCTTTTCACCTCCGCCTCCCACCAGCGATCCCACTGGTCGATCCTCATCAGCGTCTCGCATCCCTTCACCATCGTCACCTGCCTTTGCAGTTCCCGTTCAGAAAGGCAGCCGGAAGCCCGGATTTTTTCAACAATAAGGTTCATGTCGGGGGAATTCATGGTCCGGCATCAAACAGATAATCAAAAGATTTGGCGAGCATTTTTTCATGACCGCTTCGTTGAAGCCTGATCAAGCAGGCATCGAAAGACTATGGAGGCTTCATTGCATACGATGCCTGTCAGCAGGGATCTGGATCTCGTTGAAACGATGAAGCAGCATCTTCTCGCATCCACCCAGGGCAGCCAGGTTCCCACCGATCAACACAAGCCCCTGCACCGCCGCATCACCATAGCGCAGCGCACACGTGCCAGGTTCAGCACGGAGAAGTTTCAGCCGTCGAAGAGCCAATAATCGACTGGGGTTCAATCCGTCCGCCTGTTTCTTTGAAACAAAATAATCACCTCATACATCCGCAGTCTCAGTGCGCCGCGATAAGTCAGTGATCAGCGATGAAGTTCAACCGCACCGCAGAGCTTCAGAACTGGCCAAGGGCGTGAGTCTGCAAAGACCACGCCCTCTTTCTTTGTTCGCGCCGAATCCCCCGCGCCTCCCCGCATGAAAAACCCGGCGGCACCTCCATCAGACGCCGTGCGCACCGCGCCCCTGCCAAATCCAAAACCATTTGACGACCCGCCCGCAATAAGTTAAACAGCTGTTTATAAACACATGCTTAACTCTCCCCCATCACGCGAACATGATGCCGAGGCGCGCCGCGAGCGCCTGCTGAAGGCTGCCGCCACCGTCTTCGCCAAAGACGGCTTTGAGAAGGCCAGCCTCCGCGCCATCTGCCTGAAGGCGAAGGCCAATGTGGCGGCGGTGAAGTACTACTTCGGCAGCAAGGACGGACTCTACCGCGAGGTCTTCCTCTCCTCCTGCCAGGACAGCATGAAGGAAGATGCTCCCGTCACCCTGGCAGACGGCGGCACGCCGGAGGACACGCTGCGCCGCTGGATTCATCACCTGCTGGATCATGTGCTGCTCAAGCGCGCCAAGAATCCGGTAAAGAGCCAGATCATGGCCCATGAAATGCGCGAGCCCACTCCCTGCCTCAACGAATTCATCAAGCTCGTCGTCCGCCCCTTCCATGAGGAGCTTCAGCGCATCATTGCCGCCGTCATGGGCAGGCGCGCGGCGGATGAAGACTGCATCCTCTACTGCCATCACATCATCGGTCTCTGCATCCACTACGATCACTGCCGCGTCTTCGTTGACCGCCTCGGTCCTCCCGTCCCCAAGACCGCACCCGAAGTGCAGCGCCTAGCTGACAACATTGCCGACTTCGTTCTCGGCGCCCTCACCTCCCGCCGCGCATCTCCATCGAAAACCGCCTCACGCTCGAAAAAATAGTCATGACCTCTTCTCTCCGCATCACCTGCCACGCGCTGGCACTCAGCGCCCTGGGCTTCACCCTGACCAGCTGCGGCAAAGCACCCGCTGCCGCACCTGCCGAGGCGCAAAAGCCGGTCGCAGCGATCACCGTCAAAACAGCCGCCGCACAGGAAGGCCCCATGCCGCGCTACCTGCGCCTCACGGGTGAAATCACCGCTGCACAAAATGCCGCCGTGGCAGCAGACACCACCGGCAAGGTGATCGAGACGCCTGTCGAACGCGGCACCGTTGTCAAAACAGGCGATGTGCTCGTTCAACTCGACAGCCGCACCGCCGCGCTCAATCTCGTGGAAGCCGAAGCCAATGTGGTCCTGGCGAAATCAAAGCTCGATCTCGCCGAGAGTGAGGTGAAGCGCAACGAACCGCTGGCGCAAATGAAGGCCGTGGCCGCAACAGACTTCGCCCGCATCAAAGCAGATCGCGATGGTGCCGCCGCCAGCCTGTCCGCCTCTGAAGCACGCCGTGACATGACGAAGAAGGCTCTGGAAGATACCACCATCCGCGCCCCGTTTAACGGCACCGTCGCCGAGCGCTTTGTCACCGCAGGCGAATACGTCATGGCAAATTCCAAAGTCGCGCAAGTCATCGATCTCCAGCACCTGCGCCTGCTCGTGAATGTCTCGGAGCCCTCCGTCGGACTCATCCATGTGGGCCAGACAGTCGAGTTCACCGTCTCCCCCTTTCCCGGCGAGGTCTTCACCGCCACCGTCAAATTCATCGGCGCCGCCGTGCGCGCTGAATTGCGCGATCTCCAGGTCGAGGCCGAAGTCACCAACACCGATGGCCGCCTGCGCCCCGGCCTCTTCGCCGAGGCACGCCTCACACTCCCACCGCAGACCGCCATCACCCTTCCCTCCAGCGCCGTGCGCACGGATGGTGCCAACCAGAAAGTCTGGATCGTCGAGTCCGGCCAGCTCACCGAGCGCCTCGTCGAAGTCGGAGAGACCGACAAAGACCGCATCGAAATCCGTCGCGGTGTGAAGAAAGGCGAAAACGCCGTGCTCGCTCCCGGCCCCGATGCCGCAGATGGCGTGCCGGTGAAGACGGTTCCTCAATCCTAATTCATCCTTATGTCCGCCCCAAAAAACTCCCACTCGAACACACGCAGCTCCGCATCCGGAAGCCTCCGTACTGGGAGCGCCGATGTTTCATCGGCTCTGGGCAAACGTCCCTACGTACTCAAGTCGGCAAACAGCCACTGGAGCGCGGACCTCCGAGTCCGCAGCACACCGCAAGCACACGCGGCTCCGCATCGTCCCCGCCGCCATCGCTCTCTCGCATCCAGCGTCGTCGTGCTTCCGCAGGTTCTCCATGCGCCCCCCCCTGCGTGGAAGCAACCCGCTGCGGGCTCGGAGGCCCGCGCTCCTGGAGCGTTTTCTTCCGCACGGCCCATGGGTTACTCGCACCTTTGGGGACCCACGCCAGAGCCGGTTACAAACCGGCGCTCCCAGCCCAGACCGCCACACCGAAAGCCTCAGCTCCGTACTGGGAGCGCCGATATTTTATCGGCTCTGGGCAAACGTCCCCGCCACTCTGCGCCCCCCAGCGCTCCAATGGTATGAATAAGCACAATCCCACACACCCGGCTTAATCCCCCTCCCCCTCTCTAACTTATGCAATGGCTCGCCCGCATCTGTGTTCAGCGTCCTGTCCTCGCCAGCGTCATCGTGCTGGTCTTCGTCGTCGTCGGCATCATCGGCTACACCCGCCTGCCGGTGGACCGCTTTCCGAAGGTGGACTTCCCCACCGTCGCCATCACCACGCGTCTCAATGGCGCCACCCCGAAGGAAGTCGAAACCCAGATCACCGACAAGATCGAAGAAGCGGTGAACACCGTCAGCGGCATTGATGAACTGCGCTCCGTTTCCAGCGAAGGCATCTCCCAGGTCATCGTCGTCTTCCTGCTGGAAAAGAACGTGGACGTCGCCGCACAGGAAATCCGCGACCGCGTGAACCGCATCATCTCCGATCTCCCCGAAGATGCCGATCCGCCCATCGTGGAAAAGCTCGATCCCGATGCCTCGCCCATCCTCAACGTCGCACTCACCGCTGATCGTCCGGCGCGCGAGATCACCGAATACGCAGACAAGGTCCTGCGTCGTCAGCTTGAAAGCGTTCCCGGCGTCGGTCAGGCCACCCTCCTCGGCGGACGCAAACGCCAGATCAATGTGTGGATGGACCCCGTGCGCCTGCGCTCCTTCAATCTCACCGCCATCGATGTGCAGAAAGCGCTACGCTCTCAAAACGTGCAGATCCCCGCAGGCACCGTGAAAGACGCCGCCAGTCAGGAAGGCCTGCGCGTCCTCGGCAAGGCCGCCTCCGTGGCCGAGCTCCGCCAGATGGTCGTGCGTGAAAAAGACGGCGGCCTCGTGCGCCTCGGAGACGTCGCCCGTGTGGAAGATGGTTCAGAAGAGCCGCAGACCGCCGCACGCCGCAATGGCATCCCCAGCGTCGTCATCTCCCTGCGCAAGCAGTCCGGCGAAAACACCATCAAGGTCGTCGATGCCGTGCAGGAGCGCCTCGCCGAAGTGGGCAAGACCCTCCCCGCCGGTTACTCCATCAATGTCGTGCGTGACAATTCCCTCGTCATCCGCACCAGCACCCATGCCGTGCAGGAGCATCTCATCCTCGGTGCCATCTTTGCCGCGCTCATCGTGCTGCTCTTCCTTGGCAACACCCGCGCCACCGTCATCGCCGCGCTCTCCATTCCCACCTCCATCATCGCGGCGTTTGGCGTCATGTGGGCGCAGGATGTCACGCTCAATCAGATCAGCCTCGTCGCCCTCGCGCTCGCTGTCGGCATCGTGATCGATGACGCCATCATCGTCGTGGAAAACATCGTCCATCACATGGAGGAGAAAGGCGAAAACGCGCATGACGCCGCTATCAATGGCACGCGTGAGATCGGCCTCGCCGTCATGGCCACCACGCTCTCGCTCCTCGCCGTCTTCGTCCCCGTCGCCTTCCTCAGCGGCATCGTCGGCATGTTCTTGAAGAGCTTCGGCCTCACCATGGCCTTCGCCATCGCCGTGTCCCTCCTCATCAGCTTCACCCTCGTGCCCTCCCTCGCCGCACGCATGCTCAACCGCCGCCGCAAGAGCTGGATCGAGCGCGCGCTTGAGAGCGTGGTGAATGTTTTCTACCGCCCCATCGAGGCCATCTACATGATCATGCTGCGCTTCTCCATGCGCCACCGCTGGGTCATCATCCTCGCCTGCTTCGGCGCGCTTGCCTCCCTGCCCATGCTCATGCGCACCGTGCAAAAAAGCTTCATGCCACCCACGGAAGAAGCCGAGTTCATCGTCAACATCCGCGTCCCCGAAGGCACCACCCTCGCCTCCACCGATCTCCTCGGCGAGCGCGTCGCACGCAGCATTCGCGCCCTGCCCGGCGTGGAGTCCACCCTCCTCACCATTGGTGATAATGACCAGCGCGTGCCCAATCTCGCCGGCATCTACGTCCGCCTCACCGACCCCGACACACGCAAAGCCACGCAGCAGGACATCATGGATCAGGTGCGCAAAGAGATCCTTCCCAAATACCCCGCCGAATGGCGCATGACCGTTCTCGCCGTGCCTCCGTTCAACACCGGCCAGTCCAGCGCCAACATCCAGTTCTACGTCGCAGGTCCCGATCTCGATCGCCTCACCGCCGCCACGGATGTCATCATGAAGGAAGCCAAAAACATTCCCGGCATTCGCGACTTGGACTCCACCCTCATCAGCGGCAAGCCCGAGATCACCGCCAGTGTGGACCGCAGCAAAGCCGGCCAGCTTGGCGTCAACATCGCCGATCTCTCCACCACCCTGCGCCTCCTCGTCGGCGGCCTCGATGTCTCCACCTACGACGAAGCCGGCGAGCAGTACGACATCCACCTCCGCGCCGAAGCCGGCTACCGCAACAACCTCGAAGCCATGGCCCAGCTCTCCGTCCCCAGCGCCAGCGGCGTGCCCGTCGCACTCGACAACGTGCTCAAGCTCGAGCAAACCTCCGGCCCCTCACAAATCGACCGCCTCAATCGCCGCCGTCAGGTCACCATCAGTGCGAACAACGCACCCGACATGGGCGAAAGCCAGATCGTCGATGCCATTGATGCCATCGTGAAAAAGCAAAACCTCCCCGCCGACTACAGCAGCGGCGTCGCAGGCCGGTCCAAGGAAATGGCCCGCACCGGCAAAGCCTTTGGCATGGCCTTCCTCATGGCTTTCGTCTTCATGTACCTCATCCTCGCCGCGCAGTTTGAGAGCTGGATTCATCCGCTCACCATTCTCCTCGCGCTGCCGCTCACCCTGCCCTTCGCCATCCTCTCCCTCATCATCTTCAATCAGTCGCTCAATCTCTTCTCCATGCTCGGCGTGCTCGTCCTCTTCGGCATGGTCAAGAAAAACGGCATCCTTCAAATCGACCACACCATCCAGCTACGCGCCAAAGGTCTTGATCGCCTTGAGGCCATCCTCAAAGCCAACAAAGACCGTCTTCGCCCCATCCTCATGACCACGCTCGCCTTCGTCGCCGGCATGGTGCCCATGATGTTCGCACGCGGTGTCGGTGCCGCGTTCAACAACGCCACCGCAGGCGTCATCCTCGGCGGTCAGACCTTGTCTCTCCTCCTCACCCTCCTCGCGACGCCGGTCATCTACTCCTACTTCGACGACATCGTCGAATGGAGAAACCGCCGCGCTGCCAAACGCGAAGCCCGCCGCGCCGCCCGCGAAGATGCCCTGCCGCCCCAGCCCGCCCCCTCCATCGCATAGCTCCCTACTCGAACTCGAACTCGTCCTCCTACTCGAACTCGATCCACCCGCCCCGCAATGCCCCTCACGCCGCATCACGCCAAGCACGTATTGTAGTCCCGCCTTTAGGCGGTTCCGACAGCGGCCTCGCATCTTCAGACACCTCTTCCGCCACGCCGTCTCAGCTCTCCGCATCCACTTCCCCTCCGCTCTTCACCACTCCGCATTCTATCCCCAGCGATGCTGCAGAATCGAGGACGAGTTCGAGTAGGAGGACGAGCACGAGTCCCACCATTCCGCATTCCGCATTCAGCATTCACACTTCCCATCCCATCTTCCCATGCCCACCACAGCCCCACGCCTCTGCCTCGTCCCCGTCCTCCTCATAGGGCTCGGTGCCTGCACCGTCGGGCCCGACTACAAGAAGCCTGACACCACCGACATCACCCCCGCCACCTGGCGCTGGCAGCCCAGTGCCCCGCGTGATGAAGCCCCCAAAGGCGACTGGTGGAAAGTCTTCCACGACAGCGAGCTCGACCGCCTCGAAGCCCTCGCCATCGCCGACAATCAAAACCTCCGCGCCGCCTACGCCCGCATCCAGCAGTCGCGCGCCAATGCCCGCGCCGCCGCCACCGATTGGTTTCCCAATCTCGGCCTCAACTCCAAGAACAAGCGCGAGCGCACCTCAGCCCATCTGCCCACGCCCGTCCCCGTCAACATCCCCTCCTCGCAGATCAACACCTTCAGCCAAACGCTCGACCTCAGCTACGAGATCGATCTCTGGGGCAAGGTGCGCCGCTCCTTTGAATCCGCCCGCGCCCAGTCCGAATCCAGCGCCGCCGATTTCAACAACGTCCTCCTCACCCTCACCGGAGACGTCGCCGCCACCTACTTCCAGCTTCGTGCGCTGGATGCCGATCTCGCCTCCCTGCGCCGCACCATCGCCCTGCGTGAAAAAGGCAACGGCCTCATCCAGCAGCGCTTCACCGCCGGCACCATCCAGGAGACCGATCTGCTGCGCTCAAAGACCGAAGTCGCCACCGCCAAGGCCGAACTCGCCGACATCAAACGCCAGCGTCAGGAAGCCTGCGACAATCTCTCCCTCCTCTGCGGCGTCCCCGCCACCAACTTCCTCATGGCCGAGCGCCCCCTGCGCGGCTCGCCACCCGTCATCCCCGCCGGACTTCCCGCCAGCATCCTCGAGCGCCGACCCGATGTCGCCGCAGCTGAGCGCCTCGTCGCCGCACGCAATGCCGACATCGGCGTCGCCACCGCCGCCTACTTCCCCGCCATCAGCCTCACCGCCCAGGGCGGCTACCTCAGCAAAAACACCAGCGATCTCTTCACCGCCGACAGCCGCGTCTGGTCCTTCGGCCCCAGCCTCAGCCTCCCCATCACCGGCTTCTCCCTCATCCGCGCCAACGTGCGCCTCAAACGCGAAGCCCGCGAGGAAGCCATCGCCACCTACCGCCAGGCCGTGCTCACCGCCCTCAAAGACGTCGAGACCACCCTCGCCCAAACCCGCTATCGCGCCGAGCAGTCCGCCGCCCAAAACGAAGCCCTCGCCGCCGCCTCTCAAGCCGCCGACCTCACCCAAGCCCGCTACGACAGCGGCACCATCGGCTACCTCGAATTCCTCGACGCCGAACGCACCCGCCTCCAAACCGAACGCCAGGCCAATCAAGTCACCGCGCAGCGCTTCATCGCCACCGTCCGCCTCGTCAAAGCCATGGGCGGCGGTTGGTAACAGCTCTGGCCTGATTGGCACGCGGTTATAGCGTTTCCCAAAACGGTTATCCGGAAAGCGGCGCTTGGACGACCAAGCGCCCTACCTCGCGCCGGGCACGCATAGTTCTACTTTGGTAAGTTATCAGAGGGCACAGAGGGCATAAAATCCATCGGGATGTCTTTCCTGAGGCATCACATCTTACGCCGTGGAATGTCCTTGGCAGATTGCCATTGTCTTTCGTCATCCCACTCCGCTTGACACCAGTCCCAACGGGACTGCGCATCATAGCGAAGGGTTGCCGAGCCTCAGCGAGGCTACCCTGG
>DLGZ01000085.1 GCA_002482965.1 Verrucomicrobiaceae bacterium UBA7681 | reverse complement strand
AAATCCTGCACCTGCGGCCATTGAGTGCCATGTCCTCTTCCTCGATCCCTTCGCTCCCGCCAACCACTGAGCCACCGCCACAAAATCCTACTCGGCCTCGATCCACTCGCTCCGCCGCACCAAACCAACAACGAACCAAGAAATACCACAGTCCACCATCCACCCGCCACTCACAAATCACCCACCCCCAATTTACAATTTTCAGTTCCCAGTTTTCAGTTTTCAATCCTCTGAAACCCTCCGCCTCCAGCACTAGCCCCACCCCATGCTGACCTTCCTCCTCACCCAGGCCATGCGCCAGCGTGCCGCCGTCATTCTCGGCACCGTCGTCCTCGCCGCCCTCGGCGTCTGGTCCGCGCTGCGCCTGCCCATGGATGCCGTGCCGGACATCACCAATCCGCAGGTCCAGATCAACACCGCCGTCCCCGCACTCGCTCCCGAAGAAGTCGAAAAGCTCGTCTCCTTCCTCATCGAGACCGACATGGCAGGCCTCCCCGGCATGGTCGAGCTCCGCTCACTCTCCAAGTTCGGCCTCTCCCAGATCACCATGATCTTCCACGACGGCGTGGACATCTACCGCACCCGCCAGCTCGTCACCGAGCGCCTTCAGGGCGTGCTCGATGAACTCCCCCCCGGCCTCACCCCGCGCCTCGCCCCCATCGCCACCGGCCTCGGCGAAATCTTCTACTACACTCTCGACTACACCGCCGACGCCCCCGACAAACCCAAGACCCGCGAAGCCCAGCTCATGGAGCTGCGCACCATCCACGAGTACCAAGTCAAACCCCTCCTTCGCCGCACCCCCGGCGTCGCCGAAGTCAATACCAGCGGCGGGTATCACAAACAGATCGTCATCCAGCCCGACCCCGCGCGCCTCGTCGCCGCAGGCATGTCGCTCGATGAACTCGCCCGCAAAGTCGAAGAAGGCACCCGCAATGCCGGCGGCGGTTTTGTCGAGATCGGTGGCGAGCAGCTCATCGTCCGCGCCCCCGGCCGCGTCAGCAGCATCGAAGAAATCAAGCGCCTCCCGCTCAAGTTCGGCGGCGGCGTCAAACCCATCCTCCTTCAGGAAGTCGCCAGCGTCGGCATTGGCTCCGCCTTCCGCACCGGAGCCAGCACCCATGAAGGAGACGAAGCCCTCGTCGGCGCAGCCCTCATGCTCGCCGGAGAAAACGCCCGCCTCGTCTCCAATGCCGTGCGCGAAAACCTGGAAGACATCCAGCGCAAGCTCCCCCCCGGCCTCGTCATCCGCACCGTCTATGACCGCAGCGATCTCGTCAATCGCACCATCCACACCGTCGAGTCCAATCTCAGCGAAGGCGCACTCCTCGTCGTCATCGTCCTCTTCCTCCTCCTCGGCAATGCCCGCGCCGCCTTCATCGTCGCCCTCGTCATCCCACTCTCCATGCTCCTTGCCATGATCGGCATGGTCGAGCTCGGCGTCTCTGGAAACCTCATGTCCCTCGGCGCGATCGACTTCGGCCTCATCATCGACGGAGCCGTCGTCATGGTCGAAAACATCGTCCGCCATCTCGGCGAGCGACAGCACGCCCTCGGCCGCAAACTCTCCGCCACCGAGCGCGCCGAAGAAGTGCTCAAATCCGCCAAAGAAGTCGCCAGCCCCATGTTCTTCGGCGTCCTCATCATCACCGTCGTTTACGTTCCCATCCTCGCGCTGCAGGGCATCGAAGGAAAAATGTTCCAGCCCATGGCCATGGTCGTCATGCTCGCCCTCGGTGCCTCCTTAGTGCTCGCCCTTTTGCTCATGCCCGTCCTCTGCGCCACCCTCCTCGGCGGCAAGATTCAGGAAAAGGACAACCTCATCGTCACCGCCACCAAGCGCCTCTACGCACCGCTGCTGAATTTCGGCCTGCGCCACCGCTGGCTCATCGTCATGCCCCTCTTCGGCCTCTTCGCCTGGAGCCTCGTCCTCTTCTCACGCCTCGGTGCCGAGTTCATCCCGCAGCTCGATGAAGGCGACTTCACCTTCCAGTTCATCCGCAGCGCCAGCGCCAGCCTCTCCTCCTCCGTCCAGCTGCAAAAACAAAGCGAAGCCGTCCTCCGCCGCGAGTTCCCCGAAGTGCGCGATGTCTTCTCCCGCATCGGCACCGCCGAAGTCGCCACAGATCCCATGGGCCCCAACGTCGCCGACACCTACGTCATGCTCACGCCGCCCGACACCTGGCGCAAAGTGGACGGCACCCATATCACCAAAGCCGCCCTCGGCGATCTCATGCGCGAGCGCCTCCTCGCCCAAGTCCCCGGTCAAAACATCCTCGTCTCCCAGCCCATCCAGATGCGCTTCAATGAGATCATGGCCGGTGCCCGTGCCGATCTCCTCTGCAAAATCTTCGGCGAAAACTACGACGACCTCGAACGCCTCGCCGGAGAAATCACCGCCGTCTTAAACAGCATTCCCGGCGGCAGCGAGACCGAATTCGACGCCATCGGCAAAGTCCCCATGATCGAGATCCAGCCCGACCGCGAGGCCATGATCAAATACAACGTCCACAGCGAAGACTTGTATAAACTCATCGAAACCGCCCTCGCAGGCGATGAAGTCGGCACCCTCATCAATGGCAACCGCCGCACCCCCATCCTCGTCCGCCTCGCCGAAGACCAGCGCGCCGATCTCACCACCATGGAGCGCCTCCCCCTGCGCACCGAAGGCGGCGGCATGCTCGCCCTCAAGCAGATCGCCAAAGTGAAGCTCGAAGACCGCGTCAATCAGATCACCCGCGAAGACACCCAGCGCCGCGTCAGCGTCCTCATCAACGTACGCGGTCGCGATACCGAGGGCTTCGTCCAAGAAGCCACCCGCATGATCCGCGAGAAAGTTGTCTTCCCCGCAGGCTACTACTTCGAGTTCGGCGGCCAGTTCAAAAATCTGCAAGAGGCCAAAGCCCGCCTCACCATCGTCGTCCCCCTCGCGCTCGCGCTCATCTTCGTCCTCATCTACCTCAGCTTCGGCTCCTTCAGGCAGGCCGCGCTCATCTTCATCTGCGTCCCCCTCGCCGTCACCGGTGGCATCTTCGCCCTCTACCTGCGCGGCATGCCCTTCACCATCTCCGCCGCCGTCGGCTTCATCGCCCTCAGCGGCATCGCCGTGCTCAACGGCATCATGCTCATCAGCTTCATCAATCAACTCCGCCGCGAAGGCCACGAACTCCGCTCCGCCGTCGTCACCGGCACCCTCACACGCCTCCGCCCCAAGCTCATGACCGCCCTCGTCGCCAGCCTCGGCTTCGTCCCCATGGCCATCGCCACCGGAGCCGGTGCCGAAGTCCAGCGCCCCATCGCCACCGTCGTCATCGGCGGCATCATCACCTCCACCTTCCTCACCCTCCTCGTCGTCCCCCTCCTCTACGAATGGCTCGAAAAGCGCAGCGAAAAATTGAATCTCATAAGCACCCAGCCCGACCAATAACCCACCTCGTACCGCCGAAGCGAAATCGTCCTCGTTCTCGTTCTCCTACTCGTCCTCGATCCATTCGCTCCGCTAACCACCACCACCTCCAAACCACCCACCCACAATTTACAATTCCCAGTTTTCAGTTCCCAGTTTTCAATCCCCTAAAACCCAACACATCCAGTCACCAGCATCCACCCACCAGTATCCAGCATCACCCACCCCCATGAAAACCCTCCTCCACACCACACTCCTTCTCCTCACCAGCGTCTCACTCTTCGCCGACACCGCCGTCAAAGCCGGCCCCCGCAAAGGCCGCCTCCTCGAACTCTCCCCCACGCAAAGCGCCGAGTTCTTCGTCGAAAAAGACCGCAGCATCAGCATCGCCTTTTACGACGCCGCCATGAAAGCGCAGGCCCCCGCCGCGCAAATCGTCACCGCCACCGCAGAAGCCCCCACGGGCAAAACCAAGCTCGACTTCGCCACCAAAGGCAACCTCCTCATCGCCACCGCCCCGCTCCCCGCCGGAGAAGACTACCAAGTCGTCGTCCAGGTCAAACCCGACGCCACCTCCAAGCCCAAAAACTTCCGCATCAAGCTCCTCCTCTACACCTGCAAAGAATGCGGCAACGCCGAATACGCCTGCATCTGCGACCATTGATTCCAAGTTTAAAGGTCACAGCGTTTTCCAATCGATCCAACGCAGTACCCATATGGACTGCGGTCGCGAAGTGAGGCACGAACGCAGCTACCGCTTTCCGCCGTCCTCGGTGAGTCACGAATACCAGGAAATACTCGAAAGTGGCAGCCATTGATTCATGGCCAGCCATTCAGATCCGCCCACCCCAAGCCACTCGAAAGTGGCAGCTTTACCCTTTCAAGGTTGAGCAGCCGCACTCCAAATAGCCCCATCCTCACTCTGATCCCGCCACCGTGGCAGACCCAGACCCATTGACAACTCTCGGATAAACCACCGGCTTGAACGTCGTCACCCACACCGGCGATCCCCATGAGCTGGGATAGCGAGACGTGTACCGCACCGTCTTCTCCTTCAGCGGCGTCCCCGGCGCCGGATGCGGTGCCTCCATGTCATGGTAAAGGTACTCATACGAGCCATTCGGCGATGCCACGCGGTCATAGTACCCCATCCCACCCGGGCGCGAGGCACTGTACGGGTAGAACCCGCTCCGCTCATACGGCTTTCCATACGGATGCAGGCTGCTCACATACGCCGGCGATCCATACGCAGGCGGAGCCACCTTGGCAGACGTGGAAGTCGTGCGTGCCGGCACCGTGCGCCGATACAAATCACCCGTGCAAGACACCAGCCCACCGGCCATCACCAAAGAGCAAACAAGCAGAAGAGAAGGTTTCATAAAAAGCAGAGCGGTAAAATTTCAGAACAGCAGCCACAGACTAACAACCCAAGTCCCTCCTGTCTCTCACAATAATCGTCCCCAACCACCTCAAAGGCCGTGCCCAAAGTTTGCCCCGCAGGGCAGGGGAGGCCGCGCAGGGCTGGTAGGGATGCGCTGTGCGCGTCCGTAGAATCCTTCGTCCCGGCGCTGACTGCCGGCACATCTCTCCACCCCTTCCCAAACGCCCCCGCCTTCCGCCCATGGCTGTCGAAAGCCCCAAGGACGGCGCACCTTTTTGACAGCCATCGACACCACAGACCCGAAACGTCGGACCCGCACAGCGGTTCCCTACCAGCCCTGAGGCACGCGCCGCTCTGGATGGTAGGGATGCGCTGTGCGCGTCCCTAGAATCCTTCGTCCCACCACCACCTGCCACCTCAAACCTCCCCCCCCTATCCAATAGCCTCCGTCTCTCACCATCCAGCATCTAGCCACCAGCATCTANNAGCATCCAGCATCCAGCATCCACCCTCAAATCCCCAGCCTCAACTGCCGCCTCTGCTCCGGCGCCACCAGCGTCGAAAGCCCAATCCCGATCAACCTCAGCGGCCCCGTCACCAGCCGATCCCGCGCCAGCAGATAACACGCCATCCGGTAGATCTCCCGATCCGTCGTCACCGGCTCCTCCAGCCGGATCTGCCGCGTCAGCGTCGTGAAGTCACTGTAGCGCACCTTCACCTGCACCGTCATCGCGCCCACCCCGTGCTGGCCCAGCGTCCTCGCCACATCCAGCGCCATCTCCTTCAGTGCCGCCCGCAGCACCGGCCTCGCGTCCGTGTCATTCAGAAACGTATTCTCCGCGCTGATGCTCTTGCGCTCCTCGCTCAGGTCCAGCTCCCGCTCATCATTCCCCATCGCCCGCTGCCGCAGCTTCGCCGCAAACGACCCCGCCACCCCCTCCAGCGACTGCGCCGAATTTTGCAGATCCCCGATCGTCCGCAGCCCCAGCGCCTCCAGTCCCTGCGCCGTCACCGGCCCCACCCCATGGATCGCACTCACCGGCAGCGGTCGTAAAAACGCGATCTTGTCCCTGTCGAGAATCACCGTCAGCCCGTCCGGCTTTTGGAAATCACTCGCCAGCTTCGCCAGAAACTTGTTCGCGCTGATCCCCACGCTCGCCGTCAGCCCGCACACCTCGCGGATCCGCCGCTTGATCGCCGCCGCCATCGGCCGCGCCGCCTCGATCGCCGCATCCACCTCCAGCTCCGGGTCCGCATGCGCACTCACATCCAGGTACGCCTCATCCACAGACACCTGCTCGATCATCGGCGTAAACTCCTGCAAAATCGTCATGATCCGCGCCGACTCCGCCCTGTACACCTCCATCCTCGGCCGCACAAAAATCCCCTCCGGGCACAGCCGCCCCGCCGTCCTAGAAGGCATCGCCGACCTCACCTTGAACTTCCGCGCCTCATAGCTCGCCGCACACACCACCCCCCTCTGATCCGGCGGCGACCCCACGATCACCGGCTTCCCCCGAAACTCCGGATTGTCCCTTTGCTCCACCGATGCAAAAAACGCATCCATGTCCATATGCATGATCACTCGCGGCATGGTGCAATCGTACGGTTCAAAAGGCAGGTTGGTTGTTCATTCACGACCTTCGCACCATAGGCACTTTTTGCCGCCATCAAAGTCTATGCCAAAAGTGCCCCAGGAGCGCGGACTTCCAGTCCGTCCTGGCCTTCGAAGCCTTGGCGAAGTGGGCAGCACGTCAGCCTCGCCCAGCGTGCGGCTCTGCACACCATACATCGCCAACACTACGGCCTCCGGCCAGAAGAAAGAGCCCGCACAGCCACACTTCCAAGCCACGCATATAAAAACAGAACCGAGTCATGCGAGAAACACCCAGCGTGGCGTGGTCCGCACACTCCGTTGTGCGGCTCGCGCGTCCTCAGACTTCCAAGCCTCCCATCAAGACCGTGCGTCAGCCTCGCCCTCAATCAGACCTCCGGCCAATTTACAATTCCCAGTTTTGACTCGCTGCGCTCACCCTTCGGGCTCCTTGCAGTCGTCTGTCTCTCTACGTTCGGCTCAGTTCTCAGTTTGCAATGTCTCGGCCCAAACATTGCCGCACTCGCACCAGGCCCGGCCGATGTAAAATCTTCGAAAACACGGAGCTCACTTCACTGCGCCCGGAGCTTCAGGTTGGCATACGCATCCTTCGTCTCCTCAAATCGGTAGTCGTGGGCCTTGTCCCCGTCATGGGCCTGCCGCTGACCCTCAAAGATGATCCTGTCCTGGTCCGTCACCCCGGCGCTGGGTTTCACCACATACAAATCCTCCAGCTCTTCGAGCACATCCAGCTTCACCTGCTTGATGACGTCATCCTTCCCGACCACATAAACGTAGCGCTCATCGTCGAACTCAGCCGTCGCCTTCTGTGGCACCAGCAGTGCGTTTTTCACCGTCCTCTCCATGCGGATGTTGCCCGTCTCCCCATGCCTCAGCAGACGCTTCGGATTCGGGAAGTCCGCGCGGAAGGGGATGGTGCCCGTCTTGTTGTTGAACTCACCTTCGATGACGTTGATCCGCCCCTTCTGGTCAAACATCTTCCCATTCGCCATCACCAGGCTCACCTTCTTGTTTTCCTCCGGCTGCACTTGGGAGGCATACTCCAGATAGTCCGACTCCGGCACATTGAAATAGATCCACATCTCGCTGTTGTCAGAAAGCGTTGTCAGCAGGTCGCCCACTTCCACCAGACTGCCGTTTCGCAGCCGCAGGCGGTCCATCAGACCGGAAAACGGTGCCTTGATCGTCGTGAATCCCAGATGCGTCTGTGACAGGTTCACCTCCGCCATCTTTTGGTCCAGCTTCGCCTTCGCCATCGTCAGTTCCTTGTCAGACACCACGTCTGACTCCAGCAGACGCTTCGTGTTTTCATACTCCACCCTCGCCACCTGCGCCTCGGCCTCCGCACGCTTCACCACGGCAGTGTAAACCCTCGGCAGGATCGAAAACATCAGGTCACCCTCATTCAGCAGTTGGCCCTCCTTCACACTCACCACCTCCAGGTAGCCGCGCTCCAGCGCACGGATTTCAATGTTCCGGCACGAATGAATCTGGCACACATAATCACGCGAGATCACCGTGTCCCGCTTGATGGGCTTCGTCAGCACCAGCTGCGACTCCGCTTCCTTCTCCTCCTCATGGTGCGCCTCTTTGTGATCACAGCCGCTCAGCGTCATCGCCGCCATCAGACCTGCACACATGAACGCTGCCAGATTGGCGGCGCCAGACTCTCGGGCCCTGCAGTTGTCAGTGGCTTTAAAAGTTCTGAACATGGCGGAGTTGTCTCTGTATCTCATATGAGATTAAGATGCTAGGACAGGCGTCTGCAAAGTAAAGCAAAGCGATTCAATGAGATGAAAAAACATCACGTTTACGTAGGTAAAGATGAGTCCGGTTATAACTAGGAATAGTGGATGTGCAAGATAGGCGCACAGCCTGATTTTCGACTCACAAACCACCAGAAAAGTGCATGCCATGCTAACATTGATCCAACTCTCGCCACCACCTTCGAATAACCCGAATAGGCTCATAGCCTATCGCCAGTAGGATCACGAAATTCCAGATCCGCCACCCCCACATCACCGCACACATCCCAAGGCGCCAAACTCCTCATCCACTCCGCCGCGCCCTCAGCCCCCAACCTCACAAAACGGCTCCGTAGGACCTATTCCAGCACCATCCTCCAACCCCAGAGCATTCTCTTTTCACACCACGCGGTGAAACCAGAAACCAGCTCTACGCTCCCACCATCTCCTCCGCTTCCTCTTCTTCACCCGCCTCAGACGCCTCCACCGGCGCAGGCAGGCCCAGCGGCCGGTTGCTGATATCGCTCACGTTCATGCTCAGATCGCTGCCCTTAGGTTCACGTCCTGTCAGTCGGCAGAAGTCATGATAACTCAGCACCTCAAACGTCCGGTCCAGATGCTCCACCACCACCGTCATGCTCTCCACCCAGTCGCCTGAGTTCAGGTAATGCACATCCTCGATCATCTTGTCCGCCGGCGTGTGGATGTGCCCGCAGATGATCCCATGGCAGTTCTTCCAGCGCGCCAGCTTCTGCAGTTGCTCCTCATAGCGGCCCACAAAGCTCACCGCACCCTTCACCTTCATCTTCACCCAGCGGCTCAGCGAAAAGGCCTCCTTGTTCCGCCAGCGCAGCCACGCGTTGTACGTGCGGTTCACACGCAGCAGCATCTCGTAGCCCACCGCCCCAACCTTCGCCAGCCACACGTGGTTCGTCGTCACATGGTCAAACCCATCCCCATGCACCACCAGGTAGCGGCCATGCGGCGACTCATGGATGTGCTCATCCACCAGCGACAGACCTGCCACCTTGAATGGCAGAAACTTCTCCAAAATGTCATCATGGTTCCCGCGCAGGTAGATCACCTCCGTATTCTCCTTCTCCATCTTCTTCAGCACCGTTCGCACAAAATGCGTGTGCTCCGCCGTCCAGCGCCCCGAGCTCTTCAGCGCCCACACATCAATGATGTCCCCATTCAGCACCAGCTTCTCGCACTTGCAGTGGCGGATCAGATGCGCCGCCTGCACAGCCTTGGAATCCGCCATGCCCAGATGCACATCGGACATAAACAGCGTCTTGATACGAAGTTTGGTTTTCATAAGCGCGGGTGTGTTGAGGTTCATTTCTCACAGTCTCCAGACAGCAGTCGTCTGTGAATAGTAACGACCTTGTCACCAGCCATCGCCTTTCACCGCCCCCTGGGAAACACCCCAAGTGAAACCTTTTCGTCACGAGGGCAGGGGCGTCTCCCGACAAGGCTGCATCAAGAAAAAACGCGCGCTGCCACGACAGCAACGACCCCGGCAGCAGCCATGTTCATGTCCAGCCGCGCGATCACTGTCAGCCAGCGCAGAGAAGGGGCCTGTGTTCTTCAGCCCTGACAAAGGCCGGGCTTCAAAAAACACCATCAGCCTCACAGGCCGCGCGGTGCCAGCTTCATCAGCTGATCCATTTCTGGCTGCCTCACGTTGGAGTGTTGCTTCGCACTTTGCGGTCCTGTCAGTTCCACCGCCGGATTGCACAGGTCATCCACCAGGCGTTTGAAATCCGCGCGCTCAAAAATTTTTCCCGGCTGGTACTCACTGAGCTCATGCAATTGCTTCGAGTTCACGCTGAATGGAGTGGCCGACTGCGGCACGAAATTAAAACGGAAGATTTTATAATTCGAGTTATACGCCGCCAGTTGCCGCGCCGCCCGCCATTGCAGCAGCGCCGCCTCCTGGCGCGCCTGCCCTTTGAAAGCAAATTTCCAGATCTGCGCCGCACCGCTCAGCCGTGCGGCGCTGGCATACGAGTCCGCCGTAAAGTCATCACCGCATCCCAGGGAGATGATGATCACCTGCTCGTCATTCCCTGCTCCCCAGCCGCGGCTCAGCGCCTCCAGCATGGCCAGCCCCAGCGTGCAGTTCTGCGTTGCCTGGCCCCCGTCATTGTACACCGCTCCCGTCATCATCTGCCTTGTGCCGTCTGACTGCACATACTCCCATCGCTGCTGCGGAGCCTCCACCTTGCCGAAATACAGCGCCGCATTCAGAGCCGAACAGGAGATCGCATCCACCAGTTGCATGTCATACTTAGGGTCCAGCTCGCTGGTCTTGGAGCCGCGGCTGCGCAGAAAATGCGTTCGCTTGCTGCGCAGATCATACGCCGGGATGATCAGCAGCGGCGCTCCGCCCTTCTGCTTGTCCAGATCTGAAAGCATCACACACCCTTTCTTCGGATGACTTTTGTCTAAAAGATCAAACAGCGTGTTCTGAAACGTCGCGCGGTTGTACTTCGGGGCAAAGGGAAACATCGGATTGCGCGCCTTTCCCTGAAAGAGTTCCACCCCCTGCTGGGTGTAATAGCTTGCTATCTCCGTGGCAGGCACCCCCGCCGCCACCATGCCCGTGATGATGGCCCCTGTGCTTGTCCCGGAGCACACTGAGAGGATGTCCTTCAAGGTCTTGCCCTGAAAATCTGGCCGCCGCTTCTTCATTTCCTGCTCCAGATGCGCCAGCACCGTCGCTGGCGTGATCCCCATGATCCCGCCGCCGTCCACCTGCAGCAGCACATAGGTCCGCCGGTTCTTCACCAGCGGCTGCGGCGTGTCCGCATCCTGCTTGGCCCGCTCCGTCGGCGTGGCCGGCTGCACTCCCGCCTTCGGACCCAGGCAGGAGCGAGTGCTCATCTTGGTGGTGCAGGCGCATTGCGCCGCCATGGCCGCCAGAAGAGCGGCTGTGAATATGATGCGAGTTTGTTTTTTCATGGAGATGTCTGCGGCAGTGTTCATGAAAAAGTGGGCGTCATGGAGGATGCTAAACGGTGGTATTACATGCTAGAAGGCGGTTTCACGCGGCAGCATCACTGCTTCCTCGGTGTGCGTGCTGCGGAGCTCTTTGCCGCAGGGCAGGGGGTCACCTGCAGCTTGATGCTCCCCTTGTTGTTCCCATACTTGAAGAACCAGTCATTCACATAGCATACCAGCTCGCCAGAGGCCGGCGCCTGCCAGCACATCCCCTCACGAATCCGGAAGGGCCGTTTCCCATCAATCGTGCCGATCAGCGTAAAGAAAGCCTCCAGTGGCCTGCGTTTCAGAAAGCACACCGGCTGCAGCAGCGGGAAGTCCCAGCCATTCAGATTGTTCAGATGGATCGAAGCATCCGCAAAGCACTTGCTCGTCTCTGCCTCGAACCGATAGCACTCCCCCTGCTTCAGCAGGATGCCCGTGCAGTTGTCACCCGGCTTCGCTTTGCCACCTCCCGGACTGCAGGTCTTTCCTCCTGCGCTAATCACCGTCGCATGCATTGAGCCGTGCAGCGTCGTGAAAGGCTTCGCCTCAGTGCTGTTCACACACGCACCCAGCAGCAGCATTCCCATGGCAGACAAGACGAGACGGCCAACACTTGCGGGCACTAGGGCACTCTTACCTTCGGCACTTGATTCGATTTTCATCATTCTAATCTAATAGTGGAAAACAGGCCGCCATGGCAAGTAATAAACATGAAAACAAACTAAAAAAAAGGATAGGTAATGTGCATAAATAGACCTCATAAAGGAAGTGAAGGTTTGCGCATTCCTAAAGCCGACAATTTTATTTATCTCCTTAACTGGCTCGAATCCAAACACTCAAACACACGTCCTTAAGAGTATGTAGAGTTGAATTATTATAAGAGTGTCCTTCTACGGAAAAACTTGCTCCACTGGCGCGATTTTGCTGAAAACAAAAGCATCACTCTTAACCATCTGCAAAAAATGAACACAGCTCTCACACGTCTGTTTCCTGCCCTGACCAGGCTTCGTCTCAGCGCCTCCGTCCTCCTCGTCCTCACAACTCTGATGCCCTCCATCGCCTCCGCGCAGGATCCCCGTGCAGCAGACGCCGCCATCGTGCGCTCGGAGGAGGGGTTTACGAGCAGCTACTTCCACAATCGTCACCTCGAAGGTGTTGGCTTGATCATCTGGGATGAAAAAGCCGTCTCTGGCAGGTCCTCGGTCTTCGGCCTCACGCGCAAGGTGCCCAATGCCGAAAAGTCCGCCCTTGGAAGCATTCCCAGTCCCATCTTGAAATCCCTGAGGCAAGACGGCACTCTTGATGGTCTGGTGGTCATCGCCCGCATGCAAAACAGCCTGGATGTGGATGAGTCCAAAGCTCAGGCCGCGACCTATCAGTGGATCCGCGATGCTCAGACGGGAAGTTTTTGGAACGTGGACGCCGCTGCCATGGTGGACTGGTACCTGCCCGTCAAACCGAGTCTCAATTTGATCGCCTACCGCCCGCAGCAGTTCGCCGCACACCTCCGCACCGGCGTCGCCTGGGAGCGCATCACCGCTGGCTCCGCCGCCACGTCCGTAGATCTTCGGGAGGCCTTCGTCGGCATTGGTTTTCATCTCAAGCCGCTCAATCCGGAAAACCTGAAAAACTTCCAGCATCAGTCCAAATTTCAGATCGGCTTCTCCTACAAAGACAACGCCATCACCAATGACAGCCAGTGGGGCGTGGATCTGAATGTCCAGCCCGTCTTCCGTTTCCTGCCGCAGTTCTTCCAAGATAAGCTGCCATTCGCCATCGGTGAGCATTGGTTGCTACACAAGAGCGATCGCGCCGCCGCCACTGCAGCTACGACTGCCAAGGAGCTCGAAGCATCACCAAATCTCGTCGGCCCCGACTCCAACTCCACGCTCGAAAGCCGCGCTGATCACTTCTACATCAAACCCAACTTCACCCTCAAATCCGTGTTCAGTGACTTCGTCAAAAATACCGGCAAGGTCAGTCCCGGCGCCTATCAGGTGGACTGGGGCAACCGCGTCGGCTTTGGCTTGATGGAGAACACCCTGCGCATCTCCTACCAGATATCCGGCGTCTCCCCCCTGGAGCAGATCGACCGCAGCTTCATCTTTCAAGAAGCACGCGTTGAGTTCGGCCCGTTCCGCGATTTTCCCGGTGTCTTCAGCGCCCGCTACACCAAAGGCAAACGCGCCCCGTCCTACGTGAACGAAGACCGCGTCATCCTCGCCGTCGGCGTCAAATTTTAGAGCGTGGTTGATAAGCCTCTGAGCTGAAGTCGGCGAAGCAAGGCGCTGGCAGGGGCGGCGTGATCAACTCCGCCCCTTCACCCTGCCTGCTCGGTGCAGAATTTGCATGCCTTGAGCGTTCAGCAGCCTGCTGCGCTCACACTCAGGGTTTTTCCAAATCCGTGCCACCGCTTCACCACTTGGGCATTTTCGCCGCCTGCAATGTGCGGTCCATCTCTTGCATTCGAGAGGATTCGACTGCCGGCATGCTGTTCTCCAGCTGCTGACGGCTCTCGCACGCCCTCCACACAAACCACAGACACGTCACAAACAGCCCCACCGCCATGATCGGGCCGCCATGATGGCGGATAAAGCGCGTCTGCCGGCGCCATTGGAGGAAGCTATGGAGTTCGTTATGTCGTGGCTTGTACATGCACCCATCTTTGAGATGCCCGCCCGATGCCTCAAACAGTAACACGTCACAATACTGTTACGACCTTGCAGCGCATCAGTGAATGCATTGCAACACTGCATCGCCTCGCATTCGTCACTCCACTATCTCCATACGACGCATCGGACCTGTCCGTCCTGTGTTCAAACCTCCGCCACACCCATCACCCGCAAACCATCCCCAAATTCAAAGCTTAAACCTGAAACTTTAAACCCTTCCCCTCCTTTGTCGTGTAGCGCAAAAAGCCACCACTGAATAAGGAAAAAGATCACAGTGAAAGCCTCGCTTTGAAACCCTCGCCAACGCAGCCGTTTTCATTCACGCCTTCCGCAACAAATCCGTCACCATCTGCATGCCTTCACACTCTGCGACGAGATCGTAACATGCTTGTCTTTGGCAGGACTTCATTCCTGCCGTCACAGTCTCGTCACCCAAACATGAGCAGAATCCTGGTAGTCGATGATGAGAAGGATATTGTCGAACTCGTAAGCCTTCACCTTCAGCGTGAAGGACACGAGGTCGTCTCAGTGGGCAACGGCCTCGCCGTCCTCCCCATGGCAGTCAAGACCGCGCCCGATCTCATCGTCCTCGACATCATGCTTCCTGGCATCGACGGCGTACAGGTCCACCGCCGCCTCCGCGCAGACACCCGCACCCGGCACATCCCCGTCATCATGCTCACCGCCCGTGCGCAGACCAATGACCGCATCGCCGGACTCGAATGCGGCGCGGACGACTACCTCACCAAGCCCTTCAGCCCGCGCGAGCTCATGCTCCGCATCAGTGCCGTCCTGCGTCGTTCGCAAAAAGTCGTCATGCTCGCAGAGCAGCGCATCGGCGAGTTCCTGCTCGACCGCAAAAACATGTCCCTCTCCATCAATGGCAAGCTCGTCGAGCTCACCATTACCGAGCTCAAGCTCATCACCACACTCATGGCCAATCCTGACGTGATCCACTCACGCAGCGAGCTCCTCAGCGCCGTCTGGGGTTACGCAGACGACACCCACTCACGCACCCTCGACACCCACATCAAACGCCTCCGCGACAAGCTCGGAGACCACGGCCGTCACATCGGCACCCTGCGTCGTCAGGGTTACCTCTTTCAAAGCAACGTTCAGGAGCTCGCAGACGCAGACGCATGATCATGGAAGTGATGTCCGCCCCGGCGCAGCCAGGTTTGAAAGCAGAGCAGGCAGACATCGCCTCGCCCATGTGCATGCAGGACGACTGCCGCCTCTTCGGCACCCTCCTCAATGAAGCCCCCCAGGGCATCCTTGTCATTGATGACGCAGACCTCATCGTCTTCGCCAATCTCGCCATGAGCGTCATGCTCATCCCTCACACGTTGGAAGAGGGCCGCCCCCTAGGCGCCGCCCCCAGCCTGGAGGCCATCACCCGCATCATCGCAGACGCCCGCACCCGCCACACCCGTGTCGAAGGGGAACTCCGCCTCCCGCTTCCCCACTCCTACGCCGCCGAATGGAGCCATGAACGCCACTACCGCCTCTCCGCCTCCCCCTGGAGCGAAGGCGGCCGCAGCGGCATCTGGGTCATGGTCGAAGACCGCACCGAGCACGACACCATCGCCCAGACACGCCAGGACTTCGTCACCAGCGCCGGTCATGAGCTCCGCACCCCGCTCTCCCTCATCCACGGCTACATCGAGACGCTGAAAAGCGGCATGATCAAAAACACCGCCTCCTTGGTGCGCTGTCTCGATGTCATGGAAAAGCACAGCCGCCGCATGATGCGCATCATCGACGACATGCTCACCATCTCCCGCCTCGAAGGATTGGAAGAGCCCCTCAAGACAGAAACCTTCCTCGTCCGCGGCTGCGTGCATGACGCCATCGAGCACCTCACACCCCTCGTCGAAATCCGCCAGCCCGTCATCACCCTCGACTTCCCCCCCGACGGCGGCCTTTTGAGTGGAGATCGCTTCTACTGGGATCAGATATTCTCCAACCTCATCGAAAACGCCCTCAAGGAGAATCCCCGCACCGGCCTCCGCCTCAGCATCAGCGGCCGCTGGACCCAGCACGAGTGCATCATCACCGTCACCGACGACGGCATCGGCATTCGTCCCGAAGACCTCCCCAACGCCTTCAAGCGCTTCTACCGCGGCATCCAGGAGACCAAAGGCACCGGCCTCGGCCTCTCCATCGTCAAACGCGCCGTCGAAGTCCACGGCGGCACCATCGACCTCGAAAGCCGCCCCGGAGTCAGCACCGTCTTCACCATCCGCGTGCCCTTGCCCGGTTAGCATCGTTCTCGTCCTCGATCCTCCGGCTCCGCAAACAACCAGCGCGAAGAGAAACCGAGCAGCACCGAGTCCAAACCTCTTCGCATTGTAGTCCCGGCTTTCCTGTTCTTAATCGTGTCCTCCGAAGATGGAAGCTCGAAGAACGAAGATGGAAGCATTGGCGAAGAAGAAAGCCGGTTCGGAATCTACGTTCGTGATTCACTTCGCACCAGCCCATCCAAAAAAGGCACCCGCGAAAATCCCCAGCTCAGGGAGCACCTGCACCCCACCACAACTCCTCGCTTGCCTGCCTGCCCTCCAGCGCCCTTCAGGCAAGGCCCCCATCTTCCGCGTGCGTCTCCGCGTCATCGAAGTTCTCCGTGGGCCGCAGGACCTCCTGGGACAGAAAGTCTTCACCCTTGTCAGCACAGATGCCGACCACCCACTCCGTCTCGTGATCCACCGGGTTCTGCTGGGGGAGCAGTGCAAGCTCGTTCTCTACAAAGAGCGCGACGGTTTTTGGTATGACATGGGCCTCGTGGATCCACGCGAAAAACACGACCCATGGCTAGCCCCCCCGCGTCTATTCGAAGCCGCCGATCGCCAATGGTTTGCCTTCGTCGGCAACAAGCTGCGTGAACTCCGCGAAAGCGAAAAGCTCCGGGACGACCTCCATCCCGCAACCACCTCAGTCGCACCATCTCCTCCCGTAACCTCTGCTATTTCCTGGTATGCTCAAGTGGTCAACTGCTCAGCCGCACTCGCACTCATGCTTGCCTTCCTCGCCCGGCGGCCTTGGCCGCTAACCCACTCTTAAAACTTCAAACCTTAAGCTTTCATCACCCCCTTACAGCGCCCTCATCAAAAACACCTTCTCCTCATCCAGCAGCAACGCCCCCGGAATCTTCTCCGCCATCTGAAACGCACGGTCCGGCTTGCCCGCCAGAGACAGCAGCCCCGCAGCCACCGCACGCGGGCCAGGGGGCAGGCCTTCAGCGCGGGGCAGGGAAGCCAGATGCTTCTCCATCGCCTCACGATCACCCAGCCGATACGCCGAAAGCGCCAGCAGCAGCTGCGGCGGGATGCGTTCCAGAGTGACCATGACAGCTGCTTTCGTATCCGCCAGCGCCGTCAGTGCTTTCAGATCCACCATCTCCAGCTCCACCCCCAGCACCAGTCGCAGATACTCAAACCGGTCCGCAAACACCGCGCTGCTTGGGCTGATCACATGCAGCTGGCGGGACACATTCAGCAGCGTTTCCGTATCCTTTGCACGCAGCGCCAGTTCCGCGCTCTTTTGCAGGTTCTTCAGTGCGGCTTCGCTCGCGTTGTTCTCCGCCGCCTTCATCCCCGCCGCCTGGTACGCCTGGCAGGAGACGTCCGCAAAATTCAGCTTCTCAGCCAGTTGCGCCGCTATCTGCAGGGTGGCCAGATCCCCCCCTTGCGCCGCATTGATCACTGTGCCTTGCAGAATCCGGCGTGATTCACGCATGTCAGGCTGCACATGGCTCAGTACCTCCGCCATCGCCAGATCCAGCAGAGTGCCAGACACCGGCGGATTAGGCACTTTCAGGATCCCCTGCAGTTCCTCCCATCGCTCGGCCTGAGACAGCGTCTGCACCAGGATAGGGTACAGTTCACGCGATTGCACAGCCAGCTCCCTCGGTACCAGCGCCAGCACCTGATCATTGAATTTTTCCCGCATCAGCCAAAAGGCCATGTCTTCGAGCCTCCCATTCTTGGTGCTGATATAGCGATCAACCTCCGCCTTCGCCAGCTGCGTGCGCAGCTCCGGCTGCAGCCGCATCTGCGCAGAGACCACCATCAGCCGCATCCCCAGCGATTGCAGCGGGTGCTCCTCCTCCATCTCCAGCAGGCGCTTCGCCTGCGGCACCGTCAGCGCACGGCTCAGCGTCAGTTGCAGGATCGCATCCATGCCCGTCTGCGTGCCCAGCTCCGCCAGTTGCCACAGCTGCTTCTGCGCCTGGTTTTGCACCTCCACAAAGTGGCTGCCCATGTCCGTCATCGCCGCCTGAAAATTCATTTCAGGCGTCGCTTCAGCCTTGCTCACCACCACCGCACGGTGGGAGATCTCCGCCGCCTCCTTCGTATGGCCCTCCGCGTTCAGAATGCTCGAAAGCAGCTCCAGCCCCGGCTGCTGCGTGCTCTGCTGCAGCGGCAGCTTCTCATAAACCTCACGCGCATCCTTCGTCTTCCCGCTGCTGATCAGCGCACGCCCCAGCATCAGCTCCTCCTCCGCCGTCAGCGCCCGCTTCAGCTTCAGCCGCTGCAGGTGCTGCGCCAGTCCGCCAGGGTCAGATCCCGTCGCCTTCAAAAACGTCACCATCGCCAGGATCACCTCCTCATCCTCAGGCGCGCGCTGGCGTGCCAGCATCAGCGCCTGATGCGCCTTCATCCAGTCCTTCGCAGCCGTTGCCGCCACAGCCTCCTTCGCATTCCTCCGGGCCAGCCCGGCACGCACCGCCGTCGTCACCGGGTGCCACGCGATCAGGCTGACGATCAGCAGCCCGAACGCCCCCAGTACCAGCCACGAAAACTTCCCGATGCGCTTCCTCGGCAGCATCATGTCGGGGATTTTCTTCTGCGAGTCGGAGTCAAATTGGAAGGCCATGGTCTCTCGGGGGTTGCTGGAGAGTATTACTCACCCGGCTGGTCATTTCTACGCTTACGTTCATCCTCACCTCCATCGCCGCCACCGTAGCCGATGACCTGCACCGTGATGAACGAAGGCTGCTCCTGCGTCAGCGCCTGCTCCTTCTTGTCCTGTGCTGGCGCCTGGCTGTTCGCCGCCGAAGTCCCCGCCGCCGCGCTTGAAGACGCCGCCGCCAGCCCCCCCAGGCTCGGTGCCGCCACCGATGCCGCCGCAGGCGTCCCCGCGCTCGTCCCGCCCACCGAAATGTTCGCCGAATTAAGCACGATCGACGCCGCGATGTTCAGATTCCCCGTCGCACGGATGCCCGCATCCCCCGCATCCACCGCACCCACTGGCGCGATCAAGTCCACATTCCCCGGAGCAACACCCAGCACCGTGGCCAGCACACCGATGCCACCACCCGTCGCCAAGCCCGCCAAGTCCGTGGAAACGTTCGCGCTCTGCGGATCAATCAGCACCCGCGTCGGCGGCGCAGACTGCACTGTCTTGGATGAGGTGCCCGCCGCGATGTCACCCGTGGATGACCAGATCATGATGTCCCCACCTTTGAGCGTGAAAATACGCGAGATGCCGATGTCCACACTGTTGCTCGCAAAAATATTGATGCTGCCACCCGCTTCCGTGATGATCCCCGGAGGCGCCAGCGTGCTGCCGATCGTTGTAGAGGCCAGCTGCAGGCCACCTTGCGGCGCGAAAATGCTGATGTCCCCGCCGCTCCTCGTGCGGATGTCACGCGCCTGCGTCTGAATGCTGCCGCTGTTCGTCGTCGGAAACAGTTTGGAAATGGCGGCATACCCTTCGGCATAAGTCCCCGCATTCGGACTGTCCGGGTCATTGTGGTCACGCCCCGCATCACGCAGCGCCAGGTAAAAGACCGCCAGCGCCAGCTTCTTTTGCTCGTTCGCCGTCAGCAGCGGATCATTCAGATTCACCGATGGCACTCCCAGGATCTCCGCCAGCTCTGCCAGATACCGCGCCCCTGTGGCAGTCGTGGAGATGTAAGTGATGAATGCACCAAAGTCAGGAGTCTCACCCCCGATGCCTGCTGCCGCCGCACCCATGCCTGCTCCCACGATCACATTCGCTCCCGCAAACGGCAGAGACGGGTTGCGCCCGTTGCCGATGCTCGTGATCCCCACTCCCGTGCCGTCAGAGTTGTTCGAGCCCGTGCCCAGATTCAGATTCCGTCCCGCCAGAACCTGCAGCGTCCCCGGTCCGCTGATCTGGATGTCACCGGACTTTGGATTTTCATTGTTGGCCGTGAGGTTCCCGGTTGTGACAGCCTGTGAACGCAAGGTGGAGTTGGCGTTGTAAGCAACCACGTCCCGGCCACTGGCAACAGTGGTTACGTCACCTGCCCGTAAATTTTGAATGTAGAAGGCGATGTCAGTGATGTCTGTTTGAGCCAGAATGGTCGCAAACTTGGGCGAATACAAAGTCAGACCCGAGATGTCACCCGTCGCAGCGTAAAAGCGCACCGGACTGGCATCATTCGCATGCAGCAAAGCAGAAGAGTGGAGGGCTTGCTTAACCTGGGAGGAGGCGTAGGTGCCGCTGGTTGAACCCGATTCTGCAAACACCGCATCAAGCGATCTCAAGAAAGTGGAGCTGGTCACCCGGGCCGCCGAATTGGTTTCGGGATTGATCGGATTGTAGTAAGTCTGGTAGTAGGCAAACGGGGTCAACACACCAGGAATCGAGGCCGGATTCGCGTCTGAAACATTGATGGAGGCGGAGCCCCAGACGGTGGTCTGCTTGCCAATGATGATCGAAGATGAAACACCAGTGGGCGTCAAACCATTGATGGATCCTGCCGCAATCATCTCAACCGTGCCAACGGAGGAGGGGGAAAGGTTCATACGACCGACCAGATTGATGTCTCCCGAGTAAGCCGTGGCACGCAGGGTGCCAGGCATCAGTGTGGCCAGCGTGCTAAACGGATCCACATTGGTTTCAGCCAGCCGCAGCCAGGGCTGATAGTTGGCCGCTGAGCTGGAAGTGAGCAGCAGCTCGTTGCGCATCCACAAGCCTAGAATGCTGCTAGGAGAGGTTTGAGTCGGCAGAGTCGTTGCCTGCCTGATGGTGATGTTGCCACCGAGGGAGGTTGCCGAAACACCGCTGTCGGCTGCATACGTGGAGAAGTATGTCTTGTACCAGTGTTTATTGTTAACTCCTTGCGGCAGCAAAAAGGTGTTTGCGACGGGGCCCAGCAGCACATCACCCCGCGCGCTTACCTCAAAACTGCTTTTACCAACAAATAAAGTGGTCGGGAGCCAGGTGGCCTCTGGCAGAACGGTATTCGCCGCCGTCAGTCTGCCCAAGGATGGCGAGCGCGTCGCATTGGTGGTGATGGCCCCTCCCGCCTGGAGAGTGCCGGAGCCGCGCTCCACATAATAAATGCCGCCGTCGATGTTGCGCCCCGCTATGACGGTCACATCACCACCACCGAGTTCCAGCAGGTTCGCCGCACTCGGCGTGCCTCTGGCCGCACGCGCATTGGTCGGCGTATGCGCGCTGACATTCTGCACGTCACGACCCGCGTTCAGCGTCACATTGCCGCCGCCCAGAGCGGCGATACCGTCAAAGAAATTGCTGAAGTCGACCCACCACGTGGTGGAGGAAGCCTCGTCGTAGACGAACTGCACGTAACCCACATCGGCGACCTCCGTCACGCCGTAATTGCCGGACGCATCCACGTAGCCGCGCCGCATCAGCCAGTTGTTGGGCAGCTCGCGTTGCGAGTCCTGGATGAGGTTGCCGCTGGCGTCTTTGGTAAGGTGCACAATGTCCGCCCCTGCCGTCACGCTGACATTGCCGCCGGCCATGCTGTACTGTGCCGCATAAAACTGCTGAAATGCTCCCAGCGCGTTCTGAGTCGGAGCCTCGCTGACATCTGCAAAAGAGACAGTCGGCGCGACAAAATCATTCGCGGTGAAGACGGTGGTGATGCTGGGCACCGTCACGCCGGCAGAATAAATGGTGGCAAACTGATTGAGCAATTGCACATCCCTGCCAGCGGCAATTTCGATGTTTCCAGTGCCGGTGCGAATGACCTGGAAGCGGTTGGAGACGGTCGGGTTGCCGGTGGTTGCGTTGTTGTTGCTCGGATTGATGGCCAGCCGTGTCAATGCGTTGGAGCCAGGTGAACTGTTGGCACCCGAACTGGATGGAATGGCTTGGCCGGCGTTTTTACCCAGCAGCACTGACCCTGTATTGGCGCCAAGATTGGCGAGCGGGGCCACTTCACGGAAGTTCACGGCACTGAAGTCCGCACCAGCGGCCAGGCGGTAGGACCAGGACTGGGCATTCACAGGCAGCGCAGTGTTGAGGTCCGTCAATGTGGCCAGCCACATGCGCTCAACGATCCGCGTGTCACTGGTGGCCACAGTGAAGCCATCACTGAGAGTGTTATAGAATTCCAGATTGCCGCTCGCACGCATGGTCAAAACCCCAGCTGCTTGTTTGGGACCAAAACGGAAATCAGCAAGATTCCAGTCATAGATGGCCGCAGAGCCCTGGCCGCTGCCAACGTTGACCACCCCGAGGGTGATATTGCCGCCACGATTGCTGATCTCGATGCCAGGCGCAACCACCACCACACCCGCCCCCTGGCTTTCTAGAGCTAGGATTCCTGCATTACCGCCCACCAGCCTGTTAAACATGGCTGTGTAGTTGTTCATGAAGGCCGTTGCATCACCTTTCAAGCTCGTGCCACTCGACGCATCGGTCTTGATCGTGACTCCTGCCAGATTCGTAAGACCTGCTGCTCCTCCCTGAATGACCACATTGGCTTGGTTGTAGTCATAGAGTTTATATCCTTCAATCAAGATGTTGGAAGGATCAATGACCGTACCATTGATCGGGTCGATCTGAATGTAGTTGTTAATTGCGGTCGTCTGCGGTGCACGCAGATGCAGAGTCCCGCTGAATTTACCCTGCGCGGCACTCGATCCCGCGACTGTGCTGGTCACCCCGCCAACCACCACCTTGTCTTTGTTGGTGACGCTGAGATTGAGGGTGGATCCCGTGAGAATACTCACGATGCCTGTGCCCACGACACCATTGAGCTGTGCGCCAGACTCGAGATTGATTTCTCCGCCCTTGCCAGCATTGTCAAAGTCGGTGCCTTGCACGCTCAGCACGGCTCCCGAATTCAAGGTGACGTTGCCATTCGCGATCAAATCAATGCGCCCACCCGTCTGCCCAGAGGCATTGATGGTGCCGTTCACCGTGATGGATCCCTGATCCACGCTCAGCAGGAAATGATGCGCGTTGACCGCTTCAGAATTTGCCACGGTGTCAATGACCACGCTACCGCTGCGGATGCGCAGATTGCGTTCATTCGTGAACATCCCCCCATTGAGTTTTTGATTGAGCGTGTCGAAGGAGGCAAGACGGCCGACATCGATATTGGCCGAGGCCGTCGTCCCGCCTGCACCCGACTGCCCCAGGAGTGTTCCGTTCAGGGTCAGAAGACCTGAAGACGCACCCACAGTAGGAGCGCTGACGCTGAACAAGCCAGCATTGCCACCACCAGCATTGGCGGCCAGGTTGACCACGCTGCTCGCAGAAAGTGTGATGTTACCCAAATCTGCGGTCAGTGTAACCAGTCCGGCATCCGTGTAGCGCACCACATCGAAAAAGGTCCGCGCCACACCGCCTGCATCCAGCCGTCCGCCAATCAGCAAATCACCCGTGAGCGCACGCATTGAAATCAGGCCGCTGGGCAGCAGGATATCGGTGTCTGCTGTGAGGCTGCTGCCTTCAAAGGAAATTTTGGCTCCCAGGCCAAGAGTGCTGGGAAGCGGCTGTACACCTGCGGGGCGCGTCAAAGTCAGCACACCCGTCGCAGCAAACACCTGAGTGGCATTACTGGCAGCGGTGAAGAAGGGCGTAACGGCATTCAGGTTTCCCAGCGCTCTGAACGAGCCTGTCCCCTGCATCAAAATGCCGCCGGAGGCATTGAGGGTCACCGTGGAGAATTGGTTCACCACCAAAGCGTTTTGTCCGATGGTGATCGTGCTCGCAGTCACATTCAGCGTGCCGGACAGCGCCCCCGCCGTCCCTGCCGCAACGTTGGCACTGTTATCGAGCAGGATGGACTGGGCCGTTATATTGACCGTGCCACCGCCATTGTTAAAGCCGCGAATTTCACCGGCATGCAGCGCCAGTGTTCCCGTATTGGATAACGTGCCGGTTCCGTAGAGGTCAATGGAGGTGTAGCTCAGCAGTGACAGCGCGGCGGTGGTTTGCAGGCCAGAGAGTGTGGAGCCTCCGAGCACCAAACTGCCCGTGGTCTGCAATGCACCGGGATTGGTCAGCAGCAGTGAGATGCGCCCGCTGTTAAGATTGATGGCCGTGCCGGTCAGGCTGGCGGTGTCGTTCAACGAAGTCGCATTGCTGGAGTCCAGGGTAATGCTGGCTCCGCTGATCTGCACCCCGGCGCCCACGGTCAGTTGCGGCAGGGCTGAGGTCGTCACTCCCGTGCGCGATATTAGCGCCGTGGCCACTCCGCTCACGCGCACCAAGGCGCCGTTGCCATTGACGACAAGCTTATCAGCCGCCGTCTGTGTGCCAGTCTGCGCGATCACGGCACCGGCAGCCAGTGTCACCGTCTGATTGGCCACCAGGATGATTTCCGTGCCGCTCAATGACACACCGGCATTCAGTGTTAGTTGATTCGTGCGCACGGCGACTGTGGTGCTGTTCGTGCCAAACGTGCGTTCGCCGCCGATGAGCAGGCTTTCGGCATTCCAGCCGCTCAACAGCACGGAATTCAACACCAGCTTGTTGGCTTGCGCAGGTGCTCCTGGTGCCGCAATCACAATTTCCAACGGACTGCTGATGTCCACACGGCCACCACGTCCCGTTAGCATTCCGGCGGCGGTCAGATTCCCTGCCAGTTGCATGTTCTGCGTCGCGCCGATCAGCGCATAACCTGCATCCAAGGGGGCGCGTGAAACGGGCAGGCTCAAACCTGCCTGGGCGGCGGAAATGAAGTACTGCGCCGAGTAATCAGTGTACTCGGAACGCAGCTTGACCACGCTCTGCGGGGTAATCTCAAACGGCTGGTAAATTGCACCCGTCACCGCCGAATTCAAACCGTTGAAACGGTAGCCGTTCGCCAGCACCGCACCGTCAGGTTTCACCAAGGAATCAGCCGGTGTTCCAGAGCTTGGCGTGATCAGGAAAGCTCCTGGTAGCAATGCATAGCGTGCTGGCAGCAGCGTATAAGTCCCCGCAGCAATCAGCGAACTGCCTTTAAGATAGATCTGATCTCCTGCATTCAGGCTGCTGTTCGTATAGCCGCTGTCGCCACCTAGATTGGCCACGTTCAATCCCGTCGTGGCAAAAGGGGCATACGGAGAAAAGGAGGAACTATAGCCTGGAATGATCGCGAACTTCTCCTCTGAATTGAGAATGTCAATCGTGCCACCATTACCCTGCACCCAGCGGTAGCCGTACAACGTCCCCCCACCGCGGATGTCCAGTTCAGAACCTGCTTCACTCGTCACGTTGGTCGCAGAAATCCGGATCGTTTTGTCCGGCACGCCAATGCTGGTGATGTCGAGGCCGGTGGGATCGATCCAGTTCGTGCCATCTTTGACGATGCCATACGGAATGGTGACTCCAGCATTTGTGGTTGGGTCGATCGCTGACACCGAGGTCGTGCTGCCAGTTTTCAAGGTGAGCTGCTGCGTCACCGGCACGTTCAAATTTGTCACCAGCCCCTTGGGGGCTGTGCCTGTGCCATCCCAGCCCAGATGAATGCTGCCAAACGGAGCACGCAGCGTGCCGCCCTGGGTGATGGTGGACGCATAGATGTTCAATCTGCCGCCGCCAGACATCGGAAACTCCGGTGTGACACCAGATGAGGCAATCGTTATGGAGCCAGTACCGCCGGTGTAATCGTAGGCCGTGATCGTGAAAGTGGAGGCGGTCACCGGATAGATCTGCCCCGCAGTGATGGCCAAATGGCCCGCAATGTCCAGGTAGCCACTGCCACGCAATTCCTGCCGTGCCGTCAGACTAGCCTCGCCGATCTTGCTCAACGACAGGAAACCGGTTTCGATCAAATCAGCCGTCACCTCGAGTTTTCCAGTCCCAAACGTCGGGCTGAACACACTGAAAACGATCCCGGAGCCGGGATTGATAACGTTGAAAGGATTGATCAGTTCTTCATCTCGAGTCGGCTGCTGCAAGGCTTTGCCCAGGGCTATATAAGGTGCGTTGAGGCGCACCAGTGCGTCTGCCGCCAGTACGCCGCCGTCCGCCACATTGAGCTGGCCTCTCGCCGTCACATCCACCGCTCCACGGAACTCCACATTCCCTGCCAGAGTTAACGAGTCGAAGCCGCCTTGCAGGAATGCATTGGCCCCGAAGTAGCCCAAGTTTTGGATGCCTGCTCCCAGCGACTGGCCCACCACACTCTGACCTGGTGCAAACACCGGCTGGGTGAACGACGCCATATCCTGCGCCACCAAAAGCGTGATGTCCTTGTCATTGTCACTGGCGTCTTGATCCACAAACCGGTCAGACCCCACCACGAGGGTGCCGCCCTGTGCTTTGGCACCGCCAGCCTGTCCGATCAGGGTTGCCTTGGTAAAAAGAAAATCACTGCCCGTGATTTGAATCAGACCGCCATTGCTGTCGATCCGCACCGCAATAGGCACAGCTCCCAGCACAAGCTGCGACACGGCGCTCATTGGTGCCAGGTCTCTCCCTGCCTCCTGCGGCAGCAGATCAAAGACGCTGCTCGTGCCAGATACATCCAGCACTGCTCCTGCGTCAGCAACGATGTTGCCTTCGACTTTAATGGTGCCACCTGCATAGACCGTACCCACGCGCCGGCCAAAGGCGTCAGCCAGCAGCACGGTTTTTCCGGCTGTGCTTACGCGGCTCGTTGCACCGAGATGCAGCGTGACGAACCCCACCGTTGGATTGTTGTTTTCAGGGTAACGGCTTGCTCCCTGGAGTGTGACCAAGCCTCCTGGTGCAATGATGCTCCCGTTCATTTCAACGGTTTGTCCATGCAGCGTGACACTGCCGAGCGCGTCAGTTTCAATCAGCGCACCGGCTCCCATCACGATGTTGCCACGGATGTTGAGCAAGGCGGTAACGAAGTCTTTCAGGCCGGGGGCTTCGAAGTCCAGCGTGGCCGTTTGGCGGTAGCCTTCAGGATTCACCACGACGGATGTGGAGATCGAACTCGACCCTCCTGATTGATTAATGGTTGCCTGGAGGCTGCTGACCACGGCACGTACGATCGTGCCAGATGCAATGAACACGGCTGGTGCAAACGACTGCCCAACTGCAGGCGCTGTGCTAATGTCGGCTCCCAGTCCTGTTAATTTAAACTGGCTGAACCCGCCTGTGCTAAAGAATTCCGGCTGAAGCAGCAGGGTGTTCGCATAGGCTGCCGTTCCTCCCACTTGAATGAGCTGTGCCTGCACCGCAAGCGAACCTCCGTTTGCACCCGAAAAACCTTTCAAAGTGGATCCCAGTATGAGCTGCCCGCCCAGAAGTGAGCCGATCAATGGATCATTGCCAGCCTGAATCGAAATTGCACCAGCATTCCCGTAAGCAGTGTTGTTGCTGGAAATCAGGCCGCCCGAGACATCCAACACACTGCCTGTTGCGAGATCTGCCGTATAGCTTTGGATTTTAATGCTGCCACCCTGACTCGTGCTGACATAACCTTGCGTGGTCGCAATCCAATGGGGGACTGAAAGTGGTGCCGGTGCATCTGACCGGTCATTAATCACCAGACCTGCGGTGCTTAGCACCGCCGCGCCACCCAGTGTGACCTTGCCGCGTGAGGCATTGGGCGTTGGATGCACCGCACTTGAACCTAAGGCCGTCAGCCGGGCTGTTTCATAGGGGGAAATATTGTAGGCCGTGAGACTGATCTGACCCCCAGGCGCAGAAAGGCTGCCTTGGATGTTGATGTTGGCACCATAGAGAATGATGGAGCCCGTTGCTGGCGCCGCAAGAGAGACCCCGCTGGGCACCAGGATGTCACCGTCACTGTTGTTCACCAACAGTGAACCAAATCCCTGCGTGGTCAGCAGGTCGGGTGAAAGCAGGACATTATCACGACGAGACTGGGGCAGGGCGGCGATGCTTCCGTTGCTTGGAAAAGCACCCACAGTGACCTGCGTTCCACTCGCGTAACTAAACTCAATGGCCGGTGGTGTTGGAGAATAAAGCGGCAGTTTCTGTGGGTTTCGGCTCAGTTGCTGGGCTTGAAATTTTATCGCCAGACTGCTCTGCTGCGGGGCTATTTCTAGCTGTTGGGGGCCAATGATCGTTTGCCCGGTGAGTCTTCCATCAAGGGCCATGGACGCTGCGGCGATCTCGAGGCTGCCCCCCTTGCCGCCATAACTGTAACCTGACTCGTAGTGGCTGTTGGTTGCAAAGATGCCGGTCGTGGTGTCGGTGGTGCCCCAACGCGTGTCAATAACGGAGGTTCTCCCGGTGTAGATGCCGTCATAGGCTATGTTCGGATCAGCTTTGGCGATGTCGACCAAGTTACCACCAACCGCCAGTTGCGTGGTTGCCACCGTCCCGCCACCAAAGTCCTGATAGCCGCTGGAGACATTCACAACAGAACCATTTTGCATGACCACCGAGTCACCCGCGGTCAGGCTCACGGTACCTCCTGCGGTGGTTAGCTGCCCCACCGTGCGTTCGATGACTCCCAGATACCCGGTGAGGTTTGCCAGCGGCGTTCCCACCCAGGTGGTGCCGTCACTGCGCACGCCTTGCTGGCGCAAGTCCACCGTCACCGTGGCACCACGAAGGTTGCTGTTGCGCTGCAAGGCGGCATCCGCCAGCTCACTGCCGCGCAGCACGACCGATAAAATATACTGTGAAAGATCCGAGGCGACTGCCGTGGAGCCTGCCACATCAATCACAGCTCCCTGATCCAAATACACCTGGCCGCCAGCATGGACAAAATCCAGATTCGTTGTGCCAGTTCGCATTTCAAGATCCCAGACACCCGCGCTGATAGCCACGTTCGCATTGGGTGCCAGCACGACGGAATTCTGGCCTAGGTAAACCCCCAGACCCTGCATGTTGATCTGGGATTTTAGCGCCAGCTCGGTGCCCACCACCTTGGTGTTGCTGGACCACTCCGGCAGGATCTGCATGACGGAACCTTCAGCCGTCTTCACAATGCCGGTGGATATGCCGGACTGATAGACAAAAATTGGCCCGAAGGTTTTGTTCGTCGGATTGTAGTTCGTGTTGGCAATCGCATTGTAGTTCGCCAGCAGATCAATGCGTCCGTTGAGCGCCACTGAGGTCGTGCTGTTAATGAAGCCGTTCTGGTTCACATTTTTCCCCGTGATCACGATGCTGCCACGCGGTGCTTCGATCAGTCCCGCGTTCGTGGCCGTTCCTCCATAGCTGCCGACATCACCCACATACACATCCAGCCCGCGCAGCGAAGGATCATCCGAACTGTGGGCGTCAAATCCCACCTGCATCCCTGCCGCCAGGATCGTCTGCCCGTCCGGCGTGCTGATGGTGCCGTTGTTGGTCACATTCGGCCCGATCAATGCCACACGCCCGCCGACATTGGCGGATGACGTGGGGGCCGTGATCCGCGCACCCGCCTGCACGGTCACATTCCCAATGCGGTTGCCCGTGGTGTTCGGCAGCGCCGGCGGTGTGTACGCAGGTGTTGGGCCCTTGCTGCCCGTAGACTGCGCATTGGCGGAAAAGAGGAACTGTGAATCTGGATTGTTCAGCAAGCCGCGTGTCACCAGGTTGTCATTGATCGGCAGCGCGGAGGCCACCAGCGCATGCGTGTTCACCTCGCTCGCTCCGCCAAAGATGATGCCATTCTGGTTGATGATGTACACCTGGCCCTGCGCTTCGATGGAGCCGAGAATCTGCGTCGGATTGCCCGACGGGTCCGTGATCTGGTTGAAGGCGATCCACGTGCCCGCATCCGCTCCGCCCGCGCTTTGGTCAAACTTCACCGTCGTGTTGCTGCCCACGTTGAAAGTGTGCCAGTTCAGCAGCGCCTGCTGCTGCGTCTGCTGGATCGTCACAATCGTGTGCGCGTTTTCCATCGACTGCGTCGGCGAGTTCGCTCCAGTCGGTGTGCCGTTGATGTCCAGACCGCCCGCTCCCAGGCCGTTGGGCACGTCTGGCAGAGTCTGGCCGGGAAAGTTCGGGTTCGCTCCCGCATTCGTCGCTCCCGCTGCGGCCGCTCGCGCAGCCTCCTGCATGGCGTTCACCGCCTCCAGCGCCATCGTGTTGCGGCTCAGCATGTCCTGCGCATTCGCATGCGCCTGCGCCGTCGCTGCTGCCGTGTCGATCGCATTCGCCGCTCCCGGCGCTGTCGCAGCGGGTGTGCCCCCGCCGCCTCCTCCCGTCGCGATGCCGATGTTCGTGCTCAGCATGTCCGCCAGCAGCGGTGTTGGTGCCAGCCCCGTCAGGACCACAAGCACATGCACCAGCAGCACATGGGCGTATGAAAATCGGTGGGGCTTCGAATAAGTAAGGGGGAAAAGCTTCATAACGGGGGCATTCAAGGTTTCACGCCCGCGTCGTTTGACGGAGCATTTAGCAACAGCTTAGACAGCGCCACCTCGTTGATGGCCACAGGGTGATTTTGTAACACTTCCGACACATACGCCTGAATGTTGGCCTTGCTCTTTTCAGTGCGCATGCGCTGCGCCAGTTGCACACGCACCTGGTCAAAGATCGGCGTGAACGGCTCACGCAAGTCGAGCACCTTGAGAATATGCCAGCCGTCCTTGAGTCGTACCGGGGCTGAAATCGCGTTCACCTTGAGCTGCGGCAGTTGCGCCAGGATTTCAGGCTGGATCTGTCCCTCGTTCAGCCAGCCGATCTCGCCGTCCCGTGACGCGCTCTCTTTTTCCTCGCTCATCTCCACCGCCACCTTCCCAAAGCTGGCCGGGTTGTCCTTCAGGCGCTGCTGCACAGCTTTGAGCTTCTTGTCCGAACCCGTCTCTTCAGCGATGAAAATCTGCGCCAGCCGGAATGAGCGCGGCACCGTCAGCGCGGCTCGCCCGTTCTCATAGGCGGCCTTCAGCTCCGCCTCGCTCGGGTAGGACTCCGGCGGCCGGTTGAGGGCTTTCAAATAACTGTCCGCGATCGCGGCCTCACGCGTGCTCTTCAGCAGCGCCACGGTCCCCGGCTCCTCCTCCCATTTCTTTTCCAGTGCATCCTTCAGGATCGCCCGCTGCACCAGCATGGAGCGCACCAGCTTGTTCAGCGTGGCTGGGTCATGTGCCAGCGCCTCCTTGTCCACACTCCCCATGGTGCCAAAAGAGGCAAGTATCTCGCTTTGATGCAGCTCAACGTCACCAATGCTGCCCACCACGGGATCGCTCTCCTCAGATAGGATGAAAGTACTCCAGCCGCAGCAAAGCAGCAGACAGGTCCACAAGCTTGCGCGCGTCTGTTTCATATCAGCGGCGTGTGGCGTTCGTGCTGTTGGGTTTCTGCACCTGGGCGGGGTCCTCTTTGCCCGCTGCCTTCGCAGGGGTTTTGGGGGCCTCATCAGGCTTGATCTTGCTGTCCACCAGCTTGTCACCATAGTCCTGCACCAGCGTTTCCAGCTTGACCCGCATATTGCGTGTGAAAGGCTCCCGCGCGGCGATCGCCGTGCCCAGGCCGAAGCCCTCATACTTGGAGAGGATCTCGCTTCCTACCTTGAACAGCTCGTCGTTCTTGCGCTGATAATCCGCCACCTTGCGGTCCTGCAAAATGACGCGGGCGGACAGTTCCGCGCGCTGCGCATCCACTTTCATCGCCGCTTGCTTGAGCTTCTCGTGTCCGGCCTTCCAGTTGGCCAGCGCCTCCTGTAGCTGCGCCTTCTCGCGCTCCTCCTCCATCACTTTCGCCTTCAGCTCCGCGATGGCTTTGGCGTCCGCATCCTTCTGTTCATTGCTATCCTTGGCCAGCTTCTTGAAGGTGCTGTCCAGCTTCTTGAGCTTTTCATCAAGCTCCAGATTGGCGGCTTGCAGCGTCGCGCGCTCCGCCTCCGTTTTCTGCTGCTGGATCATGACGGTGCGCAGCTGGTCGCGCATGCGTTTCAGCACGGCCATGGCTGGGTCCGCCTCTTCGGCGGCGTGGGTGGTGCCGGTCAGCAGGCCGGCAAAGGCGATGAGGGATGCAATGCGTTGCTTCATAATTAAAATTTGGCATTAAGTTCAAGCCTCACGACGTCCGAGCGCAGCGTCGGCCCGGCGATCTGGGTGGCGGACATGTAGGTAAGGCGGATCGCAGTCGCTTTGGAAAGCGCCATGGCCGCACTCAACGTGTAGCCCTTGAAGTTCGTGCCGCCGCCGCCGAAGTTGGACTCCGTGAATCCATCCACCACGGAGTCAGACTCCACGTAGCGGTAGCCCACGCCCACGTTCCAGTCGCCACGTTCATTGAAGAGGGTGTAGGGCTTGCCCACGTTCACGCCCATGTACCACGCCGTGTCTCCACCTTCCCAGTTGCCCGTGCCGCCGCTGCGGTTGTTCACCACCGGGTCAGCCCGGTTCAGATTGCTCATCGCGGTCTGGTCGAGGCCCACGTTTTTCACAAACTCTCCCAGCAGGGACACCTGCAGCGGCCTCATGTGGTTGAAGTCCAGCCGTCCCGACCAGGCGATCTGGCGGAACTTGGTCGCCAGACCAAAGTATTGATACTGGGCCACCGTCCCGTTCAAGTTGCCACCGGGCAGTGCTCCCGCCGTCGGGGTGATGTTGCGGATCTTCCGGTACGTGTTGCCTTTCTGCGCAAACAGCGGCCGGCTGTTGTCAGTGTCACCCGCGTCGTTGGCGGAGGCCGGGACGAACGGGCTGGAGAATCGACCTTCGATGTTCTCCCAGTCGTAATACGCGAGGCTCATTTTGCCCTCGATGTCATCGGTGACCTTGAACTCCACGCCAAACTGCGCGGCGAACAGGTACTTGTCGTAGCTCTCTACCTTCGTCGTGCTGTTGTCGGGGAAGTTCAGCGCGGTGTTGAACACCGCGAACGCACCACCGCTCACCCAAGTTTTGAAGTTCGAGTTCCACGTCTGGTCCAGTTTAAACGCGACCCCATCCAGCGCCACGTCCCTATCCCACATGATCTCACTCGAAGTCATGAACAGGTTGTCAAACCGGCCCAGCCAGAAAGCAATGTGCGAGTCCTGCGAAATCGAGGCGTCGTATTTCACAAACGCACGGTCCAGCCACAGCTGATACTTCGAGAAGTTCCCACCCTGTCCCTGGCCCCCGGGACCTGCGGAGCCCAGCGCCTGGTTGGTGGACACCGGTGTGTTCGTCGTGCCCGTCGCAAAGCGGATGCCGGCGGTGAAGCCGTCCTCCAGATCAATGTCAAAGCCCAGACGCATGCGCAGCAGGTAGGTGTCACGGCTCTTGTCCACATTGAGCTGCGGTGGGATCAGACCATTGTTATCAACCCCGAAATTGAACGGCTGTCCGCTGTTGATCGCGTTGAAGTTCGGGAAGGCGCCCGTCGTGCTGTCATTGCCATCGGGAAAATTGAACCCTTGGTACAGCGTGCGCACATCTCCAAACATCTTGATCCGCTGCGACCACTCCGGCACCGAACCCGGGGCGGCCCAATGCTGTGCGCGCGCCTGTTCGAACACTTCCGTGCGCAATTGATCACGGATCTGCGCCTTCACAGATTCAGGGATGTACGTCACGCGCACCTCCTCGGCGTCCGGCTGCACCGGTGGCATCGCCGTTTGGGCCGCCACCGCCGCCTGCGTTTCCGCCAGCGTCTGCGCCTGCGCTTTCGCAAAGGCTGCATCCTCCTCCGCGCCCTTGATCAAATCAGACGCCTCACCATGCGTGAGGATGCCCTTTTGCACCAGACGGTTGATCAGGTTCAGCGTCACATTCTGTGACGGCGTCATCGGCTGCGGTGCCGGTGCATTCGGGTCCGGCAGCACCGGCACCGCTTCAGCAGGGTCGGCAGAGATCGGCGCAGGGATGCTGTTCGCGGCCGGCGCACCAGCCGCAGGCGGGGCGTTCTCAGCCAGCAGTGGCAGCGGCGCAGGCAGTGCAGGTTCTGCCGCAAACATCAACGATGGCTGCAGAGCTGCGAGGAGGGAGGCGGTGAAACAGGCGTACGTTCTTCGCCAGACTTGTTTTGGAGTGAGCATGGAGCAGGGAGAAAAAAGGGAAGGGGCTTTAGTTCGATTTGCGTGCGGTGAGTCGCAGGTTGATGGGCATCGGCATGTCGTCCGGCGGTGGCTCGTTGAGCACCAGCCCGCTGAAGACTTCGTTCTCGATCGCGGCGTCCACCTTGCTGTCGCCCGTGCTGCCCGTGAGCTTCACCCGCACGATGCGCCCGGTGTTGTCAGCCCAGATTTTGATCACGTTGGTAAATCCCGCGCGCTTCGTCACCGCATTGTTGCGCAGCGCATCCGCCAGGCGGTTCTGCACCTGCCCGGCATAGGAGCCCCACTTGCTGCCGCCTTTGCCGCCGCCGCCGATCAGGCCGCCGCCGCCGCCACCACCGCCGCCGAGGCCCAGCCCGCTGCCGTTGCCTCCGCTGATCGCAGTGCCCAGCGGTTCATCCGCCGGCTTGTCCGCAGGTTTGTCATCGGGCTTGTCCACGACTTCCTCAGGCGCTTGTTCGATCATCTTCTCTTCCTCTTCCGGCGGCGGCTCTTCCTTTTTAGGTGGTGGCGGCGGCGGGGGGGGCGGTGGCATGGGCGGTACCGAGATCGAGAACACCATCTCCTTCTTCTTCGAACTCGACTTCGAAGGCTTGTGGTTCATATACATGTAGCCACCGCCTGCGAGTCCCAGCCCGCCGATAATCAGCAGCACGAGATACCGCCGGAAAAATCCGGGCTCGTCGTCGTCAGTGTGATTGGATGCCATGGTGTGGTAGAAAAACGTTGCTTACTTTTTCGCCTGCGTCGCCAGCCCGATGTTCGTGAAGCCCGCGCGGCCTACTGCCGTGAGCACATCCATGACGGTCTGGTACTGCGTGGCGCTGTCCCCGCGTATGACGATGGGGGCCTCCGGCATCGCCGCCTTGATCGACTCCAGCTTGCTGGAAAGCTCATCAAGCGTCACCGCCAGCGCGTTCAGCTTGATGTTCCCCTGGTTGTCCACCGTCACCGCCTGCATCTTTGGCCCTTCAATCGGCTTCGACGTGGAAGGCCCGCCGCGCGGCAGGTTCACCTTCACGCCCTGCACCCCGGCGGTCGTCATGATGATGAAAATCAGCAGCAGCACCAGGTAGAGGTCCACCATCGGCGTGACGTTGATGTCATCGTAAGATTTGTTGTCGGCGTCCATGGATTATTCCTTGTAGTGTTCAGCCATCTTCGTGACGAACTCGTCGATGAACGTCTCCATGTTCGAGACCACGTCCTTGATCCGTGAGCTCAGGTAGCTGTAGATAAACAGCGCCGGAATGGCCACCGCCAGACCCGCCACCGTCGCCAGCAGCGCGCCCGCGATACCCGGTGCGATCGAGTTCACCTCCACCTCGCCGGATTTCGCAATCACGGCGAAGGTGATCATCACCCCGATCACCGTTCCCAGCAGTCCCAGGTAAGGGCCACCTGCGATGCCGATCGTCAGGAATACCAGCTTGCCATTCAGCTTCTGCACCTCGCGCACCATCCCACCATGCAGCGTCGCCTTGATCGCCTGGATCGAGCGCCCGGAGAGCCCCATGATCTTCGCATCCTTCTTCTCCTGCGGATTGAAGGTCACCTGGCGGAAGGTCTTCATGCGGCGGCTGATTTCATCCGAGCCCAGATGGTAGAGCTGATACAGCGGCGACTGGCGCATCAGCTTCTGCATCTTGCCGCTCATGCTGCCGCCGATGTTTTTGACGCTCTCGTTGTCCTCCGTGTCGATCGCCGTGAGATCCGACGAAATATTCTCCCAGCGCTTCGTGAACTCCTTCGAGGCTTTCTCAATCGTGTTGAGATACATGATTTTCCCCGCTGCAATGATCCAGCCCATGATGGCCAGCACTGCGCAGAGGACGATCACCACCCAGCCGTCAAACGTCAGGTCCTTCGAGATGTCCGTGATCAGCGAGATATGCTTCATGATCTCGCTCTCCTCCTCGTGGTCCGAAGCCTCGTCTTCACCCAGGGTGATCAGCTTGGCCGCGTCTGCCGTCGTCCCCTGGTTCACCGCTGCAAAGCGGATGAATCCAGCAGGCCGCGCTGTCTTTGCGATCTGCAGTTCATCGATCTCACCCGTGTAACCCACGAAGCTCGCCGCTGCAGGAGACGTGTCTTTGTCGATTTCCACTGGCCCCTTGATCAGCGGCATCGCCGCCGTCAGCGCACCATACGATTTCCCATCCACATACACCGTGATCGCGCCCGCATCCGCCACCGCCGCCACATGATGCCATGCACCCGCTGCAATGGGAGCCCCCACGCTGCTGCGCTGCTTGTTCAGCTCCACAAACGGAATGCCATTGTCCAGACCCAGGATGAAAGCGTTCGCACCATCACGGCGGCTCAGGATCACCGCATTCGGCTGCAAGGCGCTCGGCTTGATCCACGCAGACACCGTCAGCGGCGCACCCGGCGCCCATTCACCCAGCGGCGGGGCAGGGGCCTTGATCGCCGTCTGCCCAAACACCCGCAGTCCGCTCCCGACAAGCGATCCCGCAGCCGGTGGCGGCGTGCCTTCCGCATTCGCACCCGTGGCCGAGGAGTCTGTGCCCGCCTTCGACGCATCCGCAAAGTGGTACACCAGCGTCGTGTTCGCATCATACGTTTCCTTCGCCGCCTCAGGCGCCGGGGCCTCGGTGTTGCCGTAGTAGAGCCACAGGCTCGTAGTGCTCGCAGGCTTCAGGTCAGGCACCTGCACCCACACGTAGGCTTCATTGAGCAATGAGTCCCACTTTTCAATGTGATGCTTCAGCTCCGTCTTCCCATCTTCCGCCACAAAGCGCAGATCGCTCCCGTCTTCCTTCGCGGACATGAAGCTGAACACACCCTCATGCAGACGCACCAGCACTGCGGTCGTGCCAATGGGTTCCGCAATCGCCACTCCCTTGCCGGTCGTGTCGATGTCGATCTTTTTGCGCGTCGGCCACTTCGCATCCCACCAGTTCGCTTCAGCAGCGGAGGCAAGTGAGGACGTGAGCGCCAGGGCAAGCAGCAGAGAAGTCAGGATGCGTGGTTTGCGGGACATGAAGCGTGATGAGGGGCTGTGCATTGAGAGTGAAAAAATGGGGTCGGCCTAGAATTCCATTCCCAGGCGGAAGAGGAGAAACAGGTCATGTGCCAGTGCGTTCGGCTGCGAGACCAGCGGCATCGCCAGATCCACGGACCCGGTGATGTGGTTCAAATAGCGGATGCGTGTGCCAAAGCCCGCGCTGGCCAGGTCGTAGCTGCGCTTTTCCGCAGGCAGCGTCTTGTTGGTGTAAAGCTTGCCGCCTTCCAGGAAGGCGTACACGCGCCACTGGTTCTCACGGTCCTTCGCCGAGCCGATGAAATTCGGACTCCGGAACTCCAGCGTACCAAAAATCCCCGAGTCACCCAGCCGCGTGGCGATCTGGTAACCGCGCGCCGTGTTGTACCCGCCGCCCGAAGTCTGCTCCGTGTTGATCAGCGCATCCGGCGTCGCCTGCCCCTGCGCGCGAGTGTAAATTTGGAAACCCTGCGCCACATCATGCGTGTGGGAAAGATCCCCGCGGAAGTAGAAGAAGCTGTCATTCGCCGCAAAGCGCCGCGCCGCAAACTGCGTCTGCGATCCGCCCATGCCCGTGGTATGCCACGTCAGCGCCGCGTTAAATTCCGTGTACGTGTTGTCCGTCACCCGGCTCGCGCTGTAAGACAGATTGAAGGGGTAATACGCGATCGGCGAGGAAATCAGCGCACCGCCAGCGTTAACATCCTGCACAAAGTTTTTGTAGTCGATTCCAAAGCTGATCGAATGGAAATACCCCTGCTTCGCCGGCAGCGTCTTCATCAGGCGAAAGCCCACGATCTGCCCCTTGCCGATCACCGTCGTCCCGCCCAGCGCCGCGATGTTGCTGTCCTGCACCGTGCCCGTCAGCATCACGCTCAAACCTTCCACGCTGTGAATCGGTGCCTGGTAAAACGCCGAATACACCGCGCTGTCAGTCATCCTTTCCGGAGCCACTTGAAAGCTCACGCCCAGCGTGTGGCCCATCTGCCACAGATTGCTGTAGCTCAGCGATCCGCTCAGGCGCAGCGGCACCGTGTTCGCATTGTGCTGGTTGTTGATCTCCCAGCTCCCATGCGCAGGCAGCTTGTCCTCCACATTCAGGTCAATGTCCACCGTGCCAGGAACCACACCCGCGCGCAGTTCAGGGGTGATCTTCCGGTCACGCCACCGGTTCAGCGCCACGATGTCCTTGCTGATTTCATTGAAGTTCGGCACCGTGCCCTCCTTCATCGAAGGCGCCATCTCCTTGATCTTGCTCGGCAGGAAATACCGCGCACCCTTCACCCGCAGGCGGCCCACAGGCGTTTCTACCACTTCCAGGTAGATAACACCACGGCTCCCCGTCTGCTGCGGCACCTGCACCCCCACGCTCTGGTAGCCCTTCGCCTTGTAAACTTTCTCCAAAGCCACACGCGCAGCCTCGATGTCCTGCTCACCACGCCCCGGCCCCATGAACGGATACACCGCCTCCTCGATCTCGATCGCCTTCAGGATCTTGTTCCCCCGCACCCGGTACTCCCGCACATACAGATTCCCCACCTGCGACACAGCCGTCGGAGCAGCCGCAGGCATCGCCGTGGCGGCAGTCTGGGACTCACCCAGCGCAGCAGGGCCAAAACCACTCAGACCCGCCCCGCACAGCAGGGCGCAAAACCCACGGGAGAACTCCCGAATGTTCAGGCTTGCGGTGCTTGATTTGAAGCTGGGTTGAAAGATTTTAGGCGGCATTGACGCGGTGTTCAGGACGCCCTTCTTTTCGTTCGAGCCAGCCCTCGCTCAAGTTTGCCGCTGTTACGAATGCGTCACAGTCCGCAGCGCTTTTTGCCTGCTTACCTAGGTCATCACTCGTTTCGGTGACAATTTCGAAACACAATGCGGCTGGAGATCATTTGGCGGCGGCCTTTGCCGCAGCAATGTTCGCATCCACTTGGGCCTTGATAAAGGCATCACCGCCGAACATGGAGGAAAAACGGTCGTCACTCGCTCTCCGGCTCTTGTCCCAGATCTCGTAATATTCGGTGCTGGCTGGATCGAGCTGCCCCGCAGTCTGTAGGGAACTGGCGAAGCGGTTTCTCATGATATCCACTATCTGGCGTGTGCCGGCATCAAGCTGAGGGTCTGTTGCCGTGGTGGATAGCTCCTGGCTATTGCCAGCCTGTTGTGGATGGTTGCCGACGAGAAAGGCGGCGGGAGTCATCGTCGCAAGATTGGGGGGCGGCGTGGAACCACTGGTACTGACCGGCGATGCCTTCGGCTCGGTGTGGGTTGCTGCGGTATCACCCATCGGCACTGGGCTCATCAGGCCTGCCAATAACTGAGCCTTTTCTTGGTTCAACTGGTTCAGTGCAGCCTGCGCTGCTGTTCCTGCATGTCCCTTGGTCGAATAGCCGCCAGCGGTGCTGGATGCTTGCTTCATCAATGCCTGACTCTTGAGTTCGTAGATTTCATTCAGTTCACCGGCGACGATGTCTCTGATCGTCAGCTCCGGGCAGCCGATCGCACGGAGATTCTTCACGAGGGTCGCAAAATCAGGTGCATCAAGCTGGCTCCATTGAAATGCCGGGGCTTTGGCCGTTATAGCGGCTTGGCGTGGGGCTTTCTTTTCTTTTGAAGGTGGGGATACTGCCAGACTGGCGGTCAGCGCTGGCGCGTTGTTTCCCGGACTCAGCCAGACTAGCATCGCAGTCAGGCCGAATGCAAGGTTCAGCGCCAGTGATCCTGCCAGGAGTGGCTGCTGAGACAGGTGTTGGATGAAACGCATAGGAAAAGTAGTTTTGGAATTAAACAAAACTGGTGCTGACGGCAGTCGTCAGCACCAGCGAGGTCTTGCTTAGATCAGCATTGCATGAACGCTGATGATGGAATTAGGGGCCAACGAGAGCGCCGTCAGTCGTGCGGGAAACAAACATCTGGGAGACACGCAGGCCTGCAGTGCCGAGCACACCAGCGTCATCCAACTGAGTGGTCAGGCCGTCAACGAGGGCTTGCTCATCTGCGGTGACGGTGGGCTTCGTGTAGAGGTGCAGGTAACCCCAGTTGGTATAGGCGCCACGGTAGATGAGGTCTGGGTTGCTGCCGTCATAGATGATGCCTTCGTAGCTGACACGAGTTGCACCGTTGGTGACGGAGGTATTGGCGTCCGAGATGCCCAGGGAGGACATCAGGGTCACGTTGCGCGTGGCTGCGCCGATATTGGTTCCGGCAGCATTTTGGAGCTGCAGCGAGCTGGTGTTGGAGGTGGCCGCCATGATCGTTCTGATGCTGCTGCCGGAGGCATAACCACCGTTGCCACCCGTGGTGGAACCGACGCCATCGTTGAGGGGCCAGAGCCGGGCGATGGTGTTCACGCCAGTGGCTGTCGTGATTTTGTACTGCTGCACGTTGGTGCTCACGCCATACTTCGTTTCCGCAAGGCAGGTGATGCGGGTGCCGGAACCGTTGTCACGACCCACGGCAAGCACGAGATCTGTGTCCGTGGGGACGCCTGTGAACAAGCTCTTGGGCTGGGATTTTGTAAGGATGGCGCGTGCCTGCTGCTGCGTGATGGCATTGATGGTGCTGCCCTTGTTGGAAACCCAGCAGAATGGAATCACGGCAACGACGTGGTCCGTGAGATCCGCCAGAGGGGTTGGCGTTGAGTCAGCATACACGTCCGAAAACGCGATGGTGGCAGCAGCGCTCTCTGTGGCGGCGTTCGCGGAACCAGTGGTATTGGCGGCAGAGGTATAACCAGTGCCACTTGCTGCTGCAGCGGTCGCAGCGGGAATGAAGGCGATGTTGGTGTTGGCATCCACATCGGCGACACCCGTTGCCGAACCGGACCAGGAGGTCTGGATGGTGACGGTACCGGTAATGCCGCTGAAGGTGGTTCCCTGGATCGTGCTGTAGTCAGCGCCTTCGTAGCCGCCGATAGAGGCAGCGGTGTTGAAGCCGTTGGCCGCAGTCATGCCGGTGGCAATCTTGACATTGGCCGCACCGCCAAAGAGGGCAATGATGCCTTTGTGCACGCCAGCGCGGAACGCTGTGGAGCCGGTGAGCCGGATGGTTGCATCAGCAGAGGCCTGCTGAGTGAAGGAGAGGGCGATGACGCCCAAGGCGATTTTGAAGAATGGTTTCATTGGCAATTTGAGAAAAAGAATTTGAATGAGGAGTGCTTAAAAAAGGTGTCGGAGAAGTCTTAAGCCTTCTGGTTGCGACGACGGCGGAGGAGCAGGCCACCCAGACCGAGGGCGGCGAGAACCGCACGGCTTGGCTCAGGAACGGCGTTGACGGAGAAGCCCACGACACCAGCGCTGCTGATCGTGAATGTGCCTTCCCAGTTGGGGACACCCACGGTTTGGCTTGGGTTGGCGTCAGTATTGCTGTCCAGGATTCGGTAGAGGTCCAGACCCGTGGCATCAATGCCGTTGACATTGCTGGCTTCAATGGAGCTGCCCACCCCGAAGTTGCTGGCGGTGATGCTGGAAGACCATGTGGTTCCGCCAGTGGAGGCAATCACGACACTGTCGGTGCCTGTTGAAGCACTGAATTTGTCGTTAAGCGATTGAATGTTATTGGAGATGGACACACGAGAGGTGGACGAGTTGATATTGGCTGCCGTGGAGGTTTTCACCCCAGGGTTCAAGGTCGTCTGACTCTTCGTGAAATAGTTCGTGGCACCTGGATCGCCGTCAATCGCCGGGTCTCCAGAGGCGGAATTCGCATTTGCGACTGCACCCCAGAACAAATCGGAGCGGGTGTTCCAGTCACTACCAAAAGTGCTCGTCAACAAAGAACCGATATCGGCGACGGAGGCGATGCTGGAGGTGGCGTCACGAAAAATCGTATCGGCCTGACCGAGATTCACGATCAAGTTGGAGCTTGCACCCGTGCCACCTGTGGCACGGAAGCCGAGGAGGATGTCCCCGGTGGTGATGGTGGCTGCTTTCGCTGGGAAGGCTGCCACTGAAATCCCGGCCACGACAAGCATGGTGAGGAAGTGTTTGGTTTGGATCTGCATGGTGTTTATGGGTGTCGGTTTGAGTGAATGATATTTCCGTGAGTGGAGGTCTCATCGCCTGTGGCCGGCGATGTAGCTGTAGCCAGCGTGGCAGACTGATTCCAACGATGGAGGGTTACGATTTGGACACGCCCCTGATGAACGCAGCGCGGGCACACGACTGCCTGTTTGGCGGCGTGTTCGGCTGGATTTCAAATAGGGGACGATAAGCAAGGCGTTCGTGTGGAGTCCCACGCTCGGAATGAGGCGGTACTCAGCCCCTGTTCTATCAAGCTCGCATGGCTTGGTCAGAACTTTGCTGTTAAGATATTGTCACTTTGGCCTGCCGCCCGTCCGCTTTGGCTTGCCTCAGTTCGCTTTTTCAGCCAGCACACCTTCCAGCACGCCCTGCAGATCAAGGATGCCTGAAAATTCATGATGTCCGCTGGCGATAGAGGCGATGCTGCCATCCTTGCTCACCACCACAGTGCGCGGCACATACTTGCTGAAGTAGCGCTGGTACAGTTCTTGCTTGAGGTCCGGCACCAAGGAAAATGTGAGCTTGTTCTCTCCACCTGTTTTGACGAGTTCCTCGCGGCTGTGGCCGCGTCCGATGCCGATCAATTGGAAATCCTCACGGTTTTGCAGCTTCTGGAAAACCTCTTTTTCCAAGTATTTCATCTCAATGATGCAGGCACCCACGCTGGTGGAGAAAAAATAGAGCACCACCACTTTGCCCTTGAGTGCGGAGAGTGTGATTGTCCGGCCATCGGTCGTTGTGCACGTGAAGTCCGGCGCGGCCTGCTTCACTTTCACCAGGGTGGCTTTGGCCATTGCCTCGTCCAGATCGGCCGCTTTTGCCGCCGGTCCGAATGTGATCGTCAGGCTCATGGACAATGCCAGAACAAGCAGGAAGAGACGGGAGGTTGGGTTCATAAAAGGGTGTTACCTCCTTCACAGTCCCGCCAGACCTGTCAAAACTCGCTCCGAAACAAAGATGTCACATTGAAGTCGTGTGAGAGGTGGGTAGTTGCGTCTTAGTCCCCCGCTCTTGTAACAATGATGTCCAGACACTGGTGTTGCCTGCTCCTTCTGCTGAATCTCCCCGGGGTGATTCTGGCGGACGACTCTGCCGTCTTCACACCCCCGCAGGCCTATCCCGCGTCGCGCTATGAAGCCGGCTGGAACAAAAATCCCTTCACTCTGAAGACGGTCGCGCTCATCGCCGCTCAGGACTCCTTTGCTAGAGATCTCGCCATTGGTGCCCACTACGGTGCGGCTGACAATCCCACCGTCGTGGTCGTCAACACCAAGACCAACGAACGCATTCTCCTGCGCAAAGATCAGCCCGCTCCCGGCGGCATGCGCCTGAAGTCCGTCCACCTCTCCAGCACTCGCGGTGAATGCCAGGCGGAAGTCGTCTTCGGTGCGGAAGCCGCCGTGCTCTCCTACGATTCGCACTACCTCGCGCAAGTCTCCGCCACTGAAACCAGCCGCCTGGCCGCCGCGAATCCCACCGCCGCAACGGCGAAGAAATTGCTCGTCATTCCTCCGATCCCACTGCCCGGGACCAAACCCGCCGCCGCTCCACCTGCAGCCGTGGTCGCTTCGCGCCAGTTTTCGCCACCGCGGCTGGCCGCACCTGCTGAGGCAAACTCCGCCTCGCCCGCACGCGTCCGCTTTGCCTCTCCGCCGCCCCCGAACGATCCCTGATCTGCGTCCGCCGTTCCTAGAACGTGAACACAAAGTTGATCTTCGCGATGCAGCTCACGCGATCCCGATCCGGAAAATTCGCCCACGTTTCCAGCACGATGTGTCTGCTCAGGTCATACTTCGCCCCAAGGGCTGCAATGTGGCCATGCTGATCGCGCGACTGCACCAGGTCCGCGTTTAGATTCAAATTCCGCTCAAAGAGCTTCCACGTGCGGTCCACGCCAAATAGATAGCTGTCACCATGCGTCTGCACTCCGTAGCCCGCATGCACACGCACCAGATGGAAATCATGCCACAGCATCGCGTAGGTGAAGGGATCGCCCGCACGCCTCGTGTCCGTCAGCGCCACCCCAGCCACCCCCAGCGCCAGCATCCCATCCTCCCACGGCTCAATCCGCGCCTTCGTCTGAAACACCAGCGGCCCCGAGTCGCCCGTGCCCAGCGCACTGTCCAGCCCCCACTCCACATGCAGCGGCTTGAACTCCCACCCCGTCTTGAATCCCGCCCACTCCGAAGTCTTGCCCGGCTCGCTCGCGGCGAACTGATTCGCACCCCCAAAGCTGCTGAAATACTGCACCGCCACCGTCCGGTGCGGCACCGTATCCGCCGTCGGAATGTTATTCAAACCCGTCGGCGTCCCAAACACCGGCCCCACAGCCGCACAAATTGAAAATACCATAAAGTGGTATAAACGTATAGAAAAGGAAACGCCTCCTCCCGCACGACTCCTGCTCGTCCTCGATCCTTCAGCTTCGCAATGATGTAAGGCGCTCATAATTTCGGACCTTTTCACTTCTTCTTATCCTCATCCTGATGCCCGTCACTATACGCCTGCGCAGCCAGCGCCGGCACCGTCTTCGCCAGATCCGCCTGATTCTGCCGTCCGGAGGCATACGACTCAAACACCGCGCGGATCTCATCCCGCACGCGGCGGAAGACCTGCATCTGCTCCTCCTCCGTGCCCGTCGCATGCGCAGGATCATCAAAGCCCCAGTGGTGCCGGTTCACCTGACCGGGAAACATCGGGCAGGCCTGGTCCGCATTGCCACACACCGTGATCACCGTTTCGATGTCCTGATTGAGAAACTCACTGAGGTGCTTCGAATGATGCGCCGAGATGTCGATGCCGATCTCCGCCATCGCCTTGATGCCAAACGGATGCACATAGCCCGCAGGTTTGGATCCCGCGCTGGCCACCGTGTAGCCTTCGCCCAGGGCGCGGCGCAGGATGCCTTCAGCAAGATGGGAACGGCAGGAGTTGCCGGTGCAGAGAATAAGAATGGTAGGTTGTTTCATATGGAAATAGTTGTTTGAAAAAAGATATGTCAGTCGGCCGGAGTCACACTGCTGCCACGCACACCGATGCACAGCGGCACCGCAATCAGCGCACCGAGCACCGTCGCCACGAGATACAGCCACAGATGCTCCAGATGCCCGGACACCAGCGCAGGTGCCAGCGAGCGCGCAGGATTCATCGAAGCTCCGCAGGCCGGTCCCGCAAACATCGCCTCCAGCCCGACCACACCGCCAATTGCAATGCCTGCCGTGATGCCCTTTTCCTTCGCACCCGTGGACACACTCAGAATCGTCAGCATCAAAATGGCGGTGAGAACCACCTCCAGCACAAAGCTCTGCATCTCAGACCCCGCCGGCAGCGTGGCTCCCAGCGTCGCATTCTCCGGATACAGCACCCGCAGCAGCAGGCTCGCCGCCAGCGCACCCGCGATCTGCGCCCCGAGATAGCCCGGCACCTCACGCCACGCAAAGCGCCGTGACACCGCAAAGGCGATCGTGACAGCAGGATTCAAATGCGCCCCGCTCACATCACCAAAGGTATAAATCATCGCCAGCACCACCAGCCCAAAAGTCAGGGCGATGCCCGCGTGACCAATAGCCCCGTGGCTCGCCGCGTTGATGACGATGGCTCCCGTCCCCGCAAAGACCAGCGTGAAAGTGCCCAGAAGTTCAGCAAGAAGTTTTCTCATGGGAATCTTCAGCAGCATTTGGAACCCGGCGTGCAGCAGGAAGAAGCCACCGCAGCGGCTTTCGGCGCTGGCGCACACTCACCCGGCAGGCAGATGCCACGCGCCAGGCAGTCCGTGTGCTTCATTCCCAGATGAAACGCCAGCGCGCCATCAATGACCTCCGCATTCTCCACCGGAAACTGCGCCACCACACCATCCTCATACTCGATCTCCACCGGCAGCTCGTTGTGCGGTAGCACATCGCCCGCGTGACTGAAAATATTGGCCAGCTTGCCAGCCAGCAGGCGGTGGTCCACATCATCATGCACCCACGTTTGCAGCAGGCACGTCTCCAGCGTTCGCCGCGTGCCACCGCAGTCAATGAAGCGCTTCATCACATGACCCACTTCGGTGATGTGATAATGCGCCGGGATGATCCCGCCATCCGGCAGGACAAAGAGCAGCGGCTTGTCCGCATGCGCATTGAGGTGGGAGAGAAGTTCGGTGATGTTCATGATGTGGGGAAGGGGGTTAGCAGCAGGGTTTGGTTTTGGCCTTCTTCGGCGCCAGCTGGTCCAGGCAGCGGAGGAAATCCCCCAGGCAGTCACAGGCCAGACGATAGTAAATGTTCAGCCCGCGTTTGTCCGAGACCAGCACCCCGGCCTGACGCATCATGCTCAGGTGCTTCGACACCGTGGACATGTCTGCTCCCACGAGGTCTTTCAGATCACACACGCACATCTCACCATCCATCAGTGCCTCGGCAATGAGCAGCCGCGAAGGATGTGCCAGCGCCTTGATCACGGCGGCTCGTTTGCTTGAAACTGTCTTGCTTGCAGGCATGGGTACAATTGGTTATTTGGCTAAATAACCAAATAGATCTCCGGCGGCAAGCCCTTTCTTCTGCCAACCCTGTGACATCGGTGAGATTTCCTCTGACGCCAGGCCCAGACTGTGTAAAATACTCTCTCGAATTGGCATGATCAACAAACTTGAGCGATGGGCTTGGATAGGCGGGGCGCTGCTGGCGGCAAACGCCGGCATGGTCAATGCCGTGGGGCTGAAAAGCTACGTCCATCAGGCCGTCACCCACGTGACCGGCAGCACCACGCTGTTCAGCCTGGCCGTAGCTCACCATGACCTCGCAGCGCTGTCAGATCTCGGCATGGTGCTCCTCTCCTTTGTGGCCGGTGCTGCACTCAGCGGCTTCATCGTGCAGAAAGATGCGCTCAAACTCGGCCGACGTTACGGCGTGGCGCTCTTGATCGAAAGCATGCTCCTCATGGTGGCTGCGTTCCTGATGCATTCGAACAACGGCATCGCCAGCTACTTTGCCTCCGCAGCCTGCGGCCTGCAAAACGCCATGGCCAGCACCTACAGCGGCGCCGTGCTGCGCACCACCCACGTCTCCGGCATGTTCACCGATCTCGGCGCCGCCTTCGGCCACTGGTTGCGCGGCCTCAGCGTGGATGGCAAACGCGTCCGGCTCTACCTCACGCTCGTGGGCTCCTTCATGTTCGGCGGCGTGCTTGGCACTCTGCTCTTCGACGTTTACTCCTACAACACCCTCTACATCCCCGCCGCCCTGACAGGCGGCGCTGCCGCAGGTTACGCGCTCTACGCTCACATGCGTCGCCAGTGACCTCAGTGCATCTTCTGCGTGACTGCTTCCGCTGGCGCGATCCAAAACACCCGCTCAGCTACATCGCCTCCGGCCTGCTCCATCACGAGTTTGATCAGCGTCGGCTTCCCAGCTTCGGACCAAACCGGAGCCCACTGCTGTGTAGCAGCCTGCAGCACAGTCCATTCACACTGCACCAGATCCTCAAAAAGCACCGCGCTGGCATCCTCACACGTCAGCATCAATCTCATCCCTCCACCGGGCTTTCCCTGCGTAAACAAAGCCACGCGACAGTCCGGCGTTTCATCAAAGGGAGAGCGCACATGCTCCAGCTCCAGCCGTGTCAGGTACTGCCCGCGTTCCTCCGTGGTTCTGAGATTCATCAACGCCGTGGCGGGCAGGTCCATGAGCATCTGCTCGCAAAACGTGGTAAAGGCCTGCATCCGTGCGTCACGGCGTTCCGCCCGGCGCACATCATCCGCCAGCAGCAGCGTGCCCTGCGCCAGGGAATACACTGCACCCAGCACCAACGCCGTGATCGCCAGCACGATGATCACCTCAAGCAGAGTGAACCCACGTGCTCTGGGTGCATGATGGTGCAAGGCTTTCATCAGCGGAAGAGCGGCGGATACACCCAGGTTTCAGCGCTGGCCTGCTGCTGCGTTTGTCCTTCCTTCCACGCAGCTCTCACGCGCACCTCAAACAATCCCGGCAGCGGCTGCCCATCAGGATCCTTCAGCTCCAGCGGTGTATGCGTCACGGTGTAGCTCACATCACCATCCTGCAGTTTCACTTCCTCAATGTGATCCGGCCTGCGCGTGTGTTCCACAAGAAGCGAGCGCATGCGTTCCTGCACAGCGGCCTCATGCCGGCGCAGCAGAGTGTGCTCTCCCAGTTGATGCACCGCCTCCACCAGCGCCACCACCGCCATGCTGAAGACCATCAGCGCCAGCAGCGTCTCCAAAAGGGTGAAGCCCTTGCGTTTCACAGGCTTTCCTCCAGATCAATGAACCCGGCCGTCAGTGGGTCCAGCGTGGCGCTGACCCATGCAGAGCCTTGCTGCCAGCGCAGCGTCAGCGGCTCACACAAGCCACCGGGTCGTAGCCGCAGAAGTTGATCTTTGGTCGAAACAAACGCCTCGCTACCCGCATGCCTCACGGTGAGCTTTGCCTTCTGGCTCAAGCTATTCAGATCAACCACCTGCGGTTGCACCGTGTTGAGTGTGCGTGTCATGGCTTGCATCAGCACGCGCTCAGCATCATGGGCCACACGCAGCAGTTCATGCTCCTCCGTGAGGCGCTGCACGGCTCCCGCTCCGATGCCAATGACGAGCGCCGCGATGGCGAGCACCACGATCATCTCCAGCAGCGTGAAGGCCTTCATTTTGCTACCAGTTGCCAATATCATCTTCGGTGTTCTCCAATCCGTCCGCGCCGAGGGACAAGACATCGTAGCCGCGATCATTGTGTTTGCCGGGATTGCGATACACCAGCTTGTGCCCCCAGGGGTCCATCAGGCTTTCGGGTTTGGCGAGCTGTGTCCAGCGCTTGGGCTTGGGGTCTGCACTTGGGCGCGACACCAGTGCATCCAGCCCCTGTTCCTGCGTGGGGTAGGTCAGGTTGCTGATCTTGTAGGAGGTCAGCGCGACTTCGAGGCTTTTGATCTTCGCGCCGGTGGTGACGTGTTCGGCATCGCCCTGGATGCCCTGCACCATGAAGGCTACCGTTCCGAGAATCAGCGCAATGATGAGCAGGACGACCATCATTTCGAGCAATGTGAAGGCCTTGGAGTGGAATGAAGTGGAGCGGGGTTGTTTCATGTGAATTAATGCCTGAGCTGGCTGAGGGTTGAGAAGACGATGTTGACCATGGTGTAGACAAGAGTGCCGACGAGGGCGGCCATGATGAGCAGGAGGCAGGGCTGGATGAGGGCGGTGACTCGCTCAATGGTGCGCGTGAGTTGCGTGTCCATGCGTGCAGCTGCTTTGCCCAGCACTACGGCGAGGTGGCCGGTGTCTTCGCCGATGCGGATGACATCGATGGCCTGTGAATCGAGGGCCTGCGTCTTTTTCATCGCATGACTCAATGATGCGCCTTCTTGCACCAAGGCTTCTGCCTGGCCGAGGGCATGCTTGAGGTGCAGATTGGTCACAGCACGGCGCACCAGTTCCAACGCATGGATCAGTGGCACACCACCGCGCAACAGGCTGCCGAGTGTTTCAAAGAATTGCAGCTCAAAGCGCGCTCGGGTGATGTCGCGGATGCCGGGCATCTTGATCAAGACGCGGTGCCACCAGGACTGGAAGCCGGGCGTTTTGCGCAGGGCAAAGAGGAGCATCACGATGCAGCCCAGTGCAATGCCGAGCGCCCACCAGTAGTTTTTGAGCAGGTCGGAGAGGGCGAGGCTGACCTTGATCATGAAGGGGGGCTCTTTGCCGGAGCCGGTGAGCAGGGAGGCGAGCTTGGGCAGCAGGTATGTCACCATGACGAGTGCAAGCGCACCACCAGCACTGATGAGGAAGGCTGGGTAAATGAGTGCACCGACGACCTTGGCCTGGACGGCTTCCATCAGGCGGAGGTGGCGGGCCTGGCGGTCCATGATGTCATCGAGGGCGCCGCTGTTCTCTCCGGCGGCGACCATGTTGCAGTAGAGTTCATCGAAGGCGGGCGAGGCTTGGCGCAGGGATGCAGAGAGTGGCACGCCGTCGCGCACGAGGGCACGGACGCGTGTGGCGAGGGTGCCGATTTTGGAGGCGCTGCGATTTTCCAAAGCTTGCAATGCCTGCTCGACCTGGAGGCCGGAGGCGAGGAGGTCGCCCATGTCTTCGGTGAAGCGGATGACGTCGGCCTTTGAGAGGGTTAAGACAGAGTCGCTGCTCGTTGTGTCGGATTTCGCAATTGTGGCGGTTTGGGACTGGATGGAGCGGGCCTGCAATCCGCGCCGGGATAATTGGCGCAATGCATCGCCGCGATCAGCGGCTTCGATGGAGCCGGATTTGACGGAGCCATCGGCGGACAGGGCTTGGAAGGCGAAGATCATTCGAGTTCTTCGCTGGTCACTCGCGCGACCTCTTCGAGGGTGGTGATGCCATCGAGGGCTTTTTGGAGGCCGTAGTCGCGCATGGGGACGAAGCCGTCTTTGCGGGCCTGGGTTTGGAGGTCGGCTTCGGAGGCGCGCTGGGCGACGAGGGCCTGCATGGCGGGGGTCATGAGGGCGATCTCGTAGAGGGCGACGCGGCCTGAGTAGCCGGTGCCACGGCATTGCTGGCAGCCGCCTTTGGCTGCGCGGTAGAGTTGATTGCTTTTTTTGACTTCGGGGAAGCCGAGTTTGGTGAGTTCGTCGCGCTTGTAGTTGGCGGGCTCTTTGCAGGATGAGCAGAGGCAGCGGACGAGGCGCTGGGCGATGAAGGCGCGGACGGCGGTGCCGACGAGGAAGGGCTTCACGCCCATCTCGATGAGGCGGGTGATGCCGGCGACGGCGTCGTTGGTGTGGAGGGTGGAGAAGACGAGGTGGCCGGTGAGGGAGGCGCGGACGGCGATCTCGGCGGTTTCGAGGTCGCGGATTTCTCCGACCATGACGACATTGGGGTCACCCCGCAAAATGCTGCGGAGGCCGCTGGCGAAGGTGAGGCCGATTTCGTTTTTGACGGGGATCTGGACGATGCCGGGGAGCTTGTTTTCGACGGGGTCTTCGATGGTGACGATGCGGCGGTGGACGCTGTTGAGCTGGGAGAGGAAGGTGTAGAGAGTGGTGGATTTGCCAGAGCCGGTGGGGCCGGTTACGAGGACGATGCCGTTTGGTTTGGCGAGGAGGAGTTCGATCTTCTCGCGGTGCTCGGTGCTGAGGCCGAGGCGGTCGAGGGTGAAGCGTTCCTGGCCGAGGAGGCGGAGGGAGATGGATTCGCCTTCGACGCTGGGGATGCAGGCGACGCGGACGTCGATGGAGTGGCCGTCGGCTTTGAGATTGATGCGGCCGTCTTGCGGGAGGCGCTTCTCGGCGATGTCGAGTTTGCTCATCACCTTGATGCGGGCGATGACGGAGGCCTGGAGGGATTTGATGTTTTCGGGGACGGGGATTTCGTGGAGGAAGCCGTCGATGCGGTAGCGGATGCGCAAGCTATCGGGCTGGGGCTCGACGTGGATGTCGGTGGCTTTTTGGGCGAGGGCTTCGCGGATGATCTGATTGACGAATTTGACGACGGAGGCGTCTTCGTCTTCGTCGTCGATGACGTTGGCTTCATCGCGCAGGTGCTGGTCGTCGGTGCTGCCGCCGCCGGCGGCGATGAGGGCGTCGAAGGTTTCGGCGCCGACGCCGTAGAGCTGCTGGACGGCGCTGAGGAGTTCGGTGCGGGGTGTGAGGCACCACTCGACGGGGAGTTCGGACTGACGGGCGACGGCCTGGCGTGCGAGGAGGTCGCAGGGGTCGTGGCAGGCGAGTTTGAGGGTGCGCTTTTGGGGAGATGAAGGATCTACCACGGGCTGGTGTGACGTGGTTGACACGCGACCGTGACCGAAGCCGACGGGGAAGACCTGGTGGCGGACGGCGAAGCGTGCGGGAATGAGGCGCTTGAGCTCGGCGGCGTCGTCGGCTTCGGGCCGTGGGGTTTCGACCCAGGGCCAGCCGAGGGAGTCGGCGAGGTGACGGGAGAAGAGGCGCTCGTCAACGGCTCCGCTTTCGATGAGGGCGAGGACGGGGGAGATGCCGCCGCCTGCGGCGGTGTCGAGCGCGGCCTGGATGTCGGTGTCCATCACACCGGCGGCTTGGGCGCTTGATTGGAGGATGGAGAGCATGGGGCGGCGGGGGAGGGGGAGGGGATTTATGATTTACGATTTATGATTTATGATTTATGATTTGCTGGGAGTGGAGGATGTTGACGGTGGTTGTTGGGAAGTCGGTGTTGGGTGACGGAATTGTGACCGTGGAGGGGCGGGAGTGGAGGGAAGCCGCGTGGGAGAGGGAGGGGGAGCGGTAGATTGTGAAGATTTCGTTGCTTTGGGGCGGAGGCGTGGCCGCAAAGAGACGCCAAAACGGAGGGGAAAGGGGCGGAAAACATCCAACATTGAACAATGAACATTCAACATTGAATGCCAGAAATTCGGAGGGTGTGGGGTGTGAGGAAGGTCTCAGTGAATGGGGCGGTTTTTTTAACCGCTGATGGGACGCTGAGAAGAGGCAGCGTAGAAAATGGGGAGCCGGAGGGATTGCCGCAAAGGTACGCAAAAAAACGGAGGAAAAATGAGGGTGAAACGACAGGCATTCACCACAGAGGCATGATGGACACAGAGTTTTTCAGAATGGATCAACCACGGAATGCACGGAAACCGGAGGGTGGCCTAAAGAAGGGAAGGAAAGGGCCGGAGATGCGTTTGTTGCGTGAGACTGGCAAGTGAGGGGGGCGGAAGCTGCTAGGCTGCGGTGCCGCTCAGCGAGAGCGAGCGGGAAACTGGATGATCTCTTCGTAGGTGGGAAGACGGTGCTCTGATCTTGCGGAAGACGGAAATGGGTGCGCCGTCCAGATTAAATACAACACCTAAGCAAGGTGAAAATTTGGCTGTTTTTTGCTTGCCGAGCGCTTGTGTGAAGGATAACACAAGATTATCGACCACTCAGACGTTAACCTCACCCGCATTGAGCCCCTTGAAGTTCAGGGCTTTTACAACCTATTGCCTAGAATTTACGATCCGGCTGATCTCTGGCACAACACCACGCATCAGTGGGTTCATGGGTTCATCAATCGGCACAGGCAAATAATTCCAGTCACTCCTGCTACATCAATTTTAAATGCGGGATCCGGTGGTGAAGATTGCACTTTCCCCGAGGAGAACGTTTATCATGTCGATCTCACGGAGCGACATTTGCCTGAATCCGACCGATCCTTCGTAGCCGACATCCACGACCTACCATTTGAAGATGGGCACTTTGACGTCTCAGTATGTGTGGGAAGTGTACTCAATTACTGCGATATGGCAGTAGCACTCGCCTCTCTCGTGAGGGTAACAAAAGATAAGGGACATTTATTTATCGAGTTTGAGACCAGTTGGAGCTGGGATTATATATTTAGGCGTGGATTTATGAATACCACAGCGCTCGTCACAACATTTTACCACGATAGAAAGGTCCGCTTGTGGGTATATTCTGAAACGTATATTCGCGGAATTCTTGATGTATTAGGCGTAAAAATTATCTCTGTTTCTAGAACACATACCCTGTCATCTCTGGTTTACAGAATGACAAAGAATGCAAAACTCGCAGCGAAATTCTGTAGATTCGAACCAGCTATTTGCAGGATTCCATTTCTCAATCGCTTTTGCACCAATGTTATTTTCTTTTGCTCCAAGAAATGAAAAACTCAAGCACCTGGGTTAGAACCCACTTTCCTCGTGTATAAAACAACGCAAATGTGATGCAGGCGACTAGTATGGATGCCCCCAGCAAGCTCAAGACCGTGTTTACATCCCGCTCAAAGAGCTTCTGAAAAAGAAGTAGAAAAAAGCAAACGAGGAGCACTACGGCTGCGGCACAAAGGGCATTGATGTGATTTTGCTTTCGCTTTGAACGAGTTGGAGATGGTGATGAGGTAGGAGCATCCGAAGATTTAATTATGCCGTTTAAATCTATCTGCTTGAGTTGTTGAGCGGCAGATTTGATCTCGGAAAATCGCTTTTTAAGCAGTCGCTTATAGTCATCTGGGTTATCAATGAAAGGCTCATACCACCGCCAATAATATTTAAAATAAACCGCTTCCACCAATTTTAAATATGCTTGGGAGCTAATAAATATAAGATCGCTTGGTGGACGAATTAAAAAGTGTGATGCCAAGTCACTCTGAGCGTTATTGACACCTAATTGAGGTTGGAAATATGGGGCATTCGCGACAGCAAAACCAATTTGGTGTAGCAAAGCGACCAAAGATGTAGCTGTCGTTGGCTTGGAATCTTCAAAAACAAGTGGCACCTCGGTTACCCAATAATCGATCTCCCAATTTTGCTCATCTATCCATTGCTGCAATAGCTTTACAAACATAAAATATTCACCGTGACTGCGGTGTTGCTCATGCAGCACCAAATAATCAAAAGTGATAACTCGGTCTTGATGCAGATATGCGAATTCCGCATAGCCAATGATTGTATCATTACAATACAGCCCACAGATGCATAGTTCATCAGGGTTGAATTTCTGATAATGCTCCAGCCAATACGTTATTTCGTTAGAACTGGTTCTCAGCGGGCCTGGAATTAAGCGAGAGTATAGCCGAAGCGCCGCTAAAAAGTCGGGGTCAGTAGCCCGGCAGTAACGATGAAGCTCATATGTTGCCCGTATATGCGACATAATCTTGTGTTATCCTTCAC
>DLGZ01000078.1:16422-30026 GCA_002482965.1 Verrucomicrobiaceae bacterium UBA7681 | reverse complement strand
ATTGCCCATCTGAGTGGTGAGATTTTTCTTCTCCGCCCACAGCTTCATCTGCCGTGCCTCCCAGACCGTGTGCGCCAGCGGCTTCTGGCAGTAGATGTGCTTGCCCTTCTGCATCGCGGCCACGGCCACCGGTGCATGCATGTGATCAGGAATGCCCACCGTCACCGCATCGAAGCCGTCGCCCAGCGTGCTGAACATCTCACGATAGTCGGAGAAATGCTTCACACCCGGAAACTCTGCGTCGGCCTTGTCGAAGCGATTTGCATCGACATCGCAGAAGCCGACGAACTTCACCGCCGCGTGCGAGCCCACGTTGTGCAGATCACTGTAGCCCATGCCATTCACGCCCACGCAGGCCACCTGGAGCTTGCTGTTGAGATTTTGGCCACGCACGAAAGCCGGAAAGGCGACAGCGGCGGAGGCTAGAGTGGAGTTCTTGAGGAAGGAGCGGCGAGATGTGGGCATGATGAGCGGCGATGGATTTGAATGTCTCCAAAGAACGCTGCCACGCCGGATTCTTTGTCTCGAAAGACAAAGAACGGCAGTTTAGTACCATGAGCCGTTGGAAAAGAGTCTGGATCGAAGTCGCTCAAGCGTTCATCTGGGCATTCCAGGCCTTCCCGCGGGGATCAGGTGCCGATACCCGCAAACAATTCGGCGATGTCCACGCTCACTGCTGGCAGTGCGGTGCTCTGAAGGAGGGAGCCTTCGGTGATGCGAAGCTGCGTTTGATAGCGGCCGGCTGAAGGATCACGATAACATTCAATGCACCGCTCCTGGCCGTTAACGATCCAATATTCGGCCACACCATTTTCTGCATACAGATCAGCCATTTCACGGTCTTCATTGAGACTGGAAACTGACACCTCAACCACGAGGAGAGCCGTTGTGGGATGACTTTGAAAGTCTTCTTCCTTTCCTGCAACAACCGAGGCATCGGGCTCTGGCTCTGAATCCGTCAAGGTCAGGGGATCTTCCTTGCGGACCCACATTTGAGTTCCCACGAGCTTTTGAAGCAAGGCGAACATTCTCGCGGACAGCTTGGTGTGGATGATGGACTTGCTCATTTTTTCGACAATCACCCCCCTGATGAGTTCAGCCCGTGCTGGAGCAAGACCGGTGGCGATCATTTGATGCCACGCTTTGATCGACAGCGGCATGGCACGCTGTTGAAAGCCCGGCTGTCTCAGGATGGGAACCATGGTTAATTCTAATTCCACCCTCAAAGACACGCAAGCCTTCATCCGAGCGTTCCCCGGAGCGCATCCAAGGTGGTTTTTGCATCAGTGTTTCTTCGCACGCTGAAAACGGCTTTGGCGCTCGGCATCAGTGGCGGGTTGGGATTTTGCCGCCTGCTCCGTGACCGTGGCTTTTGGCGCTTCCACGGGTGGCGTTGGCTGCAGCCGTTGCTGGTGCTGCACGGCTTCGCGGGATGGTTTGACGACCTTGGACCGCTGCGTAGCCCCGGCACGCGCCAACTGTGGCAGTTTCCATCCGGTGCGTGTCACGAAAGCTTCGAACAGCAGGAGCAGCAGTGTGACGATCAGCAGATACAGACCGAGATCGGTGAAGCGGGGAGTGGGGGGGCTGCGCCATGCCTGGCTCATTTCCAATAACTCACGACCACCGCTGGTTTGGGAAACGCGGCGCAGTTCCTCCACACGTGCTTCATCGAAGGCCCACTCGGTGCTGGTGCCGACGAGGGTGGGACCGAAGCTGATCGCCTGACCGCCAACCTGCACGGCTCCGCGCACCATTTCGCCTTCGGGAAGTTCGGTGCTGGTCTGGAAATGGCCGGGGGCGACACGTTCCCAGGCGAGCTCATGCGAGCCCTCGGCACGCAGGCCATGCGCCAGCACCACACGCGGGGCTTTGGTGCGCAGTTTGGGCTCCCATTCCTCGTCGTAGAGCAGATCCAAAGTGAGGGTATTGCCGTCAATGCGATGCCGAACGCCGATGCCGGGCGGCACGGTCTCACCCATGAGCCAGCGCACCTGTGTTTGCAAAAAGTCGCCGTATTTGGGCCAGTCACGCACGCGCTGGGAGTGCTCGCCGCCGAGGGGAAAACTGACGGCGGCCGTGCGACCGGTGCCACGAGGGCCGAAGGCGATTAGGGGTGCTGCGTATTCATCCTGCGAGATGAGCGCCTGGCTGGCCCACTCGCGCAGGTAGCTGAGATTGAAGCCGTCCACTTCCTTGGGCCAATCGAAGGTCTGGCTGCTGATCTCAAACCAGCCGCCGGCCGCCTTGGTGCCGACGGGTTCGGCAATGAAGGCGCTGCGTGCCACGGCGACGGTTTCCTGGCTGAAGATGCTCGGGAGTTCCTCCGCTTTGTCGGTGTAAAAGATGCGGCCTTTGCCGAGCTTGGCGATGTCATCGAGCAGCCATGCATCGGGATCGCTGCGTTTGCCGAGGGCGATGACACTGACGGTGCCGCCGTTCTTGGTGATGTCATCGATCAGACTCTGATAGGCATCGGGCTGCTCGGAGTCAGCGGCGTCGGAGAAGAGAATGATGTGGCGCTGGCCGACGGGCGCTGATTTGAGCTGATCCCATGCGGCTTTGAGGCCGTTGTAGACATAGATGCCGCCGCCGGTGCTTTCGATGCGGCGCACGGCGCTCTCCATTTTTTCGCGGTTCGGTCCCACCTGCTGGAGCGGCACCATTTCATGGGCTTCGCTGTCCACGGCATAAACCGCAAGCAGATCCTGCGGACCGAGGAAGCGGATGGCATTGGCAGCGCCCTCGTCGGCGAGCTGCATTTTGGTGAAGCCGTTTTGCACGGTCATGCCCATGGAGCCGCTGCGGTCCATGACGATGGCCATGGCCACCATGAGCTTGCGGTGCTCCTGCTTCATTTCAAGGGACACGGGCAGCAGTGGATCGAGTGGAGATTCAAAGTAGCCGCCGGCCGCAAAGCTCTGTTTGCCACCCGCCATGAGGACACTGCCGCCCTGCTCGCGCACGTAGAAATCCATGGCCGGGAGAAACTCGGAGGGCAGCTCGAATGCAGGGACATTGTTGAAGATGACGCACTTCACTCCAGCCAGCTGGCCGGGACGCAGTGAGCGCAGCTCCGTGACGGTCTCGACGGTGAATCCCTGCCGCTGCAATGTTTCTGCGACGGGATCATTTGTATACTTTGTTAGCAGCAGCACACGGGGACCGCCGGCGATCTCGATCATGGCCTCATGGCGGTTGTTGCCCGAGTGCGCGTCTTTGCCGGGCTGGATGATGGCTTCGTAATGCGCTACACCGGCCGCAGGCAGGCGATCGGTGAAGCGGATCATGCCGCTGCCAAGCTTCACAGCCACTTCGCTTGTTTTAAGTTCTCGGCCATTGCGCAGGAGGGTGAGCGGCACCTTGCCATCAGTCGTGCCGCGCAGTTCGATTTCGATCAGAAACGGTTCGCCAAGCTGCGCGCGCGCAGGGAGCTTCATGGCGGAGACCCGGTAGTCGGTGGTCTCGATTTCACGAGCGAGGCGGTAGTCCAGCTCAACGCCCTGCTGCGTGAGTTTGGAGGCGAGGCCTGTGAGGGGCTCGGTGGAATAACCGTCGGTGATGGCCAGGATGCGCGCCGGCCTACCGCGGCCTTCACGTTGGGCAAAAGCGAGCGCCTGAGCCACGGCCTGAGCGGTGCGCGTTTGTGTTTGATTGCGGGCATACATCTCCGCGCCTTCCGCACCGCGCTTCATCACCTCCGCCGCATAGTTGAGGTAAAAGATGCGGTCTTCGCGGCCCCGGCTTTTTTCGAGCAGCTTCTCCCATTCCTGCATGCCCTTGGCCATCGGCTGCTCGGCTGAGGTGGAAGAGTCCAGCAGCACCCAGAGATCCACGCCGTCCGCGAGACGCCGCCACTGCGGCTGTGCCAGGGTCAGCGTGATCAAAGCGACGAGCAGCAGCCGCACCGGGCGCATGAGCATGAGGCGTGGCAGGAGCCAGCCTGCGAGCAGCAGCACGGGCAGTAGCGCGAACCATTCTGGGTGGCGGAACATCATGCGCGCGATACCTCCTTCATTTCGCGTCTGGAATTCGTAAACCACCAACTGCCCAATAGCAGAAGCAGCAGGATGAGAAGCCACAGCCGCCAGTTGGGATCGGTCTCGTGCAGGGTCTCGATTTGCACGGCTTTGATCTTGTCGAGTTCGTTGAACGGCTTTGCCTGGGTGAGGTCGGCCTCGCGAGTGTCGGCGAAATGCGCGGCGGCGGTGAGGAGGAGGGTTTCACCCTGATGAATGGTGAAGTGGCCGGGTTTTGCAGGGGCGCGCAAGAGACGGGCCTGGGTGAGAGGGATTTCCTGATCTCCGAGCTTCAATGGAGCGGCTTCGGCATCCTGACGATGCGCGACGACGAGGTGCTGGCGCACGTCGAAGTTGGCGGCTTCGGGAGCGAGTTTGTCGGTGCGCAATTCTTCGAGAAAGCGATGCAGCAGCACGGCGAAGGCGGGCAGTTTGCGTGCATTGGAGGTTTCCAAATCAAACTGGCAGATCAACTGACGCCCGCCTGCGGGCATCATGCGCAGGACGATGAGAGGGCGCTCTCCTTGCCAGAGGAGGACACGATCCTGGGACTGCCGAGGCATGGCTATCGATTCGCGCACGAGCAGGCCCTGCCAGTTCAGTCCTTCCACCAGCGCATGGGGTTCGGCGACGATGCTGCCTTTGAGATAGGGGGCGGTTTCATCTGCCGGCGCTTGAAAAAAACAGCCGTGACGCTGCTCCGGTAGTGCGAAGCTCGGTGTCATCACGGCAGCGACGAGATCTGACTCGCCCGGAACAGCGACCATGCGCAGGTGCGCGTAGCGGCTGAACAACTCTGCGAGCAACGGCACTTTGCCTTCAAGCGGACAGAGTGAGAGCACCTTGGGCTGGGGACGCACGAGTGGCAGATCGTTGTCGAGTGAGAGCGCGTCTTCGCTAAGGTGGAGCGCGATCTGCTGGATCTCACCGGCGGGGAAAGGACCCGAGAGCGTCTGGGTTTCTCCGGGGCCGAGTTTGACTGGCTTCCAGGGTGATTCCGCAGCACCGGCCTGCGCGCGCCACTGACGCTCCTGCGCGGTGCGGCTGTAATTTTTCACCAGCGCATGCCATACCCACTGGCCATCTTTTTCTTCCACGGTGACGCCTGCCCAGCCGACGTTGTCGGTTTCCTGACCCACGGAAACCACCTGGGCACCAAACATTGGAGGCACAGGCAGGGGATGATCGGTAACGAGCACCACGACGCCCTGCGGCCCGACGAGGCCACGTGCGATGCGCAGTGAGGGTGTGAAATCATGCACGCCGAGCAGCGGCTGCCAGTGATCCAGCGACTGGCGCAGTTCAGCGGCCAGCGTGCCGTGGTAGAGACTCGGTGCTTCGGCATCTGAGGACAGCAGCGTGAGTTCCGCCCGTGCCAGCGGTCCTTCGAGGAGGCCGAGCACTTCATCCACCGCCTTCGATGCGGGCGCACGAAATGCCTGCATGCTTGCGGAGGTGTCCATCACGATGGCGATGCGCTGCACGGCATCGTGTTTGAGCCAGCGAGGCTGCACCAGCAGCCAGGTAAGCAGCAGCACCATCAAAAGCTGGAGCCAGAACGGGATGGAAGTGCGCAGGCGCTCAAAGCGGCTGCCGGTGCGGCTTTCGCGTTTCATCTGCTGCAGCAGAAAGAGCGTGGTGGCAGGCACGCGGCGGTTGCGCCGCTGAAGGAAGTGAATGGCAATCACGACCGGAAGACCGAGTAGCGCCCACAGGCCCCAGGTATTGGCGAGGGTGAGATTCATGCGGTTTCCACAGCTCCACTGGAAAGGCCTTCGAGTTGCAGCGCCTTTTGAAAGTCCGCTTCAGCCGCCACGCGGACCAGTGCGATGCCGTGTTTCTGGGCGGCGGCTTTCCACAATTCAAAATGGCGGCGGTAGGCTGCCTCATAGCGTTGCAGCAGCGCGGCTTCGACCCGGTGCTCGTGTGGCAGGCCGGTCTCGGGGTCGATGAATTCGTAGTTGCCGTCCCAGCCGGGATCGGCCTCCTCCTGAGACTGCGGAGCGAAGACGATGCCGCGACCGCTGCGTGTACTAAGGCAGGCGAGCATGGCTTCCGGTTCGGTGGCAAAGAGCAGGTCGCTGATGAAGACGCGCATGGCCCCGGCACGCAGGGGGAGACGGTTTAGCACTGGAGTTTCCTGGGTGGGGATCAAGGCGCTGACGCGTGCGTGCCACTGGCCGCTGAGAATGACTTCCGGCTCCAGCAATTGATGCTGTGCTCCGGCGACTGCGTAGCAGCGCAGCGTGGCGCCGGACTGCAGAGCCGACTCGACGGTGTAGGCAAACAATTCCAGCGCGCGCTGCTCTTTGGCTTCAAAGGCGAACATAGAGGCCGAGACGTCCAGGATCACATCGACGAGCGGGCGCACCTCCTCGCGATAGAGCTTCATCGAGTAGGTGCCGGTGCGGGCGTAGGCCTGCCAGTTGATTTGGCGTGGATCGTCACCGGGCAGGTAGAGGCGGTGGTCCTGGAAATCGAGACTGCTGCCGGTGCCGCCGCCGAGGAATTCCCCTGCATGGCCGCGCCAGCGCTGCTGACGGAAGGGCAGCTTCAGCACACGCGCCCAGCCACGTGCGCGGATGTGCAGCGTGCGCAATGCGCTGGCATCTTCAAGCAGCGTCATAATTGCGAGGGGGGTTCCTGACCGGCATGCTCAAGCGCTTCGGATTCGAGCGTGGAGTAGGTTTTGAAATTCGTCGTTGCACGCACCATGGCGGCGAGGAGCCAAATTGAGCTGAACACACAGCCAAGGAACACGACGGCGCCACGGCTGCCGTACTCCACACACTCGACACCAAACAACGTGGTGATGGGGGTGAACATGCCGATGACGCCCAACCCACGCGCATTCATGGTGAAGCAAAACATCATAAGCATGATCCCGAGAACCACTGCGCAAAGCTGCACCACCCACCAGTTCACAAAAGTGTTCGTTCGGTTGATGCGCAGGATCACCGGCACGAAGACGGCAAGGAACAAGCAGAGAAAGGGTGGAAACGGGCCCACATCCCAATGAATTGAAGAAGACTGCAATGTGATGCCCGCAAGAATAACCAACGCCATCCCACACAAAACGGCGGAGAACATCACGCCGGAAGCCCAGCCGGGGTATAAGAGTCTGCCTGCCAGCCTGCCCAAATGCCCACGCCGTGCCAGCACCGCCACGGCGGTGGGGTAGCGCGGCATCTCTTCCGTCAGCACATCCATGCAAACGATGAGCGTCAGGAACATGAGGGGAATATAGACCCAAAAAGCAACCCGTGGCTCCGTGTTGAGAAAACACAGCAGCAGGCCGGTCACCATCAAAACTCCATGCACGGCCAGTGCGATGAGGCGTTTCAGCGTGCTGTGATTCTCCGATGGTGGAGCGATGCGTGAGGAGCCGAGAGCCAGAAAGTAATACACGGCATAGACCACCAGAGCCAGAATGCCGCCGATAATGCTGCACTGCTGCCAACGATCGAGCGCAAAGAATTCGCGCACCAGTGAGTCTGCCTGCGACGCTGAAACGAGGAACGCGGTGAAGAACCCCAGCGGCACCGCCCCCGCACCCACACACAACGCCAGAAAGATGCGCAATAGCACCGGCCCCTGCGAAGAAAAGGCCAGCAACGCCGCTGTAATGAGGCCGGAGCCGAGAGCCAGCACCACCAGCGCCACGACCTCCCGCAGGATTTCAACGCCGCCAAAGAAGTAACGAGCGACCATGTAGGGCAGAATGGAACCTGCCACCAGCAGCGACTGGCTGTAAAGCGCGACCCATTTTCCATAAAGGATGCGAAACGATGCGATGGAGGTCAGCGTCAGCATGTCCAGCGTGCCATCGGTGGCTTCGGTATGCAGAGCTGCAAAGCCACGCAGAGGCATGACCGCCAGCAGCATGAAAGCTGCGATGCCCCAGAAAATGCCGTTCACGGCCTCCACAGGCGCACCAAACGTCACTGAGACGAGAAGCAGTATGATGAGGGTGTGGAACAAGATCAGCGCCGATGTGAAGAACCGCGTGCGCAGGCCCTGGCGCAATTCCTTGACGACGATCGGGCTGAAGCGATCACTGAAATCACGCAGCATTGGCAGTGGCGTGTTCATGTCAGACTGCAGAGCCTCCTTGATCGCCATGAATCATGCGCCAGCCTTCCTGCCGCGCAGCGCGTGCGTGCCCCCAGGCAAACACTGCGGCAATCAGCAGCACTGCAGGCCAGATGCAGGCACTGAGCATGCCGAGATTGAGAAGAGCCGCCTTGTCTCCCGCCTGAGCGGTCACATAACCCGTGGGCAAAAACTGCGGCAGTGCGCAGGTGAACCAAGCCGTGGTGCCCTTCATGGTCAAAGGCATCATCAACAGGCTGCCAAAGGTCGCAATCAGCACGTTTACAATCAACCAGAAGATGATGAACGGCGGCAGCAGATCACGTGACTTGCGTGTGGAAAAAAGCTGCACCAAGGCCGCGATCATCCATGTCCCGCAAGCGCTCACGGCGACCAGCTTCGCCTCTTCCACACTGCGGGTCCATCCCACGTATACTGTCACCAGCGCCACCAGCAGTGCCGAGTAAACCATCCCTGTGACCCAGCCCGGCGCCAGCAGCCACAGCGCCACCCGGCCCGGCCAGCCACGCTGATAAAACGCGGCATACACCGAGGGCACTTCGTTCACCCGCTCGGTCAGGGCATCCAGCATCACGAGTGAGAGCACGCCCGCAGCCGTCATGCCCATGGCGGCACTGGATCCGGTCAACAAGCCCACAATCATCAATGACAGAATCATGACCAGATGAACGGAGCGTTTGATCACACTCAATAGTGAAGCGGCTGGCGCGATGCGCGTGGCGGCCAGACTGAGAAAGAAGAAAATGGCCCACGCGGCCATGCCCAGCACCAGCAACGCGGAACCGCCGCCACCTGACTTGGTGAAGGAGGTGAACACCAAGCCCGAAGACATCCCGCCACCCATGCGTGAGATCATGATGAAAGAAGCCGCGCCACAGCCACCGATCAGCAGCGGCAGGAACACGACGACGGCCCGCAGCCAGAACTGGCGCTGGGTGGAAAGCGCCACGATCACTGCCGCCAAAACCACACCGGCCAGCCATTTGTAAAACAATGCCGCGATCTCGCCGAACAGATCCAACCCGCCAAACACGAAACGCGCGACCACGTAAGGCATGATGCTGAGCATGAGCAGCAGCGACTGCGAGGCGATGGCGGCCCATTTGCCGAAGATGATGCGCCCGGCTGAGAGCCGGGTGAGCGCCAGCATGTCCAGCGTACCGGACTTCAACTCATCCGCCACGGCGGAAAACCCGCGCAGCGGCATGATGATGCACAGCACAAGCGTGACGATGCCGTCGAACCATCCGCTTACCACGGCGGCATTTTCCGCCCCACCGCTCATGAGTGTGAGCAGCACCAGCATCAGATGCAGCGTGAGCAGCACGCCGCCGAACAGCCGCGTGCGCAGCCCCTGCCGCAGCTCCTTGACCACCATCGGCGAAAGGCGGTCGGGAAAATCCATGATGGCGGGAACGGCGTTCATGAATGAGATGGCCGCAAAGAAACGCAAAAAGCTGCAAAAAAGAGGCTGTGGTTTTGATTCATTATTCTGCGCTTTTTTGCGACCGAACTTCGGGTGGCTGGCCTTTGAACGTGTTGTTGTCAATCTGGCCGAGCATGTCGATGAACGCATCTTCGAGCCGGCGCTCCTCGCGGTGGTAGTCGAGCACCGGCAGGCCGTCCTGGATCATGCGGCGCAGCACGCCCGCCAGTGTGGCATCATCGGCAGACTGAATACGCAGGCGTGCGCCGCGCTTCGTCTCTTCTTCAATCTTGATCAACGGAGCGGTGAGCGCCCATTCGATAAGCTTGGCGGGTTCACCGGCAATCTGCACGTGAACGAGTGTCTCGCCGGCTTTCTCGGTGCCGCGCATCATGCTTTCGGCGTCGCCATGATGCACGATACGGCCTTTGTCGATGAAGAGCAGGCTGTCGCACATTTCCCCGAGTTCGCTGAGGATGTGGGAGCTGATGAGGATGGTCTTGCCCTCCTGCGCCAGAATGCGAATGAGGTTTTTCAGCTCCACGCGTGCCTTGGGATCGAGGCCTGCCGCTGGCTCATCGAGGATGAGAATCTGCGGATCATGCAGCAGCGCGCGGCCGAGGCAGAGCCGCTGCGTCTGGCCTTTCGACATCTTGTTGCTCATGCGGTCGGCCAGCGGTGTAAGATCGGTGAAGTCCATCACCTCCTGAATGCGCCGCAGACGATCCGCGCCTTTGAAGCCGAGGGCACGCGCATAGAAGTCGAGGTATTCGAGCACGGTCATGTGCTCATAGGTGCCGAAGCTGTCCGGCATCCAGCCCAGCAGACGGCGCACTTTGGCCGGATGATGCACGACGTTGTGCCCGCCCATGCAAACCCTGCCGCTGCCGGGAGAATCAAGCGTGGCCATGATGCGCATGGTGGTGGTTTTGCCCGCACCATTAGCGCCAACGAAGCCAACCACCCGTCCGTGATCAATGCTGAAGGACACGCCATCCACCGCCTTCAGGGTGCCAAAGGTGCGGTGCAGATCCTCCACCACGACTGCAGGCTGGCTGCGGTCCATCTCGTGAGCAGGGGCGGAGTTTGAAACAGACGATGACATGAAGATCGAAGATGCGGAGTTCAGGGCTGCGTGACCGGACCGAAGACAACAATGCGATCGTCCTCCCAGCGGATGGAGGACAGGGTGTCGAGTGTGAAATCCGGTGCCTTCCGGGCCGTGGCAACGAAGAACGAGCGCCGGTCCTTGCCGACCACGGCGATCTGGTCACGCAAGGATTGCACCGCAGGCTGCATGGCTGCCTCGCGCCCCAGCCGGTGAGCGCTGTCATCTGTTTTGACCAGCATCGCGCTCTGGCCCGTGCTCAGCGGTTTTTCCAGACGCCAGCGCGCGCCCGAGGAATCTGTATAAAACAACTCATCCACGGTGAAGCCGAGTGCCGAAATTAAAGTCGGGGCGGCATCGGGCGCGGCACCAGCTTTGAGTTCCAGGCGTGCGCGAGTGGAGACGGCGGCGCGCAGCACCTGCCCCTGCTCCGCACGGCTTTGGAAGAAATTTCCGCGACGTTCACGTCCGCTCTGGGTCAGGTCCGCGGGCTGCACGTTGTTGGTGTTTTTCAGCTTTGCCCAGGGTGTGTCTGGCATGGTGAGGGGCTCGATGAGCACGGGCTGCTTCATCTCAAAAGCTGCGCCGAGAAGCACGCCCGTGCGGGAGACCTGCTCCTGCGTCACGTAGGCTGCCGCTTCATCCGGCTCCAAATCAATGGCAACAAAACGCCTGCCGCTGCCGCCGGTGCCGTCCTGGAGAAGGATGAGCACCACCATGACGAGGCTGGCGCCGATGGAAAGCAGCGGCGTGGTGACGAAGAGCTTGTGCCGCCTGCCCGCAGGAGCCAGCACGAAGAGATTCACCGGACCCACCAGCAGGCCGAAGACGACGAGGAACACAATGACCTGCCATGAGGCAAAGCTGCGCGAGCCCAGCAGAGACAGCAGCGGCCATGAGCCCGACGTGGCATGGTCAGACCTGAGACTTTCCAAACGCACTTTCTCACCCCAGTAGCGGCTGATGGTCTCTCTTGCGGGCAAAGTCTTGCCATCCCAGCCAAAGACCGCGATTTTTCCCAGCGAGACCGCCTTTGAACCTGCATCCATCACCTCGGGCAGCCCCAGTGATGAAGCCATGGCACCCGGCGAGAGATAGACATGCAGCGTACCACCCAGCCGCACCCACTCCAGCAGCGCGCGCTTCACACCTGGCTTCAGCTTCTGGCAGTCGATGCTGCTGAGGAGAATGATGTCAAAACCACTGTAGCCCAACCAGGAGTCCGGGAGATCCGACACGTCAAAGCGGCTGCCAAAAGTCACGGGGCCGCCATAGTAGCCGCCGCTGCTGGAGCGAAGCCTCGACTCCATCTCCTTGTTCAGCTGGGTGATGCTGAACTCGGCCAGCGTCTCGCTCAGTGCGAGGGCCGTGCGACCGGTGACGCGGTTTTCATGTTCGTATTTTGACCCCACATCAAAACCCGTGCCTGAGAAATCCACGCGCAGCACATGGCTGGAAACGCTCACGCTTCTGTCCCCGTAGTCCACGGCCAACGGCACCATGAACAATGCCGACTGGGTGGAACGCGCGGGGACATCGAGCGCAAAGCTGCTGCGGTGCGCGTTTTGCCGGTAGTGCTGGGTCTGAGAATGGAAATCAAAGTCCCAGCGCGCATTCCGGCCGGTGCCGTTTGTCGCCACGATGCGCATGGGCGCATAACCCGAGGGAGGCAGCGGATCAAACACGCTGCGGACCTGCACGCGAGTGCCTGAGAGCGGGTCGAGCTCCTCATTGGCGATGTTTTTCTGCGCATGCGCGGCCGAGGCCCCCAGCAGCAGCACACCCAGCCACAGGCGGTGAAAAGACTTCATGCCGCCTCCTTCAGGGTGCGCGGTGTCGCGAGATTTTGCACGGGCACTTCCGCCAGGATGGCACGCACCACGCCGGCGCTCGTTTTGCCATCCATGCGTGCAGTGTAGTCCAGCAGCACACGATGATTGAGCACCGGCAGCGCCAGGGCCTGCACGTCTTCAAAGCTCGCATTTGGCCTGCCATGCATCAGGGCGCGCGCCTTTGAAGCCGCTGCCAGACTCAGCGCCGCACGCGGGCTGGCGCCGAAGCGCACGCCCAGCGATGCCTGCGACTGCCCCGGATGCGTGGCATCAACGAGGCGAGCGATGTAGTCTGCCACGATCTCGGGCAGGAAAATCCGCCGTGCGGTCGCTTGGATCAGTGCAAATGCCTCGCGAGTAACGACCGACGAAACCTGTGGCTCCACGCCGAGCTCTCGCTGGGTGACGATCTTCGCCAGCGTCTCCGCTGAATTGCGCAGCACCTCCAGCTTGAACAAAAAGCGGTCCACCTGCGCCTCCGGCAGCGGATAGGTGCCTTCGAGTTCGATGGGGTTCTGTGTGGCGAGCACAAAGAAAGGATCCGGCAGCGTGTGCGTCTGCCCCAGCACCGTCACGCGGCGCTCCTGCATGGCTTCGAGGAGTGCGGATTGCGTCTTGGGGGAGGCGCGGTTGATTTCATCTGCGAGCAGCAGGTTGGTGAACACGGGCCCCGGTTGAAACACGAACTCGCGTTTGCCATCCACCTCCTGAAGCACGGGATTGCCGGTGATGTCGCCGGGAAGCAGGTCGGGCGTGAACTGTACGCGGCGTGTGGTGAGATTGAGGGCTTTTGAGAGTCCTTTCACCAGCTCGGTTTTTCCCAGGCCCGGCAAACCTTCGAGCAGCACATGGCCGCGTGCGATGACGCCGCAGAGCACCAGCTCGATGAGTTCACTTTGCCCAAAAAGCACCTCGTTCAGGGTGCGTCGCAGGGCATCGACGGGTAGGGATGCCGACTGAATTTCTGAGTCTGAAGCGTAGGCGTCGTTCATTCATCCGACTAAAACAAGAACCAAGGCATGAAGTCGAGATGAAAAGGGAACTTCACACACATTTCACAAATGCGCTCCGAGTGCAGATGCGAAAGCGAACGCTCAGCGGAAAAC
>DLGZ01000078.1:0-16335 GCA_002482965.1 Verrucomicrobiaceae bacterium UBA7681 | reverse complement strand
CCGGCGTTTTGAATCGCACCGGCGGCCTGGGGGCCTTTGGTGCTCTTGTCCACTTCGTGTTTGCCATCCTGAAGTGCCAGCATGTTGCCCACCTGGGCACGTGACATGTCGGTGTTCGAGATTGCTTCGTTCTTGTTCGTGCCGAAATCGTTTTCTTCATCGGAGAGCGTGAGCGGTGCTGTGCCAGGGCCGCGCGAGATGCCGCCATTGCCGGGGCCCTCGCCCTCTCCCCCCATACCCTGGCCTTGTTTTTTCAGCAGTCCCAAGGCCTCAGCCAGCTCGTCGTCCTCACCTTCGCCATCACCGAGAAAGCCGGGGTTTTTGCACATGCCATTGCAAGCGCCCGCCTTCTTTTTCATCGACTCGCCCAGTTGTTTCATCTGCTCCTTGGAAAGGCTCTTCAGATTTTTTGGATCGAGGCCCGCAATCGACTTCAGCAGTTCAGGATCAAGCTCCAAGGAGCTCGACTTCATGTCTGCCAGTGCCTGATCGAAGTCTTTGAGCAGCTGCTCCTTGGCCTCCACCGAAAGCTGATCGGCGTAATTTTTCAGTGCACTGAGGCTGCGCTCCGCCGTGGAGAGATTTTGAGCCAGTTGTTTGATGTCGCGCTGGAGCTGCTCTTTGAGTGTGTCTCCCGCGTTCAGGCTCTCGTGGCTGAACCACTTTTCCGGTGGCTGATCCCGCAGCTCTGCGATTTTCGCAAGCTGTTCGTCTTTTTCTTCCTCGGTGACGATGTTGTCTTCCTTCAGCTTTTCGAGCCAGTCTTCCATCTGCGCCCAGGCCTGGGGCTCCACCGTCGGGCCTTTGGCTTCAGCATCCTGCGCCACGGGGAGGAAGATCGCGAGGGCGAGACTGCCGGCAAATGCGACGATGGGCCCACCCAAGGTCTGCCAGCGCCAGCGCCAGCCGTCGTCCACAGAAGGAATCAGTGCGGGCCAGCCACCGCGGCCTGCGGCGGCTGTGGTCAGGGCATTGTGCAGCTGAAGTTCGGACTCAAGCCGCACCAAGGCCTGTGATGTGGAAACAAACTGCCGCCGTGCGAGCAGCCAGGCTGTGATCATCAAAGCCACAAAGCCAGACGCCACCCATGGCCAGACGTGGTGCCATCCCAGCTCCATGCCGCGCGAACGCAGGATGAAAATCACAACAAAGCCGAGCACTCCTGCCATCACCAGAAGGGGCATCGCCCGTGCGAGCCACCAGCCGGCATTCACCTTGCGACGCGTGTGGCACGCCTGTCTCAACCAGGCCGTGGAAAGCTGAGCTTGATCCGTCATGCCGGGATTCATATCCGATCATCCGCCGGATGACGAGCACAATAATTGGCGCAGCCCCGTCCAGCGTTTGCGGCTTTCCTGCTTGCTCACGGCGAGTGACAAGGCCCGCTCATCGCCGACGAGTACGCACAGCTTCTTGGCGCGTGTGATGGCGGTGTAGATGAGGCTGCGCTCCAGCAGGACGTAGTGCTGGGTGCTGACGGGGATGATGACGCAGGGGAACTCGCTGCCCTGGCTTTTGTGAATGCTGAGCGCGTAGGCGAGCTGGAGTTCATCAAGCTCTCCAGGTTCATATTCGACGAGGCGGTCGGCATCGTAGCGGACGTGAACTTTGACGGGATCGGCATCGATGGTGACGATGTGGCCGATGTCGCCGTTGAAGACTTCTTTGTCGTAGTTGTTGTGGGTCTGGATGACTTTGTCACCGACGCGGAAGGTGATGCCGAAGCGCTCGATCTCGAACTTGAGTTCGTTGGGAGGATTGAGGGCGAGCTGCAGGGATTGATTGAGCGAGATGGTGCCGAGGAGATTGCGATTCATCGGCGTGAGCACCTGGATGTCGCGGATGGGATCGAGACCGTATTTGGTGGCGAGTCGGGTGTGAGCGAGTTCGACGAGGGTGTGCTTGATCTCTTCGGGTTCACTCTCCTGAAGGAAAAAGAAATCGCTGCTGCGTGAGGGTTTCAGATCGGGCACCTGGCCACGATTGATCGCGTGTGCGCTGGTGATGATGCGGCTGCTGGCGGCCTGACGGAAGATCTCGGTGAGCTTCACGCAGGGCACTTTATCGCTGGCGATCAGATCATGCAGCACCATGCCGGGGCCGACGGAAGGGAGCTGATCGGCATCTCCCACGATGAGCAGATGCGCGCCGTCAGGCAGCGCGGAGAGGAACTGCGCCATCAGCGGTGCATCGATCATCGAGGCTTCATCGACGACAAACAAATGACCCGCGAGCGGTTTGCCACGATGACGGCCCCACTGGCCTTCGCCCTGGTATTCGAGCAGGCGGTGGAGTGTCTTGGCCTCAAGGCCCGTGCTTTCGGTGAGGCGCTTGGCCGCACGACCGGTGGGCGCGGCGAGCACGAGTTTGATCTGCTTGCTTTGCAGAATGAGGAGGATGCTGCGCAGGATGGTGGTCTTTCCCACGCCGGGGCCACCGGTGATGATGAGCAGACGATGCCGCAGGGCCTCGCGCACGGCGCGCTGCTGGCTATCGGCCAGTTCCTTGCCGGTCTTCTTCATCACCCAGGCCAGAGCGGCGTCTTCGTCGATGCTCGGATAGGCCGCAGGCAGGGCAGCGAGAGATCTCACATTGGCTGCGATGCTTTGCTCTGCGGCGCGCAGGTAGGGCAGATATAAAAAGGTGTCGTGCCGCTCGATTTGGTCACTTGTGATGAGCGCGTCGATTTGTGGTGCGATCAAGGCCTCCACACCGAGCAGGTCGATGGCTTTTTTGATCACCTCGGTTTCTGGGACGCAGCAATGGCCGCTGCCGGCGGCGGTTTCGAGCACATGCAGAATCCCCGCCTTGATACGTTCCGGCGCATCTTCGGCCACGCCGAGCTGATAGGCGATGTCATCCGCCGTTTTGAAGCCGATGCCGCGGATGTCCTGCGCCATGCGATATGGGTTCTCCTTCAGCACCGCCTGTGACTCCTCACCGTAGGTTTTGTAGATGCGCAGGGCACGGGAGGAACTGATGCCGTGCTGATGGAGGAAGAGCATGATGCCGTGAATCGACTTCTGCTTGATCCACGAAGCGCGGATCTCGATGCGGCGCTTTTTGCCCACGCCTTCCACGTCTTCGAGTTTCTTGGATTCGTTCTCGATGATGTCGAACACCTTCGGCCCGAACTTTTCGACCATGCGCTTGGCATACTTCGGCCCGATGCCTTCGATCAAGCCGCTGCCGAGATAGCGCTCGATACCTGCGAGCGAATCGGGGCGCCGGAGTTTGAGCGCGTCTGCTTTGAACTGCGGGCCGAAGTCGCGGTTGGGCTCCCACACTCCTCGGGCTTCGAATTCTTCACCTGCCACTACGCGCGGTGCTTTGCCGATCAGGCTCACCACATCGTGCTTGCCTGCCGGGATGATTTTCAGGATGCAGTAGCCGTTGTCCTCATTGTGAAACACCACGCGGTCCACGAGTCCGCGCAGGACTTCGGATTTGGTGGTGGTGCGTGGGGCGGGCATGGGCACAGGCTAGACACGGATGCGCCTCCTCACAAATACGTTTGCTTTGTCGTGCTTGAACAGATGCCCATTTGGCTGCTACTTGGCTCAACTCAAACCTCCCCGTTTTGCTAGACCTCTATCGACTGCATCTTCGCGACCAACTTCCCGTGATCCTGCGCCCATTGCTTCCGGATGATCGGGAGCGGATCATTGAGGCCTACAGGAGGCTCTCGCCTGAATCCATGTACTTTCGGTTCTGGACAAGCTTCCGTGGGGCCAATCCGACCTTTATCGACAGGCTCTGTTCGGAGGATCAGGGCCAGCATGCGAGCTGGATCATTGTGATCGAAGACAATGACGATGTTCCCGGCGTGGGAGGCGGCTCTTTCTGGCGCTCCGCCGAGAATGCAGACACCGCGGAGGTCTCGTTCACTGTGGCGGATGAGTTTCAGGGCCAGGGGGCGGGCACGATTTTGCTGGCTGCCATTTGGGAGCATGCGTACGCCATTGGCATCCGGAAGTTCGTGGGGTATGTGCTGGATGAAAACCATGTCATGCTCACCTGGTGGAGCAGCCTGGGTGCGGCCCATGTCAGGCAGCCCCATGGAGGATGGGAATTAACGCTCACGCTGGATGAATCTCTGCTACCGGAGACTTCGGCTGCCAACAGCTTGCGTCACTGGCTTGCCTTCATTCGCGCTGCGTGATTGCATACTTTGAGCCCATCACCCGTGGTGCCTGGTGCGGAACTCCTTGGGCGTCATGCCGGTGCGTTTGCGAAACTGCTGGGTGAAGGCGCTTTGATCGCAGAAGCCGTGGTCGAGAGCGATCTGGATGATGGGTGTGGATGTTTTGGCCAGGGCTTCGGCAGAGGATTGAATGCGTGTGCGCAACAGCAGTTCGTAGGGGCTGAGGCCGAGGGCGGCGCGGAGCTTGCGGTGCAGGTGACGCTCTGAGACTCCGGCGGCACGAGCAAGCTCCGCCGTGGTGACGACCACCTGGCAGTGCGCGCTGGCGTATTGCACGGCGGCGGCAACCTCGCGCACGTCGTGCTGGCGCATGCGGTCTTCATCGCGCCGGGTGATGCCCATGACGCCGATGACCTTGCCGCGTCTGTCGAGCACGGGGAGCTTGGTGCAGAGGAACCAGTTCAGGTTGCGCTGCTCGTCATACCAGACTTCGAGACGGTTGATGAGCGGCTTGCCGCTGCGGATGACCTTCTGATCGTCCTCGCGGTAGGCCTTGGCAATTTCGGGCGGGAAGAACTTTTCGTCCATCGCGCCGACGAGCTCGCGCTCGCTCTTGATGCCGAAGCGTTCATACGTGGCGCTGTTTGCCGCGATGTGCCGACCCTGGTCATCCTTCATGAAGAAGAACACGCCCGGCATGTGCTCGAAAATGGCCCGTACGCCCTGCGGATCGGCGATCCGGGCGAAAAACTGGGCTTGAAGGCGTGGCAGCGGCATGGCCGGATTTTAACAAAAATTGGCAGTCTGTCACCAAACGAACCGAGTGTGGCGGAAGTATGTATATGGAGATAATTTCAACCTCCGTTCGTTATGCACCTCCGCTTCCTTTCCTTTCTCGCCTTCGCGGGCACCGCAGCCTTCGCTCAAACGAAGCCGACTTACACCTTCCCCGTCAAGGCGCTGACCGCCGAGGAGGAGCTGAAAACGATCGATCTGCCGAATGGTTACTCACTGGAGCTGGTGTTGAGTGATCCGATCATCAAGGAGCCGACTGCTATTGCCTTCGACGGCAACGGCAAGATGTACATCGTCGAAATGCGCACCTACATGCAGGACATCGACGGCACGGACGAGCTGACGCCGAAGAGCCGCATCTCGCTGCATGAATCGACGAAGGGCGACGGCGTGTTCGACAAGCACAGCGTCTATCTCGACAACATCCTGCTGCCCCGGATGGTGCTGCCCCTGGATGACCGCGTGCTGGTGGGCATCACGGACACGAACGACATCACGCTGCATCGCGATGCGAATGAAGACGGTGTCGCGGATGAGATGTCGCCTTGGTATGTGGGTGGCCCACGCGGCGGCAACATGGAGCATCAGCCCAGCGGACTCGTGTGGGGTCTGGACAACTGGATTTACACAACCTACAACGGCTACCGCCTGCGCTGGAATGGCAAGGACGCGCCGCTCAAAGAAAACACCGCGCCCAATGGCGGCCAGTGGGGCCTGGGGCAGGATGATTACGGCAAGATGTGGTGGAGCAATGCGGGCGGTGAAAAGGGCCTGTGGAACTACCAGGCGCCGATCCTCTACGCGGCGATCAATGTGCCGCAGCAGAAGAGCGAGAAGTTTGACACGGTGTGGCCCATCGTGGCACTTGGAGATTTCCAGGGTGGCACCGGGCGTTATCATTCGCCGGAAGACTTGCGTTTGAACCACTTCACAGGCTGCGCGGGACAGACGATCTATCGTGGGGATCGCCTGCCGAAAGAGCTGTATGGCAATGTTTTCCTGCCTGAGCCGGTGGGTCGTTTGATCCGCCGCTCCATCGTTGAAGTGAAGGATGGCATCACCACCGTGACCAATCCGTATGAGGCGGAGATGACCGAGTTCATCCGCAGCAGCGACCCGAATTTTCGCCCGCTGAACATGACGACTGGTCCGGATGGCTGCCTGTACATTGTGGATGCGTATCGCGGCATCATTCAAGAAGGCAACTGGGTGAAGCCGGGCAGCTTCCTGCGCGGGGCTATTGAGCCCACTGGCATGCAGCACGTCACCGGCCACGGCCGCGTGTGGCGTCTGGTGCACAAGGACTTCAAGCCCGGCCCGCAGCCGAAGATGATTGGCGAAACAGCCGCACAACTCGTCGCGCATCTCACGCATCCGAATGGTTTCTGGCGCGACACCGCGCAGCGCATGCTGGTGGTGAAGAACGACAAGTCCGTAGTGCCCGCGCTCATCGAGATGGCGGTGAAGAATGACAATCACCTCGCACGCCTGCACGCGCTGTGGACGCTCGAAGGCCTTGATGCCATCACTCCTGAAATCATCCACACGGCGATGAAGGATGCGTACCCACAGCTTCGCGCCAATGCCATCCGCGTGGCGGAATCCCTGCTGAAGAAAGGCGACACGGCCCTGATCGCCGACATCAAAGCCCTGCGTGCTGACAAGGACCCGACCGTCGTGTTGCAGACGCTTTACACCAGCCGTCACTTCAACTGGCCCAACTGGAAGCTCGAAGCGCAGACCATGCTCATGACATCGCCCAGCATTGGCGTGAGGGAGATCGGCGCGCAGTTGCTCGTAGAGGCACCGAAAATCAGCGGCAGCTTCAGCAAGGATGAGAAGAAGCAGCTGGAGCGCGGCCAGGAAATCTTCCGCTCGCTCTGTTTTGCCTGCCATGGTTTTGACGGCAATGGCATGCCCATCGCCGGACGTGAAGGTGCCACACTTGCGCCACCGCTGGCTGGTTCCAAGACAGCAGTGCAGGGAGACGCCATCGTGCGTGTGATGATGAACGGCCTCGCCGGCCCCATCGATGGCAAGACCTATGAGGCGCAGATGGTGCCCATGGCTACCAACAACGACCAGTGGATTGCCGACGTGACGAGCTACATTCGCAAGGCTTTCGGCAACAACGGCAGACTGGTGCAGAAGAAGCAGGTGGAAACCTTGCGCAAAGAACTTTCCAAGCGCATCACGCCTTGGACCATTGAAGAACTGCAGGCGCTGTATCCGCAGCCGCTGAAAAACCGCGCCGCCTGGAAGCTGACCGCCAGCCACAACGAGAAGGAAGCCGCCAAGGCCGTCGATGGCGACATCGCCACGCGCTGGGACAGCCATGGTTCGCAGAGTCCGGACATGTGGTTTCAGATCGACCTTCCTGAGGCCACTGACATCTCCGGCCTCGTCCTCGACACCGGCAAATCCCACAACGACTACCCACGACAGTACAAAATCGAGCTGTCACTCAACGGCACCGAGTGGGAGAAGCCCGTGCTTCAGGGCAAAGGCGATGCCGGAGCCGTCGAATATCTCTTCCCAAAACCTGCCAAGGTGAAATCCATCCGCATCTCGCAGACCGGTGAAGTGAAGGGAACCTACTGGTCCATTCATGAGCTGGAAGTGCTGGGTGTGGTGAAGTGATCCTTGTCACTAGGTGTTGAAGAAGTGCCGTCCTGTGGTGCCTGCTGCGGTTGCATTATCGACCTCCCAATCTAATAAGCCCAAGACGGATTCGGAGACCTGCGCTCCGACCCACTCTCATGCAGCAACAGCTTGCCATGCGCTGAGCACCTCTCGCGGAGCGAGAGGGCTACTTTCTAGAGCCGATAAAACTTGGTCGCATTGCCCGACCACAGCTTGCGTTGATCGGCGAAGCGGCGTGATGCCACGATCTGATCCAGGGCCTCGACCCAGCCGCGCACGCGGCTGCCGAGCAGGCAGACAGGCCAGTCGCCGCCGAAGAAGACGCGGTCGGGGCCGAAGGAATCGAGGCAGTGGTTTACCACGGGGGCGAGGTCTTCGGCGCGCCATTCGCCGGGTGGAACGAAGGCGACGATGCCGCTGATCTTGCACATCACGCCGGGCTGCGCAGCGACGGCATCGATGCCGCGTTTCCAGCCGTCAGCGGTGCAACTGCGTTTCAATCCGGGGCCGAGTTTGGGATTGAAGGCTTTGGGGTCGCCATTGCCGCAGTGGTCGAGGACGAAATGGGTCTCCGGGCACTGCTGGATGAGCTTCACGGCATCGTGCAGTTCCGTGGGGCGCATGGTGAGTTCGAAGTTGAGGCCGTGTTTGCCGAGTGCCTGCACGCCGCGCACGAAATCGGGACGCAGGCAATAGCCAGCAGGGGTGGAGGGGCCGTGCAGGACCTGGCGCAGGCCTTTGACGATGCCGTTGCCTGCGTAGCGCTGCACGTAGCTCTCGAAATCTGCTGAGGCGGGGCGTCCGCCAATCGTGGCGGCGACAGTGGGCGTGTTGCGGGCGCGGCATTGGGCCACGATGGCATCGGCTTCTTTGATGTGATCTTTCGGAGCTACATCGACCTCCATGTAGATGGCCTTCACGTTGAGGCCGTGAGTGGCCTCCACATACTCGGGGGTGAGGAAATCATGCTGCAGCACTTCTGGCGCTGTTTTGACCCAGGGTGGATTCACGAAATCTCCGCCCCAGAGGTGCTGATGAGTGTCGATGATCAGCTTGTCCGCCCGCTTGGTCGTCGTGGTGCAGGAGGAAGCGGTGAGGGCCGCGGCGGAGGTGGTGTGGAGGAACTGACGGCGGTTCATGGTGGAAGATGGAGATGCCTATACGGGATGAGCCGCAGCTCCTTGTCAGACAACAGACATCGATTAAAGCCCTTTCGACTGCTTCAGAACGGCCAGCAATTTTTCTGCTCCATTCCGAATTTCGATTTCAAAATACGCCCCCGTTTCATCGTAAAGCTCCAGTGAGATAGCGTTAATCAGTTGTTCGAACTTCAGCACAAGAGTTTTAACATCGGCGATCTGAATATCCGGAAGCCGAGCGAGTCCTAAATGATAATCTTTGTTGCTATGGCTGAGCCGATTATTCCGCCAGTGCTTGATTCCTGCGGAGTAAATACTGTCGATCTCATCCAGCAGAGGCTGCAAAGTAGCCTTTAAAGGATCATCGAGTTTTGCTACAACAGCACGCAGCCCAATCGTCGAGTTGCCACCAATCATCGGCTTGTCCATTAAGCGACTGATGGCCTGAAAAATACTGTCGAGCCAGACATCCCTATCCCAAGCAAAGAAGATAGGAGCGACAGCATTCATCACCGCCAATTTTGCCTCTACGTCATCACCAGAATACAATGCATTGTATTGATGCCAGCGAACATGCAGATCCAGAATCTGCCTTGAGAGAGCATTAAATTCATCGCGGCTTAACATGTGACGATAATGGGCAAAAAAGAAACAGCCGCAACCCAAAGGCTGCGGCTGTCTCAAGTGATTAGCGAACGAGTTCTAAAACATCACACGTGAATCGGATGCCCCTTGGCGACTTCCGTTGCCTCCTTGACCATCTCAGACAGAGTCGGATGGGCGTGGATGGTGGCTTCGATTTCGTCCCAGGTGGCTTCGAGGTTCATGGCGAGGCCGATCTCGGCGATCATCTCGGTGCTTTCGCTGCCGATGATGTGCGCGCCGATGATTTCACCGTGCGGTTCGCCGTAGAGGATCTTGACGAAGCCTTCGGACTCGGCGGCGGCGAGTGCCTTGCCGCTGGCCACGTAGGGGAATTTGCCGATCTTGAACTTGAGGCCCTTTTCCTTCGCCGCACGCTCGGTGAGGCCGATGCTGGCGACCTGCGGATGGCAGTAGGTGCAGCCGGGGAAGACGCCGACTTTCTTGGGCTTGTGCTTGGTGAAGAGACCTTCCACGCACTGCACAGCCTCATAGCTGGCCACGTGGGCGAGCCAGGGTGGCCCGATGATGTCGCCAGCACCGTAGACGCCTTTGACGGAGGTCTGGTAGCGGTCGTCGGTCTGCAGCCAGCCGCGCTCGGTGAGCTTGATCTCCATGCCGCCGGGCAGCACGGGGGCCACGCCGATGGCGACGAGGCAGACGTCTGCCTCAAGGGTTTCATTGGCAGCGCCTTCGACGGTGATCTTCACGCCTTTGCCGTCTTCGGAGGTGCCGGTGACTTTGGTGTTGGTGAGGATGCGGATGCCGGACTTGGTCAGGCTCTTTTCCAGGAGCTTGCTGACTTCGGTGTCTTCCACTGGGAGCACGTCGGGCAGCATTTCAACGACGGTCACCTTGGTGCCGTAGGCGTTGAAGAAATAGGCGAACTCAATGCCGATGGCACCGGCACCGATGACGATGATGCTCTTCGGCTGCTTTTCCAGCATCATGGCTTCCTTGCTGCCGATGACGGTCTTGCCGTTGAAGGGGAATCCGGGCATCGGGCGGGTCTTTGCGCCGGTGGCGATGAGGATGTTGGCGGCATCGTGGGTTTCCGTCTTGCCGTCAGCGGCGGTCACTTCGACCTTGCCTGCGGCAGGGATGCTGGCGGTGCCTCTGAGGTAGTCGACCTTGTTCTTCTTGAAGAGGAACTCGATGCCCTTGTTGAGCTTGTCGCTGACGCCACGGCTGCGGCCGATGACCTTGGACCAGTCATACTCGACGCTGCCGATCTTGAGGCCGAACTCTTCGGCACGGTGGGTGATGGTGTGGTACAGCTCGGCGTTCTTCAGCAGGGCCTTGGTGGGAATGCAGCCCCAGTTCAGGCAGGTGCCCCCGGCGCGGTCGTTTTCGACGCAGGCCACTTTTTTGCCGAGTTGCGCTGCGCGGATAGCTCCGACGTAGCCCGCAGGCCCGCCGCCGATAACGATGAGGTCGTAGTTCATGAAAAGTGTGTGTATGGGGGTAAGACGCCCGAGAGAAGCGCAGCCCGGCACCGTATTCAACAGCAGATTCCCCCCCGGATCGCAGTTTGACCTTCCGGGCGGGTGAACGTAAACTTCCGCACTCGCATGTTCTCTCTCTGCACTTCCCTGGCTCGCAGAGCCGCTACGGTCTCCGTGGCGTTCGGGTTCATTGCCACAGCGGCCATGGCTGCGGGGGGGGCGGATAAAAGCGCCGCACCGAAGGCCGACATCGCCGCGCTCCTGAAGATCCAGAATGACGTGCAGAAGCTCCTGCCCCGGGTGCGCCCGGCGCTGGTGGCCATCGAAACCGGGGGCGGAACGGCCAGCGGTGTCATCATTTCGGCCGACGGGCTGCTGCTCACCGCCGCCCACGTCCCCAACGGGCCCGGCAAGGACATGAAAGTCATTTTGGAGGATGGCACCGTGACGACGGCTAAATCTCTCGGGCTGGATAAAACGACCGATGCCGCACTGGCCAGGCTGAAAGATCGTGGCAAACCCTGGCCTTTTGTGGCTCTGAGCCGTGAAGTGGCCAAAGCGCAGCCCGGAGAGTGGTGCTTCGCGCTCGGGCACCCCGGAGGTTACGACAAAGCACGCGGCCCGGTGCTGCGCGTGGGCAAGATCATCAAACAAACCGCCAACAGCCTGCACAGTGACTGCGTGCTGATGGGGGGCGACTCCGGCGGCCCGCTCTTCAATTTCAACGGCGAGGTTATCGGTATCCACAGCCAGATCTGGGAAGGCCGGGATCAAAACGTCCACGTCTCCATGGCTCCCTTTCTCCGCTCCTGGGAGGCAATGCAGAAATCGCAGGTCATCAAGACCTGGGGCACTGGCGCCGGAGGCTATCTCGGGGTGGCGACCATCATGAGCGATGATCTGGAAGTCGCCGTGGCCGACGTGATCGATGGCTCGCCTGCTTTGAAGGCTGGCATTCGTGCCGGAGATGTCATCCTCAGCGTCAATGGTGATGCCATGACCGACCAGCAGCAGTTCAGCGCCACCGTGCGTGCCCTTGCCGCTGGTGACACCCTCAAGATCAAACTGCGAACCCACGGCAAGGAACGTGACCTGTCCGTCCAACTGGCGCAAAAACCGCAGGAGGAAGGGCAGTGAAAATGACGAATGCCGAATTCAGAGCCGAGCGAAGCGAGACAGCCAGCACCGCGAAGCGTGTGCTGCCCCGAAGGGGTGAGCAAAGCGAAGCAATGACGAATGAAAGGCCAGCAAGACCTTGCTCACCGGTCGTTTCCTCATTCGGGCTTCGTCATTGCGGCTTTCTCCTCCTGCTGTCGCCTCTTTGCTCCCAGGCGGATCCGTCCCGCCTGCCCCTGCCGCAGGAAGACCGCACCAATGGGAAGCACACACTCTCCGCTGTCGAAAAGCTCAAGCCACTCACCATCGCCTGTGCCGCGCGAGTCGAAAGCCCGCTGGGCCGCGCCATCTGCACCGCCACTATTGTGGGTGAAGACGGTTACGTTTTGATCAAGGCCAGTGAAGTGCCCGAGTTGCAGAAAACACGCATCCACTTCAGCGACGGACGCAGCGCCGATCTGCGTGAGGTGCGCCGCGACACACGGCTGGATCTGGTGCTGGCCCAGGCCGTTGGCATCACCGGCCTGCGTGCGGTTTCATTTGGTGGTGCACATTCCCTCGGTCTCGGTCAGTGGCTGTGCAGTGTGGCGGATGCAGGCAAGGAAACGCGCATCGGCATTGTCAGCGCCAAATTCCGCCGCATTCCCGGCGACGGGGCCGCCATGGGCATCCGCATGGATGAAAAGGCAGCCAAAGATGGCAAAGGCGTGCGCATCGTCGGCATTGCCAGCGAAAGCCCTGCCGAAGCCGCCGGCCTGCAAGAGGACGATGTGCTCGTCACCATCGCAGGTGAAAAGGTGGTGGCTTCCCACCGCGTGTTCGACATCGTCAAAGGACGCCAGCCCGGCGAGATCATCGACATCCGCTACCTGCGCAATGACAAGGAGGAAAACTGCCGCGTCCGCCTCGCCAGCCGCAACAAGGTGCTGAATAACTGGGAGGGCGAGGACTTCGCCAATGGCGGCATCTCTCTGCGTAGCGACAACTTCCCCGAAGTCCTCCAGCACGACATCCCGCTGCTCCCCGCCGACATGGGCGGCCCCGTCGCCACACTCGAAGGCAAGGTCGTTGGCATCAACATCGCCCGAGTTGACCGCGTCACCACCTTTGCCCTGCCCGTCGAAGCCTTCTGGACCGAAGCTCAGCTATGGATCAAGGCGGACCGCCATCCGCCGAAGGCGGTGGTGGCGCAATAAAGTAGTGCAAGCCTCCGGCTTGCGTGCAATTTCGGCGGCTGCTGCAAGCGGGACGCTTGCCCTACTCCTATGCGCTACCAACCTCTGCCCGCCGAACTGTTTGTCTCCAACCGTCAGCATCTCTATGCCAAGCTGCCACCGCAGTCGGTGGTCATCGTCCACGCGAATGACGTGCTGCCGACCAATGCGGACGGCTCCATCGGTTTCATACAGAACAGCGATCTGTTTTATTTGAGCGGAGTCGATCAGGAGGAGACGATTCTGGTGCTCTATCCTGATGCTGCTGATCCGAAGCAGCGGGAGATGCTGTTTGTGCGTGAGACGAACGAGCACATCGCCGTGTGGGAGGGCGAAAAGCTCAGCAAGGCGCAGGCGAAGGATCGCAGCGGCATCGCGCGCGTGCATTGGCTGGAGGACTTCGAGACGCAGTTCCGTGCCGTCATGTGCCAGGCGGACCACGTCTTCCTCAATTCGAACGAGCACACCCGCGCCACGATTCCCACAGAGACACGCGAGATGCGCTTCACGCAGCGCTGCCAGCGCGAGTATCCGCTGCATGACTACCGCCGTCTGGCACAGCTCATGCACGAGCTGCGCGTGATCAAGAGCCCGCATGAAATCACGGCGCTGAATGAAGCGATCCGCATCACGGGCGAGGGCTTTGACCGCCTGCTGAAGTTCGTGAAACCCGGCGTGCAGGAGTTCGAGATCGAGGCCGAGCTTTCGCATGAGTTCATCCGCCAGCGTGCGCGCGGTTTTGCCTACACTCCGATCATTGCCAGCGGCGCGAATGCCTGCGTGCTGCATTACATCACCAACCACTGCCAATGCGAGGACGGCGAGCTGCTGCTGCTCGATGTGGCCGCGAACTACGGCAACTACAACGCGGACCTGACGCGCACGATTCCCGTGAACGGCAAGTTCACGCCGCGCCAGCGCCAGGTCTATGATGCCGTGCTGCGCGTCTTCAAAAAGTGCTGCCAGATGCTGCGCCCCGGCGTCATCATTCGCGAGTATCAGGAGGAGGTGGGCAAGCTGATGGAAAAAGAACTGCTCGGCCTCGGACTGATCACCGAGGAAGACATCGCCAAACAGGACCCCGACAAGCCCGCGTATAAAAAATACTTTCCGCACGGAACCTCCCATCCGCTGGGCATCGATGTGCATGACGTCGGCCACATGTGGAAGCCCGTGCAGCCCGGCATGGTCTTCACCGTCGAGCCCGGCATCTACATCCGGGAAGAAAAACTCGGCGTCCGGCTTGAGAACAACATCTTCATCGGCGAACACGAAAACATTGATCTCATGGCGCATATTCCGATTGAGGCCGATGAGATTGAAGCGCTGATGAAACGCTGACATGTCGCTGCCGCGCTTCCATCTCCCCGCCGCCGACTGGACCACGCCGCACCTCACCGTATCCGGTGATGAAGCTCAACACTGCAGCCGAGTGATGCGCAAGCAACCCGGTGACATCATCGAGATCTTCGACGGCGCAGGCCGGGTGGCCGTTTGCGAGATCACGCACGTGACCAAATCGACCGTGCAGGCCAAAATCACCACCGAAACGCGTGTTGAGCCGTTTCAGACCTCGATTCATCTGCTGCCTGCGCTGATCAAAGGCGAACCGTTTGAGTGGATGCTCGAAAAGGCGGTGGAGCTGGGCGCAGCCAGTGTGCAGCCCATCATCACCGAGCGCACGGTGATTCATCTTGATGCCGCGCAGACCGAGAAGAAGATGGTCAAATGGCGGCGGCATATGATCGAGAGCGCGAAGCAGTGCCACACTCCTTTTGTGCCTGAGTTGCACGCCCCCATCAGCCTCACCGCAGGTGTGAAGTTTCCAGCGGAACTCAAGCTTATCCCCGCGCTCAGCGAGCACTCCCGCACGCTCAAGCAAGCGCTGTCTGCATCCAGGCCAAACAGCGTGGCCGTCCTGATCGGCCCCGAAGGAGATTTCACTGCCGAAGAAGAAGCGCAGGCCTTTGCGGCAGGCTTTGTGCCGGTCACGCTGGGACCGCTGGTCCTGCGTGCCGAGACTGCCAGCATCGCCACCTTGGCGATCCTGGGGCATGAGCTGCGTTGAGTCCGTACGTCCATTCTCCAGCAGAGGCCGTTAGGTATGGTACACCATGACACCGAAACTCATCTCCCGGGCACTGTTCCTACTCTGCCTCTTTTGGAGCGCCGCCACCACGCTGTCGGCAGAAGAACCCGCCTCGGCAACGGAGAAGGCGAAGATCGAGGCACTGATCTCGAAGATTCAGGGGCTAGAAAATGCCAGCTTCGTCAGGAATGGCAGTGACTACAGTGCGGCGAATGCAGCCAAGTTTCTCCGGGCCAAATGGGATCGTCATGCAAAGGAGGTGAAGACCGCCGCCGATTTCATCGCCAAAGTGGCCTCCGCGTCAGGCACCTCCGGCAAGCCCTATATGATCCGCTTTAACGACGGCAAAGAGACACCGTGTGGTGATTACCTGACGGATCAGCTCAAGAAGATGTGAGACGACGATTTTTGGGAGTGGGCTGCGGATAAATTGATGTCCTACTTTCGTTGATTGTTACCCGTCACCCTTGGTGGCTGCTCTTGCTCAGGCGATAGCTTTGTATCCTGGGTGAATGCTTTCACAATACTTGTGATGCAGCCTGCCAAGAGCAGTGCAGAACACACAACCATCTGCATCAGCATAGCGCCCAAATCGTCCTTGTTGTTGAAGACAACTTCTCGAATGACAAACCATGTAATGAAGATGACGAATACGATTGCACATGAGCAAAGAATGCCCTTCAAAGCTGCCATTGCCCTTCTTGAAGGACTTCTTTGATTGGAACGCGGCATCACTTCAAATCCGCCGGCGTGTTCGCATTGTGGAAAAACGGCATCTGTTCGTCTCCCAGCGCATGCGTGATGGCCAAGTCGGAATGGACGGCGGCCTCGATGATGTGCTGGAGCTTGAAGTCTTTCTTGGACAGCGCGTCCTGCATGAGCGGCAGCATGGCGGGAACGTAGAGACCGGCGAGGGCTTCATCGCCGTGCGGGCCGCGGAAGAACCAGCCTTTGTCAGGGCTCTCGTGCTTGAGGAGTTGCTCGCGCAAAAAGGCGGCGGTCATCCAGGGCATGTCCACGGCCAGCACGAGCAGCGGCATCTGCACTTGTTCCAAACAACGGGTGATGGCACCCAGCGGGCCGCTATCCTCGCCTTCGGGATCATGCA
>DLGZ01000082.1 GCA_002482965.1 Verrucomicrobiaceae bacterium UBA7681 | reverse complement strand
CAGTCCATGATCGACAATCTCACGGGCATCACCCAGCTCGTCGAGGAGACCGTCAGCCTTCGCGCCAAGGACATCGTGCTCGACATCGGCTGCAATGACGGCACGCTGCTTTCCAGTTACAAGACCCAGGGTCTCCGCCACATCGGCATTGATCCTTCTGACGTGGCCCTCAAGGCACGCGCCAAAGGATTTGAAGTGGTGAACGACTTCTTCTCCGCCCGCGCCTTCAAGAGCGTGCACGCCACGGAAAAAGCCCGCGTCGTGACCAGCATCTCCATGTTCTATGACTTGGAGAACCCGCATGCCTTCGTGCAGGACATCGCCGATGTGCTTGCCAATGACGGCATCTGGATTCTCGAGCAGAGCTATCTGCCCGCGATGCTCGACATCAACAGCTTCGACACCATCTGCCATGAGCATTTGGAATATTACTCTCTCGCAGTTCTTGAGCGCCTCTTCGGCGATCACGGCCTCGAAGTCATCGACGTGCATCTCAATGACGTGAACGGCGGCAGCTTCCGCCTCGTGGTGGCCAATGCCGGCCAGGTCAAGCCTTCCGCTGAAGCGCTGGTTCGCGTGCAGGACCTCCGCATCCGCGAATTCGAAATGGCGATCGATTCGGATGCGCCCTACGCCATCTTCCGCGACAACATTGAGCGCATCCGCACCGACCTGACCGCCTTCCTGCAGAAGGCCAAGGCCGAAGGCAAAGTGGTGCACGGCTACGGTGCCTCCACCAAGGGCAGCACCACGCTGCAGTTCTGCAACGTCACGCCCGACCTCGTTTCTGCCATTGCCGACCGCAATCCGGTCAAGTGGGGCAGCTACACCATCGGCACGCATATCAAGATCATCTCCGAAGAGGAATCCCGCGCTGCGAAGCCGGATTACTACCTCGTGCTGCCCTGGCACTTCATGCCTGAGTTCCTCAAGCGTGAGACGGATTTCCTCGCCCGTGGCGGCAAATTCGTCGTCCCGATGCCGCAGGTGCATTTGGTGGGTTGATCATAGTGCAAGCGTCCCGCTTGCTTCAGGGGGTGGCGATGTCTGATCGCCACTCCACATCTCGTTGAATTCTGCGCCCTGCTCGCTCGTCTAGCCACACACCCATGGACGACAAGCCCGAGCCAATGACCAACCGCAGCGCGCTGCGCCGCCTGCTCGTTTTCGCACGCGGGCATTGGCGCATTGCCGCGTGGCAGTTCACGCTGGCCGTCGCCGGCACCTCGCTCATCTTCGTCTTTCCCGGCGTCGTACGCTGGTTCATGGATGAAATCATCCCGCAGAAGCGCAGTGATTTGATCTGGCGTGCCGGCGGTCTGGCGCTGCTGGCCTTTGCCCTGCGCGAGGGGTTGTTCTATTTCCGCACCCGGGTGAACTGCACCTTTGAGCAGCGCATGATCACCGATCTGCGCAGCCAGTTGCACCGCAAGATCGAACTGCTGCCGCTGCGCTGGTTCGATCACCAAAGCACCGGTGACATTCTCACCAAGCTCGCCGACGACGTGCCCGCCACGCAGCGCGTCATTCTCGAAGGCATCGAGCAGGGGAGCACGGCTGTGCTGCAAATCATCATCACCGCCATCGTCATGCTGGTGGCCGATACGAAGCTCGCGCTCATCGTCCTGGCCCCCACGCCGCTCATTGCCGCCGGTGGGTGGATCTACTCGCGCTGGGTTTCCCCACGCGCCACGGCAGCACGTGAGGCCACCAGCGCGCTGAATGCCACCCTGCACGACACCATCACCGGCATCCGCCAGATCAAGAGCTTCACGGCTGAAGAGATGCGGCAGTGGAAATTCCTCGCGGCCAGTCATCGCCTCAAGGACAAGCAGACCAATCTCATGGCGGCCTGGGCCTTCTACTCGCCATCCATGACGCTCCTTGGCAATGGCGGCCTCGTCCTGCTGCTCATGGCCGGTTCCTGGTGGTGTGTGCAAGGCAGCATGACCACAGGTCAGTTGATGGAGTTCCTGCTCCTCGTCGGCTTCCTATATGAGCCCATTGCCCGGCTCCACGGCGTCAATCAAACGCTGCTCAACGGCCTCTCCGCAGCCAAGCGCGTCTTCGCCATCCTCGACAATGAAACCGAGGAGGATCTCGATGTTGGGCAGTCGCTTCCCTCCATCCGTGGCGAGATCGAATTCAATGCCGTTACTTTCAGCTACCGTGCCGACAAGCCGGTGCTGCAGGACATCTCGCTGCGCGCAGCCCGTCATCAAACCATCGCCATCGTCGGTGCCACCGGTTCCGGCAAGAGCACGCTCTTCCAGCTTCTCACCCGCTTCTATGACCCGCAGGGTGGAAGCATCACCCTCGATGGCGTGCCGTTGCAGGATCTCAGCAAACGCTTCCTGCGTCAGTCCTTCGCCTATGTCACCCAGGAGGCCTTTCTTTTCGCGGGCACCGTGCGCGACAACCTCCTCATCGGCAAACCCAGCGCCACCGACGACGAACTCTGGGCCGCCCTGAGAGAAGCATGCGCGGAAGACTTCATCCGCCGTAGCCCCGAAGGCCTTGATGCCGAGGTCGGCGAGCGCGGCGTCCTCCTCAGCGGTGGCGAACGCCAGCGCCTGGCTCTTGCCCGCGCCTTCCTCAAAGACGCCCCCGTGCTCCTCCTAGATGAAGCCACCTCCGCCGTCGATGTGAAGTCCGAGCACCTCATTCAGACCGCGCTGGCTAAACTCCGCGCCAACCGCACGAGTTTGATCATTGCGCACCGTCTCAGCACCATCGTCGAGGCGGATGTCATCTATGTGCTGCATCAGGGCCGCATGCTCGCCCACGGCACGCATGAAGAGCTGCTGCAAACCTCCCCCTACTACCGCGAGATGGCGGCGCTCGCCTTTGACAAGGGAGATGTGGCAGCCTGATCCGGAAGGGCCGTGAATACGCCGTGCTAGGTGGTGTTAGACATCCGGCAAGCAGTGTGAACTTTTAAGGATGGAGCTGAGTTCTCACTCGTTATTGTGGTGAGCTATCTAACACGCTGCTGGCCGAACAGTATGCCAAAACCGGTCTCAAATAAAATTTAAGAATTAGAGCTGTCTGAGCTTGATCTCTGTGCAGGCGACAAAAGTCCTGCAAGCGCGCCCACTAGGCCGGTAGCAATGGCAAGTAATCCCTCGGGAGGTTTGACATGGTGCCAAGCCAAAGCGAACACGCTTAGAATTATAATGATGACTGCTCCACCAAGCAGCCAGACGGACCAGCGAAATGCCCATCGATCCGATGCCCCCGGATTGTTTTTTCGCAATTCATCGATGAGCATCTTCTTCTGTTCTGGAGTGGTCTTGGGATCAGAAAGAACAATTTTCATCAAATCGCCGAGACAAGTTCTAGTGATGTCTCTTGGCGAGGTGACTGGTTCAGTAGTTTGCTGGTTAGTTTCTTCACTCATATAGTCTTATTAATAAAGATTACTTGAGGGTGACAGCATTTTACAAATATATTTTCAATGTGGTGAGCTTTTTCAAAGCGATGCCTCGTGCTGCTCTCACTCTGCGGCCAGCCACTCCTAAAAGCAAAAACGCCTGAGCGTTTTCACACTCAGGCGTCTGTTGGAATGTTTCAGTCGGCGGAACTCAGTTCGCGCGGCCGAGGTAGGTGTTGTCTTCGGTTTTGATGCTGACTTTGTCACCGTTGTTGATGAACAGCGGGACCTGCACGCGCATGCCGGATTCGGTGATGGCTTCCTTGTACACGTTGTTGGCGGAGTCGCCCTTCACACCGGCTGGGCTGTCAGTGATGGTCATGATGATGTTGGCTGGCAGTTCGATGCCGGCGACGACGTCATCGGCGAAGACGACAAGGTACTTCTGGCCTTCGATGAGGTAGCCGCGGGTCTTGGCGTCCAGCTTGTCTTCACCGATGAGCACGTCCTCAAACGTTTCAGGGTGGATGAAGTGGTAGCCGTCGCCGTCTTTGTAGCTGAATTCGTGATTGTCGCGGACAAGGTTCACGGATTCGAGCGACTCATTGGAAGTCATGCGCAGGTTGTACATCTTGCCGATGGTGATGCTGCGGACGGACATCTGCACGAACGAAGCCATGCGCGGTGGCGTCTTGAGTTCGGTCTCGGTGACGACGCAAACGTCGTTGTTGTGGCGGACGGCATGTCCTTTGCGGAGATTGATAACTGGGGTGGCTGGCATAAGAGCGTGTTTCCTTGGCGAGTTTGGCGTGCAATGCAAGCGCCGGTTCGAGCCCCCGGCACCTCAGGCGGGCAGGGGAGGATAGATTTTGGAGTTTCTTGGCAGGCTGTTTAAGATAGATTCAGCGCCCCGCCTTCGCAGAGCTCCTTCTTGCCGAAGGTCTGCAGGTCGTGTCCCATCGCCTGCGCGACGGACATCCAGAGGCGGTTGTGGGCGGCTTTGGTGAATTTCAGGCTGCGGCCCATTTTGAAACCGCAGCCGCCACCGATCATGATGTAGGGGATGTTGTCGAGCGTGTGGCTGTTGCCTTTGCCGAGTTCATTCGTCCAAACGAGGAGCGTGTTGTCCAGCATGCTGCCGCCACCGGTGGCTTCAGGGGTCTCACTAAGGCGCTTGGCCAGGTAGGCAAACTCACCGGCGAACCAGGTGTTGATCTTCATCAGCTTCTCGTAGCTGTCCTTCTTGTCGTCCGGATCATGCGAGAGGGAGTGGTGCCCCTCCTGGATGCCGAGCCAGCGCATCTGTGCCATGCCCACGGAACGCATGTACTGCAGCGTGCCGATGCGTGCCATGTCATTGGCAAGGGAGTTCACCAGCAGATCGATCTGAATGCGGCTAATTTGAGGCGTATTGTCGTTCACGAGTTCGATGCTCGGGTCCACCTGCGGCACGGCGTGCACGAGTTTGCCCTGTTTGTCGGCATCGGCCAAATCCTGCTCCATGCTGCGCACCAGCGTCATGTGCTGGTCCAGCAGCGCCTTGTCACGGGCGCTGAGCTTGGAGGACACGCGTTTCAAATCATCGCGCACATCGTCCAGAATACTGACGAGGCTGTCCTTGTCCTTCATGCGGCCATAGACCTTCTTCAGAATCTGATGCGGATCATCAATCGGGGCCACGGGCTGATTGCCACCGGCATAGCTCATGCGCGTCCATGGATCAGCGCGCTCCGGAACCGCTACGCCAAACTCCAGTGAGCCAAAGCGCGTCTTCGTCTCCGCCCGGCTTTGCAGGAAGTTTTTCAATTCCTGGTCGATGGAGATGTTGCTGGCCCAGCCTGCGGGATTGCCTCCGCCGCCCATGATGTTGCCCTTGAGCAGTTCATCGCAGGTCAGCAGACAGCTCATGCCGCGCATGTGGCTGTCGCCATCGCCACCCACCTTGTTGGCGATGCCGTGCAGGATGAGCATCTGCTGCTTGAACGCCTCCAGCGGTTTCAGGATGGATTTGAAACTGAATTCCGCGCCTTCCTGATCCGGCCAGAACTCATTCGGCAGCGTGCCGTTCGGCGAGAACATGATGATCAGCCGCTGCTTCCGCTGCGGGGCAGGAGCTCCCGTGATGCTCGGCAGTCCGGCAAGGAAGGGCAGGGCACCGGCAGAGATGCCGAGATCGCGCAGGAATTGGCGGCGGAAAACGTTCTTCATTTTTTGAGGAAAAGGGGGGCAACAGTAATACACCGTAGATACGCCCATCTAGCACGGAGACGAGGCCATTTATGATTTATGATTTACGATTTATGATTTCAGAGCCGGAACGCATCGCGCCTCTTCCAAATCATAAATCATAAATCGTAAATCATAAATCCGCCGCCCCTCATTCTCCCTCAGCTCACTCCACTTCCTTAATCTGAATATGCCGGTACTCCATCACACCGCGGTCCCCCTCCAGACCGATGGGGCCGGTCGGAGGCATGGGCATCACGGCGGGGAGAACTTCGCCGTTGCAGGTGCAGACGACCACGTCGCCTTTCACGGTGACTTCGATCTGATTCCATTCCTGCGGCTTGTACGCTTTGAGGTCGGTGAAGGGACCGGCCACCAGGTAGTCGCGGCATTGGAGCTGCGGCTTGCGCACAAAGATGCCGCTGTCTGCATTCACACCGGCGCGGAATTCCAGCTTGAGCACGAAGTTCTTCGGGAACTCCGCCTGCGTGTAAATCTGCCCGGTGAGCTTGTCCATCTCGGTGGGGAAGTTCACGGTGAAGATGCCGTCCTTCACGAAGTACTGGCCTGCATCCTTCGCCTCGGTCTTGCCATCGTGCTTCTCGGTGATGGCGCCCGGCTTGGGATCTTTCTTGTCGGCCTTCATGCGAAAGCACCAGCCGGTGAGATCCTTGCCATTGAAGAGAGACGTGAATCCCGCTTCGGGCTGCCAGTCCTCGGCATGCAGGGTGGAAACGGTGAGGGCGAGGAGCAGGGCGATGTGTTTCATGGTTGGAGAGAAGCAGTTAACGAGGTTTTTTCTTCTGCCCCTTCGAAAAAAGCAAAACAAAAGCGCGAATTCCAAATCTGCTCCGCGAGCTTCGGCGCTTTTTTGGAGTGCGGTCGCGAAGAGAGGCACGAACGGAGCTGCCGCTTTCGCAGGCGGGTCGGCAGGCGAATGCCACGAGATCCACGAAGGCGCACGCTGCCCGGCATGAGCAGGCCGCTTACCCAGCGCCCATCACGAAACGCTCGAAAGCGGCAGCTTCACCCTTTCAGGGTTGCGCAGCCGCACTCCAAATTTGCTCCGCGTGCTGCAGCGCTTACTTGGCGATGACGGTGAATCCTTCCTTGCTGTCCTTGATCAGCCAGCCGGAGGCTTCGAGCTGCTTTCTCAAAATGTCGGCAGCGGCCCAATCTTTCGCCTGTTTCGCATCCCAGCGCTGTTGGGCCAGCGCCTGGATGTCGGCAGGGACGTCGGTGGCGGCTTCGTCGGCGATGGCGGGCAGCGTGAGTCCGAGGGCGTTCAGCATGAAATGCAGCCCGTTGCGCGCCGCTGTCGCTTCTTCCGGAGAGAGCGCAGCGAGCTTGAGCTTGTTCAGCACGCCGAAGATGGCACCCATGGCACCGGGGACATTGAGGTCATGCAACAGCGTCTCCCAGGCTTCAGCGAAGGGGCCTGGAGCGCGGGCCTCCGAGCCCGCAGCAGGTGAGCGAAGCCCAGCGCCCTCTTTCTGCCCGGTGGCGGAGTTGTCTGAGTCTGCGGAGTGCTGCGGACTCGGAGGTCCGCGCTCCAGCGCCTTATCCGCCTTCGCCAGCTTTTGCAGTGCCTGCCGTGCGGAGTCGAGGCTGTGCATGGTGAAGTTCAGCGTCGCGCTATAGTGCCCCGAGATCAGCACGTAGCGTACCTCCACGGCGCTGTAACCGCGTTTGGCGAGGTCTTCGAGCGTGTACAGATTGCCGATGCTCTTGCTCATCTTGCCGCCATCGACCATCAGATGCGCGACGTGCATCCAGTGGTGCGCAAAGTGCCCGTGCGTGCTGCAGCAGCTCTGCGCGATCTCGTTTTCATGATGCGGGAAGATCAGATCCACGCCGCCGCTGTGCAGGTCAAAGTCCTCGCCGAGGTACTCGAGAATCATCGCGCTGCATTCCAGATGCCAGCCGGGCCGGCCTTCGCCCCAGGGGCTGGGCCAGAAGTTTTCGCCGTCCTCCGGCTTGCGCGCCTTCCACAGGGCGAAGTCGGTGAGGGAGTCCTTGGTATATTCATCTCTGTCGGTCGCGCTGGCCGCCTCGCTGGCTCCGAGGCGCAGCTCGCGGTCTTCCAGGTGGCTGAGCTTGCCGTAGTCTTTGAAGGAGGAGACACGGAAATAGACGCTGCCATCTGCGGCGGCATACGCATGACCACCGGCCACGAGTTTTTCGATCATCGCCACTTGCTGCGGGATGTGCGCCACGGCGGAGGGCTCGATGTGCGGCGGCAGCAGATTCAGCGCGGCGCAGTCGATGTGAAATTTCTGCGTCCAGCCCTGGGTAAAGTCGAGCAGGCTCTGCCCCGCCTTCTGCGAATCGCGGATCGTTTTGTCATCCACATCCGTGATGTTGCGGACATGCAGCGTCGGCGTGCCGGAGGCCTCCACCACACGGCGCATGACATCCTGCGCCACAAAGGTGCGGAAGTTGCCGATGTGCGCCGGGCCATAGACCGTGGGGCCGCAGCAGTAGAAACGCAGCGTCTTGCCATCCAGCGGCGTGGTTTCGCGGTCGGTGCGGGTCAGGGTGTCGTGGAGCTTCAGGGCGGGCATGGGGGCGGGGAAAATGAATGACGAATGACGAATGTCGAATGCCTAATGCAGTCACTCAGCGGTACCGTGGTCGGCTGCCTGGCGGATTACTGCGGGGTTTGCGTCAGCGTAAACGAGTCACTTCGGACTTACAGCCTTCCACACCAGCGAATGATCCCAGGCCTTGAGCGCGNNCTGGATGCTGGATGCTGGATGCTGTGCTCCGCGGCTGTACCCGTAAGGCGCCGCACCAGAGTTAGCTCGCGAAAGGCTTTAATCCAGCATCGAGCCGCTAGCATCCAGCATCCCCCTCCGATGCCCCTTGACCCCCGCCTCCCATGGGTTACTCTCCCTTTCTCCAAAACGGGGGCGTACTGGTTTCGACGGGTAGCCTTAGTTCGGAGCTGCATGCCGAGGATGATTCGTTGGCCTCGTTAAACACCGGATCAAAAACACAAATGCAAACTCTAACGAGCTAGCACTCGCAGCTTAAGCCCTGCGACATCCTTCAGGCAATGTCTGGTAGCCTGAACGATGCCACTACCAGGCTGGTTTGTTGGCCGGGCGACCGGGTCACAAACGAGATCAAACAGGACGCTGGGTGAAGAGTAGGCTGTCTCACGCCGCCTCCCACCGAGACCAAACATGAGACTGAGCATGGAGACGCTACGGGCAACGACTATTCGGACAGGGGTTCAACTCCCCTCGCCTCCACTTTCTTGAAGTCCAAGAGAGTGTGATGGAAAAAGAGGGGTGCCCACCTCGCTGTGAGAAAGTTCCAATGCACGGGGCATCTCAATGAATCGACACCACCACGCCAGCTCGCACATGCGTGGCCAGGCGGGCGATGTCCCAGTTCGACAGGCGCACGCAGCCGTGGCTGGCGCTGCGGCCGATGCCGTCGGGATCGCTCGTGCCATGCAGGCCGATGCCCGGCTTGTTCAGCGCCACCCAGATCACTCCCACGGGATCGTTGGGGCCGGGTGCAAGCAGATAGGTCTTGTCGCCGCGCTCGCCGGTCTTCAGGAAAGACAGGTCATAGCGGAAGTCTGGCAGCCGGGCGATGCCCTTCACCTTCCACTCGCCCAGAGGGGACTCCGTCTGCGTTGAGCCGATGGTCACGGGATATGCAGCGACTAGTTTTTCCTTTTCAAACAAACGCAGCATGTTGTCCTTCGTGTCCACCTTGATAGAAATTTGGTCGGGAGTCAGCGGGCCCGTCTTGGCCGGTGTCTCTTCAGCGGCTTGTGGCTTCTTTTTGGGCTTGGCGTCCTTGCCTTTCGGCTCGTCCTTCTTTTTGCCGGCGGTCTGCTTTTTCTTGGCCTTCTCCTGCGCAGCCGCCGCTTCCTCCTGCTTCATCTCCATCAGATCCAGCAGCGGCAGGTCTTTCACGCCGCCAATTTCAAAAGGCTCCACATTCGGCACCTTCAGCGTGTCCCCGGCTTTGAGGGCTTTCAGCTTGCCCGGGTTCAGCTCCTTGAGGTAATCGACATCCACGTGGAATTTCTCTGCCACAGCCTCCGCCACCGTCTCATACGGCAGCCATTTCAGCTCCGCCAATTCGGGCACCCCCTTCGGCAGTTTGCCGGTGGCTTTGACGTCGGCTGCCGTCACCCCATACTCAATGAAGACGTCCTTCACACTGGCCAGGTCCATGTCAGCGAGATCCGGCAGCGGGAGGGGCTTATCAGGCTGGCCTTCCTCCTTCGCAGGAGCGGCTGCGGCAGGCAGGGGCGGGAGGTTGTGCGCCTCACGGTACAAGCCCAGCGCCTTCTCTGAAAAGCCACCGAAGCGCCCGTCAATCTTCCCCGGTCCGAAGTTCGCCCGGTCAAGAAACACCTGCAGCCTCGTCGCCGCCTCGCGCTCGTTCGTCACTGCGGGAGAGGCCGCTGGGTTCTCAGCCGCAGTGAGCGCCAGCGGGCAAGGCAGAGTGAAGGAGATGGCTAGCAGCAAACGAAGGGGATACATACCATTCAAACGGCGGTGCCTTGGCAAGCGGCTGTGCATGAATCCAAACTCGAAGAGGCCAGGAAAAGCTTGGCTGCACTTTTGGAGTGCTCCAGTGATTTTCAAAACTCCTTTTCGCATCGAATCGCGGTGCCCCCATTTGGACTGCGGTTGCGCAGTGAGGCACGAACGGAGCTACCGCTTTCGACGGACCGGCAGGTGCACGCACGCCCGGGAGTTTCCGAAGGCGGGAGCGGGTGGCCTTTCGTTAGCCGGTCACCTCACGCGCAGCACGAGACGCTCGAAAGCGGCAGCTACCGCACGCTCCAAAAACGTCATGCTCCGTCATGCAGCAGGCTCAAAAATGCCACCCTTTTTCGCCATGAAATTCGAAACATATGTTAAACCTTCCCCATGCGTGCCCCTCGACGCGAGACCCCCACCACCCACCCGGCGAAAGCGCCCGCCACCTCCGCGCCCGCGATCCGTACCGAGGGCGAACTGAAGAAGCTCATTGCAGGAAAAGGCAAAGCAGACACCACGCAGACGGCAGCGGTTCTCGCCAGGGTCAGCATCGTCATGGCCGACTACATCGAAGGCGGCAAGCCCATCGGCATCGTTTTGAATCCCATCGAAATTCTCTCCGCCATTGCAGCCGCCATCAAGGAGGCGGAAGGCCAGCCCAGCCCCTGGCCGGACGGGGCGGACGCCCGCACCTTCTTCATCCACGGCCTCTATGACGAGATCATCCAGCAGCCGAGCAACATCTTCGAAACCAAGATCTTCCCCGACGGCACGGAGCGCTACATCCCCCTCGACAAAGCCACCTGGAAAGCCTGCCTGCAGCGCCTGCATGAGCAGATCATCGCCAGCGGCACGAAGATAGGTGAGCGCAAGAAACGCGGGGGATAAGTGGAGGGGGGCGTGATTGGCCAAGGGCTTGCTCCCAAGGATAGCCCCCTCCGCCGGATGCAGGCACTCCGCTCTGGAGGAGAGGGATCGTCCCGATCCCTCAACGCTCCGCGCGCGCCCTCGGCTCCGCGCTGGCAAAGACGCTGCTTTCTTCCTGGGTGACGGCGCATGGATCGACGCGGCACCAAGGGATCGGGACGATCCCCCCTCCGCCGGAGCCAGCGCCCCGCGCCTCCGCTTTCATCGAAGGCTTCAATAGCATCCCCGTCGGCGCATCCCCGCCATTGTCTGCTGCCATGAAGAACGCGCGGCGGGGCCTCCCACATGAATGACAGGACCACCACCGGCTTCAGCAGCGATAAGAGTGACGAGATACGCCGCACTCTGAATCTCCGCCTCAATCCAGGCCGCAACGCCTCCAGAGGCAGCCCGTCACCCTATCCGATGTCTGAAGCCAACGTCCACCCACCCCACCGCAGACTTCGCCTCTCGCTCATCGTCACGGCGGTTTTCGTTGTGCTCTTGTTCGGCGCATATCACTGGCTGGTCAGCACCGCTCAGTCCACCCTGCGCCAGCGTTTGACCGAGCGGGGACTGAACCTCACCAACAGCAGCGAGTCATGGTCTCTATTCGGCGGAGTCACTCTCAACAACGCTGCGCTGCGCGGCCTGCCGGACAATGAACCTCTCATCGAGATCAGCGCCCTGCAGGTGGACATCCTGTGGCGGGAAGTTTGGAAAACGCGCAAAGCCGTCACTCGCTGGCACATCAAGGACGGTACCCTCACCCTGCATGATCAGGATGGGGCGGTGAATTTTCAGCACTTCACCACCGACCTGTCCGTTCAGGATGACAAGATCGAGATCGCCCGGCTCGACACCGTCAATGGTCCGGTCTCCATTGCCGTGACCGGCCAGATCATCACCGCCAAAGCCAGCCCACCCGACACCCCGCCCCAGACGGAGGCTTTCAAGCTGCGGCTGAAACCCGTTCGTGCCGTGATGGACATGCTGAGTTTCAAACACGGCGGCGGCACCTTTGCCATCACCGGCAGCTTCACGGTGGATCTGCAGCCCGCCGCTGCGCAGTGGACCGCCAGCCTGCACGGCAGCGGCGCCAAGCTGGAGCTGCACGGCGTGCCCATGCAGGAGGCGGAGGTGGATGCCCAGATCTCCCAGTCAGATTTGAAGCTCACCTCCAAGATCGCCTTCGCCAAGGGCAGCGCCGCCGTGGAGGCCTCCCTCGCAGGCTGGGCGGATCAGCCGCTGCTGCTCTCCGGCACGCTCATCGACACCGCCGGGCGCAAGGACACCTTCAAAGGCAAGCGCGTGGGCAAGACCGACACGCTGACCATTTCCCGCCTCAGCGGTGACGCCAATCTGCTGGAACTCGCGCAGAACATCCCCGTGCTCGCGGCCGGGCTGCCGAAGGACGTCAAGGTCACCACCTTTCCAGACATCATCGCGGAGGACTTCGTGATCCATTCCGGCTCCCATCCGCCGACGTGGACGCTCGGCTCCATGAGCATCCGCAGCGCCGCCGCCCTCGTCGTCACCGTGCGTGAGCATCCGCTCGTCATCACGCATCTCCAGGGCAGCGTCTCCTACGATCACCGCGCCTGGCATTTCAAAAGCTTGAAAGGGCACCTGCTAGGCGGCAGCTTCGCGCTCACCGCCACCTACGATGGCAAAGAACTCAGCGGTGATGTTTCCCTGCAGACCCTGCACCTCGATACCCTCACGCCCTGGGTCGGCAAGCTCAGCGCGAAGCTGGAGGATGCCGAGATGACGCTCAATTATCACGGAGTCATTGGCGATGACCCCAGCAACTCCACCGGCACGGGAACATTCGATCTGACCCACGCGCCCATCGTGCATGTGCCCCTGCTGGATCAGGCCTATCAGCTCTTCCCCAAGATCCTCAACCGCGAGAAGCGCCATGACACCGCTGAAGTGCGCGTGAAGTTCGTCATGTCTAAAGGCGTCGCCATGGTGGAGCCGATGAAGGTGCTTGGGCAGTCGGTCGTCGTCACCGCCCGCGGCACCGTGGATCTGAACAAGCGCACGGTGGACGGGCATGGCCGCGCCAACGTGCGCGGCATCGTGGGGGTGCTCATCTCGCCCATCAGTGTCGTGTTCATGGAGATGCAGGTGAAAGGCCCCTTTGACGACATCAAAGTCGCACCCCTGGGTTTGATCGGTGCCGCGAAAAGCGTCCTCAAGAATACCGCCAAGCTCAGCAGCGTGGTCCTCCGCCAAGGCGTCTCAGTGCCCTTCGAAGCCCTCGGCATGTTTCGCAGTCAGAACGCCCGCGAGGGTCCGAAGGAGAACGTGAAGGCGGCGGAGTGAGGGGGATGCCAACGCTACAGGTATATGACTGTCGGAAAAGGGTTCAACTCTCTCGCCTCCACTTACTTGATCGCAGGGAGGTATTATTTATTTTTGTGTTCCTTTAGCAGCCTTTTCCAATGCTGGGAGATACGAAATCTCGAGATTATGATTATGAATCATGTCGGTGAGCCAAGGGATGCACCACACTCCACCGGTAACGATATTCAAGGTGCGATATTTTGTGTAATCTTTCAACATCCCATTGGATGCCAGCTGCCGTGACCATCCGGGAGGGGAATACCACTCATTTATCGGTCGTAAACGCGGCACATTGTCTCCTTCAAAACGATGAAAAAAGGTGGTGCTTCCGAATTCCGCTTGGTACTCAGAGACTGTTGTCATGCTATGACCCTCTGTTTTGTAAGGACTGACGGCTACAGGGCATCCATAGACATAGACAGAGTCGACACCGAAACCCTCGGCTTTCAATTTAGGGCGAGCTAGCAGAGCGATTCCGCCACCGAGAGAATGACCGGTGAGAAACAATGGCGACTTTTGCGCCCCCGTTGCCGCTCTAAAAAGACGCAAGTCTTTGACTAGTCCAGATGCAAAACAGTCAGCTACGCTCTCTCTAAAACCCGCATTCCCTTCTGGAATGTGGTCATAGATTGTAGGACCTCTGTAGTTTGGATTTGGCGCGTATGCCTTGTATTTGAGAACTGTCCAAATATCTCCCATCTTGGACTGAGTTGCGCGAAAAGACACGACCGTGTAATTTCGGGTGCCGAAAATTAAATACTGGGAGTCGGTATCTGGCATGTCCGCAAATAAGTGGTTCCCTTTCCAAAACGAACTGATTTTTGCCACCTTTGTTTGATCCGTTTCCCATGCAAGACGACAAATACGGGCGAGCGTGAGAGCATTGCTGGAATTGTAGGTCGCGCCTGTGGCAATTGGTTTGATTAGTGGCTTTTTAACCCAGCATTTTTCTACCATGCATTCGGCATTTTTGACTTTAGTGCCCACTTTGTTTGTGGCGCATCCACTGGTAAATAGACAGATGAGGAGGCTTGTGTGGAAGACGATAGATTTCATATTTGATGCTGAAGGCCCGCGAACCCCATATAGGGTTAATGATATAAATGCACAGATTAAATGAATTAATTATATTATAATTGTTGTGGCACCAATATGATCAAGGTTTACTCTTATGTTTTACCAGCGGCATTGACGGCATCAATCCAAATGGAATGCACCGTGCGGGTTTTCCCGTTCATCCGAAGTCATAGCGTTGTCTTGTGGTTAACGGCCCAAGCTCAGCGTTCCGGCCTGCGAGGGCGTCCGATCGAAACATGGACAGAGGGGATAGTCGGGATCGCCGCAGTGCACGCTCAGACCTTTTTGCCTTTAGCCACGCCAGCGTCAGGTTTCTCTTCGCGGACCAGCATGTCCATGAATTGCTCAAATCTCCTCTGTCGGGTTTCGGGTTTCTTCGCCGTCGCCAGTCGATAGGCGATGGCGTAGCGGCTGGATTTGTTCAGCGTTTCAAAAAACTGCTTGGCCTTCGGTTTGCCCTCCAGAGCCGCAAGGAAATCCGCAGGCACCTTCATTTCACTGGCGGGGTGATAGGCGCTTTCCCAGCGGCCGTCCGCTTTCGCGGCGCGAACATGCGCCAGTCCCGGCTCCTTCATTCGACCCTCACTGGTCAGGCGCTCCACATGCTCGGTATTCTTCTTTGACCAGCCGCTTTTCGCCTTCCTTGGAGTAATCCGCTGGAGAAAGGCCTGGTCATCGAGCGGCTTCCTGATGCCGTCAATCCAGCCCCAGCACAAGGTCTCGATCACGATCTGGCTCCAATCCACGCTGGGAATCCCGGTGTCCTTTTTGAATAGCTTGACCCAAAGTTCAGTTTCGGTGGCGTGGTTCTTTTCCAGCCACTGACTGAGATGGGCGGGTGACGCAAAGGTCATGGTTTTCGCTGGATCGGGTGTGGACATAAAATCGCGCACAGGGTACCTGACATGAATGGCACTCAGTTAAGGGCATGCATCGCGGAATGCAGCGCTGCAGGCAGAAAGATTCCTGGAGCGCGGACCTCCTGAGTCCGCAGCAGGTCGCTTGCATGCAGCGGGTGTGGTTGCAGGTAGAACATCGGAAGCACGAGCGCTTCAGGAACGAGCGAACGATGGACATAGGGACGATTCATAGCCGTGGGGGCTTGCGGCGTGCTGCGGGCTCGGAGGCCCGCGCGCCAGGAGCTTTTTTCTTCGGCAGAGCACGATTGGCTTTTCGGGTGGCACAGAGGCGCGAAACACTGCTTTGTCTGGTCTGGCAGCGCATGGGGCGGCTGTTTCCGGAGGAATAGCGAAGAGGTGTCATCGCCCTTGCTTAAGAAGCGGGATCGAACCCGAAGACTCGCAGCTCCTGCTGGCAGCGGCAGGCCTTCGCGATGCGCGCGGCCCACGCGATAGCCTCTTCGCGAGAGGGTATTTCAAGCACCAGGAAGCCGCCATTGAGCGGAGGTGCCCACGAGTATCCGCCTGCTGAGAACGTGCCATCGGCCGAGACGAGCACCGGCGGGACCGCCTCGTCGATACCGCCGCCGAAGACATAGACGCCGGCGGCTTTTGCTTCGTCGATGACCGCGTGTGAGTCGCGACCCACCGCCTCCCATTCGCCATCCGGGACGACCATTGCTGCGCTTGGAAATGAGATGAGATATTTTGCCATGGAAACTCTTTCTTTAGGAGTGGAAGACAGTCTTGCACGAAGTTTCGTTGCCGAACGACCCAGGCTCAGCGACGGGTCCGCTGCGGCGCAGGGTCAGGCCGCATTGGGCGTGTCTTCTGAAACCCTGAAGCGATGCCAGTCGCGGAACAGACACCAACCGGCTGCGACGGCCAGCAGCGCCACGGCGACGATCCGCGCAGCCAGGATCGTTGAGTCTGCCCAGTGCTCTCGTGATGCCGTGACAAACATGCCCCACGAGGTCAAAATCACGATGAACGGGTCGACGGACGCGAAGCGCCGAAGCTTCACTTTGGGCGGAAGCGAATGGAGCAACACGGCAATGAGTGCCAAGGGCAACGAGTAAGCAACACCACTGCGTGAGAGCAACAGGCATGCGGCAATGATGCAGCCCCAGCTTAAAATGACGGCGAATAGTTTCATGACGTGTGATGCGGTCTGAGGGGTGGATGGTGAATACGGGAGCCTGTCAGAAATGGAGATCTGGATAACCTGACCATGCTAGGCGCTCCTGCCGCTCACTCGGAGTGAGTTCGTGCGACAACGCCCAGACATGATGCCACACGATTTCTTCTCCAGGGATTTCTTCTTCACGGTGGGGGCCATTCGGAAGAGCGTAGGCCGTGGTGGTGGAACTCTTGTCCCACATGGTTGGAAAGTTTTTCCGCAAGAAGCGCTGGCACATTGGCAATTCCGAAAATGGCATTTTCCCCATGGGGTGCAATCCGCCCAAGACGTATTCCTCCCACAGATAGATACCGCGATCGGGAACTGCGGCTCCCTCGCTCTCCAGCTGTTGCAGCGCTTGAGCTGCCATCGAAAGCGCTTCATCCGATGACGACGCGGAACATTTCAGTTCCGGAAATCCGTCAATCGTCACCTCAAACACTCCAAGCGGTGCCTTGATCATGTGGAGAGTGAACCAGCGCCGTCGCAATTCTTCCGGTGTTTCGGTTTTCATTTAAAATCGGGTGCGCGTGATGACGCCTAACGACGCCAAGCTAACCAAAACATCGGTTTGTGCGCAAGAGACCTGTCGTTTTTCGCATGATTTTCGGGTGCCGCCCTAACCAAGCACGCGACTGCCGTTCGTCATCGACCGTTGGCAGCAGTTTTGCTGCATCCAGCACAGGGCCTGGGGCGGTGGGTCGGAAATCATGCGTCTAGCATGCGCCCGTAGGCGGGATTGATTCAACGCTTTGATCCACAGTCTTGGCCGCTGCTGCGGCTACTCGATTTCTACACCCCGCAAGATGCTGAGCAAATCGCCGACTGGCATCTTGGGAGCCTCTGCCATGGCGATGATTTCAGCCACCTTGTTTTGATCCAGAGTCATGCACCAATCGACCCATGTTGTTTGGACGACGGCATATCTGCGGCATTTCAAGGTGTGATCATAGTCTGTGCCACCAAACGACCAGGAAGAGCCAGCTGAAAAAGGCGCGGGTGTTTTTTCGTGCCTCCACCATGCGGTATCAACTCGACGTGTGGGCTGGAGATCAAAGAAAAATCCCTCGTCATCACAACGAATCTTTGTCACCGAGCACAGCCATGCGGCACCTCGTTTATCTCGGTAGATAATCTGGCAGCCGGCTGAACACTGCTGAACCAAAGCCGTTATAGCCTGCTTTTTGCTATCGAGCTGAGGGGTATCCATAGAAGGAAAATCATGATGAGACTTGAGTTTGTCAACGGGCATCGAGCTCATGCAGCGCCACCATGCGCTGGCAGACACGCGGGCTTGCGCCATGCCCCTCCTACGCCGACCGCGCATGAGGCCACACCCTTCACGCTCCCGGAAGTGGTATAAGGTGACATAAAGTTGCAGAAAGTTTTTGACTTTGAAAAAACGGACCCAAGACTTGTTTCATCCTTCGGGTGGCTGGTGTGAAGAACGCGGCGCGCCGGGAGGGGGACAGCGAGGGAGGCAGTGAAGAACTCTGAGTCTCGCACCATGCAGGCCGGCACAGCAGCCGGGCCGGGTGGTCAACGGGGTGCATGCACCCTGGGGATGCCGGGCCGGTGCAGGCGGTGCCGGTTGTTTCCAAGGGCCTGAACCCATGCCTCTGCCACGCATCCTGCGTTTTGGCGCATCCACGGGCTGACCCATGCCAATCAAATACCACATATTACCACACACTGACATGAATAAGACTGAACACGAAATCTTTGCTTCCTCCTCCTCCGCGCCTGTGCCCGGCTCTGGCTCCTCTGCCGACGCATCCGCCTCCATCTCCACCCTGCTCACACCGGAGCAGCTTGGGCGGAGGCTCAATGTCACGCGCCGCTGCCTGAGCAACTGGTCGCGGGACCGGATCATTCCCATGGTCAAGATCGGGCGGGTGTGCCGCTTTGACCTGCCGCAGGTGATGGCGGCTCTGGAGAAACACACGCAGGGCGTCGCGAAGCGTTGAGAACCCCACACCGCCACCACTCTCATGAAACTCACGCTTGATCATTTGGAGAAAGTCCGGCAGCGCGGCTCCCGGGTCATCGCCCGCTGCCCGGCCTGTGCCGAAATGGACAGTGACAGGGCCGGGGACAATCTCGTCATCTTTGACAACGGCTGCTTTGCCTGCGCCGCCTTTCAGCAGGACCGGGGGCACGCGCGCCGCATCCTGGAACTGGCGGGGAATGAGGAGGAAAAACGTAAACTCCTTGGGCCACCGGGCGCGTTTCCGCCGCCACGACAGCGGCGTAAACCTGCGCCGCCGGTGCTGCCGCCGGACTTTGCGGAGACGGCCCGCACGGCGCGTCTCAGGGCCTCCTGCTGCCTGGAGAACCAGATGGTCATGGCGGACGAGTTTGGCGTGGGGGTGGAGACGATCCGCCGCCTGTCGCTGCCGGAGGGTGGGGCGCTGGGTTTTTTCCCGCGCATCCGCATCGGTGGCACGCCCTGCCTGCCGGACCGCATCGGCTACATCTACCCGCAGGGCATCAAGATCCGCGAGCCCTGGGGGAAGGGGGCCGCCGTGCGCTTTGCATGGGCCTGCGGCCGCGCCACGGAGCCCTGGCGCCACACCTGCGCCAGCGCGCGCCCCGGCGTGCGGCACTACTACATCACGGAGGGGGAGTCAGACCTCATCGCCCTGGCGGATGCTTTGATGGACCAAATCAAACCAGAAAATGGTATTGCCATGGTGGCCAGTCCGGGCACTGCGTTCCGGGAGGAGTGGGCGCGGCTGTTTGCAGGCTGCGAGGTGAGCCTCTTCTTTGACAAAGATGCCGCCGGGGCCGCCGCCACCGCGCGCACCTCCGCCCTGCTGCGCCCGTATGCCAGCCAGGTACGAATCCTTCACTTCAAGCGCTCATGAAAGACCTCCGCAGCTATCACAATGCCCTGGGGGCTGAGGCCCTGGCCGCCCTCGTCAGCGATCCGGCAAACTACACCGTGGTGGAGCCCGCCGCCGCTCCCAGCGGCAGTACCAGTACCCTGAGCACCGCCCCGCCTAAAGCTGGCGCTGGGGGTGCGGAGACCGCCATCACCATCACCGGCCCCGCCGGCACGGGGAGCGCGGTGGATTTCACGGACCTGGACGCACGCCGCATCCACCTGGAGCATCCGCCGCAGCAGCCGGTGCCCGTTTTCTCGCTGCTCTCCCAGCAAATCTGCACGGCGGGAAACCTCACCGTGATCTCCGCCCAGGCGAAGGGCGGCAAGAGCGCCGTGGTGGGCGCGATGATCGCCAGCATCATGGCTGCCGTCACGCCGAAGGCGGAGGACGACGATGATGAAATCCCCGACTGGGAGCCGGAGCACGATCTTCTCGGCTTCACCGCCGCCGCGCATGCAGGGCGCGCCGTGGTGCTGTTTGACACCGAGCAGTCCCCCTATGACGCCTGGAACCTCGTGCACCGTTCCGCGCAGCGTGCCGGCGTCTCCGGCATGCCCGCCACCTTTCGCGGCTACTCCCTCGCGGACGTTTCCACCGAGAAACGCCGCGCCTACCTCGCTGCCGAGATGGAGCGCGCCGACCACGAATGCGGCGGCATCCACAGCGTCTTCATCGATGGCGTGGCCGACCTGTGCAAAAGCCCCAATGACGACATCGAAGCCTTCGCTTTGGTGGAACACCTCGCGCAGCTCGCCATCGCCCACGCCTGCCCCATCATCCTCGTGCTGCATGAAAACCCCTCCGGCTTTGAAACCGGCAAGACACGCGGCCACCTCGGCAGCCAGCTCGAGCGCAAAGCGGAGAGCAACCTCCGCATCGCCAAAGACGGCAAAAGCGGAGCCTCTATCATTTTTTCAGAGCGCTGCCGCCACGCCTGCATCTCGCGCGATGACGCCCTGCGCTTCGCCTGGTCCGTCCCCGACGGCATGCACATGACCGTGGAGGCGGAGACGAAGGAGAGCAAAGCCGAGACCGCGCGGCAAAACGAGCAGCCTGAGTGCCAGGCGGTGTTTGCCGGGCATGTGGGGGAGGTATCGTACACGGATCTCGTGCAACTCATCATCACGCGGGCGCATCTCTCGGTGGCCACTGCCAAGCGCCGCATTCCCAAGTGGCTCTCCATCGGATTGCTGAAGCATGGGCCGACGGGTGGCTACTACCGTGCGTGACGCTTTGGTATCAGGTATCAAACTGGTATCAAATCGGTATCATGATACCGACGGGGGTTGGTATCAAGGTATCACTCCCTATATATAGGGAGTGATACCATGATACCAAATCCCAGACCTCAACGGTGATACTGATACTGAACCTGAACCCAACGGGTGATCCTATGAATTCACCGACGGTGGAAACTGAAATTCACCCCCATTGCCCCACCCATCCCTGAGCCTGTGAACCTGCTGCTGGCTGTGAACCTGCTGCTGGCTGTGAACCTGCTGCTGGCTGTGAACCTGCTGCTGGCTGTGAACCTGCTGCTGGGGGCGGTTTGCACTGCCATCCATCGGCAATGCCGGATGTCGCGCCGCATGCCGCTGCGCCCTGGGAGCGCGGGCCTCCGAGCCCGCAGCAGGTCGCAATCACGCGGCGGGCGGCGCTTCACTTCAAACATCGCCAACAAGAGAGGCTTCGGCGGAGAGAAAGAACGGGCGGCAGGGACGCAGCGGGGCTTTGCTTTTTGGCGGAGTGCTGCGGACTCGGAGGTCCGCGCTCCAGGGGCGCTTAGGGCTCGCGGAGCCACGTCAGTCACGGACCATTGAATGGCTTTGAAAAAAAGTGCCCCATTTTCGCGGCCAACTCTTGCGCCAGTTCGTTAATCCCGCCATGCATCAGACTCACACATGAGCAAAACTTGGGATGTCATAGTCATCGGCGGCGGGCCTGCGGGCGCGACGGCTGCGGCCACGCTGCGTCAGGCGGGGCGTACTGTGCTGGTGCTGGAGAAGTCCAAATTCCCACGCTTTCACATCGGCGAATCGCTGCTGCCGTACAATCGCGAGATCTTTGATGAACTGGGTGTCTGGCCCAAGATTCAGGCAGCCGGATTCATGGTGAAGCGCGGCGCGCAGTTCTGGATGGGCGATGGCTCGATGCACACGCGCATGGATTTTTCGAAGGGCTCGTTCACCGAGTTTCCGGAGTCGCTGCAGGTCGAGCGGGCGAAGTTTGACGACATCCTGCTGCGCCATGCGGAGGAACTGGGCGCGGAGGTGCGGGAGGAGGCGCTGGTGACCGAGCATCGCGTGGAAAAAGACTGCGTAACGGTGAAGTTCCGCGACAAGGACGGCGTGGAGCACGAGGTGCAGGCCGCCTTCCTCATGGATGCCAGCGGTCTCGGCAACTTCACGGCCAACAAGGAAAACCTGCGGGAGTACTACCCGGGGCATAAAAAGATCTCCATCTTCGGCCACTACAGCGGCGTGCAGATGACCACCGGCGAGGAGAAGGGGGACATCCTGATCGTTCGCCGCGAAAACTCCTGGTTCTGGATGATCCCACTGGCGGATGACAAGGTGAGCGTGGGGCTGGTGCTCGATCAGGCGCAGTTCAAAGCCTTCAAGAAGCAGCCCCAAGAGGTGTTTGACGAGGCGGTGCTCAAGACGAAGACCGTGCACGAGCGCATGATCAACGCGCAGCCCATCACGCAGGGGCATGTGCTCACCGATTTCTCCTACACCAATCGCGCCCTCGTCTCCGACCGCATCGTGCGCGTGGGCGATGCCGCAGGGTTCATCGACCCCGTTTTCTCCAGCGGTGTGATGCTGGCCATGACCACCGGCCGCAATGGCGCGCAGGTCGTGCATGCCGCCATCGCCGCTGGCAAGGCGCGGACCTTTGCCATGAAGCGCTATGAGTGGGCCACCCGCAGGCACGTGAGCCGCTTCTGGCAGTTCATCGAGCGGTTTTACACCAAGCACTTCGCGCAGATTTTCTTCCAGCCGACCAACAAGTTCCGCCTGCTCTGCGCCATCAACTGCGCGCTGGCCGGCCGCACGCACATGACGTTTGGCGCGAAATGGCGCCTGCGGCTGTTCTTCACGCTGGTGTGGATCCAGAAGTACCACCCGATAGCGAAGCCGATCCGGATTCGGTGAAGGGGGAAGTCCGCTGGAGTCTGCGGAGCGCGGACCTCCGAGTCCGCAGCGCTCCGCAAAGAGCAGGCGCACCGCTTTTAAAAAGACCGCCGGAGCGCGGACCTCCGAGTCCGCAGCGCTCCGCAAAGAGCAGGCGTTCCGCTTTTACCCAATCGGTCGGGAGTGCCGCGTAAGCCCACGTCTCTAAATTACGTAGCGCTTGGGGCGCTAGGTGCTCGCGGAGCGCCCAACGCTAGCGGAGTGCTGCGGGCTCGGAGGCCCGCGCTCCTTGGGCGCTGGGTGCTCGCGGAATGCTTGCTGCTGGCGGAGCGCTGCGGGCTCGGAGGTTCGCGCGCCTGGGGCGCTGGGTGATTACTGGAGGTTCGAGGGGCTGTCCTCAGTCAGCGGGACGTACAAAGGTCCAGGGCCACTCCTGCCATGCAGTCACCAGACCGGCTTTCACGGGATTGTTCCGGATATAACGAATCGTACGCTCTTCGTGGTCGGGATCGCGCATGTAGGTGTCCCAGTAATCTGCCTGCCAGAACGAGCCGCCAATTCCCAGCAGCTTGTTCGATTGGGTCGCGGTGAATTGCTTCCAGCTCTTCAAGATCTCTGCCATGGACATCTCCCCGACTTCAAACAACACATGCACATGATTCGGCATGAGGGTCCATGCGAGGAGCCTGTAACGCGTACCGTCAAACTTCCGCAAAGCGTCGGCCACGAGCCGTGCAATGCGTTCATCCCGCAGGTGACACACACCGCAGCCTTGATCGAGCCAGGCTTCAAGCTGCATGCGGCGCTCTCGATTGTCTTCGATCTTCAGCAATCCTTCCCACTCTTCCCGCAGTTCAGCCGGGAAACTGTCGGCAAGCCGAAAAGTCACGAACTGCGTCAGGCCCGGTTCATCGCGATGCGGGACGTAGCCACGCTCGTTCCATCCCTGAAAACCCGCGAGCTGTTCCTCCTTCGTCGGGGGTGACATCTCACGTTGTCGCTCGACCACTTTGCGAATCTCCGGCCGATGCGGCGGTCCAAGACGCGGCTGGCGAGGGTCTTTATTCATCGAACGAGGAAACAAAAGCTGCCGCGACATGCAACTGAAAATCGGAGCGCGGAATTGCCTCGCTTCGCTCACCCTTCGGGCAGCCTGCGGCTGGCTACCTCCGCTGCGCTTCGGTTCCGAGTCCGCAGCACTCCGCCAACAGCAGGCGTTCCGCTTTTAAAAAGACCGCCGGAGCGCGGACCTCCGAGTCCGCAGCACTCCGCCAACAGAGGGTCCGCCGCTTTTGCCCAATCGGTCGGGACAGTCCGCGTAACCCCACGACTCTCATCTACTTCGGCGCTCCTTCTAGCACTCGCCAGCTGAAAGCGCTTGAGCCAAGCGGAGCGCCTTTCGCTGGCGGAGTGCTGCGGGCTCGGAGGCCCGCGCTCCAGGGGCTCGGGGTGTTCGCGGAATGCTTGCTGCTAGCGGAGTGCTGCGGACTCGGAGGTCCGCGCGCCTGGGGCTCTGGGTGATCGCGGAGCGCTGCGGCGCGCACTGGGCTGGCAACTTACCTCACCTTCACCCGCAGCATCGGGGCAGACCGTGTGCCGTTTTCCTTGGTGGCAAAGGCGTGCACGAGGCCGCTGTCCTGGGTCTCGTTGGTCTCGCGGCAGATGATCAGGGTGGCGATCTGATTGGTGTCAGCGTTCAAAAAATCGGCGAGGTCTTTGCCGCGCAGTTTGCGGGTGCCGCGGTTGATGCCCTGGGCGATCTCGAACTTGCCGAGAAGCTTCACTTTGCTGGCGGCGGGCAGGTGGCGCTCGGGCTGCTCAGGAGCATGCGCGGGGGCGTGCTGCCAGCTCAGGCCGTCTTCCTCCCAGGTGTCTTCGGCTTCATCCAGCACGCCATAGACGGCGAAGGTGCTGTCTGGGACGAAGCTGGCGAAGCCGAGTTCGCTGGGCTCGATGGTGAGCACGAGCTCGGCGTCTTCGATGGGGCGTCCGCTGAACTTGCTGAGGTCAAAGGCGATGTAGCCTTTGCGGTTGAGGTCGGGCTTGACGTCGCGGCTGTGCTTCACGCGGAAGAAGGGATGCGTGCCGAAGTCGTTCGGCTTCTTTTCGGAGGACTGGATGTAGCTGTCCTTGCCACGGCCAAACGCGGTGGTGATGGCCTGCCAGCCGTCGCCGGCATCCGGCAGGATGGCGGGCTGCCAGCGGCTGGGTTCGGAGTCGTCGCCGCCGGGCGGGTGCATCTGGCTGCGGGACCAGCCGTGGTCCACACGCTGGCCTTTTTCCAGCTTCTTGGTGGCAGCGCCGGATTTGTCGTCCACCTCGACGAGGCCTTCCATGACCTGCACGAGATACTTGCCGTCTTCACCGGCGCTGAGCCCGAACTTCGTGCCCCAGTCGATGACTTTGGCGTCCTTGGTGTCGATGCTGAATCCTTTCGCCTGAGGCGGCACTTCAGCCACCAGCGTGCCACGGCGGAGCTTGCAATTCATGCCGTCGATGACTTCTACTGTGGCGGGGGCTTCGAGCACCAGCTCCGCGCCGCTGTCAAAGCGCAGCACGGCGAGGCCTTCGATGAGATCAAGAATGCCCGGCTTCAGGCGTGCGCCTTCCACGGTAGGGAGGCTGCTGCCGGCCCACTGGCACTGCTGCGCGCGGACCAGCGTGGCCACCGTGCCATCGCGCGTGCTTTGCAGCCAGACGAGGCCAAAGGTCACGCAGGCCGCCGCCGCTGCGGTGAGGGCATGACGCCACCAGACGGGCTTGGCGGGGGCGGCAGGGGCTGCTGTGGCGGCCTGGGTGTGCCAGGTGTCGTCAAAGCTCAGCTCGGCACGCTGCAGCAGGGCCTTGGCAAAGAAGGCGCGGGTGTCGGCGGAGGTCTTGAGCTCGGCCTCCAGCGCGGCCACTTCGGTGGCGCTGAGTTTTTCATCGGCGTAGCGTTCGGAGAGTTCGAGCAGTCGAAATTGATCGGCAGGCTTCATGATTCGGCTCCTTCCAGTTGCAGTTCTTTTTCCACACAGGTCATGAGGTTCATGCGGATGCGGCTGAGGGCGCGATACACCGCGCCCACGGTGCTGCGGATGCGCTGCGCCACGCCGTCGATCTCCAGGTCCTCGTAGTAGCGCAGGGTCACGAGCTGGCGATGTGCGGCGGGCAGCTTGGCCACGCAGGCGCGCAGGGCATCACCCCGGCGGTCGCTGCTGTCGCTGAGCTTGGAGACCTCGTCGTGCAGCAGTTCCAGCATCTCATCGCTGAGGGGTGTGGCTTCGCGCTTTTTCTGGCGGCGATGCGTGAGCACCTGATGGAAGGCGGTCTTGCGCGCCCAAGCCAGGAAGTTGGTGCCGGTCTCAAATTGATCAAAGCAGCGCCACAGGATCATCTTCGTCTGCTGCAGGATGTCATCCGCGTCATGCGGGGCGGGCACCAGGCTGTAAACGTACACGCCCAGCGCGCGGTCATGCCGCGTGAGCAGTTCGAGAAATTCCTGGGTGCGGTCGTGGTCTGACATGGCGTGGGCGAGGTACGGTAGTTCTATAAGGCCGCGCGAGCGAGGATTTGGACAGGGAATTGGAAGAAGTTGGCAATTGTTTGCAGCTCTGGCGAGAGGGACCATCCTGGTCCCGCAGCGCTCCGCTGGGGCTGGCGTTCTTAAAAAAGGAGGGCTGCTGGATCGATGGGTGCAGAAGGGCCTGGGAAGGAGGTAGTTTTTGGAAAGGGGGGGAGTGAAAAGGAAAGCAGCCCGCGCAGGGACGAAGGATTCCAGGGACGCGCACAACGCGTCCCTACCAGCCCTTTGCACTGCGCAGCCTCGGGGGTGGTAGGGATGCGCTGTGCGCGTCCGTGATTTCGGGTCTGTCGCGTCGCAGGCGCTCAAAAAGGTGCGCCGTCCTTGGAGTCATGAACAGCAGGTCTTTTTCAACCTACGGCATGGGACTTCCTTTGATTTGCAAAAATACCGCCTAGCCCAGCAGACTACGCCACCATGAACGGTCAGCGCCTGCGCAGCAGGCCTCCCTCAATGTCCCGGCGCTTCAATCGTCGAATCAATCTTCTTCAGCGCCACCCACAAGGCGGGATCTTCAGGATGGCCATTGAAGAGCACCTTGCCTTCAGGCGAGAGCAGGACCATGCGCGGGATCGTGGCGATTTCGAGTTCCTTGGTGTACGGGCGCTCCGCTGGCTCGACGAGCCAGGGCAGGGGGGCGTCTAGCTCCAGGCGGATGCGTTCGGCGGTGGCCTCTGCCGTGGCCTCGGCGCTGGCGTCGTCCTTGTTCATCGCAGCGACGACGATGCCGTGGGAGGAGAGCGCCTTGGCCTTCTCTTTGAGTGCAGGCATCAGGGCCATGCAGGGGCCGCACCAAGAGGCCCAGAAGTCGAGGAGGAGTGCTTTCTTGCCGCCGAGCTGGTCCTTGAGCGTGGTGGCCTCTCCCATCGACGTGGTGAGAGGAATTTTCAGATCAATGACGAGAGCCGCCATCTTCGCTTCGAGTTGAAACTTTTCCATGGCTTGCAGAAAGACGGCTGACTGCTGCGGGCTGAGCCAGATGGCTTCGAGGATGTTCTTTTTGAAACCGGCCGCATCGTGCGCGTCGGCCGCCTTCAGCGCCTTGATGTAGGCGATGAAGGCTTTGAGTGTTTCCGCATTCGGAATCGCAGCGGCGTTGGCCGGATCAAAACTGCCTGCGAGGATTTCCACTTCGGGCAGGATTTTGGCGAGGAAGGGCGTGTTTTGCTGCCGCAGGCCCCAGACGAGCTTGGCCTCGATGATCTGCTGGCGCGGCACCCCGATCTTGTTGGCCTCTTTGGCGAGTGCCTGCAGTTCTTTCTCGGTCGAGTCCTGAGCGAAAAGCCGCTGCATCATTGCCTTGGCACCGGCTGCCGCCTCTTCAGCAGCAGCGGCCTTGGTCTCGTCAGCAGCAGGGGCCTTGGCAGCGGCTTTGGTCTCGTCAGTAGCAGGGGCCTGGGCATGTGCTGGTAATTGGCTGAGGCTGAGGAGCAGAGCGCAGATGAAAGGTTTCATGGTTGAAGGTACGGTTCCGATTTTTGTGACCAATGTCGAGCGGAAAGTGACCTTCCGTCAGGCGAATGAAAGATGCCTTTCATGGCGGGCGACTCCTGTGCTTCGCTTTATACCATGAAACAAACACTGACTCTGACTCTCATCCTCGCAGCGGCCACGCTCTGCAGCGCTGCGGACAACACCCCGCCTGAAGGCTTCACGGCGCTCTTCAATGGCAAGGACCTTTCCGGCTGGTACGGCTGGGGCACCCAGGACCCGACCGACCTGTGGAAAATGACGCCTGAGGAACAGGCCGCCTACAAGAAGAAGTCCCTCGATGGCGGCCTCGTGGATGCCAAAGGCAATGACAAGGGCGACAACGTCAACGCTCACTGGAAAGTGGAGGACGGCCAGCTCGTCAATGACGGCAAAGGCTTGTACCTCACCACCGACAAGGATTACGGCGACTTCGAGCTCATGGTCGACTACAAGATGCTCCCCCTCGGAGACAGCGGCATCTACCTGCGCGGCATTCCGCAGGTGCAGATCTGGGACTTCACGGAGAAGGACGAAAAAGCCGTCGCGCTGGGCAAGCCCTTCGGTTCCGGCGGTCTTTGGAATAATAAGAATCCAGAGGGCAAGAATCCCCTGAAGCTCATGGACAAGCCCCTGGGCGAATGGAACACCTTTCTCATCCGCATGGTCGGCGAGCGCGCGACGGTGACCTTCAACGGCGAAGTCGTCGTGAAGAACGCGGTGCTGGAAAACTTCTTTGCCAACAAGAAGGCAGGCTACCTCGCCTACGGCAAAAAAGACGCCAAGAAGGCTGAAGGCGATGCCGCCAAGGCCGCAGAGAAAGTGCCCAACGGCTGGTTCCCAGATCCCGCCTTTGCCAAAGGCCCCATCCAGCTCCAGACCCATGGCAGCGAAATCCGCTGGAAGAACGTGTACATCCGCGAGATCTCCGCCGAAGAAGCCAACAAGGAACTCGCAGGCAACTGGGCCGAAGACGGCTTCAAGGAATACGTCAATGGCAAGGACCTCAGTGACTGGCAGGGTGCCGTGGACAGCTACGAAGTGGTGGACGGTGCGATCACCTGCAAGCCCGGCAAAGGCGGCGACCTTCTGACCAAGGAAGAATTCGAAAACGGCATCATCCGCGTGGAATTCAAACTGCCTCCAGCAGGCAACAACGGCATCGCCCTGCGCACGCCGCTGGGTGGTCACTCCGCCTCCGACGGCTTCGAACTCCAGGTCATCGATAGCGACGGCTACAACGCCAAGCAGGCCGCCGCTGGCAAGAAGGGCCTTGAGCCCTATCAGTACCACGGCTCCCTCTACCACACCGCCGGTGCCAAGCACGGCTACCTCCGCCCTGTGGGCGAGTGGAACTTCGAAGAGATCGAAGTCGACGGTCAGAAGATCAAAGTCACCCTCAACGGCACCAAGATCCTCGACGTGGACATCGACAAACTCGACCGCACCCAGATCGCCCATCCGCCGAAAGGCCTGGACCATACGAAGGGCTTCATCGGCTTTGCCGGGCATAGCGATCCGGTGGTGTTCCGGAGTTTTAAGGTGAAGCAGAAGTAAGGGCGGCGACGCATTTGATTGATGACCCGTCAGGCCGAGAGGTCTGGCGGGTTTTTTGTGGGGGGGGCTTGGCAGAGGAAAGGGACCGAACGGACAAAGAGTCACCGATTTGTGAAGTGCCTCGTGGGCCAAAGGCCCGCAGGAGTCAGCCCAGGGCGCCGCGAGGAACGAGCAAGCCCTGGGTTCTTGTCACAACGCACCGCCCCTCCGAAGGCCGCGATCTGAAGGAGCGCAGGAGAGATTGCGAACAGGTCTGCACGGTGCATCGCTGCATCGCCCGCAGGCAACGCTCTCCCGCGCCCATTCAGGGCGCGACCTTGAGCAAGGCGGTCGATGTGCGTGGGTCCCAGGGCAGCACTCGCCAAGGCTCGGCCCGCCCTGGGCTGAGTCCTTCGCGCCGTTGGCGCGGCAGCAGGTCGCTCACGGAGGGAAAGGAGATCATCGCAGGCCTCGGTGGTGCCGCTGGTGCGGCAGCAGATTGGCGCACGTGAGGGGAAGGGAGATCATCGCAGGCCTCGTGGGCCAAAGGCCCGCAGGAGTCAGCCCAGGGCGCTGCGAGGAACGAGCAAGCCCTGGGTTTGGTGACAAGACACCGCCACTCCCAAGGCCGCGCTCTGAAGGAGCGCAGGAGAGGTGGCTGCACCTTTCATGGCCGCCTTTCGCACGCAAACGTTCCAGGCACCCATTCAGGTGGCGCAAGCACTGGGTTGCAAAAACAACCCGGTTAGCGTTTCATCTAGTCTGCGTTCCAACGGGGCGCATAAACCCGTCCACCCTTGCCTGTATGCCTCAATCACTCGCCAAGGTTTACATCCATCTCATTTTTTCCACGAAAGGGCGCGAGAAGGTCATCCCTCGGCACCTGCATCCAGAATTGCACGCCTACATGGGCGGCATCCTCCGTGATCTGGGCTGCACGGCGGTGGAGATCAACACGGAGCCGGATCATGCGCATGTGCTTTTTCTGCTCTCACGCACAGAGACCTTGGGCGACATCGTGCGTCAGGTGAAAACAGGATCGACCGAGTGGTTGCAAAGGCAGTTGCCGATCCTGCGGAATTTTCATTGGCAGAATGGTTATGGGGCTTTTTCCGTCAGTCAGTCGATTCTGGAGGAGGTGAAGGAATACATCCGTGATCAGCAGCGGCATCATCAGGTGATGAGTTTCCAGGAGGAGTTCCGGCGCTTCCTGGCAAAGTACGAAGTCGAGTATGATGAGAAGTATGTCTGGGATTGAAGCCCATTCTCCCGCGCACCGTTGGTGCGCAACGATTTTGGAAACGAGGGTGTATTCGTAAACCCAGGGCGGCGATGGCTCCGCCATCTTGCCCTGGGCTGAGTCCTTCGGCCCTTCAGGCCGGGATTTCTCAAGCAGCTGCGATTATATACAGTGACCCTTCAGGCCGCTTCATCTCAATCGACCCCAGCCATACAACGGCTCATCATGTTCGTCAGATCAGCATCCTGCCTCACGCCGCCTCCGCCAGCGCCTCAGGCTTCGCCGCATCCTTGAACTCAAGCTCCTCTTCCACGCGCAGATTTTCCACGATGTACGTCTGCCGCTCCGGAGTATTCTTGCCCATGTAGAAGGAGAGCATTTCTTTGACGCTGCGGTGCTCGGAGGGGATGGCCTTGCCGTCGGCATCCACTTCGTGGTCGCGCACCTTCACAGGCTCCAGACGCATGTTGGGGCCGATGAAATGCTTGAACTCATCCGGGCTGATTTCGCCGAGGCCCTTAAAGCGGGTGATCTCGGCGGTCTTGCCGCAGCGGTGGATGGCGCGCTGGCGCTCGTCGTCGCTGTAGCAGTAGTAGGTTTCCTTTTTGTTGCGCACGCGGAAGAGCGGCGTCTGCAAAATGTACAGGTGGCCTTTGCGCACGAGTTCGGGGAAGAACTGCAGGAAGTAGGTGATCATCAGCAGGCGGATGTGCATGCCGTCCACGTCGGCATCGGTGGCGAGCACGACGCGGTTGAAGCGGAGTTCTTCGAGGTCTTCTTCAATCTGCAAGGCGTTGGCGAGAAGATAGAACTCCTCGTTTTCATATACGATCTTGCGGGTGAGGCCGAAGCAGTTGAGCGGCTTGCCGCGCAGGCTGAAGACGGCCTGCGTTTCGACATCGCGGCTCTTGGTGATGCTGCCGGAGGCGCTGTCGCCTTCGGTGATGAAGAGGGTGCTGTCTTCGCGGCGTTTGTCCTTCGTATCAAAGTGGACACGGCAGTCGCGGAGCTTCTTGTTGCAGACCTTGGCCTTGCGGGCGTTCTCACGGGCGGCCTTCTGAATGCCGCTGATTTCTTTGCGCTCTTTCTCGTTGGAGTTGATCTTGTCTTGGAGCGACTTGGCGATATCGGCGTGCTTGTGCAGGAAGTTGTCGAGTTGCGCAGTGATGACGCTGGTGATGTGGCCGCGCAGGTTGCGCCCGGCAGGTTCCATGTGCGTGGAGCCGAGCTTGGTCTTGGTCTGAGACTCGAAGATGGGTTCCTGCACCTTGACGCTGACGGCGGCGATGAGGCTGCCGCGCACGTCGGCGGGATCGAACTGCTTTTTATAAAACTCACGGCACTCCTGCACGATGGCCTCACGGAAAGCGGCGAGGTGGGTGCCGCCCTGCGTGGTGTGCTGGCCGTTGACGAAGCTGTAGTACTCCTCGCCGTAGCCGCTGCCGTGGGTGAAGGCGACTTCCACGTCCTTGCCGACCAGGTGGATGATGGGGTACTGCGGCTCTTCGGTGAGCTTGGCGCGGATGAGGTCCATCAGCCCGTCCTTGGACTTGAACTTCTCCTCCCCGGACGATGTGCGCAGCAGCATCGTGAGGCCGGGGTTGAGCCAGGCGTAGAAGCGCAGCATCTCGCGCACGAAGTCGATGCGGTAATGGGTGTCCTCCGCGAAGCTCTCGGCATCGGCTCGGAAGGCGATGCGCGTGCCGTTCGGCTCGGTGCAGGCCTTGGGCTTGCCCATGTCATAGACGACGATGCCCTGGCTGAACTCGATGGAGCGTGTCTGATTTTCGCGGATGGCCTGGATCTCGAAGTACTCAGACAAGGCGTTCACGGCCTTGATACCCACGCCGTTGAGGCCGACGGAGCGCTTGAATACTTCGCTGTCGTATTTCGCGCCCGTGTTGATCTGTGCGGCGCATTCCAGCAGCTTGCCCAGCGGAATGCCACGGCCATAGTCGCGCACGGTGACGGTTTGATCGTCAGCGATGCTGATCTCGATGGAGGTGCCGTAGCCCATGACGTGCTCGTCGATGCAGTTGTCCAGCACCTCCTTGAGCAGGACGTAGATGCCGTCCTCCGGCAGGGCACCGTCTCCCAGCTTGCCAATGTACATGCCCGGGCGCAGGCGGATGTGCTCGCGCCAGTCGAGGGATTTGATGGAGTCTTCAGTGTAACCGTGTGCAGGGGCGGGGGTGGCCATGAGAGGAAAATGACGAATGACGAAATCTGAATGACGAATGAGAGCGCCGAACCCAGGGGCTCGGCGACTCACAGTCGGTTGGAACACTGTGAGATGGCAGAAAGGGGAGGGGGTGTCAAGGGGGTGTACTGGTCGTACGAGTAGGGCGGGGTGGAGGATTTATGATTTACGATTTATGATTGATGATTTGGGGAAGGGGGCGTGGTGGGCGAGGTCAGGACATGGGTAACACTTCAGGCTCAGGACATAGGTTACACATGCCGTGATTGGGGTTACGGGTTGAGGTTAGCGCTGGTGGCGCGGTTTTCAGCTTTTTCAGCTTCATTCGAGCCGCTAGC
>DLGZ01000048.1:419204-423950 GCA_002482965.1 Verrucomicrobiaceae bacterium UBA7681 | reverse complement strand
CATCGGTTTCAGCGTCAGCTTGGCCGGATCAACGACCACGTGCTTCACCTTCAGGCGCTTCCACGTGTAGGTGATGTGGACCAGACCATCGCTCGTTTGAATGATCGCCGGGTAGCTGAATTCCTTTTTCGGCTCGTCTTCCAGCACAAGGGCGGCCTCCCACACCTTGCCATCCTTGCTCAGTGCCAGATTCAGCGGGCTGCGTCCTTTGGCAGTATGATTGTAAATGAGCAGATGGCGGCCGTCGTTGAGCGTGACAGCGTCGGTGCCAGAGTTAGGATTCGGCAGCTCAGTGAGCGATATCTCCCCCCAAGTCCGCCCCGCATCAGGAGAGGTGATTTGAAACACTTTGCCCTGCCGCGTACGGCCCACGGCCTGCAGCTTGTCACCACCAAGATCAAGGATGCTCGGCTGAATCGCGCTGACCGTCAGTCCATCATGCAGCAGTTTCGTTCGCTCCCAGGTTTTGCCGAGATCACTGGACCGTTCAAAGTAAATAGCCCACTCACTCGGCTTCGTATCAGTCTCGTTGCTCGTAGGGCAGAGGATGTCACCATTCGGCAGCTGCACCGGCTTGTTCTTGATCGGGCCAAAGATGCCATCAGGCAGCTTGCGTGCCTCCGACCACGTCTTGCCACCATCGGTGGACGTTTTAAGCTCACCCCACCACGTGCTCGGCGAAGGGCCAACTTTATAGAACAACATCAGTGGTGCCCCACGCGGCTGAAACAGCACGGGATTCCAAGTCGGATGCCGCGTTCCATCAGCCTGCACCCCATTGGCGGTCTCGACACTCTCCGTCCATTTCCCATCAACCAGTCGCGATACCCAAATGCACACATCCGGATTCTTCTCCGCCGTGCCGCCAAACCACGCAGAGACAAGACCCGTAGTCGTTTCGACAATGGTCGTCGCATGAATGGATGGATAAGGACCGGTGTCGTAGATGTATTCCGTTTTGAGAACAGCAGGATCAGCCGCGAATGCGGTCATCGAAATCAGGCTGGCGAGGAAAAATGCTTTCATAGAGGGGTGGGTATTATGAGATCAAACCAAGGTTCACGAGTCTTTCACGAATGATTGCACGCTCCGGCTCACGGAAGCGATGAAACGGCTCCGCCATCTGATCGTCACAAATGCCCATCAATGAAAGTCCGCACTTGATGCCCTTGATGATCGCCGATTTATGCCGGCCCACAGTATAAATACTTCCCGCAAGCTGCATCACCTTCGCATGCAGCTCCCGCGTCCGCTGCAAATCCTGCGCCGCCGCCGCCTGATACATCTCCACGTACAGCTTTGGGTGCAAATTGGCCCCGCCATTGATGCCGCCATGCCCACCCAGCAGCACAGCCTCAGCCGTAAGCTCTTCCGGCCCCACCAGCACGCTCCAGTCAGCCCGTTGCTTCGCCACTTCCATCAAGCGGTGGAAATAGATCATGTCGCACGAGCTGTCCTTCACCCCGCAGATGCCCGGCATGTCCAGCGCCCGCCGCACCAGATCAATCTCAAAGCTCACCTTCGTCAGCCCCGGCATGTTGTACAAAAACATCGGCAGCGGCATCTCCGTCACGAGATCCTGAATATACTCCTGCAACTCCGGTGGTGCCGCCGGGAAGTAATACGGCGGCGCCGTGACCACATGCGTGGCTCCCGCCTCGGCGCTATGCCTCGCCAGATTCACGCTCTCAGTGAACGACGTATCCGTAATCCCCACCAGCACCGGCACGCGCCCCGCCGTTTGCTTGCACGTGCGTTCAATCAACTCCCGCCGCAGCCGATAGCTCAGACTCGGCCCTTCACCCGTGGTGCCCAAAATAAACAGTCCAGACACACCACCGCCAATGAGATGCTCGATCAGTCTCTCCAAACCCTCGTGATCAAGCAAATCGCGATCACGCAAAGGGGTGACGAGTGGCGGAATGATGCCTGAGAGTGGTTGGGACATACCCCACACCTGACTTCCGAGGCACCCAAATAGCAACCCGCCAGTGCGGCGATTGTTTGCCGATGAAATGACGATTCTTGACCCTTTGACGCAAGATTCACCCGACTGGAATCTTTGAACCTTTCCCCAACCATGCCCGCCACCGACCAGGCTGACTACTTTTCGACGCAAGTCGTACGCACCCGCCGCTTCTTCCTCCCAGAATGGGAGGCGCGTCAGCGCGATGCCACCACACTGTGCCTCGTAGGCGGCGGCTGTGAGTGGTGCGCCCCTGATTTCGTCGTGGACCGGCAGAAGTTCCCCTTCCTGGCCTTCGAGTTCGTATCAAAGGGCCACGGCAGCGTCACACTGGCAGATCAGACCCACGAAATCGAACCCGGCCACGCCTTCGTCTTCGACTCCACCACACCGCAGGTCATTCGCAGCTCATCCGAGGAGCCCATGGTAAAATACTTCTTCAATCTCACCGGCGCACGAGCTGCGAAGCTGATGAGCGATCTTGATCTCTCTCCCGGCAGCGTGCTCCGTGTCACGGACGCCTCCCGCGTCGTCTCCCTGCTGGAAGAAGTGATCGACCACGCCCTCCGCGGCGGCCGCTTCGGCCTCCGCGCCGCATGCTCCGCCTTGGAGCACGCCTTGGTCCTCTGCGCGGACTCCCGCCAGCCCGCCACCACCAAAATGGACCCCGCCTACGCCACCTACCTGCGCTGCCGCGGCCACCTCCTGCGCAATTACCCCGTGCTCAGCAGCATCGAACAGGCTGCTAAAGCCTGCTTCGTCTCCGCCGCCTACTTCACCCGTCTCTTCCAGCGCTACGATACCGAAACCCCGCTCGCCTGCCTCACCCGGCTCAAGCTCTCCCAGGCCGCCATCAAACTCCGCCAGCCCGATGCCCTCGTAAAAGGCGTCGCCGCCGAGCTCGGTTACAAATCTGCCGCACATTTTTCGCGCGCATTCAAAGCATGGAGCGGAAGATCACCTAGATCGTGATGCAAGTGTGCTTGCCAGATGGATCAAAACCGGCAGAATCGCCACACCATGAGTTACGAAAATCTTTCCACCTGGCTGGGTTGCCCAGTCGAAAACTATGAGCCCGGTATCGAGATCAAAGACGGAGTGATTTATCGCTTCCGCGTGGACTGGGAGCCGGAGCATACCATGGCGGAGCTGTTCGCGGCCTTCACGGCGGATCCAGCCGCCGCGAAAACGACAGGACTGGTCATCGGTGCATGGTTCGGAGACGATTCGAGTGCGGACAGTGCAGAGATCGTGCAGCTCCTCGTCGGCGCGCGGCATGCGTTGCCAAAGCTGACAGCGATTTTCTTTGGCGATGTCACCAGCGAAGAAAATGAAATCTCATGGATTCAGCAGACAGATGTCTCGCCTCTGTTTTCCGCCTACCCTGGCCTCAAGCACTTCAGTGTGCGCGGTGGCAACGATCTCAGCCTGGGAGGCAAAATGCGGCTGGAGTCCTTGGAGTCTCTCGTCATCGAAAGCGGCGGTTTGCCACGCACAGTGCTAGCAGAAGTGTTCAGCATGGATTTGCCGAAGCTGGAGAAACTGGAGCTGTGGCTTGGTACAGACGAGTATGGCTGGGATGGCAGCCTCACAGATCTCAAGCCCTTGCTCGACGGCGGCTTGTTCCCCAGCTTGAAACATCTGGGCCTCTGTGATTCCGAGATCGTCGATCAAATCGCCGAGGCACTCGTCACTGCGCCTGTCATGAATCGTATCCAAGCCCTCGATTTGTCTCTGGGCACATTGTCGGATGAAGGCGCGGCACATTTGGTCCAATGCGAGAGCCTGAAGCTCCTGAAGTCACTGGATCTGCACCACCATTACTGCACCGCCGAAGGCATGCGTCTGCTCAAGGCCGCCTTTCCCGGAGTCAATCTCGATGAGCAGCAGTCCGGGGACGAGGAAGATCGCTTCGTCGCGGTGGGCGAGTAAAAAATGGCCTTCTTCTGCCTCTGGAATCCTGAATCACCACGTGCTGTTTCATTCACTGGCGCAGTGTTTGAGCGCACCGGCCAGTTTCCAGACAGCATGCCATGGATCGACTTTTTAAAGGGTCGCCCTCTGCCTGCGCCTGCCCCTGGCTTGATTGTGCGCATCGACTCACCTGGGAAAAACTGGCCGGTGGAAAAAGCCCTGCTCAACCTCGGCGCACTGCACGTGCATCACGACTGGCTCGAAACAAACGACGAGGATCTCGCGGACGATCCCGGCCGCATCATCGCCTCCCACCAGCACCATCAGGGCCTGTGCCAGGCATTGTCTCAGCTGCAGCAGCATTTCCAAAACGTGCGCTGGATGCAGCACCCTGAGGACATCACCCTGATGAATGACAAAGCAGCATGCCAGACCCTGCTGCAGGCGGCAGGGGTCCGCGTGCCACGCATCCTCGGGACAATAAGAAATTTTGACGACCTCATGCACCACATGGATGCGGCTGGAAAAAATCGCGTGTTTCTGAAGCTCTGCCACGGCTCATCCGCCTCCGGCACCGTTGCCTTGGAACGCTCCTCCGGGCGCATGCAGGCCTTCTCAACCTCGAAGATGAGCGATGGCGGGCCCCACGGCACGATCCTTCACAACTGGCGTGCCATCACCCGTTACGATGATCTGCGTGACATCCGTCGCCTTGTGGATGCCGTATGCCGCCACCGCGCCCATGCGGAAGTATGGTTGCCCAAGGCCGGCTGGCGCGGGCGGCGGTTTGACGTTCGCATCGTCGTCATCAGCGGCAAAGCCCGGCATGTCGTTGCACGCTTGTCAGAGGGACCGTTCACCAATCT
>DLGZ01000048.1:331062-419155 GCA_002482965.1 Verrucomicrobiaceae bacterium UBA7681 | reverse complement strand
TTTGCCGAGATGTGCGATCAGGCAGAGCGTGCCATGGCCTGTTTCCCACGCTCGCTATACGGTGGCGTGGACGTGCTCATTGATGCGCACAAGCACCTCGCCCATGTCCTCGAAGTGAACGCCTTTGGCGATCTCCTGCCCAATGTCAGGCACGAGGGCCGTGACACCTATGATTGGGAAGTCACTCAGGTCTCCACCACCGGCACATAGAGAATTTGAATCGTTCGCCGTCCTACACATCCAGAGCGGCAAAAACAGTTCTCCCTCTCCCCGCCCCTGACAGACAACGGCAACCACACATTTTCCTTCGGGGAGAGGGCCGGGGTGAGGGGACCACTTCCATAGCCGATCGCTCTAGTTGGCTTGCTTCCCAATGCCAGTCATGAGGGCCGTGACACCTACGATTGGGAAGTCGCTCAAGTCTTCACCACCGGCACATAGTTCTACTTTGGTAAGTTATAGCGTTTCCCAAAACGGTTTTCCGGAAAGCGGCGCTTGGACGACCAAGCGCCCTACCTCGCGCCGGGCACGCATAGGCCCAGCGCAGGTAGGGCTGGCTGTCCTCAGCCAGCCGCCGTCGCAGTCCATGATCTTCGAGCAAGAGACAACCTGCTAAACGGAAATGAGTTTCGGAAAATGCTATATCAGAGGGCATGATTCCATCGGGATGTCTTTCCTGCGGCATCACATCTTACGCCGTGGAATGTTCTTGGCAGGTTGCCATCGTCTTTCGTCATCCCATTCCGCTTTTCACCAGTCCCAACGGGACTGCGCATCATAGCGAAGGGTTGCCGAGCCTCAGCGAGGCTACCCTGGTACCGGACGTCAATCACCGGAAAGCCAACCCAGCGCCTTCGCCACACACCACGTCCACCAGCATGCCTGCCCTTCGTAGCTTTAGCGAAGAATGGGCGTTTTCAAGAAGCTCCGCCGCGCTCAGAGCGTGCCGACAGCCTCCAAACCCCGATAACTTACCAAAGTAGAAATAGGGAATGTGGATCGTTCGCCGTCCCACACATCCAGAGCAGCAAAAGCAGTTCTCCCTCTCCCCGCCCCTGACAGACAACGGCAACCCACATTTTCCTTCGGGGAGAGGGCCGGGGTGAGGGGGACCGATTTTATAGCCGAGCGCTATAGTTGGCTTGCTCCCCAATGCAGGCACGAGGGTCGCGACACCTATGATTGGGAAGTCGCTCAGGTCTCCACCGCCGGCACATAGAGAATTTGAATCGTTCGCCGGCCCACACATCCAGAGCAGCAAAAGCAGTTCTCCCTCTCCCCGCCCCTTGCAGACAACGGCAACCCACATTTTCCTTCGGGGAGAGGGCCGGGGTGAGGGGACCACTTCTATAGCCGAGCGCTATAGTTGGCTTGCTCCCCCAACGCCAGGCACGAGGGCCGTGACACCTATTATTGGAAGGTTGCTCAAGTCTCCACCACCGGCACATAATCGTCCGGATTGTCAAAGCCCGCAGTCCATGCCACGGCCTGATGGCAGGTGCGTATCGTCGGTGGCACGCGGATGAGGTAATGTCGACCCGTGGACGGACACCGCACCGACACACACACCAGCGCCTCATCACTCTCAAGATCCACCTGAAGAAGCTGACGCGGACCCCCGGGATCCGTGTCCTCATGCAGCACCCGCGCGTTGGACTCCTGCAAAAACCGCTCGAAGCCGATGCGCTCAATCATCACTCGCCTCACCTCTGCATTGGTCTCAGCAAGTGCATCCGCAGATTTCAGGGTCTCGGGAAAGAAAGCAATTTGCGGTGTCACACTGACGCCCCGCCAGCGCAGGCCGGTGCCAGTGAGAGATTCTGGCAGCCCTTCGATTTTCGTGCCACCAATATCCACCCAAGCGCGAACCTGCGTGCCTTCAGGCAGATGCTCGATACGGGCACAATCCCGCAAATTGAGCGTGGTGAGTGGCCCCAGTCCGTTCGGCAATGAAGAAAGCCCTGTGCACCCTCGGGCGGAAACAGCGCCGATGCTGACCTTGGCAGATTCCGGCCAGTGCTTCAGTGCCGGGCATCCGTCGATTGTCAGGAAATCGACCCGCAAATTCTCCGGCAGCGCTTCCAGTCTCGTGCAGTCGGTCAAAACCAGCACGGCAACACTGAGGCCATCCCTCAATCGCTCCAGTTGTCTGGAACCACTGAGATCAAGCTTGTGGCTCACCTGCACATTGGCCGGCAGCTCAGTGAGCGGAGAATCTTTCCAGATGAGCGTGTGGCAATGAATCTCCGCTGGAAGTTTGGCTATGTCCTTGAGTCCCGTCAGATCAAGCACCGTGGCTTGCAGTCTGTCTGGAGCTTTGCCACTCTCGATGCGGGCGAGCAGTTCATTTTTCTTCTTCATACGCTCAGTCAATCACGCGCCGGATTTCCTTGGGGTGATACTCGCGCTGAATGCGCACAAGATACTGCCCATGAGGCACGGTGACCGGGCCATGCTCCTCATGCAGGATGGTGGCCTCTGCATCCACCACATCCAGAAACATCTCGCCGCCAGCATTCGCCAGCACCTGGGCATTCGTGCCAGCCTTCACCCGGTGCGCATGCCCCGTGACCTCGCCCTCCGCGAGCACTGGCGGGCGGGCTCTGAGACCTGACGGAAGTTTGTCCGTCGCAATGATGAACACATCCCCCTGCCTCCAGGTTTGCGGAGTCTTCTTCGTGCGAGTAAAAAGTTTGCCGAACATGGTGAGACGACCTTAACCCTCCCCAGCGCCAGAGGAAAAGCCAAAACTTAGCGGAATTCGCTCCAGCAGACTTTCGCCAAAAATGGAATCGAGCCGCAGATGCTCCAGATGAACGTAGCCGATGTGGCAGCGGCATTCGGCGATGCTGCAAGAGCGCGGCTGCAGGGCCTGCTCGAAATCCGGCTGGTAGATGTTCCCGATGAGTCCCGGGATGAAATGACATCGCCGTGCATCGCCCGCCCCATCGACAGTGAAAGCCGACTCGCCGGCGCGGCACGCACGACCCAGGCTTGGATGCGGCACGGCATTGAAATCAAAGTGCGGATCAATGCCTCGCAGCATGTGGAGTTCTTCCTCGGTGTAATAGTCCTTCTCGCGCTTCCACGCATTGATCCAAAGATAGGTCTCCTCCGGTAAAGCCGTCCGCAGAGCCCGAATATCATCGAAGGCCTCCCTCTTGCCCACGACACCGACACTGTGGCGGATGCCCGCATCTCGCAGCTCAGCACACTTCGCCGTGAAACGTGGGATCGTCGTCTCCGTCGGGTGGTAGGTGGTCCACAGGGCGGTTGTTTTGCGGTGGCAGTCTTGCAACGACTCGACGGGGAAGGAGAGATTCGTCTGCGCCGCGACACGCCACACATTGGGCAGATGGCTCAGGCGGCACATGGCCTCCTGATAATAGCGATGAATCATCCCCTCGCCCCATGGTGTAAAGAGGATGCCGATTTGCTCCGGTCGGGAGGCGACCCAGTCACAGAAGCGGTTCAGACATTCGGCATCGTGTTTCAGTTCCGCTTTTGTGTTCCGCGTCTTGGCGAAGGGGCAGTAATCGCAGCCATAGTTGCAGCTGGAAAGCGGACCCCGATAAAGAATGGACCAGCGTGCGGCAGTCATCGGAGTTCAAACGCGGCAATCGCTTCTTTGACATGATCCGAATACAGCCACGGACCAATCACATCGCTCCATTCCAGGCCCAGTAACGTAGGCAGCAGATGCGTCGGCGTCAGCATGGCAGCACCATGTTGAATCAGCAGATGAAGCTGTGGAAAATCTGCCAGCGCGTCACTCTGGAACGCCTCCCGATAGGCGGCTAGATCCATGCCGCTGGCGCGCAGGATGCTCTTGATGACATAACGTCGCCTTTGATCATCGAGATCAAGCGTCGCTCCATAAAGGGCCAGCGAGTGATCTTGGGTGGCGGAATAATAATCCAGGATCTCCTGCACGCTGTTTCGGCCCACGGCCCACTCCGTGGAGTAATGCAATGCCCGGGTGTAGGACCGCGCGCCCGCGCCGAGACCGATCATGCCGTCTTCCTGACAGCAGTAATGCACATCACATTCACCGGGATGCGTCGGCGAGCGAAACAGCCTCATGGAAACTTGGGTGTAGCCGTTGAAGAGCAAAAAATCGCGGCCCCGACGATACAGATCCTCACGCGCATCCGTCGCACGCTTGTCCTTGCGGCCCAGTCCGGTGAGCGGCCTCACATAAAGCGGGTAGAGAAAAATTTCCTCCGGCGCATGCCTTAAGGTGGCTTGGAGCGACGCCAGCCAGTCCTCCCACGTCTGGCCCTCCACGCCATAGATGAGATCAATGTTCCTCACCGGAAAGCGGGCCGCATGCATGGCAGCGAGCGCCTTCTCAACATCGGCAGCCTTTTGCGGTCGGCCCAGTGCTCGCGTGTCCTTTTCCACAAAACTCTGCACTCCCAGGCTCGCCCGCGTAACACCGTTCTCATGCAGGAAGGCCAGCTTCTCAGCGTCCACGCTGTCCGGGGACATTTCGATAGCGATGGGCAGATCGCTCGTGGTTCGCTGGAACGTACGCAAAAGCTTAAAAAGCCGTTCCAGCTCACCAATCGTCAAAAAAGTCGGTGTTCCTCCACCGATGGCAATCCGTGCCATTTTTGCCTCTGAGCCCAGCGCGGCCTGCATGGCTTCAATCTGCTGCTCCAGCGCGTCGAGATAGGTCGTGACACGATTTTTTGCGGCACCCGGACCCGTGACGGTGAAGAGATTGCAGAATCCGCAGCGCACGCTGCAAAACGGCACATGAACATAAAGGAAAAGGGCATCCTTGGGCTCATCTGCCCATGCATCTCGCAACGGCACCGGCGGAGTCAGCGTGCGATAGGCCATCTTGTGCGGATATCCATACGCATAGCCCTGAAACAACCCTCCGGCGCGTACCTGCTCGCGAATGTCTGTCATACGTTCACCTCCCAATCCTTCAAATCGACCACGCCATGTGAATACGGAACATCCCAAACGGCAGGAACAGCCATGCGATGCCCGGTGAATCCCTCTTCACCATACGCGGTTCCGTGGTCCGAGCAGGTGATGTGAAACAGTGGCCTGCCACGCCGCTGAAACGCTGCGAGGAGTGTCGGCAGGGCCGCGTCCACCGCCCGCAAGGCCGCTGCGTGGCTCTCCAGGTCATCCGGGCCGGACTCGCGGCAATAAAAATAGTTGGGCTGATGCAGCGCAGACACATTGATGAAGCAGCACAGCGGTTGTTCCGGTGGCAATTCGCGCACCCGCGCCGCCGCGAAATCGAACTGGTTCCTCGGTGACTCCCTGCAGGTGACCCCAAACTCTGCACACCAATGACTTTCGTCGAAAAGATCCGTCAGGACACGGCTGAGAGCTGTCTGTCGATTGAAAAACCCCACCCCTCCGATGCAGAGCGTGTGAAACCCCTCCGCGCGCAGTCCCGCAATCACATTCCCTTCATCAAAGACTTTGGTGTTGCCACCAGTTGTCTCACTTCCGGCAAATCGCGCCGCGAAAAGCCGCTCACGACTCGACTCAGCATTCGCGGGTGTGGGCAGGAAGCCCGCAAAAAAGGCCTGGTGTGCCGGAAAGGTAAAGCTGCCCGGTGTGTGCCGCTTTTCCCATCCTTCCGGGCCGGTCAGCCGCGCCAGCTGAGGCGTGCGGCCGCCGCTCCATTCCGCCACCGCAACGTCAAAACGCAATGAATCAAGCACCAACCACAGCAGGTCATGCCCTGGCAGTAGGTCATTCATGTTGGGTTGGTTCATGGTTGCGCCGGGTCTTTCTATCGTGTCACAGTAAAAATCAACCCATGGCTCAAAGCTGCGTGAATGTCACCTGCCTCTTGGTTCTGCCAGGCCCCCCCACAGCGGCACTCGCAGCCGAATTCCCCGCACTTGTCTTGAAATGCGGGTGACTCATTCCATACTCCGCCACCCTTCCTCCCACCGCATGCTTTCCTTCCTCAAAATCCGCAATCTTGCCCTCGTCGAAGATGTGACATGGGAGCTCGCGGCCGGCCTGATCGGCGTGACAGGAGAAACCGGTGCAGGAAAGTCGATCATCGTAGGCGCCTTGAAGCTCATCCTCGGCGAAAGAGCCGACCGCGGCCTCATCCGCAACGGCCAGGACGCCTGCACCGTGGAGGCCGGTTTCCACCTGAAGGACACCCGGGCCATCGATGCAGTCTTGGAAGAAGCCGGCCTCGACCCCTGCCAGGACGGCGAACTCCTCATCAAACGCACCATCAGCACCAGCGGCGCCAACAAGCAGTTCGTGAACTGCTCCCCCGTAACCATCCAGGTGCTGAAAAATCTCGGCGAGTTCCTCGTCGATCTCCACGGCCCGCACGATCATCAGTCGCTCAATTCAAAAGACCGCCAGCTCGAAATGCTCGACAAGTATGCCGGTGTTGAAGAGCCGCTCGGCAAATACCACGACTCATGGAAGCTCTGGCGCGCCGCCGTCACCGAACTGGACGAACTCGAAAACTCCGAACGCGCCAGCAGCCAGCAGATCGACATGCTCAAGTTCCAGGCGACCGAAATCGCCGCTGCCAGCCTGAAGCCCGGCGAGGAAGAAGAAATCGAATCCCGCCATCGCATCGCCGCAAACGGTGCCCGCCTCGCCGAACTCTGCGGCAGCATCACCGGCCGCCTCAGCGAGGGCGAAGGCAGCGTCATCGACGGCCTGCGCGAGATCAGCCGCAGCATCCACGAACTCGAAAAAATCGACCCCGCCACCGCCGCGATGTTCGAAGGCTTCAAGTCAGCCCAAATCGAACTCACCGAGCTCGAAAGCAGCGTGCAGGACTACGCCGATGATCTGGAAACCGACGCCGCCGAACTCGACAAGCTCGAAAGCCGCATCCACACCATCCAGACCCTCAAGCGCAAGTACGGCCGCACCATCGCCGAGATCCTCGAGTTCCTCGCCGAAACCGAGCGCAAACTCGCCAAAATGGAAAACCGTGGCGAGGAAATCGCCAAGCTCCAAAAGCTCGTCAAAGAGCGCGAAGCCGACGTGACGAAACTCGGCAAACAAATCTCCAAAAAACGCGCCGACGCCGCTCCCAAACTCGCCAAAGAAGTCGCCTCCCATCTCCTCGATCTCGGCTTCAAACGCAGCGTGTTCGAAGCCCAGCTTGTCGTTCTCCCATCACCCGAACGCAGCGGCCTCGAAGAAGTCGATTTCCACTTCGCACCCAATCCCGGCGAACCCTCCAAGCCCCTCCGCCTCACTGCCTCCAGCGGCGAAATGTCTCGCGTGCTCCTCGCCGTGAAAAGCGCCCTCGCAAAACAAGACTCAGTCCCCCTCCTCGTCTTCGACGAAATCGACGCCAACGTCGGCGGCAACATCGCCGAGGCCGTCGGCCGCAAGATGGCCGCACTGGGTGCCACGCACCAAGTCATCGCCATCACCCACTTCCCGCAGGTCGCCTCACTCGCAAAAAGCCACTTCGTCGTGACCAAGGAAATCACCGGCAACACCACCCGCTCACAGATTCAGGCCGTGAGCGATGATCAGCGTGTCGATGAACTCGCACGCATGCTCGGCGGCAGCGCCGACAGCGCACGCGTGCATGCCCTCAGCTTGCTCAAAGGCGCGGCGTAAGGTTCGTTACGCCAGCTGCGGCGTGCCAAACGTCATCCGTGGCGGCCTGCCCTTCACACGGCTGAGCGTGGCGCGCAGCGCCAGTGAGCCGAGCTGTGTCTGCGGGTTCCAGCCTTTGGGGGCCTTCTTCCCGGTGCTCGTCCACGGCATGCCGTCGGTAATCCATTGCTGGCGGAAATCATCGACGCTGACACCTTTGTCATCGTCCGTGACACCGAACTGGAATCCGCAACAGGGGCAGATTTCCATGGAGGCGCCACCGGTACGGTTGCGCGGCGGCTCCGCGAGCTTGTCATAGCCGCATACGGAGCAGAAATTGGGGGTTATTTTCATGGTTGTTGGGTTGGAAGGTTTTACTGGAGAATTTTCAGCGGGAGGAAAAGCGAAGATCAGCAGGTTTCACCACACGACCGGGCTGACGTTGCCAGTAGGTGGAATTGTCTGGTTTAAAAAAAGTCTTGGTCCTGCCTCCACCGTTATACGCACCAAACGCGCGTGTGGTCGGGTCAAAGACGCGCAGTGTGCCGTCCGTATCATCCAGCTTCATCGGCAGATTCTCAGCACGGGCACGCTGCAGGAAGCGCCACGCCTGCGCAGCATAATCATCCGGCGACTTGCTGGAAAAATCCCGGCCATGGCGCTCAAAGTGATCCTGCAACGAGTCGAGATGGCCCCAAGTCTGGCGTGTAGGCGGCGCTTGTGTAGCTCCCCCCACAGCAGCAGGCGCTGCTTTTTTATCCGGCGTGATCACATCCAGCACACGCCGTAAAAGTGAAGGCTGCGGTGCAGCAGCACCTGCGCCCGCCGTGGTGAAACTCCCCGTCGCCAGCTTCGTTCGCGCGCTACCAGCACTGAAGTAGTAAGTCGTTGCCGGTGCCAGCCCTTCCAGTTGGATGCTGTGCTCACTCGTCACCGCACCTTCAGCCTTGCGGTCGAGCGTCGCGAGGCTCACCCCATACTGCAGCCGCGTACCGCAGTCCACATCCGTGCGCCATTGAATCGTGGCGCTGTTACCCGTGGTGCTGGTCTGTGGGCGTCCGATCAGCTCAACCGCATGCAGCAGCGTGCCGCTAAGACACGCGATGACGCAAAAAAACCAATGAACGAAAGTTCTCATGAAGTAGGTACTGCCATCTGGGATTATACTGTGACAGTCTTAGGCGAAGACTGTTCAAACTACATATCGCCCACGCCGTTCTCCGTTCATCCATCTCCAGGCAGAGTCAATATGCTCACGTGGATCCGTATGCACTGCCTCCCAGTGAAGGATTTCTTTAGCAAGTTTAGGCTCAGCGATGAGTTCTGACGGATCGCCCGCGCGGCGTTCGCCATAGATGACGGGAATCTTTTTACCGGTCACCGCTTCAGCCGTGGTGATGATCTCTTTCACGCTGAAGCCCCGGCCAGTGCCAAGATTCACCGCCACCGTTTCACCGCCCTTGCGCAGATAGCTCAAAGCCAGCGCATGCGCCGATGCCAGATCACAGACGTGGATATAATCACGGATGCAGGTGCCATCCGGTGTGGCGTAGTCAGTTCCGAAGACGGTGATATTCTCTATCTCACCTGTGGCGGCCATCAGGATGCGCGGGATCAAATGCGTCTCCGGATTGTGATCCTCACCAATTTCCCCGCTCGGGTGGCAGCCACTGGCATTGAAGTATCTCAGAAACACAGACTTCAGCCCCCACGCGTTGCCGCAGTCACGCAGCACGCGTTCCAGCATCCACTTGCTGGCCCCGTAGGGGTTCACCGGTGCCTGCGGGTGAGTTTCATCAATGGGGATGCGCACAGGGTCGCCATACGTCGCGCAGGTCGAGGAAAAGATGAACCGCTTGCACCCATGCCGCTGCATGGTTTCCAGCAGCGTCAGCGGTGCCGCAAGATTGTTCCGGTAGTACTTCAGCGGATCCGTCACGGACTCACCCACATACGCAAAGGCGGCAAAATGCAGCACCGCTTCAGGCTGGTGTTCGGCAAAAAGTTTCTCCACCAGCGCTGCATCCGCCATGTCGCCCTCCACAAAGCTCACCCGGTCCATTGGCAGCGCCTCACGATGTCCGAAGACCAGGCTGTCGAGTACCACGACACGTTCGTTTTGTTCGAGCAAATGACGCACAGTGTGCGATCCGATGTATCCTGCGCCGCCGGTGATGAGTAGGGTTCCTTGTGACATTGAGGAAATACAGCAGTCGAAGACCCCGCTGCCAAACAAAGTTTGGTTTAAATTACCCCCCCAATGGAGGATATCACTTCTCCTCCTGCCGTCCCTTTTCCAGAGCCGTCTTCAGCCCATCCGCCTCAGTTTGCATTCGCTGCGCCTGCACTTTCACCCGCTCCTTCAGCGTCTTGAAGACGTCACGGCTGTTCTTGTTGAAAAGCAGGAGTGCAATCATGCCGAAGAACAGCAGCCATCCCGGGCCGAATTGAAATTTGCGATTGGGAGAGGTGCTCATGGGGCTTTGGGCAGCGGAACTTGCACCGGATGCATCAAATAGGCAATGAGATCACGCACCTGTTCCGGTCCAAACGCCAGCAGCAAACCCTCCGGCATCATCGACATCGGCGATGTCACCTGTTTCACGATGTCCGCCTTGTCCAGCGTCAGCGTTTCCGTCATCGTTCGCAGCGTGATCGTGCGTGAATTCGACTCAGTAACCACACCGCTCAGCACCCGTCCGTCCTTGTGCGTCAGCACGCTCATGCGGAAGTCCGCGCTCACCACCCCGCTCGGATCAGCAATGTTTTCCAGCAGGTAGTCCAGGTTGGCTCGCCCTGACCCGGTCAAATCCGGCCCGATCTTGCCACCCTGCCCATACATCGTGTGGCAGGCTCCGCACACCGCCGTGAAGAGCACTCGCCCCTGGCTCAGATTCGCCTTGGCCAGCGTCGCAGGCGTGAGCTGCTTCTTCACCTTTTCGATCAGCTCTTTTTTATCCGCCGCAGACTCACGCAGCTCGCCCCACACCTCCACCAGTTGCTTGGTCAGCGCCTCATCATTGAAAGCATTGATCTGCCGCGCATGGAAGGCGCTCAAGTCAGCCCGTGGGATCTTGCCCGCCGCCATGTCCTTCAGCAGCGCCTTCGCGAAAGCAGGCCGCGACACCAGCGTATCAATCACCGTCGGGCGTTCCGCCGGAGAAAATTTGCGATAACTGCCCGCCAGCTTCTGCCCAATTTCAGGATCACTGAACAGCGCAAGCCCCCGCACCGCCACGATGTTCATTCCGCGCACTTCCAGCAACTGCGTACAAATCGCCCGCAGATCATCCGGCCGGTTGTCGATCAGCGTCTTCAGCGCCGACTCTCGCGCAGACAGATCCGCCTTCTCATCCAGCGCCATCTTCTTCACATCATCCAGCGCCCGCCCATCACCAAAAAGAATACTCAATTCCTGAACCATCTGTTGTGTGTTCGCGGCTGTAACATGTTTTGTAGTCCCGGCTATAGCCGGCTCCGGTCCGGCACCCGCCCTCGCCACAAAACCATCCCAGCTCTCCGGCTTCACCGCCTTCCGGATCCCCTTAAAAGCATCCGCCATCCCCTCAAGAATAAACTCCGTCTGCTCAGCCCTCGCCTGCGTCAGCAGCGCAGTCAGCGCCTCCGGCTGCGTCGCCAGACTCCGCGCCATCCACCGCAAAGTCTTCGGCCACGTGCAGTCTTTCGCCAGCCTCACCAGCGCTGTCGGATCCTCCTTCGCCAGCGGGCTGATCCCATACCACACGAGGTAAGGCAAAAACGGATCATTCGCATCTTCTGCATGCGCCAGCAGCGCCGCACCCAGTTCCGCACGCTTGTCCACCGGCATGCGCTGCAACGTCGAGGCCAGCGTCAGGCGCACAAAAGACGACTTGTCATCCTTCGCCATTTTGACCGCATCAAAACCCAGCTCAGGATACACCGAATGTGCCATCGGCCCCGTAATCGCATCAATCGGCGAAAATTGCGTCAGCTCACGAATCGCCAAAGCTCGCGCATGTTCATCCGCCGCATTCAGATCCGCCTTCGGCCATGCCTTCCGCCACGCAAACGGCACCTCCGGCTTCTTCGCGTCACCGTAGCTGACGCGGAAAATCCTCCCGCTCGTGCGATGCACCCCCGTCGAGTCATGGCACTCCCCCGTGTCGCTCCAGTCCAGAATGAAGCCACTGCCATCCGGCCCCGTGGTGATTTCAATGCCACGAAACCACGGATCATCACTCAGAAACACATCCGGCTCATGCTTGCCCACATAGCCGCTGCCATTCCTCTCCAGCCGCTCCACATTGGCCCTACGGCCGTGCATGTTCAGCGTGAAGAGCTTGTTGCGATATTCCACCGGCCACTGCTCCGCCTGATAAATCATCATCCCAATGTGTGCATGCCCACCGCCCAGGCTGTTCGCCTTCCCATCACGCGATGCCGTCCAGCTCCCGCTGCGGTCGTAGTGATAGTGGTCCGCGATGGTATCCAGCTTCTCATACACAAACGGATTCTCCTTGCTGGAGTCCATCAGATGCGCGCCCTGCATCAGATGCCACAGATGGCCCGTCACCGTGTTGATGAAAAACATCTCACCATTCGCATCCCAGTCATGCCCCCACGGGTTCGTGGTACCGTGCGTCAGCACTTCCACAATCTTCTTCTCGGGGTGGTAGCGCCAGATGCCGCCCTTCATCGGAATGCGCTGCGCCTCCGGCGTGCCGGGAAGTCCCAGCATGCCCGGGCAGGAATGTCCGCAGCGCCCATACAGCCAGCCATCGGGCCCAAAGCGCAGCCCATTGGCAAAGTTATGGTAGTTGTCCTTCGCCACCGTGAAGCCATCAATCACCACCTCCGGCTCACCATCCGGAATATCATCATGGTTACGGTCAGGAATAAACAAAACCTGCGGCGGACACATCAGCCACACCCCATCTCGGCCCACCTCCACGCTCGTCAGCATCTGCACATCCTCCGTGAAGACCTTGCGCGTCTCCGCCACGCCATCCCAGTCCTTGTCTTCGAGAATGATGACCCGGTCCTTCAGTCCCAGATCAAACCTCTTCGCACGCTCCGCATACGTGTAGTTCTCCGCCACCCACATGCGCCCCCGGGCATCCCACGCCAGCCCGATCGGGTTCTGCACATCCGGCTCCGCCGCAAATAGCGTCGCCTTGAAACCCTTCGGCAGCTTCAGCATCTTCAACGCCTCCTTGGCCGGCGTCGGCTGCGGATTCCCCGGATCACTGTTGTACAGCGCAGGAAACTCCGCAGCAGCGGCAAACGACGAAAAAACAAGGGCAAGCAGTACGGACTTCATGGGAACCGAAGCGTATTGCGGACTGATAATCTGACAACATACTCCAATAATAAAATAAGGGCGTGAAGGGCCACTCGGGTAAGAAGCGTCATCGCAGAATTGACCGCCGCAGGCCAAAGGGACCCGGAGCGCGGACTTCCAGTCCGCAGCACTCCGCATGCCCCCCTGTCTCCGCACGACTCTCCAGCATCTCAGCCTCCAGCGTGTCGTCTTGCTGCACTTCCGTGTCTCACCGAAGCCGTCTTTCGCCACTTCACTCCGCCACACGCCAGCTCCAACGGAGCTGCGTAATTGAGCCCAGGGTCAACCGAGCCTTGGCGAGGCGACCCTGGGTTAGAATCAAACGACCAGGAAGCAAACCCAGCACCCCGTCGCACCCAGCACCTACCAGCAGCGTCTTCAACACGCCCCGCAGCACCCAAGCCGTGCCGCTCTCTCCCAAACCTCCCGATCACTGCCCATCCGCTCCCCATTCCTCACCCCCGAATCAACCACACCGCCGCAAACGCCGTGAGCCAGAACAGAACATTCTCAAACACCTTCTGCGGCAGTCTCTTCAAAATCCACCAGCCAATCAGCACCCCCAGCACCACACACGGCATCAGCGTCAGGTTCGTCATCAGCGACCTCGGATTGATGATCCCCAGATCCGTGCTGAACGGCACTTTGAATAAATTAATAAACAGGAAGAAACGGCTGAACACCCCCAGGTACTCCTTCTTCTCCAAGTGCTGCGCCAGCAGATAAACCGTCATCACCGGCCCCGCCGCATTGGCCAGCATCGTCACCACTCCCGCCAGAAAGCCCATCCCCCAGGCGAAGACCTTGTGCTCCGTGAGCGCCACGAAATCCTGCCGCCGCTTGTTCAGCACCCAGTTAAAGATCAGCAGCAAAATAATGATCCAGCCGATCACCACCCGAGCCATCGAGTTGTCGAATTTGCCCAGCAGCAGCCACCCCACCACCACCCCCGCAATCGCCGGCGGCACCATCGGCACAATGCGCCGCCAGCTCCCACCCTTGCGGTTGATGAGGAAGCCCATGAAGTCCGCCGCAATCAGCATCGGCAAAATCACCCCCACCGACTGCTTCGCCCCAAAAATCTGCGCCATCAAAACCACATTCAGCGTCGAAGTCCCCGCCAGTCCCGCCTTCGACATCCCGATGCACATGGCCCCCAGAGCCGCGAGCACGAGCGACCAGACATCAGCGGGCAGGAGCGTATGGTCAGTAAGCCAGGTCATCGGGGCATGACGAATGGCGCATGCCGCATCCCCGACAAGCCCAGATTCACCTCCGCCACACTTTTATAGCGACTCACAAAATCTCATTTCCGCGTGGAGCCATCGCACCCTTTGAGAATGCCTCCGATATGGACTGCGGTTGCGAAGTGAGGAACAGCTTGTCCTCCGTAGCTTTAGCGAAGGGGGAAACGCAGCTACCGCTTTCGACGTGCTCTGCGCCACGCGCATGCCAGGAAATACTCGAGTGCGGCAGCCGGTAGCCCTTCGCATGCCGGTCAGCCACTCGCTTACACGAAACCCTAGCAAGCGTCAGCCAGTCATAGCCGCCGCTTCCAAACACTTCGGGAGACAAGAACGCAGCTCTTTCCGAAAAAGCACTGCCCCCTAAAAGTAAGCGGTCACAGCGTGGAGTGGACTGCACACACCTTTCCATAAACCCTGCCTTGAAGGCCAACGGCCTTCCGTAATTAAGCCCAGGGTCAGCCGAGCCTCAGCGAGGCGACCCTGGGTATGGCAATACACGATCGGGAAGCAAACCCAGCACATCGCCACACCCCGTGCTCGCTAGCAGCGTTTGAATTGAATCCCGCCGCGCACTCGCCGCGTCCACACTTCCATCAATCTATTCCTCCCCTCGCTGCTCCATCACAGCGCCATCAGCGGCGCAGGCACCAGAAACGCATGCTGCTCCAGCAAACTCCACGTGCCATTCCATGAGAGATACGGCGTAAAATACACCACCAGCGTATACGCCAGCGCCACCGGCAGGATGCCCAGCCTCGCCACCCACCGCGGGAACCAATGCCGCGGCTGCTCATGCCGAGTGGCCCGGCTCATCGCCCAGCCGGTAAGAATGCGCGCCGGAAAGATAAAGATCACAAACAGCAGGCTCGGCAGCCACGCCAGTTCACGCGGCGTCATCTCGATCTTCAGCAAATACAGCGGCACCGCAAACAGCAGCGTTATGATGAGCGCAAACCAAAACGCCAGCGGCGCACGCAGAAACAACCGCCGAACCTCACGCAGCTCAAACAGGGCGCTGAACCGGTCCGTCTGCGCGAAGTGCGCCTGTAAAAACGGCAGATGAATCGCCACGAGTAGCAGCAGCAGCCCGCCCAGCAGCGAGAGCAGAATCGAACCGCCCACCGGCAGGCGCGTGGCGGCAAGCAGAATGCCCACAGGCACAATCAGCCACACCAACGCTCCCACAAACCCACGCAGGCCGATCCAGAAATAAAACGGCAGCCGCAGGCCCATGACGTAGTCGGTGATACTGCTCTGGAGGTTGCCGAACTTCTCTGGTGTGCGCAGCCAGCGCCACAAGCGCAGCGGTTGCGGCCACAGAAAGTGCCGCAGCTTCCCACCGCGCAGGCAGGCCCACACAATGTGTGCAAGCGTGAGGACGATCACGACGATCAGCCCCGCATGCCACGCCTTCGCCATCCCACTGCCAGGAGAGATGAGTTCGGCATCACGCCAAAAATCGGACAGCAGGCGTGCTGGCCACACAACGATCCAAATGCCCGCCGCGATGCTGCCCAGCACGGCGGCTTTGCGCACGCCAATGAAGCCATCCCGAAACCGCCCCGTGCGGGCAATCGTACCACTCACATTCAGCAGGTAACCCAGACTGAGAAAATTCAAGACCGGGATGACCGAACACGCAGCCAGCAAAACAAGCAACGCAGCGAATCCAAACAGCCAGTCGAGCCCCGAAGCAAGCTTGCGGAAAAAACCCCGCCGCTCCACCATGGATCCCGTGGGGCACGGGCTAGGATGTGGCATCACTGTGGGCGTGTTTTGTAGTTCCGCCTTTAGGCGGTCTGGTCGGATCGGATCCAGTGCACAGAGGGGCAGTGCCTGAGATTCCACTGCTGCCTCGCTCTGAACAGGCAGGGCAGGGGGCTGGGGAACGGACAAAGGAGAAAGTTCAGACATGCGGGAAAGCGTATGAAAGTCTGCATTTATCTGATGGTTGCAAAGATTCTAAGGAAACCAATGCTTGGTCCGCGTGTTACAAACCGGCTCGAATGCAGCATCTCGTCATGAACTCCGCCACTCCCTCCTCAAACTGGCTGCTCTGGCTGCGCAATGCGGCCATTCTCGGCGCGCTGACAGTTGGGGCGTTTTACGGGGTGGCTGAACTGCTGTCCCCCCCGGTGGCTCAGCTGAAAAGCGACCCCGGGCTGCCGCAAGCGCAGTTGGTGGACATTCAGCGGACAGCGCAGGCGGTAGATGCAGACTTCGCTAAAACATGGGCGCAGCAGCAGCTTCAGCCCACCGCGAAAACCGATGACCTCACCCTCGTCCGCCGTCTCTCCCTCGCGCTCACCGGCAGCATTCCCTCCTTGCAGGAGATCCGCATGCTGGAGTCGATGCAAAGAGCGGACGTTCCGCAGTGGTGGCTGTCCCACCTGCTGTCAGACCGCCGCACCAGCGACTATCTCGCGGAGCGGCTGGCCCGTGTCTATGTGGGCATCGAAAACGGTCCCTTCCTTATTTACCGTCGCAGGCGGCTGGTTGACTGGCTGAGCGATGCGATTCAGCAAAACCGCCCCTATGACCAAGTCGCCCGCGCCTTGATCGATTCCAACGGTGTCTGGACCACCAATCCGGAAGTGAACTTCGTCACGGTGACAAACCAGATGAACAAAAAGGGCCCTGACGAGGTGAAACTCGCCGCCAAAGTCAGCCGTGCCTTTCTCGGCGTGCGCATCGATTGCGTCCAGTGCCACGACGGCAAGCTCGGCAGCACCTGGAAGCAGTCAGATTTCCATCAGCTCGCCGCCTTCTTCGGCCAGGCAGACTTTACTTTGAACGGCCTGCGCGATGATCCCAAGCAGAACTACAAGATCCGCTATCTGGGCAAGATGGAGGAAGAAAAGGTTCCTGCCAAAGTGCCCTGGAAGTCGGAGTTGCTGCCAGCAACAGGCACACCGCGTGCCAAGCTAGCCGCCTGGGTGACAGCGAAGGAGAACAAGGCATTTGCGCGTGCCATGGTAAACCGCATGTGGGCACTCCTCTTCAATCGTCCCCTGATCGCGCCCGTGGATGAAATCCCCCTCGATGGACCCTTTCCTGCCGGCATGGAGCTGCTGGCAGATGATTTTCTTTCCCATGGTTATGACATGCAGCGCCTGATACGCGTGATCGTCGGCACGCAAGCCTTTCAGATGTCGAGCCAGTCCAGTGACCCTGACTATCCAGTGACTCTGGCCGCAGAAAATGCCTGGGCAGCATTTCCGGTGACACGCCTGCGCCCCGAGCAGATGGCCGGCAGCGTCATCCAGGCCGCCTCCCTCAGCACCATCGACGCCGAGACCCACGTCCTCTTCCGCATCAAGCGCGACATTGACGTGAACAACTTCGTGAAGCGCTACGGTGACTCTGGAGAAGACACCTTTGACGATGCCGGTGGCACCATCCCTCAGCGCCTGCTGCTGATGAACGGCAACATGATCACCTCCAACACCAGCAACAATCCCCTCATCAACGCCAGCACCCGCATCGGCATGCTGTCCCCTGACAATGCCACCGCCGTGGAAGCCGCCTACCTTTCCATCTTCACACGTCGTCCCACACCGGCAGAGCAGACCCACTTCACCAGCCTGCTGGCCACCTCCAAGAGCAGAGGCTCGCGCAGCATCGCGATGTCCGATCTCTACTGGACGCTCATGAACGCCACCGAGTTTTCCTGGAACCACTAGCCGCCATGAACACATGCCCTTCGGTCAAGAACGCCCATCCCGGAATGGAGCTCCGCAGTTCAAAGCGACCCGGAGCGCGGACTTCCAGTCCGCAGCACTCCGCATGCACCCATGCCTCCGCGTGTCCCTTCAGCATCTCAACCTCCATCGCACCATCCTGCCTGCCACACACGGCGTGGACGACTTCCTCCTCTGCGCTCCAAGGCAGCCGCTGTTTCTGGCGATCGATGGCTCCGGCACATGCCTTTAACCGAGTGCCATTCATGAACACATGCCACTCGGTCAGGCACGCCCATTCCGGCTTGAAACTCTCATTCCCCAGCCCCAAAGGGGCTGCGGATTTCAGCCCAGGGTTAGCCGAGCCTCAGCGAGGCAACCCTGGGTCCGGCCCCAATCTCTGGAAAGCAAACCCAGCGCAGCTTTTACACACCGCATCAGCCAGCAGCGTTTGTCACGCCATTCCGCCGCAGCGATTAGCGAGCTTTACCATCGCCGGTGCTGCTGTCGGAGAGATAAACAAGTGCCCACCGCAGGCAGGGCGGGCTGTCCTCAGCCCTCCGCCGTCGAAGCCCAAGACTTTCAAACAAGAGTCAGCCTGCCAAACGGAAATGAGTTTTGCGAGACGCCATGGCGAAGGCAAAGCCACACCCATCGTCTTCTCATGTTCCCCCAGCCCCAAAGGGGCTTCGGATCATAGCGAAGGGTTGCCGAGCCTACCCTGGAAATCCGCAGGATCATCGGAAAGCAAACCCAGCGCTCCCTTCACACGCCGCCCCCTCCAGCAGCGTCTCCACGTCCCTCCGCTCTGATGAATGGTCGCCTTAGCACCCACAGCCCACGATTCACGCCATGAACACCTCCCCCTGCCACAGCCCCGCTCATCTCGCCCGTCGCACCCTGCTACGCGGCGCTGGCGTCGCAGGCATCTCCTGGCTCACCCCACTCGCCGACATCCTCGCCGTCGAAGCCGAAGCAGCCCCCAAAGGCAAACCCGCCCGCTCCGTCATCCTCCTCTGGCTCGGCGGCGCCGCCAGCCAGCTCGACACCTTCGATCCCCACCCCGAAACCAATATCGGCGGCGGCGTCAAAGCCATCCCCACCGCCATCAAAGGCGTCAACTTCGCCGCCGGTCTCGAACAAACCGCCAGCGTCATGCAGGACGTCTCGTTGATCCGCTCCATGGTCAGCAAGGAAGGGGATCACGAACGCGCCTTCTACAACATCAAGACCGGCTATCGCCCCGATCCCACCCTCATTCACCCCAGCATCGGCGCCATCGTCTGCCACGAACTCCCCGAGGCCAAAATCGAAATCCCCACCCACGTCTCCATCCTCCCCAATCAATGGCCCGCACGCGGCGGCTTCTTCGGTGCCCAGTACGATGCCTTTCAAATGTACGACCCCAAATCTCCCGTGCCGGATGTCAAAGCCCGCGTGGAAAACAAACGCATGGACCGCCGCATGGAAGGCCTCGCCGTAGTCGAGCAGGCCTTCGCTCGCGGACGCGAGGCAAACATGGACCAAACCAAAACCCTGCATCAAATCTCCATGCAGCGGGCGCGCAACATGATGTCCTCGGACCAGTTGAAAGCCTTCAACGTCACCGATGCCCCGGCCAAAGAACTCAACGCCTACGGCGACACCCCTTTCGGTCGCGGTTGCTTCGCCGCCGTCCGCCTCATTCAAGCCGGTGTTCGCTGCGTCGAAGTCACCCTCAACGGCTGGGACACCCACGCCAACAACCTCGAAGGCCAGGCCACCCAGGTCAAAATCCTCGACGCCGCCTACGCCTCCTTGATCCGCGACCTCAAAAAACTCAACCTCCTCGAAAGCACCATCGTCGTCTGTGGCGGCGAGTTCGGCCGCACCCCCAAGATCAACAACGTCGGCGGTCGCGACCACTGGCCGCACGCCTTCAGCATGCTCGTCTCCGGTGGCGGCTTCGCCGGCGGCCGCGTCATCGGTGCCACCGATCCCCAGGGCGAAAAGCAAGCGCCCGAGAAACCAGTCCTCGTCGAAGACCTCCACGCCACCGTGCAAGACCTCCTCGGCATCGACTACAGCCGCGAAGTCATGACCCCCGTCGGCCGCCCCATGGCCCTCAGCAAAGGCGAACCCGTCAAAGAACTCCAAGCCCACGCCTGATCATCGCCCCGCGCTCTCAAACGGACTGCCTTCGATGATCTGCTTTTTCTGTTCTTCTGGCGAAGCCGCCGGGTCGGGATTGAGGGATATGATGTAGGCCACCACGTCCCGCAGCATCTGCTCGTCTTCGACAAAGAAATTGGTGATCTGCACCATCTTCGCGCCGTTCACATCATTCTTCATGGCTCCGCGTTTGCCGGATTTGAATTTCTTGAGCTGTTCCTCAAGATACCAGCTCTGCCGTCCAATGAGCGGCGGGCTGCCGAAGGCCATTTCACCGCTGGCATTGTAGCGGTGGCATTCCATGCAGCGCTCTTGGAAAAGCCGCATGCCATCCTGCGCACTAGCGTTCGCGATTTCACGGTCTTTGCCCATCGGCACCTTCATGGGCATCTGCTCCAAATAAGCGACCACCGCCTTGATCTGCTCCGGCTGCAACGCCTTCGCGACCGCCGCCATCATGAACGACTGCGGATCCGCCGCATCATGTCCCCGCCGACCTTCCCTCAAATTGGCAAACTGCGTGTTCACATACCACGCAGGCATCCCGGCAATGGACGGCGATTTGATCTCAGGCTTGCCTTCACCAGCGGTCCCATGGCATTGCGCACACACGGTCTGAAAAATCGTCTTCCCATCCGCAGCCTTGGTCGTTATCACAGGATCGGCGGCATGCGCCACTCCACTGAGAAGCAAAAATAGGAGGCGGGTTTTCATGGGTAAAAAACGCCGTAAGTTGCACAGGGTTTGCAACAATGCTTCGGGCGGCCTTTTTTGCCAAATCCGACACACTCCACGACAATTTTGTCGCACTTGCACGCGCCAGCCGCCTGTGCCTTTCTGCCCCATGACCTCACTTCCTGCGAACGTCGTCGAACTCACCCAGGCACTGGTACGCATCCCTTCAGTAAACCCGGATGGAGATCCCGGCACAGACGGCATCGGCGAAGAGCAATGCGCGCTTTACGTGGCAGAGTTTCTACGCGCTGCAGGAGCAAGCGTAACGCTGCAAGAAGTGGAACCTGGCAGACCCAATGTAATAGGCCACTTCCCCACCAATCCAAGCGCAGACGGCACACCCAAACCCCGCATCCTCTTCGCTCCCCACACCGACACCGTGAGCGTGGGCGGCATGACCATCGAGCCCTTCGGCGGCGAACTCCGTGACGGCAAAATCTGGGGCCGGGGAGCCTCCGACACCAAGGGCCCCATGGCCTCCATGCTCTGGGCCCTGCACGAAATGCGCCACGAGATCCCCTCCCTGCCGGTGGAAATCCATTTCGTCGGCTTCATGTCCGAAGAGAGCGCACAGCTTGGTTCTCAACACTTTGCGAAAAACCACGGCCGCTATGACCTCGCCATCATCGGCGAGCCGACGAGCTTGAAGACCGTGTTTCGTCACAAAGGCTGCCTCTGGGCCGATGTGCACACCACCGGTGTTGCAGTGCATGGCGCCACGCCGCACCTGGGTGTCAATGCGATCGTGAAAATGGCAAAGCTCGTCACTGCGCTGGATACAGACTTTCGCAAAACGTTGGCCGAAACCAGTGGCGAGGACGAATGGCTCGGAGTCAGCACCATCAATCTCGGCATGATCCAAGGCGGCACACGCAGCAACATCGTTGCAGATTCCTGCAAACTGCGCGTGGACATCCGCACCACGCCGGGATTGCAGAAAGCTGGCGGTGCTCTGTCATTACTGACGGACTTCGTGCAGCATATTGATGCAACCGCCTGCATCACGGTCGCCAGCGAGGCATTTCACCTCGATACCGATCCTTCGAACTACTTTGTGCAGAAGCTGATCACCGCTGGAGCCGGTCTGACTGGTGCCCCATGGTTCTGCGATGCAGCCTTTCTGGCCGCTGCTGGCACGCCAGCCATCGCCATTGGTCCCGGCTCGATTGCACAAGCTCACACGAAGGACGAATTCATCGCCGTCAGTGATCTGGAGGCCGGAGTGGTGTTCTTCAAACAGTTCCTGAGCAGCCTCGCCCGATAAGAGCAGAGGCTTAGCTCAGGTTGCTGATTATCAGTGTCTTACGGCAGGGCGGTTTCACCCATCAGGAAGCGGTCGCACTCGCGGGCGGCGCCGCGGCCTTCGTTGAAGGCCCAGACGACGAGGGACTGGCCACGGCGGCAGTCTCCGGCGGCAAAGACGCCGGGGATGCTGGTGGTGTATTTCTCGTGTTCGGCTTTCACGTTGCTGCGTGGGTCGCGTTCGATGTTGAGAGCGTCGAGCAGGGGCTGTTCTGGCCCAAGGAAGCCCATGGCCAGCAGGACGAGGTCGGCGGGGAGGACTTTCTCGGTGCCGGCGATCTTCTGCGGGCCGAAATTGCCCTTTTCGTCCTTCTTCCACTCGATGTTGACGACGTGGACGGCTTTGACATTGCCATCGGCATCACCTTCGAAGTGGGTGGCGGTGGTGAGATAGACGCGGGGATCGTCGCCGAACTTGGCGGCGGCCTCTTCCTGGCCGTAGTCCATCTTGTAGGTCTTGGGCCACTCAGGCCATGGATTGTTCGCAGCGCGGGTGAGCGGCGGCTTGGCCATGATTTCGAGCTGGGTGACGGTGGTGCAGCCGTGGCGCACGCTGGTGCCGACGCAGTCAGTGCCGGTGTCACCACCACCGATGATGACGACATTTTTGCCGTCGGCGGTGATGTATTTGCCGGAAGGATCGAGCACGGCTTTCGTGTTCGCCGTGAGGAAGTCCATGGCGAAATGGATGCCCTTCAGTTCGCGGCCGGGGATCGGCAAATCGCGGGGTTTGGTGGCACCCGTGCAGATCACGGTGGCGTCGAAATCCTTGGTGAGCTGTTCGGCGGTGATGTCGGTGCCGACATTGACGTTGCACTTGAAGGTGACGCCGCTGTCTTCCAGCAGCTTCACACGACGCAGGACGACCTCGTTTTTGTCGAGCTTCATGTTGGGGATGCCATACATGAGCAGGCCGCCGGGGCGGTCCGCACGTTCGAAGACGGTGACGGTGTGGCCAGCCTTGTTGAGCTGGGCAGCGGCGCTGAGTCCGGCAGGACCGGAGCCAATGATGGCGATCTTTTTACCGGTGCGCTGGTCCGGCAGATCGGGTTTCACCCAGCCTTCTTCCCAGCCTTTGTCGATGATGCTGACCTCGATGTTCTTGATCGTTACAGGCGGCTCATGAATGCCGAGCACGCAGGAGCCTTCGCAAGGAGCAGGGCAGACGCGGCCGGTGAATTCCGGGAAATTGTTCGTCTTGTGCAGACGATCAAGCGCCTCTTTCCACAGCCCACGGAAGACCAGGTCATTCCATTCCGGGATGATATTGTTGATCGGGCAGCCGCTGGCCATACCGCTGATCATGGTGCCGCTGTGGCAGAAAGGAATGCCGCAGTCCATGCAGCGGGCGCCTTGATTTTTCAGGCGATCCTCTGGCAGATGCAGGTGGAACTCCTTCCAATCTTTGACGCGCTCAAGCGGGTCGCGGTCAGCGGGGATTTCGCGTTCGAATTCGATGAAGCCGGTTGGTTTTCCCATGGTCTCTAGTCTGTAAAAAGGTGATGTCTGTTGGTTTGTAACGCGTGAGGTCGATGCTAGCTGCCGCCGATACGGGCGACGTCGCGGGCGTTGGCTTCAAAGGCGGCGTTGAGGGCGTCGTCGCCGGTGAGGCCGTCGTCGGTGGCCTTTTTGATGGCCTGGAGCACACGCTTGTAGTCCTTGGGCATCACTTTGACAAACTTGGGCACCATCTGCTCCCAGAGTGCGAGAACCTTGAAGGCTTTCTGGCTCTTGGTGAGGTCGGCGTGCTTTTTGATGAGTTCGTAGAGGCCGTCGATCTCGGCTTTGTCTTCGAGTTTTTCGAGGCCGACCATCTGCGTGTTGCAGCGGGTGGCGAAATCGCCCGCTTCGTCCAGAACGTAGGCCTCGCCACCGCTCATGCCTGCGGCGAAGTTGCGTCCGGTGAGACCGAGCACGACCACACGACCACCGGTCATGTATTCGCAACCATGGTCACCCACGCCTTCGACGACGGTATCGACGCCGGAGTTGCGCACTGCGAAGCGTTCGCCCGCCATGCCGCGCAGGAAGAGCTCGCCACTCGTCGCGCCGTAGAGCGCGGTGTTGCCGGCGATGGTGTTTTCATCAGCGGCAAAGTCGGAGCCTTCCGGGGGATAGATGATGATGCGTCCGCCGCTGAGGCCCTTGCCGATGTAATCGTTGCCGTCGCCTTCGAGTTCGAGGGTGATGCCCTTCGGAATGAAGGCCCCGAAACTCTGACCGGCGGTGCCGTTCATCTTGAGATGGATGGTGTCGTCCGGCAGGCCGTGCCAGTGGCGCTTGGTGACCTCGTTGCCGAGGATGGTGCCGATGGTGCGGTTGACGTTGCGGATGGCGACGGTGGCGTGGACTTTTTCACCCTTCTCGATGGCCGGTTTGCACAGGTCCAGGAGCGTGGTGATGTCGAGCGAGCGGTCGATGCCATGGTCCTGCACCTCGGTGCAGAAGCGTCCGACTTCGGGGCCGACATCCGGCTTATGAAGCAGGTTGGAGAGGTCGATACCACGTGCTTTCCAGTGATCGACGGCAGCGCGGGATTCGAGAACCTCCGTGCGGCCCACCATTTCCTGCAGGGTGCGGAATCCGAGCTGAGCCATGAGTTCGCGCACTTCCATGGCGATGAACTTCATGAAATTGGCCGCATGCTCAGGGTCGCCGCTGAATTTGGCGCGCAGTTGAGGATCCTGGGTGGCGACACCGACAGGGCAGGTGTTCAGATGGCAGACACGCATCATGATGCAACCCAGCGAGACGAGTGGCGCGGTGGCGAAACCGAACTCCTCAGCGCCCAGCAGGGCAGCGACGATGACGTCACGGCCGGTCTTCATCTGGCCGTCGGCTTCGACGACGATGCGGCTGCGCAGATTGTTCAGGACGAGCGTCTGATGCGTTTCGGCGAGGCCGAGTTCCCAAGGCAGGCCGGCGTGTTTCACGGAGGTCTGCGGGGAGGCACCGGTGCCGCCGTCGAAGCCAGAGATGAGAACGACGTCAGAGTGCGCCTTGGCCACACCGGCAGCGATGGTGCCGACGCCGACTTCGGAAACGAGCTTCACGCTCACGCGGGCGGCCCGGTTCGCATTCTTCAGGTCGTGGATGAGCTGGGCCAGATCCTCAATGGAGTAGATGTCGTGATGCGGCGGAGGTGAGATGAGGCCGACGCCCGTCGTGGAGCCGCGCACCTTGGCGATCCAAGGATACACCTTGGTTCCAGGAAGCTGACCACCTTCACCGGGCTTGGCGCCCTGGGCCATCTTGATCTGGATTTCCCTGGCTTGGGAAAGGTAGAGGCTGGTGACGCCGAAACGACCGGAAGCAACCTGCTTGATGGCGCTGTTCTTGGAGTCGCCCTTCTCGTTGGTCCAGGTGTAACGTGCCTCATCCTCGCCGCCTTCACCGGTGTTCGACTTGCCGCCGACACGGTTCATGGCGATCGCGAGTGCTTCGTGCGCCTCGCTGGAGATGGAGCCATAGCTCATCGCGCCCGTTTTGAAGCGCTTCATGATGGACTCGACGGATTCGACTTCCTCGATTGGCACCGCTTTACGTGCCTTGAATTCCAGCAAGCCGCGCAGGGTGTAGAACTGCTTCACCTGCGTGTTCACCAGTGCGGTGTACTGCTTGAAGGTGTCGTAGTTGCCGGTGCGGACGGCTTTCTGCAGGGTGTGAATGGTGAGCGGGTTGAACAGATGCGCCTCACCTTCCTTGCGCCACTGGTAGTCGCCGCCGACGTCGAGGGCGTGCACCTGTGAATCGCGTGTCGGGTAGCCGCGCAGATGGCGCTGGATGGCTTCTTCGGCAATGACCTTGATGTCGCTGCCTTCGATGCGGGTGGCGGTCCAGGTGAAGTATTTGTCGACCACGCTCTGGCTGAGGCCCACGGCTTCAAAGATCTGCGCACCACGATAGCTCTGCATCGTGGAAATGCCGATCTTCGACGCGACCTTGATGACGCCTTTGGTGGCGGCCTTGATGAAATTGTACACCGCCGTCTTGTGGTCCACTTTGACCAGCAGACCCTGACGGATCATGTCATCCAGCGTTTCGAAGGCGAGGTAAGGATTGATGGCTCCGCAGCCGTAACCGATGAGCGTGCAGAAGTGGTGCACTTCGCGCGGTTCGCCGGATTCCAGCACGAGGTCGCACTGGGTGCGGGTGCCTTTGCGGATCAGGTGATGGTGCAGGCCGCCCACGGCGAGCAGGGCCGGGATGGCGGCTTTGTCAGCGCACACGCCACGGTCGGAAAGGATGAGGATGTTCCAGCCTTGGGTGATCAGTTCATCGGCCTTGGCGCAGATCTTGGCCATGGCTTTTTCGAGGCCGACGGCCCCCTGCTTCGGATCAAACAGGATGTTGATGGTGGCGGCTTTGAACTGGCCCTGCGCCACGCTCTTGAGCTTGGCCAGATCTTCGTTGCTGAGGATCGGCGTTTTGAGTTCGATCAAATGGCAGCTTTCGGGCGTCGGATCGAGCAGATTGCCCTCGGCACCGATGGTGGTGATTGGGGAAGTGACGATTTCTTCGCGGATACAGTCGATCGGCGGGTTCGTGACCTGGGCGAAGAGCTGTTTGAAGTAGTCGTAGAGCAGCTTCGATTTGTTGGAGAGCACGGCCAGCGGGATGTCCGTGCCCATGGAGCCGATGGCTTCCACGCCGTCGCGGCCCATGGGAACCATGAGTTTGCGAAGGTCTTCAAAGCTGTAACCAAAGGCCTGCTGACGCTGCAGCATGGTCTCGTGGTCAGGCGGAGCGACGGGTTCACCTTCCTTGATGTCAGCGAGGTGCACGAGGTGCTTGTCCAGCCATTCGCGGTAGGGTTTTTCAGCGGCAATCTTCGCCTTGATTTCGTCATCGGGGACGATGCGGCCTTCCTCCATGTTCACGATGAACATTTTGCCGGGCTGCAGGCGGCCTTTGAGCTTCACGTTTTCGGGGGCGATCGGCAGAACGCCGGCTTCCGAGGCCATGATGACCAGATCGTCCTTGGTGACGTAATAACGGGAAGGGCGCAGGCCGTTGCGGTCCAGGGTGGCTCCCATCATGGTGCCGTCCGTGAAGGCCACGGAAGCCGGGCCGTCCCAAGGTTCCATCAGGCAGGAATGATACTCGTAGAAGGCTTTGCGCTGCTCATCCATCGACTCGTGGCCGCTCCACGGCTCAGGAATCATCATCATCATGGCATGCGGCAGCGAGCGGCCGCCCATGACGAGCAGTTCCAGCACGTTGTCGAACATGGCGGAGTCTGAGCCGCTTTCATTGACGATGGGGAAGAGCTTTTTGACGTCCGGGAACAGCGGACTGGCCAGCAGGGACTGACGCGCCTTCATCCAACTGATGTTGCCACGCAGAGTGTTGATTTCGCCATTGTGGGCGATGTAGCGGTAGGGATGTGAGCGCTCCCAGCTTGGGAAGGTGTTGGTCGAGAAACGGGAATGCACCAGCGCCAGAGCCGATTCCATGTCCGGATCCTGCAGATCGAGGAAATACTGGCCCACCTGCTCGGGCATCAGCATGCCTTTGAAAACGAGGGTTCGGGAGGACAGGCTGGAGCAATACCAGAAACTGTCCACCTCTGCCGTGCGGATTGCAGTCACCGAACGCTTGCGGATGATGTAGAGCTTGCGCTCAAAGGTCTGCTGATCCGGGCAGTTTTCTCCGCGCTGGATGAACGCCATGCGCATGAACGGTTCGCTGGTCTTCGCCGTGAGGCCGATCATCGAATTATCCACCGGCACGTCACGCCAGCCGAGCACTTTCTGGCCTTCTTCTTCGGCCACTTTCTCGAAGGCACGTGCTGCAGCAGCCCGCTCGGCGGCATCTGGGGAGCAGTAGGTCATGGCTACGCCGTATTGGCCTTCAGCAGGCAGGGTCACGCCTTCTTTGGCGGACACTTTGCGCAGAAATTTGTCAGGGACCTGCATGAGGATGCCAGCACCGTCTCCTGTATTCTTTTCACTGCCCACCGCTCCGCGATGGTCCAGATTGATCAGGATGGTAAGACCCTGCTGTACGATGGCGTGAGAACGTTTGCCTTTCATCTGACAAATGAAGCCGACGCCGCAGGCGTCGTGCTCGAATTGCGGATCATAAAGGCCTTGTTTCGGGGGGGGTCCGTAGTTTCTCATTTTTGCGTCAAAAGGGGTCGGCAATTAGGCCATGCAGGGAAGTAAATCAACCAGCATTCTATCGGCCAAGATGTCGCTTATTTTAAAGTGTCAAAATAATCGGGGGGCTTCCCTGCGGTGCCGGGTTCATCCGCCTTGCATCTGACCGGGCCAGCCGCTAAAAACAGCCCATGGTGCGTCTCACAATTCTCGGCAGTGGCAGTTCGGGGAACTGCGCCGTCATTTCGACGGAGCGCACCACCCTGCTTCTGGACGCCGGATTGAGCGCCAAGCAAATCTGCCTCCGCCTGGACGCCTGCGGCTTTTCCCTGGACATGCTGGACGGCATCCTGCTGACCCATGAGCATCAGGACCACACAGGTGGGATCGAGGTTTTGAGCCGGAAACGCCAGGTGCCCCTGTTTTGCACCGCTCTGACGCAGGAAACCCTGGCTGGCAGCCTCGGATTCCGCAAACCACCCTCCTGGCGGCTGATGACGACGGGGGCGGCGTTTGAGTTTCAGGACCTGCGAATCGAGTCTTTTCCCGTTCCTCACGACGCGGTGGATCCGGTCGGGTTTGTCATCTCCGACGAGGAATCCCGTCTGGGGGTGCTCAGCGATGTCGGATTCGTGACGAATCTGATCAAAGACCGCCTGAGGAATTCCGACAGCCTCTTTATAGAGGCCAATTACGACACCCAACTTCTGGAAAACGACACCAAACGCCCTTGGTCCACGAAGCAGCGTATCAGCTCGCGCCATGGCCATCTTTCCAATGAACAGGCCGCCGAACTCGTGCGTGAAATCGCGCATCCCGGCCTGAGCCATGTCGTGCTGGGGCATTTGAGCGACGACTGCAATGATCCCGTCACCGCCGCCCGGTACATCCGGCAGGCGCTTGACTCCGCTGGGGCCCCTGAGGCGCGGGTCGTCTGCGCCGAACGTCACAAGCCCACGCCAACCATTGAGGTTGTTCGCCGTCGCAGCAGCAGCGTGAGCTTTTGCGTGGCGGCTTCATCGGATTCCACCGGGCAACTGGCACTTTTTTAAGATGAAAAAGATCATCCTTCGGACCCTGTTGGTCCTGTTTATTGTCGAGGGCCTATGGCTGGCGTGGTGGGTTTTCGGGCGTTCCCCAGAGGCGCAGGTGAGTGCTGCGCAGGCGAATCTGATCGAAGCGGTCGAAAAGCGTGACTGGAAGAAACTGGAGAGGTTGATCGCGCCGAACTACACGGATGCCTACGGGCACAACCGCGATTCTGCGATCGAAGATGGGCGGAAATATCTCAGCGGCTTCTTCACACTGACCTTGAAGACGGACAAGGTCACTGTCCGGGCAACAAAAGGGCAGGGGCTGGTGACCACCATGCTCCGCCTCGAAGGCAATGGCGTGGGTTACAGTCAGATGATCTCAGGGTACGTGAATCAGTTTACCGAGCCGTGGGCATTCCACTGGAGCAATCCCGGCCGCTGGCCATGGAACTGGCAGGTGACCCTTATTCACCACGACCAGTTGGTGATCCCTCCGCACGAATAGCCGCGCTGAGCGGACCCTACGGCACGCCGTGGCCCTTGGCTGCTTCCCACAGGCCGTACCAGTCTTCGCGCTCCAGCTTGATGTCCGCTGCTTTGACCACGGCCTGAATGCGCTCCAGTTTATTGGTGCCGATGATCGGCAGGGGAGAGGAAGGGTGAGCCATGATCCAGGCGTAGGCGAGCTGGTCGAGTGTGGCACCGCCGTATTTGGCGGAAAGCTCGGCGGCTTTGGCGTGAAGACGGACGGCGGCGGGATCCTGGGTGTCCATCAGGGCGCCTTTGGCCAGTGGTGACCAGGCCATGGGCAAAATGCGGTGGCGCTGGCACTGATCCGCCGTGCCGTCGTAGATCGGGTCCATGTGCAGCAGGCTGAACTCGACTTGATTGGTCACCAGCGGCTGGTCCATGCGGGAGTTTAGCAGCTCGAACTGATGAACATTGTAGTTTGAGACGCCGGCGCTGCGGATTTTGCCGTCTTTGAGCAGCTTGTTCAGGCCCTCGGCGGTTTCGTCGGCGCTGGTCAGCCAGTCGGGGCGATGCACGAGGAGAAGGTCGATCTCATCAATACCCATGAAGCGGAGTGATTTCTCGGTGCTCTTGATGATGCGGGCGGCGGTGACGTTGTAGTGGGCTACCTTGCGGTCGGGGTGGTATTCGCAGGGGATGTAGATGCCGCATTTGGTGACGATCTCGATCTTGCTGCGGAAGGTCGGGTCCAGTTTCAGGGCGCCACCGATGGCTTCTTCGACTTTATAAACGCCATAAATTTCGGCGGTGTCGAGGGTGGTGATTCCCATGTCGGCACAGGCCTTGAAGCGGCTGAGGAGAGCCTGCGGGGTGCAGTTGGCCTTGTCTTCCTCGTCGAGGATACGCCAGGTGCCATAGGCGAGGCGGGAGAACTCAGGGCCGTTGGGGGCGATTTTATGGCGGGTGATCATGGGTGGGCGATCTTTGCTGGCCTTGCCTCGTGGGACAAACAAAAAACGGCATCTCTTGCGAGATGCCGTGTGGAAATCGTTGGATTGAGCGGAACGCTTACTTCGTCAGGGCGCTGACCTTGACGGCGAGGCGGCTCTTCAGACGGGAGGAGGTGTTCTTTTTGAGAACGTTGGTCTTGGCGGCCTTGTCGGTGGCGGAGGCGTATTCGCTGAGGGCGGATGCGGCTGTGGCTGCGTCCTTCTTCTCGATAGCGGCGACCACCTTCTTGCGCAGGGTGCGGATGCGGCTTTTCACCGTCTGGTTGTGAGCGGTACGGACCGTCGTTTTGCGGATGTCTTTTTCTGCGGAGCGGATGTTGGCCATAAAAGTAGCGGGGGAAAGGGGCGACGAGGATAGGACGACACCCCCCGCCTGTCAAACTGGAATCCTGCTTGTGCACAACCCGGCAGGTTTTGCTTGGCTCCGGGAGGCAATTCCGGTAGAACGGTTTTCATATTCCACCATGATCGAAGTCGAAATCTACGCCCCCGGCCTACGCTCTGAGTCCACTGTGATGCAGCTTCGCAACCAGATGGACCACTTTCCCAAGGTCCGCTACAAGGTGGATGCCCGCCATGACCTGGTCTATTTTGAGATCGACAAGCCCGGCGACATCAACCAGATGGAAATTCACCAGATCTTTGACGCTATCGATCTCCAACCCCGATTTGTCGGCCAGATTCCTGAGGAACTGCGCACGGGGCAGACGACGAGGCTGGGCTAGATCGCGCCAGTTTGAAGCGTCTGGGCTGCCTGTTTCATGCGGCCCAGCACATAATAGACGGTCTGGCTGCGCAGCCGCACCAGATCAGCGCCGATGATGCGTGGGACAAAATCCTGCGGTACTGCCAGGACCTCCGAGAGTGTCGATCCATTCAGCCCGCGGCAGAGGATGGTGGTCAGCGCCTTGGTCAGTGTTTGCACCTTGGGTCCTAGGCTGATGGCAAAATGAACATGGTCTCCTTGTTCGAGCCGGGCATGCACACCGACGGTGTCCGTGCATTCGGCATCGTGCCGCACATCCTCAAAGTTGAACTTTTCGCCCTCCTTGGGCGCGTGGGATGCTGCGGCGGCTGCCAGGTCGATTAAATTTTCCCGCCGCTCGCCTTCCGGCAGCGATTCGAAAAAGGTGATCAGTTCGCCCAAGGCGGCGGGGTATTCGGCCATGCTCATTTCTTGACCGGTTTGAGCGCCAAATCCACCACGGGCATGGCGATGAATTTCTGCCACTGCGCCTCGCTCTCGGCCTGCGAAGCCACCCCGTCATGCACCCACAGGGCGTAGCGCACGCGCAGCTTTTTCTCGTCGGTGACCTCCACGGGGGTGTCCAGGCTCAGGCAGCAGCCCATCCAGCCGTCATTGCGCACATGGAAGGCGGTCGGGTTGTGCGGATTCATCGGATGATTCATCAAGGTGATGCCGCCGAAGCCGTCCGCGTCGTTGGTGATCCGCCCGCTGTAGTCGCACCAGCGCGCCGGTTTGCGGAAGACGGCTTCCTCATTGAGCTGCCCTTCAGAGTTCAAAATGCGGCCGCCGCCGTCATGCACGCCGATGCTCTTCGCCACTCGTACGGCGACCAGGCCGAAGCCGGTGGCACCAAAGGTTGTCGTCTCGCCCTTCGGGGGTGAAAATTCTAGGTCGATGATCATGAACCAGCTCTTGGCCCCGTCGATAGGGCGGATCTCCGTGCGCCGCACCTCGGTCAGCTGGATCGATTTGTCAGCTTCGCTGATCCATTGGTTCACCATGCGCATGGAGGCAAATTCATCGGTGTCTTCATAACCCTCACGCGAGACTTCCACATTCACGATGCGGCCCTGCTTCTTCGCGTAATCGCCCCAGAAATCGAGGTCGTTGACCATGTTGTGCGTGACCCACACGCTGTTGTGGTGCGAATGAGTCAGCGGATCATGTGGGTGTCCCATGCGTGTGAGGCTCACATCACGCGAGGCGCGGATCGGGTGCCAAAACGGGCGCATGTCCTGCGGATCAAAATGCATGGCTGTCAGTTCCCGCCCGTCGAGCTGAAATGAGGTGATGTGATGCGGCAGCGGCACTGCTTGCATGCGTGGAATGGGCTTCGCTGTGGGCAGTTGAGCCAGGGCGGCCGTCGCAGATGTTAAAAACAGGATCGAGAGTTTTAGCATGTCACCACAACGCTGCTCCAATGGCTCCTTTTCCATTCTCAGGTCTTCCATTTCGCCCGGAACTCGCCAGAATTCCCCTCCACCCATCCATGAAGCACATCCTTCTCTCACTCCTCCTCGCCACCGCATCCTTTGCGGCCACGATCCCCGAAGCCGCTAAAGTCGGTCAGTTTTTCGCTGGCTGTCAGGCTTACAGCTTCCGCATGTACAATGTGTTTGAAGCCATCGACAAGACCGCGCAGTGCGGTGGCAAGACCATCGAATTCTACCCCGGTCAGAAATTTTCGACGGCCAAGCCGGATGCGAAGTGGGACCACAATGCCACGCCGGAAATGATCGACGAGGTCATGAAGCACCTTGAAGCCAAGGGGTTGACTGCCGTCGGTTATGGTGTGGTCAAGCTCGGCCAGGATGACGTTTCCAATCGCAAGATTTTCGAATTCTGCAAGAAGCTGGGCATTGGCGTGATCGTCACGGAGCCCGATGTGACCGCGCTCGACAAGATCGAAGTGCTTGTGAAGGAATTCGACATCAAGATGGCCATCCACAACCATCCCAAGCGCCCGCTCGACCGCGCCTACATGTTCTGGGACCCGAACTACGTTCTCGAACTCGTCAAAGACCGCGACTCCCGCATGGGCTCCTGTGCTGACGTGGGCCACTGGGTGCGCAGCGGGCTGAATCCCGTGGATTGCATCAAGATTCTCAAGGGCCGCATCTTTGACAGCCACATGAAGGACCTCACGGCCTTCGGCGACGTCAAAGCCCATGACCTTCCTTTTGGCACCGGCAAAAGCGACATCCCTGCGATCCTCGCTGAATACGCCGCTCAAGGGTATCCCGGCCCTCTGCATTGCGAATACGAGCACAACTGGGAGACCAGCGTGCCTGAGATCACCCAGTGCATGGACTTCGTGCGCAACTGGAAGCCTGCGAAGTAAATCTGACGTTCTTTCTGAGAAGCAGGGGACTGTGGTCCCCTGCTTTTTTTGTGCCTATTTGGTCTCACCCATCAGCTCCTTGACCGTTGGCTCGATGGCCTCGGCCCAGATGCGGTAGCCTTTTTCGTTGGGGTGGAGGAAGTCGGGCATGATGTCCTTGGTGATCAAACCTTCTGGGGTGAGGAACTTCGGGCCGATATCGAGGAAGGTGACGTTGTGAGTGCCGTTGAGCTTGGCGATGATGCCGTTGATTTCGACGATCTTCTCGCGCTGCGGGTTGGGCTTTTCGCCGCGTGGGAAGATGCCCAGCAGGAGGATTTGTGACTGCGGCAGGCGCTTGTGGAGCACGTGCACGATGCTTTCAATACCGAAAGCAATGTCGGGCGCGGAGCAGTTGCCTGTGTTGTTCGTGCCGATCATCACCACGACGAGTTTGGGGGAGATGCCGTCCACGGCCCCATGCTCCAGACGCCAGAGCACGTTTTCCGTTTTGTCCCAGCCGAAGCCGAGGTTTCCAGCATTGCGCGGTGCATAAAATTCGCCCCAGGTCTGCTGGCCGCGCATGGCGTAGCTGTCGAACTGTTCGCCGCCGAAGAAATGCGTGATGGAATCGCCGATGAAAAGGATCTGCGGCTTTGCTTTCTTCACGGCGGCGCTGGTGAGTTCGTGACGTTTGGCCCAGTCATAGCTGGGCCAGCTCCGGTCCTGAGTGGTGGGCACGACGGTGCTCGGCACGGGAACCACAAAACTCGGCACCGGCCGAAATATTTTTTCGGTGGCCTCACTCATGTGTTTTCGATCTTTTGAGAAGGTGCGTGCCTTCACGATGCCACCGCGGATCAGATCGATGGGAGCGAGATAGGGATTCGATTTTGCCGTGGGATCAGCACCATCGAGGGTGTAGAGGATCGTGATGTCCGGCGTGGTGCTTTCCAGCGTCACCATGCCGTTTGAATCGCGCTGGCTGATGGGTGGCGCGAGTTGCAGCGCGGTCTGGGCGCAGAGCTGGGTGCTGAAAACCAGCAGGGAGAGAAGCAGGTGGTTGCTCATAGAAGCGTGAGACTAACAAGAATGCCACGTGCTGTCCATGCGAGCGTGCGGATCCAGTTGGTCAGAATGAGCAGGCGGATGAGAGGGGCATCGAAACCGCGCATGAGCCGGGTGTGAAAAGGTGCCTGAAAAATCGCCGTGGTGAGCCAGATGATGGGAATAAGGCCCGTGCTGATGATGAATGGCTGCGACTGTTTCCCTTCATACAACAGCCATCCGGCGGTGGAGAGTTCGACGAACAGCAGAGGTGCCACGATGAGGCCGATGCGGAAGCAGTGGGCGAAATGATAGTCTTGGAACTCCTTTGCGGCGACTCGAAGAAACTGAGGATAGACAAGAATCTGCACGACCCAGATCAGGCCGACGAGCATCCAGGTGACCGCGAGGTGGATGGAGAAGAGCAGAGTCATCGCGGTCAGGGCTGAATCGATCCGACATCGGCGGCTTGATGCAGCTTCTGCATTTCAGCATCGCTCAGGGCGCGGTTGAAAACTGCGAGGCCGCCGAATTTGCCGATTGTGGCCTCTCCGGTCATCGAGCCGACGGCCATGCGCGCACCGACGGTGAAGTCAGACGGGGCGATCTTGGTCTGTGCGTGCAAGGCGGGATCGTATTTGAAGATGCCACGGCCATGGTAGTAGGGGTTCATGCCACGGTCTTTGCCGTCTGGCCCTTCCTGGGTGAAGTAGGGATCGTTGCGCTTGTCTTTGACGGCGTCCAGCGTGCGCGCATCAAGCGCGCCGTTGATGTAAGCGCGGATGTATTTCGAGTCGTAGGTGAAGGCCAGCGTGCACCACTTCTCTTCGGGGACTTCGAGCTTGGTGGCCGCATAGTCGGCGCACCAGGGGAACTTGCTGCCATCGGCACGCATGGTCACGCCGCCTTCGCTGCTGATGTGGGGCACGAGATTGCGCGGGCCGCCATAGGTGGGCATGTTCATGAGGAGCGCGTACTGCCGCGTGCCGGTGTCGTCGTTCGCGCCTTTGCCCTCGCTCCACATGCCGGCGATGGTGCGGCTCTTTTTGAGATCGATAATGCGCACGACTGCGAAAAGCGTCACCTGCGCGTCCTTGCCTGCGATGTTCAAATCACCGGTCTCGGCATGCTTGATTTCAAAATACTGATGACCGTTCAAATCTGCCGAGTAACCGGAGAACGGCCCGCCTGCCACGCGCTTGATGGGCCCGTTCACCTCGCTGAGTGGATGGGTTTCCTGCGTGCCTTGCGAGACTCGTTTCTGCCCGGCCTCCTCTCCAAAGGTCCAGAAACCGACGAGGCCGGGTGTCTTTTCGATGATCTTGGCGTCACCGGCACAGACAGATGAAACAGTGATGGCGAGGGCGGGAAGAATTCGGAACAGGGAGTGCATGGAAATAAGAAGAGGATGGCAGTCACACCAAGGTTTGGGAAGGAAGTTTTTGGACATCAAAAGCAGGGGCGTGAATGGTCACGCATCATGGCTGTTCCCATGTGATGTGATGAATAATCAATGCGGTGCGGCCGTGAACCCTTCGGGGCAGTGTATGAGAAGAGCAAAAGAGTCGAGGCTCCATTCACGTAGTTGCCTGAGCCTCCATTTCTATTTTTCACCCTGTGTTTCTTCCTGCTCCTGTCCGCGCCTTGGCGGCGTGTTGCGTGCTGGCGTTGCTGTCTTCGGGAGTATGGGCGGTGGATTATGAAAAGGAAATCAAGCCTCTGCTGAAGGAGCGCTGCTACGCCTGTCACGGGGCTTTGAAGCAGAAGGCAGGCCTGCGGCTGGATACCGCCACCGCCATGCGCAAGGGCGGCGACGGGGGAGACATTCTGGCAAAGGATCATTCCATGCTTCTTGATCGTGTGACAACCACCGACAAGGATGACCGCATGCCGCCGGAGGGCGAGGGCTCCTTGCTCACAGCGGTGCAGGTGGCTAAACTGCAGGAGTGGGTGGCCACAGGGGCTCTGGCTCCCGCGCAGGAGAAGCCTGAAGACGACCCGCGTGCGCACTGGGCTTACCAGCGACCCAAGTCATCCGGCCATTCCATGGATGAGCTGCTGGCTGCTCGCCTCGGGGCAAAAAATTTGAAGCCGCAGTCTGAGGCGGCACCGGAGCTTTGGTTGCGCCGCGTTTATTTGGATCTCAGCGGCTTGCCTCCTACGCCAGCGCAGATCCATGTCTTTTTGCAGGACACGTCGGCCCCCGCACGGCTGCGTGTGGTGGATCATCTCCTGAGCACGCCTCAATACGGCGAGCGGTGGGCGCGTCACTTCATGGACATCTGGCGCTATTGCGACTGGTACGGCCTTGGCGCCCAGCTACGCCATAGTCAGAAACACCTCTGGCACTGGCGTGACTGGATCGTGGAATCACTCAATGCCGACAAGGGCTACGACCAGATGATTGTGCAGATGCTGGCCGCCGATGAACTCGCGCCCGAGGACCGCGACAATCTGCGCGCCACCGGCTTCCTAGCGCGCAGCTACTACCTCTTCAATCGAACCACCTGGCTTGATGAGACCCTTGAGCACACCTGCCGTGCTTTCCTGGGACTGACGATGCAGTGCGTGAAGTGCCATGATCACAAGTATGACCCCATTGAGCAGACGGACTACTACCGCATGCGCGCCATCTTTGAGCCGCTGCACGTGCGCCTCGATCCCTGGGAAGGCGAGTCTGATTTCGAGAAGAACGGCCTGCCGCGTGTGTTTGACCTGCACCTCGACCAGCCCACCTACCGGCATGTGCGTGGCGATGAAAAAAATGAGGACAAGTCCAAGCCGATGCCGCCCGGGGTGCCGCGTGTGCTGGAGTTCGCCTCGTATGAGCCGAAGGTGGTGAACCTGCCGCCAGCCTCGTCACATCCGGTGCTGCTGCCTTTTGTATTGAAAGATCATCTCGACGCAGCGGACCAGCAGCTCGCTCAGGCGCAGAAGGCCGGAAATGCCGACGATGTGAAACTTGCGGGTCTTCGACGCGCCATGATTCAGGTGGTGCATGCCGCCGATCTTGCCTTGGGTGACAAGGCAATCGCGCAGGCTGCGGCGCTTGCCGAGGCGCTCTACCTCGCCGCCAAGGCGGAGAATGATCTTGCCCAAACAGAGGCTGCGCCCAAGGCCAAGGATGCTGACAAAAAGATCAAGACGGCGCGGGAGGCGGTGGAGAAAGCCCGGAAGAAGTTGGCTGCGCCGGGCGATGCATACACCTCACTGACTGCGAGTCTCAAAGCTCAGGAAGGCCCTGAGGATAAGGGCAATGACAAGGTGCAAAGTTATCCCAAGACCAGCACTGGCCGCAGGCTGGAGCTGGCGCGCTGGATCGCAGACAAGCGCAATCCGCTTACTGCTCGCGTGCTGGTGAATCACGTGTGGGCGCGTCACTTCGGCGTGCCGTTGGTTGCTGATGTGGGCGACTTCGGTCGCCGCGCCCTCGTGCCGCTGCATCAGGATGTGCTCGACAGCCTGACGACCGGCTTCATGGAAAACGGCTGGAGCATGAAGTGGCTGCACCGCACCTTGGTGATGTCGGACTTGTATCGGCGCAGCTCTTCCAATGCGGGCGTCGATCCCCAAACTCTCGCCACTGATCCAGACAATCTTTTTCTCTGGCGCATGAACCCCCGCCGCATGGAAAGCCAGCTCGTGCGCGACAGCCTGCTGCACCTCTCCGGGCGTCTGGATCTCACCCTGGGTGGCCCGAGTCTGGATCCTGCCAAGGCCGAGACAAGTCCAAGGCGCTCGTTGTATTTCATCCAGAATGCGGATGTGGAGCACCGCTTCCTGGCCGTCTTTGACAACAGCAACGTGCTGGAGTGCTACCTACGCAACGAGAGCGTGGTGCCGCAGCAGGCGCTGGCGCTTACCAACAGCAGGATCAGCCGCGACTGTGCCGATGCGCTGGCCGTTTCGATGGCAAAGCTCGATACGACCGCTTTTATCGATGACTCGTTCCTTGCCATTTTGGGCCGCCTGCCGCTGGAGGCCGAGCGAAAGGCCAGTCTCGAAGGATTCCGCGCATTGAACGGGGACCGCAGTCTGTTCCTTCTGGCTCTCATCAACCACAACGACTTCGTCACCCTGCGATGACACCGCGCCTTCCGCCCACACCCTTCCTGCGCCGCGACATCCTCGGCGGACTTGGCAGCATTGCCGTCGCGTCCATGCTCAGGGCGGAGGAAACTTGGAGGCCACCAGATGGCCTGCCGATGATACCCCAGCGGGCCAAGCGCGTGATCTGGCTGTTCATGCGCGGTGGGGTGAGCCACATGGAGAGCTTTGATCCCAAGCCCATGGTCACGAAGTATGCGGGCAAGTCCATTGGCGAGACGCCTTACAAGGACGTGCAGAATCCGGAGAAGCTCAAAAAGGTGCGCGTGGTGGTGGTGAACGATGCGAACGGTCAGCAGCGCAATGTCATTTATCCGCTGCAAACCGGCTTCAAGCGCTACGGGGATTGTGGGGTGGAGATCAGCGACTGGTTCCCGCACATCGGCTCATGCGCGGACGAGATCGCCTTCATCCGCAGCATGTGGACGACGGATGACAACCACGGGGCGCAGGTGCAGTTTCACAGTGGTCGGCACATGCTGGAGCCACGGGTGCCGACGCTCGGTGCCTGGGTGACCTACGGACTCGGCAGCATGACGGACAATCTGCCTTCGTTCATCAACATGGGACCGCGTTTTTTTGATGTGCGGGACGGCCATTATCTCGGCCCCGCCTATGACGCGGTGAACTTGAAGGTGGATCCGAAGAACTCTCTCACCTATGCCGCGCCGGAGTTTCAGATTGGCAGGTCGCAGCAGGAGGCTCAGTTTGATCTCATCCACCGGCTCAATGCGCTCAATGCGGAGCAGTATCCTGGGGACAAGACGCTCGCTGCGCGGATGAAGAGCTATCAGCTTGCCTACAACATGCAGACCGCCGTTCCGGAGACGATGAACCTCGAAGCTGAGAGCGAGGAGACGAAAAAACTCTACGGCATGGATGACAAGGTGACTGAGCCGTTTGCCCGGCAACTCATTGTGGCACGTCGCCTCGCAGAGCGTGGGGTGCGCTTCATTCAGCTCCAGCATGGCGATGGTGCGGCGGGTGCGTGGGACTCGCATTCCGGACTGAAGAAGAATCACTCCAGCCTTGCCCAGCAGGTGGACAAGCCCATCTCCGGCCTGCTGAAGGATCTCAAACAGCGTGGCATGCTGGATGACACGCTCGTCGTCTTTGCCACCGAATTTGGCCGCACGCCGGGTACACAGGGCAGCGATGGGCGCGACCACCATCCGTTTGGCTTCAGTGTGTGGATGGCCGGCGGCGGCATCAAGGGGGGCACAATCCATGGCAGCACCGATGAGCTCGGCTTTCACGCCGTGGAGCATCCGCACTATGTGACGGATGTGCATGCCACCATCCTGCATCAGCTCGGCCTGGATCCGCATCGTCTGGAAATTCCGGGCCGCAAGCGTCTGGAGCGCGATTTCGGCAAGGTTATTCCGCAGATCCTCGCCTGATGAAAAAAATCAGTTGCCGATTTAATGGACGCGTGTCCAATATATTGTCATAAACAACCACCATGAAAGCTCTCGTCAAAGCACGGTCTGAACGCGGTCTGTGGCTCCAGGATGTCCCGGAACCTCAGGTCGGCATCAATGATGTCCTCATCAAGGTTCGCAAGACCGGCATCTGCGGCACGGACCTGCACATCTACAAATGGGATGCCTGGGCGCAGAAGACGATCCCGGTGCCGATGGTGGTGGGGCATGAGTTTGTGGGGGAGGTTGTTGCGGTCGGCTCGAACGTGAATGATTTCCATGTCGGCGAGATCGTCAGCGCTGAGGGGCATGTCGTGTGCGGCCGCTGTCGCAACTGCCTCGCGGGCCGGCGACATCTTTGCAAAGACACCGTCGGCATCGGCGTGAACCGCACCGGGGCCTTTGCCGAATACATCAGTGTGCCGATGACCAATGTCTGGCATCATCGAGAGGGTGTGGATGAAGAAGTCGCGAGCATTTTCGACCCCTTCGGCAATGCGGTGCATACGGCGCTGGCTTTTGAATGCCTTGGTGAGGATGTGCTGATCACGGGGGCTGGACCCATCGGTATCATGGCGATTCCTGTCGTGAAGCATGCCGGGGCACGACACGTCGTCATCACGGATGTTAATGAGTATCGTCTTAATCTGGCGCGGCAGATGGGTGCGACACGTGCGGTGAACGTGACGACCGAGAAAATCGAAGACGTGCAGAAGCAGCTCGGCATGAAGGAGGGCTTCGATGTCGGGCTCGAAATGAGCGGGAACGCCGCCGCCTTTCGCAGCATGATCGACAACATGTGCCACGGCGGCAAGATCGCCATGCTAGGCATTCCCAGCGAGCAGATCGCCATCGACTGGAACAAGGTCATCTTTAACATGCTCACCATTCACGGCATCTACGGTCGTGAGATGTACGAGACTTGGTATCAGATGAGCGTGATGCTCGAAAGCGGTCTCAACATCAAGCCTGTCATCACGCATCGCTTCCACTATACCGAATTCGAAAAAGGCTTCGCCGCCATGGAGTCCGGCAACTGCGGGAAAGTGGTGCTCGACTGGTCCGCTTAGATTTACGGCTCTTGCTATCATCTTTAAAATCTCTTAGGAGGTGACTAACGATGAAAGTGAAACCCAACGCCCCTCAAAGAATCGGCACGACGGCCAATTCCCCTGCGCGCCGTTACTTCAAGGAGGTGCGTTTCCGGCAGATTCGTGCGCTGGTGGAGCTGTCGCGGCAGGGCAGCTTTGCGGCGACTGCAGCGGCGATGGATCTGGCAGTGCCCTCTGTGTGGCAGCAGATTCGTTCGCTGGAGGATGAATACGGCGTGCAGTTTGTCGTTGCGGAAGGCTCCAAAGTTTCGCTCACCGACGATGGTCGTGCGCTGGTGGATCTGGCCGCGCCGTTGGTCGAGTCTTTTGACGGACTGCGGGCGATGTTTGAGGATCAGCGCAGCACGGCAGCCCGCACGCTGACGGTTGTAGCTCCGTCGGCTATGCTCACGGGTGCGCTGCGGCGGCCCATCATCTTGTATCGTCAGAATCATCCAAAGGTGAAGCTTGTGTTGCTGGACCGGCCTTCCTACATGGCCCGGCAGGTGATCGAGCAGGATGAGGCGGATCTGGCGATCATGGGCATGGCCACGGGTGACGAAGTGATGCCGCAGTTTCAGTACCAGCCGCTGGCGCGCTATGCCTTTTACCTCATGTGTCCGGCGAATCATGCGCTGGCGCGTGCGCGGCAACTGACACTCGCTGGCATCGTCAGCCAGCCATTGGTGCTGGCTCCAGTGGAAAGCAGTTCCCATCGGCAGATTCGTCAGGTGTTCGCCCAGGCCGGGCTGGCGGACCGCATGAATGTGACGATGACGGCCACGAACCGCGCCCTGCTATTGAACTATGTGGCCATCGGGTTCGGTATCGCCATCGGCACCAGCGCGGCGAGTGTCAAACCACCAAAGCGTGGTGCAGGTGAGGAGGAGGTTGTCGTGCGCGAAGCTGCTGCTTTGTTTGGCCATGAGGAGGTATTTCTGGTGCAGCGCAAGGGCCGTTTCGAGCCTGCGCATGTGCAGGCGTTTCGTGAACTGGTTCTGAAGGCTTTTTAAGAGGGATAGAAGACCTGCGATGAAATTGTCCGCGCGACTGATCTGGCAGGATTGAAGGCGTGATCTACCCCGCAGGGTACGTTGTATGTGGTGGTGCAGATGTGTGCACTGGAAATTCCTTGTTGCCAAAATACAGGACGAGTATCCAATATACCGACAGACATGAATTCGACCTTTGCCACGCATCTTACCACGCAGCTCGATGCCATCCGCGCTGCGGGCACTTACAAGCACGAGCGCGTGCTATCCACTCCGCAGGGCACGCTGGTTCGTGCGAATGGCGGCGGGGAGGTCCTCAATATGTGTGCGAACAATTACCTCGGCCTCGCGCAGCATCCGATGGTGAGGAATGCGGCGCATGAGGCGCTGGAGCAGTGGGGCTATGGGCTGGCAAGCGTGCGCTTCATCTGTGGAACGCAAGGGGTGCACAAGGAACTGGAGGCCTCTTTGTCGGACTTCCTTGGCACGGAGGACACAATTCTCTATGGTTCGTGCTTCGATGCCAATGGTGGCCTGTTTGAGACGATCCTCGGCCCGGAAGACGCGATCATTAGCGACGAGCTCAACCATGCCTCCATCATCGACGGAGTGAGATTGTGCAAAGCGCAGCGCTATCGCTATAAAAACTGCGACATGGCCGATCTGGAGGCGCAGTTGATCGCGGCTGATGAGAAAGGTGCTCGTTTTAAACTGATCGCCACGGACGGGGTGTTTTCGATGGACGGTTTCATCGCTCCGCTGAAGGCGATCTGTGATCTGGCGGACAAATACCACGCCTTGGTGATGGTGGATGACTCTCATGCCGTCGGATTCATGGGCAAAACGGGCCGTGGCACCCATGAGCATGCCGATGTCATGGGCCGCATTGACATTCTCACCGGCACGCTCGGTAAAGCCCTCGGCGGCGCGAGCGGTGGCTATACCAGTGGAAGAAAAGAAATCGTTGAACTGCTGCGTCAGCGTTCGCGTCCTTATTTGTTCTCCAACACGCTCTGCCCGAGCATCGCGGGTGCTTCCATTGCGGCGCTGAATCTGCTGAAGCAGTCCACCAGTCTGCGTGATCAGCTTGAGACCAACACGCGCTTTTTCCGTGAGCAGATGACCGCCGCAGGATTTCGAATCGTGCCCGGCGAGCACCCCATCGTTCCTGTGATGCTCGGCGATGCTGCGCTGGCCGCGAAATTTGCAGACGCAATGCTGGAGCGTGGTGTTTACGTCATCGGCTTCAGCTATCCGGTGGTTCCCCAGGGCAAGGCACGCATCCGCACGCAGATCAGCGCCGCTCATACGCGGGACGACCTCGAAAATGCTGTGAAAGCATTTGTCGCGGTCAAACAGCAGTTGGGTGTCTAACTCGACAGTGTCATGAATGAGGAACTTATTGATCATGCGGTAGAGCTGGCCCGCAGGCTGCAACTGCGGGCTACGGAACTGCAAACACCTGCGGAGAAACGCCAGCAGGCGGAGCTGGACCGCATGCTGCAGACTCCTTCGGACAAAGCGACGCTCGTGCAGCTCACAGATCAGGCGTTTCGCCCCAGATCGGCCGCGCGGGTGGCGGATCAGTTCACGCACATTCTGGATGTGCAGGGCGTGCCGCGTTTTTTCAATCCACTAGACCGGGCGATGTTGCGTGGGTTTCAGACCTTCGGTGGCTGGCTGCCGGGCGTCTCTGTGCCGATGGTGAAGGATCACATGCAGCATGAAACGGCCAACGTCATTCTGCCTGCGGAGCCGGAGGTGCTCGCGGAGCATCTGCGCCAGCGCACCGCACAGGGAGTGCGCATGAACGTGAATTTCCTCGGCGAGGCGATCCTCAGCGAGGCTGAGGCGGAGCGCAGGCTTTCGTTGTATCTTGAAGCGTTGCAACATCCGGAAACGGAGGTGTTCTCGGTGAAGATTTCCACGCTCTACTCGCAGATGTCGCCGCTCGCACGCGAGCACACGATTGCGACTTTGTGTGACCGGCTGGAGCGCCTGTATCGCAGTGCGGCACGTGCCAGTTTTACGCGCCTCGATGGCACCCAAGTGTCGAAGTTCATTTACCTGGATATGGAGGAGTATCGCGACCTCAGCCTCACGTGTGAAGTTTTCATGCGGACGCTTGAGCGACGTGGGCTTGAGCAGGTGAGCGCGGGCATCGTGCTGCAGGCATACATTCCCGACTCGTTCCTGTGGCAGCAGCGGCTCCATGCGTGGGCGCGTGAACGTGTCGCTAAAGGCGGCGCTGGCATCACGATGCGCATCGTGAAGGGGGCGAACATGGAGATGGAACGTTTCGAAGCAGCGGTCAAAGGCTGGCCGCAGGCACCCTTTGAAACGAAGACTGACACGGACGCGAACTACAAGCGCATGCTGCACGAAGGCTTCCGCGTCGAAAATCTGACTGCAGTGAAACTGGGGATCGCTTCGCACAATTTGTTCGATGTGGCCTACGCGCTCACGCTTGCGCGGGACAATGACGCGATGGAGCGGGTGCAGTTTGAGATGCTCGAAGGCATGGCCAATCATCAGCGTCGTGCGCTGTTTGAGGAGTCGCCACATCTGCTGCTTTACGCGCCCGTATGTCATAAGGAGCACTTTCTTAGCGCCATCGGATATCTTATTCGGCGGCTCGATGAAAACACCGGTCCCGAGAATTTTTTGCGTCATACCTTCAAGCTGGTTCCCGACAGCGAGCAGTGGCGGCAGCTGGAGCAGGGTTTTCGCGCTGCGTTCACGCGCCTCGACACGCTGAGTGCCGCGCCCCGCCGCACGCAGGACCGGAGGAATGTGAAGCAGCCTGCTTCGGGTGTCTTCGTCAACGAGCCCGACACCGACTGGTCGTTGCCGCATCATGCGGAGTGGGCGCAGGGCATTGTGACCGCGTGGAAGCAGCGCTGTGTCGAGGTGCCGCTTGTGATTGAGGGCCTGGAGGTGACCACCGGACGCAGCTCGCGGGAATGTCTGGATCCATCGCGGCCGGGAGTTGTTGTCGGACATTATCTGCAAGCAAGTCGTCAGGATGTTGAGCTGGCCGTCGAATGTGCTGCGCGGGATGATGATGGCTGGCGGGCTTTGTCAGCACAACAGCGGCAGGTCGTTTTGCAGCAGGTCGCCAGGGAATGCCGACTGGCACGTGCGGATCTGATGGGGGTGGCGCTGGCGAATGGCGGCAAGACGCTGGCTGAATCTGATCCTGAAGTGAGTGAAGCTGTGGATTTTATTGAGTTCTACGCGGGTGCCGCACGGACGTTTTTCGAACTGCCAAACGTCACCGCGTCAGGCAAAGGCGTGGTGGTTGTCGTTTCGCCGTGGAATTTTCCCATCGCCATTCCGTGTGGTGGAATTGCCGCAGCATTGGCGGCGGGGAATACGGTGATTTTGAAGCCGGCGTCTGATGCAATGCTGCCTGCATGGGAGCTGTGCCAGTGCTTCTGGCGTGGCGGTGTGTCGAAAAAGACGCTGCAGCTGGTGCCCTGCTCCGGCGGGCAAGAGGGCGCGCAATTGGTACAGCATCCGCAGGTGAGCGCGGTCATCCTGACTGGCGGCACGGAAACCGCGTTGGCCATGCTGCGGGCCAAGCCTGAGCTGCCATTGAGTGCTGAAACCGGAGGCAAGAACGCTACCATCGTCACTGCGATGTCGGACCGCGATCTCGCCATAAAAAATGTGCTGCACTCGGCCTTCAGTCACGCGGGGCAGAAATGCTCTGCCACATCTCTGCTGCTGCTGGAGGCTGAGGTCTATGATGATGCCGAGTTCAAACGCACGCTCGTCGAGGCGGCGCAGAGCCTTACCGTTGGGTCTGCCTGGGAGCTGCCGACGAAAATGGGGCCACTGATCAGACCGCCGTCCGGGGATCTGGAGAATGCGCTGCTCACGCTCGAAGACGGCGAATCGTGGGCGCTGATGCCGTCCAAGCTCGAAGGTAATGAATGCCTCTGGTCACCGGGCATCAAATGGGGCGTGCAGCCTGGAAGCTACACGCACATGACTGAATTTTTCGGCCCCGTGCTTGGGGTGATGCGCTTTGAGAGACTTCACGAAGCCATAGCATTGGTCAATCAAACGGGGTTCGGTCTGACCAGCGGCCTAGAAAGTCTCGATGATCGCGAACAGGCTGAATGGAAGGCCGGCATTCGGGCGGGCAATCTCTACATCAATCGCAGTACCACGGGCGCGGTCGTTTTGAGGCAGCCGTTCGGTGGCATGGGGAAAAGCGTCTTTGGGCCCGGCCTCAAAGCGGGTGGGCCGAACTATGTGGCGCAGTTCATGAGGTTCGTGGAAACACTTGTGCGGCCGGGCGATGAACCTTTGAGCAATCCTGCGTTGGAGCGTCTGGTTTTGAATATCGTGAATGAGTCCTGTGGTGTGGCGGAAGATCATTATTGGCGTACCTTGAAGGCCATTGAGAGTTGCGACCAATGGTGGAGTGCTGAGTTTGGCCGGGAGCATGACCACTTTCGCCTGATCGGTCAGGACAATTTCCGGCGTTATCTGCCGCTGCGTGCGGTGCATGTCCGTGTGAGCCGAGAGGACAGCTTTTTCGAAATCTTCACACGGGTGGCGGCGACGAGAGTGACGGGCGCGAGAACAATTGTCAGCAGGCCTCATGACCTGGACACATACGAACTGAATCTCGTGGAGAAACTGACGCATGACTGGGCAGGCCTGATCGAGTTTGTTGAAGAAAGCGACGAGGAATTGGTGGCGACGATACTCGGAGGTCATGTGTGTCGCGTGCGTTACGCCGCCGCTGACCGCGTGCCCGAAATCGTCCGGCGTGCTGCGGCCGAGGCATGTCTGTTCATCGCCGATGCACCGGTGCTTGCCGAGGGCCGGGTGGAACTGCTGTGGTATGTGCAGGAGCAGAGCGTGAGCTTTGATTATCATCGTTACGGGAACCTGGGGATGCGAACGGGTGAAGATCGCGCGCCGCTGGTTGCGCCGGAAAGAAACAGGGACTGAATGGCATCATGGACACGCTTTCCGCCACACTGCTGCTGATCACGATCATGGACCCGCTGGGGAATGTGGCGACGTTTGTGTCCGGCCTGCGCCCGGTGCCGCCGGAACGGCGCATGCGGGTGATCGCACGTGAGCTGGTCATTGCGCTGGTGATCCTGATCCTGTTTCTCTTTCTCGGGCCGTGGTTGCTTGGCTTGCTGCACTTGAAGCAGGAGGCGTTGTTTATCAGTGGCGGGATCGTGCTTTTTTTGATCGCGTTGAAGATGATCTTTCCGCCTGCGCGTCATGTGGCGGATGAACCCATGGACGAGCCGTTCATTGTGCCGCTGGCCGTGCCGATGATCGCGGGGCCGTCCGTGCTGGCGACGCTGCTGGTGCTCGTCAGCACGCAGCCGGAGCAGATTTGGCACTGGTTCGCCGCGTTGCTCATCGCTTGGGGAGTCACGGCGGCGGTGCTGCTCTGCTCACCGGCGATTGCCCGCGTGCTTAAAGAGAAAGGTGCGATGGCGGTTGAGCGCCTGATGGGGATGCTACTCGTCATGGTGGCCGTGCAGATGTTGCTCAACGGCATTGAACATTATATACAGCACTGAACCATGCCTCCCTGGATCGAATACTTCGCCGTCGCTGTGTGTGCCATCTCTGGGGTGCTGGCAGCGGAAGGAAAACGAATGGATTTGTTCGGGGTGCTGGTCCTGGCGCTGGTGACGGCGGTGGGCGGCGGAACGATCCGTGATTTGTGCCTCGGCGTGCGGCCGGTGTTCTGGATCGAGCAACCCCATCATGTGTGGACTGCGCTCATCGCGGCAGTGGCGACATTTGTACTGGTGCGTTTCGTTCATCCTCCGCATCGAACGCTCGCGGTCGCGGATGCATTTGGACTGGCTTTGTTTGGCATCGCTGGAACCGAAAAGGCGCTCATGTTTGGCGCTCCGGCCATCGTGGCGATCCTGCTGGGGATCGTCACCGGCGTGGCAGGTGGCATTCTGCGTGATGTGCTGCGTGGTGAGGTGCCGCTCGTTTTTAAGCCTGATGTGAATCTGTATGCCACGACCGTTTTCGCCGGTGCGCTGGTGTTTGTGCTGCTGCGGGTGTGGCTGCCAGCCTCGGAAAGTCATCGCTACATTGGCATGGCGGTCATTCTGCTGCTGCGCCTTGCCGCGATGCGCTGGAAGCTGCGACTGCCGGCGTTTCGGAGCCGGATTTCCACGCCTTAAAGACTGCTTCTCGAAAGGCATGGGTGGAATGGGCTGTTTCCAATGTTCTATGAACCGCCGCCATTTCATCACCACGACCGCCGCCACTGCATTTGCCGCCCCGTTTGTGCAGGCGCAGAGCAAGACCTCGCTCCAGGGGGCCATCATCGGCCATGGGGAGCATCGGTATCGGGTCGATCTGCAATGGTGCAAGGCAAAGCGCGAGGTGCATCCGGTGAAGAACTGCCATGAAATGGTCATGGATGCGCAGAAGCGGCTGATCATGATCACCGACGAAGCGAAGAACAACGTCCTGATCTTCGATAAGGAGGGGAAGGTGCTCGATGCGTGGACGCTGAAACTGCGCGGCGGACACGGACTGAGTTTGGATGTGCGTGATGGCAAGGAGCATCTGCTGCTGTGCGATCCGGGCGGTGGCCGCGTGGTGAAAACCACGCTGGCGGGTGAGATCGTGCTGGAACTGCCGCATGCGAAGGACTGTGGCGCGTATGATGCCGTGACCAAGTATGCGCCCACCGAAGCGGTGGCGGGGCCGAATGGCGACATCTATGTGGCGGACGGCTACGGCTCGCAGTTCATTCTGCAATTTGACGCCACGGGGAAATTCATCCGCAAATTTGGCGGCAACAGCACGCAGGCGATGAACGCGGGTAAATTCATGCAGGCGCATGGCGTGACAATCGACACACGCGGGCCTGTGCCGCTGGTGCTGTGCACGGAGCGCATCCGCAATGAGTTCCACTGGTATCAACTCGACGGCACTTATTCACATTCTGTGTATCTGCCCGGGGCCTTCATGAGCAGGCCGGTCATTGCGGGGGAACTGCTGCTCTCCGGCGTGTGCTTCGGCATGAAGCCCAATGATTACCGCATGTGGCGTGAGCGCGGGTTCATCATCATCCTCGACAAGGACAATCGCGTCGTGTCTGCTCCGGGTGGTCAGCAGCCGAAATACGAGGGAGATCAGGTTGGCATCCTGCTGCAGGACCAGCCCGTCTTCCGCAATGTGCATGACGTGTGCGTCGATGACGCGGGTGATCTGTATGGCTGCCAGTGGAACGCGGACCAAGTCTATCCTTACAAGCTGCACAAGGTGTGATAAAAGCAGGCTAACTTCACCGACTTGTTTACCCCATGCGTTCCTTCCTGCTTTCCCTGCTTCTCACTGCCACCGCTTTCGCGGCGGAACTTCCCAAAGAACAGCGCATCGTCTTTCTCGGCGACAGCATCACGCAGGGAGGAGGCTACATTGAGTTCATTGATGCCGCCTTGATCGCGCAGCATCCGGAGGTGACGAAAGAAATCATCCCGCTGGGGCTCAGCAGTGAAACGGTGAGCGGATTGAGCGAAGACGGCCACGCCGGTGGCAAGTTTCCGCGCCCGGATCTGCACGAACGTCTCGACCGTGCACTGGAAAAGACGAAGCCGGAGCTCGTCTTTGCCTGTTACGGCATGAACGACGGCATTTATTATCCGCTTGGGGCCGTGCGCACGAAGGCCTTTCAGGATGGCATGAAGAAGCTGCATGACAAAGTCACCGCCACTGGTGCTCGCATCGTGCATCTCACGCCACCGGTGTTTGATCCCGTGCCGATCAAGGCCCGCTTGCTGCCCGCCGGGCTGGAGAAGTATGAGAAGCCTTATCAAGGCTACAATGAAGTGCTCGACTTTTACAGCGACTGGCTGGTCGATATGCGCCAGAAGGGCTGGGAGGTGCTGGACATTCACGGACCGATGAATGCCGCCATCGCTGAAAAGCGGAAGTCAGACCCTGAGTTCACTTTTTCCAAAGACGGTGTGCATCCCGGACCTGAAGGCCATCTGCTCATGGCGCATGCTGTGCTGGATGCCTGGGGTCTCAAGGTGAAGCCGGATGGCACGCCCGATCATCCCAATGGCGCTGCAATCCTCGCTCTCGTGAAAAAGAAGCACGCGATTCTGCGTCCGGCATGGCTGAGCTACGTGGGGCATAAGCGGCCCGGCAATGCTCCTGGATTGCCTATTGAGGAAGCCAAGGCGAAAGCCGCTGAACTGGATGCAGAAGCCCGCAAACTGGCCAGCGCGAAAGAAATCGTGTTCCCCAATCAGGCCGGTGAATGGAACGGCTACGCGAAGCATGAACTCACCATCGCAGGCAAGTTGGTGACCATTGTCGCGCCGAAAACCGCCGCCTCAGGCCGCCCATGGGTCTGGCATGGCGAGTTCTTTGGTCACAAGCCCGCGCCGGACATCGCGTTGCTCGGCAAAGGCTTTCACATCGTCTATATGAAGATCAACGACATGCTCGGCTGTCCTGATGCCGTGAAGCTGTGGAACGAGTGCTACGCCGAACTCACCACGAAGTATGGATTGAGAACCAAGCCTTCGCTCGTCGGTCTCAGCCGCGGCGGTTTGTACTGCTACAACTGGGCCATCTCGAATCCTGACAAAGTCTCCTGCATTTACGCTGACGCGCCGGTGTGTGATTTCAAAAGCTGGCCCGGCGGCAAGGGCAAAGGCAAAGGCGATCCGAGAAACTGGGGCTTTGTGCTCAAGCTCTGGGGCTTCAAAGACGAGGCTGAAGCGCTCGCCTACAAAGCCAATCCTGTGGACAACCTCGCCCCACTGGCCAAGAACCATGTGCCCCTTCTCCACGTCTTTGGCGATGCCGACGATGTGGTGCCTTGGGATGAAAACACCGGCTTGATCGAAACACGCTACAAGGCGCTCGGTGGCAGCATCACTCTGATTCGCAAACCCGGTGTGGGCCACCATCCGCATGGGCTGGACGATTCGACACCTATCATCGAGTTCATCGAGAAGAACGCCAAATGAAGTGATGCGGCGTGTCTAGCTAGCTAGCGCTAAGCTGACTGATGAAGAAAATCATCGCATAAGAAAGATGGAATCATTCGGGCCGTATTGAAACGGTATACCGAATGAACCTCGCCCCAAATCCTGCCTTCCGCTCTGATTCCGCCGCCTCGCTGCTGCGGGCGGAAATACTGAACGGCACCTCCGCGCCGGGAGCGCTGCTGGCTGAATCCGCCGTGGCGAAACGCCTGGGGGTCAGCCGGGTGCCGGTGCGTGAGGCCTTGTTTGCACTCGAGCGCGAAGGCCTGGTCGATTTCAGTCCTACGGGACGCGCATTCGTGAAAGCCCTGACACCGCAGGATTTTGAGGAGCTTTATGTTCTTCGGCTTGCGCTGGAACCGCTCGCCTCCCGTCTGGCGGCTCCGGCCCTAAAAGCGGACATTTCAATGCTCGAAAAAAATCTGACCGCCACCCGCCGTGCCCGGTCCGTGCAGGAGGTGACGCTGCTGGACTTGGAGTTTCATCAGCTCATTCTTGAAGCCTCTGGCAATGCGCGGTTGATGAAGCTCTGGCGCTCCCTGCGCGGCGAGCTGGAGCTGTGGCTCGGACGTTTGCACCGCAGTCATCAGCTCCAGACCAAAGAGACCCTCAAAGACACCGTGGATGCGCATCAGTCCATCATTGAGAGCTTCCGCACGCAAGCTCCCGCCGTCTGTGAACGTCTGATGCGGGAGCATATCCTCGGCTGGCGTGAATGGCTGCCGCTTTCCTCATGAACCGTGTTTTCCAGAGTGTTGGCATCGGCATGCTCGCGCTGGCCTCGGCGCGGGCTGGAGACGACATGGCCTTCTTCGAATCGAAGGTGCTGCCATTGCTGCAAAGCCGCTGCTACGAGTGCCATTCGCATGAGAAGAAGATCAAAGGCGGGCTGGCGCTCGATTTGAAATTGGGCTGGCAGACCGGCGGCGACAACGGGCCTGCCATTGTGCCGGGAGACGTGGCCAAAAGTCATGTCATCGAGGCGGTGCGCTACACCAATCCCGAAATGGAAATGCCGCCGAAGGGCAAGATGACAGCGGGTGAGATCGAGATCTTTGAGAAATGGGTGGCAATGGGTGCGCCTGATTCACGCGTGAAACAAACCACCGCCAAATCCGCGCGTGTGATTGACTTCGAGGAAGGAAAGAAATTCTGGGCCTTTCGACCTGTGAGTGGTGAGGCTGCTCCCGCAGTGCAGCAGACGAACTGGCCGCTGGATCTAATGGATTGCTTCATTCTCGACAAGCTCGAGGCCAACGGCCTCTCTCCCGCACCTGATGCGGATGCCTACACCTGGCTACGCCGAGTCTCACTCGACCTGACCGGCCTGCCGCCAACACCAGATGAGATGGCACGCTTTGACGCGTCTCCCGCATCTCGAGCTGCTGCCGTGGATCGTCTGCTGCAATCCAGTGCGTTCGGGGAGCGCTGGGCACGCCACTGGCTCGACCTTACCGGTTACGCGGACCAGATCGGCACCTCGAACAGCGTCTTTGCCGAACATGCGTGGCGCTATCGTGATTATGTCATTAACGCTTTCAACTCCGACAAGCCCTTCGACCGCTTCATTCGGGAACAAATTGCCGGAGACCTCCTGCCTGCCGCATCGCCTCAAGAAAGGGCCGCAAACATCACCGCCACCGGCTTCCTTGTTTTGGGCGATGTCGAGATCGTCGCTGTGGACAAGCTCAAGATGGAGCACGACCTCGTTGATCAGCAGGTCAGCAAAATCGGCACCGCGTTTCTCGGTCTGACGCTCGGCTGCGCGCGCTGCCACGATCACAAGTTTGATCCCGTTGCGCAGACGGACTACTACGCCATCGCCGGCATGTTCCGCAGCACCGATGCGACGTATAAGACCGAGAACGGTGTCTGGAGCAGCGTCCACAAAACCGAACTGCCGGAAACAGCGGGGCAAAAGGCCGGGCGCGAGCAGATGCTCGCCGTGAACGATGTCAAAATCCGTCATTGGGAGGTCGAGCGCGACAATTCCAACAAAGAAAAAGCCGCGCTGGAACCGCAGATCGCCAGCGCCACGAAAGAGACGAAACCTAGCCTTGAAAAGAAGCGTGATGAACTCGCTGCACGCATCAAGACGCTTAACGGCCAGATCGAGCATGCAAAGTTCTTTGCTCCCGTCGCACCGAAAGCCTTCGCCGTGCATGATCGTGAAAATCCCGCCGACATGCGCATCACCATTCGCGGCAACCCGTATGCGCTGGGAGATACGGTGAAGCGCGGCGCACTGCGCGTGGCATCGTGGGCCGATTTTTCGAAGATCCCTGCAGGCCAAAGCGGCAGAGTGCAGCTCGCCGACTGGATTGCCGATGCACGCAATCCGCTCACTGCGCGGGTCACCGTGAACCGCATCTGGCAGAAGCTCTTCGGCGAAGGTCTCGTGCGCAGTGTCGATTACTTCGGTGTTCGCGGTGAGACGCCCTCGCATCCAGAGTTGCTGGATTACCTCGCCGCCCGCTTCATGGAAAACGGCTGGTCGCAGAAGCAGCTCATCCGTGCGCTCGTCCTTAGTCGCGCCTATCGCATGAGCAGTTCACAAAATGCCACAGCAGAGGCAAAAGACCCAGACAACCGCCTGCTCTGGCGCATGAACCGCCAGCGTCTTGATGCCGAGGCGATTCGCGACTCCATGCTCGCCATCAGCGGCAAGCTCACGCCTTCGAGCGGTGGTCCCGCCTTGCCGCTGGAGTTTCCCGAGAACGTCAACAGCCTCAGTCCCAAGGCGGTGAATCCACCTGCCTTTGCCTTCAAGAAAATGCGCCCTGTGCAGGACTTTGAGCGCACTATTTATCTCCCCGTCATCCGCACGGCCACGCAACCCGGCTCCGCGAAGCTGCGCGATGTGTTCGACTTCACCCAGCCAGCGCAGATCGCCGGCAAACGTGCCGAGACCGCTGTGCCCACGCAGGCGCTGTTTCTTCTCAACAGCGACACTGTCCGCGCTCGTGCCACCGAGCTCGCAAAACAACTCGGCGACAGCGAAGCGAACATCGGCGCGCGTCTCGAAGCCCTCTGGCTCCGCATCCTCAGCCGCCCGATCACCAGCAGCGAGCGTGAGGATGCTGTGAAGTTTCTCGAAACCATGCCCGCCGAAAAAGCGTGGATTGAACTGAGCCACGCGCTGTTGTCATCTAACGAATTTTTGCTCCGCCTATGAATACGAACTTCATATCCCGCCGCTCATGGCTCCAGCGCACCGCCACCGGCTTCGGTGCGCTCGCTTTGCACGATCTCGTTCAGGCCGCACAGAGTCCGCTTGCGGTGAAAGCCCCACGCTTTCCGGCCAAGGCGAAGCGCGTGATCTTTCTGTTTATGTCCGGCGGACCTTCGCAGCCAGATTTGTTCGATCCGAAGGACTACATCAAGCGCATGCACGGCCAGAAGGTCAGCGCACCGATCAACACCAATGAGCTCCGGGTCGGCACGGACAAGTTCCTCGCGCTTGCCACGCACGGCGAAGTAAAGCCTCGCGGGCAGTCCGGTATGATGATCTCCGATCTGCTGCCTCACACGGCCAGCATCGCGGATGAGATCTGCCTGTTGCGTGCCGTGCATGCGGATAACAACCAGCATCAGCCTGCCGCGCTGCAGTTTCACACCGGCGTCACGGCGGATGTGCGTCCCTCTCTAGGCTCATGGATCAGCTACGGCCTCGGTGCAGAGAATCAAAACCTGCCGAGTTTCATCTCGATTCATCCTGACAGCGACACCCGACTCTATGGTTCGTCGTTTTTACCTGCTGCTCATCAGGGCACGAAAGTCATTATTCCATCCAGCGACAAACAATCCCCCATCGACTACCTCGCCGATGTCTCCGGCGATGCGAAGGCCCAGCGTGCGCGCATCGACTTCACGCAGCGCATGAACAAACGCCTGCTCGACCAGACGGGGACCGACGCCCGCATGGAAGGCATGATCGAGAGCATGGAGACCGCCTTCCGCATGCAGATGACGGCACCCGAACTTGTGGACATCTCAAATGAGTCCGAGGCGACGAAGCAGCTCTACGGCGTCGGCGGCAAAGACACCGACAAAAACGCCCGTGCCTGCCTTCTCGCGCGCAAGATGAGCGAAGCGGGCGTGCGCTTCGTGCAGGTCACGATGGGTGGCTGGGATCATCATGGCAACATCCGAGACGCTCTGCCGAAAAGCTGTGCCGCCAGCGACCAGCCCTGCGCCGCGCTGATCAAAGATCTCAAATCACGCGGCCTGCTCGAAGACACGCTCGTCATCTGGAGTGGTGAGTTCGGCCGCACGCCCTGGAGTCAGGACCTCAGCGGCACCTCGCCCATCGAAAAACATGGTCGTGAGCACCAGCCTGAAAGCTTCTGCACCTGGATGGCCGGCGGCGGCGTGAAACCCGGATTCACCTTCGGTGAGACCGACGACTTTGGTTTCCGGCCCGTATCCGGAAAAGTTCATCTGCATGATCTTCACTCCACGATCTTGCATCAACTCGGCCTTGACCATGAACAGCTGACGTGGCGGCATCTCGGTCGCGATTTTCGGCTCACGGATGTGTATGGTAATGTCGTGAAGGAAATTTTGGCATGAAGTTTTTCAGTTCAATTCGAGCCGTCGCGTCATGCATGGTTCTTCAAGGTGTTGCATTTGGTGCAGACGACTTTCAAACCTCGATCCTGCCGTTGCTAAAGGAGCGGTGCAATTCGTGCCACTCAACGAAGAAGCAGAAGGGGGATCTTGATCTGGAGCGGTTCACTTCCGTCGCCGACATCAAGCGGGAGCCGATGATCTGGGAAGGCGTGCTGGAGCAGATGCACATGGGCGAGATGCCGCCGAAGAAAGAGCCGCAGTTTTCTGCGGAACAGAAAAAGCTGCTGATAAAATGGGTGCAGGATCGGCTGGAGGAAGTGGCTCTGGCGAGCGCTGGCGATCCCGGCCCCGTGGTGCTGCGCCGCCTTTCGAACATGGAGTATACCTACACACTTCGTGATTTGACCGGTGTGGAGTCGCTTGATCCCGCGAAGGAGTTTCCCGTGGATGGCGCGGCAGGCGAAGGATTTACCAATGCGGGGGCGGCGCTCGTCATGTCGCCTGCGTTGCTGAGCAAGTATCTTGACGCGGCGAAGGACATCGCCAGTCACGCGGTTTTGACACCGGAAGGATTTCACTTTTCTTCACGCACTTCGCAGCGCGACTGGACGGACGAGGCGCTGGCGAAAATCCGCGCATTTTATGCGCAGTTTTCCGCCTCAGGCAGTGGTTCGAAGGTGGAAGCGCAGGGCATCAATCTTGATACAGGTGACAGCGGCACCCTGCCCCTGGAGCAATACCTCGCGGCGACACGGGATGATCAAATGGCTGCGAAGCTGAATCCCAAATACCTCGGCAAACTTCGCATAGCACTGGAAGGAACCGAGCCCAATGCCATTCTCGACCTCGTGCGTCAGCAGTGGCGTGCGGGTGCATCAGCGGCGCAGATGACTGAAACCATCACACAGTGGCAGAAGGCGCTGTGGCGCTTCAGCAGCATCGGGCATATTGGCAAGCTCAACGGGCCTAAGTCCTGGCAGGTGCCGGTGCTGCCGCTGACGGCTAGCGAGGTGCTGCGGGTCAAGTTGCCCGCGAGTGGCGCGACCAAACTTTACTTGGCTTCATTCGCCATCGGTCAGGCCAGCGTCATTTGGGAAAACGCCCGGCTTGTCACTGCGGGGCAGCAAGACCACCCAATCGCGATCAACGGTGACGAAGCCGTCCTGCCTGTCGACATTGGCAAAGACGCCGAGTTTGCCATCAATGTGCGCCTGCATCCCGATTCCCAAGGGGCCGTGCAAGTACGTGTGCTGACCACAAAATCCGCCACACCTTCTGCGCTTGTTGCCAGCAAAGTCATCATCAACAAACCCGGAAAAAAAGGCACATGGTCGGATGGTGAAAAGCCGCTGAGCTTCGACGCACCGATCCTCGTGGGAGACGACAGCGACATGCGGAAGCAACTCACCGCCCAGATCGCAGAATTCCGTGCGCTGTTTCCCGCTGCGCTTTGCTACACCAAGATCGTTCCTGCGGATGAGGTGGTGACGCTTACGCTGTTTTATCGCGAAGATGAGCAGTTGAAGCGGTTGATGCTTAACAAGGAGCAAAGTGCCGAAATTGACCGCTTGTGGGACGAACTGCGCTTCATCAGTGAAGCCCCCCTGAAGCAGGTCGATGTCTTTGAGCAGCTCTGGCAGTTCGCCACTCAGGACGCCGATCCCAAAGCCTTTGAGCCGCTGCGTGAGCCGATTTACCGTGATGCCGAGCTGTTCAAGCAGCAGCAGATCTCCGCCGAATCTGGGCATATACAGGCGGCGATCGATTTTGCCGGGCGTGCCTGGCGTCATCCGCTGAGCGCCACTGAGCAGAATGAACTGCGCACTCTTTACCAGAAGCTGCGCAAACAGGAACTGCCGGATGCTGCTGCGGTGCGCATGGTGATCGCTCGTGTGCTGGTGGCTCCGGCGTTTCTCTATCGCGGTGAAAAGGCCAGCCCAGGCATCAAGTCTGCGCCGGTGAACGACCAGGAGATCGCCACCCGGTTGAGTTACTTCCTTTGGTCATCGACCCCGGATGCGGGTCTTCAGCAAATCGCGGCTGTTGGGAAGATGAATGATCCTGTCGTGCTCGCAGCGCAAGCCCGCCGTATGCTGAAGGACGATAAAATCCGCCGCCTCGCCACGGAGTTCGGCTGCCAGTGGCTGCATGTGCGCGATGTCGAAACGCTGGATGAAAAGAGCGAGCGTCATTTCCCCACCTTCATCTCCCTGCGTGGCGACATGCAGGAGGAGGTGGTTCGTTTCTTCATTGATCTGTTTCAAAATGACCGCAGCGCGCTCTCGCTGCTCAACGCCGATCACACCTTCGTCAACGCCAACCTCGCGCAGCACTATGCGCTCGATGTTCAAGGTGATGGCTGGCAGCGCTTCGAGGGCATTCAGTCCAAAGGGCGGGGTGGCATTCTCGGCTTTGCGGCGACGCTGGCGAAACAATCCGGTGCCTCACGCACCAGCGCCATCCTGCGTGGCACCTGGCTTAGTGAGGTCATCCTCGGTGACAAGCTGCCCATTCCCCCCAAGGGCGTGCCCATTTTGCCCGAAGAAGCGCCCGCAGAGCTCAGTGAACGTCAGCTTATCGAGCGCCACAGCCGCGATGAAAACTGCGCGGGTTGCCATCGTCGCATTGATCCCTTTGGCTTCGCGCTGGAAGGTTTCGATGCCATCGGTCGCGACCGCAAAGCCGACACGAAAACCGTGCTTCCTGACGGCACATCCGTCGATGGACTTAATGATCTGCGCGATTACCTCGTCAATAAACGCAGCGATGATTTCCTCCGTCAGTTCTGTCGCAAGCTGCTCGGCTATGCGCTCGGGCGCAGCGTGCAACTCTCCGACAGACCGCTGATTGAGTCGATGGTGCGGAGTGATCAGCGCATCGGCACTTTCATTGAACTCATCGTTAGAAGTCCGCAGTTTCGCGAAGTGCGGGGTAAAGATGCCATCGCTCAATACTAAATTATTCACATGAACACACACCGCTTTTCACGTCGCGCCTTCCTGCGCGGAACAGGCGTCTCCATGGCCCTGCCGTGGCTGGAGTCTTTCAATGTCTGGGGCGATGAACCGAAGCGTGACAAACCGGCCAGTGAAGCGCCTGTGCGGCTATGCGTGACGTTTTCCGGCAACGGCTTTCATTCGAAGGAGTGGTGGGCCAAGGGGGAAGGTAAGGCGATGGAACTGGGCAAGGTGTTGCAGCCCTTGCATGAGTTTCGGGAGAAGATGCTGTTTGTGCGCGGCCTGTACCATGAAGAGGCCCGGAAGGGGAACATCCATTCGTCGCAAACGGGGAACATGCTTTCGGGCGCGCCGATTGCTTCGGGTGGCGAGATTCGTTCGGGCACGAGTTTTGATCAGGTGCTGGCGCAGACCTATGGCCGCAGCACCAAGGTGCCCAGTCTCGTGCTCGCGTGTGAGAAATCGAATCCGTCGGTGCACAAAAATTACTCCATGCTCTACAGTTCGCACATTTCATGGAGTTCACCGACGACCCCGACGCCGCTGGAGCTTTATCCGGCGCTGGCCTTTGATCGTCTGTTCAAGGATGAGGCGTCACCGGCTGACAAGAGCGTGCTGGATGCAGTGTTGGCAGATGCCCAGGAATTGCGGCGCGAGATCAGCCTCAATGACCAGCGCAAGCTCGACGAATATCTCGATTCCGTGCGCGATGTGGAGAAGCGCATCGAGAACGCCGGCAAACGCGGTGAATTGCAGGGCTGGAGGCCCACGCTCGACAAACCGAATATCAAACGTCCTGCTGATGGCATTCCGCAGGACATTGGCGAGCATATCCGTCTCATGATGGATCTTCTCGTGCTCGGCTTTCAGACCGACACCACGCGCATTACCACCCTGAAACTGAACAACGATCACAGTGCCCTGCGTTTCCCCAATCTGCCGAGTGTCCAACAGGCAGGTCATGGCATCGACTATATGATCCACCACCTGCTTTCGCACAGCGACGGAGAAGACTGGCTGAAGGTGAACCAGTTCTTTATGGAGCAGCTGGCCTACCTTGCGCGCAAGCTGGACGCCATTCAGGAAGGCCCGCGCACGCTGCTGGACAACACCATGCTCATGCACTGCTCCAGCATGATGGCCGGTGCCAAGCACGACAACGACCAGCTTCCCGTCATCATTCTCGGCGGTGCTGGCGGACGGCTTCAGGGTGGCCGAGCACTCGACTACAAAGACAAGCCCGAGCGCCAGATGTGCCGCCTTTTCATGTCCATGATGGACAAGATGGGCCAGCATCCGAAAATTTTTGGCGATGCGAAAATGATGCTGGAAGAGGTTTGAAAATCACACGTTCATCGTTTCCCAGTTCTGATTCCATCCTATGCCACTCATCACCGCCGACAAACTCCAGGATTCCTATGACGTTGTCATCGTTGGTTCGGGAGCAGGGGGCGGGCAGACGGCATACACGCTGACGATGGAGGGCTTGAAGGTGCTCATTCTTGAAGCGGGACGCTCGTTTGATGTGCAGTCCGAGGTGGCGATGTTGCAACTGCCTAGCCAGGCACCGCTGCGTGGTGAGAAGACGCCGGACAAGCAGTACGGCTTCCACGACTGCTCAATCAACAGCGGCTGGGACATTCCTGGCGAACCCTACACGAATGCAAACAAGGAGCCCGAAGACCAGTTCCGCTGGTGGCGGCAGCGCATGATGGGCGGACGTACGAACCACTGGGGTCGCATCACCCTGCGGAACGGGCCTTATGATTTCAAACCGCGCATGCGCTTTGATCTCGGTTTTGACTGGCCGATCGGCTATGACGACATCGCGCCTTACTACGACAAGGTGGAGATGCTGATCGGCGTATTTGGCACCAACGAAGGATTGGAAAATTCACCGAATTCATCACCTGGCGTGCTGCAACCAGCGCCCAAGCTGCGTGTAGGAGAACTCTATGCTCAGAAGCATGGCAAGAAGGTCGGCGCGCATGTGACCTCGATTCATCGCGCGGTGCTGACGATACCGCAGGATGCAGACACGTTGCCGGCAAAGCTGCATCCGGGCAATGCGAAGGCGCAGAGCATTCTGGCGGACTCCATGCGCACGCGGTCGCCCTGCTTTTGGGCGACGGACTGCCATCGCGGCTGCGCGATCCGGGCAAACTACGATTCGCAAACGGTGCATCTGCGGCCCGCGCTGGCCACGGGGAATCTCGACATCCTGCCGAATGCGATGGCGCGTGAGGTCACGCTCGACAAACAGGGTCGGGCCACGGGCATCACCTTCATCAACAAGGTGGACGGCAGCGAAGGGCATGCCACAGGCCGTGCTGTGGTGCTTGCCGCGAGTTCACAGGAGTCGGTGCGACTGTTACTGAACTCGAAGTCGAATGCTTTCCCGCAAGGACTCGCGAATTCCAGCGGTAAGGTGGGTAAATACATCACCGATTCGGTGTCGAGCAGTCTCAGCGCGCACATTCCAGCCTTTGAGGGCATGCCGATCCACAATGAAGACGGTGCCGGTGGTCCGCATGCCTATGTGCCGTGGACGATGCATGCGCAGAATGGCAAAGGTGAACTCGGTTTCCCTGGCGGCTATCATCTGGAGTTCACCAGCGGCAGACAGATGCCATCACTGACGGTGCTGAACGGCATCGAGAGCCGGCTGGGTCACGAAGGCGTCTTGTTTGGCCCGAAGCTCAAGGAGGAGGCGCGGCGCTACTATGGCTGTCATCTCGGCTTCGGCGCTCAGGGCACCATGCTGCCGAATGACGGCTCATTCTGCGAACTTGATCCCGAACTGAAGGATCAGTGGGGCATCCCGGTGCTGCGCTTTCACTGGAAGTGGACGGACTTCGAACTCAACCAGGCACAGCACCAGCAGCAGCACATCCGCGAACTGCTCGAAGCCATGGGTGGCAAAGTGTCAGCGCGGACCGAAAAAGAGAAGACTAAATTACTCAGGCAAGGAGGGACGGTCATCCATGAAGTCGGTGGTGCGATCATGGGCGCGGATCGTGAGTCCTCGGTGTCGAATCAATGGAGCCAGACATGGGATGTGAAGAACCTCTTCATGGCCGATGGTGCGCCCTTTGCCAGCACGGCGGACAAGAACCCCACGCTCACGATCATGGCGCTGGCATGGCGCATGGCCGATCACCTGATGGACGAAATGAAGAAAGGAAACATCTGATGAGCACTCCCGACGACCTTCCACGCATGGATCGCCGCAAGGCGCTGCAATGGATGCTCACTGCCACGGCGACCATGGCCGTGCGCGATCCGAATCTCTTCGCGGCTGACACCAGCCCCATCAAAGCCAAGGGCTACGGGCCTGATCCTGTCATGGTGAAAGTGTACAAGCCTGGCGATGTCTGGCCGCTCACGCTGACGGAGCCCCAGCGCCGCACGACGCGTGCCTTGTGCGATGTCATCATGCCTGCGGATGAAACCTCACCCAGCGCCTCGGCTCTCGGGGTGCCTGACTTCATCGACGAATGGATCAGCTCGCCCTATCCTGCCCAGGCAGGAGATCGACGTCTCGTGCTCGAAGGCCTGCAATGGATCGATCAGGAAGCAAACACCCGCTTTGGCAAAGCCTTCGCCGATCTCGCGCTTGAGCCCCAAACCGCCATCTGCAGCGATCTCGCTGCCGCCAAGCCACAGCCCGAATACAAAAAGCAGGTGTCGTTTTTCAAACGCTTCCGTGACCTCACCGCTGGCGGCTACTACACCACGCCTGAAGGCATGAAGGCCATCGGCTACGTCGGCAACATTCCCTCGGGCACCTTCGAAGGGCCTCCCATCGAAGCGCTGAAGCATGTGGGTCTCGCGTGACTTTTTGAGAATACACCCCACGATTGTGAGATGATGTTGCTGACAAAAAACCGAAATCGGTGCTGTATCACAACGATGTCTTTGCTTCCGCGACTTTTCCTTTTCCTTCTAGCTGCCTGCACCACTCGCGCCGCCGTCGTGCGAGTCGAGGTTTCAGAGCGTTCGGATGTGGGAACGACCGGCTATGAGCAGATCGTCGGTCGCCTGCATTTCGAAATCGCCCCCTCCTTGCCCGGCAATGCAATCATCGCTGATGTTGGGCTGGCTCCGGTCAATGCGGCAGGCAAGGTCAGCTTTTCTTCGGACATGAATCTCTTGAGGCCGAAGGACGCAGCACGCGGCAATGGCGCTGCCTGGGTGGAGATTCCGAATCGAGGCGGCAAAGCTGACGTGAGCGATTGGGTCGTCAAGAATGGTTTCACAGTGCTGAATGTCGGCTGGGAGTTTGATGTGCCTGCGCAGCCCGGCAAAATGAGCATCAAGGTGCCATCGGCGCTAAACAAGGATGGCAGTGCGATTCGTGGCGTGGTGAGCGCCACCTTCACACCGGATAAACCAGCGGATGACCAAACGCTCACAGATTTGACGTCTTACCCGCCGGTGGACGTGGATGGTCTGGAGAGCCGGTTGATCGTGAGGCCGCGCATGGCCTATCCCGGCGGGGCTGAGGTTCCGCGAAAATCATGGAGCTTGAAGGGCAATCGACTCCATTTGGAGGGTGGGTTTGAGCCAGGGAAAACCTATGAAATTTTCTATCTGGCTGAAGCTCCACCGCTAGCCGGGCTCGGCTATGCGGCCATCCGCGATGCGGTGGCCTGGCTGAAGCATGACGCAGGCTCACTGGCACCGGTTAAACATGCGTATGCGTTTGGCTCCTCGCAGTGCGGACGCTTTTTGCGCGACTTTGTTTATCTCGGTTTCAATACCGATGAGCAGGGCCGCCAGACGTTGGACGGTGTGATGGCGCATGTGGCTGGTGCAGGTCGTCTGGTGCTGAACCAGCGCTGGTCAACTCCACGCGCTGTGGCGGGCTTTTACACGGCTTCGTATCCTTTTGCAGACACGGTCCAGGTTGATCCTGCGAGCGGTCATGCGGAAGGGGTTTTGGAAAACGCACGGGTGAAACATCCGCCCAAGATTTTCTACACGAACACGGCTGCTGAATATTGGGGGGCGGGTCGTGTGGCGGCGCTGACGCACACGACTCCAGACGGGGCCAAGGACATGTCATTTCCGGAAAATGTGCGCTCCTACTTCTTCGCAGGCACGCAGCATGGTGCATCGAGCTTCCCACCAACGGCGCAGGCCAAGGGTGCGCCGCTGGCCAATCCCGTGAATGCCAGTGCTGTGGTCACGGCGCTGCGGCTGGCGATGCATCGCTGGGTGGCGGAGGGCATCGCTCCGCCGCTGAGTGTGTATCCGACACTCGGGGCTGGCACGCTTGTCCCGGTCGCAGAGGTGCGCTTTTCCACCATCCCCGGCATGGGAGATCCGAGGCTGCTGAAAGCGGGTGGCCGCGTGCGCAATCCCCAGTGGGCCGATGGTGCCGGTGAAGGCACTGAACTGCCGCTGCTGGTGCCTCAGGTGGATGCGGACGGCAATGACATCGCGGGCATCCGCTTGCCAGACGTGGCGGTGCCTCTGGGCACGGCAACTGGATGGGTGTTTCGACCGGCGTCGATGGGTTCGCCGCACGAGCCTGTGCTGCTGCGTGGTGCCTGGGTTCCTCTGGCCGCCACGCGTGAACTACGCGAAGCCACGCAGGATCCACGTCCCGCGATGGCGGAACGATATGCATCCCGCGAAGCCTATCTGTCGCAAGTGAAAGACGTCCTGCAAAAGCTCATCAGTCAGCGGCTCCTCAGCGAACAAGATCTCGAACCTCAGCTCAAGCAGTCGGGAGTTCGCTGGGACTGGGTGATGAGCCAGCCTGCTCAGTAGCCACCTATTTTCACCATCCATCCTTATGACTTGTCATCGCCTCTTCCTCACCCTCGTCCTCGTCTGCGCCACCGTTCACGCATCTGCGCAAAGCAAGGTGCTCTTCCTCGGCAACAGCATCACTAAACATGGTCCCAAGGCTGACATCGACTGGTCAGGCAACTGGGGGATGGCGGCGAGCGCGGAGGCGAATGATTACGTGCACCTCGTCACCAAGGCGCTGAAGGCAAAAGCAGGCGCCGCACCGGAGGTGATGGTGAAGAACATCGCCGACTTTGAGCGTGCTTATTCAGGCTACGACGTGGCCGCTAAAATGAAGGACGCCATTGAGTTTAAAGCTGACCTGATCATCCTGGCCATCGGCGAGAACGTGCCGGGTCTAAAGACAGCCGAAGACAAGACGAAGTTGCAGGCCAGCGTGACCGCCTTGTTGAGCGCTCTGAAAGGAGAGCGGAAGCCCACGATTTTAGTGCGCAGTTGTTTTTGGGCAAATGCCGCGAAAGACGAAGTGCTGCAGCAAGCCTGCACCGCCGTGGGTGGCATTTACGTCAACATCAGCAGCCTGAGCAAAGATGAAGCCAACTACGGTCGCTCGGAGCGGCCCTTCAAACATGCGGGCGTGGCGAATCATCCTGGCGACAAGGGCATGGATGCCATCGCTGCGGCCTTGGTGAAGGCGTTACCCTGACAGATTTGCTAAAATAGCAGGTTTCACAGGCCGACCGCGTGATGATGAGGCGACCCTGCCGCAACTAAAAAGGCGCGAATTCGGCAATTTTTGTGTCCAAAAGCGTGCTTTTCGGGCCTTTTGTACCTGACATGACACGGTCCCGCCTTCTAACCTTCCTTTTCCTTCTCACCTGCCACACTGCGGGCGTGTCGTTTGCTGCTGACGATGATGCAGCGCGTGCGGCGATGAAGTTCTTCGAAAACGACGTGCGACCGATCTTGGTGAAGCGCTGTTACGACTGCCACAGCAAGACCAAGCAGAAGGGCGGCCTGCGCGTGGACAACATCGGCTATTTGAAGACGGGTGGCGACACCGGTCCGGCCTTGGTTCCCGGTCAGCCGGAGAAGTCGGCCTTGGTCGAGGCTATTCATTACGCCAATGAAGACTTCCAGATGCCGCCCAAAAACAACGGCGGCAAGATGCCCGACGCTGAGATCGCGATTTTGGAAAAATGGATCAAGCTGGGCGCACCATGGCCGCAGGATGCAACCGAGAAGGTTGTCGTGACGGAAGGCGGCTTCACCGAGGAGCAGCGCAACTACTGGTTCTTCAAGCCAGTGGCGAAAGTTTCCCCGCCCAAAGTGACGAGCTCATGGGTGCGCAATGATATCGACCGTTTCATCGTGGCGAAACAAATGGAGATGAAGCTCGACCCGGCAGCACAGGCGGACCGGAATGAGCTGGTACGGCGCGTTTATTTTGATCTGCACGGCCTGCCTCCAACTCGGGAGCAGATCGAATCATTCGTGAATGACAAGGACCCGCGCGCTTATGAAAAGCTGGTCGATGAACTGCTGGCCAGCCCCCAATACGGCGAGCGCTGGGCTCAGCACTGGCTCGACCTCGTGCGTTATGCAGAGAGTGACGGTTACAATGCGGATGAGTATCGCCCTTCCGTGTGGCCTTACCGCGACTACGTCATCAAATCATTCAACAACGACAAGCCTTACGATCAGTTCGTGCGCGAGCAGCTCGCCGGCGATGAGATCGCGCCGGATGATCCCGATGTGCTGATCGCCACCTGCTTCCTGCGCAACCCGGTGTACGAATGGAACCAGCGCGATGTGAAGGGCCAGTGGGATATCATCCTCACGGACATGACGGACACCACTGGTGAGCTGTTTCTCGGCCTTAGCATGGGCTGCGCGCACTGCCACAATCACAAGTTTGATCCCATCCTGCAGAAGGATTATTATCGTCTGCGCGCCTTCCTCGCTCCAGTGCAATGGCGTGATGATATGAAGCTGGCGACGCCTGCTGAAAAGAAAGCGTATGACGAACAGCAGTCCAAGTGGGAGATCGCCACCGCCGACGTGCGTGCCAAGATGGACGCGATGACTCAGCCATTGGTCGAACCCAAGGTGGAACGCGCCTTGACGCGCTTCACGGAAGATCTTCAGGAAATGGTGCGCAAGCCGGACGCACAGCGTGAGGCTTTGGAAAAGCAGCTCGCCGGTTTGTGCGAGCGCCAGATGCAGCGCGAGCGCAAGGTCTTTGATCCGATGAAGAGCCTCAAGACGGATGAAAAAAAGGCGGAATACAAAGCCCTGCAGGAAGAACTGAAGAAGTTTGACGCCCTCAAGCCGAAACCCCTGATGGACGCTTTCGTCGCGACGGATGCCGGACCTAAAGCGCCCTCAGTCTCGCTCAAAACACGCAAAGGTGAGCAGGAAATCGCGCCGGGATTCCTCACCTTGCTGGAGCCCAAGGAGCCCGAGATCAAACCCATCGGCAATTCTACAGGTCGACGCACCGTCCTGGCAAACTGGATCACGCGCCCTGACAACCGGCTCTCGACACGCGTCATCGTGAACCGCGTGTGGCAGTATCATTTTGGCCGCGGCATCGTCGCCACGGCGAGCGACTTCGGCAAATTGGGCGAGACACCCACGCACCCTGAACTGCTCGACTACCTCACCACGAAATTCGTCGCCAATGGCTGGCACATGAAGCCGCTGCACCGTGAGATCATGCTCTCCGCTACCTATCGTCAGACAGCGCGTCGCGAGCCGACCTCCGCCATCGCGAAGATCGACCCGTCCAACCTCTACCTGTGGCACTTCAATCCCCGTCGTCTCGATGCGGAGCAGGTGCGTGATTCGCTGCTGGCCGCGAGCGGTGAGCTCGACCCGCAGGCCGGTGGACCCGCTGATGATGGCAACGGCACCCGCCGCTCCATCTACACGAAGAAGAAGCGCAACAATCAGAACGAACTGCTGCGCGCCCTTGATGCACCCGCTGGATTCGCCAGCACCGCCGAACGTCAAAGCACCACGACGCCGACACAGGCTCTGCAGCTTCTCAACGGTGACTGGTTGCTGGCCCGTGCGCGCAAACTGGCCGAACGCGTGGAAAATATCGACGATGTCTGGCTCGCCGTGCTGGGCCGTCTGCCGACGAAGATTGAGCGCGAGAAGGCGGAATCCTTTTTGAAGAAACGTGCGGGCACCGCGACTGCGCCTGTGGCGGCGAACGACGCGGATGAAAGCAGCGGCGCATTCAAGGAGAGCTCGCCGCATGAGCGCCTCGTCGTCCAAAACGGCGAGAAGGAAGGCGATGAATTTACCGTGGAGGCGATCGCGACCCTCAACAGCATCGATGTGAACGCTTCGGTACGCACCATCGCCTCGCGCTGGTTCGGTGGGAAGGACAGCATCGAGTCCTTCGGCTGGAGCCTTGGGGTGACAGGTGAAAAATCACGCTACAAGCCGCGCAATGTTATCATCCAGGTCGTAGGCGAAGATGAAAATGCGAACATCGGCTATCAGGTCGTGCCGTCGGACATCCACATCGAGCTGGGCCGCCGTTATCACATCGCCGCACGTGTTTCATGCGTCGGTCATACCGTCACCTTCAACGTGCGTGACCTCGATACGCCGGGAGCCGCAGCGCAGACCGCCGTGGTGCCCATGGACATCCGTTCGAAACTCAGCATGGGCTCTTCGCAGCTCGTCATTGGTGGTCTGCACAAACGAGCCCCCACTCACCAATGGGATGGCCGGATCGAAGCTCTGCGCGTGGCCGGCAGCGTGCTGGATGACAAGGCTCTCAATGAAGACGCGGAGAAATGGGCTGCTGGTCTCGTCATCTGGCGTTCTGCTGATCCGCTGACCTCGCAGCTGGCATGGTCGGGTTCGGATGCTAAAACCGTCGAAGCTGATGATCCCTTCCATCAGGCCATGAATGATCTCTGCCAGGTCCTGCTAAACACGAACGAGTTCTTTTACCTTCACTAACACCATGAGCTGCAATCGATTCGACTTCCCCAATACGCGACGCGAGTTTCTGCAAACCGCCGGCTGCGGCTTTGGTGCCGTGGCGCTGGCCGGTTTGATGGGCGAGCAAAATGCCGCCGCCTCCATTCCGCTGCCACAACGTGCCGCGAAAGCCAAGAGCGTGATCTTCCTGTTCATGGAAGGCGGCCCCAGCCATCTCGACACTTTTGACTACAAGCCGCTGCTGAACAAGCTCGCCGGTCAGTCGTTGCCCGCGAGTTTCAAGCCGCCGATCACCGCCATGGGCGAATCCAAGTCACCGCTGCTTGAATGCAAACGCACCTGGAAGCAGTACGGCCAGGGTGGCCTTTGGATCTCGGACTGGTTTCAAAACGTGGCGCGGCATGCGGATGACCTCGCGGTGATCCATTCCTGCGCTTCCAGCGGCATCAATCACGCCGGTGGAGTGTGCTCCATGAACACCGGCTCTGTCTTCGGCGGACGCCCTTCGCTCGGTGCATGGGCTTCGTATGGGCTTGGAACAGAGAACCAAAATCTGCCCGGTTTTGTGGTTATCAAAGACAGCGAATCCACTGTGGTGAATGGCGTGCGCAACTGGGGCAACGGCTTCATGCCCGCCGTGTATCAGGGCGTGGAGTTCAACTCCGATGGCGTGCCGATCAAGTACCTCGACAATCCCAAAGGCGTGGATCGCAAACGCCAGCGCGACAAGCTCGACCTGCTCGGTGCCTTGAATCGTGACTACGGTGCATCGCGTGTTAGCAACACCGAGCTAGATGCACGCATTCGCGGCTATGAACTCGCCTACAAGATGCAGGCCGAAGCTCCGCAGGCGGTTGATCTCAGCAAGGAAACCGAGGCCACGAAGCAGCTCTACGGCATGGATAACGAGGCCACCGCCGTCTTTGGACGCAACTGCCTGCTCGCGCGGCGTCTCGTCGAAAATGGCGTGCGTTTTATCCAGCTTTATAGCGGTGCCGGCAGCAAGTGGGACAGCCACAAGGGCATCGAGGTCAATCACACAAGGCTCTGCAACGCCGTCGATAAACCCATCGCGGGCCTGCTTGCCGATCTGAAAGCCCGTGGCTTGCTCGACGAAACGCTCGTCATCTGGGGCGGTGAATTTGGCCGCACGCCGATGAGCGAGCAGGGCGATGGTCGTGACCACAATCCCACCGGCTTCACCATGTGGATGGCCGGCGGTGGCGTGAAAGGCGGCCAGACCTACGGCGCCACGGATGACCTCGGCCTCTATGCCGTCGAAGACCGCATGCATGTGCATGATATTCATTCGACCATCCTCTATTTGATGGGACTTGATCACACCAAGGTTGTCTATAACCACAAGGGACGTCCCGAGCGTATCGACCAGAACGAGGGGCATCCGCTGACTAAACTGCTGGGTGTGTGAAAGGTGACTGATCACGCATGACGTTTTAACCCATACATCATGTGCCGATTTGCTCTGCTTCTACTGCTCGCCACGACTGCTTTTGCTGAAGATATTGTCGTGCGTGACGGGGAGTCGCTCCGTGCAGCGCTACGCAATCTCAAGTCTGGCACGACGCTGAAAATCGCCCCTGGCGAGTATGCGGGCGGTCACCAGGTCGTTGGTGTCGAAAAGCTCACGATTGAGGCCCTTGATGAGAAGAATCCGCCAGTCTTCAAAGGTGGAAAGACCGGCTGGCAGTTCAGCCGCTGTGATGATCTCAAACTGAACAATCTCAAAATCAGCGGCCAGAGTGAGAATGGCCTCAATCTCGATGATGGTGGCCAGCTTGATACGCCAGTGACCGGAATCACCCTCAATCACATCGAAGTCAGTGACATTGGTCCGAAGGGCAATCACGACGGCATCAAGTGCTCCGGTCTCGACAATCTCACGATCCGCGACTGCACCGTAACGGGATGGGGAGGGCAGGGGATCGACTTTGTCGGCTGCCATCACTCCTTAATCACGGGCTGCCGCTTCATCGGCAAGGAAGGTTTTACAGCCTCAGCAGGTATCCAGCTCAAAGGCGGAACGAGTGATGTCACCGTCGAGAAATGTCATTTCAACAATGCCGGTGACCGCCCTGTCAATGCCGGAGGTTCCACTGGCCTCGCCTACTTTCGACCTCAGGGGGCGAAATACGAGGCTGCACGTCTCATCGTGCGCGGAAACATCATTGAAGGCAGTCCGTGCGCTGCTGCATTTGTTGGCGTCGATGGAGCGGAGTTCAGTGGGAACACGATCCTCTTTCCCACGAAATGGATCTTCCGCATTCTTCAGGAAACTCGTGAGCCAGGATTTGTGCCGTGTCGAAATGTGCTCGTGAAGGACAACCGTATCAGCTTTCGCCGCTCGCAGGTCCAAATCGAGGTCAATATCGGGGATGCGACGGCGACCGAAACTTTCCGTTTTGAGAAAAACCGTTGGTTCGCCGAGGACAAGCCGGCGGCTTCGAAGCCGAAGCTTCCCACCGTGGAAATTGAAGGCGTTTACGGCACAGATCCGTGCTAGGCGGGTGATTCGGAGTTCGTTGATTTAGTCCATGTATTTTCGACTCATCGCCGCGTTTTTCTCGCTGTTTGTCACAGCTGCCTTGGCCCAAACTGGGCTGCAAAAGACGGACGTCACCCTGACACCGCCGAAGATTCTCAAAACGAAGCTCGCGCCGGGCTACACGATTCCCGTCGTCGATATCAGCGGTGAAAAGGAGCGGCAGGTCATCGTCGATCAGGAGAAAGGCCAGTATCTCGGCCACCCGACAACGCTCCTGCTCGAAGACAACAAGACGATTTTGACCGTATATCCGAAAGGCCACGGACGCGGAGCCATCGTTTACAAGCGCAGCAACGATGCGGGTCTGACTTGGAGCGAGCGGCTGCCGACGCCGAAGTCGTGGGAGACCTCCGTGGAGGTGCCGACGCTGCATCGGGTGGTCGATGCGAGCGGCAATAAACGCATCATCATGTTCAGCGGCCTCTACCCCATTCGCATGGCCGTCACTGAGGATGATGGTGCGAACTGGAGTGAGCTGGCACCCATCGGCAACTTCGGCGGCATCGTCACCATGGGCACGGTGATCGATTTGAAAACACCCGGTCATTACCTCGCATTCTTCCATGATGACGGCCGCTTTATCCGGGGTGGTCCCGCCAAAGCATGGCGCTTCTGGGTTTACACCACGCTTTCCAAGGATGGCGGTCTCACCTGGGGCGCGCCCACTCCCATCGCCATGCTGCCGGATGCAAACCTGTGCGAGCCGGGCGCATTGCGCTCGCCCGATGGAAAACAGATCGCCGTGCTGCTGCGTGAGAACTCACGGAAATACAATTCATTCGTCATCTTCTCGAACGACGAAGGCCAGAGCTGGAGCGAGCCGAAGGAACTGCCCGCCGCGCTGACGGGGGACCGCCACGTCGCCAAATACACACCCGATGGCCGCTTGTTTATCAGCTTTCGTGACACGACGCATGTCAGCCCGACCAAAGGCGACTGGGTCGGCTGGGTGGGCAAATACGAGGACATCGTCAATGGCACCGATGGCCAGTACCGCGTGCGCATCATGGACAACACCAAGGGTGCCGATTGCACTTACCCCGGCATCGAAGTGCTGCCAGATGGTACCATCATCACCACCACCTACGGTCACTGGACGGAAGGCGAACCCGCCTACGTCGTGAGCGTTCGCTTCAAACTGGCTGAACTCGACGACAAGGCCACCAAACAATAAGTGTCAATTTTTTCATCCATGACTTCATCTCCCAATCGCCGTCAGTTTCTCTCCACGCTCGCTCTCGGATCACTCGCCGCACGCGGGCAGGAGTCTCCGAAGTTTCCGCCGACGCGGGTTATCACCCAAGGCCCCGGGTTCCACTGGTTCGGCTACTACGACAAGCTCCAATTCTCTCCGGACAACCGCTTCGTGCTCAGCAACAAGGTTAGCTTTGAACATCGCTCTCCGACTGCGGACGATGAGATCGAGGTCGGCATGGTCGATCTGCAGGAGAAGGACAAGTGGATATCCCTCGGCAAGTCACGTGCCTGGTGCTGGCAGCAGGGCTGCATGCTGCAATGGATCCCAGGCACCGAATCCAAGGTAATCTGGAACGACCGTGAGAACGACCGCTTCGTCAGTCGCATTCTTGATGTCAAAACCGGCGAGAAACAGACGCTGCCCAGCCCTATCTACGCGCTGGCTCCAAATGGCAAAGAAGCCGTGAGCTGTGATTTCGCGCGCGTGGCCGACTGCCGGCCCGGCTATGGCTACGCGGGCATCAAGGACCGCTTTTTTAATGACATGGCCCCCGCAGGCAGCGGTGTTACCCACGTGAATCTCGAAACCGGCGCTGAGAAGCTCATCGTTTCGCATGAGTTGCTCGCCAAGACCGGCGTGGTGATGGAAAATCATCCCGACTCCAAACATCACGCCTACCATCTTCTCGTCAGTCCTGATGGCAAACGCTTCATCATGCTGCATCGCTGGACGCAGCCGAAAGGCGGCCATCTGACACGCTTGATCACGGCAAACATGGACGGCAGCGATCTCCGCATCGTCATTCCCAATGGCTACGCTTCACACTTCATCTGGCGCGATGCCACGCACATTCTCTCACAGGCCAAGAACTGGCTCGGCAACAAGGAATGGGGCGACTTCCTCTTTGAAGACAAGGACAGCGGCATCCTCGAGGAGATTGGCCATGGCGTACTCGATAGTGGAGGCCACCTGACCTACCTGCATCACAACGAGTGGATTCTGAATGACACTTATGTCAAAGGCGTGCGCCGCATCCAGACACCGCATTTGTATCATATCGCGACAAAAAAACGCATCGACCTTGGCGAGTTCCATTCATCTCGTGAATACACCGGCGAATGGCGTGTGGACAATCACCCGCGCTCCAGCCGCGACGAGCGCTGGGTCTGCATCGACGCTCCGCATGGAGATCAAGGAAGGCAACTGCACCTGATCGACATTCAGGGGCTGCTGACTTGATCAACATCAAGACTTCAAAGCGTAGGTGTAAGCCATTATGAAACACGTTCTTCCTCTCGTTGCGGCTCTTTTCCTCAACCTTGCAGGCTCCGCATTCTCCCAAGACACGCTCAAGCCACTTCGTGCCGGCATCATCGGCCTCGATACGTCACATGTGCCCGCATTCACGAAGCTCTTCAACAATCCGAAGGCTGATGGTGATCTCGCAGGCATCAAGGTGGTGGCAGGGTATCCCGGTGGCACCGACATGCCAGCCAGCAAGGACCGCGTGGCGAAATTCACCGAGCAGGTGCGTGGTATGGGCGTGGAGATTGTGGATTCCATCTCGAAACTGCTCGAAAAGGTCGATGTCGTGCTGATTGAGAGTGTCGATGGCCGCATCCATTTGAAAGAGGCGCGTGAGGTCTTCCAATCGGGCAAGCTCGTCTATATCGACAAACCCATTGCAGGAACCCTTCCTGAGGCCATCGCTCTTTTTGAGCTCGCGAAGAAGCATCACGTAAAGACTTGGTCGAGTTCATCCTCACGTTTCGGGGCCGACCTCCTCGCCCTGAAAGGCAACGAGGAAATTGGCGACATCCTCGGCGTCACGACCTGGGGGCCGTGTTCATATCAGAGCGGCACGCCGGACTTGTTTTTCTACGCCATTCACGGCATCGAATCTCTCTTCGCACTCATGGGCACTGGCTGCGAAACCGTTTCACGCAGCAAAGGCCCCATCACCGACCAAGTCACTGGCGTTTGGAAGGATGGGAGGATTGGCACCTATCGCGGCATTGTGAAGGGAAAGTCCGAATTCGGTGCCATGGTGTATGGCAGCAAAGGCGTGCGCCAGGGGGCCAAAATCATCAGTTATGAGGCGTTGTGCCGCCAGATTGGCAAATTTTTCCGCACCGGTGAACCTCCAGTGAGCGAAGCCGAGACGATCGAAATATTCACCTTCATGGAAGCTGCTGACGAAAGCCTGCGCCAGGGTGGCAAACCCGTCGCGGTGGCTGACGTGCTGGCGAAGGCGAAAGAAGAAGCGGCGAAACTTGTGCCATGAACCCATCGCAATCTTCCATGCCCAGGCTCAGGAGCCGCCGTCGCTTTCTCGCGGGTCTTCCCGCCATCGGTTTGCTCGCTGCACATGCCGCCGAGGAGCCAGCGTTGCAGGACATCATCTTTGGTTCCTGCCTCGACACGCATGATCACCCGATGCTCGACCGTACGCTTACGCTGCCGCGCGATTTGTTCATCTTCATGGGAGACAACATCTATGCCGACAAAGGCGGCATCCCGATGATGCAGGAAAAGTACGCGCTGCTCAAAAACAGCCGGTTTTTTCTAGGGCTGCAAAACAAACCCATTCTCGCCACGTGGGACGATCACGACTTTGGCGAAAACGACGGCGGCGGGAGCTATCCGCACAAAAAGGAAGCGCAGGTCGAGTTCTGGAACTGGCTCGACGAACCTGCCACATCGCCACGCCGTCAGCAGGAGGGCGTGTATCACGCGCAGACCTTCGGCACGGTCGGTCGTCGCGTGCAGGTGGTCATGCTGGACACCCGCTACTTTCGCAGCGCGCTCAAGAAGGTGCCAAAGGACAAGGCCATGCTCGGCGGTGCTTACGTATCCACGGATGACACCGCCGCCACCATGCTCGGCGCGGCGCAGTGGCGCTGGTTTGAGCAAGTGCTGCAGCAGCCTGCGGAACTGCGCCTCATCGTTTCCAGCATCCAGTTTGCCCCGGAAGTGCATGGCGGTGAATGCTGGGCCAACATGCCGCACGAGCAGCAGCAGCTGCTGAAACTCCTCCAGGGGCAGACAGCGGTGATTTTGAGTGGCGACCGGCACTGGTGCGAATTCTCGAACAACGGCGTGTTCGATTTCACCACCAGTTCGATGACGCAGAAGCATCCACGCGGCACCCCCACGCCGAACAAGAATCGTTGCGTGCCCACCACCTATCACCTGCCGAACGTCGGCCATCTGCGCATTGACTGGGCCGCTGCCACGATTGCAGTAAAAGTCATTGGTGCAGACGGCGGGACGAAGATCGAGCAGACCCTTCCATTTCGCGAATTACAAATCAGCTAGCGCATGCGCCTCGTTATTCCATTCACGTTCATCGCTTCATGTAGCGCTCTCGCTGCCGAAGGGCGCGTGGAGTTCAATCGCGACATTCGTCCCATTCTCGCCGCGAAGTGCTTCGCCTGCCATGGACCGGATGAAGACAAGCGCGAGGCTGATCTGCGGCTCGATGTACGTGCCGAGGCCGTGAAGGCAGCCATCAAGCCCGGCAAACCCGAGGCCAGTGAACTGTGGAAACGCATCACTCACACCGATCCCTCTGATGTGATGCCGCCGCCTTCGTCACCGAAGCAGCTCACCAAAGCCGAGCGCAATCTTTTCCGCCGCTGGATCGCCGAAGGTGCCGAATATCAAAATCACTGGGCCTTTGAACCGATCAAGCATCCTGCCGTGCCGAAGTCGGACAGCAAAAACCCCATAGATGCCTTCATCGAGGCCAAACTCCGCACTCACGGCCTCAAGCCCGCGCTTGCAGCCGATCCTATCGCACTGATTCGTCGTGTTTATCTCGATCTCACCGGCCTGCCGCCAGTGCCCGCCGATCTCGCCGTATTAACCAACTGGTCAGACCAAACCTACGAGCAGATCGTGGATCGCCTGCTCGCTTCACCGAATTTCGGCGAGCGCTGGGCACGGCACTGGCTGGACATGGCGCGTTACGCAGATTCAAACGGCTTTCTCGGCGATGGACTTCGCCCCAACGCCTACCTGTATCGTGACTGGGTCATCCATGCCTTCAATACAGACCTCGCGTATGATCAGTTCACCGTCCAGCAAATCGCTGGCGACTTGCTGCCGGATCCCGCGCTTGAAGAACTCACCGCCACCGGCTTCCATCGCAATGCAGCACTCAACACCGAGGCTGGCGTGGACAAGGAAGAGGCGCGTTATCAAAACATCGTCGATCGCGTCAACACCACCGGGCGTGTCTGGATGGGACTCACCATCGGTTGCGCGCAGTGCCACACGCACAAATACGATCCCATCACCATCCGCGATTTCTACAGCTTCTACGCATTCTTCGACAACACCGAGGATCGGAGTGATTCGAAGAACAAAGCACAGACGCTGGCAGAAGTGAGCAAGGATCGCCGCCAGACCTATGTACACATGGCGGGCGATTACACACGGCGCGGTCCCGATGTCATTCCCGCCAGCCTGTCTGCGCTGCCGCCGATGACCAAGCCCGTGCAGCCGGAGCCCAACCGCCTCGATCTCGCGCGGTGGCTTGTCTCGCCGCAGCATCCGCTCACCAGCCGCGTCGCGGTGAATCACATCTGGAGCAAGCTCCTCGGCTTTGGTCTGGTGCGCACGCCGGATGACTTCGGCACCGCCGGTGAGTCGCCCTCGCATCCCGAACTGCTCGACTGGCTGGCCTCTGAGTTCATGCGCAATGGCTGGAGCCGCAAGCATCTCATCAAGCTCATCGTGATGAGCGCGACCTACCGTCAGTCCTCAGCGCACCGTGAAGACATCGTTGAACTCGACCCGCTGAACTGCCTCCTCGCCCGCCAGAATCGCATCCGTCTTGATGCCGAAATCTTGCGCGACTCCGCGCTCGCTATCAGCGGCTTGCTAAAGCGAACCATCGGCGGCCCCAGCTTTCGTCCGCCACTGCCGGAGGACGTGTTTGATGTGGGACGCTCTTCAAACTGGAAGGCCAGCCCAGGTGATGAAATCTACCGCCGCAGCCTTTATATCATCACCCTGCGCAGCGTGCTGTATCCCACGCTCACCACCTTCGATTCACCCGATGCCGCTGACGCCTGTGTGCGTCGGGAACGTAGCAACACGCCCCTCCAGGCTCTCGCCATGATGAACGACAGCGTTTTTGTCGAAGCCGCGCAGGCGCTCACTTTACGTGCGATGCACGAATCTCCTCCTGAGGTTGCCAAACGCTTGCGACTTCTGTTTGCGCTGACGCTCAATCGGCCGCCGCGCAAGGAAGAGCTGCAGCGTCTTGCGGTCTTTCACAGCGAACAGAAAGCCCGTGTCGAAAAGGAGGGTGCAAAGGCATTGCAGGTCCTCGGCAACATCACCTCATCCATCGCCAGGCCGGATCAAATCGAAGCCGCCACACTCGTCGCTGTCGCGCGGGTGCTTATGAACCTGGATGAGTTCATCAATCGCGAATAGCCTCGATCCCGCAACACCTTCTGCCCTGCTGCCGTTTAGACCCCCATGCTCTCTCTCTTCTCTCACCGATCCTCCGGCCGCTGCTGTGATGGTCTTTCGCGTCGCTCTTTCCTGCGCATCGGCGGATTGGGACTGGGCGGACTGAACCTGCCGGGGCTCCTGCGCGCAGAGTCGGAGCTTGGACGCGGGAAATCACAGAAGGCACTTATCTTGGTTTATCTGCCAGGCGGTCCCCCGCATCAGGACATGTATGACCTGAAAATGAACGCACCTTCGGAGGTGCGTGGTCCGTTCAAGCCCATCGGTACCAATGTCTCTGGCATCCAGATCAGCGAGCACCTGCCGCGCATGGCGAAGATGGCGGATAAGCTCACCTTCATTCGCAGTGTCGTGGGGGCCAAGGACCGGCATGAAAGCTTTCAATGCGTCACTGGCCGCCTGAGCAACAATGCGCCTCCGGGCGGCTGGCCGGAGATCGGCAGCGTGGTGTCAAAGCTTAAAGGTGGGGCTCCGACCGTGCCCGGCTACGTGAATCTTTCGCAGCAGATGAAGCACACGCCCTACAATCAGGGGCGCCCGAGTTTCCTTGGGGTCGCGCATGCCCCCTTCATGCCCTTGGAGCGCGGTAAAGAGGACATGTCGCTCAACGGTGTGACCTTGGATCGCTTGGGGGATCGTCGCGGCCTGCTCTCCGCCTTCGACACCTTTCGCCGCGAGACAGATGCCTCGGGCACGATGGCGGGTATCGATGTCTTCCGGCAGCAGGCCTACGGCATTCTGACCTCATCGCAGCTTGTCGATGCGCTCGACCTTTCCAAAGAGTCTCACAAGGTCCGCGAGCGTTACGGCAAAGGCACTGAGAAGATCCAAGGCGATGCCGCGCCGCGGCTCAATGAGCAATTCCTCCTCGCTCGCCGTCTGGTCGAAGCCGGCGTGCGCGTGGTGACCCTCAGCTACAGCTTCTGGGACTGGCACGGGCAGAACTTCAAAAACGCCCAGGAAAACCTGCCCGACTTTGATCAGGCGATCAGCGCTCTCGTGCAAGACTTGCATGATCGCGGCATGGACAAGGATGTGACTGTGCTGGCCTGGGGTGAATTCGGGCGCACGCCGCGCGTCAATGACAAAGGCGGCCGTGATCACTGGCCCAATGTTTCTTGCGCGCTGCTCGCGGGTGGTGGCATGCAGAATGGGCAGGTCATCGGTGCCACGGACCGCCTTGGAGGCGAGGCCACGGACCGTCCCGTGCATTTCCAGGAGATCTTCGCCACGCTCTACAACAATCTGGGCATCAATCCGCACACCAGCACGGTCTCTGACTTCTCCGGTCGTCCCCATTACCTGGTCGATAACGAATTCCAGTCGATCAAAGAACTGTCCTGACCCTCATGTCTCCCCAGGAACTCATCACCCAAACCCGGCGCGATTTCCTCGCCACCAGTTCCTGTGGCCTCGGCACGCTTGCTCTCGCATCGCTGCTGCAGAAGGATGGTCTGCTGGCCGCAGAGGCTAACATCCCGACGAATCCGCTGGGCACACGAATGTCGCATTTCGCGCCGAAGGCGGAGCGTTGCATCTTCATCTTCCTCGAAGGTGGACCATCGCAGATGGATCTCTTTGATCCGAAGCCGCTGCTCAACAAATACGACGGCCAGCCGCTGCCAGACTCGATCGTGGGAGATGCCAAGTTTGCCTTCCTGCAAAAGGACAGCGCCACGGTGATGGGCACCAGCCGCGTCTTTAAAAAGCACGGCCAGTGCGGCATGGAGATCAGTGATCTCCTGCCGCAAATCGCCACCTGCGCGGATGACATTGCGCTGGTGCGATCGATGCACACCACGCAGTTCAATCATCTGCCCGGACAGCTCATGCTGAACTGCGGTGAGTCCCGGCTCGGACGCCCCAGCGTGGGTTCGTGGGTGACGTATGGTCTGGGCAATCTCTCGCAGGAGCTGCCATCCTACGTCGTGATGGTCAGCAAGGGGCGCGGGCTGCCGGGTGGCAGTTCTACCTGGTCCAGCGGCTTCCTGCCCTCATCCTATTCAGGCGTGATGTTCCGCAACGGGGCTTCGCCCGTTTTGAACTTGAGCAACCCCGATGGCATCACGCCGGACATGCAGTCCGCGAGCATCCGTGCGCTGAATGACCTCAACCGCCTCCAGCACAAACACATCGGTGATCCCGAGATCGCAGCGCGCATCAACAGTTACGAACTCGCCTTTCGCATGCAGAGCGCCGCCCCGGAGCTGGTCGATATCACGGGTGAATCCCAGGCCACGCTCGATGCTTATGGTGTGAATCGCATCGAGCCGCCCATCAAGAGCAACCTCGGCGGCATCGGCAACTACCAGACCTTTTCACGGCAGTGCCTGAATGCGCGGCGGATGGTGGAGCGCGGCGTGCGCTTCGTAAACATCATCCACGCCTCATGGGACCACCACAGTGCCCTTGATCCCCAACTCGCGCACAACTGCGGGATGGTCGATCAGCCCATCGCCGCATTGCTGAAAGACCTCAAACAACGTGGCCTGCTCGACACTACGCTGGTCGTATGGGGCAGCGAATTTGGTCGCACTGCGCTGGGTGAAAACCGAAAAGGATTCAAAAAAGTCACGGGTCGTGATCACCATCCCGCTGCCTTCAGCCTTTGGATGGCGGGTGGCGGCATCAAAGGCGGCCAGGTATATGGTGAGACGGATGACTTCGCCTGGAACGTCACCCGTGACCCCGTGTCCATCCACGACTTCCACGCCACCATCCTGAACCTTTTCGGCCTCAACCACAACAAGCTCAGCTACCGCTTCCAGGGCCTCGACTTCCGCCTCACCGGGGTGAATCCGGCCAAGGTGGTGAAGGGGCTGATTGCCTAACTGCGATTATCGAGCGTAAAACAGGGCTTCTGCGTGCGTAATGTCCGGGTGCCAAACGCCCCGTTTCAAACTGTCGCCACGCTGCTCCTGCTCTGCGTCATCACGCAGGCGGGAGAGCCTGCGCCGATTGACTGGACGAAAGCGCGCCAGCATTGGTCCTTTGTGCCGCCCAAGGCTCAGGCCCTGCCAAAGGTGAAGGATGCCACCTGGCCGCGCGAGCGCGTGGATCGCTTCATCCTTGCCAGCATGGAGGCCGCCGACCTCACGCCCACACGCGAGGTCGATGCACGCACCTTGATCCGCCGCGCCACGTTTGACCTCACCGGCCTGCCGCCGACGCCGGATGAAGTGCAAGGCTATGTGAATGACAAACGTCCGGATGCCTATGCGCGGCTGGTGGATGGTCTGCTCAGTCGCCGGGCCTTTGGCGAACGCATGGCCGCCATGTGGCTGAACCTCGCCCGCTATGCCGAAGATCAGGCGCATCAGGTGGGCAACAATTCCTCCTTCGCCTATCCGAACGCCTGGCGCTACCGCGACTGGGTCATCGCCGCCTTCAATGCCGACCTGCCTTACGATGCCTTCGTGCAGAAGCAGCTCGCGGTGGATTTGATGGAGCCGCAAAACAAGGCAGACCTCGCCGCGCTCGGCTTTCTGGGTCTCGGGCACAAGCTGTATGCGCGAGGCCAGCTCGATGTGCAGGCGGAGGAATGGTCGGAGCAGGTGGACACCGTGTCGCAGACCTTCCTCGGCCTCACCGTGGCCTGCGCACGCTGCCATGATCACAAGTTCGACCCCATCACCGCGCGCGATTACTACGCCATGGCCGGCGTCTTTGCCTCCATGCAGCTGGTGAACCTGCGCCCCGATGGCAAGGTGGAGGACGGCAAAACTCTAGCCGACAAAATGGACCCTGGCACCCTGCACATCGTGCGCGATGTCAATCCGCATGACCTTCCCGTCTATGATCGCGGCGATGTTAAGACGCCCGGACCCAATGTCCCGCGTGGCTGGCTGCAGGTGCTCAGCAAGGATGAGCCGGTGAAGTTTCTCCAAGGCAGCGGCCGTGCCGAGTTGGCCCGCCAGATCACCGATTCCACCAACACACTCACCGCTCGCGTCATGGTAAACCGCGTCTGGGATCTGCTCTTCGGCAAACCGCTGGTGCGCACTCCGAGCAACTTTGGCACCACAGGAGACAAGCCCACGCATCCCGAATTGCTCGATGACCTCGCAGTGCGTTTCATGCAGAGCGGCTGGTCTGTGAAGCGCCTCATGCGCGAGCTCGTCATGTCCGCCACCTACCGTCAGGGAAGCAGCGGCAGCGCCGCGAATGCGCAGCTCGATGAGGCGAACGATCACCTCTGGCGCATGAACCGCCGCCAGCTCGGCATCGAGTCCTGGCGGGATGCCATCATGGCCACCGCGGGCACGCTCAGCCGGGAAGGGGGCACCTCGCAAAATCTTGACGCACCCGTGCACCACAAGCGCACCATCTACTCCCAGGTCAGCCGCCGTGAGCTGAACAAGACACTTATGCTCTTCGACTACCCGGATGCCAACGTCCATGCCGCCCGGCGCAGCACCAGCACCACGCCCACCCAGAAGCTCTTTGTGATGAACAGCGCCTTCATCATCGAGCAGGCCAAACAACTCGCTCGCCGCATTCAACAGATCAGGGGCGATGACGCAGCCCGCATTCGCCACGCCTACGGACTCCTCTTTGCGCGCGAGCCCGAGGCGGAGGAACTCGCCATCGCTCGTGAGTTTTTGCAACAGCCCGCCACAGCACCCGGCCCCAACGCGTGGGAGCAGCTCGCGCAGGCGCTTCTCGCCACCAATGAAATGCTCTATGTGGACTGATCCCAACCCGGCGCAGCTCACCCGGCGCGAAGCCCTCCACCGCCTCTCGGCAGGCTTTGGTGCCATCGGCCTCGCGGGCATGATGGGTTCGCAGGCCAGCGCTGCGGTGAAGCAGCAGATCACACCGCGCGCCAAGCGGGTCATCTTCCTCTTCATGAACGGTGCGCCCTCGCACATCGACACCTTTGATCCCAAGCCGGCGCTGAAAAAATACGAAGGCCAGCAGCCTTCAGGAAAGCTCTACAAAGCGCCGAAGACCAGCGGCTTCATGTCGTCCCCGCTGCAGTTTCACAAGTGCGGGCAGAGCGGCATCGAAGTGAGCGAGAGCCTGCCAGCCCTGGGCAGCATCATTGACGACTGCTGCGTCATCCGCTCCATGCACACCAATGTGCCGAATCATGAGCCCGCGCTGCTCATGATGAACACTGGCAATCTCCAGCCCATCCGCCCGTCCATGGGCTCATGGGTGCTGTATGGTCTGGGCAGTGAAAACGAAAACCTGCCCGGCTTCGTGGTTCTGCGGCCCACGCCCAACATCGTGGTGGGCCCTGCTTTGTGGAGCAATTCCTTCCTGCCTTCGGAGTATCAGGCCACGGGCGTCATCACCTCTGACATGAGCGTGGACAAGCTGGTGGCCAACGTGCGCAACTCCGTGCTCGCCCCGGCGCAGCAGCGCCGCCAGATCGATCTCATTCAAAAGCTCAATCACCTGCACGCTGCCAAGCGCGAGCAGGACCACGCGCTCGAAGGCCAGATCAAGGCCATGGAAACCGCCTACCGCATGCAGAGCGCCGCCAGCGATGCCTTCGACATCAGCCGCGAACCTGCGAAGATGCGCGAGCTCTATGGCGACACCCCTTTTGGCCGCTCCTGCCTCCTCGCGCGCCGTCTCGCCGAGTCCGGCGTGCGCTACATCAGCGTCTACTACACCAGCAGCAGCAACCAGCCCTGGGACACGCACAGCGACCACTACAAGAACCACCCCAAACTCTGCGCCGACAGCGACCGCGCCTCCGCCGCACTCATAAGCGATCTCAAGCAGCGCGGCCTGCTGGAGGATACCCTCGTCGTCTGGACCGGTGAGTTTGGCCGCACGCCCTACTCACAGGAAACCCAGGACAAAAACAAGCAGGTCGATCCCATGCGCCGCGGTCGCGATCATCACCACACCGCTTTCAGCACCCTGCTCGCCGGTGGTGGCATCAAGGGCGGGCTTGCCTATGGCGCATCGGACGAACTCGGCATGAATGCCGTCGAAAAGAAGGTTCACGTCCATGATCTGCACGCCACCATCCTGCATCAGCTCGGTCTCGATCACGAACAGCTCACCTACCGCTACGCCGGTCGTGATTTCCGCCTCACCGATGTGTACGGTGATGTGGTGACTGGCATCCTTGCTTGACGTTCCTCATCTCATCATGCGCAGTCTCACCTCCTTCCTTCTGGCCGCTCTTTGCATAGCCTCCGTCACGCGTTCGGCTGCCGAACCCGTGGTGTTTATCTCCGCCTTTTCTTCAGGAGACAAAGCTGGCATTCATGCGTTTCGCTTCGATTCAGAGAACGGCGCTTTGCAGCCATTGCATCGCACCACAGACATTCAGAATCCGTTCTTCCTCGCAGTTTCGCCTGATCAACGCTTCCTGTATGCTATCAATGCCGAGAAGTTTGGCGGTGCCGAAGATGAGTTTGTGGCGGCCTATGCGCTTGAGGATCGCAGCGGTCATTTGAAGCGGCTCAATCAGCAGTCTGCGCGCGGAACGGCCTCCTGTTACCTTAATGTCGATGCCACGGGCAAGACCGTGGTGGTGGCGAACTACGCATCCGGCAGTGTGGCGTCGCTGCCGGTGCAGCAAGACGGCTCGCTCAGAGAAGCTGTCTCTTTTATGCAGCACAGCGGTTCCGGTGCAGACCCACAGCGCCAGAAGGGGCCAAACGCGCACAGCATCGTGGTAAGTCCGGACAATCGCTTCGCTCTCTCTGCCGATCTTGGTATCGACAAAATCTTGGTTTATCAACTCGATGCCGCCACAGCCAAACTCACGTCGAATGAGGCCCAGCCGTTTGCGAAGATGCAGCCCGGCTCGGGTCCACGTCACATCACGTTTCATCCGAATGGCAGGCACGTCTATGTGATCAACGAACTGGCGAACACGGTGACCTTTTTTGATTACACTCCCGATTCCGGCACGCTCATCGAGCGCCAGACCATCTCCACACTTCCCGGTGGCTTCACCGGCACAAGCTACACCGCTGACTTGAAAATCACGCCCGATGGCAAATTTCTGTACGGCACAAATCGCGGCCACGACAGCATCGTCTCCTATCGCATTGCTGAGGATGGCAGACTCACACTCATCTCCATCGATTCCAGCCTCGGCAAAGGGCCGCAGAATCTGCTCATTACCCCGGATGGCCGATGGCTCCTCTGCGCGAACATGCCGGGAAACAGCGTGGTCGTATTTCGGATTGATGCCACGAGCGGGAAGATCACCGCAAGCGGCACTCCGGTCGAGATGCCGATGCCATCGTGCATTCGCTGGGTGAAGTAAACGTTTCACGCATCTTCATCATGGCTTGACCTCGCTCCTCACCTCCCATGCTGGCGGCAGTTCCTTCGACTCCGGCCCATACGTCTGCGACACGACAAATCCGCTCGCCTGCGAGGTGTAGAAGATGCGGCCGTTGCTGACCACCGCGCCGAGACACTCGCGTGAATCAATCGCAGGGCCGGTGGAGACCAGTTTGCCCTCCTGCGAGAGGTCGATCATGTCCATGTTTGCGCCCAGGACATACGGTTCGCTCATCGTGAAGCGGCAGCACGCATAGTTCGTGAGGATGCTGTAGGTGACCTTGCCGGTGTCGCGATCAAAGATGTTGCCCTTGCCGCGCAGCGCGTTGGAGAAGATGAATTTCTCGCCGACGCTGACCACGTTCAGCGCCGAGGTCACCGCGTCGGATTTCCAGACGAGCTTGCCGGTGTTGGCGTCAAGGCACCAGACAAAGCGGTCCTCCGTTCCTGCGTCCGCCTTGTTGTACCCGCCGATGTAGAGTCTGCCGTCGCGTGCGCTCAGCGTGCATTTGGCGGTGACGTAATAGTCGTTGGTCTGCCAGAGGATTTTGCCGGACTTCGGCTCGATGCACACCGTGAGACCGTTGTTTCCCACCGGCTGCCCTCGGCGCGCACGCTGCTCGGCGTCGTAGCCGAAGAACACGGAGTAATAGAGCTTGCCGTCGAGGATGCAGATGCCGCAGTCGTTGCCGCCACGGCCTTGATCGGAAAAGTCTTTCTCCCACACCACCTTGCCGGTGTCGAGATCCCAGGCCCACACACGCGGATGGTGGTTCGTCGGGTAGTACGGATTGTCATTGGAATAGATGAAGCTCATCACATCATGTCCGTCGGCGGGTTTGACCGGTGCTCCGCCAAAGGTCCATGGCTTCTCGCTTCCTTGCGGCGCGTAGTCGCCGCTGCCGCTCGCATAGATCGCGATCTTCCCGGAGACGACCGGCGGAAACTGCCGGCTCCAGCTCGGTGACCCGGTGAAGGGCGCCTCCCAGAGCATTTTCCCTGTCGCGGCATCGAGACAGCGCACGAAGGATTTTTTAATGCCTGCCTGCGGGATGAGGAGCTTGCCGTCGATGAACAACGGTGACGTGAAAGACAGGTATACATCCGGCCACCAGCGCCGCCATAGCAGTCGGCCCGTGTCCTGCTCACAGGCAATGATCTGGCCCTCGGCGGTGTGCGTGTAGATTCGTCCGCCTCCGCACACTGGCAGATGCTTCACCGTGCCTTCGAGCCGCCGCGCCCACCGCATGCGTAGCGGTGGCGCGATGCCCTGATTGTTTGAGTTCTGCCCCGCGAAGTTGCCGTAATTCGTGTACCAGTCGTACTCGGCGGCGGCCAGCTTGCCTGTCAGCGGGCTGCGGATTTTGGCGATGTCGTCCCGGTCATGCTTTCCAGTTTCGGCTCTCTTGGGACCAAAAACATGGACTCGGCCGTCCTCGCTGGGCACATAGATCCTGCCATCAGCTACCGCCACCGGGGCGGAAATCGCTGCATCTGAGACCTCGATGGAACTGGCCAGCGAAAGATGCTCCGCAATAGACTCAATGTGCAGGAGTCCATCCAGATCGCCCACAATGACGTGATTTTTAGTGATCACAGGCGGCGCGATAAATCCTCCCATCGTCATCACTTCGCCTCTGTCCTCCTTGGCACCCAGCCGGTGCCGCATGAGTCCCCGTTCACTTTCCGGACGCACCCGGTAAACGTCCTTTCCGCGAATCGCCACAGGTGCAAAGCTCAGCAGGCCGTCCATGCGGATGTTTGTGTCTGTGCCAGGCACGAAGTCGCCGGTTGTCAGTGTGTCACCCTCCAGTCGCATGATGTCCACGCGGCCTGCATTGTCGCGGCGGTGCCACTGCACATACACGTTGCCGTCATCATCTGCGCTCTGCCCAAAGGTCGCGGGAAATTCCTTGCCGGACCACTCCGGAATCTCGCCCGTGGCTTTCAGCTTTGGCGCGTTTCCTGTGTCTTCGATGAACAGCGTGCGCCCCCCCGCTGGTATGACCACGGTGTTCCCTCGGATGAGGCAGATGTCGCGCGAGCAGACGAAGTGATCTTTCCACGTCACGCGCCCGTCGCTGGAGGTGGGCTTGCTTCCCGGCTTCAGCGTTGCCAGCATCCTCTTCTCGCAGAATTTCGCCCACTCCTCCCCGCTCCAGCGGTTGCCGTCAAACCCGACCACCTCTTTCACGAAGTCCCATTTCCACTGCACCTCTCCCTCGTTCGTGATTGCATAAACCTGCGCCCCGAGCGTGGCAAAATAGACACGGTTCTTGCCGATGACCGGCGTGCTAAAGATCGGCTCGCCGCAATCGATCTCCTTTACCACCGCGCCGGTGCTGCTATCCAGCACGTAATAGATCCCCGCTGCGGTGCCGAAGTGCAGGTGCCTGCCCATGATGGCGGGTGAACTCACGTTGTTCACGTTCTGCTTCCCTCCTTTGCTTTGAAAATGCCACACCTCCTTCAGCGTCGCGGCATCGAAGCAAGCGGCGTAACCCGATCCATCCACGACATACACCTTGCCCTCCGCAATCACTGGAGAGGTGTAGATGCCGTCCGTCATCGACAACGCACCCTGCAGGCGCAGCTTTTTCGCGTCGATTTCGCGAGCCGCCGCGTTGCCAGAATGGGCGGCATTAAACATGAACTGCGGCCAGTCCTCAGCGGAGGCATTCAATATCCAAACGAAGGTGATAAGGACAAGGAAACGAATCATGACGGGTGAATACGCCTCCAACAGCCAGAACTCGCAACCGATCACCGCTTCTCTGCGGCGCAGCACGCTTCCGCATTCTTGAAGGCGCCGGTTCATTTGGGTAAAACAGCAAGCTAGGCGCTTCTTGCCTCGTATGAATTTCCCACCATGCGCTCTCTCACTCGCCGCCGTTTCTTTGAAGACTCCCTCATGGCTGCCGCCGCAGTCAGCCTGCCAGCGCCCTTGTTTGC
>DLGZ01000048.1:223018-330968 GCA_002482965.1 Verrucomicrobiaceae bacterium UBA7681 | reverse complement strand
CTGGCGCGACTCGCGGACTGCGATGTTGCTTATGTTTGTGACCCGGACCTCGACCGTGCGGATGAAGTGGGTGCATTGCTCGTCGAATTGAAGCGACCTCTGCCGAAGAAGGTGCAGGATTTGCGCAAGGTGCTGGAGGACAAGTCGGTCGATGTGGTGTTCATCGCCTCGCCGAATCACTGGCACTCGCTCTCCGCGATTTGGGCGATGCAGGCGGGCAAGGATGTGTATGTGGAAAAGCCGGTGAGTCACAATGTCATCGAAGGCAGGCGCATGGTGCAGGCGGCGCGAAAGCTGGGGCGCATCTGCCAGGCGGGGACTCAGAATCGTTCACGCGGTGCTTTGGCCGAGGCCGTCAAATACATGCGCGAGGGCAAACTCGGCGAGGTAAAGCTCGCGAAGAGCATCATTTATGGCGGGCGCGGTTCCATCGGTGGGCCGGCCGAATGCGCGATGCCGCCGCGCTGCGACTACGACCTCTGGGCCGGACCAGCGGCGATGCCGAAGCTCGCCCGACCCAAGTTTCACTACGACTGGCATTGGTTCTGGAACACCGGCAGTGGAGAGATCGGCAACAACAACGTCCACTCGCTGGACATCTGCCGCTGGGGCCTCGGCGTGACCGGGCTGGGCAGAAGTGTGCTGAGCTACGGTGGCCGTCTCGGCTACACCGATGTCGCGGAGACGCCGAACTCGCAGGTCGGCATCTTCGATTTCGGCGACAAGACGATCATCTCGGAAACGCGTGGCCTTAAATCCGTGCCCTTTCATCCGACGATCAAATCCATGTGGTTCTTCTACGGCAGCGAAGGCATCATTGCCGACACAAACCTCTACGATCCGAAGGGTAATCTCATCCGCGCCTTTGAAGGCAAGTCCGAGAACCATTTCGCCAATTTCCTCAACGCAGTGCGCAGCCGCCGGCAGGAGGATCTGAAAGCGGAGATCGAGGAAGGTCATCAAAGCAGCTCGCTCTGCCACATCGCCAACATCTCGTATCGACTCGGGGCGCAGACCTCGGTGAACGACATCGCGAAGGGGCTCGGAGACATCAAGGTCCACGATGACGTGCAAGAGACGTTGGAGCGCACCCGCCACTACCTTGGCGATGCCGGGGTCGATTTGGACAAGACAAAACTTACCCTTGGTCAGCATCTTCGCGTGGATGGTGACAAGGAGGCCTTTATCGAAAACGCCCCTGCCAACGACCTCCTCGGTCGTGAGTATCGTGCGCCCTTCCTGCTGCCAAAGGAGTCGGAGATCTGATCTCATGAAGGCCTACCTCTGTGTTCTAGTTCTCGTCGCCGTGCAAATGCTGCACGCCGCCGAGCCGCCTGACTTCACCGTCAAGCTCGAAACGGTGATAAAGCATGACGATGGGAAGTTCCTGTGGTTTCACCCGCGTGCGGCGGCGGTGCCCGGCGGCGTGGTGATGACGATCCAAAAGCACCTCAAAGTCTCCGACTACTACTCCGGTCTGTATTTCATGCGGCGCGAAGGCGTGGATGGAGCGTGGAGCGGTCCCACTCTGCCGCCGGAGATCGACTGGCAGCCACAGCCCGACGGCGTGACGATCAGTGTGGCCGATGTGACGCCGGGATGGCATGCAAAGACGGGCAGGCTGATCGCCATCGGCGCCCGCGTACGTTACAGCCCCAAGGGCAAACAGCTCGATGATGTGAAGCGCTCACATCAAACCGTCTATGCCGTTTACGACCCGAAATCGGCGAAGTGGACGCCGTGGCAGGTGCTGGAGCTGCCGGCGGAGGATCAATTCAATTTTGCCCGCAATGCCTGTGCACAATGGCTCGTCAAAGCAGACCGCACGCTGCTGATCCCGCTCTACATCGGCACCAGTGCCAAGGATCGCTACAGTACCACAGTCGCCGAATGTCAGTTCGACGGCACCCAACTCACGTTCATCAAACACGGCAATGTCCTGCGCCTCGCCGTGGCTCGCGGCCTCTACGAACCCTCGTTGATCGCGTTTGGTGGCCGGTATTACCTCACTCTTCGCAACGACGAGCGCGGATACGTCAGCGTGAGTGATGACGGCTTGCAATTTGCCGAGCCATCTCCCTGGACCTTTGACGACGGCACCGAACTTGGCAGTTACAATACGCAGCAGCATTGGCTGGCCCACAGCGATGGCCTGTTCCTTCTCTATACCCGACGTGGAGCGAACAACGATCACATTGTTCGTCATCGCGCACCGCTGTTCATGGCCCGTGTTGACACGGAAAAACTCCAGATCGTCCGCAGCAGTGAGAGGGTGGTCATTCCAGAGCGCGGCGCGGAGATGGGAAATTTCGGTGCCTGCCGCATCAACGAGCAAGAGTCATGGGTGACGGTGTCCGAGGGCATGTTCATGAAGGACTCGGTGCAACGTGGAGCCGAGGGCGCGACGTTTGTGGCCCGCATTCTGTGGTCAAAGCCGAACATCTCAGCACCATGACTGAACCGCTCGTCTATTTGAATCAGGGATTCGTGCCTGCTTCGCAGGCGAAGCTGAACATTTATGACCTGGGCATTGTTCTCGGCGCAACGTTCACGGAGATGACACGCACCTTCCGTCATCAGCCGTTTCGGGCCGAAGACCATGTGGCGCGGCTGTACCGATCGCTGAAGTATTCAGGGGTCACCGTGCCGCTCACACCGGAGGAAATGCTGGCGCGAACGAACGAGCTGGCGGAGGCGAACTGCAAGCTCATCGGACCTCAGGAGGACATTGGGATTGTACATTTTGTCACGCCAGGTGAAAACGCGCTCTACGCAGGCAGCGCTGGTGCCTCGGGGCCGCTGACGCCGACGATCTGCATTCATTCCTTCCCGCTGCGTTTCAGCATGTGGCGGCATTTGTATACGGATGGTGCGCATGTCGTGACGCCGTCGATTCGTCATATCCCTCCGCAGTGTGTTGAGCCGAAAATGAAGAACCGCAGCCGCCTGCATTGGTGGCTGGCTGACAAGCAGTCGCAGGCCGTCGATCCGCGAGCGATCACGCTGCTGCTCGACCTTGATGGCAACGTGACCGAGTGCGCAGGCTCAAATTTTGTCATCGTGAAGGGCAACACCCTCATTTCTCCGACGACGCGCAACATCCTCGGGGGCATCAGCCTGCAAACGGTGCAGGAACTCGCACCACAGCTGGGCTTGGAGTTCATCGAAAAGGATTTTCAGCCCTATGATGTGGTGAATGCGGACGAAGCCTGGCTTACGACGACGCCTTACTGCCTGGCGCCCTGCACCAAAATCAATCAAATACCCATAGGTGAGGGCAGGCCGGGACCGTGGTTCAGCAAGATGATCGCCGCATGGAGCGAGCGGGTGGGAATGGACATCGAGATGCAGGTGATGAACTGATTTATGAAACGCATCCTTCCACTACTTCTGATGTTCATCAGCCTGAATGGCTATGCTGCGGAAATCGATTGGGTGCTTGAAGCCAAGGCTGCCTGGCAGGCACGGGATTCGCAGGCGGAATGGGTGTTCAAAGATCAGCTTTGGATCGGCGGCGGCTGGTTTCAATCGTTCGAAGAACCGCCGCGAGATGTGTGGTCCTCTAGAGATGGCCAGGAATGGAAATTGATCAGCCAAAATGCGCCATGGCTGCACAGCGATCTCGCGATGAGCCTCACCTTTCATGACCGGATGTGGATCATGGGAGGCTGGCACAAAGGCCGTCTGCCGGGCCATTCGGCGAGCAATCAAGTGTGGTCATCCTCTGATGGCGTGAAGTGGGGGCAAGTCACAGCGGCTGCGGAATGGTCACCACGGCTCGCGGCGGGGCTGGTGGAGCATCGCGGTCGGCTGTGGATGCTCGGAGGCACGGAGAACTACTACTTTGGCGATGACGCGAGCCTGAAGAATGATGTGTGGTCGTCTGCGGATGGCAAAGAGTGGAAACGGGAGACGGCGCAGGCCGCATGGTCGCCGCGCGCGTATCATCAGGCGGTGGTGCTGAACGATAAAATGTATATGCTCGGCGGCGGAAACTACGTGCCGAACTATCAGGCGAAAAACGATGTGTGGTCCTCAAGCGATGGTGTGAACTGGACCTGCGAAACAGAGTCGGCCCCCTGGGCGGCGCGGCTGTGGTTCAGCGCGGCCATATATCGCGGGCGCATGTGGGTGCTCGGGGGCTGGTCGAAAGAGCAGGACAACCATGGCGATGTCTGGCACAGCACGGATGGCAGAAACTGGCAGCGGCTGGAGACAAAGACCTGCTGGAAGGCGCGGCATGAGCATTCGGTGTTTGTTTTTCAGGACAAACTCTGGCTTGCGGGCGGGCATGCGAGGCCCCTGTCGAATGAAGTGTGGTCGCTCAAGTTGCCGGTAGAGTGGAAGCCGTGACAAAACTGGCGCTTGAGCGCTGTATAGGCTTCATGCGCTCGCTATTTCTCGCTCTTTTTGCAGTTGTCACTCTTCACGCTGCTGATGCTTCCAAAGCCTCCTTGATGGCCGGGGCTGCCACCAGCAACATCACGCCGGAACTTGGCGCGGAGGTGGTGGGCGGCTTCCTGCCCTATCCATGCACGAACGTTCATGATGAGCTTCACGCACGCTGCCTCGTGCTTGATGACGGCAAGACGAAGCTGGCGCTCGTCGTCTGCGATCTACTCGGCATGCATCGCAGCTTATGTGTGGCGGCACGGGAGCTGATCGAAAAGGAGACCGGCATCCCGATGGCGAATGTGGTGATCTCCGGCACGCACACGCATTCTGCGGCGAATGCCATCGGCGGGCCCGTGCGCTTCTACGCCTCCGACATGGAGCTCACTCCTTTTCAAAAGTTTGTCGCGCGACGCATTGCGGATGGTGTGCGGCGTGCGCTCCATCTGCTGCGTCCGGCCGAGATCGCTTTTGGCACGGTGGACATCCCCGAGCATGTGAACATCCGCCGCTGGTTTCTCAAAGCGGACAAGATGCCGCCGAATCCCTTTGGCAAGATTGACAAGGTGAAGATGAATCCAGGCGCCGGCAATCCAGCGCTGGTGGAGCCCGCAGGTGAGCCTGACCCAACCGTCTCCTTCATTGCGCTGCGTGAGCCCGGCGGGCGCTTGATTTCGGTCTATTCGGCCTACTCGCTGCATTACGTGGGCGGCGTGAACAGTGCTGACATTTCGGCGGATTATTATGGCATGTATTGTGAGGCTCTGAAGCGCCTGCAAGCAGGTAGCACAGATGATCCGCCGTTTGTCGCGATGATGGCGAATGGAACCAGCGGTGACGCGAACAACATCAACTTCCGCAATCCGCAGCCGCGCAAGAAGCCCTATGAGCAGATGCGCTATGTGGCTGAAGATGTGGCAGGGAAGGTGAACGCCGCTCTGGAGAAGGTGACCTGGCAGGCAAGCGCACCCCTCGCAGCGCGTTATCGTGAGCTTGGCATAGCCTGGCGCAAGATCGATCCCGAACTCATCGCCTGGGCCAAGGAAATCGAGGCCAAGACACCACGCATCCAGGGCAAGGCCGATCTGCCGCTGTCCTATGCCGGACGGGTCCAGCGGCTGGCGGTGGCAAGTCCTGAAACTAAGGCAGCCGTGCAGACCCTGCGCATCGGCGACATCTGTATCGGAACCACACCGACGGAGACCTTTGCCGAAACGGGTGTCGAATTCCGCAAGCGCAGCCCGTTTGCGAAATCCTTTATGATCGAGCTGGCGAACGGCTATTATGGCTACATGCCCACCCCGCGTCACTTTGAACTCGGCGGCTATGAGACATGGCCCGGCACGAACAATCTGGAGCCGCAGGCATCCGTGAAAATGATGGATGCCCTGCTGGAGATGGCGGCGGAGCTGAAGTAATTCTCATCCATGAGCGCACGTATATACATTGGCCTGCTCTTCATCCTCCATGCTTCCGTCGCCTCCGCCGCATGGCAGGCAGGCGCAGCCAAAGCGGACATCACGCCCACGGAATCGGTGCCTCTTGCAGGGTATGGCGGCAAGACCCGCATGTCGCAACGAGTGGAGCATCCCATCTGGTTAAAAGCGCTCGCGCTCAAGGATGATTCGGGTGCGACGTCAGTGCTGGTGACGGCGGATTTGGTGGGGCTGAGCGACAAAATGGTGGCCATCATCGCCAAGGCTGCATTGGAGAAGCATGGTATTCCGCGTGAGCGGTTGATCCTGAACACCTCGCACAATCACTCCTGTCCGGTGACGGCGGATGTGCTGTGGCTGTACTATGAATTCACGCCCGAAGAGGCTGCACTGAAGGATCGCTACACCGCGTTGGTTTATGCGAAGTATGAGGAAGTGATCGGCGCGGCCATTGCAGATCTCGTGCCTGCGGAGCTCGCATTTGATCAAGGTCTCGCGGGTGTCGCGGTGAACAGGCGGCGCTCACGCGGGCCGGAGAGCCGGGCATTCGGCGGGCAGGTGGATCAGGATGTGCCGGTGATCGCCGTGAAGGCAGGGCAGGTGATCAAGGCCATCGTGTTCGGCTACTCATGCCACACGACTGCGCTTGGAGGCCTGAGCATCAACGGTGACTACGCAGGCTTCGCGCAGCTTGAACTGGAGAAGACCTTTCCAGGCTCGGTGGCGATGTTTGTGCAAAACTGCGGTGGCGATGCAAATCCGCTCCCGCGCATTCGAGGGAAGGATGTCGAAGCGACAGAACTCGCGAGCATGTATGGCAAGATTTTAGCCGAAGCGGTGCGTCAGGTGATCAACACCAAGATGCCGCCACTCAACGGGCCGATTCATGCGGCGATGGATGAGACGGAGCTGCTGCTGCAGCCCGGCATTCCACTCGAAGAACTCAAACAACGTCTGCCCAATCTCAGCGGCATGCCGAAACGCGAATTTGAGCACTTCATCCGCCAGTATGAGACGCTCGGTTCGCCGCCGGATCGTGTGAAGTATCCAGTTCAAGTCTGGCGCATCGGCACAGACTTTCAGTTCATCGCGCTGACCGGCGAAACGGTGGTGGATTACTCGCTCAAGTTCAAAGCTGCCTACGGCTGGAACAGCACCTGGGTCTGCGGTTACAACAACGACCTCACCAGCTATGTGCCAAGCCTGCGGGTGCGCAAGGAGGGCAGCTACGAGGGTGTGACCGGCATGTTTGAATACGGTCATCGTGCACCTTACACCGAGACCGTGGAGGAGACGATCACGGCGAAGGTCGAGGAACTGATGAAGCAGGTGAGGTGACTATTTCCCAACGACCGGAGCTGTCTGCTCCGGCGTCACTCGGCCACCGGGCAGTTCCAGAATGCGGATGTTGCGGAAATGAATCTCGGCTCCTTCGGATTCAAGACAAAGATAGCCTTTGCGCACGGTGGACTGGCTGATGCCGTTGACAAACATGCCGTTGATCGAGAGCTTCACCGTGCCATCCACGCATACCACATCGTAGGTGTTCCATTCGCCCTTGCCTTTGCAGCGCATCTCCCAGGACATGCTGCGTTTGCCACGCGGATTGTCGGGAATGCCTTCGAGACCGTTCGCACCGAAGAGTTCGCCGGAGACATAGCCGGGGTGGTTCGGCTGGCCGTCTTTACCCAGATGCAGGTTCGGCCATTCGAGCTCCAGCATCTGCACCTCCATGCCTTTCGGCAGTTCTTTGCCCGGCGCTGCCGTTCCTTCACTCCAGACAAACACGCCGGAGTTTCCACCCGCCTCCATGTGCATCCATTCGATGTGCAGAATGAAGTTTTCATACTGCTTCTCGCTGCGCATCACACCGATGGGCTTGCCTTTGCAAACGAGCATGCCGTCTTTAACACCCCAGGTTTCAGGGCTGGTGTTCACATCCACCCAGCCGGTGAGATCCTTGCCGTTGAAGAGATCACGCCACTGCGGCACGTCGTCTGCGAGCAAGGCTGTGCCAAAGATGAAGCTGAGAAGAATGTGTTTCATGGAGTGACTCTTACAGCGCGTCCAGGACGGGCTTCTTTCACGAGTTTGCCATCACTCACGACGGGAACACCGTTCACGATGACATAGGGAATACCGGCGGAAGGAGTAGTTGGCGACTCAAAGGTTGCACGGTCGATCACGTTCGCCGGATCGAAGACGGTGATGTCCGCGTCGGCCCCGAGGGCGATGCGGCCTTTGCCTTGCATCATCGGAACGTATCCTTCAAGACGACGTGCGGGCAGGATCGTCATCTTGGCGAGTGCTTCCATCAGCGGCAGCAGCTTTTTCTCGCGCGAGTAATGGCCCAGCACGCGGGCGAAGGTTCCCGCGCCGCGGGGATGGCCTTTGCCATCAATGAAGGGAACGCCGTCGCTCGCGATCATCACCCCGGGATGTGCGATGGCCATCTCCACATTTTCATCCTTCATCATGTAGATGATCACCCAGCCGCCTTGCTTGCGGTAGCGCTCAAAACTTTCCTGCGTGAGCCGTTCACCGGTCGCGGCCCATGCGAGATCGGGGTAGTCAATCTTGAGATTGTCCTGCCAGCCGGGATTGAACATCGCGGACTCCAGTACGGTGGATGCGGCGGTGTAGGGGTACACTTCGGTGCTGATGTCCATGCCTGCGGCCTGGCTGGCATTGATGAGTTTTAAAACTTCCCTCATGTCGCCGATGGCGCTGCTGCCGACATGAACGATGTGCAACGCCGCGCCGGTCGTTTTTGCAGCGGTGATCGCTTCCTGGATTGCGGCGATGCCAAAGGCGCGCGTATGCACAAACGAGGGCACCTTGCGCTTGGCTGCGATGCGAAACATGGCCTCGATCTCGTCCGCTGCGGCGGCAGGCGTGTAATTGATGCCAAAGCCAATACCCAGCGCGCCCTCATCGAGTCCACGGTGTATCGCATCGCCCATGAGTTTCAATTCCTTGTCCGTCGCCCCCTTGTTCGCTCCAGCAGGCTTTGCGCCGAGTCCCGCAACCTTTGCACGGTTGACCGCCCAGTGCCCGATCTCCAGTCCAGGATGAAATGCGGCAAAGCGTGTGGCGATGTGGCCCACCGTGGCCCCGTAGTTCAGCGGTGCCGTGCCTTCCAGCGAACGGTACCACGCGGCCACCGGATACACTCCCGCTTCCAGGTCGAGCGCTGTGGTGACGCCATCACAAGCTTTGATCTGCATATCACTCGTGGTCTGCCCATGTGCATGGATGTCGATGAAGCCAGGCGCGACGACATGCCCCTTCACATTCAGCGTTTCTTTACCGGCTAGCGGTGTTTCGGAGATCGCGGCGATCTTGCCCTCACGCACGCCAATATGACGAACCGCGTCCAAATTTGTCGCCGGGTCCATCACACGGCCATTATTAAGGACGAGGTCGTATTCTTCCGCGAAACAGTGGCTGGCATGAAAAAACAACAGGAAGAGCAAAAATGACCGCATGAACCTGAAACGGCAGGCAGGCTTGATTTCTTCTTCTCCGATTGAGGATGCTCTCGACGGGTTTTTTATGAGCTCTATGGGAAGCGTTGACGCTCTAGCGGGGTGTTGCGCGTGATGATTGGGGTTTCGAAAATCGAACATAATTCATTCATGCCTGTCTTACTCTTCACCCCCCGGGCACGCACAAATCGACGCGCCCAATCTAAAATGACCAACCTCCGTTTATTCTTGCTGGCCGCGATCTGCGCGGGTTGCTCTTCTTGCCAAAGTGTTTCCAAAGTCGCCCCTACAAAGCTTACGAGCATGCGCTTTCCCGGCACCACTTTGAGCAATGTGAAGACGACGGCTTACACCCAAAGCGAGGACGACCACATCGTTTACGGTGCCAAAAGCGCCGTCGGCAACACCCTCAAGTTTGGTGCTGTGCGCAGCGCCGCCGCTGACTGGTCCGTTTACCCTGTTGGAACGGTGTTCAAGATCGAAGGCGAGTCTCATGTCTATCAAGTGGACGACTACGGCTCCGCTCTCGTCGGCACCAAGACCATCGACCTTTACCGCCCTTCCAAGGCATCCATGGACCAATGGGGTGCGCGTAAGGTAAACATCAAGGTGCTCAAATGGGGCTCGTTTGACCAGAGTCTCGCGATCATGAAGCCACGTGAGGGAATCAAGCCCCACATCCGGCAGATGGTCAGTGCGATCGAGACCCGTTCGCCCTCCGGCATCGGATTGCAGTAGCTCTACAGCAGCTCTCCCATCACCTTGCCACCTTCGGCCACGATGGGACGCGGGCGGCCCTGAGGGTCGATCCAGTTGGTGTTCTGTTCGATGCCGAGGTGGTGAAACACTGTGGCGGCGAGATCACCCGGCGCGACGCGGCGGGTCTCGATCTCTCCGCCATGCTTGTCGGTGCTGCCGATGACCTGACCGTGGCGCAGACCGCCGCCGGCCATGACCATGGACATCACACGCGGCCAGTGATCGCGGCCGGCATTCTTGTTGATGATGGGGCTGCGGCCAAACTCGCCCATCATCAAAATCAACGTGCTGTCCAGCAGCCCTCGGTCTTCAAGATCGGTGACGATGGCGTGCAGGGTGCGGTCCACGCTCGGTAGCAGCGGCGTGAGACCTTTTTTGATGCCTCCCCACTTCACTTCATCCCCATGATGATCAAAGTAACCCCAGGCACCGCTGACGGTGACAAAGGTGGACCCAGCCTCAATGAGCCGGCGTGCCAGCAGGGCTTTCTCGCCGAGGCTGTCGCGACCGTATTTGTCCCGCATGGCGGATGATTCTTCATCCAGATTGAGTGCGTGCTGCGCGCTGCCGGTCATGAGCACCTCATAAGCCTGCTGCGTAAAATGATCCGCCGAGGCGATGGATTCATTCGTGCCGATGCCACGCTTCCACTGGTCCATTTGCTCGGCCAGAGCACGGCGGCTGCCGAGCCGCTCGATGCTGAGACCGTCGACGAGCTTGAGGCGGCCAGACAAATCCTTGCCGCTGACTGGATTGAAGGCATTGCCCATGTGGCCCGCGCCCCAAATGTCGGCAGGCAGTGAATCCGCGAGTGCTACATACCCCGGGATGCCCGGCGCATTGGCACCCCGAAACTTCGCGGCGATGGACCCCATGGACGGGTAGCCGCCGCCATCACGTCCGTCATTCGTGCGTCGTGCCAGCGGATTGCAGGCCTGCATGGTGATGGGTGTGTGATCGCTGGCGCTGCTATCGACCGAGCGAATCAGCGTGAGCCGGTCCATGATCTTCGCGGTCAGCGGCAGATGCTCGCAGACATGGATGCCCGGAATTTTTGTCGGGATGTGGCCGAATGGGCCGCGAATCTCGCTCGGCGCATCGGGTTTCGGATCCCACATGTCGATGTGGCTCGGGCCTCCCGAGAGCCAAAAAAGAACCACATTCGTCTTTCGCGTGGCCTGTCCCGCCGCTGCGGCGAAGGCCTGCTGCTTGAACAGGGAGGGGACTGAAATACCCGCCAGTCCCGCAAGCCCGGTCTGCAAAAAGCCGCGGCGGGTCGAACCGATGCGCAGCAAATCGCCGCCCACAGGGCTGAAAGCCTGCGGAATGCTCGGGGGGTGAGTGGCAGTGGTTTTCATGCGCGTGAGGCAAATGACTGAAGAACCTACACCTACGTCGCGAGACTGTCGGCCTTGCTTTGGCCGGACAAATCGCTTCAGCGGCGGAGGGGTGGAAACAGCGCTTGCAGCACGCGCTCCAAGTTTCCGTTTGAGCCGCCCCGGCTTTCGGGCTAGGCAACCGGCCATCTATTTTCCATGAGCAGCCCCTCCGCACACACGTATAAAGAAGCCGGCGTCGATATTCACGAAGCAGCATCGCTGGTCGATGACATCGGCGTGCTGGTGCGGCGCACCCAGCAAAAGCGGAAGCTGGCAAATCCCTTTGGCCTGTTCGCCGCCGCCTACGATCTCAGCGGCTACAAGCATCCCATGATCCTCACAGGCTGTGACGGTGTCGGTACGAAGATCGAGCTGCTGCTGAAACACGACCAGCTCGAAGCCGCCGGCAAAGACCTCGTTGCCATGAATGTGAACGACGTGCTCACCACGGGGGCAGATCCCATCATGTTCCTGGATTACGTGGGCATTCCGAAGATTCAGAAGACGCAGATCACCCGCATTATCGCCGGCATGACCGAATATCTGGAGGCGTGCAACTGCATCCTCGCCGGCGGTGAGACGGCCGAGATGCCCGGCATGGTGCCCGAGGGCATGGTCGAGCTCAGCGGTTTCGCCATCGGTGCCTGCGAAAAGGAAGACATGCTTGATCCCAGCACCATCGCCGCCGGTGACGTGCTCATCGGGTGGCCCAGCGCGGGTTTCCACGCGAACGGCTTCAGCCTCGTTCGACGCATCATCGAGAAGGAGAACATCCAGTTCAGCGAAGACGAGATGCGCACTCTGCTGCTGCCTACGCTGCTCTATCATGAGCAACCCGCTGCTCTGAAAGCCGCAGGCATCCGCCCGAGGGCGATGGCGCACATCACCGGTGGTGGTCTGCCCGAGAACCTGGGCCGCATGTTCCTGAAGCGCGGTCTCGGCGCGAATCTGCGCATTCCGTTCTGGCAAAATGACGTGGTGCAGAAAGTGCTGCGCCATGCCGACAAGAAAGATGCGATGGACACCTTCAACATGGGTCTCGGTTGGGTGGCGATTGTTTCGCCAGAGGATGCAGACAAAGCTCTCGCCTGCGGCAAGGGTGCCGTAATGATCGGCACGATGGACACCAGCGCCCAAGTCAGCGTGGAGATCGTCTGAAAGATTGACCGCTTTTAGGCAGTGAATGGAAGTCCCATGAACCGCCGCACCTCCGTTCTTTCGTTTTTTCTCGTTTTGGGTGGTCTGCTGAGCGCCACCGCTCAGCAGCCTGCCAAGGCCAAACGCCCTCCGAATCCGGCCATGGACCCGATTCAGGATGTCGCGGGTCTTCCCCGTGTCCTGCTGATCGGTGACTCGATTTCCATCGGCTACACCCTGCCCGTGCGTAAACTGCTGGAGGGCAAGGCCAACGTGCACCGCATCCCCACCAACGGCGGACCGACCAAAAACGGGGTTGCTGGCATCACCAAATGGCTTGGCACCGGCAAATGGGACGTGATTCATTTCAACTGGGGCATCCATGACCTCAAATTCATGCCCGACGGCAAACGCCAGTTCGAACCCGCCGACTACGAGGCCAATTTGCGCAGCCTCGTCGCCACCCTGAAGAAGACCGGGGCCAAGCTGATCTGGGCCACGACCACGCCCATCCCCGATGGCGAACTCAATCCGCCCCGCAAGTTCGGCCAGGTGAAGGAATACAACGAAATCGCCGCCCGGGTTATGGCAGAAACCGGCGTCGCCACCGATGATCTGAACGCCCGCATCACGCCTCAGCTCGCCACGATGCAGAATCCGCGTGATGTCCATTACACCCCCGCAGGCAGCGAATATCTGGCCCAGCAGGTCGCCGAGGAGATCGGCAAGGCGCTGGCCAAGTGAGGTGGGCGGGTGGTTTGCCCATTCCACACAGCGAGATTTTTTGTCAGCGCCTGCGGTGGATTCCAGTGCATCATGGGCGGGTTGCATCTGGCCATGCAGCAGAACCAACCCACACCTGTCATGAATACCCTGTTTCGCCGTTGCTTGTTCATCATGGCGCTAGGTGCCGTGGTGAGTACCCCGCTGCTCAAAGCTGTCGAGACTGTGCCGGACAAGCTGCCGCGTGAATCCATGCTGCTGCCCGGCGTTTCTTTGTCGGAAGGAGTCTCTGAAATCACGGGGGTCGCCATCAGCCCGCTGCTGGGTGTCAGCGCCATGGGCGTCTGGACCTTCTACAAGACCGAGCCGCATTTACGCCATCGCCTGCCATGGTACTGCCATCCGGGAGTTTGGGGCACGGGTCTGGCGGTGATCATACTCTGCTTTCTCAAAGACTTCCTAGGCACCGCCGCTCCACCGCTGGTCAAAAAGCCGCTCGACTTCCTTGAGCTGTTCGAAAATAAGCTCAGCGCCCTCGTCGCCAGCGTCGGTTTCGTCCCTCTGGTGGCCCTTGCCATGGCCCATTTTAACAAGGTCCAGCCCCCGCAGGCCATGAATGAGCTGGCGGACTCAGGATTGGCGGTAATGCCACTTGCAAGCGTGATCGACTTTGGCGTCCATACGCCCTGGATTTCAATCCCCGTGGCCATTGTGGCCTTCGGCGTCGTCTGGCTCAGCTCGCACGCCATCAACGTGCTCATCGCGCTCTCTCCCTTTGGTATCGTCGATGCGGGTCTCAAACTCGTCAAACTTGGCCTCATGGCACTGGTGGCTGGCAGCACCCTGATTCATCCCTATGTCGGTGCCGCTGTCTCCCTCCTGCTGATTCTCATCGGTCTGCTGTTCGCTGGCTGGTCGTTTCGCCTCACGCTGTTCGGCACGCTCATGGGCAGTGATTTTCTGCTCAACAAGCGCGCCACTGCCACCGATCTGGAAGATGGCGTGAAAGGCTTTCTGGCTCGTCGCACCGAGGGCGTTCCCGTGCGCACCCTAGTCAGGCTGAAGCAGGATGCTGAAGGCCGCCCCGTCCTCAGCTATCACCCGTGGCTGGTTTTGCCCGAGTGCCGCATCGCTGTGGCAGATGCCGAGATGGTCATTTGCAAAGGCCTGCTGAATCCCTCGCTGGCGCAGCGCCATGCGCCAGCACCTGCTGCCGTCCGCAGCACCCTCATTCTACTGCCGCGTTATCGCAGGCTGGAAGACACGATTGCCCGGCACTTCGGCTGCCAGGAAGTCATGGATGGCGCACTCCTGCGCGGCTTCAAGGCCATGCGCCAGTGGCTTGTGGAAATGCTGTCGTCCGGGCGGAAACTCGTGGAAATGCACCAAGGTTGAACCGTCGCGAGGTTGCGCAGGCGTGAATCCCGCCTATTTACGCCGCCCGCTTATGCACAGCTTCCGCTACCACCAAGGTCAGTTATTTGCCGAAAACGTCTCGCTTCAGTCCCTTGCCGAGAAACACGGCACGCCTCTCTATGTCTATTCCAAGAGCACCATCGCCGGCCACTACACGCGTTTGGACGCCGCCATGGCAAAGCTGGACCACCTGATCTGCTTCGCGGTGAAGGCGAACTCAAACATCGCCGTCCTCAACACCATCGCCAAACTCGGCGGCGGCTTTGACATCGTTTCCGCAGGCGAACTCTACCGAGTCATCAAGGCCGGTGGCGATCCCGCCAAATGCACCTTTGCCGGTGTCGGCAAAACCCGCGACGAAATCGAGTACGCCCTCAAGCAGGGCATCTACTGCTTCAACGCCGAGTCCGAGGCCGAACTGCACTACATCAACCAGGTCGCTGGCGAGCTCGGCATGCAGGCCCCCGTGGCCGTCCGCGTGAACCCCAATGTGGATGCGAAAACGCACGCCAAGATCACCACCGGCAAAAGTGAGAACAAGTTCGGCATCGATTTCGACCAGATCCTCGACGTCTATGCCCGCGTCGCCGCCGACTGCCCCAATCTGATCATCAAGGGCCTGCAGATGCACATCGGTTCGCAGCTCACCAATGTCGATCCCTTCCTCGAAGCCGTGCAAAAGGTCATCCCACTGGTGACTCAGGTGAAAAAGAGCTACGGCATCGAGTTCTTCAGCATTGGCGGCGGTATCGGCATCAACTACAAGCAGAGCCTCGACTCCGGTGACTCCGCCTGGTGGCAGGAAAATGCCGAAGTCCATCCGCTCACGATTCAGGCCTATGCCGAAGCCGTGGTTCCTCACCTCGAACCGCTCGGCTTGCGCATTCTCTGTGAACCCGGCCGCTTCATGGTCGGCAACGCCGGCGTCATGCTCACCAAGGTGCTCTACGAAAAACGCGGCTCCGCCAAAATCTTCAAGATCGTCGATGCGGGCATGAATGACCTCATCCGCCCGACGCTGTATGAAGGCTGGCATCAAATTGTGCCGCTCAAGCAGCCCGCAAACGACACCGTCGAGAAGGTCGATGTCGTCGGTCCGATCTGTGAATCCGGCGACTTCCTCGCCCAGAACCGAGAACTCCCGCTCGTCAAGGAAGGCGAATATCTCGCCGTGCTCAGCGCCGGAGCTTATGGTTTCACCATGGCTTCGAACTACAACACCCGCCCCATGCCCGCTGAAATCCTCGTCGATGGTGACAAAGCCACCGTCGTGCGCGAACGCCAGACCCTCGAAGACGTCCTCAAAGGCGAGCACATCGCCTGATTACTTACGCGCACCTACACGATGCACATCGCCGACATCCTCCAAGACCAGCGTCCCACTCTCTCGTTTGAGTTCTTCCCGCCGAAAAGCGCCGAGGCGTTTGAAGCGCTGTATCAGACCATCGGCGAACTCGAAGCATTCAAGCCTTCGTTTGTCAGCGTCACCTACGGCGCAGGCGGCTCCACGCGCGAGCTGACGCATGACCTTGTGGTGCGCATCAACACCACCACCAGTCTCGATGCCGTGCCGCACCTCACCTGCGTCTGCCACAGCGAGACCGACATTGCCTCCATCCTGGAGCGCTATGCGAAGGCAGGTGTGAGCAATATCCTCGCCCTTGGCGGTGATCCCCCGAAGAATCTCGCCAACTACGACCGAGCAAAAGATGCCTTCCAGCACGCCGCCGACCTCGTCGCCTTCATCAAGAAGTTCAACGACAGCGGTGCGCATCCCGACAAGCGCGGCTTCGGCATCGGTGTCGCCGGATTCCCCGAAGGTCATCCCACCACGCCGAACCGCGTGCTGGAAATGGATCATCTCAAGGCCAAGGTCGATGCCGGAGCGGACTACATCTGCACCCAGTTGTTCTTCGATAACCACGACTTCTACGACTTCCGTGAACGCTGCCAGCTGGCCGGGATCAACATCCCGATCATTGCCGGCATCATGCCCATCACCAGCGCCTCCGGCATGCGCCGCATGGCCGAACTCGCCGCCGGTGCGCGTTACCCGGCCAAGCTCCTGCGCGCCATTCAGCGCTGTGGCGGTGACGAAGCCGCCGTGGAAAAAGTAGGCATCCACTACGCCACCGAGCAATGCCGCGACCTGCTCGACCACGGCGTGGATGGCATCCACTTTTACACCTTGAACAAATCCCACGCCACGCGTGAGATCTACTCCAGTCTCGGCATCCGTGACTCCGCCGCCGTGCGTCCGCAATCATGAGCGAAGATGCCCCCCTCATCGCTGCTATTGAGGCCGGCGGCACCAAGTTTGTGTGTGCGGTCGGCACCGGTCCTCACGATGTGCGTGACGTCACCCGCATTGCCACCACCACGCCGGAAGAAACTCTTGGTGGAGTGACCCGCTTTCTGTCGATGGCCAAGTCGAAGTACGGCTCCATCGCTGCCATCGGCATTGGCTCCTTTGGCCCGATCGATCTCGATAAAAACAGCGAGACCTACGGCTACATCACCTCCACGCCCAAGCCCGGCTGGCAGTTTACCAACATTGTGCCCAAGCTGCAGGATCGCTACCATGTGCCCATCGCCTGGGACACGGATGTGAACGCCGCCGTGCTCGGTGAATACCTCTGGGGAGCCGGGCAGGGCACTGATCCGCTCATTTACATCACCGTCGGCACCGGCGTTGGCGGCGGGGTGCTCATCAACGGTCAGTTGCTGCACGGCCTGCTCCATCCCGAGATCGGTCATCTTCTGGTGCCACCTCCGCACAATTCTTCGGCCATCCAGCAGGCCTGCCACTGCCCGTTTCACAAAAGCTGCGTCGAAGGCTACGTCAGCGGCACCTCCCTTGCCTCACGCTGGGGCGTCAAAGCGGATGCACTGCCGCCCGACCATCCCGCTTGGGAGGAAGTGGCCGATGTCATGGCGCATGCACTGCTGAACCTCACGCTCAGCATTTCGCCCAAACGCATCATTCTCGGCGGTGGTGTTATGAGTCAGGATCACATCCTGCCTCTCATCCGCGGCCAGCTTCACAAGCTCAACAACGGCTACCTTCGCGTCCCCGAACTCGGTCGCAACATCGACGACTTCATCGTCGCTCCCGGGCTGGGCGCACGCTCAGGTTTGCTCGGTGCGCTGGCGCTCGGAAAGTTTGAACTGGACCGGCATCTGAAGCAGAAGGCCGAGACTCCATCGTCCTGAGCCGTCGTGCTTTCCCACTGCCCATTGGGCAATGCCAGTTTTAATTCGGCCGGTGCACAAGTCCCTCACGTTTGCAAGACTGACGTGATGAGCGTTGATTCATCAGCATGAAACTTTCGCTCGTTCTTGCCACCCTCCTGCTGGGAGCGCGCGCATTGGCCCAGCAGCCGGAAACACTGCCGGACACGCAGCCGCTGATCAAGGACAGTGACATCTCCGAGCAGATGCACGCGGCGGCGCTGGAGGACATGGACCAGATGATTGCCGACTCGCTGAAAACGCGCGCGCAGTACTGGCACCGCAATGTGTCGTCGCCGCATGCGTATGGAGAGTCGGTCCATGAGAATCGTGAGCGCTTCAAGCACATCATCGGCCTCAGGGACAAGCGTGTGCCGGTATCATTGGAGCGTTACGGTGATGAGACGAATCTGGCGTTGGTGGGCAAGACAAAGACCTATCGCATCTATCAGGTCCGCTGGCCGGTGCTGGAGCAAGTGTCGGGTGAAGGCCTGCTGCTGGAACCGAAAGGCAAGCCACGTGGCTACATCATCGCACTGCCGGACGCGGATCAGACTCCTGAACAGATCGCCGGTCTGGCTCCCGGAGTGGCACCGGATGCGCAGATCGCCCGGCGCTTCGTGGAAAATGGCTTCGCAGTCATCGTGCCGGTCTTGATCAATCGCAGCGATGCTGGCTCGGGTAATCCGGCGATCCTCATGACGAACATGCCGCATCGTGAATGGATTCACCGGCAGGCCTACATGATGGGCCGGCACATCATCGGCTACGAAGTGCAGAAGGTGCTGGCGCTGGTGGACTGGATCAACATTCACCGCCATGACCAAATTGGCGTCGCGGGCTACGGTGAGGGCGGACTCATAGCCATGTATGCAGCCGCCGTCGATCCGCGCATCGACGCGGCGCTGGTCAGTGGTTATTTCAAATCACGCCAGCGCACCTGGCGCGAGCCGCTGTACCGCAATGTGTGGGGACTGCTCGCTGAATTTGGCGATGCAGAAATTGCCTCCCTCATCGCCCCACGCGGACTCGTCATTCAGTATGCAGATGAGCCGAAGGTGGACGGCCCCCCGGAGCCCAAGGGCAAAAAAAGCCAGGCCGCCCCCGGCAGGCTCAGCACACCCGAATTTGACGACGTGCAGGCGGAGTATCAGCGCATTGATTCATTGGTGCCGCCCAGCCTCCAGCCTCGCTCTCTTGTGCGCGGTGATGCTGCCGCAGCCAATGCCTTTGCGAAGCTGCTCAAGTCCGATGCAAACATGGCGCTGTCCAAAGATCTGCCGCAGAGCCTGCGCCAGTCACACCTGCCGTCCGTCCGTCAGTTTGCGCAGATGAAGGAAATCGAGGGGCATGTACAGCGCTTGATCCGTGGTTCGGATCAGGTCAGAAATGATTTTTTCCTCTACAAGGCCATGCCGGAGTTCCGTAATGATGCCTGGACCTACGCGCAGTTTGCCGACAAGAAACCCGACAAGTTCATCGCTGCGGCCAAGGACTTTCGCAAAACGTTCTGGGACGAAGTGATCGGCAGGATCGATGCGCCGCTGCCCACGCCGAAGCCGCGCACACGCAAGATTTACGACAAACCAAAGTGGACTGGTTACGAAGTCGTGCTGGATGTCGGCGGTGAAGGTTTCGCCTGGGGTGTTCTGCTGCTGCCCAAGGATATGCAGCCCGGAGAGAAGCGCCCCGTCGTCGTCTGCCAGCATGGACGCCATGGCGTTCCCAAGGACGTGATCGAAGGCGACAAGCCTGCCTACCATGACTTCGCCGCCCATCTCGCCGAGCGCGGATTCATCACCCTTGCCCCGCACAACTTGTACAATGAAGAGGAGCAGTACCGCATGCTCTCACGCAAAGGCAACACAGTGAAAGCCTCCATGTTTTCCGTCATGCTGCGCCATCATGAGCAGTGGCTCAACTGGCTCTCAGCGTTGCCGCAGGTGGATGCAAAACGCATCGGCTTTTACGGACTCAGCTACGGCGGAGAATCTGCTGTGCGCATTCCGCCGCTGCTGGACGGCTACTGCCTTTCCATCTGCTCCGGTGACTTTAACGACTGGACCCGCAAGGTGGCCACCACCGAGGACAAGCACAGCTTCATGTTCACGGACGAGTGGGAGATGCCCTACTTCAACATGGGCAGCACTTTCAGCTACGCCGAACTCACCTACCTCATGTTTCCACGACCTTTCATGGTCGAGCGCGGCCATCACGACGGCGTCTCCATCGACCCCTGGGTCGCCTATGAATATGCCAAGACGCGCTGGCTCTACGCGCAGTTTGGCATGGAAGAACGTACTGAAATCGAGTTCTTCAACGGTGGGCACACCATCAACGGCCTGGGCACTTTCGACTTCCTGCACAAACAGTTGAACTGGCCCAAGCGGTAGCCCGTGCTGTTACGCCTGTTCTTTGGTCCAAAATGTCAGCGTCTTCGGGGACTCAGTCTCCTCGCCGATCTCCTGCCATACAAAAGTGGCCTGCAATTCGGGGCGTTTCACATAGCCCTGGCTGCGCCAAAAATCATCGAGCGGCCGATAGCCCAGTGGACGCAGCGGATGCTCGGCAGGGCGGTCCACCGCGCAGAAGGTGCTGAGTTTCAGGCCCAGTTTTCGAACATGCGCCTCACGCCGCACAAAGAACTCCTTGCCGATGCCCTGGCCACGGTAGGCAGGCAGCAGGATCGATTCGCCGAAGTAGCAGAGGGTGGCGAGATCATACCCGGCCTGCACGAACGCCGCTTGAAATTCGGGCCCTTCATCGATCATCGGCAGGCAGGTGGTCGCACCCACGACCCGGTCATCATCAAACACCAGGACGACAAGACTGCCGCTCGACTGCAAGTAGGTGCTCAGGTACTCGCGCTCATGCTCCAGAGTCCCGGCATACAGATAAGGATACTCATGGAACACCGCGATGCGCAGTTCGCCCAGCGCATCGAGATGCGGCGCCAGTTCAGCACCATGGAAGTTTTGCAGACGAAGCATGGTCAATGAGACGAGTTTGAAGCGATGAACTCATTTGCCATCCCGCGGATCCTGATCCGCATGTTGGCCAGACCATTCAAGCGCGTGGGCGAAAGCATTTTGGTGAAGCCGCAGGCTTCCCACACACGAGGCTCGACTGCGGCGGCTTCGGCAGGATCAGCATCGGTGTACAATTCGCACAGCAGCGCGGCGAGCCCCTTGACCATCGGTGATTCGGCATCGCAGACGAAGCGCGTGCGGCCATCGACGAGTTCGCCATGCAGCCACACGCGCGAGACGCAGCCGGGTACGAGGTTCGCTTCAGTTTTGTGCGCCTCATCCAGCTTCAACGCATGTCCGCGCGAGACGATCGCGTTCAGCCGCTCGTGCGGATCGTGGATGATGTTCAGGTCGTCGATGAGCGACTGCTGTTTTTCATCAAGGCTCATTTCAGCTTCGCAAGACGGCCCTTGCTCCAGTTGAGACCCGTCTGGATGGCCTCGTCATTGGCGATGGAGGCGGCAAGTTTTTCCCAGATGGCCACGGCGTTGGCAAAAGCGGCTTTAGCCTCGGTCTTCTTGCCGGCGCTCTCGCTGGTGTGTCCCAGAGAGCCATAGAGCTGCGCGAGCTGGCTGGCCCACATGCGGCGCTCCGGCGTGAGTTTGTCATTGGCAGGCTGCGCTTGAATGAGTGCTTCGAGCGATTCCACAGCCTGCTTCGCAATCGGAATGGCGGCGGTAGTCTTGCCGCTGTCAGCGAGCAGTTCCGCGTATTCACCCCGCAGTTTCGCGAGCAGAAAGCCATAGCGTACGTTGTCCTTGTCGTCCGCGAGGATTTCGTTCACCAGTTCGATGGCGTCCTGCTTCTTCTTGCTTGCCTCAGTCGGGTTGCCAGCATCACGCGCGAGCGATGCAATGGCACCGTAGTTGCGGGCCAGCAGGTACTTCACCTCGGCCCACTCAGGCAGCAAACGGATGAGTTCCAGCAGGATCGGGACGGCCTGGTTGTGCGCCTCCTTGGCATCCGAACCACTGAAATGACGCCCGATCAGTTCTGCCAGTTCGGTGTACGCCTCGGCCAGCAGCAATGCTTGGTCCTGATTGCGCGGGCTGCTGCCGAGTACGAGCTCGCCCATGTCCTTCACGGAATCAATCAGCGTGTTCAACGCCTCCTCCACCTTGCCCGCATCACGCTGGCTGATGCCTTTGGCAAACTTGGCGCGCGCGAGGATGAATTTTTCGTCGCTGATCAATTCGTGTCCGATCATCTTGGCATCGAGGATCGTCGGCACTCGCGCCAGCGCCTGCTCGGAGTCGGCCACATCACCGTTGCGCAGCGTACGCAGGCCGTATTCCAGCCACGCACGGGCGCATTCATTGCGCGCCAGCCGGTTTTTCGGATCAGCGACCAGGCCCTTGTCGAGGTTGACCGTGGCTTCCTTGAGCAGCGTGAGGGATTCGACATGGCGCCCCTCGCGTCCTCGGATGTCGGAGAGGAGCAGGCTGTAGCGGCCCAGCCACTGCTGGTAGAGCGCGATCTGGGCTCCTTCGCCATTCCCCTTGCGGATCAATTCAGCCGCCTGATCACGCGCCTTTGTGAGGTAAACCACCGCCTGCACGCTGTTGCGCAGCTTGAGGTGTAGCTGGCCGATGTTGCCATAGGAACGCAACCGTTCGACGCCGAGCGCCGGTGATTGCTCCAGGGCAGGCAGGCCGCGCATGCAGTAGGCCAGCGCATCGCGGAGCTGCTCCTTCTGAAAGCCTGCCTCCATCTCGTTGCCCGTGGGAGTCTGCAGCAGTTGTGTGAGGAACTGGTCCACCGCGTTCTGCGAGTTCTGCAGGTTTTGATCCGCCACCGCCTTGGCGCTGCGCTCATTGTCGCGCTCTCCTGTCAGCAGGTCAATGCGGCTTTGGTGCGCATCATTCTCCATCTTATGCACATCATTGATGCTGGCGATGGTGTTCTCCGCCTTGTTCAGATTTCGCTGGGTTTTGAAGGCGTAAACAAAGCAAAGCACGAAAATGGTCAGCAGCGCGATGGCCGTGGTCTGCAGTGAAAGCACCTTCTTCGCCTGCTTTTGACGCTCGCGGACCGTCTGATCACGCGATTCTTCGAGCAGGTAGTCGCTTTCGAGCACCTCAAACTCACGTACAATCTCGCGCATGTCAGCCCAGCGCGCAGCCGGGTTCAAATCCAAGGCCCGCTCGATGATGTTGCGACGGCGTTCCTCCCACTTGGACTGCGCTGCCTCTGGCCAGTAAATTTTCGGCTGCGCTTTGACGGCGGCCAGCAGCGCATTGCTGTCCACCTGCATCGCCAGTCCTGACGCCGCCTGCTGCCGGGCGCGTTCGACCTCGCTCTCCCACATTTCCGCACCGCGCGGCAGCACGCCGTTGAGCAGGCGATACGCCAGCACACCAAAGCTGTACACATCCCATGAAGGCCCATAGCCGGCGAACACGCCATCCGGGTTTTCCGCCTGCTCCGGGCACAGATGCACAAAATGATCCGTCAGTTCGAGGTGATGAATCCCCCCCACCCAGCCCTGCGCGATGTCGGTGAGACGGATCGAAGATTCCGCATCGTCCTCCAGCAAGATGTTCGACGGGCGCAGGTTGCCATGCGGGATGCCGTGCTTGTGCAGCCAGGAAAGTGCATCGGCCACCTCATAGATGTGACGCCAGGCCTGCTCCGGGGGCAGGCCGTTGCAGGCGGCTTCCAGCGTCGGCGTCTGCCATTGACGGCGGCCATGGTTGTCCTTCGTCATCACGCCGACCAGCGGCATCACGCAAAAATAGGGCGTTCTGTCAAAACTGTAGCTCTCCACCGGCAGCACACCGCGATGGTGCGGCATCTGCTGCAAAGCGCGGAACGCGGTGGCCAGGGCCTTGCGATTGATCGCCATCGAACTGAACACCTTCACCGCACAGGCTTTGCCGTTGGTGGACACCGCCCGATACACAGCACCACACCGCCCACTGCCGACTAGGTCCTGCAATTCATGTCCGGCGATTTCAGGCAGACTCATGCGTGATTCAGGTGTCTCTAGAGGATGGTGGTTGATCCCGGATGACGCGGTAACTGGACTGGTGCGACATCCCGGGCTCGTACGATGGGGGTGGAATGGGAAATCTCAAATCTCAAAATGACGCTTTGCAAAAATCGCGTGCCACAAAAGCCAGCACAGCCATGCTGAATGCACCCCGTATGAAACCTCCGAAGCCAGACCACCGCCAAGAAATAGAGGCGATTTATGCCGAGCTGGAGCGCCGCCCCCTGCCTCGCCAGTGTGAGATGCGCACCGGCTGCTGTCACTTCCGGCTCGCAGGACACACGCCGATGCTCACCCGAGGAGAAGCTTTGTATGCAGCACAGGGAGTTCGCGCCAGCGGTCGCAAGGCGCTCAAACCTCATCCTGATGGGGCCTGCCCCCTGCTGGGCCGTGAGGGCCGCTGCACCATCTACAAAAACCGCCCTTTTGGCTGTCGCACCCACTTCTGTGCCGAAGCCGGTGGCATGTATCCACGCAAGCACGTCGCAGATCTCATCCAGCGTCTCGAAGCCCTCGACGAACGTCTCGGCGGCAGCGGCTCACGCCCCCTCGAAGCCGCCGTCAGTGACGCTCTGGCGGATATCTGATCTCAAGGTGCCGCGCAATCACGCGCCAGCTTCTGGCTGGCCTCAGACAGCCTCGTTAGCGCCACGGATGCCTCCTGACCGTTGGCTGGCATCCGCAGCACCACATTCCCGCCTTCTAAACGCACAAAACCCGCCTTGATCGTTTTGCCTTCGGTACTGGTCCAGCTCATGATCGGTGGCAGCGATTTTTTGACCGCTGTGGGGGCAAGTTTCGGAGCATCTTTGTCAAAACTCGCCCCTTCGCTGATCCATTCCGTGATCTTTTTGATGTCCGAGCTGGAAAGGTTTTCATTGGGCGGCATGTGGTTCTTGCCGTCATTGACGAGGACCTCTAGGAAATGGCTTTCCGAAGGTTTTCCCGGACGGATCTGCGCCACATCATTGTCGGCGATGTCCCCCTTAAAGTACTCCAGGTCGTCAAACATAAAACCGGCCTTCTTTTTGCCTGTCTTTCGGCTGTGGCACTCGTAGCAGTTCTTCTCCAAAATGGGCGCAATGTCCTTCTTGAAATCCACCGCAAAGACGGAGGAGGCTGCAAGGAATGGAACGATCAGGAAAGGGCGAAGCAGGGGCATGAGAGGCGCGTTTTTGAGCTCAGCAGGAACGTGCCACCCCGCTTTTCCTTAGCCAGCTTCTTTTTTCCGTGGCATGAGACCCCATGTCTGAGCAACGCACCGTCACCGCAACCGTCGAACTCCTGCCCTTTCTCTTTGAGAACTGGCCGGACATGAAGCGCACGCGTCTCAAGCAGTGGCTCAAATACGGCAGCGTCCGCGTGAATGACCACGCCGTGACCCGCCACGACCACAAGCTCAAGCCCGGCGACAAGATCACCATCAAGGTGGAGCGTGCCCCACGGGCCGACGTGACCCCCATACCTGCCGGTCTCAGCATCGTGTATGAAGACGAGGCCATCATCGTGCTGAACAAAGGGGCCGGCTGGCTCACCGTGGCCACGGATTCCGGCAGTGGCCGCACCGCCTACGCCGCACTCACCGACCATGTGCGCGGCACCGATGTCCGCAATCGCGTCTGGATCGTCCACCGCCTGGACCGCGACACCTCCGGCCTCATCGTTTTCGCCAAAACCGAGCCCTTCAAGCGCATCCTGCAGCAGAACTGGCATCGCTTCGACAAAACATACCTCGCCATCGCCGAAGGCGTCATCAAGCGCGATTCCGGCACCCTGCGCTGCCACCTCAATGAAGAGTTCTCCCTCCGCGTCCGCAGCGTCCCGCCGGATGAAGACACCCGCGAGGCCATCACCCACTTCAAAGTGCTCAAGCGTACGCACCACACCACGCTCGTCGAATTGAAGCTCGAAACCGGCCGCCGCCATCAGATCCGCGTCCACCTCTCCGACATGGGCCATCCCATCATCGGCGACAAGCCCTACGGTGCCACCACCGATCCCGCCCGCCGTCTGGGCCTTCACTCCAGCGAGCTCCATTTCTTCCACCCCGCGACCGAGGAAAAAATGGACTTCGTTCTACCCCTGCCGGACGCGCTGGCCAAGCTGGTGTAAGGCTCACCGCCAGTGGCAGTTAAAGGTTTATCTGGGTTGACGCTTTCCCCTAGTGCCGAGGGCATTATTTTGCCGTCGAAAACACCCAGGCTATGGCGTATGCTATTTTCTCCCTTCGCCCCCCAGATGCATGTCTGGTAAAAAACCTCGTTGATTTGAACGCCGCCCCCACCCCAGCTGCCGCCCCCCGCTTTTCATTTTCATTCCCTCTACCGCAGGCCGCAGCGTCATCGCTGCGTGCTTTGGGGGCGTGGGTGAATGGCTGTTTTGCGCCGACCATCGTCTGGACCATTTGTTTCCTGACCATGGTCTGTCCCAATGGCAGACTGCAGGCGGCCAACGACTTGTACTGGGACACCAATGGCATAGCCGACGGCTCCGGTGCCGCCACGGGCACCTGGGGCACCAGCTTGTTTTGGAACACCGACCCAGCCGGTGTTACCAACACCTTCCAGAGCACCACCGACGGCACCAACGACCTGCACTTTTCCGCAGGGACCAATGGCACCGCTGGTACTGCCATCACCGTCAGCGGCGAGCAGTCTGCCAATGGACTTTATTTTGAAGAAGGTGCGGTCACCCTCAGCGGCGGCACTTCCATCACGCTAAGCGATGGTGCCATCATTAACAGTTCCACCGGTTCTTCGTCGATCATTCCCACCATTTCCACCGCGCTCATCGCCACTGGCTCGGTCACACTCACAGGTACACGCATCTGGCTGAACAACTCATCCTTCGCCGGAGGCGGTACGCTCAATGTCAACACCACCGGACCCATCAGCCTGCTGGAAAACAGCGGTGCCTTGAACGGACTCGCCACCATCAACATCATCAGCGGCGGCTTTGACATCCGGCAGAACACTGGCGGTAACACCAATTACAACTACGCCTCAGGTACCACGCTGAACTTTGTCAACTCAGGCACGCTCACCACCAACATTGCCACCCTCATCACACCATCCGTCAGTTGGTTGGGAAACATCACCATCGCCAGCGGCAAGGTCGCCACCCTCAGTACAGCCTCCGCGAACAGCGTTTTCACCATCAGCGGGAACATTTCAGGCGCTGGTGGTGTGACGATCAGCGGGGTGGGTATCATCGCGTTAACAGGAACGAACACCTACGCAGGCGGTACCGCCATCTCTGCTTCCACACTGCGCATCAGCGGTGGCAGTGCTCTCGCCGACGCCGGTGCGGTCTCTTTTGCCAACTCCTCCGCCAATACCTTCGATGTTCAGGGCAGCGAGGTCATTGGGGGATTGAGTGCCGGCTCATTGGCCAGCAGCAGCGTCGTTAATCTTGCCAGTGGACAGACTCTCACCCTCTCCTCCGGCACGCAGAGCTACAGCGGCACCTTCACCGGCAGTGGCAGGCTGACTGTGGCTGGAGCCATTCAAACCCTGGCCAGCGCCGTCACTCTTAACGACGTCAGCGTCACCAGTGGGGCGCTGACATTCTCCGCCACGTCCAACGTCCTAACTAATGTCACTGTCAGCGGAGGAATACTGACGCTTTCAGCGTCCAACACCCTCACCAATCTCACTGTCAGTGGTGGAGCAGTGACGCTCTCTACCGCCAATACCATTACCAACGGCCTCACTCTCAGCGGTGGCACCGTGGTGCTGCTCAATGCTGGCTCCGCAGGCAGCAGCACCATTCAGGCCAGTGGTGGCACTCTGCAGTTCGGCGTGGCCCGAGGCAGCACTTTTACCTTGGCCAATGCGATCACCGTTTCTGCAGGCACCCGCACCTTGCTCTCTCCGCAGGTCAATGGAGGCAGTGCCGGCACGGGTACCGTCAATTTTGGCGGTACCCTCACCATCAATGCAGGTGGCATTTTGACGCTGGGCACGCCGGTGGTAAACACCGCCTACGGTACCGCCAATGGCGCGCTCGTTTTTGGCGCGGCCGCCACCTCAGGCACCAAGTTCCAACTCAACGGCAGCAACTTCACACTCACCGGCTTAAGCACGGCCTTCACGCCTGGCACCGCCGCCGTGGAAAACGGCTCGAACACGGCTGTGACCCTCACCGTTGCCCTCGCAGCCAGCACCGCCAACACGTATGCTGGGACTCTGCGCAATGGCGGCACAGGTGCCCTGGCCTTCACCCTCAATGGCGCGGCTGACTCGGTCCTCACCCTTGGGGGAGCCAACACCTTCACGGGGGCCACTACCATCACGTCTGGCAGTCTCATTCTGGCCAATAGTCTGGCCTTGCAGAGCAGCACCGTCACCACCGGGGGCACTGGCATCGTGTTTGATTCATCCGTCGCCAGCCACAGCTTCACCTTCGGCGGCCTCACTGGCACCACCGACCTCGCGCTCACCGACAACGCTTCCAACGCCGTGACGCTTACCATAGGAAACAACGGCGCTTCACAAACCTATTCCGGGGTCCTGAGCGGAGCCGGTGCCCTTACCAAGGTGGGCGCAGGAATTCAGACATTCAGCGCTGCCCAGACTTACACAGGGGCGACCACGGTGAATGCCGGTACTTTGAGGATCCTCTTCGGCAGTGGTGCACCGACCAGCAACATCATTAATTCCGGCTCAGCTCTTGTCCTGGGGGGCGGCACGTTTTTTCAACAACAGAGCACTTTGGGGCCCAACTCCCAGATTCTGAACGGAGCGACCATCCGCGCAGGATCGTCCGTGATAAATCAGACTCGCACGGGGGGCGGCATCATGTCGCTGACCTTGGGAGCGATCACTCGTGAAGCCGGCGGCACCGTCGTTTTCAGCGCCAATGGCGGTGGTGGCTCGGGCATAGCCGCCACAGGAACGAACTCCGCCTCCGGGATCATCGGCGGTTATGCCACTTTCTACGTCGAAAATGGAAATGCCAACTACACCAATGGCACTGGCTGGGCCACCTACAGCAGTGGTAAGATTGTCGCTCTGGCCACAGGTCTTTATTCCAATACCTCCGCCACCACCGCATCCACCAATCTCGACCTCACAGCGAGCCTCACCCTCAATGCCAACGTCACCGTCGGCAGCATCCGGTTCAATAGCGCCATCGCCACCCCGACGCTCACGCTCAATGGCACCCACACCATCGGCAGCGGAGGCATTCTCGTCACCCCAACCGTTGCAGGCAACGCCACCCTCATCACCGGAGGCTCCCTCACCTCTGGCAACGGCCAGGACATCATTATCATTCAGAACAACACCAGCGCCGCCCTCACCGTGGACGCCACCCTCACCGGTGCGGTCGGCCTCACCAAAAGTGGTGGCGGCCAGTTGATTCTCTCTGGCACCAATGACTACACCGGTGCCACCTATCTCAACGGCGGCATCACCAGCATCAGCAGCAACGCCAACCTCGGTGCCGTCGCCACCGGCTCCGCCGTGAACCTCAATGGCGGCACCCTCTCTGCCACCGCCTCGATGACACTCGACAACGGCGGCAGCGCCCAGCGCAACATCACCCTCGGCAGCAACGGCGGCACCCTGGATGTCGCCACCGGCCAGACCTTGACCGTCAGCGGCTCAATCAGTGGAGACGGCGCTTTGAACAAGACCGGCGCAGGCACCCTCGTGCTCAGCGGCGCCAGCACGCAAACAGGCACCACCACCGTCACTGCTGGCAATCTTCAAGTGGGTGCCTCTAGCAGCGGCCAGACCGGCACTGGCCAGGTAGTTCTCAATGGGGCAACCGCGGTGCTTTCCGGCACTGGCCAGATTCAAGGCACCACCACCGTCACTCAGGGCACCGTCCGGCCCGGTGACAATGGCGGCACAGCGGTCGGCACCCTGACCACCAGCGAACTCATTTTCACCCCGGTCGCCGCCACCACCGTGATCGAGCTCCAGATCACCGGTTCCAGCGCCACGTCCACCCTCGCTTCTGACAAAATCCTCATTAGCGGCGCACTCACCCTGAACGTTAATAGCAACATCGTGGTGAATGGAGACACCTACACGGCCACCCTCGGCGACACCTTCGTTCTGCTGGACTGGAACACGGTGCTCGACACGGGCACGACCTCCGTTTTTAGCATCGGCACCAATAACCGTACGGGGGCCAACATCGGCAACGAGGGCAATCTGGATCTGCCCGACCTCAGCACCTATGGCCTCACCTGGCAAATTCTCGACTTCAGTGGCAGCGGATCGCTAACCTTGGTCGTCGTCCCTGAGCCCGCCCGCGCCTTGCTCCTGCTGCTGGGGATCCTGCCATTGTGTTTGCGCCGCAGGAGGGCCTAACGCGGCTGCGTTTTGGCCGCTGCCCATGGGTGAACGCCCCGTGTGACGATTCCGCAGATGAAAAACTGCTTGCCGTAGTAAGGGATGCCGGTAACATCGCGCCCCTTTTGCCGGGCCATTTTGGTCAGGCCAATGGGTTCAACCCGAAGCCCGTTCGACCGGATCAGCCCTTGTGGCTGAGCGTTTTGCCCCCAAAGCGTGCGGAAGACAGGCACCTTCTACCAAACACATGTCAACACAGATCCTCGCCGAACTCGTCGAAGCCGGTGTCCATTTCGGACATCAAACCAAGCGCTGGAACCCCAAGATGAAGAATTTCATCATGGGCACCAAAAACCAGATTCACATCCTCAACATCGAGGAAACCGTCAAGCAGATCGACACCGCTGCTGAATTCCTGGCTGACCTCGCCCGTCGTGGCAAAAAAATCCTGTTCGTCGGCTGCAAACGCCAGGCTCAGGAAGCCGTGAAGCAGGCCTCCGAAGCTTGCGGTCAGTTCTACGTCAATCATCGCTGGCTGGGCGGCACGCTCACCAACATGGAGACGATCAAGAAGAGCATCGCCCGTCTCAACTACCTCGAAGAAATCGAGAGCAAGCCTGAGTTCAAGCTCATGTCCAAGAAGGAACTCGCCGGCCTTAACCGCGAGCGTATCAAGCTGGAGCGCAATCTTCGCGGCATCCGTCACATGGGCAAGATCCCTGACGCCGTCGTCATCGTTGACTCCGCTCGTGAGCACATCGCCGTCCATGAGTCCCGCCGTCTGAAGATCCCGATCGTCGCCCTCGTGGACACGAACGCCGACCCGAACATCATCGACTACCCGATCGCCGCCAACGACGACGCCATCCGCTCCATCCGCATCATCCTGCAGAAGCTGATCGACCCCGTCATCATCGCCACCGCCGAAGCCAAGCAGTAACCCATTTCACCCCCCCAACCGACACATGGCTGAAATCTCCGCTAAACTCGTCATGACCCTGCGTGAAAAGACCAACGCAGGCATGATGGAATGCAAAAAAGCTCTCACGGAAGCCGCCGGCGACCTGGAGAAGGCTGAAACCATCCTCCGCAAAAGCGGCACCATCAAGGCCGAGAAGAAGGCCGACCGCCAGACCAAGGAAGGCATCATCGCCTCCTACATCCACATGGCAGGCCGCATTGGCGTGCTCATCGAAGTGAACTGCGAGACCGACTTCGTCGCCCGCAATGACAACTTCCAGGCCATGGTGAAGGACATCTCCCTTCACATCGCCGCCTCGAACCCTCGCTACCTCCAGCGCGAAGAAGTCCCAGCGGACCTCGTCGCCAAGGAGCGTGAGATCGGTGCCGAACTGGTCAAAGGCAAGCCCGCGAACATCGTGGACAAAATCGTGGACGGCAAAATGGAGAAATTCTATGCCGACAACTGCCTGCTCGAACAAGCCTTCATCAAAGATCCCGATCTCACCATCGCGAATCTGATCAAAGGCAAGATCACCGAGCTGGGCGAAAACCTCATCGTGCGCCGCTTCGTGCGTTACGCCGTGGGCGAAGACCTCTAAGAGATCTGGTCAGTTACAGATTACCTTTCAAAGGGCGGACGTGAGTCCGCCCTTTGTTTTTGTCTGCATCAGCGGCGCTTACTGCCCTGCATACTTCGTCACAGACGAAGTCGCCGCTCTCAATGTCCGGCAAAGTGCAGCAGTTCCAAAATCTCACCCCGCAGGCGTAGAAACTCCGGGCTGGCGCGGTCGCGCGGGCGGGGAATGTTGACAGGGATGATGCGCTCAATGCGGCCGGGGCGCGGGCTCATGAGCACGATGGAGTCGCTCATGTAGATGGCCTCATCAATGTCATGGGTGACCAGCAGCATGGTCGTCCCGCGTCCCTGCCAGATGCGTAAAACCTCATCCTGCATGCGCATGCGGGTGAAGGCGTCCAGTGCACCCAGCGGTTCGTCAAGCAGCAGCACCTTGGGGTGATTGATCAGCGCGCGTGCCAGCGCCACGCGCTGGGCCATGCCGCCGGAAAGGTGGTGCGGATAGGCATTGGCGAAACTTTCGAGGCCGACGAGCTGGATGAATTCATCCACCTCATGCTTCTTGCTAGCCAGCACACCCCGGGCGATCAGGCCAGACTGAATGTTCTGACGCACGCTCAGCCAAGGGAAAAGATTGGGATCTTGGAAAACCAGACCACGCTCCGCGCTGGGGCCTGAGATTTTTTCGTCGCCCACCAGCACCTCGCCAGAACTCGGCGAGGCCAGGCCGGCGATGAGTCGCAGCAGCGTGGATTTTCCGCAGCCACTCGGGCCCACGAACGAGATGAACTCGCCTGCCTTGGCAGACAGGGAAACCGTGTCCAGAGCGCAGAACTGCACCTGCTCCGGAGACAGGAAATGCTGGCTGACGTTACGCACGCTCACCGAGGAGCCTTCAACAGATGAGGTCACCATTTGATCACTCCTTTTTGCCATACCAGTACACGATCACGAACTTTGAAAAGCAGGGACATGATTGACGAAAAGAACACCGCCATGATGACCAGCGCGGCATACACCTTGCCGTATTCGGCCCATTCTCTGGCCCAGCTCAGATACCAGCCCAGGCCGGATTTGACCCCCACCGTCTCCGCGACCACCAAGGTGAGGAAGGCAGAACCCAAGCCCATGAACAGCCCGATGAAGATGTTCGGCATGGCCGCTGGAATGGCGACGCGAAAGATCAAAAAACCCGGCTTGGCACCCAGTGTGCGGGCCACATCCAGATAGGACACCCGCGTATTGGAAATGCCGGAGGCCGTGAGCATTGTGACAGGAAACCACACAGCCAGGGCGATGAGGCAGGTGGCGGAAATCACCGCCGAAGGCGAGACGACCAAGGCCAGCGGAATCCACGCCGTGGCGGGAATAGGTCCCACTACTTTCAGCACCGGCATGCCCCAGTAGCGCACTGGAGAGAACCACCCGATGCACACCCCGGAAACCACGCCTGCACAAACTCCCAGCGCATAACCGCCAATCAGGAGAATCAGGGAGTGCCAGGTGCTGTCCCAGATCATGATGCGATCATCAATCATGCTCTGAATCACACGTGCTGGACTCGGAAAGTAGGGGAGGGGCAGCAAACGAATGCCCGTGGTGATGATTTCCCACAACACCATCAGCACGAAGGCTGCGGCGATGATGGGTCCGGTCTCGCGCAGCCTCAGCCGAAGGCCAGACCAAAAGAACTGGGACACCAGCCCTAGCAGTACAAGGCCCAGCAGAATCGTCGTGAACACCGTAAAGGCGTGGGTTTCAGCCGGAGGTTCGTTGCCGGAAATCAGCAAATGAACGACTAAGGCCGCCGCCGCCGCGCCTGCAAGGCCGAGCGCGGTCCGCCATGGAAGTGGCGGAATCTTCACGCGCGAGTCTGCTGGCACTAAACTCTCCGCTGTAGGTTTTGGAATCACTGATTCTTTCACGAGCACAGGGGGTTATTTGGTCACCACTAGCGTAGTGTCGTCACAGCAGGATTTGAGCAGCAGATGCCCACCGCAGGCATACAGTTCCATGGCCACCCGCATTGCCTGATCCGGCGGCACCTGCCCAAAAGCCACCTGCTCCACTTTCAGACCGGCCACCCACTCGTCCGTCAGTCCTTCGAGTTTCACGAAGACACTGGCAGAGAGTTTTTGGAGATCCGTCGTGTCGCTGAGCATGTGCGCGCGTTTCATGCTTTCGGCTGCAGAGAACACCGCCTTCTCACCACCAGAGATACTGGGCACGTAGCGCAGCTGCCCCAGCACCTGAGTGTTCAGCTCCGGACTGGAAGCGATGTACCCTTTCAAAATCGACATGCGCGCCGTGGCGCGTGGATTGGTCTCCACCCATTTGGCCCCTTTAAGAACGGCCTTGGTGGCGGCGGCACTGGCGGCGGCGTTATTGGCCACGTATTTGCCGTTCATCAGCACCGCGCAGCAGTACTCACCGGCATAGGGCGCGTCCACGGCTTGGTCGGCAATGGTCTTCACCTTTTTCTCGCCCAGCAGCATGGTGCCGATCGGCTCCGCGTTGGCGATGGCGTCCACCTCGCCTTTTTCGAGAGCTAGGCCCAGCTCGGCGGAGGGGAAAATCTTCCATTCCACCTCCGTTTTGGCATCGATGTTATTGTCGCCTAGCACGCGATTGGCAAAGATGAACGGCGGGGTGCCCATACCGGGCACACCGATGCGCTTGCCTCGCAGGTCCTGGATGGTGTTGATCTTGCCATTGACGGGGGCCTGCACACGCAGGCAGCCAAGATGCACCCCTGCGGTCATTTTCACATCCATCCCCTGCTCGATGGGCTTCAAATAGGCCATGACCGGCTGATGGGCCACGTGGAAACCACCAAGTCCCAGGACGTCTTTGAACTGCGACCACTCACACTTCACCATCTCCGCCTCCAGGCCAAACTCCTTGAAGAAGCCTTGCTCCTTGGCCACGAAAAGAGGGGCCTCACATGTCAGGCCAATGTAGCCGATCTTGATCTTGGTCAGCCCCTCGGACGTGGTCTCCGCCACCCCGTCACTTTTTTTGCAGCCTGCCCAAAAAGGCGCGCTGAGGAGGGCCAGAAACAAAGGAAGACGTGTGAATCTCATGCTGCATGCATAGAGCGGTTGTTTGCAGACTGCGAATAAACCGTTGGCATGGGAAGTATGCCGGATCGTTATAGGTCAGGCTGTCGCCCCTTTAACTCAAACATAACAGCAGGGATCGGTCCGCTCAGGTGCCGCCAGCTCTGGGCGCTGGCCCACCACACCCATAGAGAAGCCGGATGAGCAGGTCATCACCAGGGGATTCCATTGATATTTAGCTTTGCCAAAATACTCAATCCATGCAAAATTTCCGTAATTGGCATATTTGCTATGAGTGGCATCCCACAAATGGCCCCACATGCCTGCGTCCTGTGCGCACCCCAATCCCATCGACCTGTGGTGGTGCCTAATTGACGGGCACCACGGGCGGCAGCTTGCCGCTGGCCGGAGATTTCTCATCTTCTCTGAACTTTCGGTTTCCTCTCACGCCAGAATCCTCCATTCTGCGCGCCCGCTTTTTGCCCCCTTTTGCCGTGAGCCGAACCCATCCCACTGACGACCTTCGCGTCGCTGAAATCCTCCCTCTCATCCAGCCCGCTCTGCTCATGCATGAGTTCCGCCTGGGTGAGCAGGAATCCGCATTCATCGAAGACTCGCGCAAACGCGCCGAAGCCATCCTGACTTTGAAGGATGACCGCCTGCTTGTCGTCGTGGGCCCTTGCTCGATCCACGACACCAAGTCGGCGCTCGAATACGCCCAGCACATCATTCAGGCCCGTGAGAAATATGCCGCCGATCTGGAGATCGTGATGCGCGTCTATTTTGAAAAGCCGCGTACCACCGTCGGCTGGAAGGGCTTCATCAATGACCCGCATCTCGACGGCTCCTTCGACATCAACGGCGGTCTGCGTGGCGCACGTGATCTCCTGATCAAGCTCACCAAGCGCGGCGTTCCAGCCGGCACGGAGTTCCTCGACGTGATCACCCCGCAGTACATCGCTGATGTGGTGGCCTGGGGCGCCATCGGGGCACGCACCACTGAAAGCCAGGTGCACCGCCAGCTCGCCTCCGGCCTGTCCATGCCAGTGGGTTTCAAAAACGGCACCGACGGCGGTATTCAAGTCGCGCTGGATGCCATCGAGGCCGCCAAAGGCCAGCACTGCTTCCTCTCCGTGACCAAGGACGGTGTTGCCGCCATCGTGAACACCAAGGGCAACCATGCCTGCCACGTCATCCTGCGCGGTGGCAAAGCCGGCACGAACTTCGATGCGGCCTCCATCAAGACTGTCGCAGACCAGCTCACCGCACGGGGGCTGCCCGCCAGCGTCATGGTTGACTGCAGCCACGGCAACAGCCTCAAGGACTACCGCAAGCAGCCCCTCGTCTCCACCTCTCTCTCCGAACAAATCGCCGCAGGAAGCCAAGCCATCACTGGTGTCATGATCGAAAGCCATCTCGTCGAAGGTCGCCAGGACACCAAGCCCGGCCAGCCGATCACATACGGCCAGAGCATCACCGATGCCTGCGTCTCCTGGGAGACCACCACCGGCATGCTCGATGAACTCGCCGCCGCCGTCCGCGCACGCCGCAGCAAATGACCTTCACCCGCGATCATCTCCAGCGCCTCGCGCAAGGCCGCATCCTCGTGGTGGGAGATGTCATGCTCGATCACTTCATATGGGGCCATGTCCGCCGCATTTCGCCGGAGGCACCCGTGCCCATCGTCGAAGTCACCCGTGAGGAGTTTTATCCCGGTGGCGCTGCCAATGTCGCCCGCAACATCTCGCCCTTCTCACCGCACACCCATCTCATGGGCCGCGTCGGCAAGGACATGTCCGCAGACAAGCTCCGCGCCCTCTTGATCGAAGACAAGGTCGATCCCTCCCCGCTGCTGGTACATGAAACACTGCCCACCATCTCGAAAGCCCGCGTCTCCGCACGCCAGCAGCAGATCGTCCGTGTTGATCGCGAGAAACTCCTGCCGCTGACCGATGCCGAACTCATCGAGGTGGAGCAGCGCCTGCGTGACCTGGCACCCAGCCTCGACGCCATCATCCTGGAAGACTACGGCAAGGGCTTCATGACCGAGCAACTCATGCAGCTCGTCGCGATGATCGCCGCCGAGCACAAGCTCATCGTCACCGTCGATCCGTCTCCGCGCAATCCATTGCCCTGGGCCGGCGTTTCGCTGGTGAAGCCAAACCGCCTCGAAGCCTTTGCCGCTGCCGGTCTCGAAGATCATCTCCTCTCCGAAGCCCCGCTCGAAAACAAGGAAATCCTCGAAGTGGGCCGTGTGCTGCTCGCCAAATGGAACGTCGCCAGTGTCCTCGTCACCCTTGGTGAGCAGGGCATGATGTTGTTTGAGCGTGACCAGCCTCCGCATCACATCCCCACGCGTGCACGTGAAGTCTTCGATGTCTCCGGCGCTGGTGACACCGCCATCGCCCTGCTCACACTCGCTCTCGCCAGCGGTCACAGCCTGCGCGAAGCCGCTGAAATCTCGAACCACGCCAGCGGCATCGTCGTTGGCAAGCTCGGCACCGCCACATTGACGCCAGACGAACTGCTGGCAGCCTTCTCATCCTAATGAGCACCGATTTCTCCTCTCTTTTTCAAACCCACCTCAGCGAGCATCAGGACGCCATCGCCAAACTGACCGCGATGAGTGATCAGATCGCTCCGCTGGCCACCGCCTGGCTCACCGCATTGAAGGACGGGAAGAAAATCATCTTCTTCGGCAACGGTGGCAGCGCTGCAGACGCGCAGCATCTCGCCGCCGAACTCGTCGTGCGTTATCGCATCAATCGTCCGGCCCTCGCTGGCTTCGCCTTGACCACCGACACCTCGATCCTCACCGCGCACAGCAACGATTTCGGCTACGACACCGTCTTCTCGCGCCAGATCGAGGCCCTCGCCCAGCCGGGTGATGTCGTGCTCGGCATTTCCACCTCAGGCACGAGCAAAAACGTCCTCCTGGGGCTTCAGGCTGCAAACAAACGCGGCTGCGTCACCATCGCCTTCACTGGCGAAAAAGGCGCGGATTGCGCGGCTGAAGCCAAGCTGTGCTTCAAAGCACCCTCCGCCATCACCGCACGCGTTCAGGAATGCCACCTCCTCATCGGGCATCTCCTATGCGATGTTGCGGAGCAAAGCTTCGCGGCAGCTTAAAGCCCGCGTTTCGCGTCCTTCATGGCCGCTGGCAGTCACATTCTCAAAACGTTCTCGCTGGCGACGACGCTGCGCATGGCACGCCTTGCACTGAGCTTCACACTCACCTGTGCGCTTGCGCGGTATCTCGGCGGCAGTGGCTTCGGCCAGATCGCCGTCGCCATGGCCGTCGTGTCAATTCTCCTGAGTGTCGGCGAACTCGGCTTTGCCCGCTACACCGTGCGCGAACTCATGAAGGAGGGAGCAGATCAGCCCGCCGTGCTCGGCACCACGATCACGGCCCGGTTCATTGTTTCCGCATCTCTCTTCGCCGGTTTGATCGCATGGATCGGCTGGCGAAAACCGGAAGGCATGCTGCTGCTCGTCGTCTATGGCACGCAGTTGCTTACCAATCCCGCCACCGAAATCCTCTCATGGCTTGAGGCCCACGGGCGTGTATCGCAGCTTGTCATCGCCCAGTTTACCGGCTTCATCGTCAGCGCCGCCTGCATTGCGGTGGGCATATGGTGTCGGGCACCCCTGTGGTTTTTTGCCCTGACGTATGCGCTGGAAGGCTGGATCTTCATCTCTCTCTGCGCACTCGTTTTCCATCGTTGCGGCGGCAGCGTCAGACGGGGTGCCTTTCAATTCTCACGCGCGTTCGCACTTGTCAGCCGTTCCTGGCCTGAGCTTGCCTCCCAGGCTGCATTGATCCTGCTTTTCCGTCTCGACACCATGATGATCGAATGGCTGCATGGCGCTGAGGAGGCTGGTATCTATGGGGCTGCTGTGCGCGTTTCTGAAATGGCCTACTTCATGCCGGGCATCCTTGCCACGCTCTTCCTGCCACGGCTGATGCAGGATCGTCAGCATACGGCTGCACGATTTGAAAAAAGCGTGGTCGACTACTTTTCTGCCTCCGTCGTGCTCGCCTGTGCCGTCGCAGTCGGCCTGTTGGTGCTCTCTCCCTGGATGTCGTTTGCCTTCGGCGATGAATTCGCCCGCAGTTCCGAAATGCTGCGTGTGCACGCCTGGGCCTTCATTCCGTATGCCATCGGCATCGCCCGCACGCAGATTCTGACGGTGGAAGACAAGCTGGTCGCAAACCTTCCTTCTGTCATCGTTGCCGTCGTGGTGAATGCCTCGCTGAACATGCTGTGGATTCCTGCGCATGGCGGTGTGGGCGCCGCATGGGCGACGCTAGTCTCCTACACGCTGGCCTGGGTGGTGTGGACCTATCTCTCACCCTGGCTGCGCCTGAACGTCTCCGGCCTCATGACTCGTGCGTTCATGGGCCTGCCGCGTTTCACGCTGCTGCGCATGCGGTCGCTGCTGCACTCCTGATTTTTTTATGCAAGGCAGGGCTTTCATCATCTTTCTCGGCGGCATCGGTGCCGTCTATGTCATGCTGTCCGTGCTGCTCGGTGGCGGCAACACCATCGGCGCGCTGGCGCAGTTTCTCTCCATCGGCTCGTGCATTCTCGCGGTGCTCCAGCCGCGCCTGGCTCTCTATCTCATGGTGCTCTATGCCGGTTATAGCGACCTGCTGAAGCGCATGATGATATTCGACGGTCATGTCACCATGAACGACATCATGTGGGTGCGCGCTCTCTGCCCGCTGACGCTGGCCGGCATCTGCATCGGCACCTTGGTGCGCTCACTTCATGACGGCAGCTTTCATCAAAGACGCAAACTGGTTTCACTGCTCGTCTGTTTCCTCGGTTTCATCGTTTCCGGTGTATCCGCATTGCGCAGTGGCAGCGGTTTCAATGCGGCCGCCACGCAGCTCGCGGACGGTGCGGCCTACATGTTCCTGCTGTTTGTGGTTCCATGCATCTTTCGCACTCCGGCGCAAATCATCGCCTTCATCAAATACTGCCTCATCGTCTTCATTCCCGTCGCTCTCTACGGCATCAAGCAGCAGATCTTCGGCCTCAGCGAGTTCGAAATCGAATACCTGAATTCCGGTCTCACGGTGCTCTCAAAGCATCTCGATGACGTCCGTCCCCGTCCGTTCTCCACCTTGGTGGACAGCTCTCCCTTTGGCACGACTTGCGCTGTCTGCGCCTGCCTTGCGCTCATGGTGCGCCGCCATCATCGCGACACCGGCACCCGGGCCTGGGGTGGGATGAGTTTCGTGCTTTTCACGCTCTTCGTGGTCGCCTGCATCGCCAGCATGGCGCGTATTGCCAACATCAACTGGCTTCTGCCCATCCTGCTGCTGCCGGTGCTGCGCAGCGCACGCGGCACGGCGGCGCTCTACGCTACCGTTGCCACCATGTTCGTCACCGCCTGCATTTTTGCTCAGGAGCTGATCAATGCCGTCACCAGGCTCACGCTCTGGGCGCTCGAAAACTTTGGCGGCACCGCCATCGGCGTGCAGTTTTCACGCTTCTGGACCATCTGCGACCGTCTCGACGGCATGCATGACATTGCGCACAACCCGCTCATGTGGACAATGTTTGGCTACGGTACCAAGGGGGCGGCTGATTTGCATGAGGCACACATGGTCGCGAGCCATGATCTCATATCGAATCTGCTGCTCGAAATAGGCTGGCTGCCTCTCGGCATCCTGCTCGTCATTGCGGCATTGGCCTTGCATTCTTTTCACCGCAGCGTGCTCGGACTGCGCGGCACTCCCGTCTTCAGCATCTGCCTGTGGATGGTTGGCATCGAGTTCGGCCTCCTCGTCCACAATATTTTTGCCGGCAATGTCACCTCCACCTTTCCGGTGAATTTCTTCTGTTGGTTCATCGCCGGCGCGCTGAATGCCTGCATCATTCATCAGGAAGGCCTGCGGGTGAAAAAGCAGCAGCCAGAGCAGTCGTCACCACAGATGCAACGCCCTTCCTTCGCGCATGCGGGCACGACACCGTTCAATCGAAACCTTCCCTATGGCTGATTCGTCCCAACTTGTCGTCCTGGCTCCCCATGGACTGTACGATTACAGCGGCAGGCCGCGTCGCTTTTTGGATGCGGTGCCGCTGCCTGCTCAAGGCAAGGCCGTGGTCGGTGCATGGTTTCAGAATGATGAGCAGCTCGAATGCGACTATCACCGCAAACAGTGCGGTGCTCTCCGTCGCTTGAGCGCTGCTTTCCGCCTTGTCTGGCAAAACTACGCCACCCTTCGCCGGGCGCGCATGATCTATTGCCTCAGCGGCATTCACTACACGGTCCTGCTCCTGCTGTCCCGCTGCGGCCTGTTTCGCACCGAAGGAAAAATCATTCGTCGCGTCGTTTATCATGACACTGCGCTTCAGCGCCTCGCTTCCAGCCTGAAAAATGCCGCGCCCGCCTTTCAGGTCGAGTGCATCACGTTCGAGCAGTTCGCCACCACATCGCAGCGCTTGGGTTCTCATCGGGTCGTTTTACGGCCGTGGAAAATCGACACCGGCTGGTTTCAGCCTGAAGATGATGTGCCAAAAACCCGCGCCCTGCTGCCAGGCAACATCAGTCGTGACGAATCTATCGTTGCCCCACTGCTGCATAGCGGTCTTTCCATCACACGCATTGCTCGCATTCCGTCTGTGCACAACCGCTTTGCCGATGAGATTGCCAATCCGCGTTTTGAACTCGTCGTGAACGCCTCGCATCGCGAGTACCTTGAGTATTTACATGCCGCTCCCATGGTGCTGCTCCCCATTGTGCCGTGTGACAATCCGGCTGGGCTTACCGCCGCGATGGAAGCCATCTCCGCAGGTGTGCCGGTGCTCGCCAATCACAGCATGGGCCTCTCCGAGTTGTTTTCAGAGTGCCGCTATCCCGTGCCGATGCTCCACAATCTCGATCCGGAGGCATGGGCGCGGGCGTGCCATCAAGTCGAAGATCAGCGCGACTCTCCCGAATTCCTTGCCGCTCTGGAAAACTCACGTCAGCTGCTTCTCAAACGTCACAGCATCCTGCCTGCGGGCGAAGACTGGGCGCAAATTTTTGCAGAGGCATGTGCTGCTGATTCTGTCGTCTGTGAAGCAGCCTTTGGCGCAGCCTCATCCCCCGCATGAGACCCGGCCTGCTGCTCATCGGCCACACCTACGCCGCGCTCGAAAATCGCAAAAAGCTGCAGGCGTTCGCCGCGCATTTTGATCTCGTCTGCGTCACCTCCACCCCCGAGCAGAACCTCGTGCTTGGGCGTCCCTCGTCCGACTTCGACAACGACTCCGACGCCCCAACTCGCAACTATCAACTCATCCGCCTGCCGCGCTCAGGTAAAACCAGCACCACCTTTCACTACACCGGCCTCGCCGCCGTCATGCGCTCGCACCGCTTCGATGCCGTACTCGTCGAAAATGAACCCTGGGCCCGTGTCTGCTGGCAGGCACGATTTTTGAAAGCCCTGTTCCAGGCTCAAGCCCTGTTCGGTGAGTTCACCTGGGAAAACGTCGAGCGCCCCGGCTGGAAGGGATTCATGCTCGCTCCCATCTATCGTGCTATGACCGCCACGACCGACTTCATCATCGCTGGCAATCAAGCCGCTTCACAACTCGTGCAAAAGCATGGCGCGCGCGCAGACGATGTGCTCGTCTCTCCGCAGCTCGGCGTCGATCTCGACAATCATCAGCCTGCTTCTTCTGCCGAGCGCGTAGCGCTGCGCCAGGACTGCGGTTTGCCTGCTGACGCATTCATCGTCGGCTACTGCGGTCGGTTGACGGAAGAAAAAGGCCTCCATGAGTTGCTCCAAGCCTGCGATGCATTGAAAAACGTTCATCTTGCCATTCTCGGTTCCGGCAGGCTCGAATCCTGGCTCAAAGAACAGCAGCAAACGCGGCCATGGCTGCATCTGCTGCCGCCTCGTCCGCATTTCGAAATTCCCGCTTTCCTGCGCTGCCTGAATGTCTTCGTGCTTGCCAGCAAGCCGGTGCGCACGATGCAGCTCTGCTGGGAGGAGCAGTTCGGCCATGTCCTCATCGAAGCCATGGCCTGCGGCGTCGCCACCCTCGGCTCCAGCAGTGGCGCCATCCCCGAGGTCATCGGCCACGAGGAAGCCGTTTTTCCTCATGGCGATGCCCAAGCGCTCGCCGGGCGCATTCGGGATGTGATGAATGACTCCTCCATCGCTCAGAGCCAGCTCGATCGCACTCGCAGTCTCTACACCCATGAGGCCGTCGCTGCACAGTGGGCCACATTCATCCAGCACCAGCTCGCCGCATGAGCAGTTATCGCGACATCCTCTATCGCAACTACTCCGCCTCCTTCGAAGGTCAAAAGGCGCTCGATGCCGGCATGCAGCACGCTCAATACGAGGCGACTTACTCTCACCTGCCTTCGGACCGCAGTTCCAGCATCGTCGATCTTGGGTGTGGCAAAGGCGAGTGGATGGCGTGGATTTCCTCCAAAGGCTTCACCCAGCTTACCGGCGTCGATCTTTCGCCCACCGACCTCGCCATTGCCCGGAAAAACGATCCCGACCGCAAGTGGGCCGAGGAAAACGTCATCTCCTTCCTCGAATCACACACCGCTGCATTCGATCTCCTGCATGCGAAGGACATCATCGAGCACTTCACCAAAGACGAGTTCATCCGCTTCCTGACCGCCGCCAGAAACGCGCTCAAGCCGGGTGGGAAATTGTGGATGATCACCTTCAATGCGCAGAGCCCCATGTCCTCCGTCACCCGCTACGGTGACTTCACGCATGAGACCGGCCACACGCCCAGCAGCCTGGCTCAGTGCCTCCGGGCCTGCGGCTTGAATGAAGTCCGCGTCTCCGGCTTGCATTACTGCTCATCCAGCCTCGGCGGCCGTTTACGCGCCCTGCTCGGCACCTTGGTTTATGGGTGTTGCCGCGTGCTCATCCAGCTTCGTCATGGCAAAGGGCCTCAGACTCCGGGCATCGACCGCATGACGGCCATGCCAGATCTCTTTGTCGAAGCTGTGAAAGCCTGATGTCATGTTTCAAAGGCTCTCCAACGCCCTCAGCGGCCTGCGTGCCATCAGCCAGTTTGATCGGGTGTTATTCACCCTCTGCCAGCGACTGCTTGGTCGGCGGCTTGGCTGGACAATTTACTCGAAGGGCCGGCTCAAGTTCTTGGTAGATCATCACGCGGGTGATCAATGCGGCACCCGTGACTGTATCGCTGGCCTGATGTATCGGGAACTGTTCAAGGAAATGCAGTTGCCTCGGCAGTTGCGGCTTCTGGACCTCGGTTCCAATGGCGGCGGTTTCCCGCTGCTTTGCCTCGACCTCGGCTTCGAACTCGCAAATCTCACCTGCGTCGAGGTGAATCCATTCACTCATTCCCGGCTTTCACTCAATATCAGGCAGAACGTCGGCCTTCGGCCAAAAATTCTGAACGTCGCCGTCGGCGGTCATCCGCGTGAGCTCACGCTTTCATTCCCAACCGGCGGCACCGGCTTTTCCATCTATGGTGTAGCGAATGGCGTCGTGAATGAGGAGGCCATCATCGAGGTGCTTACGTTTGATGAAATCATGACACGCGGCTTCGCTGAGGGAGCCGTGGATCTTTGCAAGATGGACGTCGAAGGGGCTGAGTACGAAATCTTGCTCGGCGACACGGCCGCTAGCCTGAGGCGTATCCATTATCTCGTCATCGAAATCCACGCCGCAGAGCCGGCAAAGCAGGAAGCCCTCCACAACAAGCTTTCGAGCCATGGCTTTGAACGCATCAAGACCTCCTCCGCCTGCGACGACGTTCATCTGTTCGTCAATCGTCAGTGGTCGGACTCAAGCTGCAGCTAGCCGCGTTTCGATCCTCCGATGCACCTCATCCACACTCCAGCGGTCCATGCAGGCCATCGGCCGCTGAATGTTCTGGCAGGCGTTCACGGGATGCGAAAGCTGATCACAAGGCTGGCAGGCCAGTTTGGGATCACGAAGGATGTCAAAGCCGTCTGTATGCCACGGCGGATCCCAGTTGGAGGTCGAAGGCCCGTTGAAGATCGTACCTGGAACACCGAGTGCCGAGGCGATGTTCATTGGTCCCGAGTTGTTGCCGATGAAGTGCCTCGCACCCGCCAGCACGCGAACCAGTTCATCCAGTGTCCCAGGTTTCACTCTTCGCACCTCCGGCTTCAGCATCTCTTCTCCAGGTTCACTCTGCTCAAACCACGTCACCGCATGCTGGGCAGACAGCCGGTTTGCCAGTTCGACGCCGCGTTCCAACGGCCACCGCTTGTAGGCGCGGCTCGCACCTGCATGCATCACCACCGATCCATGTACTTCGCGGCCAAAAACGCTCAAGTCCGGCGGGGGCATTTTTTCTGGCAAAGCAGGCATTTTCAAACGGCTTATCAGTGCCTGCGCGATGCGCCAGTTATAGATCGCCACATGATCCTCACCATCCGATGGCACGCGGAGATTCAGCAGCGCGTTCAGCTTCACCCGCTCGGACAATGGTCCGACGCTCATTCGGGCACCGCTGCACCTTGCGAGCATGTGCGCCACGCTTCCCTGATCACTACCGAGCAGGCATGCGTCCGGATTGATAGCTCGAATATCCCGCCAAAAGCGCCACAGCCGCGTGGGATTTCGCCACGCACCATTGAATTCCGCCGTCTCGTAAGTGATGACTTCCACCTCAGGACAGCAGACTTCATACAATCTCGCCGCCGTCGGACTCGTAAGCACCACAATGCGCCATCCCGGAAGCGCCGCCACGAGCGACTGCACGATGGGAAGATACACGACGTTGTCGCCGAGTTGGTTCACTTTGGAAATGAGCAGCGTCTTGAGCATTGAATGTTTTGACAGGCTTGTCCTGGAATCATACCCCTATGATTCATCCTTAATGTCTTATATGCGACCCCATGGCCCATCATAGCATCTACGACGCTTCCAGCATCGCACTGCTGACTTTTGCCTTCAATGAATTTCAAATGTGGAAGGCACAGTTAAATAAATTGCTAGCTTCCTTCCTCAGGCAATCATCATGAGTCGTTTGCGCGTATCATCATGGTTCGTTCTGGCGCTGCTGGCATCCACTGGGTTGCTGTTGATTGCCATTCAGCCCTACGCGGCCGGTTACGGTCATTTCCGCCGGACCATCCTCACCGAACTGCTCATGCAGTGGAAGGACCCCACCTGGCAGCACGGCGCGTTGCTGCCATTCATTGTCGGCTTCCTGCTCTGGAGGCGTAAAAATCAGGTGGCGCAGTTTCCTGTCTCCTCAAATCGTTCGGGTGTGATCCTGATCGTCTTCGGTTTGTTCCTCTACTTCGCCGGGTTCCGCGCCAACAACTTCTACTGCGGCTACTTGGGCATCATGACCTTGATTGCAGGCGCATCGCTGTGGCTCGAAGGTGCACGGCGCAGCCGTACCCGGCTGTTCGCCTGGCTGATGCTTGGCTTCATGTGGCCGCTGCCGTTTCTGGAAGAAAGCATCGGCTACCAGATGCGCCTCCTCATGGTGAAGACGACAGGTTTTGTCCTCAATGCCGTGGGCGTCGATTCCCTCGTCTCCGGCACCGCGTTGCAATCCATGCCAAACACTGAGTTAGGCCGCAAGGCGGGCGACTTGTTCAGCGTGGGCATCGCCGCACCGTGCTCTGGCATGCGTTCCTTGTTTGCGCTGCTCGTCGTCGGCGCCTTGTTCAGCTATTTCCGCCAGCGCGTGATGTGGCGCAGGCTCACTCTGTTCGCCATGATCCTGCCCATCGCCATCGTGGCAAACATGGCGCGCATCCTTGTTTTGATCTTCTCGGCCATGGTCTTCGGTCAGCATTGGGCCATTGGCGATGCTGAGAAGGAGGTCTCCGTCTTCCATGAGTTCACCGGCATTGGGGTCTTCCTCGTTGCACTGCTGCTGCTGCAGTTCGCCTCCTGGCTGCTGAACCGCTTGTGTGGCGGCCTGGGTTTCAAACGCTCGCGCACGGTTGCGCGTCAGGTCGTTGCTCCCGTCCTATGATTACTCGTGCCATCATCCTCGTGGCGCTTTGCGGCATGACCATCCTGTTGTGCCAGTTCTCACCACAGACAAAAGGGGGGGATGAGGCCGGTGTGCTCTCTGAACTGCCGATGGTGGCAGGCGGTTTTATCGGCGTAAGCGAAGACCCGAGTGACAAAGAGCGTGAACTCCTCCCCGCAGACACCATCATCAAGAAACGTGAGTATCACACCCCTGGCGGATCCATTGATCATCGCGATGTTGCACATGCCGCCCTCGTCATCGCTGGGAATGACACTCGCAGCATTCACCGTCCCGAAGTCTGTCTTGATGGCCAAGGGTGGACCATCACGAGTTCGACCGTGCGCGAGGTGAAGTTGATCTCAGGCGCGACCCTGCGTGTGCGCGATCTCGCCATCGAGCGCGAAGTCCTGCTGCCTGACCGGTCCAAACTGCCGCTGCGTGCACACTACGTTTACTGGTTCGTGGGCAATGACATCAGCACGCCGAGCAATCTGGACCGTCAGTTGATAAGTCTGCGCGACAGCGTGCTCAGCAACGTGAACCACCGCTGGGCCTATCCTTCCGTCATGGCTCGCGTCACGGACAATCTCACACCGCAGCAAAGTGGTGAACGACGTCGTGACGATGCGGAGACGGTGAAAATGATCCTCACCCTCATCCGCAGCCTGGCGCCGAAGTTCCAAAAAGACCTGATGACTTCCTTATGATTCAAAAACTTCACGCCCTTCTCCAGCCTCTGGGACGCGTCGCCGTTGCATATTCCGGCGGCGTGGACAGTACGCTCGTGTTGAAGGCATCCTTGGATGCGCTAGGCAGTGAGAATGTCATCGCCCTGCTCGCCGTCTCCCCCAGTCTGCCGCAAAGCGAAAAAGACGAGGCCGTTGCTCTCGCTCAGCAGCTCGGTGCGCATCTTGAACTGCTGCCGACCGAAGAAGTAAACGATCCCGCATACCAGGCGAATGCGCCAAATCGCTGCTACTTCTGCAAAGACCACGTCTATCGCGCCCTGCGTCAGTGCGCTGAGCAGAACGGCATCAAGCATGTGCTTGATGGCATGAACGCCGAGGACACGCTCGATGTGCGGCCCGGTCGCGCGGCTGCTCGTGAATTAAAAATTCTCAGTCCCTTGCATGATCTCGGTTTCAGCAAGCAAGACGTACGTCACTTTGCCAAAGCCCTCGGCCTGCCGAACTGGGACAAGCCCGCCGCCGCCTGCCTCGCCTCCCGCGTGCCGTATGGCACCAGCGTGACGCCCAAGCTGCTCTCGCAGATCGAGCGCGCCGAGGCCGCGCTGTTTGACCTCGGCTTCCGTGAACTGCGCGTACGCCATCATGGCGATGTCGCTCGCCTTGAAGTCCCCGAGGCCGATCTGCTGCACGCCTTGCAGCAGCGTGAAGCCATCACTACGGCACTGCGTGCCACAGGGTACATCTACATCACTCTCGATCTCGCCGGGCTGCGCTCTGGCAGCATGAACGAAGTTCTCAAGGCTCGTGCAGCATGAACGAATCGAAATTGCGTGATCTGCTCGATCAAGTCAGCGCAGGTGCATTACCTCCTGACCAGGCCCTGGAACGTCTCCGCACCCTGCCGTTTACCGAGGCAGGTCAGGTGCTGGCCGACACGCATCGCATGATCCGCCAGGGCCTTCCCGAAGCCGTGTACGCCGAAGGAAAAACGCCCGCCCAGACCACGGACGCCCTCACCGCCCTCGTCGCCGCGCATGGCAGTGCGCTTGCCACCCGCGTGAATCCCGAAGTCGCCGCTTTGCTGCTTCAAAGTTTTCCCACGGGTATCTACGACAGTGTTTCGCGCCTGTATCGTGTCGGACAGATGAATGGCTCTTTCCCTTCAGCACCTGTCGCAGTGGTCTGCGCTGGCACCTCCGATCTGCCGGTTGCCGAAGAAGCCGCGCAGACCCTTGAATTCGCCGGTGCAAGCGTGAACCGCATCACTGATGTCGGCGTGGCGGGTCTCCATCGCCTGCTCGCACGCCTCGATGATCTGCGTGCAGCGGGCATTGTCATCGCCATCGCCGGCATGGAAGGCGCGCTGCCCAGCGTCCTCGGCGGACTCGTCGCTGCTCCGGTCATCGCAGTTCCAACCAGCGTTGGCTATGGCGCAAATCTGCATGGCATCTCCGCTCTGCTCAGCATGCTCAACTCCTGCGCCAGCGGCCTCACCGTTGTGAACATCGACAACGGCTTCGGCGCAGCAATGGCAGCTTTGCGGATCCTGAACACGCAGCCAAAAGCTTGATCGACTCATGTCGCTCGAAGACACCCTATATCCGCTGCTCAAACTCTACGAGGCAGCACCGCAGCCAGTGAAGTCTCTGGCAGGACGGGTGTATCGTGCGTTTCCGCCGTCACTCCGCTACGGACCCGCCTACACCCGTTTTCAAAACGAGGCGCGTGAAGTGGAGACATGGGATGCGGAGGCCATCCGACGCTATCAAATCGCGGCGCTCCGAGATTCGTTGACCGCAGCAGGGAAGGCTCCCTTTTACGCAGAACGCTTTGCAGCTCATGGCGTCGATCCATCGAAGTTTGAAGCCCTCGAACAACTGGCTGATTACCCGCTGCTATCCAAGCAGGATTTGATTTTGAATCGCGAGCAGATGGTCAATCCAGAATTCGACGCGAAGCAGCGCCTCTACATCACCACTGGCGGGTCGAGCGGCGTACCCGTCGGTTTTTATCTGCACAAAGGGATCAGTCGTCCGAAAGAGCAGGCCTATCTGGAGGCCCAGTGGTCACGACGTGGCTATCGCGTCGGAGATCGCGTGGCCGTGATTCGCGGTGGCGTCACTTCAAGCAAAGCCGGTGGCAGCATCAGCTATTTCGACGCCACACGGAACTGGCTCATTCTTTCATCGTATCATCTCACGCCGGAGCGCCTGCCTGAGTATGTGGCCGCATTGAACCGCTTCCGCCCGCAACACCTGCATGCCTATCCCAGCGCGGCACTCATGCTGGCACGCGGTCTGGAGCAAACGGGCCTGAAGCTCGACTTCAAGCTGACCTCACTTCTGTGCGGTTCAGAAAAACTCGCCGCAGAATCACAGCAATACCTGGAGTGCTTTTTCAGTACCAGGGTGTTTCACTGGTATGGCCACAGCGAACGGGTGGTCCTCGCCGCGCAGGGCCGAACCTCTAATCACCTGCATTTCTGGCCCACCTACGGATTCGTCGAATTCGGCGATCCCGATGCCGAAGGAAACCGTGAAATCATCGGCACCTCCTTTCACAATCACGTCATGCCCCTCATCCGGTATCGCACCGGAGACTATGCAAAAATCACAGATGGCGAGGCCTCAGAAATCGTCGGCCGTGATTACGAGTTCCTCATCAGCGCCACCGGTCGCCGCATCTCACTCACCGCGATCAATATGCACGACCGCATCTTCGACAACCTGCTGGCCGTACAGTTCTTCCAAGAACACGCAGGCGTGGTGGAATGCCGCTTTCAATCGGGCCCGCAATGGCAAAGCAGCAGCGATGACGCGATGCGCTCAGCTTTGTTAAAAAAACTAGGCGATGACTTCACCCTCATTTTGCGTCAGGTGCCAGAAGTGGAGAAGACCAGCGCGGGCAAGCACAAGTGGCTGGTGACAAAGATCAAAGCATGAAAGAAATCGATTTTGATCTTAGCCGTAGCCCTCAGGAGCTCGAAGGCGTGGACTGGGGAGAGCCGACCTATGAGTCGTCATTGGTGATCGAGTGCCATCGCCTTCACAGGACGGCGTTGCGAGATTTTACAGTGAGAGACATCCAGCGCATGATCGGCCAGCAGATGTGCCTGCCTTACGTGGTGCCTCTCGCCTTGCGAGAACTGCACGAGCGACCCCATGCTGACGCAGATCTGTATGACGGCGCGCTGTTAAATGCCATTCTCACCGTTGAGGAGGCCTTTTGGAAGGCGAGGCCAGATTTGGCGGCGGATCTTCTGGACCTGCTGAACAATCTCTCATGCCTGCTCGGCCAAATCGCTTCGTTTGAGAGGAGTGCTGTTTTAGAGATGCTGGACGAACAAGGGCATGTCTTTTTAGCGCGATGTGGCATTCCTGGCGCAAGCTTGGTCAACTACGGACACCCCGAGAAAAATCAAAACCAGACCGACGATGAGCTTGCTGCCTAGGCAGCAAAATTGTGCCGCAAGCCTTGATTCGTAAAAAAGACCAACCTCATTGAAACGATAGCTCATGCGACAACTCGCCCAATACCAAGACGGACGCCTCGAATTGCAGGACGTGCCTGCACCTGTGCCTCCGCCTGGAGGCATTTTGGTGCAGACGTCGTGTTCGGTGATCTCGCCGGGCACCGAGCGGATGAAAGTGGAGCAGGCACGCATGTCACTGCTGCAAAAGGCAAAAGCGCGGCCCGATCAGGTCAAGAAAGTGATCGACACGGCGAAGACACTGGGCTGGAAAGCCGCACTGCAAAAGGTGCGCAACCGCCTCGAATCACCAACTCCACTGGGCTACTCAGCAGCGGGCGTGGTGGTGGCGGTCGATGAAATGAACTCACGCTTCCATGTAGGAGATCGCGTGGCCTGTGGTGGCGCAGAATGTGCGTTTCATGCCGAGATGATCGCAGTCCCGGACCTGCTGGCGACACCGATTCCCGCAGGCGTGGAAGACTGGCAGGCGGCCTACACGACACTGGCGTCCATCTCGATGGAGGCTATCCGTCAAAGCGGTGCTCGGCTTGGCGAACGTGTTCTAGTGCTGGGGCAGGGGCTTGTCGGCCTGCTGGCCACGAGCTTGCTCAAAGCTTCCGGTGCACGGGTGATGGGCGTGGACTTTGTCACCGATCGTTTGCAAACCTCACTCGCGATGGGCGCAGAGCGTGTGGTAAATCCCGCACAATCAAAGATCGAAGACGAAGTGCGTGCATGGACAGACGGCCACGGAGTGGATGCCGTGCTGCTCTGCGTCGGCGGCAAAGGCCGCGACGCAGCCGACACCGCCATCTCCTGCCTGCGTGATCGCGGCGTGATGGTGATCGTAGGCATCTACGATGCAGAGTTATCATGGAAGACCGCCTACATGAAAGACATTCAGGTTCGCTACTCACGCAGCTACGGCCCGGGTCGCTACGATCCCCAGTACGAATGGGGCGGGCAGGACTACCCCATCGGCCATGTCCGCTGGACGGAGAATCGCAACTTCGAAGCCTGCCTGGAACTGATGCGCACCGGGCAGCTTGATTTAAATCCGGTAACAACACGCCGGGTAGGATTTGGCGATGTCCTGGAAGTTTACGACCAACTCGAGAGCGAGCTAGGCGTGCTAATCGAGTATTGTAGTCCCGGCTTTAGCCGGTCTGGAAACGCGAAACGCGAAACACCGCCCGAATTCCCAGCCCCCCAAAAGGCGCAACTGCCAAACAGCATCGGGACACTCGATGTGATCGGCGCGGGCAATTTCGCTCGCACGATGCTGCTGCCGCATGTGAAGGGAAAGCTCACCCTCGGAACCATTGTGAATGCGACGGGCCTCTCAGCACGGCACGTGAAAGAGAAGTTTGGTTTCGCGCACGCAGAGACAGACTCAGCGAAGGTGTTTATCAATGCAGCCGCCGCAGTCATGATCGGCACTCGGCATCATCTTCACGCACCACTGGTGCTGAAATCCCTGCAAGCAGGGAAACAAGTATTCGTGGAAAAGCCCCTGTGCCTGACACCTGAAGAACTGGCGCAAATCGACACAGCCATGCTCGAATCAAAGGGCGGCGTGCTGGTCGGTTTCAATCGCCGCTTTGCTCCTGCGACAGCAGCGATGATGGAGTTGCTGAAAACCGTCTCGGGACCAAAGACACTGGCCTTTCAGGTGAATGCAGGCGTGCTCGCGCCAGATCACTGGTATGCGAATGTCGCCGAAAGTGGCGGTCGTGTGCTGGGCGAGGCCTGTCACTTCTTCGACTTCGCCTGCCATGTCCTCGGCAAACCGTTGAAGGTCACAGCTCAGACGGTTGGCCGCCCCAAGGTGCCAGACTCAGTCACAGCGCAAATCGAGTTTGCAGATGGCTCATCAGCACAGGTGATTTACTCTGCCGAAGGCGACTCAGCCTTTCCAAAAGAAACATTCCGCGTGTTCGCCAGCGGTCTGGTATGCGAATGCGAAAACTTCATGAAGCTGTCCATTTTCAAACAGCGCAAAGTGACCGTGAAAAAATTCGGATCGAAGGGCCATGCAGAGGAGATGGCGGCATGGCTGGCATTCCTGAAGGGCGGAGCAGCGCATCCGCTGCCTTATGAACAGGCGCGGCAGAGCATGCGTCTGACATTTGCAGTGCTGGAGTCGATTCGCGAAGGGCGAAGCATCGATCTGCGATGAGCCTCGGCTGGTACATGCAGCGTTTGCGCGCGATGAGCCTGAGTGAGATCGCTCATCGCGTGACAGAGCGCCTGGGACGGCGAAACGAGATCGCGAAGCTCAGGCGCATCTCCTGCAGACCATGGGATGGTTCCTTCACGGAGGTCCCAAAGCTGCCATGGCGCGACCGTGTGCCACCCGAGTTGCGCAAGCAACTGGCCGTGGACGCTGAAAGGCTGATGCGTGGCGAGTGGGATCTATTCGGCTGGAAGTGTGTCGAGGTGGGTGCACCGCCATGCTGGCACCGCGATGCGACACTGGGTGTCGTCATTGATCCCGACATCCCCGCACGAAAGCTGGATCATCGCCACCTGCAGCACGATGCGGATGCGCGGGCCATCTGGGAGATCAATCGCTGGAGCGAAATGACGCGCATGGCGATGCACAGCGCCCTGAATGGCGATGTGCACGCGATTCGCGTTTCACAGCTCTGGCTGGAAGACTGGTGTGATCGCAACCCGCTAGGACAGGGCATCAATTGGACTAGTCCGCTGGAGGCAGGGCTGCGGCTGATGAACTTCTGCTGGTTCGATGCACTGGTACGTGGCTGCAATGATCCCGAGCTCGCCCGCAGGCAGGATGAACTCACCGCACGCATCGTTCCCGCGCATGCGTGGTGGATCTGGCGCCGCCGTTCGTTCGGTTCCTCAGCAAACAATCACCTAATCGGCGAATTGAGCGCTCTGGTGATGGCCATCGCCCGCTGGCCATCGCTCGCACGAATAATTCATCCAGTGCCTCATGTATTGCAGTTGCTTGAGCGAGAGATTTTGCAGCAGTTCGCCACCGATGGAGGCAACAAGGAGCAGGCTTTGCATTACCACCTGTTCGCCTGGGAAATGTGCAGGCACGCAGGTGCGGCTTCTGGCGGCTTCAAGCCAGAAGTACAGGGGCGATTAACCCAGGCGGCACAGTACTTCGTGGATGTGGTGGAAGCACCCGATTGCTGGGATTTCGGTGACTCCGATGATGCTCAGGTGCTCCCACTTCCTTTGAAACGCATGAACGCAGCAGTGGAATTTCGCGGCTGGTTGTTGAACAGGGCTGATGGCGCAGTGCTGCGTTTCTGGCTTGGCGAACCACCCAAGGGTGTGAAAGCGGCGATGCGTAGCAAGTGGCTCACGCATGAGCAAAGCGGACAGGCGGTCTGGCGTGACGCACGCTGGACCGTGCGGGCAGATGCCTCACCCCTTGGGTTGGGTAGCATGGCGGCGCATGGTCACCTCGATGCACTGCATGTGTCACTGTGGTTTGAGCAGCTCGCGCTCGTCATTGATCCAGGAACGGGTGCTTATTATAGCAACCCTATGCTGCGGGAGAAATTGGCGTCATGGGAAGCACACAATGGAGCCGTTCCGGTCACCGGTCGTTCGACTCCCCGCCGCATGGGCGCGTTCTTGTGGTCGAAACATCATGACAAACCCAGGCTCGAAATCAGCGCAGACATCTGCGTGATGAGCTTTGGCAGTGACGGATGCCGGACAAAACGTGCCGTGCATGTGATGCAGGACCAGGTTGAGATCTGCGACGATGTCGGCTCTGAAACATCTCATGTCGTGACGTGGCAGCTGGCTCCAGGCTGGCGCATCGAGCAGGAGCGCAAAAACGGCTTCGTCTGCCTTCATGCAAATTCCATTCCAGTGCATGCAACGCTGAACGGTGACAGCATCGAGCATTGGGAAATCGTGGAGCGCGAGGCTTCGCCACACTTTCGTGAACTGGTGACCACGCAGGCGGTGAAGATCACCTTTCGCGGCACGCTGACAACGATCTGGCGCAAGTCGGATTGATTCGAGCGAGAGCTTTCAAAACAAGAAGGGCGCAGGAAATTTTCCTGCGCCCTTCTTGTTTTCCGTTCACGGCTTCAACTCCACCGCCTTGTAGCAGCGATGTTCGAGGAGGGATGGCAGCAGTCCTTTGACCTCCGTGCGCATCAGATACGAATGCGTGTACCAATACACCGGCAGCATGGGGGCCTCATTGAGCAGAATGGTTTCGGCCTCACTTAGGAGTTGCAGTCGTTTGGAGACATCACCTTCTTGGAAGCTTTGATGGATGAGTTCATCGTAGCGCTGGTTGCCCCAGCCAGTGTTGTTGTTGCCGTCGCCGGTCTGCCAGATCGCGAGAAAGGTGGAGGGGTCGAGATAGTCACCCACCCAGCCAAAGCGGGCGATTTGATAATCAAACTTGCGCTGAGATTCGAGATACACACCCCAGTCCTGGTTTAAAACGCCAGCCGGAATGTGGAGATGCTCCTTCCACATGGCCTGCACGGCTTGCGCGAGCGAACGATGGGACTCGCTCGTGTTGATGAGGATGTCGAACGGGGGAAACCCTTTGCCATCTGGGAAGCCAGCCTCGGCCAGCAGCCGCCTCGCCTCGGCGGGGTCGAAGCGCATGATATTCGGAACATGGTAGTCAGCGTTGCAACCTGGCGGGGTGAGGCCTGTGGCAGGCTGCTGTCCGGCACGGAGAATGTTCCGCGTGATGCTTTCGCGGTCGATCGCCAAAGCGAGGGCACGCCGCACCAGCGGATTGTCGAAAGGCTTTTTCTTGGTGTTGCAGCGGTATATGTAAACGCTGAGCAGCGGGTCATTGTGATAATAAGGCGACTTGCTCTCGCTGTAGGCCGGGATCTTGGACAGCGGCATTGTCAGTGTCACATGAAGCTGGCCGTCATGGAAGGCGAGTTCCTCCGTGGTGTCGCTGGAGATCGGGAGGAAGATGATGCCGTTGAGCTTGACCGTGGCCGCGTCCCAGTAGTTCGGGTTCCGTTCGACTTCGAGAGCTTGATTGACCTGCCAGCTCTTGAGTTTGAAGGGGCCGTTGCACACCATGTTCGCAGGTCGGGTCCAGCGCGTGTTGCGGTCGGTCATCTTGCCAAATTTTTCGATGGCCTGCTTCGGCAGGGGAAACCACGCGTAGTGCTTGAGCATGCTGGGCAGATAGGGAGCGGGTCCTTTCAGCGTGATCTGCAGTGTGAGCGGATCGATGGCCTTCACGCCCACTTGGGAGAAGTCCTTGATCTTGCCGGTATGGAACTCCTCGGCGTTGAGCATGGGGTAAAGCATGCTCGCGTAATCAGCGCCGAGCTGAGCCGTCAAAATGCGCTGGTAAGAGTAAACAAAATCAGCGGCCGTCAGCGCTGTGCCATCGCTCCATTTGCCCTGTGGCTGGAGTTTGAAGGTCCAGACGGTGAAGCGGTCGGAGGTCCACGAGGCGGCGGCTCCTGGCGCATCACCATCAGGATTTTCAGGCGCTGGGGCGATGAGGCCTTCGAAGAGCGCATGGAAGATCATATGCTCCGGCTGACCGCTGGCGAGATGAGGATCCAGTGTGGCAGGTTCGCTGCCGTTGCCGGCCAGAAGAATGCCAGCACGATTGGCCTCCTCGACACGTGTAGGCCGGTGCGTGCGTACGTGATGAAACCACGCGATGCCGCCGAGACAGGCGGCGAGAAAGAGGATACGAAAAATCCAGCGCATGCGCAAACATGACACGATGCACGTCATTCTTGCAACGAAGGCATCAACAAAACGGCCTCGCCATTTACAGGCGAGGCCGCGTCGGGCAGCTATCAGTCAGTTTTCCGCGCTACTACCTGCGGAAACCACGATGATGGCTGGAGCCGTGCTGGTAGCCATGACCGGTATTGCAGCCGGAGTTGAAACCACCAAAGCCGAAACTGATGCTAGGCCGAACAACGACAGGGCGCTGCACCGCACCATACCCGTAGCCACCCTGCGCCCCATGCGTTACCCACTGCCCGATCGGACGTCCGTAGCCGTCGTAACCGACGATCTGGTAAACGGCGACGATGGGGGTGCCGCAGGAAGTGTAGCCTACGACACGGGTTTGACCCTGGCATTCGGCCTTGGCATTGGAGGGAGCTGCAAAACCAAGAACAGCGGCTGCAGCGAGGACGGAGAAGAGTGTTTTCATGAGTGTGTGGAATTGGTATCCGCACTCTCTGACGTGCCTGCTTCGAGACTATTCAGCCCGCACGAAAATATTTTTCACTTATTGCTGTGACATCGACTTCGGATCGAACGCATCACGCAGACCATCCCCCAGCAGATTGAGCGCGAGCAGCGTGGTGGAAAAAAAGATGCCGGGGTAAATCAGCAGCCAGGGATAGCTCTCCACGGCCTTAGCCCCTTCCTGGATCAGCACGCCCCAGCTCGCATCCGGCGGTTGAATGCCGAGCCCGAGAAAACTCAGTGCCGCCTCCAGCAGCATGACGCCCGGCACCGTGAGACTGGCATAAATAATGACCGGTCCCATCACATTCGGCAGCAGGTGTTTCCAGACGATGTGCCAGAAGCCCGCACCGCAGGCCCGCGCCGCAATGATGAACTCAAGATTCTTCAGCGCCAGCACCTGCCCGCGTACTACTCGCGCCATCGTCAGCCACTCCACCGCACCAATAGCCACAAAGATGAGCCAGAACTCACGCCCGACGATGGCCATGAGCAGGATGACGAAGTTGATGAAGGGAAACGCATAGAGGATGTCCACGATGCGCATCATCGCCGCATCCATGCGGCCACCGGCGAGGCCGGCGGTCATGCCATAAAGCACACCAATGATCGACGCGACCGCCGTGGCGAGCAATCCGACCTCCAAGGACACACGCCCTCCGTGTAGGATGCGCGTCAGCATGTCACGTCCCAGCGGGTCCGTGCCCAGCCAGTGCGCAGTGCTGGGATTCGTGGCCTTAAGTTCGAGGTCCTGCTGCGACTGATCGTACGGAGAGAGTTCCGGGCCAGCGCCGCATAGCAGCACGAGTACGACGAGAAACCACAGCGCCCACGCGTTCATGCGCTGCCGCATCAGCCGCTGCCATGCGGCACGCATCGGAGAAAGACTTAGCCCGGTGTTGCTGCTCATGCCTGGAGTCGGATGCGTGGGTTGAGCGCGGCCTGCAGGATGTCCACCAGCAGATTGAAGCTGACGATGAGGGCGGCGTAAAAAACGGAGATAGCAATCGTGAGCTGATGATCACCGTTCGTGGCTGCGGAGATGAAAAATTGACCGAGGCCCGGCAGTTGGAAAACGGTTTCAACAATGAACGAACCCGTGAGCAGTCCCGCAGCCGCAGGGCCGAGAAAATTAAGCACCGGCAGGCTGGCAAGCTTCATCGCGTGAAGAAAGACGACCGAACTTTCACTCGCACCTTTCGCGCGTGCGGTGCGGATGAATTCCTGCGCAAGCGTCTCGCGCAGGCTCCCGCGCGTGAGCCGTGCAATGTAGGCGCTGTAGATGATTCCCAGCGTGAGCGCCGGAAGCACCCAGTCCGATGCATCAAACCAGCCCGAGGCATTAAACCAGCGCAGCTTCAGACCGAACAGCAACGCAATCAGCGGCCCAAGCACCATGCTCGGCGTGCAAATGCCAAGAGTGGCCGCCACAGTGCTCGTGCGATCTTCGAGCGTGTTGGGCCGCAGCGCAGCGTAGGCTCCCAGCGGCACGCCGATGGCCAGCGCAATCAGCAGCGCCGCACCACCCACCGTCGCTGAGACGGGAAATCCCGAGGCGATGATCTCATCGACACCACGGCCCTTATAGTGGTACGACTCCGGCAGGTCGAGCGTGGCATAGTGTTTGAGCTGCAGTCCAAGCTGCACGATCCACGGTTTGTTCAGTCCGTAGTACTCATCCTGCGCCTTCCGGGCCTCCTCGGTGATGAAGCGCTCATTCCGCACCGCACCGCCAGGTACCATTTTCGACAGCCCAAAGGTAATGCATATCACCGCGAAGATCACGATGATCCCCTGCACAATGCGGCTGACAATGAAGCGAATCATTTCGATTTCTCGTAGAGATCGCTGATGTCCGCGGCGGCGAGTTCGATCAGATACGTCGCGATCTTGGCGCCCAGCGCCTCAAAGTAGCGTCGGCCTTTCTCGGCGGTGCTGTGCTGCGGATCACCCGAGCCGGTGTCATTCGTCGCCTTGCTCCAGGCACGCTGAGCCCAAGCCCATTTTTCGTTGATAGCCTTCAGCTTCCACCGGTTGTCAGTGCCGGGGCCCCATTCGTCTTTCGGCAGCACCAGATCGGGATGGAAGTGCATCATGAGACTGGTCTCGCGTTCGTCGGCGTGATCACCCACGATGTTGAAGATGTCATCACCCTTCACCGCATTGAACCACGAGACAGTGGAAAGAAACATCTTCGGGTGCTTCGCCTGAAGCTCCCGCAGCATCTGCCGGAAGTCATTGCCACCATGCCCGTTGAGGATCACGAACTTCATCACACCCACGCCTTCCAAACTGCTGATGACGTCTTCGAGCACCATCATCTGCGTGGTCGGATTCATGTTGATGCAGAACGGCACATCAAGCTGCCCCGTCTGTACGCCGAAAGGCATGTTCGGCAGGATGGCCACCTTGGCTCCCGCCTCCCACGCAATGCGGCCCGCCTCGGCGGAGATGGCATCGTTCTGCAGCGAATCAGTCGCGTAGGGCAGGTGCCAGTTGTGCGCCTCCGTTGCCCCCCATGGCAGTACCGCCGCCTCATAGCGCGTGGCTTTGACGTGTTTCCAGTTCGTTTCGGCAATGATCCAGGGTCTCGGGCTCATGCGTGCATGTAAAAGAGGCAAACGGTGGATGCAACGTCCGACAAACTCGGCCACAAGGTCACGTTTCTTTACGCCCCATGCTTCGCCCGCTGCTTTTTCTTGCCCTGACAGCCCTTGCTCCTGCTGCCGAGATTTCGTTCTCCAGGCAGATCGCACCGATTTTGATCGACCAGTGCGTCGAGTGCCATCGCTCGGGCAAGGCTAAGGGAAGCTACCGCCTGGACACCGTCGAACTTATGCTCAAGCCCGGCGACAGCGAGATTGCGCCGGTGCTGGCGGGCAAGCCGGGTGAGAGCGAGCTGTATCGACTCATCGCCACGCATGAGGAAGACGACCGCATGCCCAAGAAGGCCGATGCACTGCCCGAAAAGGAAATGAAGCTGATCCATGAGTGGATCGCGAGCGGTGCAAAACTTGACCTGGCGGACAAAAAGGCCGCCCTCCGCGCCATCGTTCCCGAAAAGGAAAAAGTCCAGGCCCCCGAGAAGTATCCGCGCCCGCTGCCAGTCACCGCCCTGGCCCTGAATCCCGCTGGCAGCACGCTGGCATGCAGCGGTTATTTTGAAACAACCCTCTGGGATATAACAACAGGGAAACTCCAGGCTCGCATCGGTGGCATGCCCGAACGCATTCTCGCGCTGGCCTGGATCTCCGAGTCGCAGCTCGCCGTCGCAGGCGGCGTCCCCGGGCGCTCGGGCGAAGTGTGGCTGGTGAATCCCACGAAGCCGACCGAACGCAAACGTCTGGTCAGCGCGCGGGACTGCGTGCTCGCCATGGTGGCCAGTCCCGATGGCAAGCTGCTGGCCTGTGGCGGCGCTGACAATCAGGTGCGCTGTTTTGAACTCCCCTCCGGCAAACTGAAATGGCAAATCGAGCCGCATGCAGACTGGATCATGGGCATGGCATTCTCTCCCGACAGCCAGCACATCGCCACCGCCAGCCGAGATCGCACCGCCAAGCGCATTGACGCCGTGAAGGGAGAAATCGAGGCCACCTTTACAGCCCATGATTGCGCGGTGCTCAGTGTCGCCTTCTCCCTGGACAGCAAAGAAACCCTCAGCGGCGATGTGGAGGGCGAGATCCGCGGCTGGGATCGCAATGGCGATGGCAAAAAAGATGCCACGCTCAAACCAAACGGCCGCACCGAGGTTCTGGCCCTGGGTTTCCTCGATGCCGAAACACCCCTGGCTGCTCTGGGTAATGGCGCGGTTGTATCCGTGGACGTGAAAAGCCGCAGGGCCAAAGACAAGATCACCCGCTACGAAGACCGCGTGAACGTCCTCTTGCTGAAGCGCATCGACAAAACCACGCGGATCATCACCGGCTGTCATGACGGCAGGGTGCGCATCAACGAAATCGGAAAGGCCGAGCCAGTGTTGCAATTCGTGGCGTCACCGGGATGGTAGCACACCATGTTTGAATCGCGCTCCGATCCTCTTGCCCCGCGCTGGGTGTTTGCCCGGCGGGTCATCAAGTATGCCTCCATAGCGGTGATCGTCATCAGTGTGGCGCTCGGCATCGGCATCCTGGGTTACCATTACATCGCCAGATTCAGCTGGATCGACAGCCTGTTGAACGCCTCGATGATTCTGGGCGGCATGGGGCCCATGGGAGATCTGCCATCAGATGCCGCCAAAGTCTTCGCCTCTTTCTATGCCCTCTTCAGCGGGCTGGTTTTCATTTCGGTCATGGGCATCGTGCTCGCACCGGCGGCGCATCGTGCCCTGCATCATTTCCATCTGGATGAGGAGGATCAAAAACCATGAACAAAGAAAGAGTCGTCATCGTCGGAGCCAGCAACAATCCTGAGCGTTACAGCCATCGCGCTCTGCTCCTTCTGCGGAAGCATGGGCATGAAGTCGTGCCGGTGCATCCCAAGCTCGCAGAGATTGAGGGCATCCCCGTGGTGGCGGATCTAGGCTTGATCTCGGGTCCGGTTGATACAGTGACGATGTATGTCGGACCGGCGATCTCATCAGGATTGCAGGACAAGCTGATCGCACTGAAGCCGCGCAGGGTCCTTTTCAATCCTGGCGCTGAAAATGCTTCTCTGGCTGATGCTTTGCAAAAAGCGGGAATTGCCTGCGAGGAAGCCTGCACCTTGGTCCTGCTGAACATCGGGCAGTTTTGAACACAGCCCACTGCCTGGGTGTCTCAGATAGTAACCCCCATGCTTGAGATCCAAAAATATCGAATTTATGAACGCAGCCGCCTGCGGGCAAAGGGTGTGACCGATGTCGAGATCGAAAAGACTCAGCATCTGCCCTTCAAGCCCGCCTTCGTCGAGGGCAAACGTCGGCAAAGAGATTCGAATGACGGAGCCTACATGCCTCCTGAGCAGTTCGCCTTCCGCAAGGAACGCTGAAGCAGCGGCCTTGCCCGCCCGCCACGACCTGCTAGCATCGCGGTACCCACCGCATGCCCGCGAACCGCTTTTACACTTCTTTTGACTTCGAAACGCTCGCTTCACGCTCGGCGTACACCGGCGAGTATCGCAGTCCGTTCCAGATCGACCGCGATCGCATCATCCACAGCAGCGCCTTCCGCCGCCTGCAAAACAAGACCCAGGTCTTCTTGTCCGGCGAGTATGATTTCTACCGCACCCGGCTGACGCACAGCATCGAGGTGGCGCAGATCGGCCGCAGCATCTGCGGCTGGCTCACCCAGCAGAGCCAGTGCTTGGATGATGATTGCTTCATCGACTCAGATCTCGTCGAAAGCGCCTGCCTCAGCCACGATCTCGGCCACCCTCCCTTCGGCCATGCCGGGGAGCGCACCCTGCACCATCTCATGGCACCCTACGGCGGCTTTGAGGGCAATGCGCAGACCCTCCGCATCCTCACGCAGACGCTCTTCAGCGAAGGCCGCAGCGGCATGGACCCCACCCGTGCACTGCTGGATGGCGTGCTGAAATACAAAACGCTGCACACCGAGACACCGCAGGCGAAGAATCACTACCTCTACGATGAACAGGAACGCTGGCTCGACTTCACCCTCGGCGGCCAGGCCTTTCCCATGGAACTCACCCCCGGCAAAGTGCGCAATGCCTTCCGCAGCATCGAGTGCCAGATCATGGACTGGGCGGATGACACCGCCTACTCGCTCAATGACATTGCCGACGGCATCCACGCCGGATTCATCAACGTCCAGCGCCTGGAACGTTGGGCGGAAGAGCAGGGTGACCTCTCCGAGGCCGACCTCGCTGATGTAGCCTTCATATCCAAAGCAGTCCGTGAAAACCGCGTCGAAGGCCGCCTCAACCGCCTGATTGGCGAATGCATCCGCGCCACGAAACTCGTGCCTGCCGCAAACTTCCTCAGCCAGAGCACCCGCAGACATCAGCATGCTTTGGAAATCGATCCCGTGCAGCGTCGGCGCGCAGATCTCCACAAAAAGATCGCCCTCGAACTCGTCTTCCTCAGCCCACAGCTCCAGCAGCTCGACCACAAGGCCGACTTCATCCTCACCCGCGTCTTCGGCGTTCTTCAGGAACGCTACATCGACACCGTGCAGCCTCGCGGCCTGCACCTGATCCCCGCCGCCATCGAAAAGGAAATTCAAGCCGCCGCCGACGCACCCGCCCGCGCCCGTCTCGTCTGCGACTGGATCGCCAACATGACCGACCACTTTGCCTTCCGCACCTACCGCCGCCTCTTCGACGCCGACTTCGGCTCCATCACGGACTTTGTATAAAAATGGAGCGAGCTTTTCAGCTCGCCCCACGCAGGAAGAAATCAGGAATCTTGGACTACAGCTTCGCAATCCGCCGGCACACCTCCTCCACATTCGCGCGGCTGTTAAACGCACTAATACGGAAGTACCCCTCTCCGGCACTGCCGAAGCCGCTGCCAGGAGTGATCACCACATTCGCTTCATTCAGCATCTTGTCGAACATCTGCCAGCTCGTCACGCCGCTCGGGCAGCCGACCCAGACATAAGGCGCATTGACGCCACCAAAGACCTGCAGCCCCGCTTTCTTACAAGCCTCGACCAGCAATGTAGCATTGCCCATGTAGTGCTCGATCAGCGCCTTGACCTGCGCCTTGCCTTCGGCTGAGTAGATCGCCTCCGCACCGCGCTGGACGATGTAGCAGGCGCCATTGAACTTCGTGCTATGGCGGCGGCTCCAGAGCGCATGAATCGCCTGTTTGCCTCCGGCTTTCGTTTTGCCCATCAGGCCCTTCGGAATGATCACAATGCCGCAGCGCACGCCGGTGAAACCACCGTTCTTCGAGAAGCTGCGGAACTCAATGGCGCAATCGCGCGCACCTTCAATTTCATAGATTGAGCGCGGCAGCTCCGGATCGCGAATGAAGGCCTCGTAAGCGGCGTCGTACAGGATCGTTGTTCCGTTCGCCAGCGCGTATTTCACCCACGCTTCAAGCTGCGCACGCGTAGCCACCGCACCCGTCGGATTGTTCGGGTAGCACAAATAAGCCAGATCCACCGGCTCATTCGGGATCTCAGGCACAAAGCCATTGGCCGGCGTGCATTTCAGATAGTGCAGGCCTGCATAGGCACCGCTTTCGTCTGCATCACCCGTATTGCCAGCCATGACATTGGTATCCACATACACAGGATACACCGGGTCAGTGATGGCGATCTTGTTCCCCGCACCGAAGATGTCGAGGATGTTCCCAGTGTCGCACTTGCTGCCGTCAGAGATGAAAATCTCATCGGCTTCCACGTTGATGCCACGGGCCTTGAAGTCGTTCTCGGCGATGGCGTTGCGCAGGAAATCGTAACCCTGCTCCGGGCCGTAGCCACGGAAGGTCGCGCGGTCGCCCTGTTCATCCACGGCCTTGTGCATTGCCGTGCGCACGGCCTCTGGCAGCGCCTCGGTCACATCGCCGATTCCGCAGCGGATCAGGCGCTTCGCGGCTTCGGTGTTGGCTTCGGTAAAAACCTTCACGCGACGGGCGATTTCAGGGAAGAGGTAACCGGCTTTGAGCTTGCAGTAGTTTTCGTTGATGTAGGCCATGGCAGGGAAAGGGGCGGGTAATGTGGCGAGTCGTGGCGGGGATGCAAGGACGTCGAATCCCAACCTGCCATGAAGAAAAAGGCCTCCTTATCAAGCCGAGGACGCAAGGGGCAAGGCAAGAAACGGCCTCTTAGTGCCGTCCTCACTGCATGCAACGTCCGTTGATCGCATGCCTGGCTCTGTGCCTCTCTCTCACCGGCAGATCCGCCGAGGAGCTCAAGTTCCCCACCACGCCGCCCACCGAGCCGCAAAACGCCGCGAAGTCCTTCCACCTCCTCGACGGCTTCCAGATGCAGCTCATCGCCGCCGAGCCCCTCGTCACCGATCCCGTCGCCATCACCTATGACGCAGATGGCCGTGCCTACGTGTGCGAGATGAACGACTACCCCTACACTGACAAGGAGCATCACAAGCACGCCCAGGAAAACCCCACCGATCAGTCCATCGGCAAAGTCCGCCTCCTCACCGACACCGATGGCGACGGCATCTTCGACAAAGCCACCATCTTCGCCGAAGGCCTCTCCTGGCCCACCGGTGCCGCCTGCTGGAAGGGCGGCATCTTCGTCACTGCCACCCCCGACGTCTGGTACCTCAAAGACACCAATGGCGACGGCGTCGCCGATGTGCGGCAAAAAGTCTTCACCGGCTTCAAAAAGCTCAACGTCCAGGCCGTGATGAACAACCCCATCTGGGGCCTCGACCACCGCATCTACATCGCAGGCGGCAGCAACGGCGGCGAAATCCAGCGCGCCCCCGGAAGCGAGTCCGTCATGCCTCTCCCAGCAGACTTCAAATCCCTGTCCATCAAGCGCAACGACTTCAGCTTCGATCCCAGCACCGGAGACGTCCGCCTCGAAAGCGGCGGCGCACGCTTCGGCAACACTTTCGACGACTGGGGCAACCGCTTCCTCTGCAACATCCGCAACCCCTGCCAGCACGTCGTCCTGCCCTACCGCTACCTCGCACGCAATCCCTACCTCGTCGTCCCCAGCGCCCTCAACGACTGCGCCGAGGCCGGCGATCAGCTCCCCGTCTATCGCACCAGCCCGCCCGAACCTTGGCGCGAATTCCGCGCCAAACGCTGGGTGCAGGAAGGCAGTACCCTGCCCAAGAGCGAACTCGTCGGTGCCGGCGTCGTCACCTCCTCCGCAGGCATCACCGTCTATCGTGGCGATGCCTACCCTCCCGAGTATCGCGACTTCGTCTTCGTCGCCGACGTCGCCGGCAATCTCTTCTACCGCATGAAGCTCGTCCCCGACGGCGTCACCTTCAAAGCCGTGCAGGTCGATGGAACGAAAAACTTCTGCACCAGCGACGACCTCTGGTGCCGTCCCGTCAACTTCGTCAATGCCCCCGACGGCTGCCTCCACGTCTGCGACATGTACCGCGAAGTTATCGAACACCCCTGGAGCATTCCCGACGACATCCACTCCGCCATCGACCTCCTCCGCGGCCGCGACAAAGGCCGCCTCTACCGCCTCGCTCCAAAATCATTCAAACCCCGCCCCACCCCCAAACTCAGCACCTCCACCATTCCCGCTCTCGTCGCCCTCCTCGATCACCCCAACGCCTGGCATCGCGAAACCGCCCAGCGCTTGTTGTTTGAGAAGCAGGACAAGTCATCTTTGGAGCCACTGCGGACAATCGCGAAGACAGGGAGGACGGCGCAAGGTCGGATCGCTGCATTAGGCGCGGTTCAGGCTATCGCGTTAAATCCAGACGAGTTATCTGCTCCGGGGCGTCAAGAGATGGAGCTCGCCAAAGATCGTCTTGAGATACTGCGGACAGCTCTGCATGACTCAGACCCACGGGTGCGAGCTCAAAGCATCCTGTTTTATGCAGGTCTCGAAGGTTTATCTGTAGCATCTGAGATAAAGAGCATGCGAAACGACCCTGCAAAAGTGGTCCGGTTTGCAGCCGCATTTGCACTTGGTGGTTTAAAACATGGCTATTGGTCAGGTCCTCCAGAAATGGGAGTGACGGATATTGCGCTTCTTGATGCTGGCGACCCGTGGCTTGAAGCAGCACTCCTAAGTTCTAACTATAACGATTTGGAATTGTTTGACGGTCTGCTCCATCATGAAATGCTCCAGTCACCTCAGATCCATCTGCTTTCTTATGTTGGGTGGATGATAGGGCGCAAGCATGGAGAGTGGTCTGCGCCTTCAGATTGTTTTTGCAATGTAGCTGCGGACGAGCGGCTCTTGGATGCCCAAAAACGGCAGGTCATGCTGGCGATTGCCGAAGGCTTGGCTGCATCGGGTAGAGCTGCCGCAGAACTGCTGACAGCCAGCGAGCCGTACCACATTCAAAGCGGCCGGGAGTATGTGGCTCATTGGCAGGCTGCCTCTCATCAGGTGCTCGACGAGGTTTCTTCGAATACCTCGGATAAGATGCAGGCTTTGCGAATGCTCTCTTTGTTTGAGTCGCTAAAGCCAATGACGTCGCTGATACTTAAATTTTTGATTCCCACTCAGCCTGCCGAACTCCAACTCGCCGCCCTTGAAACTCTAGGGACGTATCATGACCCTGCCGTCGCCGACATCCTCATCGAATCCTGGCCCAACCTGACTCCAGCCCTCCGCGAAAAATCCGCCACCCTCCTCCTCTCCCGCACCGACCGCATCGCCAAACTCCTCGACGCCATCGACGCCAAAAAAATCCTTCCCGCCCAACTCAGCACAGCCACAAAAGCCACGCTAGGCCGCCAAAAAACTCCCGCCCTCGCCGAACGCATCGCGAAACTCATCGGCGATGCCGGATCTTCCAATCGAAAGGAAGTCATCACTATGTACGAGCCAGTCATGTCAATGACCGGAGACCTCACCCGAGGTGCCAAAATCTACGAAACCCTCTGCATGGTCTGCCACCGCCATCTCGATCGAGGCAACGACGTCGGCCCCAACCTCGGCACCATCAAAGCCTGGACCGCAGAACAAATCCTCACCAACGTCCTCGACCCCAACCGCGAAGTCTCGCCCAACTTCGCCCTCTACATCGTCGAAACCAACGATGGCCGCACCCTCTCCGGCCTCATCACCAGCGAGACCGCCGGCAACCTCACCCTCAAACGCGCCGACGGCGGCACCGACACCGTCCTGCGCAGCGAAATCAAGTCCCTCACCAGCCCCGGCATCTCCCTCATGCCCGAAGGTCTCGAAGCCGCCATCACCCCTCAGCAGATGTCAGATTTGATCGCGTACTTAAAGGCTCCTTGAACAGAGGCACCACGTGCCATCACCATCACGCCTGTTTCTTCTTTTTAAACAGCATCATTACCAGCGCGACCACACCTCCAATAACAGCACCGATCAATCCTGAGCGGCCGATCCTCGAAAAATCAAATCCACCAGCCTTCGGCCCCTCCACCCGCGGATTGGCCGCAACGACAATATCACGCCAGGCTGTCACCGCCTGTTCAGCCCAGGCACGGTCGGCTGCGGAATTGAAATCGGCGTTGGCATACAGGTAGATCAGGCGTCCGTTCACTGGCACAATCATGCTGGCGATCACCAGTTTGCTTTTCACGGACTTGTCGCCGGCTTTGGCTGCGATGTTCAGGGCCATCGTGAAACCCAGGCTGCTTTGGGAGTCGTCAAAACTGCCCAGCATCACCACATCGCTCAGACTGAGTGCCGCGTCCGCATCGGTCGCATCCTGAAAGGCCTTTTCTGCCTTCCCTCTGACTTTGGCGATCTCCTGCCGGATGGTCTCCTGCGCCTTTTCGATCTCCGCTTTGGTCTGCTGTTTGATGTCTCCAAATGTCCGGTCACCGATTTCCCGGTTCTCAAGGCTTCGCATCACCTGCACATTGAAACTTCGCCCCTGATCAGACGCACTGTTCTTCGGTGGGTCAAATCGTGCCAGATAGCGGTTGGAGGCAGGCAGCATCCCCTCCACCATGCGATCCACCTCAGGGTTCAGGCCGTCGATGCGTTCAAAACCCGCAGGCGCGGGCAGCTTGATCGTCCGCCCGCCCACCACGACCTCCTCACGCGAAGTGGAAGGGGCAGATTCCTGACCGTGGCTGGTCAGCAGGCTGGAAAAGAGAATAGCGGCAAGAGTAAGGTGAAGTCGCATGCTGTCCCAGCATTCGCGGCCAGCCCATCAAATCAAGCTAGGATCCGCTGCAGCACTTCTCCATGTACATCCGTCAGCCGGAAATCCCGGCCCGCATATCGATAAGTCAGCTCTTCGTGGTTCACCCCCAGAAGATGCAGAATCGTGGCATGCAGATCATGTACGCTGGTGGGGTTCTGCTCCGCAGCAAAGCCCAGCTCGTCCGTGCTGCCGTACACCGTGCCTCCCTTGATACCACCCCCGGCCATCCAGACGCTGAATCCATAGTGGTTGTGATCGCGCCCCAGCTTGGACTTGCCCCCGCTCAGCTCCACCGTCGGCGTGCGGCCAAACTCACCGCCCCAGATGACCAGCGTGTCCTCCAGCATCCCGCGCTGCTTCAGATCATGCAGCAGCGCCGCAATGGGCTGGTCGATCTCCCCAGCAAGCCTCCTGTGATTGGTCTCAATGTTGTCATGGTTATCCCACGGCTGCCCCGCGCCATGCCAAAGCTGCACCATGCGCACCCCACGCTCCAGCAGCCGCCGGGTAATGAGAGTCTGCCGCCCATGCACGCCTTCCCCATACATCTCACGGATGTGTTGCGGCTCCTGCGTCACATCAAACGCATCCGCCGCCTCCATCTGCATGCGAAACGCCAGCTCAAAACTCTGGATGCGCGCCTCCAGTCGTGGATCACTACGCTCATGCCGGTGCGCCTCATTGATGCGGCGCATCAGCTCCAGTTGCCGCAGTTGCACCCGCGCGTCCGCATGTGGGCTGCGGATGTTTTCAATCAATCGATCCACCTCCTGGTGCTTCGAGTCCACATACGTACCCTGAAACGCCCCCGGCAAAAACGCCGACTGCCAGTTCTCCGCACCCTTGATGGGCATCCCACCCGGACACATCGCAATGAACCCCGGCAAATTTTCATTCGCACTGCCCAGCCCATACGTCAGCCAAGATCCCAGGCTCGGCCTCGGCTGCACCGAATCCCCGCAATTCATCAGCATCAGCGACGGCTCATGGTTCGGCACCTGCGCCTGCATGGATCGAATCACCGCGATGTCATCAATGTGTGCCGCCGTCTTCGCAAACAGCTCACTCACCTCAATCCCGCTCTGCCCATAACGCTGAAACTTGAACGGCGAAGGAAACGCCGCACCCGTCTTCCGCTCCGTCAGCCGATGGCTCGGCACCGGCCTTCCCTCATACCGCGCCAGTGCCGGCTTTGGATCAAACGTATCCACATGCGACGGCCCGCCATTGAGAAAGAAATGGATCACCCGCTTCGCCTTCGGCGCAAAGTGCGCGCTGCTCCTGGCACTGGCGGCCGCATGCAGATCCGCTAGCCCCAGCATGCCCAGCCCCATGCCGGAGCGGCGCAGAAAATCACGGCGGTTAAGAATGGGTGTCATAGGTAATCAATCCACAAACATAAACTCGTTCGCCAGCATCAGCACCTGCACCAGCTGCTCCCAGTTGTTGAGCCTCGAGCGCGGCTGTGCACCAAAATCTTTTTCAGCCTCCCAAGTCTGCGCCGGAACGTCATCACCACCCGCACCCACGTTGCCGGTCTGATGAATCCGCATCGACCACAGAAACTGGTCGCTGTTCAGCACCTCGCCGATGTCCACCACGAAGTCGAGCGTCTCGCCCGCTTTGAAAGCCAGCGTGTCAAAGTTCAGGTCCGCACTCCCTTGATGCAGCCTCCCCGCATGCAGGCGCCCCTGCTGGCTGTGGCTGATGAAAGAGCGAATGCCATCACCAGGCGCCGGCTCATGCAGCAGAGTGGACTTCACCGCATACGTGCCGTCCGCAGGCGCGATCCAGCGGCGCACCACCGCATGCTTGCGGTCATTCCCCGGATGCCCGCCCGTCGCCGTGAGCTGCGCCCAGCCCAGCTTCTCATTCGGCCATGCCTCATCCCCCTGCCACGCACTGCCAGTGAAGTGCGGCATCGGTTTAAAATCCTTCACTTTTCCTATGCCCTCATCCCACTCTCCCACACCATACTGCCACGACTTCGAGTGATCCACCTCCACGATAACTCGTGGCTCATCCCCCTGCACAAAACGCAGCGCCTGCTCCATTTCATCCGCCGTCGGCACCCGCTGAAACAGATGCCAATATAGGCGCTTCACACGCCCAGTCGCATCCGCCGCTTTGACGTCCGCACGCCCCAGCAGCGACTTCGCTTGCTGCACCACGAACGGATGGTTCATGCCAAACAGCGCCTGCTGCGGCACCGTCGTCTCCGTGCGCTGCGGGATGGAAAGATCCGGATTGGCAAAATCAAAAGTGCGCATCACCGCAGGCAAGTTCTCACGGTCCACCAGCGTGTAGAGCGTGCGGCGTTGGTTGCTCGCAGCAAACAAGGGCAGGGGACCACCGCCCACCTGCGAATTCAGCCGTCCCGCAGCCATCAGCCACGCATCTCGCGCTTCCTCAAAGCTGAGTCGGTGCGGGCTCATGCGCCACAGCAGCCGGTTGTCCGGATCCGCATGCGCCGGATCCACCGCTCCACCACCACTGCTCTGCTGATACGTCTCCGACATCATGATCAGCCGGTGCATCGCCTTGATGCTCCAACCCGAATCAATAAATCGCCGCGCCAGCCAGTCGAGCAATTCGGGATGGCTCGGCGCTGTGCCTTGCTTGCCGAAATCGCTCGGTGTACTCACCAGCCCGCGTCCAAAGTGGTGCTGCCAGATGCGGTTCACCATCACACGTGCCGTCAGCGGATTGCGCGGATCAATGATCGCCTTCGCAAGCTCAAGCCTCCCGCTGCCCTGCGTGAAAGGCTGCTGCGCGCCAAACAAGCTCAGAAACTGCCGAGGCACCGCATCGCCCTTCGTCAATGCATTCCCCCGGATGAAAACACGCGGCGTGGCCGCACGCTCACGATCCACCAAAACGGTCGCATGGGGAGAGGCACCGTTGTTTTGAATAATGAAGCGGTCCACCTCGCTCTGCGCCTTCCACAGTTCGGTGATGACCCCCGTGGGGAAATACATCTCATTGTTCGTGATGTGCTCGTCAGGCACATAAGCCGGCGAATCAGGCCTCTTCAGCACTTCCTCAGTCAGCTCGATTCCCGGATGCGTTTCCACCCACGCCTTCCAGCGATGCACAATGAAGGGATTAAGGTCCTTCTCATCGATAATCTGGTCAAAGCCCTGCTCAGGATACTTCTCCAGTTCCGACAGCGCCTTCTGATAATCTCCCACCCGCGCCCGCGTGCGCGCCATCTGCTCCTCACGCCGTTTCATCATGAGATCACGATTCTTCTTCACCAGCTCCGCCAGCTTCGGATCTTCCCCCGTCGCACACGGCACCACCGCCTCCGCGCAGCTTTGAAACACACCATACAGCGCATAATAGTCACGCGTTGGAATGGGATCAAACTTATGATCATGACACCGCGCGCACGCCACGGTTAGCCCCAGCGTGCCCCGCGTCACCACATCAATGCGGTCATCAATGATGTCATGCGTAACGCCAAGAAAGCGCCTCCCCAGCGTGAGAAATCCCATCGCCGCCAGATCAGGCGAGCCCTTTGGCACCACTTGGTCCGCCGCCATCTGCAGCAGCAGAAAACGATCATACGGCATGTCCTCGCAAAGTGCCCGCACCACCCAGTCGCGATACCCCGTGGCATGCACCCAGCGCTTTTCCTCACGCGCATACACATAGCCTTTCGTGTCCGAATACCGCGCCACATCCAGCCAATGTCGCGCCCATTGCTCCCCGTACTGCGGCGAAGCCAGCAGCCTGTCCACCAGTTGCGAAAACGACCCGCCATCCATGCCCTCAGGCGGCAGCCCCGTGAGATCAAAGCTGGCCCGGCGGGCCAACGTTCGCGCATCCGCCCGTGGCGATGGCTTCAGCCCCTGCTCCTCCAGCTTGCGCCGCACAAACTCATCAATGCTGCCCATCGTCGCAGGCCTCAGCGGCTGAAATGCCCAATGCTCCGCAGCAAACACGCCGGCGGAGACCATCAGAAAACCAAGCTGGAAAAGCAAACGAAGCATGGAGCGCTTACTACGTCCCCAGACAGCACAGTCCTTCCATCCGCTTCGTGATGAACCTTGATAGCCACAGGCCGAGGGCAATAGAGCAACGCGACAGCGTTTTGGAGTGCGGTCGCGAAGATGCACGGCGCAAGCCTGCATCGNNCATCGGAGCTACCGCTTTCGCGGGGTGCAGAATTCGCTTTGTCCTTACCCCGCCGTCCGGCCTGCGAAAGCGGCTTCGCGCTCAAGCTTGTCTCGACCACGCCCGCGTCTCGAAACCAAGGCTGCGAATCCCAACAAGATCAGCACCGCCCGCCCCGGCTCAGGCACGACGACAATAATCCCGCTCGTGCTGAACTGGCTCACGTCCCACACCAATCCCCCGCTCAGAGTAGGCAGGTCGAACTGGCTGGCATCATCGCCCGAACCATCGCGATAGTTGGTTCCGACATCAAAACCCGTGAAGTCCGTGATCACCAGACTCGACCAGTCGATGAGATTATATACCTGTCCGAGCGCGCCGCTGAAACCGCTGCTGCGGACAACCAACGTTCCAGAGACTGTCAGGTTGTAGCCGGTGGTATCACCAGCTGTGTTGAAAGAAAGCAGATCATGGTTCCCGCTGCCCAGCCCCTGAGCACGGCTGATGTCATTCACATACGTGATGTAGCCGCCGCTGCCGACCACGTTTCCACCAAAGGTGGGGTCTACGCTGCCGGTGTTGTTGGCCGTGCCAATGTCCAGGATGATCTGGCCTGCCAGGCTCTGCGTTCCGCCACCGGTGACGGGTGTGAAATTGAGGGTGCCAAATGAGCCAGCTGCCGTGCTGTCTCCCGCCTGCACCGTGGAGCCGCTGGCTGCCGTGAAGTTCGTCCCTTGAACGATTCCCGTGCCGTAAATAGTGGCACCGCTCTGTACGGTGACGTCTCCCGTGCCGGTGCGGCCTGCGCTGTTGTTGCCCACCTGAAGCTGCCCCGCCTTCACCGTGGTCGCTCCGGTGTAGGTGTTGTTGCCGCTCAGCACCCAGGTTCCAGGTGTGTCGATCTTGGTCACGCCGCCTGTGCCGGAAATCACGCCGCTGATGGTGCCGGTACCTGCACCGCGCACGTACAGCGTGTAGCTGCCGAGGTTAAAGTCTCCCGTCAGGTTCACCTTGTCCCCTGTCGCGGAGGCAGTGGCAGTATTGCCGGCCGAGATGGTGGCATCTCCGCTGAGAATAAAGCGGTTCGCCTGGGTCGTGTTTCCGCTGAAGACGAAGGCGGTCGGAGTGCCGGAAAATCCCGCCACCCACGTGTTCTGGTTTCCGCCCTGCAGGGTCACATCCCCGCTGCCCAGCGCTCCGCTGGCGCTGACAGTGAACAGGTCCCACGCCCCGTTCACGCCGGTATCCGCAATCCACTGAGTCCCGCCGGAGTAGTCATTGGTCGCGTTCGTCAGAGTCAGGCCGCCCGCCCCACCGGTGCCGTCAAAGATCAGCTTGCCAGCCCCCGTCACTTTGCCGTTGAGCGTGGTGCCATAGGTCCCGGCGCGAAAACTCAGGCTCGTGGCGTCAATCCATATCCCCGGCGTCACGCCAAGGGTCCCCAGATAGTTCGTCTCAAACACCGGCTGCGTGGCGCCGTTGGCCACAAATCGCAGCGTGCCCGCGTCTCCCAGCGCCTTGCTGTTCACTGAGACCGTGTTGTCCCAGTCAATCCGGTTCAGCGTGAGCGTCCCTCCGCCGAGGTTCAGGCTGGGAATCGTCGTGACGACAGTGCCCGTCAGGCTTCGGATCGTTTCATTGAAGCCTCCGAGATTCCAGATGCCACCGTTTAGCACCACGATCGCATCATCGGCAATCTGATTGGCAACGGCGAGTTTCAAGGTGCCAGCGGTGTTGACCTGAATGTCGTTGGTTCCGGCCACACCGTCTCCAGAGATGGCATTGCCACCGGTCACGTTGTTCAGCTCCAAAGTGCCGGTGCTGACCGTGGTCAGGCCGGTGTAGGTGTTGACCGCCGCAAGGCTCACAGTGCCAGCCCCGCTGATGTTTAAACCGCCTGCGCCACTGACAACATTGGCGATCGTGAGGGTGAAGGTGGCGTCCGCACCGAAGCTGCCACCGAAGCTGCCACCGCTGCTGCCCAGCCGGATGCCACGGTTGATGTCGTTGATGGTGAAGCTGGCGGCCGCAGTCAAAGTGGCTCCCGCTCCATTCAAGGTGAGCTGACCCGCATTGAACGCACCGGGCGCACTGCCCAGGCTGGACTCGTCGCTGATTCGCAGGGTGCCTCCCGTGATCAGAGTGACGCCGTTGTAGGTGTTGGTGCCGGTGAGGGTGGTTGTTCCTGTGCCTGCCAGTGTCAGCGATCCGCTGCCCGCGATCGTGTTGTTAATGGTGACGTTGCCCGAGCCGTTGACCGCAATGCCATTTGCGGTCGTGAGGATCTGACCCGCCGCCGAACTCATCGTGTAATTCGTTCCAGTGGTGTTGGTGAAAGTGACCGCGCCCACGCTGATGTTGGATTGCAGGATCGGTGTGAAGCTTGCGGCTCCATCGGCAAAGATCACATCGTCTCCGGTTTGGAAGACGCTGTCTTTGGAGTTGGACCAGTTCGCGGTCGTACCGATGTCCCAGAACGTGGGATGGCTGCTGTCCCCGCCCACCCAGGTATTGACCAGATAGCCCAGGTCGATCGTGATCGCATCGATGCCATTGTTGATAAAAGCACCAGCTCCGTGAGCACTCGCGTTGCTGGTTCCCAGGGAAAAACGATTCACATCACCAATGAACCCACCACTGCCGTAGGTCAGCACTTTGATCGCTCCAGTGCCGATGCCGGAGACGTTGATGGTGAAGCCTCCCACTGCAAGAGCGCTGACATCGAGCTTGCCTGCCCCACTGGCACCCAGGGCTGCCGCAGTGCTTGCATCAATATTGAGGGTGTGGGTGCTTCCTAGGAAAACAAGGTTTCCTGAAGTGCTGCCTTCCCCGCCGAGTTCACCCGCGGCCATCACCGTAATGCTGGAGAGATTGGTGCCACCAATGTCGAGGCGCCCGGCACTGATTGTGGTGGTGCCGATATACGTGTTGTTGCCCGCCAGCACCAGGGTGCCGCTGCCCACCTTGGTGACGTTGTTGTTGAAGGCGCCTTGCAGCACTCCGTTGAAAGTGGTGCTCTGGTTGTTGGCGCCCACGCTGAGATTGGAGACCGCAAGATCGAAATTCGCACTGCCCTTCAGCCCGCCAATGTTGTACGTGGTGCCTTCGCCCAGCGTGAGATTGGCGCTCTGCGTTCCAGCGCTGCCCGTGTCCAGCGTGCTGTTTTGCAGCGCGTTTATATGCGCCAGCACGATCATGCCACCTTCAATGCGGGTGTCTCCGGAGAAGGTGTTTGCCGCAGTGAGGTTCAGCGTGCCGGCACCCACTTTGACAAGACCGCCCATGCCGGTGAGCGCACCGGTGAACACCGTGGTCTCATTGTTGGCCCCGACACTCAGCGTGTTGGCACCCAGGGCTACCGTGGCATTCCCTGCAAGACCACCGAGATTGTAAGTGTTCGTGCCGCCAAGGGTGAAGGTAATGCTTCCCGTAGTTGCCGTGGTCAGTGTGCTGTTTTGCAGCGCATTGACATTGCCCAGAGCCAGGATTCCAGCATTCGCCATCGTCGCGCCGGAGAATGTGTTAGCGGCGGTGAGGGCCAGCGTCCCTGTGTTAGATTGGATAAGGCTCCCTGTTCCCGCGATGACATTCGCCACAGTCAATGTGGTGGCGTTGTTGACCGAAATCGTGCCGCCTGCCGCAGCGAGAGTGATTCCACGGTTGCTGTCATCAATGCTGAAGTCCGCCGTCGTGTTCAGCGTTCCCCCTGCCAGCGTGAGCTGGTCAGCAGCAAAGCTGGCCGGACCGTTCCCAAGATTTTGCTCGCTCGAAATTCGCAATACACCGCCGCCGACAAAGGTGCGTCCGGTATACGTGTTCGTCCCTGCCAGGACGATGATCCCCGCACCCGACGTCGTGACGCCGACAACTCCCGCGCCATTGTCGGTGATCGTGGAATTCACCGTCAGCAGGTTACTGGCATGATTGTTCGTCAGGTAAAGCGTGCCCGCTGTCGCAGCCGCACCTCCCGCCGTAAGGATCCCGTCATTCGCACTGGCACCGATGGTCAGTGCACCCGCATTGCTGGCCACCATGATCCCGCCTGCCGCACCGAGGCGCAAAACATCGGCAGTGCCCGGATCATACGTAGCCGCTCCTACAGTGGCACTTTGCAGCAGCGTGTTGATGTCTGTGGTTCCTGTGGCACCCGGAGTGATGCTGCCACTCGCACCTCCGTCAATGATGCGGACATTGGCGCCCGCATTGGAGGCCATCGTTCCCCCAAGTCGCGACACCTCCGTGTAGCTCGTTAGGGCCACGATGTTGCCACCTGCGGCATTCGTGCTGTTGACCGCCCATTGATTTCCCACCCGCGCCCAGGCTCCCAAAATGCCGTTGGTGTTAGTCGTGTCCGTCGTGATGCCATTGGTCGCGCTCTGTACACCCGCTGGCAGCGTAAAATTCACCATGGCTCCAGCATTCAGCGTGATGGCCCCGAGATTGAGCACCGTCCCATCCGAGCCGCCCGCAGGAAGGGTGACAGTCACACCCGAGGCTCCGGCATTGAGGGTGAGGCCAGAGAATGCCTGGGATGTGATAAAACTGTTCGCCGTTGCCGTGATGGTTGCTCCCGAGCCAGCCACCGTCGCCGCAGTGTTGATGACAAACTGGGTGGAACTCAGAACGGTGACCACGTACGCACCAGCGGGCAGATTGGCATGGGAGACCAGCTGCCCTGGTGCCAGCCCAGCCGTGGAGGCCACGGTGACGATATCAGTGCTGACTGCCCAGCTAGCGCCCGTAAGTGAGGTTGCGGTCCCATTGATTCTCCCAGTCAGTTGAAAAATACCGCCCCCCAGCGTCAGCGGGGCAGCGCTGGTAAGGTAATTACTCACAGTTCCCGCTCCGCTCTGAGCGGCGGCGGCGCGGGCAAAGTTCAAATTCACCGTGCCCCCGTTGACCGTAAGGTTTCCTGTGGTGGTGCTGAGCCCGGTGAGAGTGAAGGTGCCTGTGCCGGTCTTCGTCACTGAAACAGCCCCCGTAAACCTGCCGTCAAAGGTGGTGTTGGCATTGTTGAACCCGGTGGTCAGCGTGGCGGCCGTGGCACTGGTGATGACGCGGTCAAAGCCTGTACGCACCGAGTAGACGTTGGTGGAGATGGCAGCCACCGTCTGGTCGAAGCCATTCAGGTCCAAGATGGCCGCGCTGGGGGCGTAGCCCGTGCTGAAGCTGACGGCGGCGGTGAGTGAAAAAACATTGGCCGCGCCGGCCATCAACGTGCCCGCGTAGAGACTGGTCGTCCCATAGGTGCTGCCCACCACGCCGAGCAAGATGGTTTTGCCGCCATTGTCCATGTACAGGGTGCCAATGCCGCCCAGCGACATTGGTTTGCCGGTGATGTTCATCGTCGTCGCCGCTTGCACCACAAAGGATGTGCCAGAGTTCCCGGCCGTGGTGGAGATGCCCCCCGTCACATTCAGCGTGCCGGAGCTCTGCCAGCGCACGCTGTTGCTCAGACGAATGGCTCCGGTTAAAGTGTTCGTGCCGTTGTTTTCTAGGAGCCCGCCGCCAAAAGCATTGGTGATGTCATCCAGCCAGATGGACTCCGCCGTGGTGATGTTGCCGGTGAGAACCAGGGTGCCGCTGATTCCGATGCGGGTGCCGCCTGCGGTGGAGCCAAGTGCATTATTGCCCCCTACGGACAGCCTTCCTCGAGAGAGGATGGTGACCCCTGTGTAGGTGTTGTTGCCGGAGAGCGTCAGGGCGGCAGCGCCCCCCTTGAGCAACCCGGACCCCGCCTTGCCATCGCTGATGATGCCGGAGATGGTAATGTTTCGGCTGGCACTGCTGTCCCCCGTCATGAGAACAAGCTCACGGCTGTCACCCACGGTGAGGACTCCGCTGATGGTGAGGGCACCCGTGCCTGCCGTCAGGATTCCATTGGCGGTGAAGTTGCCTGCAATAGTCCCTGTGCCGCCAGTATAGCGTAGAGTGTCGAGGGAAGCTCCCGTTCCGATGGTGCCGGCCGCAGCAAGGTCGTAGTTCAGCACACCAGTGGTGCTGGTAACATCGGCGGCCGTGGCCGCCGCAGTGCCTGAGGTGTAGCCCACAATGTTGTTGTTCAAATCAACCATGGCGTAGCGTGCCGCAGTGCCTGTGCCGAAGACGGCCCAGTTGCCGATGACGCCGCTGCTGTTGTTGAAGATGGTGGTGGTGTTCACGACGCCGCTGCCCTGTACGACGAGCGTGGCCCCGGTCCCACGGGTGAAGAGGCCTGTATTCAGCGTGAGCGTGTGGCCGGCGGCGATGTTCCAAAGCTGACCCGCCGCCGCCTTGATCGTTAGGCCTGCCTGGATGGTGAGATCCTGGGTGGCGGTGCTCATGTCGATGCTCGTTCCCGACGCCCCGGCTAAGAGAGTAAGGGTGTTTCCGGCCCCAATGGTGATAGCCCCGCCTGGGTTGATGATTTTGATGCCCTGCCAGGTGACATTGCCGCCCAGCAGCGAACTATTGGCCCCGCTGACGGTATTGGTCCACGAGGCCGTGTTGGCAGAATCCGGCACGCCTCCAGACCAGCTCCCTGCGGAGTTTAGCGCGGTCGTATTGTCCAGCTTGGTCCTGTCTGCCGCCCGTGCGGACGGGCTGATAAACAGCACACTCAGAGTGCATGAAAGAACGAGGCAGGTTTTTGAAAACAGATGCGTGGGCATGATGGCAGGCACGTTCCGGTCAATGGTGGGTTTCAATCCGGAAAAGCAGCCCTCTTAATCGCCGCTTTTTGGCATTTTTACAGGGACAAGACATAAAGATTTGGCTAACTGGAAATCGACACGGGCAGAGTGCAGGAGTAGGTCATCGTATGTTCACAGGCCTCGTTGAAACCACCGGCAAAGTCATCTCCCTGGAGCCTCGCGGCGAAAGCGCGCGCCTCACCTTGCATGTCGGCCCCATGGCGTCCGAACTGGCGGACGGCGAAAGCGTGGCCGTCAACGGCTGCTGCCTCACCGTCACCACCAAGGACGCAACCGCACAAACCGCGTGCTTTGATCTCCTCATGCAAACCTTGCAGGTCACCAGCCTCGGGGATCTGCAAACCGGCTCCCTGGTCAATCTCGAACGCGCCATGGCCATCGGCGCTCGCTTTGGCGGCCACTTCGTCCAAGGCCACGTGGATGCCACCGTGAAGGTGCTCGATTGGAGCGAGCACGGCCAGGACCACCGCCTGGAAGTAGAGATCCCCCCAGAGCACCGCGGCCTCATCATCCCCAAAGGCTCCATCTGTCTCGACGGCATCTCCCTGACCGCCGCAGAAGTGACAGACACCACCGTCGTCTGCTGGATCATCCCCCACACTTTCCAGCTCACCAATCTGCACACCAAAAAGCCCGGTGATCGCCTCAATGTGGAGTTCGACATGCTCGGCAAATACGTGCGCGAGCTGATGCGCGCCATGAAGTGAGCGTCCACGCGGGCAGCCAGGCCGTTACCACTCCGATGCCGGTTCTAGAAGTCCACTCTCTGATCAAAAGCTACGCGCAGCGTCCCATTCTGCGTGGCGTGTCGTTCAATCTCAATCAAGGCGAGCGCGTGGCCCTCCTAGGCCCCTCAGGCAGCGGCAAGACCACCGTGCTGAATTGCGTCGGTGGCGTAGATCACGCAGACAGCGGCAGCGTGACCATCGCAAGCCATGTCCTCCGCGATTTAAACGCCGATGGCCTCGCGCAACTGCGCCGTCGCCACATCGGCACCGTATTTCAGTTTTATCATCTTCTCCCCACCTTGAGCGCCGCAGAAAACATCGAGCTCCCCTTGCAGCTTCTCGGCGTACCAACACACGAACGCGAAACCCGCGTGCGGCAGTTGCTGGAGCGCGTCGGCATCTCACATCGTGCCGCCGCACTCCCAGGCCAGTTATCAGGCGGCGAGATGCAGCGCGTGGCCATCGCCCGCGCGGTAGTCCATCGCCCCACCTTGATCTTGGCGGACGAACCCACCGGCAGCCTCGACACCACCACCGGTGCGCAGGTGCTCGATCTGCTCGCGGAAATCGTGCAGGAAACACAAGCCGCCTTGCTCCTCGTGACACACAGCCCGGAAGCCGTGAAACACTGCAAGCGCGTCCTGCGCATGCAGGACGGTCAGATCGTCGAAGGCGCATGAGCACCGTGCTTCTCATCCTCCGGCGCTGCGCCCTGCGCCACTGGCGGCTGGCTTTCAAGCAGCAGCTCGCCCTCATGCTCATCCTGGCCCTCGGCTCCAGCGTGTATCTCGCCGTGCGTCTCGCCAGCAACGCCGCACTCTCAGGCTTCGAGACCTTCACCGATGGCGTCACCCGCCAGCCCGACTGGACGGTGCAGGCACTCACAGGTTCGCTCCACGAAGCCGACCTGCTCAAGATGCGCGAGGCTCTAGGTCCACGACCCGTAAGCCTTCTCCCAGTCGTCGAAGAAACGGTCACGCCCGCGTCGGACAAAGGCAACGGCGAGATCGGCTCACGCGCCACATGGCGTCTCCTCGGCGTGGATTTCGTCGCACTCCTCAATCTGCGTGGCGAAGCCCCCGCAGGCCTCGGCGCGAACATGCAGGCAATGCATGCCGGCGTGTATGTCAGTCCCAAACTCGGCGCGAAACCCGGCGAAGAACTCCGCCTCATTGTCGATGATCGCATCATCACCCTGAAGGTCGCAGGCGTGGTGCCTGAGGTGCCAGGAGTGCCAAGTCTCCCCGCCCATCTCCTCCTCATGGATCTGCCAGAAGCGCAGGCAATCCTGCAGCGCGGCGATCGCGTGGATCGCGTCGAAATACTCGCTCAAGACAACGCCACGTTTCCAAAGTTGCGCGAGGAAACCGGCGAACTGCTCAAGTCACACTGGCAGCTGCGCGGCGGCTCAGATCGTCGGCAACTCGCTGGCACCATGACCCAGGCCTTCCGCCTCAATCTCACCATCCTCTCGCTCCTGGCCCTTCTGGTCGGCGGCTATCTCATCTTCCAGGCTCTCGATGGCGTCGTTCTCCGGCGTCGCAATGAGATCGGCATTTTGAAATCACTCGGCGTGACGGATCGCGCCATCCAAGTCGCCTTCCTCCTCGAAGCAGCCTTGCTCGGCCTCTGCGGCGGCGCTCTGGGCGTCCTGCTCGGCTGGCTCGGTGCTCAGGCCGCGGTGGGCGGTGTAACCAAAACCATGAACGCTCTCTACGGTGCCACCAGTGAACAGCAGGCAGCGCTCAGCATGCAGGAAGCCCTGCTGGCGCTCTCGATTTCCATCCTCGCAAGTCTCATCGCCGCATGGTGGCCCGCGCGCATGGCCGCACGCACTCCACCAGCCCACATGCTTGGACCTCATGCAACACCCTTCCAAGGCGGGACAGTCTGGCGCGTCGAATGGATCGGCTGGGCAATGATGTTGTCCGCCGTTTTGCTCGCGCAACTACCCGTGCTCCGCTTTGAAAACGGCACACGCCTTCCCCTCGCAGGCTACGCCGCCGCATTGCTCTGGCTGGTTGGTGCCGGTCTGGCGGCGAGCACGATCGTACGCCTCGTCGCACGGAAAAAAGCACTGTCCGCCGTGTGGCGCATCGCACTCTCCCATCTGCGTCGGCCCACCGTGCGCCATCGCTTCGCAGTCGCCGCACTTGCCAGCGCCGTGGCCATGACCACAGGCATGTCCGTGATGGTCGCCAGCTTTGACCACACCATGCGCGGCTGGATCGATCGCACCATGAAGGCAGATATTTATATCAGCAGTGCAGGGGCGCAGAGCGCATCCTCCACCCACGCCATCACTCCCAAAACAGTGGCAGAGCTTGGTCAGGAACCAGGAGTCAAAGAATTGGCCTTCGTTCAGGCAAAGACACTGCTCTGGCACGGCGGTGAAGTCCTGATCCTCGGCACCAATCCCGTCTTTGCCCACAAGCACGATCTCTATGCGTGGGTGCAGGCACCGCAGCACGAAAAATGGTGGCAGGAAGACGACGGCATCACCCCCGCCATCATGAGCGAAAGCTGGAGCGAACGCTTCGCCACGCATGTTGGTGATACAATCGACCTCGCAGGTCACAAAGTCCGCGTCGTCGCCATGAACGCCGAATACGGCAACGAGCGTGGTTCACTCACCCTGCCCGCATCAGTCTTCAGCGAATGGTTCGAGACAAACGAAGCCTGGCGCGTCGCCTTGATGCTGGAACCAGGCACCGATGCAGAAACCGTGCGCAGCCGCATCGAAGCAAAGCAGCCGGGCCTCAGTGTGTTCACCAATGCGCATCTCCGTCGCGAGGCCCTGCGCATCTTTCGCCAGACCTTCTCCGTCACCCACGCCCTGGAGGTCATCGGCGTCATCGTCGCCGTCGTAGGCCTCGGTCTCGCGCTCACCAGCCTCCTGCTGGAACGCCGCGCAGTGCTCGCCACACTGCACTCGCTCGGCATGACGCGCAGAGAAATCGCGAAGTCAGCCGCACTCGAAGGCCTCGGCGTCGCCTGCGCAGGCGCGTTCACCGGCATCGCCGCCGGTTTGTGGCTCGGCTGGCTTCTCGTCTATCGCATCAACAAACAATGCTTCGGCTGGACCCTGCAGTTTCACGCAGTCTGGTGGCATCTGGCTGTCCTCGGCGCAGCAGTCATAGCCACCGGCATGCTCGTCGCCGCCTTGGTCGGACGCTGGGCCGCGCTGCTGCCGGCGGAACACACGGAGGAATGACATGAAGCTCACCATCTTGCTCTTTCTCATTTTGATCCCATGGCTGCATGCACAGACCTCTGCGGACGGCTTCGCCCTGCCTCAGGCAGGCAAAATATTTGAGTTCCCCCGCGATCACGGCAGCCACCCTGAATTCCGCACCGAATGGTGGTACGTAACCGGACATCTCGATGCCAAAGACGGCCATCGTTTCGGCTTTCAGGTCACATTCTTCCGCCAGGCCCGGCGTGAGGACGACAAGACCCTGCAACTCCACCTCGCACACGCAGCTCTGCTCGATGCGCAGACCGGCCGCTTCCTCCATGAAGAACGCCTGAACCGCGCAGGCTGGGATGCAGCTTCATCCGCCACCACGCTGGCAGTTCGCAATGGCAACTGGTCTCTCAATCTGGACGAATCAACGCAGCACCTGCACATCACCGCCACCGTAAAAAACGAGGCTTTGCTTCAACTCGACCTGGAAGCCATCAAGCCCCTCGTCGTCTTCGGCAAAGAAGGCGTCTCCCGCAAAGGCGCATCCGAAACAGCCGCCAGCCATTACCTCACATGGCCACGTTTGAAGACCACAGGCACCGTCAAACTGGGCGCAACAGAGCACACCGTCACCGGCGAAGCCTGGATGGACCACGAGTTCAGCAGCAGCCAGCTGGAAGCAGGGCAGGTGGGCTGGGACTGGGCCGCCCTTCAGCTCAAGGACGGCCGCGAGATCATGGTCTATCGCATGCGCAGAAAAGATGGCACGCTGGATGCAGCCTCGACCCTGGCTATCGTGGAGCGCGACGGCAAGGTCCGCCATCTCGCCAGCGATGCCTTCGCATGGGAAGTCCTAGGTACCTGGAAAAGCCCCCGCAATGGCGCAGAGTATCCGACCCACGTCCGGCTTCGCTTTGAAAACGAATCGCTGGAACTGAAGCCGCTCGCAGCAGATCAGGAGCCGGACGGCAGCATCACACGCCTGCCCTATTGGGAAGGTGCCTGCGACGTGCTCGATTCACACGGACACCTCACCGGCCGCGCTTTCTTGGAACTCGCCGGATACGCAGGAGACCTGACCAGACATCTAGCTCCAAAAGCGAAGTGAGCCGCTCCCAGCCCAAGGCGTCGCGGTCTCCGACCCCGATGCCCTCCGAAGTGCCAGCCTAAGAGTACTTCACATCCTTGCGCGGCTCCATCTCAAACGCCGTGGACTCCTGCTCGGAGATGTTCGGCTTCAGGACTTCCTCACGAAACTTGAAGTAGTGCGGGTCATCCTGGCAGATCGCCAGCTTGTCCATCGTCTCGACCTCAATGTAAACAAACCACGGGTACGGCTCAGAAGGATTGACGCGCTTGCCCGTCTTGACCGTAAGCACCTCCGGAACCCGGAGCAGCATCACGCGGGTCTGCGCCATCATGTGCTCCAGCTTTTCTTCCGTGACCTGAGGCTTGAGCTGAAACAGGCTGAGATAGGCAATCATGGAGGAAGAAAATAGACCGGACTACGATTTCCAGTCGAGCACACCTTTTTTCCAGGCATAGCCAAACGCCACGAGCAGGATGGTAGCGAACCCGGCGGCCACCGCGAGAATCGAGGGTCCGAACGCCGCGAGGTAGTCCTTGTAAATGATGGCCCAGGGATAGAGAAAGACGACTTCGATGTCGAAGAGCACAAACAGCATCGCGATGATGTAGAACTTCACGCTGAATCGCGGCTGGCTGTCGCCCACGGGAAGCATGCCGCACTCGTACGCGGAGTCTTTGATCGTGTTGCGCTTGGCAGATTTGCCGAGCAGCGCCGAAGCGATCAGGGTCACCACGGCGAAACCACCGGCGATGATAATTTGGAGCAGAACTGGAATGTAATTCTCAAACATGGGGGTGAATGATGGCAAATGGGTAGCGAGAGGCGGGTCAGCGTCAAACCCGGAAACAAAAAGGGCCGCCCTGCACCGAGGCAGAGCGGCCCGAAATGGACGGCAGCATCAGCCGCGGGCAGCCGCAGCAGCCGTGGTACGGGCCACAACGGCGGCGCTACGGGCGGCAATGGCCGCATTGTGGGCGGCGCGCAGGCCGTCGAGACCACGGTAGGTCTTGCCAACCTTGCTGCACAGGCCGCGACCGACGAGATTCTGCAGCTTCTCATAGGAGCGCAGGCGCAGCATTTCTTCCCCGCCGCTCACGGCGTTTTTCAGCTTAAGATTGTCATAAACCAATCCAAACAAGGTGTTGAATTCATAGGTCTCCGGTTTTGAGAGAACATTGACCAGCTCGTCCGTGACATGATCAGGGACTCGGCGGGAGAAGCGTGTCTTACGTGTCGTTGTGGTGGTAGGCATATAGGATGCTAAACATAGCACATCCCTGCTCTCTTTGCGACGCTTTTGTGATCGCAAGAAGCTTTTTCACCTACGCCGCATGCGCAGTGAAAGAATTGTTTGTTGACCACGTTTTATGTACCCAGTGATCTCCGCTTGTATTTACATGGCATGGTCAAATCGCTGCCTCCCTAAGGAGCCTCGCCTCACTTGGTCTACTGGGTCGCAATCTTGTAAAGTGCTCCGCTGCTGCGGATAAACAGCGCCCCATCTGCCACGGCCGGAGAAGCCGTGATCGCCTCCCCCAGTTGATTTTGACCGGTAACTTCAAATTTTTCCGGAGAGGCACGGACCAGAAAACATTCCCCACGGTCATTGGCAAACAGGAGCTTGTCTCCCAGCACCAGCGGGGCAGGGACGTGCTTGCCCGCCAGACGGTCATCCCAGAGATCCTTCCCTGTCTTGACATCCACCGCACTGACGATGCCCCCACGTGTCGTCTGATACAGGGTGCCATTCACCACCACCGGTGAGGCTTCGCTGGCATTGCGCTTCTCCCGATCCCACTGCACGTGACTTTCCGTGATCTCTCCGCTCATCTTGTCGTCAATGCGGACGCAGATCGTATGGGCGCGCTCCGATCCAGTGTTCAGGATCAGCATGTCCTCAAAACGCAGCGGTGGGATGGCGGCATTGAACCCCCCATGGCGGATGGTCCACAGCTCCTTGCCCGTTTTGATCTCGTAACCAAAGGCCGCACGAGACCCCACTGAAACGAGCACCTCTTTGCCGCCCATCTCAAACACACCCGGCGTGTGGTAGGCTTTCCGCATGTCCCCATCCCGGGTCGGCTTGCCTTCCTTGTCGAGGTCGCCGTAGTCCGTCGTGCGGGCGGTTTTCCACACACTCTTTCCCGTCTTTTTATCCAGTGCGGTCACAAACTGCTGATCGATGCCGTCGAAGGTCAGGATGAGCAGGTCACCATAAATCATTGGCGATGAACCCGGCCCCCGGAAGTGCCTCACGTTGATGTCGCGCCGCTCCCACACCTTTTTGCCGGTCGCTGGATCAATGCGTGCCGTGCCATACGTGCCGAAGTGAACATACAGCGCATCCTCTTCGAGCAGCGGTGACGGCGCCGCATAGTTGTTGATGGGATTGCCAAGATCTTCCGGAGCCGCGTTTTCAAAGACCACCTGATGATGCACGATCTTCCCGCTGTGACGGTCGATGCCATACACGAACTGCTTGGTGCCGTCAGTCGTCGCAGAGGTGAACCAGATCATGTCGCCACCGATCACCGGCGAGGAATGGCCCTGATCCTCCAGCGGCGTGCGCCAGGCAATGTTTTTGCCGGAGGCACTGTCCCACTCCAATGGAATACGGGCCGCCTCCGCTGCCGGAACGATGCCGTCATACGTCGGTCCGCCCTTCCCAGGCCAGAACACAGGCTTCGTGGCAGGCTGGGCGCTCGAAAGAACAGTCAGCAGGGAAATGGAGAGGGCGGTGAGGGCGGTCGTGCGGATCATGGGCGTGAAGTTGACGGTGCTGGTTGGAAATTCTTTCGCCAAGGAAAAGAACATGCATGGTTGGCGGCATCCAGCCGTATCTCTCGACGATCATGAAAAAAGCCATTCTCACCTGCCTCGCCCTCAGCCTTTGCGCTCATTCACTCCACGCTGAAGACAGCCTCAATGACCAGCTCCGCCGTGCTGCGGAAAAGCTGAAAAACGAATTCTCCAAAGTGAAGGAGCAAGGCGAAGTCAAAGGCCGCGAGTGGTACAAAAAGGCCAAGGACCATGTGACCACCAGCCGCGAGGAATATCTTCAGCAGGCAGGCACGGCGCTCACTCGCTGGAAGGCAGACATCGACGTGCTCAAGGATCAGGGCGGTCGCGATTATTTCAAAACACGCATCACCGCTTTGGATCAGCATCATGCCTTTGCGGTCAAGGAACTCGAAACACTCACCGTCATCACCGACGAAGCCCAGTTTCGCGCACGCCAGAAGAGCTTTGATAAAACCCTGTGGACTCTTGAAGCCGCCGTTGAGCAGGCTCAGGAAGAAGCCGGGCTTTGAGCGCAAGCTCTGCCCAATACGTCACAATCACGGCGCGGCATTGCTTTTTCCTGACGGCTATGGTGAAATGACTTCCAACCACACACCACCATGAAAAAACTTCACCACGTCATCGCCGCCATCGACTTCACCTCGTCCTGCCGCATTGCACTGCGGGAGGCGGTGCACCGCGCCTCACTCGACGGTGCCACCATCACGGCCGTGCATGTCATGGACGAGTTTCTCGTGCATGAGCTCAAAAAGGCGCTTTCCTCAGATCAGGCCACGATTCGTGCTGAATGGGTGGAACGGCTCAAAAAGTTTGTGACGGATGCTGAGGTGGGCCAGGGAGTGAATGCCGAAGTACGCATCGGCAATCCCTTCACCGAACTTGTCGAAGCCTGCCGTGCCCACAGTGCCGACCTGCTCGTTATGGGTGCCAAGGGATCGCGGAACGAGCCTCACCGCATCGGCGTCATCACCGCCAAGTGCGTGCGCAAGGCCCCCGTCGATGTCCTCGTCGTTCGCGAAGATGCTCAAGGCCCGTTCAAGCGGATCGTCGCCTGCGTCGATTTTTCCGAAAACTCCGCCAAGGCGGTCCAATGCGCGCTCCACATCGCGCAGCAGGACGGGGGTTCGCTCGACTGCCTGCATGTGTTTCAAAGCGCCCTCGCCATGTCGCTCGACTACGGCGGCTTTGCCCCCTCGCTGCCTGCCACCTACGATCCCGAGGCTGTGGCAAACTGGCGCAAGGAACTGACCGCCTTCCTCGCTCCTCTGACACACGATGCGGGAACTGTCGCCGTTGCTCAGCACGTCACCGAACGCGTGAACATCCGCGAAGCCATTCTCGATCACGTCAACGAAGTGCACGCCACCCTCGTCGTTCTTGGCACCAATGGCAAAACCGGCCTGCGCGAGATGCTCATCGGCACCACGGCGGAAAAAATCGTGCAGCATGCCCCCTGCTCGATCCTCGCCGTAAAGCCGGACGGCTTCGTCATCACCGCTGATTGAGCTGCCATATGCCAATGCATCGACCAGCGCCTGACGCTCCCAGCATTGCCCAGTTGCAGGCAGCGCTCCAGGCCAGCGAGCAAATTTCCAGCGCCATCGTCGAGACCGCCGTCAATGCGATCATTACCATCGATGCCCATTGCATCATCGAAACCGCCAATACCACCACCGAGCGTCTCTTTGGTTACCAGCGCACCGAACTCATTGGCAAAAACATCAGCATGCTCATGCCTCAGCCTTATCGTGACCGGCACGACGGCTATGTGCAGAACTACTTGGACAGCGGTGTGAAGCGCATCATCGGCATCGGTCGTGAAGTGGTCGGGCAGCGCAAAGACGGCTCCGTCTTTCCCATCGACCTCTCCGTAGGTGAGGCCGTGCTGTCCAGCGGGCGTCGCATTTTCACCGGCATCATCCGTGACCTGACCGAGCGCAAGCAGCTTGAGGACAAGATACTCCACATCAGCGAAGAAGAGCAGGCGCGCATCGGGCAGGACATTCACGATGATCTCTGCCAGCAGCTCGCCGCCATCGGCTGCCTCGCCAAAGTGGCGCAAAATAAACTCACCAAGGCCGGCAGCGCCGAAGCGCAGAGCCTGGCGGAAATCGTCCAGCTCATCAGCAAGGCCAACACGCGTGCGCGTGAAACATCACGTGGCCTCATGCCGGTGGTCATCGACTCCGGCGGTCTCATGGCCGCGCTGGAAGAGCTTGCTGAAAGCACCGCCCGTGCCTTTGAGGTGGCCTGTGATTTTCGCTACGACAATCCGGTGCAGGTGAGTGACAACAAACTGTCCGTTCAGCTTTTTCGTATCGCCCAGGAGGCTGTCTCCAATGCCGTGAAGCATGGTCAGGCCGGCAGGGTGGACATTCATCTCGCCCGCCAGAACGGCAATATTGTCCTCACCGTTCGCGACAACGGCATTGGCATTCCCGCTTCACCAGCCAAAGGAACCGGCATGGGCCTCTTGACCATGAGCCATCGCGCTCAGATGATGGGAGGCACCCTCAAAATCGAACCGCGCCAGGGCGGCGGCACCCAGGTCACATGCAGCGTTCCCGCACCAGCGAAAAATCCGTGAAACGCATCGTCCTCATCGACGATCACCCGATCATGCGCCACGGCCTCGCGCAGTTGATTCGTGCAGAAGATGGACTCGATGTCATTGGTGAGGCCGGCAGCGCCCGTGAAGGACTCGAACTCGTCGGCAGACTCAATCCCGACCTCGCCGTCGTTGATCTCACCCTGCCGGACAAGAACGGCCTCGAACTCGTCAAAGACATCCGCGCCCAGCATCCTTCCACCCTGTGCATCGTTCTCTCCATGCACGATGAGACTCTCTATGGCGAGCGCGCATTGCGTGCCGGAGCCCGTGGGTACGTGATGAAGGAGGAGGCCGCTGACCACCTCGTCACCGCCATTCATAAAGTCCTCAGCGGCGGTCTCTACATCAGTGAATCCCTCAACGCACGCATGCTTGAGCAGGTCACCGGCACGGCACGTTCCAAAGCGACCGGCATGGACGCCCTCACAGATCGTGAACTCGAAATTCTTGCACTCATCGGCAAAGGCGTCGCCACCAAAATCATCGCCGCTCAGCTCAGCATCAGCGCCAGAACCGTCGAAGCCCATCGTGCTCACATCAAAGAAAAACTCGCCATGACCGACGGTGCCGCCCTGGTTCGCTACGCAGTGCAATGGGTGGAAAGTCGCGCGAAGCTGTAGCAGCATTCGCATTCGAACTCATCATCAGTGATGCTTCACACATGCATCCGCATGGGTGGAGAATCTCTACCGATACCGAGGTCAATCTCCCGTTGATGGCGTAGCCATCAAAGCCTGTTGCGAGGGGTTGACCGCAGCGGCACCCCTCGAATACACGCACCTCACCCACCAACCCACGTGCATCGCGTAGCGATGCCAGCACTGCGACTGCTGATTGATCGATGCCGTTTTCGCAGCGGCAATGACACGCAAATGCCGCTATCAAAAAGCATTGTCATCGACATCTTCGGAACCGCACTGGCACAAGGCGCGGAGTGGCTGTACGCAGGGAAACAACCTCAAATATTGATGAAATTTGCGTTGACGCTCCACAGGGCGCTCTCATAACCTGCTCATACGGCAACAGCCGCCAACAACACTATGGCCAAGAAAGCAACCAAAGCAAAACCAGCAGCAAAGAAGGCTGCCAAAGCACCAGCAGCAAAGAAAGCTGTCAAAGCACCGGCAGCCAAAAAAGCTGTCAAAGCTCCAGCAGCCAAGAAGGCTGCCAAGAAAGCAAAACGGAAACCCAATCCTGCACTCATGAAGCCGGTGCAGCCTGACGCGATCCTCGGAGCCGTCGTCGGAACCAAGCCTGCTCCTCGTGGTCAGATCACGAAGAAGCTGTGGGACTACATCAAAAAGAATGGTCTTCAGGACGCAAAGAACAAGCGCAACATCAATGCCGATGACGCATTGAAGGCGGTGTTCGGCGGCAAGAAGCAAGTGTCGATGTTTGAGATGACCAAGCTGGTCTCCAAGCACATCAGCGCTTAATTCTATTCTGCATTCCTCACGCCGCGCCCGGGTCACACCAGGCGCGGCGCTTTTTTTGCCTCCTTTTCACAGCGTGTTGCGAGCCAGCCTATTCAGCAGGGAGAAAGTTTCTCCTCGAACTCCATCAGAAGTCTCTTGCCGTCGACGTACTCACGCAGGGCGTACCATCATTCATGGTGAGAAGGTAGGGAGGTTGGTCCTCCAACCTCCGCCGAACGTCCCCATGCCTCTTTTCGGAAATCCGTTTTGAAACCCGCGATCTCACCGAAAGCCATCGTGTGGAAGGCTCGGAAGCGCGTAGCGCTGGCACAACAGTAGCCGTGGGTGCCAACCCACGGAACTGCGTGACCCACGCCATTCAATCTGGTGGAACCGCGTAGCGGTGACACAAAAGCGTGGCTCCTCCCAACACATCAGTCAACGCTATCAAAGGTTGGCACTTGCGGCGTGTGACACACCGTCAGCTTTCAGCCTCACGCCGTATACACCACATAGTCCAGTTCCATGAACTCCTCGACTTCAGGCATCCACCGTTGCTGCACAAAGGCCGTGTGATCAGGGTGCTCGCTGTAAAAGGCGTAGGCGGCTTCATCGGCAAACTCCATCGAAAGCCCAAACGTGAAGCCATTCTTCACGCTCGTTTGACGCAGACACTCAAACTCCTGAACGCCTTCGATCTTCGCAAGCTCGCAGGCCGCTTGCAGAAAATCACCCTCGGCAGCTGAGCCGGGAGCGTGCTTGAGACGGAAGGCGACGGTGTGGCGGATCATAATGGAAGGGGAGGGAGCTCAAAAATCCCATCGCTGGCTTTTGCCGTTGGCAGGTGAGACCTCAATATAATCAATCTCGGCATCGGGCAAATAAAGGCGCAGCGTGCCCAGCGGCCCGTTGTCACTCACTTCAATCTTCAACTCCTGCCAGTCCCCAGCTTTGACCTCAAGCGCAGAGGAATGGACCACGCTGAGATCAGCTGAAGTATGCGGCAGTGAATCAATTTTTCCTGCGCCGCCAACTTCACTGCGCACACGCAGCTTCACCGTGGCAGGTCCGTTCATCTTGGCCATCCCGTGGCCAAGAAAAGCGGTGCCAGCTTTTCCGGTGCTCTTCATCGTTAGAATGCCCGCGCTGACCGTGGCTTTGCACTGGCGCTCCTTCCACGCATCGAGCGGATCAGCATTTTCAGCACGTGCTTTGGCAGCCACAGGTTTGTACGCTGGGTTGGGCCGTGGATAAGTCGCGCCAGTGTCCTTGAGAAATCCGTCAATGAGCGCATCAAGCTCCTTCACCTTGTCAGGCATCATCGCCGCTAGATCATGCGCTTCACTGAGGTCTTCGCTCAGGTTGTAAAGCTCGTGCGTGCTTGGATTGCCAAACCACCGCAGCAGCTTGAAATCTCCGCTGCGCACCCACACACCCCCGGCACGGTTCGCACCCGCATGCGGATGATAATTAAAATACGCCTCACGTTTCAGCTCGCCCTCGCCCTTGAGCACCTTCGCATAGCTCACGCCATCAAAAATCTGCTGCTCCGGTTTCGCAATGCCCAGCAGATCAATCACCGTCGGATACACATCAATCGGCCCCACAATGGCTTCGCTGCTGCTGCCGGGCTTGATCTTGCCCGCCCACGCCCACATCAGCGGCACCCGCGTGCCACCTTCATAGAGCGTGCCTTTCCCATCGCGCAGCGGTGTGTTCATCGTCGGCGGTTGATCACCGGCCCACTTGCGCCAGTCGGCCAGAAACGCGCTCTTGGTCTTCTCCGCCGCCTCAGTTTTGCCTGTGCCGGGGACGTTGCTGTGCGAGTTGCCGCCGTTGTCAGAATAGAAAATAATGATCGTGTTGTCAGCGATGCCCTGCTGGTCCAGCTCGGCAAGGATGCGCCCAAAACAATCGTCCACGCTTTTCAGCATCGACGCCATGATCGGATTGCCCTGCCTCCCGCTCGGATCTTTCTTCGCCGCAAAGTACTTCGTGTACTCCACCTTGTGCCCCCATGGCCCATGCACGCCGTAGCACCACAGATTGAGAAAAAACGGCCCACCCTTGCTCGCCTCGATAAACTTCACCGCCTCCGCCGCCTGACGATCGACAATATACTCGCCCTGCGGCCCGTCCGTGATCGTTCCCACTTTGGTCTTGCCGCCCGGTTTGCCATCAGGCAGCACGCCGTAAGGCGAAAAATATTCCCCCGGTGGCCCCGGATCAGGATGGCAGTGAAACGCCACATCAAAGCCCTGCTGCTCCGGCCAGTGCGGTTGTGTCAGGCCGAGGTGCCATTTGCCTATGTGCGCCGTGCGGTAGCCCGCTCCCTTCAAAGTCTCCGCCAGCGTGATCTGCGCAGGCTCCAGGTAGTTCTTGCTCTCCGGCAGCAGCATCGGCGCATTCGCCGGGGCGGATTCCGGCAGAAACACATGCCCCGCCGGCTGCGGCGGCTGGTGCCCGCTGGCCGTCGTGATGCCATGTCGTGCCGTGTACTGTCCGCTCAGGATGCTCCCCCGTGTCGGAGAGCACAGCGGTTGCGCATACGCATTCGTAAACCGCATCGCCCGCTTGGAGAACTTGTCGATATGAGGCGTTTCGTAATACTGTGAGCCATACAGGCCGCTGTCCATCCAGCCCATGTCATCGGCGAGAAAGAGCACGACATTCGGTTGGGCCCACAGTGACGAATGCAGCAGGGCGAATGATGAAAGCAGGAGCAGCAGGGACTTCATGGTCTGCTGTGAACGACAACGGCCTGCTTGGAATTGCGCATAAAAAACAAGCCGCAGCAGCACGCGGATTCAAATTGCAGGCTCCGCGCTTCCGCGCTCATCTCCTCCGCAGCATGAATGCCTTCTTCAAGCTGCAGCAGCATGGCTCCTCAGTCCGCGCCGAAATCATCGGCGGCGTGACCACCTTCATCACCATGGCCTACATCATGGTCGTGAATCCGGCCATCCTCTCCTTCGCCGGCATACCCGTGGGCCCCAGCACGGTGGCGACGATTCTGACCGCAGCCGTGGGTTGTCTCTTGATGGGCTTGATCGCCAACCGCCCCATCGCAGTCGCCCCTTACATGGGCGAAAATGCCTTCATCGCCTTTGGTCTCGCCGCACTCGGCATTGGCTGGGAGCAGCGTCTCGGCGCTGTCTTTGTCAGCGGCGTCTTGTTTCTGATCATCACCCTCCTCGGCGTTCGCGGCTGGCTGGCAAATTCCGTCCCCGTGAGTTTGAAACACAGCTTTGCCGTCGGCATCGGCCTGTTCCTCGCCTTTATCGGCCTTTATGAAACCAGCATCGTCACCAGCTTCGTGTCAGGCATGCCTCCTCAGGCATTGCCAACCGACGCGCACGGTCTGTTCCTCTCTCCAGCCGTTCCAGTTAAAATTGGCAATCTGCGCGATCCCCAGGTGCTGCTCGCACTCGGCGGCTTCCTGCTGATGACCGTCCTCATGATTCGCAAAGTGCGCGGCGCACTGCTCATCGGCATCGTCGTTACAGCGTTGATCGGTGGCGCACTTGGCTTCGGCCACATGCCAAAAGCCATCGTCGCCCTCCCATTCACCGGCGAGTATGATCTGAGCCAGATCGCCTTCAAACTGGACATCACCAGCGTGCTGCACCTCAGCTTCCTTCCAGTGCTGCTCACCTTGTTCCTGATGAGTTTTCTCGACACACTCGGCACCCTCACCGGACTCGGCTCGGCCGCAAACCTTCTGGACGAAAAAGGCAATTTCCCGCAGGTGGAAAAGCCCATGCTGGTGGACGCCCTCACCTGCATGTTCAGCGGACTCGTCGGCACTTCGACCAGCGGCGCCTACATCGAATCCGCCACCGGCATCAGCGCAGGCGCACGCACCGGCCTAGCCGCCGTGGTCACGGCCGCGCTATTTGCCGCCTCCCTGTTTTTCATCCCCTTGATCGAGCCCTTGCAGCAGCTCCGCTTTGCCTATGGTCCGGCCCTGATCGCCGTGGGTGTGCTCATGACCGGCTCCGTGCGTCGCATCGACTTCGATGATCTCACCGAGTGGGTCCCCGCCTTCGTGACCATCGTGATGATGCTCTTCACCTACAACATCGCCAACGGCCTCACCGCCGGCTTGGTCGTGCATCCCGTCTTGAAACTGGCCTCAGGCCGCGCACGCGAACTCAATGCCGGTACGATCGTGCTGGCACTTCTGTGTGCTGCTTATTATCTTTTCGGCCTGCCTCATTAGTCATGTTTTCTCCTGCGCTTTTTCTCTCCCTGCTGTTTCTCGCCAGTGGTCTTTACAGCTACGCGCTCATGCGGCTGGCATTGCGCCCCTGGGAACGGGTCCACGATAAGCACTGGACGGAACGTGCGCGCTGGCTGTGGCTGGCACGCAAGACACGCACCGCCGTTGTGATGAGTGTCATAGGTCTTGGTTTGATCTTGAGTCATGAACTGGCCGGTGATGTCCCTGATGTTGGTCTGGTGCTCTTCTGCTCGCTGGGCGGTTTTTTTACCGCGCAATTTTTCATCGACCGCCTTGTCTGGCCGAAATTCACGCTGCGTCTGTGGCTGCGGCAGACGTTGTGGATGCTGCTGGTCACTTCCGCCTGGGTTGGCGTCATTGTCTGGGCGGCCCTCAACACTTCTGAAAATCTTGCATGGAGCGACTGGCTCCGCTTGGGCTTGGCCGCAGTCCTGCTGGTCCTGATTTACTCCGGCATCTGGCTGCGCGCTCTGCCTGGAATCGATAAAAACCCTCACACATCGCGCCTGCGGCAGATGGTGGGCGAAGTGACTGCCGCCTCCGGCGTGCCACCGGTGCGTGCCTGGGTGATGGATGCCATCATGGCCAATGCTTTCGCTTTGATGTATATCCGCAGCATCGTCGTGACCGTGCCGGCGATGAAGGTGCTCCAGGATGACGAACTCCGCACCCTGATCCGGCATGAGATGGCACATCTCTGCGAATCGATCTCCGTGCGCTGTGTGAGAATGCTGGGCGGGTTGAGCTGGCTGGGTTTTGCCTTCATACGGCCCGTGGTTCACCATCTCGACTTCGGCGGCGTGTTCTGGATTCTTCTCGGTGTCTTGCTGCTGAAAAAAATTGCCGCGAACACCGCCAAGCGCATGGAAAACCGCGCCGACTCCATGTCCGTGACCAATGAAACCGAAGGCCCGGTTTACGCCCGTGCTCTTGAGAAGCTTTATGAAGCAAATCAGATTCCAGCAGTGATGACGAAGCGATTGTCGCACCCTGACCTCTACGATCGCATGACGACCGCCGGCCTCACTCCCGATTACCCGCGTCCAGCTCCTCCGCCAAAGCGGCACTGGACGTTCTTTGTCGCCATTGTGCCAGCGGCCTTTTGGCTCGGATGGAAAATGGCAGACAAATTCTGATGCCAATTCTTCACGAATCCCACTGGCTCCGCTGCACACCGATGAACGTCATGCCAAGGCCCACCAGCACATGCACAAAGAGCACGAATCCAGCGATGCCGGGGCCGATCAGGTCCGTCGAGGTCACCTGCTTCACCGCGTCATAAAAGGCCGTGCTCCGCATGCTGCTCAGGCTGCCGCTCCAGCTCCAGAAGGCCACGACCAGCGGCTGCACCCAGTTCTCCAGCCAGTCCGGCAGTGTCAGCACCGCTCCCGACAGCGGCAGCTGAAAGCCGACAAGGTAGATGCACAAAATCGTGGCCTTTTCCGGCGTCTTGCTCATCGCCGAGATGCCGAGGCACACACTCGTCATCGCCGCCGAGGCCAGCACCAGCAGCACTAGTTTCGTGATCAGATCTCCCGGCAGCCCTCCGGTGACCATGTCCACGAAGAACCCCATCCATAAACTCTGTGCCAGCACGAAGATGCCCAGGAAGATCACCTTGCTGCCGATGTAGGCAAACGGGTGCAGTCCTCCCAGTTTCTCGCGCTCCAAAATCAGTCGTTCGGAGGCGATCTCACGCGCCGCATTGTTGCTGGCCATCAGGGTCACCAGCACCACCTGCAGCATGATGAGGCCGGAGACCAGTCCCCCAGCCTTGAGCTGCTCCTCCTGGTGCTGCTTCATCTGCTGATATTCCTGCTGGATATTGCTGTCCTGATGCGTCGAGAGCGCGCGCAGCGGCTTGATGCCATCCAGCGCGAAAATCACGACCAGCAGCGGAAAGCCCAGCAGCATCGCCAGATGCAGCCACACCTGCGCCTTGTCTCGGCGGAAGATAGTCCAGCGCCTGCGCAGCAGTTCGAACAACTGCGTCGTCATGGACGGCATTTCCACCGGGGGCAGATCCAGATGCTCGTGCATTTCAGCCAACTCAGGCTTCGCCACCACACGCTCCTCACGCACCGTCGTCTTGGACGGGCCGCTGCTCTTTTTCGCTTCCGCTTCTTCCGGCGACACACCTGCGCCGTCGAATCCATGACTCTTGTAATAGGTGGCACGATGCTTTTCCCACGACTCATGCCAGTCACTGGCCTTGCGCTCCGTGAGCTTGAGATAGACCTCTTCCGGGTGTTCGGCGGCAAAGTAATGCATCATCGCCTTCGGTGGGCCATGATACGTCAGCACCCCCTGATACATCACCATCACGCTGTCATACGCGTCCAGACTGGCAAGGCTGTGCGTGACATTGACCACCACGCGCTTCGGATGCCCGCGCGAAAGCACGCGCAGCAGATTGGTGATCTCGTTTTCGGATTTCGGATCCAGCCCGCTCGTGACCTCATCACACAGCAGCAGGCAGGGATCGGTCACCAGTTCCAGCGCCAGCCCGAGACGTCGTTTCTGCCCGCCCGAGAGCACTTTCACCTGACGGTCGGAGAGATGCGTCAATCCCGTCACTTCCAGAATGTGATCCAGCGCTGGAATGAAATCTTCCGTCTGTGACAGCTGCGTCCGCAGCACCATCGCACTGGCGATGCTTTCCTCCACCGTCAGCAGATCATAGGCTACGCTGAACTGCGGCACGTAGCCGAGATCCCCGGGGTGCAGATCCTCCTCATCGCTCAAATTCATCCCATCCCACAGCAGTTCCCCGGAAGTCTGCTGCTGAATGCCGGTGATCACTTTCAGCAATGTCGTCTTGCCGCAACCAGACGGCCCCACGATGGCCACCAGATGTGCAGGGGGCACATTGAAACTCACTTCGCGGAGCAGCTGCAGCGTGCTCTCCTCCGGACCATCGATTTCAAGACAAACGTTGAGTGCTTTCAGCATACAGAGTAAATAAGTGCCTGACACTAGGCCGGGTAGTATTGCTCTGGCGACGAAAAAATTCAATCCACCACCAAAATGCAACGCCGCAACAGACCTGGCAAGCGTCCCTCCACCTCCTCATTTCGCTGGCTGTGGCTTCTCGCGGCATTGCTTCTCGTCGGCGGAGCTCTCCTTCTGGTGCTGCTGGCCCCCTCACTCGTCACCAGTTACATCCGCGCCTATGTGCAGAAGGATGATTTCCGCCAGAAGGCCGAGGAGTTGATTGCAGCACGGGTAGACGGCAGCGCCAACATCGCCCCGATCATCTGGAACGACGACACCGCAACCGTTGCCGATCTGTCATTTTCCAATGCTGGCTGGAGCCTGGATGCCGGCGGCCTGCGTGCCGCTCTCGATTTCGGTGCCATCCGCAATGGAAAATGGAGCATTCAAAATGCCGGAGCGGACGATCTCACCCTGCGCCACACCGCCGCAGCACCCATGCACAGTCCGTCCGCTGCAAGCTCTGCAAAATTTGACGGCAGCAACGACGGCATCCCCGCCTTTCTGCGTCGCTACATCCCCACCCAAACCACCATCAGCGGCTTCGAGGTCCATCGTTTTGTGTTTGAGCAGGCAGGATGGCAGGTCGCAGACACACAGCTCCGCCTCGGGGACTGGCATACCGGCGAACAATCCGTCTCCGCCAAATTGAACGGCGGCAAGCTGCAGACCCCCATCCAGGCGCCTCAGCAAAAAGAACCTCTCCAGTTTGACCTCACCAAGGCCACCCTGCGTGTTGGAGATAGCCAGTTTCAGATCAGTGATGCCACCTTGCGCTGGAAGCAGTCATCCGAGGCCACCCTGCGGGGCACCGTGAAGTATGAAACCGGCGCATGGCAGGTCTTCACCCATCTCAAAGCCGTCCCCTTGGATGAATTTCTCGATGAATGGTGGAAGCAGCGTCTCTCCGGCAAGATCGAAGGCGATCTCGAAATGTCCGGTGCACGCAATGCACCGCCAGTATGGAAGGCCGATATCGCCCTCAAGGATGGAGCACTCACTGGTCTGCCCATTCTCGACAAACTTGTCACCTACACGAACACCCACCGCTTCAAACGCCTCGTGCTCGACATCTGCAGCGCCACCCTTCGGCCACAAGGCGACGCCCTGCGCATTGAAAACATCATCCTGCAGTCCAATGGCCTCCTCCGTATCGAAGGCGCCCTGACCATTCGCGGCCGTGCCCTAGAGGGGGATTTCCTCCTCGGTATCACGCCTGAAACCTTGAGCGGCATCCCCGGAGCCAGCACCCGCGTCTTTGTAGAAAGCAATCCCGCTGCGCCTCCCGGCCTGCAATGGACTCGAGTGCACGTCGTCGGCACCCTCGATGCCCCGATGGAAGACCTCAGCAGCCGCCTCGTCGGTGCTGCCGGCATGTCGCTCCTGCTCGACACCCCCGGTGCCGTAGTAGGCCAGGGCGCTGAAACCTTGCTCAAACCCGTGCTCGGCGAGGATGCCGCGAAATTGCCCGGCAAAGTCATCAATGGGGCCGGCGGCATGCTTGAAAACGGCGTAAACACCGGGGCCGGCTTCCTCAAGAGTGTGCTGCCGATCTTTCCCGGAAAATAGCCTTGTTGGTGGGACGCGTGTGCCGACAGCCCGCCCGTCTCCGTGCGGGCGGCAAACACACGACAACTCGAATACCCCTGAATGAAGGCTGTCTGCGACTTTTTCTCCAGGCACAATGCCCGCCAGCCCAGCATGAAGTGGTCCGCACATTCCTTGTGTGGTTCGGGAGCAGGGCCGACTGCGCCCAAGCCATCCCGTCACCAATAGCCTCGCGCTGCTACCCGGCAGTGTTTAGGCACAAAACACCAGCAAATGATCTAGGGAAGCACTGATCAAATCAAATACCCGTGGGCAAGTAACGCCACAACTCCGCAGCCGCGAAGCGAAGTCTGATTCATCATGGGATCCTCTGCGTTCTCCAAATCTAGGCGGTGTAAATCAGTGCCTCCCCTAGCTGTCATGGAATACGCTGTCCCTTCGGTCACTTTCGTCCTTTTCGTCCTTCGGACCGGACTCGCCGCTTTCGTTGCCCGCTTTATGCGTAAGCCATGCCTATCCGGGACCAAGGCGATTGACGTGGTTGCACGGCGGAGATGTGCCGCTAGCATGTGTCCTTCCCATGTCCGCCTCCCCTCCCATCTCCTTCGCCGCCCGTGAGTCGAAGCATGCCATTGAAGAAGGCATGCTGTTTGCCCCGAAATTCGACGAGCATGGCCTGATGCCCGCGATGGCGGTGGATGCCGAGAGCGGCGCCCCCCTCATGCTGGCCTACATGAACGAGCAGTCGCTTAAAATGACGCTGGAACTCGGCCAGGCAGTCTATTGGAGCCGCAGCCGCAACCAGCTTTGGCACAAAGGGGCCACCAGCGGCGAGTTCCAGGAGATCATCGACATCCGCACAGACTGCGACCAGGATGCACTCGTGTTGCGTGTAAAACAGCATGGCGGCGGCTGCTGCCACACCAAACGCCCAACCTGCTTTTACCGCGTCGTCAAAGCCGCGGACGGCGAAGCACTGCTCGAAGCAGTTGAATAGGGAATAAGCCAGCCAGTCTGTCCTGGCGCTTTCCAAAACTCATTGCCGAGCGAGCTCGCAATGCCCCCAATAGGGAATGCGGTTGCGCAGCGACGAAGGAGCGCAGCTACCGCTTTCGCAGGCCGGTCGGCCTACGCATGCCAGGAATATCCGAACGTAGGAGCCAGTGCTCCCTCACCAGCCGGTCAGCTCACACACACCCGAGACGCACGAGAGCGGCAGCTCATCGCAGCCCCATTTAAAAATGCCGTTCTTCGGAAATCTGCTTCGCAAAGCGCGATGACAGCCACCTGCGCTTCCACGCCTGTCAAACACCATGGCTGCGGCTGCGACCACACCAAACGTCCCACCTGTGCTTTGATCGTGTCGTCAAAATCAGCCTGACGGCGAAGCGCTGCTGGAAGCCGTGGAATAACGGAATAAGCCAGCCTGTTAGCGGCTGCCCGGCACCATGCCACCGTATCTGGCGTTGCCTTCCCAGGACCGCGGACGGTTCCATGGAAGATTGCTGTACTGGCTGCCATCCGGCCCCACCACCTTCTTGCGCTTCGGTTCATCCGAGGAACAGGAGGAAAGGGAACTTGCGGCGGTGATCGCCAAAAGCAAAAGGCTGAGCAGGCGTGTCTTCATGAGATCCTACCTATGCACGCGACCAATCAATTCTGCACCAAGTTTTCGAGGATGACCCGATCTCCTGGCATGATGACCTGACCGTTGACGACGGCATCCGGCACGATGGCTGCCATGGAGTTCTTGCCCTCGACAGACATGATGCTGATTTTACCGACGGTTTGCGCACCGCGGGTGACAATCAATTTGGTCTGCTCAGTGAGACCGGCCGACTGGCCCGCATCAATGATCACAAAACCCCAGTCATAATTCACTGCGATGACGCGGGAGGTCAGACTGTTGCGCTCGAAGTTTTTACGGCGGTCTTCGATTTTGTGCATCACTTCATCCACACGCTTTTGAATGCCTGCGACCTTGTCTTCCTCTGCAGCCACTTCTTTCTTCTTCAGTTCGGCCTGCGCCTCAAAGTCGAGCTTTTCCTTCTTCAGCTTTTGCATGCTCTCGACCATCGTCTCTGGCTTCATGCCCTGCGGGAGATTTACAAGGAGTTCTTCCAGTTCCTTTTTCTTCTTTTCTTTCACCGCAAGCTCTTCCTGCGTGCGCGTGATTTCGTCTTGGGTTTGGGCAAGCTTGTTTTTCTGCGCCTTCAGCTTCTCGGCTTCGACATCCAGATCTCCCTGCACGCGGGCAATTTCGGCCGCCAGCTTGGGCACTTCACCTGAGCCTGGACGAAGCAGTCTTTCCTGGGCTTTCTTTTCGTTCGAAATGTCGGCATTAACGCTCGCAATCTTGGAACGTACTTCGGCAAACTCACGCCCGTTTTGATGGGCGAAGAAACTGGCTACAAGAATCACCACTGCACTAAGGATGAAAAGAACTTTGGTCATGGGAAGGAGAGTCTGGAAAGGGAATCAGGCGATGAACTGCTGGCAGCGATCATTTGGCGGCAGGTGCCGCTCCAAAGGGGTCCACAGTACTTGGCGGTGTGGCACCCCCGGCAGGAGGTGTTGCAGGTGGGGCCGCAGGCGCACCAAACGGATCAGCACCCATCGCGGGAGCCGCAGCCGGAGCTGCAGGCGCACCAAACGGATCAGCACCCATCGCGGGAGCCGCAGCCGGGGCCGCTGGCGCACCAAAAGGATCACTACCCATGGCACCTGCGGGTGGAGTGGCGGGCGCGTCTCCCGGGGCTACGGGTGCTGGAGCGGCAGTGCCGTCGGGTGTTTTGGCTGCAGCTGTCTTGGCGCTCTGCTCAGCGGCGGCGACCACAAGATCACCCGCACGAATGTGCTCACCTTCAGCAAGGCTGCCTTTAACCAGATCGGCCACGGAGGAATTCTGCTCCACATCACGCACCTTCAGCTTGGCGACAACGTCCTTGCCGCGTTTCACTTCGAGATCCGCATTGGCAAAAACACCACCACCGTTGCCCTTGTTAAGCACCACAAAGCCCCAGTCGGTATAGGAATGCGCGACTTTGGCGGTGAAATCATCGTCCACAATGCCGCGTCGGCCACGGGCTTCGCGTTCCTCCGCCTCTTTGGCGGCATTGGTGAGACTGGAAATTCTTTCCTGCGCGGCAGCCAGATGCTGAATCTGGTTGGTCAGTGCCGACTCGGCTTCGGTGCGTTCTTTAGTGATGGCATCGATCTGCGCGAGCAGCGACTTGATGTCGCCAGCATCCTCAATCTGCTTTTGGTTCTGAGCCACCACCTTGGAGGTCTGCTCCAGAGTGGTCTTCACGATAGTCAGTTCCTGGTCTGCTGCCTGAGCCTTGGCGGCAAAGTCTGCCACCGAGGTCTTGGTGGTTACGAGCTCCTGATTGGCCATGTCACGCTGCGTCTCACGGCTCTTTTTCGCCTCTTCTGCTTTGGCGATGTGAGCTTGCATTTCGGCCAGGTTGTCCTTGGCAAAGCCCTCGCGTTTCCGCTCCTCCACGAGCAGTTTTTGGTTTGCCCAGGCGAAATAGCAGGCGGCGCCGAGACAGACGGCAGAGAGAGCAGATAAGATTTTCCAGACCATACGAATGCGAATTTGAGAAATTAAGGACCTTTTTTTACCGGAAACGCAGGGTTTCGACAACACCAATCTTTACGGATTTTTCCTTTCGGCCGGAATCTCGCTTGTATCTGACCCACCCCGCAGCTAGAACAGTCGGCGTCAGGGGCCGCGGATGCTCAGCTTGCGAACCCCGCCAGGTCCTGACGGAAGCAACGGCAGCTTGTCTGTCCATGTCGCGGTTCCCTGGCACTTTTATTAGATTCATTGCGGTCATCGTTCCGCAATGCCGGTCAAATCCGTCCGAATCCGCTGCTCCAGCGCTTCAATCTCCGCTTGGGAAACCCCGCCTCCCCGCCATGCCACGGTCACTGTGATAAGACCCGCGTAGTCAGAGACAAAAATACCCAGCCCCGGTGGCGCACTCACGCTGGGAATGGTGAAGACGTTTTGCAGCGCCGCCCCTGCAAATTCTGTGCGTCCCGGCAGAAACGAGCCGGTATGAGAATGAAACAGGCTGCAAATCTGCCCCATGTTCGTCCACCGTACCAGCGGGATGAAGGTGCTCAGCGGCAAGTGCGCCGCCAGGTTGGTCAATGCATCGGAAGCCTGCGGCATCCCCTGCTTCATCGCTTCACGGTATTTATCCAGCAGGTGAGCGACCGTCTGCTCCAGCGTGCCGAGCTCTCCGGCATCGAGAAACAGTGGCATGGCCCCCATGTGGTTGCCGAAAATCAGCTCCCGGCTTCGGCCTCGGACCTGAATGGGCAGATGCAGGTGGATCTCCGGGCTGCTCCACTCACGCCGTTCATGCAGCAGCCGCAAAGCACGTGCCGCGATCGCCGCATAAAACGGCATCTGCATAAAATCACCACACAGCGCGCGCAGCCGCGCCACGGCCTTCTCAGATTCCTCGCGGGAAAGTTCGATCAGTCGATACTCAGGCCGCCCGTCCTGCGGCATCCCCTTGATCCAGGCGGAAAGACACCCCGCCGTCGTCATCGCCTGCAGCCTGTCCATCAGCGGTCGGGCCCTCTTGTACAAACGCCCAGGCGTGTCGATGGGAGTCGCCTTCAGCAGTGGCGGCCCCGAAGTACAGCTCCCCACCGCCAGTTTTTCCAGCAGCAGATTGATCCCCGTCCCATCCAGCAGGGCGTGCCGCCAGGTCAGCAGAATCACATGCTCGCCGTCAGCCCCACACGGAAAAACCTCCATCCATAAAGGACTCGTCAGCGCCCCGTCACTGCTTCTACCCTGCAATCTTTCTTGGATCACCGCCGCATCCGGGGGCAGCGGCTGCGCAGGATGCCAGCAAATGGGCGGTGCGGTGATCGCACCATGCGTCTCCCAGGCCCACCGCCAGCCACGCCATTGCCGTTTCAGCCTTGCCCCCAGCATCGGGTGCTGCGCATGAATCTGTTCCCAGCCCTGCGTCAAAATCTTTGCGTCCGGCTTCCCCTCCAGTCTCAGCACCGTCACCCCCCAGTGCGTTCCCTGCCCGCTCCGGCGCATGAACGCCTCAAGCCCCGCGAGGAAAAAATCGACCGTGGTGGCGGGCAGGATGGACATCAGGCGGCCAGGCGGCGTTTTTCTTCCAAAAATCCAGCCAGCGCACTCGCCGTGGCAAAACGTTCCCGCGTCATCTCCGCCGGATTGATCGTCAATTGGAAGCGTTCCTCGATCAGCAGCAGCAGCTGCATCATCGCCATGGAGTCCAGCCCCATGGAAAAAAGGTCCGTGTCAGGTGTCAGGGCTTCCTGGGGTTCAAGGATGTGTTCGGCGGTGAGCAGTTCGATCACGGCGGCGGGGCTGATGGGCACTTCGGGCATTTCTTGTAGAGAGAGCCTGCATCATATAGGACGTCAAGAAGCCCCTGCATGCGTATTTGCCTTCAGTAGTGGGTTGCACAACGCCATCCCTCCGCCAACGTGCGCGCCCCTATGAATAAGCTGGACGAAATCATCGCCCACAAGCACACCGAACTGCAACGTCTGCTGCCACGCGCTGAAAAGCTCCGTGCCGCCGCCGCCCTGCGCAATGACGTGCGCTCCTTTTACGACGCCCTCCGCGCCGATCCCACGCGCCTCAGCATCATCGCCGAGGTCAAACGCGCCTCACCCTCCGTCGGCACCATCGCCACTGACTTTGATCCGCTCACCATCGCCCGCGGCTACGAAAAGGCCGGTGCCAGCGCCATCTCCGTCCTCACCGACGAAAAATACTTCCAGGGTCGTCTGGAGTACCTCACGCTGATCCGCGAGCAGCTCGACATTCCCTGCCTCCGCAAAGACTTCATCATTCACGAGGCCCAGATCTTTGAAGCCGTCGTCGCCGGGGCAGACGCCATCCTCCTCATCGTTGCCGCGCTCGATCAGCCCACGCTCGAGCACCTCCTCGAAGTCGCCCACACCTTCCAGCTCGATGCCCTCGTCGAAGTTCACGACCTCCCCGAACTCGAACGCGCCCTCGCCACCGACGCCCGCATCATCGGCGTGAACAACCGCAACCTAAAGTCCTTCACCGTCGACCTCGCCACCACCGAGGCACTCGCCGAGGAAATCCCCGACGACATCGTCCTCGTCTCCGAAAGCGGCATCAAAACCCCCGCCGACGCCCTCCGCCTCGCCGAAGCCGGTGCCGACTCCCTCCTCATCGGCGAAACCCTCATGCGCAGCCAAAACATCCTCGCCGACCTCCCCCAGTTCCGCGCCACCACGGCGGCTGGGCATGAATGAGCAGGCAGTTGATGCCGCCTAAGTCTTCGCCAACTGCGCCGCCAGCTCCGCGATCAAGCTCGTCAGCGTAATCAGTTCCTTGCTCGCCTCCTGCTTCGGCAGCACCATCAGCAGCTCCGTCGTCGGCACCGGTGCCGCCAGCGGCACAAACACACATCCCCCATGCGGCATCTTGCTCGCATGCCCGGGTATCAGCGCCACCCCACCAATCGTGGTCACCGTCCCCAGCATCATCGAGAGCGAATCAACCTCACTCACGATCTGCGGATCAAACCCCGCCTGCTGACAAATTGAGCGCAAAAACTCCCGCCGCCCCGGGAAAGACGTGTCAGAAAGCGACACCCACCGTTCATTCTTCAACTCCGCCAGTTTGATCGTCTTCCTCTTCGCCAGCGCATGATCCTCCGACAGCAAAGCCGCCATTTTATGCCGTGACAATGTACGCGTCGTGAAGAACGCACGATCACCATCCGAGATGTTGCCCAGGATCGCGGCATCCAGCTCATGATTCCGCAGCCGGTCCAGTTGCGCACGCGGCGGCAGCTCAAACAAGCTCACCTGCGCCTTCGGATGCCGCTGCCGAAACTCCCGCACCGCAGGCACCACCAGATCATCCAGAAACGGTGCCAGGAATCCTAATCGCAGCGTGCGCCGTGCCTTGCCAAACTGCTCGCGCAACTGCTGCGCCCCCGTTTCCGCATCACACACGATCTGCCGCGCCTTCGGTAGAAAAAAGCGCCCCGCATCGCTGAGATAAATACGCTTCCGAATGCGATCAAACAGCGCCACCCCCAGCTCCGCCTCCAGCACCGCGATCTGTCGGCTCAGCGCAGGCTGCGTCACATGCAGTCGCTTCGCCGCAGACGAAATGCTCAAATCCTCGGCGGCGGCAATGAAGTAACGAAGCTGGTGAAATTCCACCCCGGATCAGACCACAGACCCGCAGTCTGCGCAAATCGTCCGCACATCAGCAAGGCGGTCGCGTTATTAAACGTAGGAGGCTTGCTCGCATCTTATGGACTCACCGCTCTTCCGCCCCTCAATGGACCGCCGGGCCTTTCTCACGGCCTCGACGCTGGGTCTGGCCTCGCTCCGCTGCGGGCCTGCGCTTAAAGCCTCCACCGGACCAGGAGTTCCCGCACCCACGCTCGCCAAGCCGGCGAAATCCACAGTCCTCTTTTTCCTCTGCGGCGGCGCTTCCCACATCGACATGTGGGACATGAAGCCAGAGGCCCCGCTCGAATTTCGCGGTGAGTTCAAACCCATCCGCACCACCGGCGCAGACATCCGCCTCTGCGAGCACCTCCCCCTGCTCGCCAAACAAG
>DLGZ01000048.1:168787-222946 GCA_002482965.1 Verrucomicrobiaceae bacterium UBA7681 | reverse complement strand
CCGGTTATTATTACAATCTCACCGGCCACGCCCCCGATCTCACCTTCAAGCAGCAGGGCAACGACCGCCGTCCTTATCCCGAAGACTGGCCTTACATGGGCAGTGTGGTCGGCATGAAGCGTCCCCAGCACCCCTCGCTGCCGCAGATCATCTCTCTCCCGCACAAGCCCAGCAAACTGCCTTTCACTCGTCCCGGTCAGTTCGCCGGACGCATCGGCATGGAATACGATCCGTTTTACCTCAACGGCAGCTTCGACGAACCACTGAACTTCAGCGCCCCCACGATTTCCATGTCCGGCAGCATGACCGCCGCGCGCATGCAGGACCGCCACGCCCTGCTGAACGCCATGAATCAGGCACGCCGCGAGTTCGATCACGAACCCGCAGTTCAAAACTACGTGAAGCAGCAGGAGCGAGCCTTCGATCTCTTGTCTTCCAGCGGCACCACCAACGCCTTCGACATCAAGGCCGAGCCCGACAAGCTGCGCGAGCGCTACGGCCATACCATCAACGGCACCAGCCTCCTCATGGCACGCCGCCTCGTAGAAGCAGGCGTCCCCTTCGTCACCGTATTTTGGAAGGAAGACGACAGCATCGCCAAGCAATGCAAAAGCGCCGGCGGCTGGGACACCCACGGCGACAACTTCAACTGCTTGAGAAAGTACCTCCTCCCGCAGTTTGATCAGGCCTTCTCCGCCTTCATGGAAGACCTCTCAGGCCGAGGCCTCCTCGATGAGACGCTGGTCATGGTCACCAGTGAAATGGGCCGCATGCCCAAAGTAGGCGACCGTCGCTCCGGCGGCACCATCGGTGCCGGCCGCGATCACTGGACCTCCTGCATGAGCGTCCTCATGGCCGGTGCCGGCATTCGCGGCGGCCAAGTCGTTGGCGAAACCGATGCCCGTGCCGAACTGCCCAAGGACCGCCCCATCTACCCCGAAGACATCACCAAGACCGTCTATTACGCCATGGGCATCCAAGACCTCGAAGCCAAAGACAAACTCGGCCGCGCCTACAGCCTCCTCGATGAAGGCAAGCCCCTCACCGAACTCTTCGGCTGACTCTTTTCATGATGCACCGCATGAACGCCACTCGGTTAAAGCATGCTGCCGTTTGTTCCATGATGCCAGCACTCGGCTTCGCTCGTCTTCCACCTGCCGAATGCCACGTGCACTCTTCCCGAAATCTCCTTGGTGCAAGGAGGCCATCTTTCGCCACTTCACTCCGCCATTCATCAGTCCCAACGGGACTGCGCACCATAGCGAAGGGGTGCCGAGCCTTGGCGAGGCTCCCCTGGTACCTCTCGCCACACCTCCGGAAAGCAAACCCACTGCCCCGTTGCTCCCCAAGGTCACCAGCAGCGTCTGCAAAACGCCCCGCCGCGCATTTGCTTAAGTCTTCACTTGGCAGGCTGAAGCCATCTTCCGCCACTCCACTCCGCCATGCATCAGCCCCAAAGGGGCTGCGTAATTCAGCCCAGGGTCAGCCGAGCCTCAGCGAGGCGACCCTGGGTATTGCACCATCAATCCGGGAAGCAAACCCAGCGCCTTGTTCGCGCGCCGCACGCACCAGCAGCGTCTTCACCGCACCACCGCCGCTTCCCGTGTGCCCTGCCTCCCAAGATCAACACCTTTAACCTAATGCCTTTCATGCATCGCCTCCTCCTCGCCGCCCTGTCCCTCTCCATCACCCTCCACGCCGAAGACTGGCCCCAGTTCCGCGGCACCAACGGCACCGGCGTCTCCTCCTCCAAAAATCTCCCCCAAGACTTCTCCGCCGAAAAAAACATCGCCTGGAAAGCCAAGATTGGCGACGGCATCGGCTCACCCATCGTGAAGAACGGCTGCGTCTTCACCACCGCCATGCTCGGAGATCAAAAGCTCGGCCTCTTCAGCTTCGACGTCACCACTGGCAAACAACTCTGGCGCAGCGATTTCGACACCGGCACCCTCCCACGCATCACCCCGCCAAACAGCCACGCCTCCTCCACCCCGGCCACCGATGGCGAGCGCGTCTACGTCTATTTCAGCACCATCGGCCTCCTCGCCTTCGACTTCACCACCGGCAATGAAGTCTGGCGTCATACTATGACGCGACCCGCCTACTTGATGGATTGGGGCGCCGCTTCATCGCCCATCGTTTACAACGACACAGTCATCTTCTGCCAGGACGACGACCTCGCCCCCTTCGTCGTCGCCGTCGATGCGAAAACCGGCAAAGAAAAGTGGAAGACCCTGCGCAAAGAAATGCTCGCCGGTTATTCGCTGCCTGTCCTCTGCGAGGCCAATGGCCGCACCGATCTCGTCATCGCCGGCAGCGGCAAATTGAAAGGCTACGATCCCGCCACCGGCACCGAACTCTGGACCTGCAACACCCTCCTGCGCACCATCATGACCTCGCCCGTCGTGCATGACGGCGTCATTTACGTCGCGGTGCAAAGCTACGGCGATTCCACCCGCACCTTGAAGCACGCCCTGCTCGAATGGCTCGACACCAACCAGGACAAAATCCTCTCTCGCGAGGAAACACCAAAAGAGTTCCACGAGCGCTTCGACGCCTCCGATAAAAATCACGACAAAGTCATCGGCCCCGAGGAAATCGACACCGCCTTCCAATCTCCCGACAACATGGCCGCAGGCGGCAACATCATCCAGGCCATCAAAGGCGGCGGCACTGGCGATGTCACCAAGACCCACGTCCTCTGGAATATCGATCCCAAGACCCCCTCAAACCTTTCCTCACCCCTCTTCTTCAACAACCGCATCTACGTCGTCAAAAGCGGCGGCATGTCCAGCTGCTACGACGCCAAGAACGGCAAAACCCTCTGGGACCGCAGCCGCCTTGGCAATTTCGGCGACTACTTCGCCTCCCCCATCGCTGCCGCTGGCAAAGTCTACATCGCCGCCAAAAACGGATTCATCGTCGAGCTCGAAGACGCGCCGCAGCTCAAAGTCCTCGCCAAGCACGACATGGGCGAAGAAATCATCGCCACCCCCGCCATTGCCGATGGTCGCCTCTTCGTCCGCACTCGCGAAAGCCTCCTCTGCGTCTCCGCCACCACCTCCGCACCTGCGCTCGCAGTAGCAGGGAAGGGGACCACCCCGTCAGACACCATCGAGATCATCACCGCCCAGCCCCCGCATGGCTCACGTGTCTGGAATGGCTACACCGGCAACGCCATGGGTCAGGAGTCGTGGACTCAGGAAGAACTCGAACAGCTCCTCAAGCGCCTCCAAACCTTGAAGTACACCTCCATCGCCATTCCCGCCAAAATAGCCCCCTTCAAACCCATCCGCGTCGATGGCGACACCGGCGGCCGCAAAGCCTTCCACGGTGCCTCCACCTTCAGCAATCCCGACGTCGCCGCCATCACAACTCGCTTCCGCGAACACGCCGGCAAACTCGGTTTTGAAATCGTCGCCGCCGAACCAGTACCCGTTTCCGTCCTGCCCAAAAATGACTTCGCCAGCGAAAAAGCCCTGAGCGATTTCGTCACACCCATGTGCGGTGAAGGTGTCGCCGAGCGCATGTGGCTCGGCTTCCAGGCCATCGACCAGGCCGCGCAGCTCATCGCGAAGCACGACCCCAAACTCGGCATTCCTGCACCAGACATGCTGCTGCGCCACCTCAATGCCAGCGGTGCGGTGCCCGAATGGCTCACACAGGTGAAAACACATTACCTCACTGCCATGAGCGAGATGTTCCGCGCCAACACCCGCGCCCGCGAAGGTTCCCGCACCTTCACCCTCCACAATGCCAAGCGCCTCGAGTTCACCTTCCACTACATCAGCGCCATCGAGTCCCTCTACAAATCCCACGATGCCGCCACCCGCGCCGAATCCCTCGAAGCCGCCATGGACAGCATCTACAACTCCCTCAACTCCTGGTCCGACGTCGCCCGCGACTCCACCGATCGCGGCGCCATCGCTCTGCTCAACGAGCACGGCTATCGTCCCCTCGTGAAGGTGGTCAAAGGCCGAGAGTGACCACGGTGGCTCGACATCGGCCGCACGCGGAATGCGCGAATCCCTCGGCGCATGAATATCATGCACTTTTGAAAAGATGATGTCATGGTTGTCACCCATGACTTCCCAGAGACCCGCCGCGGCTCGTTTGCCAAATCTTGACACGCTTCCGCCTCTGGTCGGTGCGCGCCTGCAATCCTTGGCGGCGTTTTACGATGATCCCGCGCTCAAGCGTGGCTGGGCCGCGCAGCCGTATCACGAAATGCTGGCACGTTACTACAACCTTCAGATACCCCCTGACGCCAGCGTTCTTGAAATTGGCTGTGGTGACGGCAGACTGCTCGCACTGCTGCATGGGAAAAAACGTGTCGGCGTGGATGTGTCCGAGCGGCAGATTCAAATGGCACGCCAACGCATGCCTGCGGCTGAATTTCACGTTCAGGCCGGGGAGGCTCTCTCACTCGATCAGCAGTTCGACTTCATCATCATCTCGGAAACCATCAATCATGCCGCCGATGTTCAGATGATTTTCGAGCAGCTTCACCTCGTGAGTCATGCCCGCACACGCCTCATCATTAATTTTTTCAACAACCTTTGGCGACCACTCTCCGCAGTGGCTGCACTGACTGGCATGCGCACTCAGCAGCCTGAGACCAACTGGCTCTCACATGCAGACGTCCGCAATCTGCTGGCGCTGTCAGGCTGGGAGGAGGTGGGAAGCTCCTGCCGCATTCTTTGTCCGTTTCGGGCACTCGGTCTGGAGGTTTTATTCAATCGCTGGCTGGCTCCGTTGCTGCGCCCCTTCTGTCTCGCCATCTTTTCCACCGCACGCCCGCTGCCCCCGGTCGCCATCAAGCCGTTGACTGTTTCCGTCATCATTCCCGCACGCAATGAGGCCGGCAATATCGAGGCGGCTGTGTCCCGCACACCCATGATGGGCGCAGGTACCGAGATCATCTTCGTCGAAGGCCATTCCACCGACAATACCTGGGATGAAATTCAGCGGATGAAGCAGGCATTCCCAGACCAGCGCATCACCTGCCTTCAACAATCTGGCAAGGGCAAGGGAGACGCCGTGCGTGCCGGCTTCGCGGCCGCCACCGGAGATGTCGTCATGATCTTGGACGCAGACCTCACCGTGCAGCCGGAAGAACTGCCCAAATTCTACGCCGCCATCGCTTCAGGAAGAGCCGAGTTCGCGAATGGCGTCAGACTCGTCTATCCCATGCAGGAGGAAGCCATGCAGTTTCTCAATCTCTGCGCCAACAAGGCCTTCAGCTTGATTTTTTCCTGGCTGCTCGGCCAGTCCGTGAAGGACACGCTCTGCGGTTCCAAAGCCATGCTGCGGCAAAACTACGAACGTCTCGCCGCAGGACGCGCTTACTTCGGCGACTTCGACCCCTTTGGTGATTTCGATCTCTTGTTCGGTGCAGAAAAGCTGGGTTTGCGCATCATGGATATCCCCATTCACTACGGCGACCGCACCTATGGTTCCACGAACATTCACCGTTGGTCACACGGCTGGTTGTTGCTGCGCATGGTGGTGTTCGCAGCCAAAAAACTGAAGTTCGTCTGACCTTCCACCCCTCCCATAGTTTTGCTCACCACGGAATCCAAAATCAAGCTCGCGCGCGTTCTCTACCGCCTGCTGAAATGGGCGCGATTTCAGGACCAACAGCTCGTGACCCGTGCTGGTGTGCGCTTCCAGCTCGATTTGCGCGAGGGCATTGATCTCTCCATTTTTCTGTTCGGCGGCTTTCAAAATCACGTCGTGTCTGCCTCGCCGGGAGTCTCTGACGCAGTGATCTTCGATGTCGGTGCAAACATCGGCGCGATCACCCTTCCTCTCGCCCATCGGTACCCCTCTGCGCAGCTCCACAGCTTCGAGCCAACGTATTACGCACTGGAAAAATTCCGGCGCAATCTGGAGCTGAATCCCACCCTCGCAGCACGGGTGACGGTGAACCCATGCTTCGTGGGCAGCACCTCAGAAACCACCCAGGATGCGCAAGCCTACTCGAGCTGGCGGTTGGACGACACCACCGGAGCCGACGTGCATGACACCCATTTCGGCCTCAAAATGGCAGCCACCGTGACTCGCACGACTTTGGACGACTACGTGGCGGCCAATCACCTTCCAAAGGTGCATCTCATCAAGATCGACACCGACGGCCATGAGTTTGAAGTACTCGCAGGAGCGCAAAAACTCATTGCCACCAGCCGCCCTCACATCGTCATGGAAATGTGCCCGTATCTTCTCGAAGAAAAACGTCTCACGCTCAAAGATTACCTGCACGTGCTCGGACCTGGCTACCGCATGACCGACTTGCGCACCGGCAGACCATTTGACGAAATGGCTTTTGCACGACTAACCCACCGTGGCGGTATCGATGTCCTAGCCGAGGCGTGTTGAACGTTCAGTCCGGTTCTTTCTCCAGCACCACGAGCAGGCGCACAGCGAACAAAGAAGGCAGCCTCGAAAGCAAAGAATCTACCAGCCGCAGGCAGGGATGCAGCACGGTCGGGCACAGCTGCGGTTTGGAAAAGCCGCCCGATGTCAGATACGCCAGCGAAGCCAGTCGCACCACCTTGAGGACCCTCCACCCCTTCAATTGCTCCTGCTGTTCTCCTTGGATGAAAAGACGGTGCGCGCGTGACTGCGCGGCAAAGTACGGCGGATCTGCCGCTTGGAAATCAGCGGGGGCAAACCACTCGACGGGCTGCTGAAAAGCCACCGGCTCGTGGTGTCCCATCGAGTAAACCAGCCTCCCCAGCAGACCCATCGCAGGTTCAAAGACGATCAGCCGCCCATGGGGGCGCAACACGCGGCGACATTCAGCAAGTGCCGTCCCTGGAAATTCAAGATGGTGCCAGACATCAAAAAGCATCAGGTTCGTCACAGCATCATCCGCAAAACTCAGTTGGTAGGCGTTCTCCTGCCGGTCCAGCCACGGATTCGGGAACAGATCGGATGTGATGCACTCGGGCACGGTTTGCTTGATGCTCCCGATGCCTGATCCCAGTTCGACCGTCAATCCGCTGGCATCGCGAATAAGGTGAGACGCAATAAGCCGGTGAAAATCCGCATACACTTGCCGCAGCAGTGGCTTCCGCTGCCAGGCCTCTCGGTTGCGATGAATCTCAAGGTTGTGCTGTTCTTTCACGGGTGGGCGGCTCGGTCGGTCAAGACGGAAGCGACAAACAAATTGCGGCGATATGTTTCATTGTATAATGGGCGTTCAGAGTTTGTCCATCCATGGCGCATCGCGAATCACCAAGAAGAGGTATATGCGAGATTTGTCCGCCACCTCCCTCCCAATGAGCCTCCGCGCCAGTCCTCCTGCAAAAACATACCCCGCCTTTGTCAGACTGCATGGGATGCCGATGATGATTTGCGGACTGCTGCTTATGCTGGTGCTCGCGGTGTATTGGCAGACACGCGAGTTCACCTTCCTGAACTTTGATGATAATACCTTGGTGTATAAAAACAGTCATGTCCTGCGTGGGCTGACCTGGGAAAATGTTCAATGGTCGCTGACTGCGGGAATCGGCAAAGACGCCAAAGACGCTGATTACTGGCGGCCGCTGAGCCTCATGTCTCACATGCTGGACATGAGCTTGTTCGGCCTGAATGCCGGCGCACATCATCTGGTGAGTGTCGCTCTGCATGCATTGACCGCCATCGCTTTGTTTCTCGTGATGCATGGGATGACCGCGACACTCTGGCGTTCCGCATTCGTGGCGGCGCTCTTCGCCGTCCATCCCTTGCATGTCGAATCTGTTGCCTGGGTGGCGGAGCGCAAAGATGTGCTCAGCGGCTTGTTTTTCGTCCTCGCGCTCGGCGCTTATCGTTACCATGTCCTCCGTCCTTTTCGGTGGGGCAGTTGCCTGCTCATGCTGCTCATGTCCGCGCTGGCGATGATGAGCAAGCCGATGCTTGTCACGCTGCCCTGCGTGCTGCTGCTCGTGGATTTATGGCCCTTAAACCGCCTGGCTTCAGTGCCATTGAAGCGCCTTCTGCTGGAGAAAAGCCCGCTCTTTATCATGGCTGCCATCGTGGCCTCCCTCACCCTCAGCGGTCACGGCTCTTCCAATGATTTGCTGTGGGCAAAGTTGCCTTGGTACTATCGGGCTGGCAATGCACTGCTGTCCTACGGCATTTATATCCGCCAAACCTTGTGGCCCACCGGACTGAGCTGCTTTTATCCCTATCCAGGAATAAACTTTTTGGATCCCAATGCCAAGACCAGCCTCGACCTTGGTCAGGTCGTTGCGGCAGTCGTCGTTTTACTCTCCATCACAGCCATCGTTGTGTGGCAGCGCAAAAAATCATGGCTCGTGGTCGGCTGGCTCTGGTATTTGGGCATGCTCATACCTGTGATTGGTTTGCTCACCCAGGCAGGTGATCAGGCTCATGCGGATCGCTACACCTATCTGGCCATGATCGGTCTTAGTTTCATGGTCATATGGCCTGCCGCCCAATGGGCCGGAAACGGGCGCACGCACAGGGTGGTGGCTGCTGGCTCAGCAGTGGCCGTCCTCGTTATCTTGACAGTCGTGGCGAATAAACAAGTCACACACTGGCGCGACAGTGTCAGCCTCTGGTCCCATGCCGTCGAATGCAATCCCGAGGATTACGCTTCGCATTCCGGTTTGGGCAATGCCCTGGTCGATGCAGGTCGTTTGGATGATGCGGCCACCAGCTATCAGCGTGCTTTGAAAATCAGCCCCTTTCTCGCCCGGGCCAACCTGGTCGTGGGAATCAACTTCCTTCGATTGGGGCAGTTGAACGAAGCCCAAAGCTGTTTGCGCCGTGTCTTGGCGGTCGAGCCACAAACGGCTCAGGCCCACAGCAGCCTCGCCTACATTCACCTCTGCAAAGGCGAGCTGGAGCAGGCGGTCTCCAGTTATCAAACAGCCGTCTCCATTGCCCCGGACGCCTCAAACTACTCCGGTCTGGGCAATGCCTTGCTGCAGTCGGGTGACCTTCCCAAAGCCATTGAAAGCTACCAGCAAGCAGTCGCGAAAGATCCCAAACATCTCGATGCCAACGTCGGTCTCGGCATGGCTTATGCCAGGCTTGGGCAGATAGATGCTGCGGTAGCCACTTATCAAAAGGTCCTCGCCGAAAACCCGCAGCATCTGCCCGCCATCAACAATCTTGCCTGGCTGCTTGCCACCAGCAAACAGGACTCCATACGCAATGGCACACAGGCAGTGGCTTTGGTTGAGTACGCATTGCAGCTTCCCGGCGGCAGCAGAGTCCATCTCTTGCACACCCTCGCTGCCGCCTATGCAGAAACAGGTCAATATGACAAAGCCGCACAGGTCGCTCTGCACGCGTCAACCATGGCCAATGCTCAGGGCAACGTGGGTTTGTCACAGCAAATCCTGAACGAAAGAAAAGCTTATCTCGCAGGATCCCCTTGGCGGGAGTAATCCCTTTGCAGCAGCAATGGTTGATTACCTGCGGGCATGAACTTGTAAAGCAAGTGGCATTGGAGGACTCACGGCTTCTGCGCGAATGCAGCGTCGTTATGAAACTCAAACTTCGCCTCTCCAATGAACGCGGGCACGCCGAACACGGCTGGCTCGACAGCTACCACACCTTCAGCTTTGCCGACTACTATGATCCGGCGCACATGGGCTTCCGCAGCCTCCGTGTGATCAATCAGGACATCATCGCCGGCGGCGCAGGTTTCCCCACCCATCCGCACCGCGACATGGAAATCTTCAGCTACATCCTCTACGGCGCTCTCGCTCACAAGGACAGCATGGGCACCGCCCGCACCCTCCTCCCCGGCCAGATCCAGCTCATGAGCGCAGGCAGCGGTGTCACCCACAGCGAGTTCAATCCCTCTTCGACTGAACCCGGCAGCCTCCTCCAAATCTGGATTCGCCCGCGTCAAAACGGCCTGAAGCCCAGCTACACCGAGTGGCATCCCAAACCCGAGCACGAAACCGCTGCTAAGGTCCTCGTCATCTCCTCCGACGGTCGCGACGGCTCCGCCACAATCCATCAGGACGCCGACATCTACCGCGTGCGTCTTGAAGCCGGCAAATCCACCACCCACGAAGTCACCGCCGGTCGCGGCGCCTGGCTCCAGCTCATCAAAGGCACCCTCACCGCCAATGGCACCACCCTCAATCCCGGCGACGCCATCAGCACCGACGACACCGGAACCCTCACCCTCAACTCCACCACCGACGCCGAAGCCCTCCTCTTCGACCTCGCCTAATCCCAACCCAACAACCGTAAACCACCGTCAACACTCCCCCACTATGAAACACATCCCCACCATCGCCCGCCTCCTCCTCGGCCTCATCTTCACCGTCTTCGGTGCCAACATGTGGCTCCACTTCATCCCAATTCCTCCGCCACCCGAAGGTCCTGCCGCAAACTTCATGTTCGCCATCTACGGCAGCGGCTACCTCACCGTGGTGAAGGTCTTGGAAGTCACCGGCGGCCTCCTGCTTCTCAGCGGTCGCTTCACCAACCTCGCCCTCACCCTCGTCGGCCCAGTTGTGGTAAACATCGCCCTCTATCACTTCTTCCTCGTCAAAGGCGGCTATGAAATGCCAGTCGTGCTCGGCGTCCTCTCCCTCGTGGCCCTCTCCGGTCGCAAAGACTACCTCAGCGCCCTCTTCGCCGCTAAATAATGCATCCCCACGCGGGCCGGATTCGTCACTGAATCCGGCTCGCTTCTTTGAACCCCCATCCCCACTTCACCGCAGCATGAGCACGCCCATCCATCCCGCCGTCCGCATCGGCCACGTCCACCTCAAGGTGTCCGATCTGGAAAAGTCGCTCGCCTTCTACTGCGGCGTGCTCGGCTTCGAAATCACCCAGCGCTACGGCACCCAGGCCGCCTTCGTCTCAGCCGGCGGTTACCATCATCACATCGGCCTCAACACCTGGGAAAGCCGTGGCGGCAAAGCCCCACCGCGTGGCACCACCGGTCTCTTTCACGTCGCGATCCTCTATCCCGACCGCACCTCATTGGCAGATGCTCTGCGCCGTCTCATCAAAAATAACATCCCTCTCGACGGTGCTTCCGACCACGGCGTCAGCGAAGCCCTCTACCTCCACGATCCCGATGGCAACGGCCTCGAACTCTACGTCGATCGCGATCCCTCCGCATGGCCCCGTGACTCCAAAGGCGACCTCAACATGATCACCGACTCCCTCGATCTCGACGCCCTCCTTGCAGAAGCGCCTACACAACCATGAAAACGATCTCCATCACCGAACTCAAGACCCAGCAGGCCACCGCCACCCTCATTCACGTCCTGCCAGAGGAGCACTTTGAATGTGAGCACCTGCCAGGTGCCATCAATGCCTGCGTCTATGAAACCATCTTCGTTTCCAAAGTCGCCGAACTCGTCCCCGACAAAACGACGCCACTGATCGTCTATGGCGCAGGCGGCGATTCACTGGATGCAACCACCGCAGCCGAAAAACTCGCCAAGGTCGGCTACACCAACGTGACCGTTTTCCCCGGCGGCATTGCCGAATGGCGGCAGCACCATCTCCCCCTCGAAGGCACCCACGCCGAAGCTGGCGCCGCAACTCCTCAGGGCCACTACGAACTCGACACCGAAACCAGCATCGTCCGCTGGACCGGCCGCAATCTCTTCAATCATCATCAAGGCACCCTCAAGCTCTCCAGCGGCCACATCGAAGTAGAAAACGGCGTGCTGCAGTCCGCACGCTTCACACTCGACATGAACAGCATCGCCTGTGAAGACCTCGTGGACACCGCCTACAATGCCATGCTCATCCGCCACCTGCGTGACGACGACTTCTTCGCCGTGGACCGTTTCCCCGCAGCCGAGTTCATCTGCGACCGCGCAGAGCCATTGCAGTCATGCACCCCCGGCACGCCAAATTACACCCTGCATGGCAGCATGACCCTGCGCGGCGTCACCCAGCCCCTGAGCTTTCCCGCCGTCATCGCCGCCGCAGACGCAGATCACCTTACCGGTCAGGCACAGTTCGAGCTAGACCGCACCCAATTCGGCAGCCACTACGGCTCCGGCAGACTGTTCGCCTTCCTCGGCAAACACGTCGTCAACGACAATGTCCACCTGCATCTCAAAGTACAAGCCAAACGCTAAAATATAACCACTCCCATCTCCCATCCCATGAACACTCTCGAAGCCATCGCCACCCGCCGCGCCATCAAGCATTACGACCCCGCCCACTGCATGACCGAAGCGGAAATCCACCAGCTACTCGAAGCCGCCATGCAAGCCCCCAGCGCCTTCAACATTCAGAACTGCCGTTTCGTCACCGTGCTCGATCCTGAAGTGCGCAAAGAAATCCGCGCTTCCGCCTGGGATCAGGCCCAGGTCACCGAGTCCTCGCTGCTCATCGTCATGTGCGCCGACAAAGACTCATGGAAGAAAGACCCCGCCCGCTACTGGAAGAATGCACCCCAGCCCGTGCAGGACTTCCTCGTCCCCGCCATCGGCCAGTACTATGAAGGCCGCGATCAGGTCCAGCGCGACGAATGCATGCGCTCCTGCGGACTCGCCGGCATGACCATCATGCTCGCCGCCAAAGCCATGGGCTACGACTCCTGTCCCATGGACGGTTTCGACTTCGACGCAGTTGCGAAAATCATCAAGCTCCCTGAAGATCACGTCATCTCCTTCATGATCGCCGTCGGCAAAGGCACCCAGCCAGCTTGGGCAAAACCCGGGCAGCTCTCCTATGACGAAGTGGTCATCCGGGATCACTTCTAATCCACCATGAAAATCGCCATCGGCTCCGATCACGCCGGTTATCACTACAAGCAGGCCATCCTCCAGCATCTGCTGGAGGCCGGTCATGCAGTGGAAGATTTCGGCACACACTCCGAAGCTCCGGTGGACTACCCCCGGTTCATCCGGCCCGTGGCCGAAGCCGTCGCCGCAGGCACGTTCGAGCGTGGCATCGTCCTCGGCGGCTCCGGCAATGGCGAAGCCATCACCGCCAATCGCGTGCGCGGTATCCGCTGCGGCCTGTGCTGGAATCTCGAATCCGCACGCCTCACCCGCCTTCACAACGACGCCAACGTCCTCTCCCTCGGCGAGCGCATGATGGACCTCCCCACCGCCCTCCAAATCGTGGACATCTTCCTCACCACCCCTTTCGAAGGCGGCCGCCACCTCGCGCGTATTCAGCAGCTTGATGAATAACGGGCCTGTGAGCAAATCATCCCGCTGGACCGCCGCCATTCCATGGCTCTTCGTCCTGCTCTGGAGCAGTGGCTTCATCGGCTCCAAGCTCGGCGTGCCCTATGCCGAGCCGTTCACCTTTTTGACGATGCGCTACTGCATCGTCCTGGCGATTCTGATTCCCATCGCCCTCCTCACCCGCGCGCCTTGGCCCAAAGGAAAAGCACAGCTCGCACACGTCGCCTTCGCCGGCCTCATGATCCACGCGCTCTATCTCAGCGGCTGCGTGTGGTCCCTGCGCCTCGGCCTGCCAGCCGGCATTCTGAGTTTGATCGTATCATTGCAGCCACTCTTCACCGCAGCCTTCGCAGGCATGGTCTTGAGCGAGCGTGTTCTGCCACGCCAGTGGTCGGGCTTGGCACTCGGCTTCATCGGCACCGTGCTCGTGGTCGCTCACAAAACCGGCAGCGGCCTCACCTTCGTCATGACAGTGCCCGCGCTCGCCGCACTGGTCGGCATCACCGTCGGCACCATGTGGCAGAAGCGGCATTGCCCCGCCTTCGACCTGCGCACCAGCACTGTCGTACAATACGCCGCCAGCCTGCTCATCACCGCCGTCCTCGCCTTCACCACCGAAACCATGCAGGTGGAATGGAGCGGCCAGTTCGTGTTCGCACTCCTGTGGGTAGCTCTGGTCCTCTCCATCGGTGCCATCACCCTGCTCAATCACCTCATCCGCAGCGGCACCGCAGTGAATGTCGCCAGCCTCTTCTACACCGTTCCCGCCGTCACCGCCCTCATGGCCTGGGCCATCTTCGGCGAGACCCTCACCGGCCTCTCCCTCATCGGCATGGCCGTCGCCGTGCTCGGCGTCTGGCTCGCTCGCGGAAAGTGAAAACCTAGGTATACGCTGAACAACGGCAAAACATCGGACCGCCATGGATCACTGCGTTCGAATGCAGCATCCTTTTTTATCCTTAAGATGCGGCGCGCGTGCAGCGGTTCTCCCTCTCCCCGCCCCTGACCCACGATCTTGAAGAATATTTTCTTCGGGGAGAGGGTTGGGGTGAGGGGACAACAGACACTCTTCGTCTTAAACCCTAAGCGCACATTCACGTATCAGTTCCGTGAGTTGAATTCCCACAATCCTGCTCTACTTCGCTCTGTCATGAATCTCCTCCTCCCCCTTATGGTCTTTTCCTGCCTGGCTCAGGCCCTGCATGCCGAAGAAGCCAAAGCCCCACTCCCACCGGAACTCCGGACTCTCGCGGAGACTCTGGTGAATGCCATCAAGGCTCAGGACGACGCAGCCATCGCAGCCTGCTGGCACTCGCCCGAGACCTTGGCGAAACTCAAAGAAGCCGAAGCCCTCGCCGCCTCAGGCACCTCTCCCGCAGAAGTCAATGTGGCCAAGGAGCGCGACAAAGAACTGAAACGCCGTGAGAAAGACATCACCCGCAACAAGCAGCGCATCGATGAAATCCGCACCCTGATCACCAAGCACTTTGGCGATATGGCCGCCCTCAAACTGGTCGAGGTCGAAGCCGACCCCGACGAAGACGCCATCGACCCCGAAGCAGCGTTTGACGAGATCGATCTCCATCTCGTCGCCGCAGACGGCACCAAATTACGGATCGAGCTCGATGACGCCCTCCGCATCGACGGCGTGTGGAAATTCAAAGGCCGCGTCGAGGATAAATTGAGCATCGAGCTCACCGATCCCTGAAAAAGATTGCCGTGTAAATCTGTGCGGCCATGCTGCCGCGCACCCCTCATGCCCTCCGTTCTCGTCCTCTACGCCCATCCCGCCCCTCACAAGTCGCGCATCAACCGCAGACTCGCGGCGGCGGCCCGTGAAGTGGAAGGCGTCACCTTTCGCGATCTCTACGAGCTCTACCCCGATTTCCTGATCGATGTCGAGACGGAGCAAAAGCTGCTCAGTGAACACGACGTCATCGTCCTGCAGCATCCCTTCTACTGGTACAGCGCGCCATCTCTGGTGAAGGAATATCTCGACCTCGTGCTGACCTACGGCTGGGCCTACGGGGAAGGGGGCGCCGCCCTTCAAGGCAAGATCCTACTGCAGGCCATCAGCGCCGGCGGCTCCGAAGAGATCTACTGTACAGAAGGTCGCAACCGCTTCACCATCCGCCAGCTCCTCGCCCCGTTTGATCAGACCGCCTTTCTATGCGGCATGCGCTATCTAGCCCCGCACATCGTTTACAGTGCGAACCAACTGGCCGACGCCGCAAGCATTCAGCCCCTGGTGGACCGCTATGCACGCCTGCTCAAAGCCCTGCGAGATGAAACACTGCCGCTAGAGCAGGCGGCAGCGGCGCACAAGATCAACGACCTCGTTCCTGCGTAACCCATGCACGCCTCGCATTTTTTCATCTCCGCTTTCATCTACCTCGGTGCCGCCGTGCTGCTGGTGCCCATCGCGCATCGCCTCGGTCTCGGCAGCGTGCTCGGCTACCTCATCGGCGGCGCTCTGATCGGCCCCTTCGCCCTCGGCTGGGTCGGTGGTGCGCAGGGTGAGGAAGCCATGCACTTCGCGGAATTCGGCGTCGTCATCATGCTCTTCATGATCGGCCTCGAACTGGAGCCCGCACGCCTTTGGCGCATGCGCGGCCCCATTTTCGGCCTCGGCGGCATGCAGGTGCTGTTCACCGCACTTGCCGTGGTCGGCATCGCCATGGCCTGTGGCCTGGGGACCAAGCCCGCCATCGCCACCGGCATGATTTTGGCCCTCTCCTCCACTGCCATTGTCATTCAGACCCTGCAGGAAAAAGCCCTCATGCGCACCGATGGCGGCAGCGATTCATTTGCCGTCCTCCTCTTTCAAGACATCTCCGTCATCCCCATGCTCGCCGTGTTTCCTCTGCTCGCCGCCAGCGGAGCCAAGGTGGAGCACCACGGCTGGTTGCAGGAACTCCCGCACTGGGCGCAGCCCCTCATCACCTTGGGGGCCGTCGTGGCCATTGTCATCGGCGGCCGTTTCATCGTGCCGCGCGGTTTTAACATCCTGGCAAAAACCGGCCTGCGAGAGCTCCTCACCGCCGCCGCCCTCCTGCTCATCGTCGGCGTCGCCCTGCTCATGACTCAGGTCGGCCTCTCTCCAGCCCTCGGCGCCTTCGTCGCGGGTGTCGTCCTCGCAGGCAGTCACTACCGCCATGAATTGGAAAGCAACCTTGAGCCCTTCAAAGGCCTGCTCCTCGGCCTCTTCTTTCTCGCCGTCGGTGCCTCGCTCGACTTCAGCGTCATCGCCGGAAAGCCGCTGCTGGTCGCCGCACTGGTCTTTGCACTGATCGCCCTGAAAGCCGCCGTCATGTTTGTCATCGCCACCCTGCTCAAGATTCGCGGCAGCCACCGCTGGCTGCTCTCACTCGCCCTCGCACAGGGCGGTGAATTCGCCTTCGCACTCCTCTCCATGGCCATGCAGCAGGAGATCCTCGATGCCGCAACCGCCAGGCTCCTCGTGGCCGTCGTCGCGCTCTCAATGGCCATCGCGCCGCTCCTCTTCATCATTTACGAACGCTTGATCGCCCCCCGTTACACCGCCGTCAGCAAGGAGCAGCGCGCCCCCGATCGCATTGACGAACACGCCCCGGTCATCCTCGCCGGCTTCGGCCGCTTCGGCAATTTCGTCGGCCGCATCATGATGTCCCAGGGCGTCAAAGTCACCGTGCTTGAGAGCGATCCCGACCACGTGGAAATGCTCCGCAAATTCGGCTTCAAAGTATTCTACGGCGACGCCACCCGCCTCGATCTCCTCCACGCCGCCGGCATCGAGCAGGCCTGCATGCTCATCATCGCCCTCGCAGATCAGGCCAAAGTCGCGCAACTCATCGCAGACGTCCGCGAGCGATTCCCAAACCTCCGCATCATCGCACGCGCCCACGATTACGATCACCGCGTTGAACTCATGCGCCTCGGCCTCGCCGCCGAAGACACAGTACATGAGCAGATGGGCAGCGCCCAGGAGCTCGCCGTGCGCGCCCTGCGTGCTCTGGGCAAACCCGCCTACGCCACCGAGCGTGCCGCCCGCCGCTGGCGTCGTTATGATGACCAGACCTTTCACCTCCTCCTGCCAGTGCATGATGACGATGACGCCTATGCCAGCATCGTGCGTGAGCGCCGCGTTGAGCTGACCCAGTTGTTCGAAAAAGACATCGCCGAATTACCCACCGACAACGACCAAGCCTGGGAAATCGGACGCGCCGAAGAAACATAACCGCGCCCAAACAGCCTCCCGCAGTCCGTAGGATGGGTGTGGCGACAGCCCGCCCGTCCATGAGCGCGCCGCAACCACACTTCGACTTCGAACAACCCTGGATCTATGGCGTTTTGAATGTTTTGTGTTCGATAAATCTAAGGCAGCCAAAAGCGGTTCTCCCTCTCCCCGCCCCTGACACACAACGACACCGAATATTTACTTCGGGGAGAGGGCGGGGGTGAGGGGACGGCAGGCCCCCTTCGCCAGCATGGGGTGACCCATTACTTTTGACTTCGTCTATCTCCGCATCGCTACGGTACCCCAACGACGTCTCCGCGTCGCCCTCAAACCCCACCCTACTTCACCGTCAGCTTGATATTCCGAAACCAAGTCTCGTCCCCATGCTCCGTCAGCATAATCTTGCCCTTGCCCGGCGCAAAGCCCTCCTTGCTCTTGAACTTGCTCTTCGCCACACGCTCCAGCCACTCCGGCGTCGTCGTGTCAGCCTCACAGGCCAGCGCACCATTCAGCCAATGCTGGATCTTCCCGTCCTGCACCACAATCTTGCTCGTGTTCCATTCACCCGCAGCCTTCACCAGCTTGCCTTCCACCGGTTCCTTGATGTCATAAATGGAGGCCGTCGTGTGAGATCCGCCTTTGAGGCCGTCAGGATGCCCGCTGTCGTCGATCATCTGGTACTCGATGCCCAGCCACTCCTTGCCACCGATCTTGGTCACCCAGTACTTGATGCCATTGTTGCCCTTCGGATTCACCTTCCATTCCCACTCAAGTTCGAAGTTCGAATATTCATTTTTCGAAATCAGGTTTCCACCACCTTTGCCCACGAGATGAATCGTGTTATCCCCCTCAGCCGTCCAGCCACCCGAGGGCGCGGCGTCCTTGGTGTCCGTGAAATCAGCGAGCGTCAGATAGACCGGCTCAGCAGCGGTGGCGAATGAAGCAAGGGCGAGGAGAGTAAGCAGCGTGCGCATGGGGGTTGGTCGGTGTTGTGTCCTATCAAAGTCGCGAGTACGGCTGGATGCCAGCGCGTTTTTCTCAATCATCGTCGCCTGTCATGCTCGGCGGGTTCACCCGAATGATTTCGTGTTCGGTGGTGAACAGAATCACATAACCACGAGAGGCAAAGGCCATCGGCAACCCTTCGCAGGGCTTCGGGAGATGGTAGCGGTGAGTGATGATATTGGTCTTCTTGTCCACATGAATGAGTACGTCGGGGCGTTCCAGCCTCCATTCACGCTTCCGTTTGGATCGCCCCGGCGTGCAGCCTTCGGGAATGTCGTCGGGGGATCCCGGCTCCACGCTCACCAGGCGCAGACCGTTCAGGTGCTCCATGTGAAACAACAGCCCGTCCTCATGGAGCGTAAATAGCGTGCCTCCCGGTCCCCACCAGGCCAGTTCCATGCCGGGATTGCCTTTGATCGGCGGGCGTGGCAGCTTGACCACATGGCATTGGCCATCGGGCTCCACCCACGCACAGGCCGGCTCGGGATTCTCCCTGTCTTGCGTTGACACCATCAGCACCGCTCCATCATTCCACTCGCTGATCTCCCCCCGGTTGTACGTTGGCAGCGGCAGCTCAATGCGGCGGCAGCCCGCGTAGCGTTCACCCCGCGCATCGAATGGTACAAATCGCAGCCCCAGCGTTCGGGTGTTGTTCCACGGCGGCTCAATGATCAGGCTGTGTTCCGGTGTGAAGCACATCGGCCATTCGTTGCCTTCCAGCAGCTCGGACTCCGCGCGCACCAGGGGTCTCCATGGGATGTGCGTCACGTTGAATCCCGCCAGCGCTCCCTTGCCCGTGAGGATGCCACGATCACTGGCGAACGTGACATGCCATGAATGCAGTGTGAAGCCTAGATCGCCGATGTGCTCGTCGTTCAGCTCTGGCAGCTCAGGTTTCTCGGAGCGAAATTTCCCATCAGCTTTTTCCACCATCGAAGCCGTGCGATAGGGCCGCAGCTGCAGCGCAGGCAGCGCCTTCACCACCGCATCCCGTGTGACGAAGGCGATGAACTGCGGCAGTTGCTCACCCGCTCTTCCATCTGTCGGAAACACCAGGTCACCATCACCCGCCCAGTCACTCGGACGAAACCGCTGAGTGCGATAGCGCGAGGTGCGGTCCGCCGGTGTGTGCGTGACCGAGTAGCTTCCCGCCTGCCATCCGCTGCTTGCCACCGGTACCGGCCCCAGTGGTCGCCGCTCCGCATCCAGTAAAATCATCCGCACCGTGCTGCTCTGCGCATCCGCCCACGCGGTCAGCAGATACTCGGCACCGTCATCAATCCGAACGGGCTCCGCGATCAATTTTCCCCACCGTTTCTCATCCTCCGGCTGCCAGCTCGCAGGTTGCGGCACGCTGGCTTTCTGCCATGCCACGGCTGCATTGTCTGCTGCAGCAGCCGGCTCGCCTGCCGTCTTAAACACAGTTGCATGCGTGGAAAATGCACGCGGCTCGCTGGAAAAAGTCATGCCACTGGCATTCGCACGCAGCATGATCTTCAAACAGCCAGAACTCGGCAGTGCTTCCAAAATCTGCTCTCCCCGTGCCGCAGCCTCCTGAATGGTGATCAGGCTGCGCAGCTTCTGCGGATCATCACCCGCCAGCACTTCCAGCGAAAATTTCCCATTGAACCTGGCGAGGGCAGGGATGGCCGTACCCGCACGCCACCATCGCGCATTGGCAAGCTTGTCCGCCACAGTGCGACCATCGCGATCCCCCGTGGTGATGACAATCGGGCGCTCGCTGGAAGTGCCCAGCTCTGGCAGCACCAGCTGCCACTGCACAGTCGGCGTTTCATTTTCTGCTTCCGGCGGACGCACCCAGGCATCGACTCCAGGCACCAAATCCCCCTGGCCGGCGATCAGATCACGCAGCGCGCAGAGTTCTTTCGTCATCTGCGTATAGAGCGAGTTGATCCGATTCTTCGGCAGGTTTTCGAGACCAGAAACAAAACAGTTAAATCCATCCACATTATCGCAGACCATCAGCGCCTCACCCACACGGCTGGCCGTCCCCGGTGGAGGCAGCGTCGTCGTGGTCATCTCAGCATGATGCTTTTCCCACAGTCCCAGAGACATCATTGCAAATTCACCCCCGCCATTTTTTCCTGCGCTGATGGCCGTTCGCGCCAGCGCTAGCAGGTGCTCCTTCTGCTCAGAAGATTCATCCAGCGCACCACTCCACGCCTTGGCCAGCGCGCCTGTCCGCTCTATACTCTGCTGCCGCAGGATGATCTGCGCATAGCGCTCCCAGTGATCCAGATCATTGGTCCGTGGAGTGGCTTTTCCTACGGCATCCAGCACACGGGCGATGCGCTCCTTCTCCTCACTGCGTTCCAGGCGTTCGATGCAGTTGAGCAGGCTTTCAAACGCAGCACGCTCGACTTGGGCCGTCTGCATTTTAGCGGCGAGTTTCAGCGCCAGTTCCTCCATCCAGGGTCCCGTAACCGTCTGCGGATGACTGCCCTCCGGCGCAAACGCTGCGAGCCGCAGTGCCACACGCGCGCGGCTTTCGTCACCCAGCTTTGCCGCCAGTTGCAGTTGCTCCTCGCTCACACCACCGCTGAGCGCCTGCGCCAGCAGCGCATGCGTCACGAGATTTTCATTCCATGGCTGCTCTTGCGCCGCCTGCAGGCAGACTTCTGCAAAGGCAGGGTCATCACCCATCGCAGCCTGCAAAATCTGCCACGCCTGCGTGCTAGGCTGATGGGGGGGCGTCGTGCTTTCCCACATGCCCAGCAGCTCGCTCATGCCGCCCTGCTCCGTGTCCTGCGGTGCTGGTGCGAATACCAGCAGCCGCGCCACGCGCTGTGCCAGTGCGGTCTGCCCGGCGGTCTGCATGTCACGCATCACCACCAGAAAATTCGAGGGATCCCCCAGCACCATCTGCGGCTGCGCGCTCTGCACCGCCTCCAGCAAAATCTGGCGCAGCAGCGGCTCTTTGCGCATCGCGTCATGTCGCAGCAGCGCCAGCACCAGGCTGCTCGCATCAGCACGCGCTGTCCCATGCGGTGTATCTTCCACCGCACTCGCGACCGCCTTCACCCACTCCGTGAGGTGGTCCGTCTTCACCGCCTGCGCCAGCCAGTCCACACCGCGATATCCATGCAGTTGTTCCTTCCAGTTCGCTGAGGACAGGTTCACCCGCCGCATCCCTTGCACCGCCGCTTCCGTCGCCCATACCGCGGCTTCCTTCTTTGCACTCGATTCGGCCTCATACTGCTCCGCACGGCCAAACCATCCCTCCGGCCTGCCGGGTGCCGCTTGCAGGACAAGATCATCCGCCGCGCTGATTTCTGCGGCAGGCCGCTCCAGATCGCGGGCCAGATACGCGCGTATTAAATGCTCGATCTGATGCTCCTTCGCAGTCTTCACATTTTCCTGCAGCCATTCATAGAGACCGCTTTGTTCGGAAGGGCTGCCCGCCAGTTCGCGCAGCGCATAGCTCACCCCGTCCGGCTCCTCCGCACGCTTGCGGAAGGCCGGGTCGGCCAGCTTGCTCTGCCAGACTTGCCCGGGGCTCTGGGCCGGGCTCGGCGTCGGCATCGGTGTTTGTCCCGTCAGCAGCAATGGCAGCCACACACCCGCCAGCAGCAGGGGGCGGTATCGCAGACCCGGATAGGATTTCACCATAGTCCTGAGGCTAGCCAGTTTTGCCGCAAAGGGTCAAGACTCCGTTTCGAATTCCACGAAATGTGAGCCCCTTGCCCGCGTTGATACTCGCCTCATGAAATCCATCCTCCTTTTCGCTCTGCTCGCCAGCGCGGCCATCGCCGCCGACGCTCCCAAAACTGCGCCCAAAAAAGCCCCGAAACGCGCCCCCAACCCTTCGCTGGTGAAAGTCGATGACGTCGCTGGCCTGCCACGCGTACTCCTGATCGGCGACTCCATCTCCATGGGCTACACCCTCGACGTCCGCGACCTCCTCAAAGACAAAGCCAACGTCCATCGCATCCCCACCAACGGCGGCCCGACCACGAATGGCCTCAAAAACATCAAAGCCTGGCTCGGCGACTCCAAGTGGGACCTCATCCATTTCAACTGGGGCCTCCACGATCTCAAATACATCGCCGAAGACCCCTCCAAACGCGCCGATCCCAAAGCTCCCGGCTCCCACCTCCAGGTGCCGCTGGCAGATTACGAAAAGAACCTCGCCGAACTCGTCAAAATCATGCAGGCCACCGGTGCCAAGCTCATCTGGTGCAATACCACCCCCGTCCCCGCCGGTTCCGATGGCCGCATCGAAGGCGATGAAGCCAAATACAACTCCGCCGCCGCCCGCGTCATGACCGCCGCCAGCATCCCCACCGACGATCTCTGCTCGCATGCCGCCGCCAAACTCAAAGACGTTCAGCTTCCCGCCAACGTTCACTACTCTCCCTCCGGCTACCACTACCTCGCCGAAAAAGTCGCCGCCGTGATCGCCGAAAATCTGCCAAAGAAATAAGCATTAAATGAATGGCGCTCAGCCACGGCGGGTTAGGGGGGGCGCATGAACAGCAGCAAAACATTTGGCTCTCGTGGAATACGGGGTCCTTTCGGTCACTTCCGTCCTTTTTGTCCTTCAAGCAGTACACTGCGCTATCGTTGGCCGCTTCAAGAGTAAGCCCTGCAAAGCCGGGCGTCATTCGCCTTTGGGCCTTGCTACGCCGCTAGAGCCACCACAAGTAACATGCCACCCCAAGCAAAAACCTCTTCAGCTCCAACGGAGCTGCGGAATACAGCCCAGGGATGCCGAGCTTTAGCGAGTGCTTCCCTGGGGCAGCCACACACGACCGGGAAGCAAACCCAAACCTCCGCCACATCCCAAGCTCACCAGCAGCGTCTGCAACAAGCCCCGCCGCGCACTCCCCGCAAACAGACAACGCCTCCAATCTTCCCCACCCATTTCCCCCGCATGAAACTCACCCTCCTCTTCCTCGCCTTCGCCACCCTCTCCCACGCTCAGGTCAAACCCCAAAACGAACCCACCAACGCCGCCGAGGCCGCAGCCAAAAAAGCCGCCGAAGACAAGGCCGTCGATGAAAAATATCAGGCCCTCAAAGCCACCCTCCCACCCGACCAACAAGCCTGGGAAACCGTGCTCGAACAAAACCTCGGCAACGGCTTCTACCTGCCGCTCCACAAAAAAGACAAAATCGCCGGACGCTCCAACGCCTGGGACTTCGTTCAAGACGATCCCAAACTCCCCCGCGTCCTCCTCATCGGCGACTCCATCTCTCGCGGCTACACCCACGACGTCCGCAAGGCCATGGCAGGAAAAGCCAACGTCCATCGCGCCCCCGAAAACTGCGGCCCCACCGCGAATGGCGTCAAGAAAATCGACATCTGGCTCGGCGACGGCAAATGGGACGTCATCCACTTCAACTTCGGCATCCACGATCGCAAAACCCCCGCCGCAGACTACGAGCAGCGCCTCGAAACCCTCATCGCCCGTATGCAGCAAACCGGCGCCAAACTCATCTTCGCCACCACCACTCCCGTTCCGCCAGACACCAAGGACGGCCCCGAAATCGTCGCCCAGATCGCCGAGAAAAACGAGATCGCCCTGCGCGTCATGAAAAAGCACGGCATCGCCATCGACGACCTCCACGCCTTCCTCGCTCCCCAGCTCGAAGGCATCGCCAATCCCCAGGACGTTCACTACAACGCCAAAGGCTACGAACTCATGGGCCAGCAGGTCGCCAAGTCGATTGAGTCACAGCTCAAGTGAATCGCTCAGGCCGTGAACACATTCCTTCGGCAGGCACCTTGGTTGTCTGCAGTTGGGTTGGATTATTTTAGATGGGGAGTCTCCAATTTGCCAAAATTGGTAGCATGAAGCACCGTGACAGTTGGCATGCATTCGGCATGTTAAGGTCGTCCACCCCCTTTCTCCATGACCCCGATTCCCTCTACCAAACCACTCAGCAAAAACATCCATCTTCAGCGCTGGGTTGGAAAAATGGCCGCGCTGTGCAAGCCTGACCGCATCCACTGGGTGGACGGCTCCAAGGGCGAATACGATCGCCTCTGCAATGAGATGGTTGAAGCCGGCACAATGACCCGCCTCAATCAAAAAAAATGGCCCGGCTGCTTCTATGCCAAGTCCGATCCGAGCGACGTCGCACGCGTGGAAGAGCGCACCTTCATCTGCAGCAATTCAAAAGACGGCGCAGGCCCCACCAACAACTGGATGAACCCCTTCGAAATGAAGGAAAAACTGCGCAAGCTCTTCAATGGCTGCATGCGCGGTCGCACCATGTATGTGCTCGCTTACAGCATGGGGCCGATTGATTCACCCATGGCTCAGGTCGGCGTTCAGCTCACCGATTCCCCCTACGTCGTGGTCAACATGCGCATCATGGCCCGCATCGGCAAAAAGGTGTTTGAGAAAATCGACAAGTCGAAGAAGCGCGTGGTTCCCTGCATGCACTCCGTCGGCGCCCCGCTCACGAAAGGCCAGAAGGACGTGGCTTGGCCTTGCAACAAGGAGAAGTACATCGTCCACTTTCCTGAACTCCGCGAAATCTGGAGCTACGGCTCCGGCTACGGCGGCAATGCGCTGCTCGGCAAAAAATGCTTCGCCCTCCGCATCGCCTCCGCCATGGCACGCGATGAAGGCTGGATGGCCGAGCACATGCTCATCCTCGGCGTGGAAGATCCCAAAGGCAAAAAGACCTACGTCGCCGCCGCCTTCCCCAGCGCCTGCGGCAAAACAAATTTCGCCATGATCATCCCACCGAAGCACTTCATCGAGAAGGGCTGGAAGGTGTGGACCGTCGGTGATGACATCGCCTGGATCAAACCCGGCGCGGATGGCAGACTGCATGCCATCAATCCCGAAGCCGGCTTCTTCGGCGTCGCCCCCGGCACCAGCGACAAGACCAATCCCAACGCCATGGCTTCCCTGCGGAAGAACACCATCTTCACCAACGTCGCGCTCACACCCGACGGCGGTGTCTGGTGGGAAGGCATGACCGACACCCCTCCTGCGCAATGCACCGACTGGCAGGGCAATCTGTGGACCCCTGACATCGCCAAGGAAAAAGGCACCAAGGCCGCACATCCAAACTCCCGCTTCACCGCCCCCGCCTCGCAGTGCCCCACCATCGACCCCGACTGGGAAAAACCTGAAGGCGTGCCCATCAGCGCCATCATTTTCGGCGGACGTCGCGCCACCACCATGCCGCTCGTCTATCAGACCTTCAACTGGAGCGGCGGAGTTTACGCCGGTGCCACCATGGGCAGCGAGATGACCGCCGCCGCCGCCGGTACCATCGGCAAAGTACGCCGCGATCCCATGGCCATGCTGCCCTTCTGCGGCTACAACATGGGCGACTACTTCCGCCACTGGATCAGCATGCAGCGCACCCTCAGCGAATCGCCGCGAGTCTTCCACGTGAACTGGTTCCGCAAAGACGCCAACGGCAAGTTCCTCTGGCCCGGATTCAGCGAAAACATGCGCGTCCTCAAATGGATCATTGATCGCGCCACAGGCCACGGCAAAGCCAAGGAAACCCCCATCGGCTGGATGCCAAAATATGAGGACATCGAATGGAAAGGACTCGACTTCCCGAAAGAGAAATTCGAGGAACTCCAATACTTCGATCGCGACGCTTGGCGCACGGAGATCCTCTCCCACGAAGAACTCTTCATCGATCTCAAGAGCCATCTCCCCAAAGAACTCATCTACGAGCGCGAACTCCTCATCTGCCGCATGTGACGCACAGTAGCCATCTCGCCCCCGCGAGATGAGCCCAGCGCCCCATCCCGCACCTCGCAGCAGCACATCCCCAAACCTTCCCCTGCGGAATGTGCTGCGCAGCGAGACACCGCGCGTACTCCGCAGCTCGCAGAGCGAGGGAGAAAGCGCAGCCACCGCTCTCCCCAAACAGGAGACCCCAGGCCATGCCGCGCATCACAATCATCCGTCTCGAGTTCGGTTGCTCTGCCGAAAACTGCACACTTCATCGCCCCACGAGCGCTCCTGGGGCACCATCACAACCCGTCCAAAATGGAGCCTCATAACAACGCGACAGCATATGGAGTGCGTCGCGCAGATGCACGGTGCAAGCCTGCATCGAAGCTACCGCTTTCGCGGGGTAAAGAGCTTTCTTGGTCCCGAACCCAGCCTCCAGCCCACGAAAAGCGCCACATCGCGTCGCTCCCAAAAATTCCACTGCCTCGAAGCACAGCGTCCTTTTCGTCCCTTTCCGTCCTTTCCGTCCTTCAGATGTCACGCTGCCCTTTTCAGCTTTTCCGAAACTGATTTCTAAGAAGCGACTGCAGACGCCCTGCGCACCGTTTGGAAATCCAAGAGATCTTCAACCTCTGCCACCTCTGCCTCTTTGCCCCTCTGCGGCAAACCGAACGTCCTTGTGTCCGCCATGCCGGAAATGAGTTTTACGAACCGCCATAACCAAAGGCCATTCATGCCAGCAGTCCGCTCACGGGCGCAATGTCCCAGATACTCGGCCCCCTGCGCAAAGCCCGAATCCAGCAAGTCTCCCCGCTGCTCCCACGTAGTGTTCCGCCACAGCCACCCTCACCTCCGCCTCTTCCTTCTTCCCCTCTCCGGCTCCGCGGCACACCCTCCTCCCTCCCTCCACCATCCCTCGCCATGCACACCCGCCGCACCTTCCTCACCACCGCCGCGCTCACCCTCCTGCTCCCAGCGCTCCTCCCACTCCACGCTGAATCCACCCCCGCCATCACCGGCGAGACCGAGCACTTCCTCTATCGCATGCCCTCATCCGATGCCCCATACATCGACACCCAGCGCGACAACAAAGCCTTCGCCTTCAAAGGCACCCGCATCCTCCTCTCCGAAGACAACGGCACCACCTGGCCTCACACCGCCGAATTCCCTGACGCAGAAAACATCACCTTCAGCGTCATCCTGAAAAACGGCAGCATCCTCTTCGCCACCCGCCAGCACCTCTTCCTCTCCACCGACAACCTCAAAACCCATCGCGAGATCATCGTCAAAAAACCCGACGGTACCGACTATCTCCCACACACCCCCGTCAAGCTCGATCAGCCCGGCTGGTACTTCCACTCACTCGATGGCGAACACTGCTTCGACGTAAACGGCAAAGAAATGCTCGTCTGGGGCAATTACTGCAACGTCCTCGGCGGCCCCGTCCCCGTGAACATCTACTACTCCACCGACAACGGCCAGACCGTCAAGCTCGCCTACGCCTTCGGCCAGAATCCCAAGTTCCAGCAAAAAGACGCCCCACCCACCGCCCCTCTCCTTGGCGACCCCGCCAACACCAACATCGCCCGCCACATTCACAACGTCACCTACAGCCCCGCCGAAAACGCCTTCTACGCCTGCACCGGCGACATCGACCGCGGCCACGGCAACGAATGCCACTGGCTGCGTGGCACCTACAATGCCACCGCCGACACCTGGGACTGGAAAGTACTCATCTCCGTCAACTCAAACTCCCGCTTCAAATGCGGCGGCATCAATTTCCTCGGGGACAAACTCTACTGGATCGCCGACGCCAACGGCCCCGCTATCGCCAACCGCTACGACCGCGGCATCTTCACCTGCTCCCCCTCGGACATCACCGACACCTCCAGGCACACCCTCCTCTTCAATCCCATGTTCGAATCCGCCAACATGCTCCTGCAGGACGGCGTCTTCCTCGCCACCCACTGCGCCCCCGCCTCCACTTACAAGTGTGGTATCATCTGGTCCCCCGACATGGGCAAAACCTGGGCCCAATACGACCTCAAAGAATTCGGTGCCCGCAGCGGCTGCCGCATCAACAAAAAGAACACCGACGGCTGGTTCCGCATGGACCTCCGCAAAGGCTGGATCGAACGCGCCGAAGTCCTCTTCCTCAAACCCAAGCCCACCGCAAAAAACTGACCCAAGTGCCGTCAGTCTTCGAGCTGCCACAAGCCACCGCGAATGCGCCACCAAGTGGTCCGAACACTCCCGTGTGCGGTTCCTTGGTATCCTCCTCGCCTCACATCGCACGAAGCGTGATACCCACGTCAGTCCGTACTGGGAGCGCCGTTTTTAACTGGCTCTGGCGCTGCCCCATGATGTGCAAACCAAATGAATTTGTTGCCGATCTCCCTGTAAGGGGTTTCTTCGCGCCATGAACGATGACACCAACTGGAACGCTCTCGCAGCGGAGCGTCGGGCAGTTGTCGAGCGCATCAACGCCATGCCGTTCGACGGAGCGTGGAAGGAAGTTAGGGCGGCACTCGAAGCATCACCGTCGCTTGATGCGGGCAAACGCGTGCTTACAGTTTACGAAGGACCGACCAGATCTTTTCTACTCCCACTTCCGTTCGAGCTGCTCCGAGACTTTATTCAGCAACGAGGGACCCAGGCCGAGGATTGGTTGTTTTCGCAATCATCGGACGCACACCCGCTCGTCGCCGCCTATTGCTTGCACGCGCTTTCACAGCTGGAAGATGCACGTCTGCCCGACGCCGCTGCGAGAGTCGCAGACCGTTCGGAGTGCATTCGTACTATTTACGGCTGCTTCGGCTGGGAGGGCACGCTTTCCGCGTATGGTCGCAAGCTCCACGATGAGTATGTCGAGACACTTTCACAAAGACGCAATCCCTGACCAAGCGCGACAGCGTCGTGGAGTGCGGTGGCAAAGATGCAAGGCGCAAGCCTGCATCGACGACACCGCTTTCGCGAGGTGAAGAACCTTCTTCTTCCTCAGCCCGCCCTCCTGCCTCCCAGAACCTCCTTGGTAGGAAGACATAATCTTTCGTCACAAAGCTCCGCCACACTCCGACCCCAACGGGGTCACGTAACATAGCGAAGGGTTGCCGAGCCTCAGCGAGGCTACCCTGGTACCCATGGCAGAGTCCGGAAAGCAAACCCATCACTTCGCAGCACTCCACGCCTACCAGCAGCGCCTGCAAAACGCCCCGCTGCACATCCGTTCGCGAGCCGAGAGCATTCTGTTTTTTTCCAAAACTCACGATCTCACGCGGGTGCCTCTCAGGCTGTCCCCACGTTTTACAAAGAGTTTACTGAAGCAAGACAGCACCAAATACATGTTCATTCATGAACCCAATTCCTTTACTCCTCGCAATCGTCCTCACCTTCTCCACAGCAGTTTCAGCGATTGCGGGTGGAGGTGCTTGCACCTTTCAGGATTATGCACTGCCCGTGTTAAGACAGTCCCCAGTACTGGCGGAATTCGTCACCTCAAAATTCTCAGTGGAGGATCACGGCAAGATGGGGCCTACAGACGCACCTTTTGATCGCGGTCGCCGATACACTTACATGGAGTTTCGAGCCTCAACTGGGGCGGATAAAAAGCAGATGTTCATCATCAGGATCCATTTCAAAAGCATGGACGAAATGACTTTTGAGCGGGCAGAGTTTCTGCCGCTCCAGGATTCACCCAAGGACAAATGAACCGATTCCGCCTCCGACATCACCCCGAAACAAAGGCCAACAAAACAAATGCAGGCAACGGCTCGTATGGCATCTATCGTGTCATCGACGCCTCCCGCTCGCCGTCGCCTGATCTGGGAGGTTAGGCCGCTGCACACGTCCCGATTTTGTTGATGGTCCTGCTGTTAGGCATAAAAAACGTATGTTCCATTACACCTCACTTATACTGATCGCGTTTGTCACACTGTCTGCGCAGGCAGACCCGCCGGACTGGACGGCCTTCTCTAACCCAAAGCAAGTTTTGCTGACGGACGCGTTTGCCAAAACGATTTCAGAACTTCCCGCCACCGAGAGAGCTTCAAATATCGAGCGACTACATGGCACACTGTCATCAAGTAACATTGAGATTCGCCGCCGAGCTGCCCTCACGCTCGGAGCTCTCGGAGACAAGAGCGGAGTTCCGACGATGATCTCCGACATGGCGACAGAGAGTTCTCCCGACCGGGACAACATTGTAGTTGCCCTGCGTGTGCTCAAGGATCGGCGGGCTGTTCCCGTGCTACGCGCAGCGCTTGCTGACAAGTCACCTTATGTTCGCGGGATCGCTTTGGCAGCACTCGGTGAGATAAAGGCGACGGAGGCGTTTGCAGACATTGCAGCGCACTTGCGCGACAAACAATATCAGGAGGGCACCTGCATCCCCATATCTCCTGCTTTTTCGGCAGCTTATGGGTTGGGTGCTCTGGGCGATCCAAGGGCCATTCCTATTCTGATTAAGCTGCTCGATGATCCCGATCTTCAGGGAGCCACCACACAGGCTCTATCGTCGCTAACCGGCGAATCTTTTGGACAGGATGTAACAAAATGGAAGAATTGGTGGGCTGCTTTCCAGAAACAGTGAACGTAATTACGCTCAAACATGCGCTGCAGCTCGGTCGCTTGCGGTTCCTGCTTATTTTTTGCAGAAGCATCCGCAATCTTCCAGCATGTCGCATTCGAAACGTTTAGCATCGTGTTTTCATATTTTTCATAGCACCTTTTGCCTTGTCAATAGACCACGGGCAGAGATGCAAGGCGCAAGCCTGCATCAGACGACACTGCTTTCGCGAGACGAAGCCCGTCCTTCTTCCTCAGCCCGCCTTCCAGTCACCCAGCGCCTCCTTCGCAGGCTGCCGCCATCTTCCACCACTACGCTCCGCCAAACTCCGACCCCAACGGGGTCATGTAACATAGCGAAGGGTTGCCGAGCCTCGGCGAGGCTACCCTGGTACCCATGTCAGTTACCGGAAAGCAAACCCATCACTCCGCCACATTCCACGGCCACCAGCAGCGTCTGCAATGAACTCCGCCGTGCATCCGTCCGTGAGACGAGTGGCCGTGCGCAGCTCCTCCTTCAGGCGTGGCATAGGCGTTGTCGGGGCGCGTTATCCGACGAAACTGTGCAAAATAACAAAGTTCTTGCGTGCGAATCTCCACATTTGTTAGCTTTGCGCATGATGACAACAAAACCTTCGTCTATAAAGACATTGGGACAAACCCAACGATTTTGTTGCTAATCCTCCTGTTAGGCCAACCAATCGTAGTTTTACCTATGCTATGCATTTTCAGAAGATCCTCCAAGCAAGAGCCAATCGGAAAACTCGAATGGCTCGGCCTTTCGAGAACTTTTTTGAAGTATTCACCCAGTGTGAAGATGCCGGTGGTGCCATCCTTGGCGGGGTTATCCAGATCCAGTTTGTTCCTTTGTTAGAGCGTTCAGCAGTGATTTCCGCAGTTACAGCGATTGAGGTCTATTATCGTGATATGCTCGATTTTCTGTTTCGGTATTGCGCACCCGCATTTTTTGAACCCCAGCTCAAGCACCTACTTCCAGACAAGTATGATATAGCCGATCTGCTAACTTGTTATCGCCACCAGATTCACCCACTCGAGCTAGTTTCCAGCGCTCAATCGTTCCAGAATGTAGACAGAATTGACAAGGTTTTCTCGAAGTTCATGGAAAAGGGACTTTGGGCTAGCTTGTATGCCCTGCAAGCGAGGGTGAAAGATGCACCCGAACAGGTGTGGACATGGAGCCCCGATGACGTCGCAGGTCTGCGATCAATCTTCGAACTCCGGCATGAATTGGTTCATAACCCCGCGCGAAAGTCCTTCTTCGACAGGGCTGTCCTTGAGCGTCTCCGAAATGCTGCGCATGTAGTTTATGGAAGTGACATAGTGCTTTCCAATCTTTTCGAGAAAAACAAGGATCCGGAACTCACCAAGGAAGCTGGGGACTAACAAAACGGATGCAGTCAATAGCTCGGATGGCATCTGTCGTGGCATCGACGTTTCCCGCTCGCCGTCGCATGATCCGAGAAGTTAGGCACACCCCGCAATACCAGACCCCTAATCCATGATACGGAGCATTTGGCCCATCAATCTTTGCACTCCACATTTCGACTTGGGATCCTCATTTGCCGATGGTCTTAATCGGCTCAGCGAACTTGGAGAAGTGCAGGAGACAACGACCGAGCAGGATGGGCACATGGCCCGGGTAGATGCAGCTGGTTACTCGGTGGCTCTTTATGAGGGGCATGGCCGCATCAAGGCTGTCTGGTATGATGACCCAAGCGGACGGAAAGTCTCCTTCGGCCGACGAAGAAAGATTGCCCTCTACCTGAAGCGATTTACAGACAAGGGCACATGGAGGCAGACGCTCGACAACGGCTACACGCTTTGGTGGTTCAATGAAATCGACGATCGAGTCCTAGTATACGGCCTTCATGCCGACGTCATCAGGATGAACGATCGCAAGGAGTATGCCACCACTCCTCAGTGACTCTCCCGGTCGCAACATCATAGAGACCGAATCCTGCGCTGCAGCCAACCCGCTGCGCGGCTGCGCCTCTTGGCCCATTCGATCACTTTTGTCTCGCCCACGAAAACCGGGGGCAGGGTGCAAATAATTGACAAAGACCCCCCCTCAGATCTCTGAATTCAGCCCATTCCATTGCTCTCCATTCCCTTGCCAAAATCAAGGCCTCCGCACCACCACGCCGTCATTCACCACCTGAATCAGCGGGAAAAATTTTCCCACCCAGCCACGAAGCAAAACGAAACAAGCCCTCCAAACTCTGATTCAAAAACTCTTCTCTGCGGTCTTCTAAACTCTCGCGGTGATTAAATCTGTGTTCCCTCAAGTCAGTGTCCTCAGCAGACCAGCAAAGAACAGGCACCGCCTTCACGTAGTGCTCCAGCACACGCCCATGCACCTCCGCCTCTTCTTCGCTTTCCTCCTGCTCCCCCTCACGGGCTTCTCCGCAGACACCCACATCCCCGCCGGTGCCGCCTCCATCGACATCACCCCGGACTACCCGGTCCGCCTCAGCGGCTACGGCAACCGCCGCGCCCCCAACACCGGCGTCTCCCAGCACATCTTCGCCAAAGCCCTCGCCCTCGGCAGCGACATCGAAGGCCCCGCCATCCTCGTTACCGTGGACAACGTCGGTATCCCCGCCTCCATGCGCGCCGAAGTCCTGCGGCGTCTTCAAACAGACACCAAAGCCACCGACGCCCGCTTCGCCCTCTGCTCCAGCCACACCCACTGCGCTCCCATGCTTTCCGGAGTGCTCCCCAACCTCTTTGGCATGGACATCCCCGCCGAGCACCTCCCAGCCATCGAGCGCTACACCCGCGAACTCACCGACCACATCGAAAAAGCCGCCCGCGCCGCACTCGCAAATAGAAAACCCTCCTCCCTCGCCTGGGGCATCGGCCAAGTCGGCTTCGCCGCCAACCGCCGCCAGTTCCCACTCAAGCCCATCGACCACGACCTCCCCGTCCTCCGCGTCACCGACGCCAACGGCAAAGTCCGCGCCATCTTCACCAGCTACGCCTGCCATTGCACCACCATCGCCATCGATGAAATCCACGGCGACTGGGCCGGCGTCGCTCAAGAAGCCCTCCAGCGCGAATTCCCTGGAGCCATCGCCCTCACCGCCCTCGGTTGCGGAGCCGATCAAAACCCAACACCCCGCCGCACCATGGAACTCGTCAAACAATACGGCGAAGACCTCGGCGCCGAAGCCAAACGCCTCGCCACCAGCGAACTCAAACCCCTCAACGGTCCTCTCGCCTGCCAGACCCAACAAATCGAACTCGCCTACGACACCCTCCCCACCCGCGAAGAATGGGAGACCTTCGCTGCCTACAAAACTCCCTCCGTCGCTTACCACGCCAAGAAGAATCTCGCCCGTCTCGATCGCGGCGAAAAACTCCCCACGCATCTGCCCTACCTCGTCCAACGCTGGAGCTTCGGCAACGACCTCGCCATGGTCTTCCTCCCCGGCGAAATCACCGTCGATTACTCCCTCCGCATCAAACGCGAATTCGACCGCTCCCGCCTCTGGGTCAACGGCTACTCCAACGACGTCCCCTGCTACGTCCCCTCCCGCCGCGTCCTCGAAGAAGGCGGCTACGAAGCCGCCGGAGCCATGGTTTACTACGACCGCCCCACCAAATTCGCCCCCGATGTCGAAGACCGCATCATGACCGCAGTGCATGCCGTCACTCCCAAAGAATTCCTCACCCGCCCCGACCAAATCAAACCCGCCGAAGCACCCGCCGCCATCCCTTACCCCGACCACTCCAACCTCCTCATCGTCCGCGACTCCAAAGGCACCGAGCGTCCCGTCCAAACCGCCGCAGACTGGGCCGAGCGCGTCACTCACATCAAAAACAACATGCAGCAAGTCATGGGCCCCCTCCACGACACCTCCCGCTGGTCTCCTCTCAACGTCCAAATCATCTCCGAAGAAAAAACCGCCAAATACCTCCGCCGCAAAATCCACTTCACCCCCGAACTCGGCGACCACGTCCCCGCCTGGCTCCTCATCCCCAATGACGCGACCATGGCCCCCGCCATGCTCTGCTTGCATCAAACCACCAACATCGGAAAAGACGAACCCGCCGGCCTCGGCGGCAAACCCTCCCTCCACTACGCCCACGAACTCGCCGAACGCGGCTACGTCTGCCTCGTCCCCGACTATCCCTCCTTCGGCGAATACCCCTACGACTTCAAAACCCAGGGAGCTCACCGCGCCAGCGGCTCCATGAAAGCCATCTGGAACAACATGCGCGCCGTCGATCTCCTGCAATCACTCCCCCAGGTAAACAAAGACCGCATCGGCGTCATCGGCCACTCCCTCGGCGGCCACAATGCCCTCTTCACCGCCGTCTTCGACGACCGCCTCAAAGCCGTCGTCACCAGCTGCGGCTTCACCCCCTTCCACGACTACTACGGCGGCAAAGTCGCCGGCTGGACCAGCGACCGCTACATGCCCCGCATCCGCGATGTCTACGAAAACAACTCCGACAAAATCCCCTTCGACTTCTATGAAGTCCTCGCCGCCATCGCCCCCCGCGCCGTCTTCTCCAACTCCCCCATCCACGACTCCAACTTCGACATCACCGGCGTCCGCAAAGCCTTCACCAAAGCCACCGAAATTTACACCCTCCTCAAAGCCGAAAAAGCCCTCACCCTCGTCACCCTCGTCACCCCCGACGCCCCCCACGACTTCCCCGAAGCCGAACGCCAAGCCGCATATCAGTGGCTCGATCAAATGCTAAAATAATGTCAGACACGAATGGCACTCAGTTAAGAATCATCATCGCGAATGGAGTGCCGCAGTCCAAAGAGCCCCTGGAGCGCGGACTTCCAGTCCGCAGCACTCCGCATGCACGCATTCCTCCGCACGTCTCTCCAGCATCTCAACCTCCAGCGTGCCATCTTGCCCGTCACTTCTTCACCAGCGTCGGCTCCGCCCAGATCGCATAGTTGCTCTTTGAATCAACACCGCGTGAAGTAAGCGCAAGCTGAAGCTCCGTCACCCCCGTGACATCACACTCCATCAACTTCGCCGGATCAGTCCCATTGAGAATAACCGTCGTCAGCACCTTGCCATCCCCGCTGATCCCAAACTCAACACGCCCTTTCTCACCGAGTTCGGGATGCAATCCGGCCAGTACCGTGAACCGCCCATAAACATCTTTCGGCAGCAAAAAAGTCAGCGGCTTTCCCATCCCCGCGCTGATCCCATTTTCGAACTCCTGATTGCTGGATCCGACACAAAGTTTAAGCGGCATGTCCTTTTTCCCATCCGCCAAAATCACCCCGCTCCGCGCATGCCCCCAATTTGGCGAACTGAAAAACTGCGACTGCGGATAGTAGCAACTGACCGCCTCCAGTGGAAAGAACGTGCCGATCTGCACCTGTTTGAGAGCGGCTTGCTCAGGATCTGCAAACTTCTGCGTCCCAAGGCACAAAATGGTATACATCGCATCCGCCACCACCTGCGCATCCATCACCGCCGCCCTCATCTGGTGCCTCACCACGCTCTCCTGGTCCTCTCGATACAGCGCCTGAATAATCGGCACCGTGGTGCTGCGCGCATTGAGAATCTCATCATGAACCCTGTGCATGAGCCTCCATGCAGCTTCATTCACCGTGGCGCCAAGCAGCTTGGGCTTGTACCCCTCAATGCTCACCTTGAAGTCCCCATTCTCAATCGGCCCATGCATGAGCTGGCCTTTCATGACATCCGAAGGCGGCAGGAACTGCTGGAGTAGCGTGAACATGTTGTCGCCGGGCACCGTATGCGACGGGCTGCCATAATCTTCAATCTGATGGCACAACGTTCCCATGTAACGCGCTGCATCCCCCATCTTCCCAGTGCGCAGCGATGCAACCGCCTGCTCCATGAAGTAACGCATCACTTCATAATATTCCGGCTGCTGCGTCGGCAGGTGCAGGATTTTCAAATACACCTCATTGGGCACTGACTCCATCCTGGCATACCGGGCGTTCTCCTTGTCCGTGAAAACATGGTCCGGTATCATGCAGTAATGGTCGCCAAGTTGCGTCAATTCACCACCCAGCACCTCCTTTTGCCATGCCGGCAGCACCTCAAGCGCCCCACGCGTGATGGCATGGTGCGGCTCTCCCCAGCCAAAAACCAAGGATGGAGTCGTGATCGCGAAAAGGGTGGCAAGTGCAAGCTGTCTCATTGTGATTGAAGGTAATACTAAAGTCATACATTGCGAAAAAGGGTGGCCATAAGCCGTAGGTTTAGATAATGCCAAATAGAGCCCTTCTTAAAGCATGGATGTTTTTGATATTTGCTGGAACAAGTTTCTCAGCAGAATCATCGCGTCCACTAAGCTTTGTAAATGACATTCAGCCCATCCTCACCAAGGCAGGCTGCAATGCGGGTGCGTGTCATGCCAAGGCGATCACAGGGCAGCGCGGATTCCGTCTGAGCGTGCTCGGTTTTGAGCCTGAAGAGGATTATGAGGCCATCGTGAAGCAGGGGAAGGGGCGGCGCGTGTTCCCACCTGCACCCGAGGAAAGCCTGCTCATCACCAAGGGCGCTGCCATCGTGCCCCACACAGGCGGGAAGCACCTGGAACCGGGCTCCGAAGACTACAAGCTGCTCGTGCGCTGGATCGCCGAGGGCATGAATTACGCGCAAAAAGATGAATCGAAGCTCAGCAGCATCTCTGTCGAGCCAGGACGTGTGACCATGAAGGTTAAAACCACGCAGCAGCTCAAAGTGACGGCGAGCTACTCCGATGGCAGCACCCGAGATGTGACCAAACTCGCGCTCTTTGAAGCAAATGAGCGTGCCATGGCGGAGGCCGGAGAGCAGGGGCTGGTAAAGACCTTTGATCTTCCCGGCAACGTGGCCGTGATGGTGCGCTTCGGTGGCCGTGTTTCAGTTTGCAGCGTCTCGATTCCACTTGGTGCGCCAGTCGATTCGCTGCCACCCGTGAAGAATTTCATCGATCAGCATGTGTTTGCCAATTTGAAGCAGATCGGGGTGCCACCTTCACCCATTTGCGATGATTCGACCTTCCTGCGCCGCATCTCTCTCGATATCGGCGGCCGCCTGCCCACGGCGGAGGAGACAAAGTCATTCCTGGCGAGTCGTGAGCCGGACAAGCGCGACCGCGCCATCGAAGCGCTGCTCAACAGCCCCGACTACGCGGATTACTTTGCCAACAAATGGACTTCGCTGCTCAAGAACACCCGCTCTGAAGCCGCAGACATCACCTCGAACTTTGCCTTCCATGCCTGGATGCGCGACAGCTTGCTGGCGAATACCAAATACGACCAAATTGTGCGCCAGATCCTTGGCTCGACGGGCACCATCGTTTCGAATCCGCCCGTGGCCTGGTACAAGCGCGTGAAGGAGCCGACCACGCAGCTCGAAGACGTTGCGCAGCTTTTCCTCGGCGTGCGCATGCAGTGTGCGCAGTGCCATCATCACCCCTTCGAGCGCTGGACGCAGGCGGAGTACTACAGTCTCGCCGCCTTCTTCAGCCAGATCGGCCGCAAACCGACTGCCATCGCTGGTGAAGACCTCATTTTCCACAAGCGCGGCATCGCCCAGACGGAACATCGCAAAACCCGCGTAATGCTTAAGCCCGCAGGTCTTGGCGAGCCTGAGCTAGACATCGCCCCTGATGATGACCCACGCCTCGCGCTCGTCGATTGGATGAGCAAGAAGGACAATCCCTTCTTCGCCAAGTCCCTCGTGAACCGCTACTGGAAGCACTTCTTCAAACGCGGCCTCGTCGAGCCCGAGGACGATCTGCGCGACACGAATCCGCCGACCAATCCTGATCTCTTTGATGCGCTGGCCAAAAGCTTCACGGACAGCGGCTACGATTTAAAAGCACTCGTGCGCACCCTGACGCAGAGCCATGCATATCAGCTTAGTTCCACGCCAAATGAATACAATGCCGTCGACCGTCAGGCCTACTCCCACTATTACCCGAGACGCATGACCGCCGAGGTCATGCTCGATAGCATCGACATGGTCACCGGCTCCAAAACAGACTACGCCGATCTTCCCGCCGGCACGCGTGCTATTTCACTGCCGGACAACAGCTACAACCGTGCCTCTCCATTTCTGAAGGTCTTCGGCCGTCCCGAAGGTGCCAGCGTCTGCGAGTGTGAGCGTGTGTCGTCTGCCAGCCTTGCACAAAGCCTGCACCTCATGAACGCCGCCGACGTGAAGGCCAAGCTCGCCGCCAATGGCGGACGTGCCGAATCATTGAGCAAGGCAGAGATGCCCGAGCCCAAGCGCATCCGCGAACTTTACCTGGCCGCATTCTCCCGTGAACCCAGCGCCGATGAAGTGCGCATCAGCGAAACCTACGTTGCAAGGCCACGCACTGACGCCACTGGCAAACCGCTCGATTCCCAACGTGCGAAACGCAACGGCTACGAAGACCTGCTCTGGGCGCTGCTGAACACGAAAGAGTTTTTGTACAACCACTAATTTATGCTCGCGAAATCCACACTCACACTGGCTGTCTGCACATGGATGGCCACTTCGGCCCTCGCTCAGCAGGTCACGCTGCCGCTGCCACGCCTGCTCACGGTCATGCCCATGGGCGGGCAGGTGGGTACAAAGGTGGAGGTCACCATCACCGGCGAAAATACGGAGGATATCAGCGAGTTGATCTTCTCGACGCCGAAGATCACGGCGCAGCCGGTGGCGGGTGCGGAGAAGAAGTTCATGGTGAGCATTGCGCCGGATGCGCCTGTGGGTGTTTACGATGCGCGGGTGATGTCGCGGCTCGGAGTGTCATCGGCGCGGGCGTTTTCGGTGAACAAGCTGCCGGAGGTGACGCGCACGAAGGCGAACAACTCGGTGGAGACGGCGATGGCGTTGCCTCTGGGAACGATCTGCAATGCGACCATGACGAAGCGGATGGTGGATTTTTATGCATTCCAAGGCGTGAAAGGGAAACGCGTGGCAGTGGATTGCGCGGCGACAGGCATCGACTCCCGACTGACACCAGTGGTGATCCTGGCGGATGCCAAGGGTGGAGATTTGAAAGTGAATCGCACGGGAGGCTTGATCGATTTCACGCCACCTGCCGATGGCACCTACCTGATCAAGGTGAGCGACCTCACCTATCAAGGCGGTGAGCGCCTGTTCTATCGTCTCGCCTTGCAGGAAGTGGCAGGAACTGGACCTGCGCCGCGCCAGCCGCAAACACAGACGGTCAGCGCAATGTCCTGGCCGCCGACGGGGCTCGCAGTGAACGCTAAGGCAAATGAAACCGAGCCAAACAACAAAGCTGCCGAAGCGCAGAAGATTACTCTGCCTTGCGACATCGCGGGTGCGTTTTTTCCAGCGGCAGATGTCGATACCTTCGAGTTCACGGCCAAGAAGGGCGAGACATGGTGGGTGGAGGTGGCCTCGGAGCGCCTAGGTTTGAACACAGACCCCTTTGTGCTGGTGCAGCAGGTGAAAGCAACCAGTGGCAAGGAGACGCTGACCGATGTGGCCGAGCTCTATGACATCGTGCCACCGATGAAAGTCACCAGCAACGGCTACTCGTATGACGGCCCGCCTTATGACGCCGGTTCCCCGGATGTGAACGGCAAGTTTGAGATCAAGGAAGACGGCACCTATCGGCTGCAGGTTCGCGACTTGTTCGGTGGTACGCGCAGCGATGCCAATAATGTCTATCGCCTGCTTGTGCGTCAGGCCACGCCCGATTTCTCTCTCGCTGCCTGGGCCATTCATATGACCCTTCGCAACGGTGACCGTGCCGCGCTTTCCAAGCCGATGGCGCTGCGTGCGGGTGAGTCGCGTGCCTTTGAGGTCGCGGTACAGCGTCGTGATGGATTTGATGGCGAGATTGAGATAGCCATGGAAAATCTGCCACCGGGCGTGAGCGCGACCGGGCTGAGGATTGCGAAGGGCAAACCCTTTGGTCATCTAATCCTTACCGCTTCGGGCGATGCGAAAGGAGGCTTCTCGCTGGCCCAGATCATCGGCAAAGCCACGATCAATGGTGCGGTCGTGACGCGCCCCGTGCGTATGGCGAGCATGGAATGGCCGGTGAAAGATGCGAAGGGTGAGATTCCTGCGCCGCGCCTCATGGCTGACGTTCCAGTTTCCGTGTCCGATTCCGAGCAGGCACCGCTGACATTTGGTGCTGCTGAAAACAAGGTCTTCGAGGCCAGAGTGGGCGAGACGTTGAAAATTCCGCTCAAGCTTACCTGGCGCAACGAGTTCAACGGTACCTCGATCAAAGTGAAGGCTTACGGTGATGGTTTCAGCGCGCTCAAGGAATTCGACATTCCGCTCAAAGCAGCCACGCATGAAGTCGTGATTGATCTTGCTGCGCTTAAGATTGCTCCGGGGGATTACACCTTTGCTTTCCAGAGCCTGGGCATCTGCAAATACCGCTACAACCCCGCCGCTGTGCCGCTGGCCGAGGCCGAGCAGAAAAAGGCCGAGCAACTCGCCGCCACTGCGGCTGCTGAAGCCAAGAAGCTCGCGGCAACGGATGCAGAGGCCTCGAAGAAGGCGGCTGAAAAGCAAAAGCAGGCCGATGCCGCCATGGCTGCGGCCACCAGCCGCATGAAAACCATCACCACAGTGGCTGCACCTACGGACACGGTGGAAATCCTCATTTCAGAACCGATTCGCGTTTCAGTGAAACCCGCTGCAGCCACCACCGCCAGCAAGTGATGAAGCCGCATTCACTCATCGTTCTTTTGTTTACCTCGACCGCCGTTCTGGCGGACGATCTTGACTACTATCGCGATGTTTATCCGTTCCTGAAAGCGAACTGCATTTCGTGTCACAACAAGACGACGACGAAAGCAGATCTGAACATGGAGACGCCGGAGCTGATGATCAAAGGCGGCGAAAGCGGGCCGTCGGTCATACCGGGGAATGGTGCGGAGAGTCTGCTGGTGACGGCGTCCCTGCATACCAAGGACATGGAGATGCCACCGCCGAACAACAAATCCGGGGCGGTGAATCTTATTCCAGAACAGATCGCCACACTGAAGCAGTGGATTGATCAGGGTGCGAAGAGTTCGGTGATGGTGGAACGTGCGGTGGTGCTGCAGGCCTTTTCGGCCAGCATTGATCCAATCTACAGTGTGGCGATGACGAAGGACGGTCGCTACGTGGCCTGTGGGCGGTCCAATCACATCTATGTCTATGACATGGCCACGCGGCAGTTCGTCGCGCAGATCAGTGATCCTTCGGAGAAAAACGGCGCAGCGCATCGCGCACTGGTGCAGTCTCTTGCGTTCAGTCCCGACGGCACGCACCTAGCGAGCGGCAGTTTCCGTGAGGTGAAGATTTGGAAACTGGTGGATGGCAAACCGATGGGGGGCGCTGCGAAATCGTCTTTGGCTCCTGCGAGTGCCGATTTGCTCAAGAAGATTGCCACCGCCGGCAAGGTGGTCGTGCAGAGCAGTGCGATGTCTTCTGATGGCAAACAGGTCGTCACAGGCTGTGACGATGGCTCAGTGCGTGTGTGGGATGCGGCGACGGCGAAGCCTGTCATCGAATTGCGCGGCAGCGTGGCAGCGACAAAGAAGATGGCGGAACTGGACTGGAGCATCGCTGCGCAGACCTTGGAGCAAGCGTTTCAAAAAAGTGAAATCACCCGCATTGAGGCGCAGGACAAGGCACTCGACGTTCTGCTGGGAAAAGCCAAGGAGGCCATTGTGGCGATGAACAAGGTGCTGCCGGAAAAGCAGAAGGCCGTGCCTCCGATCACCGAGGCCAAAACGACAGCGCAGAAGGCCGTTGATGAAGTTGCCGCCAAAATCAAAGCAGTTCCAAGCGGCAAACCTGATGCTGCGCTCGACAAGCAGCTCAAGGATGTACAGGACAAGCTCATCACCGCGAAAATGACGGAGGTTTCTGCCCTCGCCGCTGTTTCCGCCGCGCAGAGCAACGTGAAGGATGCTGAGGACGATGTGAAGCGCATCACCGACTCGAAAGCAGTCAATGCCAAGGCGGTCGCTGCTGCGAATATCGCCATGGCTGCCGCGAAAACCGTGCAGGATAAGGCTGCGGCAGATTTGGCCGCTGCGAAGCTGGTCTTGACCAAAACCAGCACAAAACCCATCGCCGTCTCATTTTCCGCCGATGCGGCGCGGGTGGTGTCGATGTTCGATAATGGCACGCTGCGCGTGTGGGCGGCTGCCACAGGCATGCCTATCCAAGAAAGCACAGGCAACGCCGCCGCAATCACGACCATTACCTCCGCGCCTGATGGTTCCTTTGTGGCCACCAAAGCCGTCACGCAGACGGTGGGAAGTTCGCCAAGCTGGGTGTTGGAGCGCAAAATTGATCAGAAGGGACTCTTCGCCGACCGGGTGAATGCCGTGCGTTTCAGTCCCGATGGCAAAACACTCGCCACTGGCGGCGGCGAGCTGTCGCGCAGCGGCGACATTGTCTTTTTTGACGTCACCACGGGCAAGGCCACGCAGACATGGAAAGAGAAGCACGCCGACACGGTGCTCTGTCTGGATTATTCGCCCGATGGCAAACGTCTCGCCTCCGGTGCTGCGGACAAGATCGCGCGGGTCACTGACATCGCCACTGGCAAGCAGGTGAACGTGTTTGAAGGCCACACCCACCACGTCATGGGCGTCGCGTTCCGCAATGATGGCCGCGTGCTTGCCACGGCTGGAGCGGACGGCGCCGTAATGACGTGGGACATGATCAATGGTGAGCGGAAGAGAAAAATCGAAGGATGGACCAAGGAGGTCACTTCGCTGCAGTTCATCGGTGCCACGAATCAAATCGTTGCCTCAGCCGGTGACAACCGCCTCCGCATTGTCACTGATGATGGCACCGAAGTGCGAGCCATGGCAAACCTGCCCGATTACATGCAAGCCGCAGCCAGTGCGCCCGATGGCAGCACGGTCATCGGCGGCGGCGAGGACAGCATTCTGCGTGTCTGGGACGGGAAAGGGAAGGAACTCGCTGCATTTGGCGCGAAGTAGCCCAGCCACAGGGATAAAGAACCATCATTCACTCCGTATTTCACCTCACATGTCCTCCATCATTCAGCCTCCTTCTCTCGTTCGTTGCGCCGGTCCGCTATCGCGGCGCGGGTTCATGCAGTTTGGCTTGTCAGGAATGGCGACACTGAGCTGGCCGGGACTGCTCAAGCTGCGTGCGGAGAATGCGGCAAAGCCGAAGGGCGAACGCAAATCCATCATCATGGTGTGGCTGCCGGGCGGGCAGTCGCACATTGACACCTACGACCCGAAGCCGGAGGCCAGCAGCGAGTATCGCGGGCCGTTCAAGACGATCAGCACCAAGGTGCCGGGCACGCATTTCACCGAGATGCTGCCGATGAATGCCAAGATCGCGGACAAGTTCACGATTGTGCGCTCCATGTTCCAGTCGGCGGGCGGACATCCGGCGGGGACGATGCAGATGTTTTCCGGCGACAGTGACACACGCGACAAACCGAAACCACGTCTGCCAGACTGGATGTCGGTGGCGCATTACCTGCGGGGTAAGGAAGGCGGACGCGCAAATCCGCTGCCAAATTACATCGGTGTGCCTGCGGCCTCTCCTGAGTACTCGAGTCCTGCCTATCTCGGTGATGCGTATGCGCCTTTCGCAGTGAGCGATGATCCGAACCGCCCGAATTTTCAGGTGCCGAACATCGGCCTGGCTGATGAATCGGAAAACCGCCGCCTCGGCGACCGTATCGCGCTGCGCAAGAGCCTGGACAAAATGGAGCGTGCGTTTGACCGCGAAGGTGAACTCGGCGCACTGGATGAATTTGAAGCGCAGGCGGCTACGCTGCTGACGAACCCGAAAACGCGTGACGCCTTTGACCTGAGTAAAGAGGATGCCGCCATCCGTGATCGCTACGGGCGCAATCGCTGGGGGCAGCAGCTCCTGCTGGCGCGTCGCCTCGTCGAATCGGGCGTGGAAATCGTCACCAGCAGTCTCAGCGGTCCCTTGTGCGGCCGGGTGAACAACTGGGACGACCATGCGGTGAACCAGCATCAGTTTGAAGCGCTGCGCTTCCGCATGCCTACCTATGACCGTGCGGTGTCCGCGCTTATCGAGGATATTTATGCGCGCGGGCTCGACAAGCGGGTGCTCGTCGTCGTCACGGGAGAGTTTGGGCGCACGCCCAAGATTAGTTTTGACCGCAGCACCGGCGCGGGAGATGCCAGCGGGCCTACAGGCACGCTGCAGCCAGGTCGTGACCACTGGCCGCGTGCCTTCAGCAATGTCTGGGCTGGCGGCGGCATCCAGACGGGCGGCGTCATCGGTGCCAGCGACAAACGGGGTGAAGACGTGGTCGAGCGCCCCTGCAACGCGAATGACTTCCTCGCTACGATTTATCATCATCTCGGCATCGACTACTCCAAGATCACCATCAATGATCTGAATGGCAGGCCGACGCACATCGTGGAAAATGGCAGACCGATTGCGGAGTTGATCGCGTGATGAGTTGAAGCGTTTGAGAGCGTAGAAGAGAATCATGCATCTACGTCCGGCTCTTCTCCTTGGTGTTTGCTTCATCCTTTCCAGTGCGCACGCGCAGGAAATCTTGGATGGAAAGTTTCTCGTTGTCTCGAATCTGAAAGCCGGAGTGGCCAAGGTGGACATCACTCCGCCTGATGCAGCGGAAATCAAGATTGTCGGGCATGTGCGTCAGGTCACCGGAGTGCGTGATCCGCTGCGTGCAGGAATATTGATCCTCGACGATGGCGAAACGAAGGCTGCCATCGTGACGATGGACACCATTGGTGCGTGGGATGACATGGTGAAGGATGCGCGGGTGCGGATCGAGGAGGAAACTGGTGTTCCCGCCGCGAACATCCTCATCGCAGCCTCACACAATCACTCGGGTCCGGGGTACATGGAAAACATGCGGTGGGCGGCCGATTTGATCAAAAAGCTTGGCATGGCTGCCAAGGAAGCCGCCGCAAGCATGAAGACGGTGAACATCGGCTATGGCGAGGATCGCATCAGCTTTGGAATCAACCGCCGAAAAACGTACGATGGCCGGGCGGTGGTAAGTTTGAATCCCGATGGGCCCAACGACCCGCGCGTGAAGGTTCTGCGGTTTGACGATGGCAGCACGCTCACGCCGCTGGCGGTGATCATGCACGCGGTCTGTCATCCGTGCTTTTTCACCTGGGGCGACAAAGGCACGCAGCCGTATCCGAAGGGGTATCCGCGAATGAGCGCCGACTTCCCGGGTGAGGCGCAGACGTTTGTCGAGATGTGCTACACGCAGAAAACCAGCGCCTTGTTTATGCAAGGCTGCGCAGGTGACATCCGGCCGAATTTGCCGGGCTATCCTTATCGCTGCGCTGACGAGGCAGACATCCAGTGGGCAGGTCGCGATCTCGGCGGCGCGGTGGCGCGTGCGGCGGCACTGGGGGTGACACGCGAGCAATTGCGCAAACGGGAGACCTTCTATCAAATCCGTGTCGCCAGCGAGGTGGTGGAACTTCCTGGCAAAGACCAGCCGGTACGCGCGGAATTGATGGCGATGAAGATCGGCCCCTTCCTGCTGCTTACCATGCCTGGCGAACCGATGGTTGAATACGGTTTCAAACTCGAACAGGCCATTGCCAACCGGGCCACGCCGATCATCGTCGGCTACGCGAACGGAAACATCGGTTACATTGCCACTGCAGACGCCCATAAGGTGGGTGGTTATGAGCCGAACTTGTCCAAGCTCAAACCCGAAGCCGAGCCGGTCATTTTGAAGAAACTCGGCGCGCTGGCGGATCGTGTGGTCGGCGATGTGTTTGAGAGTTTCTCGAAACACCCGAAGGACATGCTGAAGCGCGAAGCCGAGGAAAAGGCCCGCCTGCAGTCCGCTCCAGCCGTCAAACCCTGATCCCGCCATCATCATGACTCATCCCCTCGTCTCCTATCCGCAGCTTCCCGACACGCCGACTTCACACCTGCCCTTCAGCCCCTGCGTGGTGGTGGGCGATTTGATTTTTGTTTCAGGCCAGGCGTCCGTGGATCAGGAGGGAAACATCGTCAGCGACAGCTTCGAAGGTGAGTTTCGCCGCAGCATTGAAAATGTGCGCAAAGTGCTCGAAGCCGCCGGCAGCGATCTCGAGCATGTGGTGCAGACGCGGAACTACGTCCGCGATGCGGAAGACGTGCCGCTGTACAACCAGCTCTACCGCGAATATTTCCCGCAGCCCTCGCCTGCGCGCACGACGATCACGAACTGTCTGCCGCCCTCGCTACGGTATGAGGTGGAGGCCGTTGCCGTGCGCAAAATCAACTGAACCACCCATGAACAACGACGAAGCAGCGCGCCGTACCTACTGGGCGGATCAAATGGAGCAGGGCTACGCGATCGTGCAGAAGCTCATCACGTTTCCGGTCAATGAATGTGGCGAGCGCTTTGCCTCGATCTCTGATGCCGCCGCCGCAGCAAATGTGGAGATGCTTTTTTCCACCAGCAAAATCGCAGGGGATTTGGAACGCGTCTTTTTCCTGCGAGAGAGCCTTGTGCGTGATGTCATCACCATCGGACGCGAGATGAATGAGCGTGGCTGGATCTTGAAGATTGAGGATGGTTTTCGCTCGCTGGACATGCAGCGGCAGCTTGTGCGCAAGCCGTCGGTGTTTGACACGGTTTTGAAGAAGTGCATCTGGGAACTCGGGGGAAAGATTCCGAGCACAGAAATGATGTTCCGACGTGCCATTGTGTTGACGGCCAACATGCCAAAGATCGGTGCGCACATGTCGGGATCGGCCATCGACATCTCGGTTTTTCGACGCGACGACGGTGCCGAAGTCTGGCGCGGCTATCCGTATCTCGAAATGAGCGAGTGCACGCCGATGAGGTCGCCCTTCGTCGCTCCCGAGCATGTCGCCATACGGCTGGAGATTGCTGCGATGATGGAGAAGCATGGCTTCATTCATTTCCCGTTCGAGTTCTGGCACTTCGATAAAGACGACGCGGGAATGCACATCCTCACCGGCAATCCGGCGCCCTGCCGCTTCGGTCCGGTGGACTGGGATCCACGCACCAACGAAGTCACGCCTGTGTCCAATCCACTCGACCTGCTCAACCCGCTACCGGTCATTGAGAAGGAAATCGCAGCCGCCTTGGAACGTGTCCACACCGCATAACCTCATGAAACCACTCCTCTTTCTGCTTTCGCTGGCTGCTTGTGCCGCACTCGGAGCGCCAACCAAATCGCCAGAGGTTCCGGCGCAATTACCTCCTCAGATCGAAACGCTGCAGCCGGGTGTCAAACTTACGTTGCTCGCTGAGCATCCCGATCTGGTCACGCCGACGGGCATTGCCGTGGATAAAAATGGGAACATCTATTCGATCTCCTGCCATACGCACTTTCGACCGGACGACTATGACGGGCCGGTGCATGATGAGGTGCTGGTCTTTGATGCGAACGGGAAGAACCGCCGGGTGTTTTACAACAAGACCGACGCCACCATGCATGTGGAGATCGGGCCGGATGGCTGGATCTACCTCGCGGAGCGTGACCGCGTGCTGCGTGTGAAGGACACCGATGGTGATGGTGTGGGCGATGTGGAGGAGAATCTGGTCACACTTGATTCCGTGGCGGATTACCCGCACAACGGCCTCAGCGGCATGGCCTGGCATCCGGATGGCGGCCTTGTCTTTTCACTCGGCGAGAATTTTGGCAAGGACTGGACGCTTACGGCTAAGGATGGCTCCAAGGTCAGTGGGAGAGGTGAAGGCGGCGTGTTTCGCTGCACGGCGGATGGTGGGAAGATGCGCCGCATCGCCCGCGGTTTCTGGAATCCATTTGGACTGCTCGTGCGCAAGGATGGCGAGATCTTCGCAGCTGAGAACGATCCCGGAAGTCGTCCGCCGTGCCGATTGCTGTATGTGGTTGAAGGCGCGGACTACGGTTTCCAATGGGTGTATGGCAGTGCGCCGGTGCACCCGTTTGTGGGCATGAATGGTGAAATGCGCGGGACGATTGGCATGGTTCATCCCTGTGGTGAAGGCCCCTGTGCCATCGTGGAACTCGGCGGCGGCGTGCTGATTCCCTCATGGAGCGATCACAGCGTGGATTACTATCCGCTGACGCGTCAGGGTGCGGGCTACAAGTCCGAGCGCATCCCGCTGGTCAAAGGCAGCGACTTCTTCCGGCCCACCTGCATGGCGGTCGGCCCCGACGGTTCCTTTTATCTCAATGACTGGGTGTTCAGCTCGTATCCCATTCATAAACGCGGGCGTTTGTGGAAGCTGGAGATTGATCCGGGGAAAGCGGCGTGGGTGAAAGCCAAACCCGATGCGCTGAATGACGATGCGCGTCTGGCTGATGATCTGCGCACGGGGAAGGGGACGCTTGCGCTTGAGACGAACAAGCTGCTTCAACTTGCGCGTGGCAGTGATGCGTATCTTGCCGATGCTGCTTTGACCGCACTGGCGCGTGTGAAGTGGACGGTTGAGCTGGTGAAGCAACTGCCAGCACAAGATCGTCTCTGGGCCTTCGTCGCGCTGCGGCGGGCTGATTTGAACGAGGAAAAATGGGTGAGCGCGTTTTTGAGTGAGGCTGATCCTGAAATGCGCTTCGAGTGTCTGCGTTGGATTGCGGATGCTGTTTTGACCCAGTTTACGCCGCAGGTCGAAGCGATGCTCTCGGACCCGACGCTCGACTATCGGATGTTTGAAGCCGTGCTCGCCACCTGGAACACGCTGCGTGGTGAGCCTGGAGCGGGCGTGACGAATCCCGAAGTGCTCGTCGAGCGCATCATCAATCCCAAGACACCTGCACGCCTCAAAGGCTATGCGCTCCGCCTCGTGCCAGCCACGCACAAGCAGATTACGGTGACGCTGCTGCGCGGACTTTTTGCCGCAGGTGATGCGGTGCTCTCGCAGGAAGTCGTGCGCACGCTGGCGGCACGCAATGCGGATGATGCGCGAGCGATGCTGGCGGAGATTGCCGCAGATGAATCGCAAAAGACGGAGCTGCGGGCGGATGCCATTGTGGGGCTCGCCAGTTCCACAAAGCCGGAAGAACAGGCGTTGCTGGTGAAACTGGCTGCTGGCAAGGATGGCAGTCTGAGCGCCGAAGCCCGGCGCGCATTGCGCTATACCGACAAGGACACGTCCTTTGTGATGAGCACGACTCGCCCTGCCTTTGATGACACGGCTGCGTGGCTGAAGCTGCTGGATGGGCTGCCCGGCAAGGCCGATGCCGAAGCGGGCCGCCGCATCTTTTTTCATTCCAAAGTGGGTCTTTGCGCCACCTGCCATCGTCACAGCGGACGTGGCAATGTGGTCGGTCCTGATTTGAGCCTCGTCGCGCAGCAGGGGGATCGCGCAGCGATTTTGCGCTCCATTCTTGAACCCAGCCGCGAGGTGGCCCCGCAGTTTTACCCTTCGCAGGTCAAGCTGAAGGACGGCAGCGAGTTTGTCGGCATCATGCTGCGTTCATCTAACACCGAAGTTTTTCGTGACCTCACTGGCAAGGAGCGTTCCTTTCCGCAGACGGACATCGTCAAACGCACTGAGCTGAAAACATCGCTTATGCCGCAGGGGCTCGTGATGTCGCTGACGGATGAAGAATTGCGCGATTTGCTGGCCTTCCTCACCGTTCAGTAGCGGCATGCGCTGCATTCTGATTTTATCTGCTTTGTGTTTCACGGCTTCCCTAGTGGCTGACGATACGGTGGTCTCGGCACCCGGCACACCGTGGACTCGCCATACCATCGACAACACTTCACATGGGGCTGACGGTGTTAAACTGGGGGATATAAACCAGGACGGTCTGCTGGACATTGTCACCGGCTGGGAGGAGAGCGGGGTGGTGCGGGTGTATTTGAATCCGGGGGCGGCGAAAGCACGGGAGGCGTGGCCGCAAGTCACTGTTGGAGAAGTGAACAATGTCGAAGAGGCGATCTTCACTGATTTGGATGGTGACGGAGAGCTGGAGGTCGTCAGTGGCACGGAGGGCAAGACCTGCACGCTGTACTGGCACCGGCGGGTGGATGGTGCGTGGACGAAGCAGGCCTTTCCTGCAGCGACGAACACTCAGATGTGGATGCAGGCGGCGGCGCTCGATCTTGACGGGCAGCATGGGCCTGATCTGCTGGTGGCATCGAAAAACAAAGGGGCTGCGGTGAGCTGGTTGCAGGCACCGCAGAGGGCGGATGACCTTCAGGCGTGGACGCTGCACAAACTTCGTGATGCCGGCTGGGTCATGTCGCTAGCACCCCAGGACATGGATGGTGATGGAGATGCGGATGCCGTGTTCAGTGATCGCAAAGGGGAGCGCACGGGCGTGTTTTGGCTCGAAAATCCTGGTGCAGCGGCGAATCGTGAACACGCGGCATGGAAGGAGCATGCCATCGGAGGTCTGGGCAAGCAGGTCATGTTTGCCGACCTAGGCGATGTGAATGGTGACGGTTTGGCAGATGTCGCGGTGGCGACCAAGCCGGTGGAGATCGTGCTCTGTCTGCGCCAAGCCGAGGGTGGCTGGCAGGAGCATGTGATGAAGCTGGACGGCGCAAACTTAGGTGATGCGAAAGCGGTCAAAATTGCGGATGTGAATGGGGACAAGCTTGCGGATCTCTTGTTCACCTGTGAGAACGCCAAAGGAAAACTCGAAGGCATTGTGTGGCTGGAGCAGCAGCGCGATGGTCCATGGAAGCAGCATACGCTCGGTGGACCCGAGGGTTTGAAGTATGATCTCATGCAGACGCTTGATCTCGATGGTGATGGCGATCTCGATGTCATCACCTGTGAGGAGCGCGATCAACTGGGTGTTTTTTGGTATGAGAATCCGCACAAGTAAGACGTATTGAAGAGCCATGAAATCTGTCGTCTTCGCGCTGCTGATCATTGCGCCCACACTTTTTGCTCAAACGAAAACACTTCGCGCGGGAGCGGCGGCGGTGGACATCACACCCACTGAGTTCCCCATGAACATGCCCGGAGGATTCAGCGCGAATGCTGCGGAGAAGGCGCATGATCCGTTTCATGCCCGTGCACTTGTGCTCGATGATGGAACAACGACGGTTGCGATGGTAGTGGTGGATGTTCTGGGTGCGGGTCCGGACGTCCTCAATGAAGCGAAGGCCATGGCTGCGGCAAAGACAGGCATGGCTGCGGACAAGATGCTCATCAGTTCCACGCATACGCACAGCGGGCCTTCGGTGAACACACGCAGCGAAGCAGCGGCGCGTTATTATAAAAGGTTTGTCGAAGGCATCGCCGAGTCAATCATCAAGGCGCATGCGGCGTTGCGGCCAGCGTCTGTTGGTGCTGCGGCACATCCGCTGCCTGATGAGGTTTTCAATCGCCGCTGGTATCTGAAGCCGGGGAAGATGCCGCTCAATCCCTTTGGCCGCATGGACAAGGTGAAGATGAACCCTGGCACCAGCCCGGATGTGATTGATCATCCAGCCGGACCCACTGATCCCAACATCACGATCATTTCGGTGCAGGATGCCAAGCGGAAACCCATCGCCATATATGCGAACTACTCGCTGCACTACGTCGGCGGTGCGCCCGCAGGAGAGATGTCGGCGGATTACTTTGGTGAATTTGCCCGCGTCATGCCTTCGCGTGTACGCGGGGATGAAAACTTCGTGGCCATGATGTCCAATGGCACCTCCGGGGACATCAACAACATTCCCTTTGGAGTGACGCGTCCGCCGCGTGAACCCTTTGAGCAGATCCGCATCGTGGCGCAGAAGGCTGCGGACACGGCGTGGTTCGCGCAGCGGAAGATTGAGAAACATCGCGGTGATGTGACACTGGGCATGCTGCAGCGCGAGATCACATTGAAATATCGCCGACCATCGGAGCAGGATGTCGCGGAGGCAAAGGCGGTGCTGGCGGTGAAAGACAAGGAGGCTATTGAGAAAATGCCGCGTCTGGCGAAAAACTATGCCGGCAGTGTTGTCGCTGCGGCGGAGCGCAAGGAAGAAACGATCACGGTGCAGATTCAAGCCGTCCGGATCGGCGATTTTGTTGTGTGCGGCATTCCATTTGAGACCTTTGTAGAGATCGGTCTCGATTTGAAAAAGCGCAGTCCGTTTCCTCAGACGATGGTCGTTGGTCTCGCGAATGGCCGACACGGCTACCTGCCCACTTTTGAGCAGCACAAGCTAGGCGGATACGAGACCTGGCTCGGCACGAATCAAGTGCAGGAAGACACGAGTATCATACTCACGGATAACTTGCTGGAGATGATGAAGGAACTGAAGAAGGCGGAGTGAGTGTTGCTACGCCGCAGGGATAGAAATGGCGATTTCCAGGCCGTTCGGTTCGCACAGGCTAGCTGTCACGGTGCCACCGCAGGCTTCAATGCAGCGCCGGGTGATGGCAAGGCCGAGGCCGCTGCCGCCGGTGGAGCGGCGGCGTGCAGTTTCTGGACGATAGAATGGCTCGAACAAACGGGGCAATGTTTCTGGCGGCACTCCCGGGCCTTGATCGGAGATGCGGATGTTGATGTTCCCACCCTGCTGGTCGGCACGAATTTGAATGGGGCCGGAATCGGCGGCGTAGCGGGCGGCATTGCGCAGGATGTTGCCGATGGCTCGGTCGAGTGCGTCGCGCAACGAATGCACCTGCAACTCATTGGGCACGTTGAGTTGAACATCTGCTTCAGGCGCCTCACGGGCGATGACGGACACGATCAATTCATGCAGGTGGATGTCTACGGCGGTGTCGCGTTCGGGAAGTGTCTCGGCTTTGGAGAAGGTGAGGACTTCTTCGACAAGTTTTGCCATGTGCTGGAGCTCGGCGTCGAGTTTTTGCAGGTAACCGACCTGTTCCGGCGTGCTACGTTGTTCCACCACACCCAGAGCCATCTGCATGCGCGCAATCGGCGAGCAGAGCTCATGCGCTACATCTGCGGTAATGCGCCGCTGCTGTGCCACGTATTCGCCGAGCTGAGCGGCCATGGTGTTCACGGAGGAGGACAACTCGCCCAACTCGTCGTTGCGGCTGCGCGAGACACGTTCCCCAAAATTTCCCTGAGCGATGCGACCTGCTGCATGGTTGAGCCTTCCGATGAAACCGGTGATGCCGCGAACGAAGGGCATCCAGACGAGTGCCGAAAGCAGGAGTGCTGCTGCAGCGAGTCCGAGCCAAGGCCATAGATCAAAGAACAGGCCGCCGCCGGTGATGGTGTTTGATACCATGAGCAGGGTCAGAGGTCGGTTGTCGCTCTGCTGGGTGAGATCGAGATGAACACCGGCCCAGTAATGCGCGGGATCACCGGCACGCAGCATGAAGCGCGGCTTGGGCGGGGCATCTGCTGGTCTTTTTCTGACTGAGCCGGACGGTGGGCGTCGCGGTGGCGGTCGGTCGGTCGGACTGCGCTTGTCGATAATTTTTGGCAGCACTTCCGCAGGAACTAGAACGCTTGTACCCATGACCTGGGTTCCGCTGCTGCTGAACAGGGCGAAGGTTACGTTATGCTCTGCTCCACGCTGAAGCAGTGCCGCTGGCCATTTCTGCTCGGGGAGTTGAGAGAGCTCGTCAGTGATGCTGTCGCCGATGGCGGAGACGCGTTCGCCTGCTTCTCCAGAAAGCATCCAGTCCAGGCTCATGCGAAACTGCATGCTGAGAAATCCAAATACGAG
>DLGZ01000048.1:33708-168715 GCA_002482965.1 Verrucomicrobiaceae bacterium UBA7681 | reverse complement strand
TTGGAGTGACGAGCTGGTAGCCATAGCCGCGCACGGTCTTGATGAACTGCGGGTTCTTCGGGTCGTCACCGAGTTTTCGGCGCAGCGTGGAAATGTGCATGTCGATCGCGCGGTCAAACACATCCCACTCACGGTCGGCGACATCTTCAATGAGCTGCTCTCGCGTGCGCACGCGGCCATAGGCCTTTGCCAGCGAGAGCAGCAAGCCGAACTCTGCTGGAGTGAGTTCCAGAGGCGCGTCACCAAGTACGACCACGTGCGAATCTGCATTGATACGCAGAGGGCCGACAATGATTTCCTTCATGGGGGCCTGAGGGGAGGTTTCCGCCACCCAACCGGAGCGCCGCAGCACGGCCCGCAGACGGGCGAGGAGTTCACGCGATGAAAAAGTCTTGGGCAGATAGTCATCCGCACCGAGTTCGAGACCGACGATGCGGTCCACCTCCTCACCACGGCCCGTGAGCATCATGACCGGCACTTTGGATTTTGTGCGGATGCGCCGCAGCACCTCAAAGCCATCGCAGCCGGGCATCATCACATCGAGGATGATCGCATTCCATGGTTCGCTGGTGGCGCGCTCGGCTCCGCTGTTGCCTTCGTGTTCGCATGCGACCTCAAAGCCCATCGGCTTCAAGTAATCCGCCACGAGCTGGGATAGCTCGGTGTCGTCATCAATCACAAGGATGCGCGTGGCAGGTGTCACGTTGTGAGTATCGCCAGCGGGGCTGTGGTTCGCGAGCTTCTTTACCGTTTGCTGACAAAAGAACTCGATCTTTGGAATGCTGTGCGAAAATCAGTTCTTGCTGGATCAGGCGTGCTTGTCATGCTCGATAAGCAAAGCCAATGAACCTGACAGTGATCCTATCCTACGTTAGAAACTCGTCGCGCCGAGCAGCATCATGCAATGGTTGCAGAGTTTTGAATCCGGGGCTGCGCTCCAAGGAAGGGGTCCTCTAATGGCCTGGGTTGCAATCACCTGTCCACAGTGCTCTGCGCCACTACCGCGAGTGGCCATCTGGAGAGCTGTGAAATGCCCATCTTGCGGCGCTCTCATCAACCGGACGGAAGCGATGGTGCTGCGCGATTCGTTTCGTCAGGCACTGCTGCGTGCACGTCAAGGTCATGGTGGCGCAGGAGCCGACCTTCAATGTGGTGGGGAGAGTTATCATGTGATCCAGACTTTGGGGTGCGGTGAAATATCCCAGGTGTATCTCGCTCGAAGAGTCGGTTGGCAGCCGTTTCTAGCGACCATCAAGGTTTCTTCCGCGCCTGCTGCTGCGGTCCGATACGCTCGTGAGGCTGAGGTGCTGCGTGAATTGCAGGCATCACAAAGCGGCGCGGCCAGTGTTTACGCGTCCCAACGTTTGCCTGAAGTCATCGGGCAGGGTCCGGTGGAGGGAGGTGCCTCCAAGCAGGCTCTCGTGCTGCGGCATCCCATCGGTTACTGGGGGAGTCTGGCGGCATTGAGCGAGCGTTTTTCTCAAGGGATCGAACCCCGGCATGCTGTGTGGATCTGGAGACGCCTGCTCGATGTGCTGCATTTTTTGCATGCGCAGGGTTGGTCACATGGAGATGTGCGGCCTGAACACGCGCTGGTGCATGTGCAGGACCATGGTGTTCGCCTGATAGGCTGGGCTTCGGCAAAAAAGGATGCAGGAGAGGAAGGCCATGCCACGGATTTGCTGCGTTGCGCAAGGGTGGTGCGGGTTTTGGTGTGCGGGGCTGGTGGATCCGGCGTGATTCCGCATGGGGTGCCCGCCGGCTTGGCTGAGCTCTTGATGCGTTCCAGTGAGGACGAGAAATTTTGCCAAACGCATGGGGCTGAAGGATTGGATGCCTTGCTGCGAACAGCAGCCCAGGCAGCCTTCGGTGCGCCATCGTTCCTGCCCTTGATCATTTAACGATACGATTCCGCAAACAGACAACTCAACCACCAACTACCCATGGGATACGGAAACTACTCTTTAGCCGCTCACACCGCACTGATCGCTGGACGTTCGCATCAGGCACGTGCGGAAGTCTTCAGTCAGACGCAATGCCACGCGCTCATGAATCCGAAAGGGCTCAAGGTGCGTGAGTGCCGGGACAGCGCGGATCATCCCAATTCTCTGGGCATTATATTTGCTCTGGATGTCACGGGATCGATGGGAGACATCCCTCATCTGCTGGCAAAGCAGGAGCTGCCCAATCTGATGAAACTGCTCAACGCATGTGGTGAGGCGGACCCGCAGGTGATGTTCATGGCAGTGGGAGATGCCACCTCAGATCATGCCTCCTTGCAGGTGGGGCAGTTTGAAAGCACGGCGGAGCTGATGGATCAGTGGCTGACCTGGAGCTATCTGGAAGGCGGCGGTGGCGGCAGCGGCCAGGAAAGCTATGAACTGGCGTTCTACATTGCCGCCCAGCACACCGACATGGACAACTGGGTGAAGCGCAAGAAGAAGGGGTATCTCTTCATGACGGGTGACGAACTGCCTTACCCCGCAGTATCACGCCATCAGATTGAGGCGCTTGTTGGTGAAAAGCTTGATGAAGATATTCCGATTGAAGAGGTGATCGCCGCTGCTGCGGAGAGCTATCATCTTTTCTTTCTGATTCCCGATGCGGGGCGGGCAAAGCGCTGCGGCCCTCGCTGGAGGCAACTTCTTGGAGATCACACCATCATCATGGAATCGCCAGGTGATGCGTGCTCAGTGGCCGCTGCCATCGTGGGTTTGACCGAGGGGCGCATCCCAAGCCTCGAGGCTTTGGCGACGATCTTGACCAACAATGGATTCAACCGCGAGCATGTGGGGTCAACCATCCGTGCTGTCCAGCCCTATGCCGCACTGCTTAACCTGACACCCCTGTCTTCAGCCAGTTCAGGAGCAGCGGCTGGGGATTCATGGTGGAAGCGTTTGTTTGGGTGATCTTCTCCCGTGAGTGAAACGCGCTATGCATCGGTGCTGGGGCTCGGCTTTGGCGACTGTGGGAAAGGACATTTTGTTGACGCGCTGACGCGGCGTTGGCAGGCCCATACCGTGGTTCGTTTCAGCGGAGGGGCGCAGGCCGGGCACAATGTGGTGACATCTGCTGATGGCGGAGGCGTGGGAAGGCATCACACGTTTTCTCAATTTGGCGCGGGGACACTGGTGCCGGGAACGCGCACAGTGCTGCTCGATCCGATGGTATTGCATCCGACGGCCTTGCTGGTGGAGGCTGAGGCTCTGGCTCGCACCGGTGTGCATGATGCACTGTCGCGTCTGATGATTGACGCTCGATGTCGTATCACGACTCCCTACCATCAGGCTGCGGGACGGGCGCGCGAATTTCTGCGCGGTGATTCAGCACACGGCACCTGCGGTGTGGGGGTGGGCGAGACGGTGCGTCACGCGCTGGCTCATCCCGATCAGGCGATGCGATATGCCGATCTGTCAGGTGTCAATGCATCCCATGTGCGGGAGCAGCTGGACAAACTTAACTCGATTCGAGAGACGCTTTTAGCGGAGCTTTCCCCACTCTGCCCACAAAACGGGGGCGAAGCATTGGCGGTGGAGATGCAGACGTTGCAGGATGTGTCATTGGCTGGAAAATGGTTCAATGTGGCAAGAGCGCTGGCGCGACAATGCGCTCCGGTTTCCATCGAGATGATGGGCGATCAATTGAAGCAACCCGGATGCGTTTTGTTTGAGGGGGCGCAAGGTGTGCTCCTTGACGAATGGCGTGGTTTTCATCCGCATACGACCTGGAGTTCCATCACCACGGCAGCAGTGGAAGCAGCGGCTGCATGTTTTGATCTTGCTGCACCCATCGGGCACTATGGTGTGCTGCGGTCTTACCTCACGCGACATGGTGCCGGCCCTTTTCCGACACACGATGAATCGCTGAATGACTTGCTGCCCGAGCCGCACAACCACTCCGAGGGCTGGCAGGGCCGCTTTAGGCGCGGACACCCCGATGCCGTGCTCTTGCGCTACGCACTCGAAGTGACGGGTCCGTTGAATGGGCTGCTGGTCAGTCATCTGGATGTGTTTCAGCGTGGTACATCGCTCCAGTGGTGTGAGGGGTATTCGAACCCTTTTTCATCCATTATTGATCGACTTCCTATTGGCGTCCGTGGTGACTTGTCCCACCAGAGCATGCTGACCAGTCTGCTAGAGAGCGCGCGGCCACGGTATGCTTTGGACTCCATGCATTCGGACCGGGATTATCTCGACCGCATTGCCAGTGTGACTGAGTTGCCGGTCGTGTTTCGCTCCTACGGCAACACCAGCGCGACTATCCGTGGGCAGTGATGGTGCACCTGTCTTGACGCAATCCTGACAAATCTCCTGTGATTCCTTGAAGCCGTCCTGACGCAAGGAGGGTTAGAGTCAGCACTATGAAAGCTCTTACGGCCCTCTTGCTGCTCACGACCAGTCTCTCCGCCCATACCTGGAAGGCCGATGCGACGGCCGACAAAGAGAGCCTGCGTCAGCATATCTTGGAGGAGTGGATGCAGCAGCATGCGGTGTCGGCTCAAGGCGAGATCAAGCCGGTGCGGGTGTCATCCATGGCATCTACGTTGAACATTGCTGCGGCAACGGCGGCCAATGCAGCGAACGCACCAGCGGCGGCAAAGCCGTTTATCGCTTTCCCGAGGCTCGAATTGAAATGGGACAAGGATTTCTTGTTCGTGGGATCGAACGGAATGCCGGATCACAACATGATGGTGGGCATTACTTCTTGGCAGCAGCAGGTGCCGCTGCCGCAGAATTACACGGGGGACAATGCATGGCGTATTCCGCTGCATCCGGTGCCGGCGAAAACTCCAGCCATCGTGGAGGGGCATTTTCTCCGCGGTGCCATCGCACTCGGTGTGAACGGCATCCCGATCTTCAATCCGCAGAACAATCGCGGTGAGGTTTCGTATGAAATCGGCGAATTGGATCAGTGGGGTGGTCACTGCGGGCGGGCGGATGATTATCACTACCACATTGCGCCGCTGCATTTGCAGGCGGTGGTGGGGAAGGGGATGCCGATTGCGTATGCGCTGGATGGTTATCCGATCTATGGGCTCACTGAGCCGGATGGCTCGCCAGTGGGCAAACTGGATGAGTGCCATGGGCATGAGGATGCGAAGCTGGGCTATCATTACCATGCCTCCACGAAACGGCCGTATTTGCAGAGCGCGTTTCATGGGGTGGTCGTGGAGGCGGAGGGGCAGGTGGATCCGCAGCCACGTGCGCATGGCGTGCGCCTAGATACAGTGCCTCTGCGTGGGGCGGAGATCACCGGCTTTGAAAGCACGGGCTCAAACAGCTACAAGCTCAGCTATCAGGTGGGTGGGGTGAAGCGGTCGATCTCTTACAGCATCAACAGTGATGGTACTTATCCCTTTGAGTTTAACAATGGTTCACAGCCTGTAGTGATGGAGATCTATACGAGCCGTGGTAATGGCAAAGGGCCTGGAGAAAAGGGCAAAGGCATGACGAAGGGCAGTGGGAGGAGACCTGATGAAAATCCACCCGCATCTCCGGGTGAAGCGCCACGGTCAACGGTATCTGCCAGCGTGACGGATGTGAATGGAGACGGCATCGTCACCGCACAAGAATTCGCTGAGAATGCGAGACGTGATTTTACTGCGAAACGCAATGGTGGAACGCTGTCGGATGCGATGGCGAAGGCTCGCAGCGAATTCACTTCGCTGGATCGCAATGGCGATGGCAGGCTGGATGTGAGTGAGCTGCCAGCACCAACGGCAGCACCTGCCGAACAACCGAGTGGTCGGCGCGGCAGTGCGCCTGTGGCAGCGGGTGGAGGCTTCGTTTTGACCAGTCCTGAAGTGGAAGATGGCGGCGAACTGCCCGCTGATTACACGGGCGATGGCAGTGGTGCGACGCTGCCTCTCGAATGGAAGGGCGCACCCGCTGGCACGAAGAGCTATGCCTTGATTATGGATCATCTTGCGCCGGGCAATGAGATGAAGAGCTACTGGGTCATGTGGGACATTCCGGCGAATGTGACGGGCCTGCCAAAGAATGTGAAGGGCGTGGGCAGATTGGGGGTCGGCTTCAAAGGTGCCGTCGGCTATGAGCCGCCGCATTCGCAGGGACCCGGAGCAAAGACCTATGTGCTGCATGTCTATGCGCTTTCTGCGGAGCCGAAGATCGCTGGGACATCAAGCGTGACTCGCGAAGCGTTGCTCGCGGCGATCGATGGCAAAATTCTCGCCAAAGCCGATTTGAGTGTGGTTTACTCGCGTGGTGAGGTCACAACTGGTGGTCCTGGCAGGGCCCCTGGAGGCAGTCCGCCGCAGACGCAGCCCGTGCCACCACCAGAGCCGCCGGGTGAACAGCGCAAACCGTGGATGCAAATGCACGGTGCTGAGCTGGATGGCAACGGCGATGGTATCGTCACGCTGGCAGAGACTCTCGCTGACATGAAGGTTGCGGCGTCGAAATACGATGCGGACAAAAACGGCATCATCACACCCGCAGAAATCGATGCTGCTGGAGACATTCGAGAAGGTACAGCCTTTGCGGGGTTTATTTACCGTCACGCTTTCGAACTCGATGGCAATCAGGACAGCCAGTTGACCACTGCCGAACTCGAAAAAACCTCGAAGTATCTTTTTGACTCTGCGGATCTGGATCATGACGGCAGGCTCAGCACTGCCGAAGTTCAGAGTGCTCCCAATGCACCGCTGGGAAATCCACCGCCACCTAGAGCAGACCAGCCATCTGAAACGCCCCAGCCCGGTTCTGCCATGAAATCCACGAGCAGCAGTGCCCTGCCCATACAGGCTCAAGGCAATCCTGGCGGCGGTAGAAAGAAGAAAGGCGGTGGTCCGCCCGGACTCATCAAGCCGAGCATCACTGACACGGTGAAGCTCAATGTCTATGCGGACAATTGGTTCATGCTCTACGTGAACGGTCGTCTCGTGGCCGTCGATCCCATTCAGTTCACGCCGCACAATGTCGTGAGCGTTGATTTCCTGCCTGAGTATCCAATGACGATTGCGGTGCTGGCGAAAGACAATGCGGATCCCAAAACCGGGCTCGAATATGGTAGCAGCATCGGTGATGGCGGCTTCATTCTGAAGTTTGTCGACGGCACTGTGACCAATGGCAGTTGGAAGGCGAAAAACTTCTTCCATGGCCCGGTCAACGGCGACACCGCGAACCCGCAGGTTCAACAGGAGCCGCTGCCCGCAGACTGGTGGTCCGTCGATTTCGACGACAGCACGTGGAAGAACGCCAAAGAGTACTCCGTGGAGGAGGTCGATCCCAAGCAGCCCTATTTCGAGAATGATTTTGAAGGAGCCAAGTTCATCTGGACGGACGACCTCGCGCTCGACAACACGATCCTCTTCCGAACCAGGATCGAGAAGCCTGAGTGGAAGCAGCGCTGGAACACGAAGCCTGATCTCGACGTCAAGGGAGCCCCATTGAAATGAAAACACTAATCGCAACAGGCATATGCCTCCTTCTGGCAGCCAGCGCTTTCGCCAAAGGGCCGAACATCCTTTTCATCCTTGCCGATGACCAATCATGGAGCGGCACATCGGTCCGCATGATGCCTAATGAGCCAGGCAGCGCGAGCCGTGAATTTCACACGCCGAATCTGGAAAAACTAGCTGCACAAGGGATGACGTTTTCGCAGGCTTATGCTCCGCATTGCAAATGCGAGTGCTCACGCGCAGCGATCCAAATGGGCCGCACCACGACTACGCTCAACGCGCCCGACAAAAATGCACGCAACTGGAGTGCGCCGGTCACGGACTCGCTGGTGAACACGCTCAAGAAGGCGGACCCCAGCTACCGTGCGGCGCATTTCGGCAAGTGGCAGTGGTTTCACTCGCCGGAGTCGATGGGGTATGACGCGAGCGATGGTATCACGATGAACGAGGATGGCGACACGACTGATCCTGAAGACCCGAAGCAGTCTTTTGGCATCACGCGCCGGGCGGGTGCATTCATGGAGTCTCAGGTGAAGGAGGGGCATCCGTTCTTCCTTCAGCTCTCCTACTATGCCGTGCATCAGAAACCGCAGGCGCTTGCCGCGACGCTCAAGAAATACGAGGGCATGGCCAGTGCGGCCAAAGGCGGGCGTGGTGACCGTGCCGTGATGGCTGCCATGACGGAGGATCTCGACACCTGTGTGGGTGAGGTCTTGAAGAAGCTCGATGACTTGCGCATCGCCGAGAACACCATCGTCATCTATACGTCCGACAACGGTGCCCGAACAACCCTGCTGAACGGTGGCAAGGGCGATCTCGGCGAAGGCGGAATCCGTGAGCCGATGATCATTCGCGGTCCCGGCATCAAAGCGGGTTCGCATTGCACCACACCGGTGATTCTCTACGACCTCATGCCGACCGTGGCAGACTTTGCGGCACCGGGCTTCATTATGCCGAAGAGTGTCGAAGGGGGTAGCTGGAAACCGTTGCTACTGAGCGCTGGCAATGCACCAGTGAAGCGGCCCATCGACCGCTTTGTGTGGCATCAGTCGGTCGAGGTCGAGCATCCGCAGTCCGCCATTCGTGAAGGCGACTACAAGCTGCTCTATTTCTGGGATACCAAGGAAGGGCTGCTCTTTGATGTGGTGAATGATCTGGGCGAGACGCGTGATCTCGCGAAACAATACCCAGACATTGCGGCTCGGCTTCTGGCGGAGCTCAAGGCGCACATTCGTGCCGGACTCGGGGAGCAGGCGTCTGCCGCACTTGAGCGTGGCGAATTTCCGCAGGTTCGCGGCCCCGGCAAAGGCAAGGGGCCAGGAGGTGGCAAGAAGAAGATGGTGAAGTGATCTGAAGCCGCAGACAGGTGCATTTCGGTATTTGATGTGTGGCTGTTGGAAGATTGCAAATCCGGCGTTTACTGCGGATGAAGAAGGTGCCCGTCTGTGTTGATCTGCTGGCGGTTTGCGTCTTCACTGCCATTCAATCACGCCCCATGTCCGAAGCCTTCAATTCCAACTACCCCTCCATCGAGCATCTTCGCGAGAGAGCGCGCCAGAGGGTGCCGCGTTTCGCCTTTGAGTATCTGGAGGGTGGTTGTTTCTCAAACATCAATCTTCAGCGCAACACGGATGAGATTCGGCAGGTGCAGTTGCGGCCTTGGTATTTACGGGACTATCCGGGTTCGGATCTGAAGACCGAGCTTTTTGGCATCACCTATGATGCGCCGTTTGGGGTTTCACCCATCGGACTTCAGGGGCTGGTGTGGCCAAAGGCGACAGAGATCATCGCGAAGGCGGCGCATCAGCACAATATTCCCTTCACGCTCAGCACGGTCGCGACGGCCAGCATCGAAACCGTTGCCGAGCTCACGGAGGGGAAGGCGTGGTTTCAGCTTTACCATCCGGCTGAGGATGCGCTGCGGGACAAGCTGCTAGATCGTGCGCGGGATGCGGGTTTTCCGGTGCTCGTCATCCTCGCGGATACGCCCACCTTTGCGTATCGGCCCAAAGAAATTCGCAATGGACTGTCCATCCCGCCACGCATGTCGGTGCGCAATGTGATCCAGATGATGCTGCACCCCACCTGGTCGTTCAGTCAGCTCGCGGCAGGGGCGCCGGAGTTCAAAACGATGAAGCCGTATCTGCCGAAGGGGCTGAGCATGAAACACCTTGGGCTTTTCATGAACAAGACCTTCTCAGGTCGGTTGAATCCGGCCAAGATCAGCGCCATTCGCGAGCGATGGAAGGGCAAGCTTGTGGTGAAAGGAGTCGTCACCGAAGAGGATGCGGAAACGGCGCTCGGGCTCGGTGTGGATGGCTTCATTGTTTCGAATCACGGTGGGCGTCAGCTTGATGCGGGACAATCCACCATCAAACCGCTCACCGAACTCGCCAAGAAATTTGGTCAGCGCACCACGGTCATGATCGACAGCGGTCTTCGTGCAGGGCCGGATGTGGCCTGTGCACTCGCCAGCGGTGCAAAGTTTGCCTTCATGGGGCGGTCCTTCATGTATGGCGTTGCCGCTCTAGGCAAAGCGGGGGGGGATCACACGATGACGATGCTCAAGCGCCAGCTCAAGCAGGTGATGGAGCAGGTGGGATGTGAGCGCGTGGCGGATCTGCCGAAACATCTGGTGAGCGGGCCAGAGGCGTGAACATGATTTTGAATTCGAACGATCTTCCCTTCCTGCACGGTGGCCCGCTGGGCCGGGCGCGTTTCAAAGTGCAGCCGGAGGATTTTGTGGTGGAGGAGTTGCTGGGGTTTGAGCCTTCGGGCGAGGGAGAGCACTGCCTCGTGTGGGCGGAGAAGCGTAATCTGGACAGTAACACAGCGGCGGCACGACTGGCGGACGCGGTGGGGATTCGGCGGCGGTTGGTCAGCCACTGCGGCCTGAAGGACCGCCATGCGGTCACGCGTCAGTGGTTCAGCTTGCACATGCCTGGGCAGGCATCGCCGGAATCGGCGGTGTTGGAGTCCGAAGGGCTGCGTGTGCTGCGCATCACACGGAATACGCGAAAGCTGAGGCGTGGCATTCATCTGGGCAATCGCTTCACCATCCGGCTGCGAGAGCCGGACTTCGACGCGGCAGTTGCCGCGCAGCGCTGGCAGGCGATCACGGAGAAAGGCGCTCCGAATTTCTTCGGCACGCAGCGCTTTGGCAACGAAGGACAAAACGTGGCAAAGGCGCAGGCGATGTTTCGCGGTGAGTTCACACCGGGGGATCGTCTGCTGCGCGGCATCCTGCTTTCTGCTGCTCGCAGTCATTTGTTTAATGCGGTGGTGGCCGGCCGCATGGCAGGCGGGAGCTGGGACAAACCGTTGGCTGGTGAAGTCTTCGGCTTCGCCGACAACGGCACGATCTTGCTGCCGGAAAATCAGAGGGGTGATGAAGTTGCGCGGTTTGAAAAGGGAATCGTCGAACTCACTGCGCCACTGTGGGGAAGTGGTGAACTGCAAAGCGTGGGCGAGGTGCGCACATTCGAACAGGAACTGCTCGCTGGATTTCCTGACATCACCGCCGGACTTGAAGCTTTCGGACTGCGGCAGGAACGCCGTGTTATGCGCTTGCGGCCGCTCGATTCCAAATTTGAAGTGATGGCAAATGGCGATCTGCAAATTTGCTTTGATCTTCCCAAGGGAACTTATGCCACGACTTTGCTGAGTGAGCTGGCAGAGTTGGATGAATCCAGCCCAGATTCGAGTGCCTAGTGCATTTGCAGCAATGAAGGCTGGTGTGTGGACGTAGCTGAAGGATCACCATGTGCCGCCATTCCTTCATGATTCGTTTCCTTGCCGTCTGCCTGACCGCTTCGCTGTCTTGTGCTTTTGGGGCTGACGCCGTTCCCGGTAAGCGGGTCTTTTACACGGGGCACAGCTTTCACATGTTTGTGCCAGGGATGATCGAAGCGATGGTCAAGACCACGGACATTCAAGGTCACAAACTTGCCGGGCAGCAGGGCATTGGTGGTTCCAAGGTGATCCAGCACTGGGACCTGGCGGATGATAAGAACGTGGCAAAGAAGGCGCTCATCGGTGGAGAGGTCGATGTCTTCACGATGGCGTCGCACCTGCTCAGCCCGGATGAAGGCATCACGAACTTCGTGAAACTTGGATTGGAGCACAATCCCAATATGCGCTTCCTCGTGCAGGCCTCCTGGTATCCCTTTGACCTGTCTGCGCCAGAACCCGGTCAGCCGGACCGGCGCATCAAGGACAACACCCAGCGTGACAACGTGAAGATCGCGGATCTGCAGGCCGCCATCGATGGCTGGCGGACGAAGATCGAGGCGCAAGTCGCCGGGCTCAATCAGCAGCACGGCAAGACGTGTGTGTTCATCGTTCCCGTGGGCGATGCGGTGGTGAAACTGCGAGCCATGGTCGTGGCTGGTGAGTTTCCTGGGATCACGAAGCAGTCCGCGCTCTTCCGCGATCCCATCGGTCATGGGCAAGGGCACATCATGGCGCTGGCGGCCTACTGCAATTTTGCCGCGATCTATCGCATGAGTCCGGTGGGACACACCGCACCTGAGCGCAGCATCAATGCGGAGCAGCATGCCATCCTTCAGCAGATTGCGTGGGACACCGTGTCGAAGTATCCGCAGGCGGGAGTGAAGTGATCATCGCACGAGTTCGAGCACTCCAAACGAAGCGGGCACATGGAAGTCCGGTCGGTCGGTCTGTGGATTCACCCAGGGCATCCAGCCGGAATGAACGGTGCCATCGGGCTGGTGATGGAACTCCGCGCGGTAGAGGCCGGCGTAAAATTCAGATGAGCCGGGTTTGAGCATGTTCAAGGCGCGGAGCGTGTCGAGCGGTAGGCTGCCGGTGACGGAGTAGCGATTGCCTTCGATGGTTGCGTTGAGTTGCAGGCCTGCGCATGACCAATCCCAATTCATTTCACGGTAGAAAGTTGCTTCGTAGGCCAGAACGTCGCCACGAGGGGACATTTCGAGGCAGTAGTAGGGCTTCAGGCTCAGATCGGGGGTGAAGAAGATTTCGACGCGGTCGGAGCCGAGCACGCGATCCTTGGAGGTGGGTCCGTCGGGCAGCACGAGATCTTCATCGACGCAATCGAAGCGGAAGTGAAAATGCGTTTCATCCCAGAGAGCACGGAACTCGGTGAGCGGGGCGGTGCGCTCTTCCCAGGGAAAGGTGAAGTCGGTCAATGGCTCGGCTACGGACCAATCCAAAGGAGATGAGGACGTGTGGTGGACAGGATAGCGTTTCATATGGCAGCATTGGCAAGCTCAGGCGTCATTTCAACGGCGGGTGGATAGTTGTCAGCATGGAGGCTCGTTCGATCATGATGAAATGGATTCTGCTTTGTCTGCCCGCGCTGACTTTGATAGCGGAGGATTTGACCGTCGACGCCAGGAGGCTGCATCTTGGCAGGACGGGGCAGTTTGAGTGGGAGGCGTTCAAGGATCGAGCTGTCGATGCGGAGCGGCTGGAAGTGCGTTTTGAAGCGAAGGTAAATGCCACGGAGCAGACGCTGCGGCTTTGGCAGCGAGATGTTAAACTCACATGGCCGGTGCTGCTGAACGGGCGCAAGCTGGGAGCGCTGGTGACGGCGGAAACGGCGATGGAAAGCCTGCTGGCGATCCCGGCGGGTGCGTTGCGCGATGGGCAAAATGTTCTGTCGATCGAAGCGCCGCCGGGCCTGGATGACATCGAAGTGGGGCCGGTGTTCATCGCGGCTAAGCCGATGACGGAGGTGATGAGTGGAGCGCAGATGGATGTGACGGTGACGGATGGCGAAACGGGCAGTGGACTGCCGTGTCGGCTGACCTTGACGCGAGCGGATGGGACATTGCAGCCGCTGCGGGCGGAACCTGTAGCAGAGGTGGCGGTGCGGATTGGAGTGATTTACACACGGAATGGCAAGGCCATGCTGTCGCTGCCGCCGGGCGACTACATCCTGCATGCGGGACGAGGTTTTGAATGGAGTGTCGAGCGTGTGGTGATTTCTCTGCGTGCGGGTGAGACGAAGCCGGTGGCTCTGCAACTAAGGCGTGAGGTGCCGACGGTGGGCTGGATCGCGGCAGACAGCCACATTCACACGCTGACGCACAGCGGGCATGGCGATGCGAAGATTGAGGAGCGCATGCTGACGATTGCGGGGGAAGGGATCGAGCTGGCAGTTGCGACGGATCACAATCACCACACGGACTATGCGCCCAGTGCGGCGAGCATGGGTGTGGCGAAGCGTTTCACGCCGGTGATCGGCAATGAGGTGACGACGAAGCATGGTCACTTCAATGCGTTTCCGGTTGAAGCGGGTGCCCGTGTGGTGAATCCCAAGGAGGAAGACTGGGCGAAGCTGCTGCCGGAGATCCGTGCGACACCGGGTGTGAAGGTGATCACGCTGAATCATCCGCGTGACTTGCACAGCGGCTTCATTCCACTCGGCGGCATGCAGTTCAATCCGAAGACGGGCAGGCATCGTCAGGCGGACGCGCTGGACATTGATGCAATGGAAGTGGTCACGTCTGCGGCGATGCAGTCGGACATACATCTGCTGTATCGAGACTGGTTTGCGTTGTTGAACCGAGGGCATCGCGTTGCGGCTGTTGGATCGAGCGACAGTCATGATGTGAACCGCTTCATACTTGGTCAGGGTCGCACGTATGTGGCTACGAAGGATGCGGATCCGACGAACCTCGATCTCGACGAAGTCTGGCGCAGCTACAAAGAGGGGCGGTTGCTGGTGAGCCTTGGGCTGCTGACGCAGCTGAAGGTGAATGACAAGTTCACGGTGGGTGATCTGGCCACGGGGCTGGCGGAGAGTATCAAGGTGGAGGCCACCGTCTTTGGCCCGGCATGGACAAAGGCAGACCGCATCGAACTGTTTGCGAATGGCATTCTGATTCGCGAGCAGAAAATTGAGGATGACCACCGTGCGGGTGAAAAGGCGCGTATCGTCTGGCAAATACCGAAGCCGGCGCACGATGTGCATCTGGTGGTGATCGCGACGGGGCCGGGTGTCACCGAGCCGTTCTGGGAGATTCCGCGCCCGTACCAACCGAGCAGCAAGACTTTCGTGCCAAGGGTGATCGGCTCGACGAATCCGATCTGGTTGGATGCGGATGGAGACGGCCGGTTTGAGCCGGCGTTTGCCATTGCCCAAAGATTGATTCAGGAAAGCGGGGGAGATCGTGCAAAACTTCAGGAAGCCTTGAAGAAGTGCGATGAGGCCGTGGCGGTGCAGGTGGAGTCGTTGATGGTAAAAAGTGATCAATGATCTTGTCCGAAGTCGTTCTTAATCTGACTACTGTACGATCATGAGCACTCCCAACCTTTCCCCTGACCTCAAACGCCGTTCCTTCCTGCGCGCTGCATTCTCCGGTGCTCTCGTCACTCCTGGTGTCATGAACGCGGCCGAGGTTGAAAAAGCCATAGCGGGGCAGTTTCATGAGCCTGCGCAGGATCTGCCGCTGGCTGAGGATGCGGACGTCATCGTCTGCGGTGCCGGACCTGCGGGCATTGCGGCGGCGATCACGGCAGCGCGTGCGGGTGCCAAGGTGCGGGTCTTTGAGTGGCGGGGCTGCCTGGGTGGTGTGTGGACGGCGGGCCTGCTGGGCTACCTGCTGGATTTTGACAAGCCGGGCTTCAATCAGGAATTGCTGAAGCGATTGGAAGAGCGTGACCTGCGCCGTGGCACGAACAAAAAGAGCGTCGTTTACGAGCCTGAGGGCATGAAACTGCTGCTGGAGGAAATGTTCGTGGAAGCGGGGATCAAGTTCCAGCTCCACACGAAAGTTTGCGCGGCGTATCGCGAAGGGAAACGGCTCACGACGATTGTGACCGAGTCGAAGTCAGGGCGTCAGGCTTGGAAAGCGCCCGTGTTTATCGACACAACGGGCGACGGTGATCTCGGCGCGCTGGCGGGCTGTGCCTTTGAATATGGCGAGGCAGATTCGTGCCCCTGCCAGCCGATGTCGCTCAATGCGCTGCTGGTGTGCAAAGATGCCAAGGCGTTGGAGGACTTCATTCACAAGTCAGACCCCAGCAAGGCTGATGGGCTTTCGAAGGACGCGTTCCTCGCGGAGATCAAACGCACCGATCATTTCCCCTCGTATGCGAAACCGACGCTGTGGCAGGTGCGGGACAATCTGCTGCTGGTGATGATGAACCACCAATATGGTGTGCCTTGTTTTGACGCGGCGAAGATCACCGAGGCCACGGTGCACGCCCGTGCTGAGATGAACAAGATCGTCAACGGCCTGCGCAAGCTCGGCGGCCCGTGGGAGGGGCTGCAAATCGCCGCGACGGCGGAGCAGATCGGTGTGCGCGACGGTCGGCGCATTGCGGGACGCTACACGGTGAGCAAGGAGGATGTGATCGCCGGTGCGCGCTATGATGATGCTGTGGTGCGCCCCACCTTCAGTGTGGACATTCATGCGCTGAGCGCGGACATGAACAAGAAGTCGGCCTACAGCAATGCGGGCATCAAGGTGAAGCCGTATGACATTCCGCTGCGGGCGCTGATCGCCAAAGATGTGGATGGATTGATGATGGCCGGGCGCAATATCAGCGGGGATTTCATCGCGCATGCGAGCTATCGCGTGACGGGGAACTCTGTGGCGATGGGAGAAGCTGCCGGTGTGACCGCTGCGCTGGCGGCAACGACCAAGCGCCTGCCGCACGATATTCCCTGGAGTGAAGCCGAGGCCAAGCTGAAGGCGCTGGGGCAGCGGGTGTAGTTATTTGCCGGTGCGCTTGCGTTTGGCTTCCTGTTTGAGGAAGAGAGGTTCCAGAGTTTCGCGGATCCAGGCAAAGGCTGGCTCCAATCCTTCGCGCTGATAGATCACACCGATGTCGGCCTCGACGGCGGTGGGATTGCCGGTGCAGGAGAGGAACTGATTGCAGGTGAAGCGAGTTTTCATCTCTGCATCCACTTTGCCCTGCTGCTTCAGGATGAGGCTGCGGACGTAGAGTTCCAGAACGGCATCGCCGATCCAGGCGTTTTCGCGAAGGCGCTGGGTGAGGTCGAGATCTGGAATGGATGCCATGAGCGTGGCATCCAGAGCGAGCATTGAGGCGAGTTCAACCGGGGATCACTTGGTTTTGCCGGACTGCGCTGAACTGCTCAGCCCTTGGAAGTAGGCGCTGGCCCAGGTGTGCTGGAGGTGGGTGGCCTTGATGGAAATGGAGTTCTGCTCTTTTTTGAAGGTCACGCTGGGCTGAGATTTGTCTGCAGCAGGCTTGGTTTCGCCACCATTGATGACTGTGCTGAGGTCCTTGAGGATGGTTTCGATGCTGGCCTGCGTTTGGGGAAGGGCATACTCCTTAGACACCAGAGCGGTATCATCGGCGGCACGGATGCACCAGACCTCCTGATCGAGAACCAAAACCAGGCCATTTGCCCGGCAAAGTGTTTCGAGCACTTCAAATGGGCTGCTACGAATACTGAAGGTGATCAGCTTTTGATTGATGGGATTGTCCTCGGGAGGCAGTGAGAAAAAGTTGATGCCGGCATCGGTGGCGAGAAAACGCATGACATCGCCGAGGTTCGCCTTGGCGAAGTCATACTGTTGAGGGCGGGCTTTGCGCAGCTCCGCCGCCTTTGCCTCGGCAGTGCTTGCAGGTGGCGGTGCATCAGGGCGGGAAGCCTGATCTTTGGTGGCCGGAGCTTCTGCAGAAACGGGAGTGAGGGAAAAGGACTGGGCGTTGGATGTGAGCTTGTGATTTGCGAGCTCCGCGCAGTAGCGCAAGGCTTCGGACAGCGGAACGTCCTTGAGGGACAGGGTGATTCGTGCCGATGCATCTCCGCCGGGCTTGATGATGATGTTGACGCCTTTTTTATCGGGATCGAGGTCGCGGGCTTTGATGCGAATGAAGTCGATGCATTCGGTGAGTGTGGCGTCGCGGAATTCGATGCTGGGGATGATGATCTTTTCTGAAGGTGTCTCCACAGCGGACTTGGGGGCCGGACTTTCTGCTCCAGTGGAAGGAACGTTCTGTCCTACAATGATAGCATAGGGCTGAACGCTCATTTTGAGGTTCGCCAATTCCACGACATAGCGCAGGGCTTCACCCAGAGGCACGTCTTTGAGATCCATGGTGATGGCGGCCTTTGATGGTGGATCGCCCTGTCTGTAGATGATGCTTACTCCTGGTGCCTTGGGGCCAGGGCTGAGTTCACGGCTTTTGACACGGAGGTATTCGATGGCCTCTTCCACCGTAGCACCCTGAAAATGAACGCTGGGGATGATGATCTCGTTGAGCTTGGTTTTGATGAAATCGGTAGATGCTCCTGCTTTCGCCTCAGCGGATGCGGTCATGTAGCTCAGGTCAAGCGCCGAGGACTTTGCCGCCTCTGCTTCAGTGCCGAAGTAGATGCCGCCGAATGGTTTGTGTGAGTCGATGTCGTAGAAGGTGACGTGTGGCAGCCCTTGCGAGGGCGTGGGGAGATGCAGGACGAAGCTGCCCCGGCCTCGCTTCACGACAGCCTGCTGTCTTTCATCAAAGGCGGATGATTTGTCATCGGTGGTGGAAGTGATGTACAGGGCTGCGATTGCTATATCTTTGCTGCCGAGTTCATAATCCACCCCGACCGTGAGCATCTCGGCTGAGCGCGTCATGGAGGTAATGACCATGGAGTCGCGAGGGCGAAAGGCGGATTTGCCGACGGCGAAGTCGCTGGGGGCGGCTGCGGGAAGGCCGCCCTGTTTCGGATCGATCACATGGGGTGTGATAATGTAAAGAACTGGGCGTTTGCTTTGAGGTTTGCCGTCATCCCAACTCGCGATCACCCAGGATTGTCCGTCGGGACCTTCGTGACTGGCTTTATAAGTCCGTGTGCGGACGGTGGGATAATCGCCTTTGAACTCGGAAACCGCCGCACCTGTTGCTGGATCAATGAGATTCGCGTCGGTGATATCCATGTCGAGTTTGACGCTTTCGCCATTCAGAGTGGGCGTGAACTTGCAGACGAGGCCGATTGGAAGCTCCTCAACTTTGCCTTCCTTGCCTTTGAAGGGCTGGTTCACGACGCTTTTAACCATGAGCTCGTGTCCACTGACTGTGACCATGCGGGGGTAAGAGATGACATTGGTGCTGTCATTCCTTATTACTTCCCTCAGTTGAACGGCGAGTTCTTCAGGTGAGAGCAGTGCAGGAGGAGAAAACGCATTTATGTCTTTGTCCGTCAACCTGCCGCCAAAATTCCAGGCGGTGGCTTTATTGAATTTAACGATTTTGATCTCGATTGCGACGAGCTGCACATCCTCGCCGGGTTTCGGCTGCTGAGCGCGGGTGACTCCGAAAAAGGTCATGAGAACAATGCTCAAAGTCATCAGTGCTTTCATGGAGGGATGAGGCGCACGATGTGCGGCAATGGACTGAATGCGGGAACGTAATGCTGACCCGCGCTGGAAGATGCCGACAAAGCCGAGGCTGAAGCCACGCGGGCAGAAGGCGGTTTCGACTTTGAGCAAAGCATGACCGTATTCGGCCCGGTGGTCTTTGGTGGCATCGCGGAGCACCTGGGCATCACACGCGGCTTCACGGTCGGCACGGATTTTGAAGAACGCGATCCAGAGCAGAGGATTGAACCAATGCAGCGCCATGAGCACACACATGAGGGCATTGAGCGGGAGATCGCCGCGCTTGAGATGCATGAGTTCGTGTTTGAGGACGAGCCGGGCTTCGGCGGGTGTGAATTCGCGGTCAAAGTCAGCGGGCAGCAGCAGGGTAGGGCGAATGAGGCCGGTGACGGCAGGACTGCTGACGGAGGAGGCGATCAAGACGCGCGGAACATGGCGAAGGCGGACTTCGGCGGCGATTTGGGCGAGCATTGCGAGGAGTTCGTCGCTGGCGGCATGGCGGGCTTGTTTGAAACGGTGAAGAGTCAGCAAGAAGGAAATGCCGCCGAGAGTGAGAATGCCTGCGGAGATGAAGAGCCAAGTGAGGAGGAGGATGCGCTGCCAGTTGATGAGTTCAGGCATGGGGGCGACCGCTTCGAAAACGACGGGTGTGGAGTCCATCGCTGGTGAGATGGGTGCGGAGATGAGCTGCGCTGGCGGGGGCGGTGTCTGAAAGACGTGCTCAATGCTCCAGCGGCTCTGCGGCAGCACGGGCATGAGCAGGACGATTAGCGCTGGTAGCCAAAGCGCGTAGCGCATGCGGGCGCTGAGGTGGCGATGCAATGCCGCCTGAATGAGCAGCGTCGCGAGAGTAAGCAGCGACGCACGCAGACTGGCAGCGAGGAGCCAGTCGAAGAGCTGGGTGAGCGTGTTCATGGTGGATTAGGAGTTGAGGGACTGGTCGAGCAGCTTTTTGAGCTCCTTAACCTCTTCAGCGGTGAGCTTGCTGTTTTGGGCGAAGTGGACGAGCAGGGGCTTGGCAGCGCCGCCGAAGATGCGCTGCATGAAGGACTCGCCCTCGGCGCGCACGCAGGCCTCGCGTTTCACGGCGGGGAGGAAGGTGCGGGTGCGGCTGGCGTTCTCGGCGGTCTTGAGTGCACCCTTTTCAACCAGGCGCATGAGCAGGGTGCGGACGGTGTTTTCCGCCCAGTTCATGGTGGGGCGCAGTGCCTTGGTGAGCTCAGAGGCGGTCTGCGGAGAAGACTCCCAGAGAGCCTCCATGATGGACCATTCGGATTCAGAGATGTTGGGTGCGGTGGTCATATTTAATGGAATTAAATGTATTTCACTACATGTGTCGTGAAATGGCAACTACAAACGTAGTGACTGTGGGATTCGTATCCTAATCAAGGCTCGATTCCTGCTGCCTCGGTGGTTGACACCCCCTCCCCCCGGCGGTAATCCTGATCCCCTCAAAAATTCAAACTACCTCAAATAACATGGTCAAAATCGGCATCAATGGTTTCGGGCGCATCGGTCGCCTCGTGTTTCGTGCAATCTGTGACCAGGGTCTTCTGGGCAAGGAAATTGAAGTCGTCGCAGTGAACGACCTCGTGCCTGCTGACAATCTGGCCTACCTCGTCAAGTACGACTCCACTCAGGGCAAGGCCCGTGAGAACGTTTCCTCCAAGAAATCCAGCCCTGATCTGGCTGCAGACGACATTCTGGTGGTCGATGGCCATGAGATCAAATGCCTCGCAGTGCGCGCAGGTCCTTCCGCACTTCCTTGGAAAGAGCTTGGCGTGGACATCGTCATCGAGTCCACCGGTCTCTTCACCGAGCGCAGCAAGGCTCAGGGCCACATCGACGCAGGTGCGAAGAAGGTCATCATCTCTGCTCCTGGCAAGGATGAAGACATCACCATCGTCATGGGCGTGAACCATGAGAAGTATGATCCCGCCAATCATCACGTCGTTTCCAACGCAAGCTGCACGACGAACTGTCTGGCTCCTGTCGTTCACGTTCTTCTCAAAGAAGGATTCGGCGTCGCTGAAGGCCTCATGACCACCATCCACAGCTACACCGCGACGCAGAAGACTGTGGACGGCCCGAGCGCCAAGGATTGGAAAGGTGGCCGCAGCGCCGCCATCAACATCATTCCTTCCGGCACCGGTGCCGCCAAGGCCGTGGGTCTCGCCATTCCAGAAGTGAAGGGCAAGCTCACCGGGATGTCCTTCCGCGTGCCAACGCCGACGGTTTCTGTGGTCGATCTCACCGTGAAGACGGAGAAGGAAACCAGCTACAAGGAAATCTCCGACGCCATGAAGAAGGCCAGCGAAACCTACCTCAAGGGCATCCTGAACTGGACCTCCGACGAAGTGGTGAGCACCGACTTCATGCACGACCAGCACAGCTCCATCTTTGACGCCGGTTCCGGCCTCGAACTGAACAGCAAGTTCTTCAAGCTGGTGAGCTGGTACGACAACGAGTGGGGTTACTCCAACCGAGTCGTCGATCTCGTGAAATACATTGTGAGCAAAGGCCTGTAATCTAAACGAACACAGCAACCTTCAAAGCCTTCGACGGGCCGGCTCACCTGAGCCGGCCCGTTTTGCGTACTTGCTCATCCCCCAACTTTCCATGTCTCTCTCTTTCCAACCATGTCTCTGTTTTCTCAACTGCAGCTGCTGCCCAGACCTTTCTGGGTTCTCGTAGGCGCGACCTTCGTCAACCGGTTCGGCGTTTTCGTAGTGCCGTTTCTTGCGCTGTTCATCACCCGGAACGGCAACACGGCCACGCAGGCGGGTTATGCCGTGGCTGCGTATTCGCTGGGGGGCTTCATAGCTGCCGGGATCGGAGGTTGGATGGCCGACCGGCTGGGCCGAAACGTCACCATGGCCATTTCAGCGCTCGCGGGCGCAGTCTGCATGATTGCGATGTCGCAGGCGGTAGACTGGCGGGCGCTGGCTGCCCTGGCCTTCATCACCGGTGCCATCAATGAGGCGGGGAGTCCCGCCAGCGCGGCGCTGGTGCAGGACATCGTTCCGCCGGAGCACCGCGTGATCGCCTATGCGGTGCAGCGGTTTGCGATCAATCTCGCCTGGTCTCTCGGGCCTGCGGCTGCCGGTTTCCTGGCAGAATATTCGTTCTTTTGGCTCTTCGTGGTTGATGCGGTCACGTCGGCGTTCTTTGGCATCATCGCGTGGCTGTTTTTGCCGCGAGGCAGACGTACAGCGCGCGAGCATGCCGGCTGGGGGCATGCGTGGCAGTCGATCCGTGCCAATCACGCTTTCCTGGCCTTGTTCTGCGCCTGCATCTGCACGGCATGGATCTTCCGGCAGACGAACACCACCTTTCCATTGCACTTTGAGCGCAATGGGCTGCCGCTGCACTGGTGCGGTCTCGTGCTCGCTTTGAATGGCGTAATGATCTGCTTGTTTGAAGTGCCACTGGCGGTGGGACTTCGCCAGTGGCCGGTCAAGCAGGTGCTCGCGCTAGGCTACATCCTGATGGGGGCCAGTTTCCTTGCGTTCCTGATAAGCGGATCGCTCACGGCGTTTGTGCTGATGATGGTGGTGTTCACTGTGGGCGAAATGTCGGCGTTTTCACGGCAGCAGGCGTACTCGGCGAGTCTCTCTCCTGAAGACATGCGCGGGCGTTACGTGGGCTTTCTCGGCTTCGCATGGTGCACAGGCAACACTGCTAGTTCCGCGCTAGGCATGTCGCTCTATGATCATCATCCCACGGTGCTGTGGGTACTGAATGCCGTGCTCGGCATTGTGGCGGCGCTGCTTATTCTCTACACTCGCAAAGCCCAACAGCATGAATCCTGAAAAACCACCTGCCAATGCCGTACTGAGTGCGGTGATCGCCTTTGGCCTGTGGGGCGTGCTGCCGGTGTATTGGAAACAGATAGGTCATCTCGGCAGCGGTGTGGCGCTGTCTCAGCGTGTCGTGTGGACGCTGGCCACCGTGCTGCCTCTGCTGATGCTTCGCTGCGAGTGGCCGGGTTTTATGCGCTCCATGCGGGACACGCGCTTGCTCAAGGCGCATACGTGGTCCGCATTTTTGCTCGCGATCAACTGGGGCGTCTTCGTCTGGGCGGCACAGCATGGACGAATTCTTGATTGCAGCCTCGGCTACTTCATCAATCCGCTGCTGAATGTCCTCATCGGCAGCCGGCTGTTTGGCGAGCGCTTGTCGCGGCTGCAAAAGCTCAGCGTCGCCGCCGCTGCGTTTGGTGTGTTGACGCAGTTGCTGCTGCTGGGGAGATTTCCGTGGATCGGCTTGATGCTGGCCGGGACCTTTGCGCTCTATGGTCTCGCGCGGCGGCGTTCGCCGCTGGGATCACTGCCGGGACTCGCGGTGGAAACCGTGGTCGGCATCCCGGTGGCGGTCATCTATTTGATCTGGGCACAGCAGAGCGGTCTGCCCATCTGGGGGACGGCCTCGGTGCAAGATCTGCTGCTCATTGTTGGTCTTGGCATCATCACGACGATACCGCTGCTGGGCTTCGCGCATGGTGCACGGCAACTGCCGTTCGCCTTGCTCGGTGTACTGCAATTCCTCGCACCCACCGGCCAGTTTTTGGTGGGAGCCTTTGTGTATCACGAGCCGATCAATGCCGCATCCTTGGCGTCGTTTGGCTTGATCTGGCTCGGTGTGCTGCTGTTTTGCAGTGATCTGTGGCTGCGGAAACCTGCCAAGGTCTGAGGATCTCAGGGTCTGGCTGCAATCGACAACTGGATGATCTTGGCGCACAGATCTGGGAACTCGATGCCGATGGCCTTCGCGGCCTTGGGCAGCAGGCTGCTGCTGGTCATGCCGGGGATGGTGTTCACTTCGAGCACAAAGGGAGCCTGATCGCTGTCACGCAGCATGACATCGACACGGCCATAGACTTCGGTGCCGCAGGAGCGGAAGGCTTTCAGCGCGGCCTCCTGCACGGCCTGTGTCACCTCGGGGCTGAGGTCGGCGGGGCAGTTGTAATTCGTTTTGCCGGTGCCGCCCATCCACGGGTACTTGTTGTTGATATCGTAGAAGCCTTCGACTGGCTCGATGTGAATGATCGGCAGGACCTGATCGCCGAGAATGCCGACTGTCAGTTCTTTGCCGGACACGTAGTCTTCGACCAGGGTGTCATTGCCAAACTTTTTCGCGTCTTCAATGGCGGCATCCAGCTCAGCCTGCTCATGGCAGATGTGCACCCCGACGCTGGAACCTTCGCGCGGTGGTTTGACGACGAGGGGCAGAGAGATCGCCAGTGGCTGGCTGCCATCAAGCGGATAGGTCTGCGAAAGCGGCGTCGGCACACCGGCGGCGATGAAGCGTTCCTTGCTCAGCAGCTTGTCGAACGCAATGCGGCTGCTGACCACGCCCGCACCCGTGTAGGGGATGCCGCGTTTTTCCAGTATGGCCTGAATCTGACCGTCCTCGCCAAAGGTGCCGTGAATCAGGTTCATGGCGATGAACACATCTTCTGGAACTTCGAAGTCCGGGCCGGTGACATCGACTTCGATGACAATGGCACCCTTGCTGCGCAGCGCCTCAGCGACGCTTTCGGCAGTTTTGAGCGAAACTTTGCGTTCGGAACCGGGGCCACCCATCAGAAGGGCGATTTTCTTGTTCGTGAGGTCGAGCATGGTGTGCAGATATGGAATGCGGAGGCCGGATTGGCAAAAGGAATCCTGGCAATGTCCGTGCCATCCGCGACGTCTTTCCCTGTCACCATGAATCCCGGCCTCCTTTTCGCCTTTCTGCTCACGGGTTCCGCCTTTGCGGCGGATTTTGATCTGCTCATCACGAATGCGCAGATCGCGGATGGCAGCGGCGGCCCGCTCGCCCACGGCAGCATTGCGGTGAAAGATGGGCGCATCGTGGCGGTCGGTCAGGTCGAAGGCTCGGCCGATGTGGCCATTGATGCCGGCGGCAAGGTGGCCGCGCCGGGCTTCATTGATGTACACACCCACTCGGAAGACATCTGCCTCATCCCGGCAGCGGAGAATTTTCTGCGCATGGGGGTGACGACCATCATCACCGGCAACTGCGGTCATTCGCGTACCGATGTGGCGAAGTTTTTTCAGGAGATCGAGGAATCCAAAGTCGCACTCAATGTGGCCACGCTGATTGGCCATGGTTCCGTGCGTGAGCAGGGCATGGGTGGCAGCTTCATTCGCGCGCCGAATGCCGAACAGCTCGCCACGATGAAAAGGCTGGTCGATCAGGCGATGAAGGATGGCGCGGTCGGACTGAGCACGGGGTTGATCTATGTGCCAGGCTCGTTTGCCAAGACCGATGAGCTCATCGCGCTGGCGCAGGTTGCCGCAGCCCATGACGGCATCTACGTCAGCCACATGCGCTATGAAACGGTGCGTATTTTTCAAGCTCTCGACGAACTCATCCGCATTGCCCGGGAGGCCAGGGTTCGCGCCGAAGTCTCACACATCAAACTTTCCGGCCCCACTGCATGGGGCAGGGCTGACGAAGTTCTCGCAGTGCTCGACAAAGCACGAGCCGAGGGTTTGAAGATCACGCATGACCAGTACACCTACACCGCCTCCAGCACCGGTCTGCGCCAGACCTTGCCAGACAGTGCCCTCGAAGGTGAGCATGAGGACTTCGTTGCACGAATCTCTGATCCGCAGAAGAAAGCAGGGATCATCGCCAGCATGGCCGAAATGCGTGCGCGTCAGGGTCGCAAGGACTACAGCTACGCGGTGATCGCCCGCTGTAAGGCTGACCCCTCACTCAATGGCAAGACCATTCCTGAGGCGGCTAAGATGCGGCGTGGAGCAGACACGCTGGAAGATCAAATCGAAGTCATCCTTGAGATCGAAGCCCAAGGCGGAGCCAGTGCTATTTTTCACGGGATGAATGAGGACGATTTGCAGGCCTTCCTGAAGCACCCACTGACTATGTTTGCCAGTGATGGAGGGCCGCGCCGTCTGGGTGAGGATGTGCCGCATCCGCGCAGCTATGGTAACAATGCACGGGTTTTGGGACGTTACGTGCGCGAACTGAAGCTGCTCACTTTGCCGGAAGCTGTGCGTCGCATGACTTCACTGCCCGCGCAGACCTTTCATCTCAAAGATCGTGGGATGATCAAAGCGGGAGCGCATGCCGACATCGTAGTCTTTGATCCTGACAAGGTCACGGCCCCCTCGACCTTCAGCGATCCTCATCATTATGCAGAGGGATTCGCTCATGTGATTGTGAATGGTGCCGTCACGATTCGCGATGGCAAGCTCACGGAGGTGCGGAGCGGAGGCCCGTTGCGGATGGGCCAGTAGCTCACGGCATTCTGGTGACAGTACCCAGACACCCGCGGAAGACCAAGAGGGGCCTCCGATAGATTAATTCTTCTACAAGCCTTACGTTAAAAAGTTTGAGGCCAATCAGTCTAAATATCTGGGCCGGCTTCTTCGTTAAATCATCCCACACCCTGCCATCATGAAACTCATCCTCGGTCTGCTCCTCTTCTCCGCCTGCCTTCTTCATGCCGCTGACCTCAAGGCCCCTGAAGGCATTCCTGCCACTTACCCGCTCAAAACCTGCGCCGTCTCCGGTGAAGCTTTTGGTGGAGAGATGGGCAAGCCGGTCAAAATCACTCACGAAGGCACGGATGTGTATCTCTGCTGCAAATCCTGCATCAAGGACTTCAATGCAGAGCCCGCCAAGTACGTGAAGATGGTCAAGGATGCCGCCGCGAAGAAGTAACGGGACGCAGCTCAGGCCAGTTTTTGGCACACCCAGTTGCCGATGCCACGTGCGTCTTGATCGACCACGCTGGCATCGCTCTGGCATTCCTCGGCGCTGAATTCGCTCCGTGTCGCGATGCGTCCGTCCTTCCAGACGTGAACACCGGACGGATACGGGCCGACTTTGCGCGGATCGCTCCAGGTGTGGATGCCGAGTGTCTGCGGATTGACCGCCGCAGCAATGTGCATGGGACCGCTGTCCACACTGATGCAGAACATCGCCTGACGCATGATCCAGATCAGCTCGGGCAGGGTTGTGCGCTGGCTCCAGTCATGAATATGTCTGCCCGTGGGACGGGTTGGGTCAGCCGTCATACCGACGAGGACGACCGGGTGTGGGGCCAGTGCATCGCACAGCGCCTGCAAGGCAGAATTGGAGAGGGACTTGCCCTCGCCACGTGACCAGGGATGCACGGCGATGAATCTCCGCAGCGAATCCGGCCAGCCGGTGGGCGCTGCGCCGGGTGTGAGTTCAAACGAGTTGTCGTCCGGTTCAATGCGAATGCCCAAGGCGCGTGGCATTTCGAGATAGCGATCCACGGCATGGGCTCCGGCATTCACGGGCACCGTGTGATTGTAAAAGAGGCGGGAGCCTTCACGGGCATCGGAGAGGCCGATGACGGTTTGCGATCCACGCCAGCTGCTGACGACTCCGCTGCGCAGCAGGCCCTGAAAATCGAGCACGATCTCGGGTTCCTCGCGTGGCAGAGACATCCAGGTGCGTCGCCAGTTCCAGAACCGCAGCAGGCCGGCGAGACCACGAAAGGTTTTGCGAGGGAAGGGGATGACCTCGTCGATCAGCGGGCTGCCCTGCAGGATCGGTGTCCATTCGGTGTTGGCGAGCCAGCGGATTTTCAGCTGCGGATGTGCGTTGCGCAGCGCTTTCACGGCAGGCAGCGTGTGGACGATGTCGCCCAACGAACTGGGTTTGACAATGAGCGCGGAGCGGAAATCGCGCAGGCTGGGAAGCTGGCGCGTGGCTGCGCTCATTTACCCAAGGCAAGGCGGTCAGCCAGCAGAGAGGGCAGACCGGCGGCGCGGATTTTACCCTGCGCGGTTTCGATGTCGTATTCCAGCCGACGGATCGAAATCGTCTGCTCCTGCGCGTCGTAAATGGCGTAGGCGGCCCGCCAGTCGCCGTCGCGAGGCTGTCCGACACTGCCGACATTGACGAAGTACTTCACACCACGCTGCAGAGTGACTTCGGTGCCGCGGGCGGCACGCACGGCGTCGTCTTTTTCAAAAATACGCGGCACATGCGTGTGGCCGTAGAAACAGACCTGGGTGAACTGGTAGCTGAAGCTGGCCATCGCATCAAAGCGGTTGGTCACGTAACCCCAGTTGCCGGGAGAATCGAGTGTGGCGTGCACGATGGTGAAGTCGCGCACCTGACGTACCAGTTTCAGATCCCTCAGCCACTGACGCTGCTCCTCGCTGAGCTGTTCGCGGGTCCAAAGCAGGGCGTTCTGGGCCAGGGGATTCAATTCTTCGAGGGAGCTCTCACTGGCTGCTCCTTCATCGTGATTGCCGCGGACGACGGGACATCCCATGTCCCGCACCGCCTGAAGGCATTCCACCGGATTGGCCGCATAGCCGACGATGTCGCCGAGGCAGACGTAATTGGAACAACCCTGCTCCTGAGCGTCCCACAGAACGGTCTGAAGGGCTTCAAGATTGGCGTGGATGTCTCCGAAAATGGCAAATTTCATCGTCTAAGGTTGGCGGCGAATATCGCACCTTCGGGACATGGGCAGGGAAATCAAGCATTTCAGTATCAGAAAACTACCGTGATGATTGAGGCTGGAGGCCTCACCCCCCTGCTGGAAAAGCAAACGGGGCGGATCACACGATCCGCCCCGTCGCTTGATAGAGTCCAACAGCCAGAAGGAACCACTATTTGAAATTTTTTGACTGAACCGCTTTCGGTCGTTGTCTGATGGTAGTCTCCCACAGATCGAAATTGATGCGTCAGATGCTCGTAAATGAGTTGTAAGGAAGATGTCAGATGGTCTGGCTTCCCCGCAAATGGAGTGACCAGCCAGTTTGATTTGGTCTTTGCCCACACACATTGTAAGAAATCCCCATGAACCTCAAGCTGATCGCCTTCGTCGCCCTGTTTACCGGCCTGTCATCATCCCTGCGCGCTCAGAGTTCAGAGGATATTCCCGGTTCTAAAGACCCGGCAGGATTGAAGCGCTATGAAGGCACACGAACCACCTTTTACGAGGAGAAGGCTTTTGAAAGCTACACGCTGCCTCTGGGAAAACTGACCAAAAAGCCTGGGAATGTGAATCTCTTTGCCAAGAGTCTCACGCTGGATGGCAAGGTCACAAGGGTCACTTATGTCAGCAATGATCCAAACCGCACGGCGCTGGAAGTCTTTAAAAACTATCAGAGCGAACTCGCCGCCGGAGGCTGGGAGACGCTGTGGGAGGGCACGGGTGAGGAACTCAGTGCTGGCAAAGGTCTGCTGTTTCACTCACTTTTTGCGAACCGGCCTGGCGGCACCTTTGCCATCTGCCACCCCGGTGCGCGCTACCTTGCCGCGAAGAAAGGTGGTGCGCACTTGGCGCTCTTCGTCGCAAACTATAAAGCAGGTACCGTCACGCCGAAGGAATTGCAGCCGCAACCCGGAGTGCCCGTGATTGCGGTTGATCTGATCGAGACTCAGGCCCTGGAGGAAAAAATGGTGCTCGTCAAAGCCGAGGAAATGGCATCAGGGATCATCCAGCAGGGTTCGGTGAATCTCTATGGCTTTCACTTTGATACTGGCTCCGCTGCGCTAAAGCCGGAGTCCGACGCCACGCTCGAAGAAGTGGCTAAACTGCTGAAGTCCGACCCCGCTCTACGTCTGCTCGTCGTCGGCCATACAGATACCGTGGGCAAATTTGAAGGTAACATTGAGCTTTCCCAAAACCGTGCCGCGTCCGTGGTCGCCGCGCTGAGCAAGAGGCTGCCCTCGGCTGCCTCACGGCTCACGCCATGCGGTGTTGGCTACCAGTGCCCGATCGCCAGCAACAGCAACGAAGAAGGCCGTGCGAAGAACCGTCGTGTCGCACTGGTGAAGGTGGAGAATTGATGGCACTTATGCCCCTGACACATCGGCTCTCTCGTAATAGCGGAACTCCAGATCTTCAAACTGTCCGACTACCTCCTTGAGGCGGAACAGGTGCTCGAAACGCGGAAGCAAGACATCGCCTTCGTATTCTTTGGTGATGTAGGTCAGGAAGAGGCCATCACATTGCGGCAGGAGTTCTTCGAACACACGGGCACCGCCGATGACAAAGACGGTGTCGGCGGCGGCGGCGCAGGCTTGAGCCAGCTCGGCGGTGCTGCGGATGACGGTCACGCCTTCACGCGGTGCCATGGTCGTGCTCAAGACGATGTTCTGGCGTCCCGGCAGCGGCCTGCCAATCGAGTCGAACGTCGCACGCCCCATGAGGATGGGGTGGCCAAGGGTGGTGCGCTTGAAGAACTTCAGGTCTTCCGGGTAATGCCACGGCAGCTTGCCCTCGCGCCCAATGACGCGGTTGCTGGACATGGCGACAATGGCGATGAGGCGCGGCATGGCCGGAAGTTACCAGAGATCGATCGGCTGATGGGGCTCGGGGCGAATGATTTCAGTCCCGGGGATGGTTTCGTTGAAGCGACGGGTGAACCACATCTGCGCAGGCTCTTCACCGTGGACGAGCAGGAGCTTCTTGGGCTTCACTTTCTCGATGTATTCGGCGATCTGCTCACGTGAAGCATGGGCGCTGAGGTCAAAGCTCGCGATGCGGGCGTTCAGGGCCACGGCAGGCATGTCTTTGGCGAGTTTGATCATCGTGCCGGGAGCGGCGTTTCTGATCTTGTAGCCGGGGGAATCGGGGTCGGTGTAGCCGACGAAGCAGACGGTGTTGCGCGGGTTATCGAGGAACTTTTGCGCGAAGGTGTTGGAGACGGTGTGCTCCGTCATCATGCCGCTGGAGAGCGCGAAAAGAGAGCGCGGGCTGGAAACCAGCTCCACGCGCTTCTTGCTCTTGCGTGGCACGAGCATCTTCATGTCATCCAGCAGGCGGAAGCCTGGATAGCTGCGGCGGCTGCGGGAGGCATAGTGATCGTAAAGCACGGTGATCTTGGTGCTAAGACCGCCAATGTAGAGCGGCATCTCGGGGATGAGGCCTTCCTGATGCAGTTCGTGCAGCATCATCATGACTTCCTGCGTCTTGCCGAGGGCAAAGACCGGGATCATGACGGCACCACCGGCTTCATGTGTTTCGCGGATCACTCCGGCGAGACGTTCTTTTTCTCCTTTGCGGGAAAAGCCTTCTGGGCGGGCGTAATCGCCACGAGTCGTCTCAGCGATCATGACGTCGATGCCACTGGTGGGGAAGTCGGCGGCGCGACAGATCGTCTGCGCCTCGAAATTCACATCGCCGGTGTAGAACAACGTATTGCTGCCTTCACGGACCAGAACGCCGGTCGAACCAAGGATGTGGCCGGCGTCGAACATGGTGGCCTCCAGATTGGTGTCTGGGATCTCAAACGGGCGGTCGATGTCACGGTAAATCCACTTGGCGCGGATGTCATCGAGTTCACGGTGGGTGAAGAGCGGATACTCGGTGATGCTTTCCTCCTCGCGCTGCTTCGTCATCACGTTGACGGAATTGTGCAACATCGCGGAGGCGAGTTCCCCGGTGATTTCGGTCATCAGCACGGAGGTGTTCGGCTGCTTGCGCTGCAGCACGGGCATGGAGCCGATGTGATCGTGATGCGCGTGCGTGATGATCGCGGCGTTGACGGACTTGTGCGGCAGGGGGCCAAAATCCGGCAGGGCATCGTAGCCTGCGCGTTTGGGGTGCATGCCGGAATCCAGCACGACGCGAGAATCTCCGGCTTCGAGAAGGTAGGAATTGGCGCCGATCTCACGTCGGCGGGTCAGGTTGCGGAAACGCATGCTTTATTTTTTGGGGGAAGGGAGGGCGACACTAGGGGCTTGCCAGTGTTCCACAAGGGCTAATTGAGGGTGGCAACCGCCATACGCCGGCATGGCAGAGGCCTGCTATCTGGTTGCTGCCCCGTGTTCTTGTTTCACCTTTGGGCCTCATGCGCACCCACCAGAAACGACGGCTGATGAAACCTGGGATTCTGGTCTGCCTGTGTCTGGCGGCGGGGGCGCTCCACTCCGCAGACCGCGTCTGGAAGGATGCCAGCGGACAGAATGAGGTCCGGGCTGAACTGGTCCGCCGTACGGACGACAATGTCCTGCTAAGGCGTGAAGACGGGACCCTCATAACGGTGCCTCTGCTGAGCCTGAGCCTGAAGGATCAGGAATTTGTCACGGGAACCCAGCAGGCAAATTCCAGCATGATGGGGGAGGTGGAAATTATCATAGATCTTCCCAAGCCAATGTTCATCGGCCCTCCTGTGGTGGATCTTCCCAATGTCGAGTTAACTGACCACTCGAAGCGCATCAAGAGTTTCAAGGCTCTCAAAGGCACGGTGAACGTCGCAAAGGGCAAGAGGGTCACTTCTTCTGATGCGGCTCCAATCATCGGCGATCTCGCGCTGATCACTGACGGTGATGCCGACGGATCCGATGGGGGCTTCGTCGAACTCATGCCTGGCAAGCAGTGGGTGCAGATCGATCTCGAAGCCACGCACACACTGCAAAAAGTCGCGGTATGGCATTATCACAAGGCTGCCCACGCCTACCTCGACGTCGTCATTCAGGCGTCGGACGATCCTGAGTTTAGGGTTGGTGTCACCACCCTGTGGAATTCCGATCACGATAATACCTCCGACTTGGGAAAGGGCAAAGACCCCGCCTATATTGAGACCCACTATGGCCGCATCATTGAAGGCAAAGCAGCCAAGGTTCGTTACGTTCGCCTCTGGAGCAATGGCAACTCGGCCAACGAGATGAACCATTATATCGAGGTTCAGGTCTTTGCCGTTCCTGCCCAAAAGACAGCAAGGTAAGAGACTACTTCCTGCGGCCCGCGATGCGGGCAAATACCGTCGATACCGCGAGCAAGGCGGCGGGAATCGTGGGCGGGCACCAGATCAAGCTGGACTGGAAGGCGAGAAAGCAGGTGACCAGTGCCGCGAAGATGCAAAGCGTTCCGCGCAGGATGGCTTTCTTGCGCGGCACAAAGAACACGATCCAGGCTCCTGCTAGTCCGGCGCCCCCCCAGATGATCCATTGCGCCCAGCGCGGCAGCAGCCGCAAGCGTGGCAGGGCGAGCACCTGCGCGAGTGCCTGGGCATGCAGGCGTGCCAGACTGCTTTGCGCGTCATCATCGGTTCCAATCACGATCACCTTGTCACCTGAGAGATTCGCCTTTTCCTGCGGAGACAGAGCTTCGGCCAGTTCCGATGTCATCAAATGGAGCGCATCTACCTCGTGAACCGGTTGATTCGTGTTGATGATGAATTCACCGGCTGCCGAGAGCGGCACAAAAGCGCCGTTCGAGAGATAAGCACCCGCTCCAGGGCCCAGCAGCAGGCGCTGTGTGGCATAGGGCGTCTGGGTGAAACGTGCCAGTGCCTGGGCCAGGACGGAGGGCAGCAGGTGGCCGCTCTCCTGCATGGCATAAGCCAGTTTGCCGGCGTCCTTCGCGTCAAGCGGCACGGCAATGCCGATCTCTGCCTGCCGGCGGAGCATGTCATCCGGCGCAGCAATCAAGGCCCCCAATGGCGGAACGGATCCAATGTCCCCCTGCACCTTTTGAAAGGGTGGCAGAGAGCTTTCGAGACCGCCCAAAAATGCGGGTGCCTCACGGCTGGCTGCCAGCTGGGCCTCAACGCCCAAAACGGTGCTTGGAAAGGGCACCAATGCCTGCGCTGCTTCATTCACAAACTCGGGCGAAGGGCGGCCCCAGAATAGAGTTTCGGGAATCACGATCACTGCAGGATTGTAGGCCTGCAGGCCCTTCAGGACCATCTGCCAGTCGAGCGGGCGCGGGGGCCAGCCTGCATATTCCGCTTTGTCAGCCAGACGCATTTTCACCAGGACGACTGGTGAAGAAGAAACCGCAAGATCATCAGCCACGACAAAACGATCCCGTGCGTTGGCGACGAGGAAGTCGAGAAACAACTCGTCCACTCGCTGGAACCGTCCCGCCTGATGCTCGCGATCCAACCAGCAACCGAGGCTGCCGAGGAGGAAAACGAGAATCAGGGCACGGATCATGGCAGGCAGAGCCCGGCGGATCGCTCCCGGTTAAGGGGCTGGCGTTTCGGCCGGAGCCGGAATGGCAGTGGTTTCGCGCTCGTCGGCGGCAAATTTGAGGCGCTTATGCTCTTCATCGTGGGAGACCTTGACGGTGTCGCCTTCGCGGATGTCACCGCGCAGGAGATGCTCAGCCAGCGGGTCTTCGATGTTTTTCTCCACGGCACGGCGCATCGGACGCGCGCCATACTGTGGATCAAAGCCTTCCTTCATGAGGAACTCGCGGGCGCTGTCGTCGAGCGTGATATGGATGTTCTTCTTCTTGAGGCGGGCGACCACTTTGCTGACTTCGAGATCGACGATCTTGTTGAGCTGCTCCTTCTCGAGCATGCGGAAGATGACGATGTCGTCGAGACGGTTGAGGAACTCGGGCTTGAAGAACTTCTTCGCGGCTTCGGTGATCTTGCCTTTGATGCCGGCGTTGTCGGCAGCGTCTTCCTGCATGGCCATGAAGCCCAGGCTGGTCTGGCGTTTGATCTGCTCCGCACCGATGTTGGAGGTGAGGATGACGATGGTGTTCCGGAAGTCGATCTTGCGGCCGAAGTTGTCGGTGACCTGGCCTTCTTCGAGAATCTGCAGGAGCAGATGCATGACATCCGGATGCGCTTTTTCGACTTCGTCGAACAAGATCACGGAGTAAGGGCGACGGCGCACAGCTTCGGAAAGCTGGCCACCTTCTTCATAACCGACGTATCCAGGAGGCGCACCAATCAGACGGCTGGCGGTGTGCTTCTCCATGTACTCGGACATGTCGATCTGGATCAGTGAATCAGCCGTGCCAAACATGAATTCGGCGAGGTTCTTCGCGAGGAAGGTCTTGCCGACGCCAGTTGGGCCGAGGAAGAGGAAGGAGCCGATTGGGCGGCGTGGATCCTTGAGGTCGGCGCGGGAACGGCGCAGGGCCTTGCTGATGGCGATGACGGCTTCGTCCTGGCCGATGACCTTGCCCTTGAGCTCGGTTTCCATCTTGAGGAGTTTCTCGGCTTCAGCCTGTTCCATGCGTTGCAGCGGAACGCCGGTCCACTTGGACACGACGGACATGATGTCCTCTTCCGTGACGTCAACGATGCGCTCCTGATTGTTGGTGCGCCAGGTTTCCAGCACGTCATCAAAACGCTTCTTCGCGTTCTTCTCACGGTCACGCAGGCTCGCAGCTTTTTCGAAGTCCTGCTCCTTGATGGAACCTTCCTTCTCGACGCGGATCTCCTCGATCTCACCTTCGATCACCTTGAGCTCGGGCGGACGGGTCATGGCGGCGATTCGGGCCTTGGAGCCGGCTTCGTCCATGATGTCGATGGCCTTGTCCGGCAGGAAGCGGGAGGGCAGGTAACGTGAGCTGAGATTCACGGCAGACCTGAGCGCGTCTTCACTGTACTTCGCCTTGTGGTGCAGCTCGTATTTGCCACGCAGACCAAAGAGAATCTTGATGGCGTCCTCGACGGATGGCTCCTCGATCTTCACGCTCTGGAAGCGGCGTTCAAGCGCGGAGTCCTTCTCGATGTACTTGCGGTATTCATTGAGCGTGGTGGCTCCGACGCATTGCAGCTCGCCACGGCTGAGCGCGGGTTTGATGATGTTGCTGGCATCCATCGCGCCTTCAGCGCCGCCAGCACCCACGATGGTGTGCAGCTCGTCGATGAAGAGAATGACGTTCTTGTTGCGGCGGATTTCATCCATGACCGCCTTGATGCGCTCTTCAAACTGGCCGCGATACTTCGTGCCAGCGACCATGAGTGCGAGATCGAGGGTGATGACTTTCTTGTCGCGCAGGATTTCGGGAACGTTGCCGGCGGCAATTTCCTGGGCCAGACCTTCGACGATGGCGGTCTTGCCGACGCCAGCTTCACCGATGAGTACCGGGTTGTTCTTGGTGCGGCGGCAGAGGATCTGGATGACGCGGGCGATTTCTTCCGAGCGGCCGATGACAGGGTCCATTTCACCCTTGATGGCGAGCTCAGTGAGGTCGCGACCGAAAGCTTTGAGGGCCGGGGTCTTCTCGTTCTTCTTCTTGTCGCCTGCAGGCGTGTTGCCGGCGGGGTTGGCGGGCTCACTTTCTTCCTCCTCCTCTTCATTCTGGGAGGAGAAGTTTGGATCGAGTTCCTTGAGGATTTCGCTGCGCGCCTTGTCGAGGTTCACATCGAGATTGCGCAGCACTTGGGCGGCCACACCTTCGCCTTCGCGAAGGAGGCCGAGCAGGATGTGCTCCGTGCCGACATAGCTGTGGTTCAGCGCCTTGGCTTCCTTCGAGGCCAGGGCGAGCACCTTCTTCACCCTCGGGGTGTAGGGAATGTTGCCGACCATCTTGGTCTCAGGGCCGGAGCCGACCTGCTGCTCGACCTGCATGCGCACGGTTTCGAGATCGAGGCCGAGCTTGGTCAAAACGTTGACTGCGACCCCCTGGCCGAGTTTGATCAGCCCAAGCAGGAGATGCTCTGTGCCGACGTAATTGTGGTTGAAACGATCGGCTTCCTTGCGGGCAAGGGCCAAAACCTGTTGGGCGCGTGGAGTGAAATTATTCATCATGGGTGGGGGAGGTAGTGCCTCCGTTGTTAGATTGTGATGGCGGAAAACTACCCGGGCCGTCGATGGATTGCAACCGCGTGCGGGTTAAATCAGCGCGCATGCTGTCTCGCTCTTCAGGGGACAATTCACGCGCAGCATTGAGCTGCAGATGAGCAGGTTGAATTTCAAGCAGAAGCATGTCGATCAGGCTGCGGTCGCAGTTCCCGACAAGGTCGAGATCTGCACCGAGACGAAGCATGGATAGCAGGTTCAATGCCTCTTTGGAGGTAAGGATGTGCGCATACCTCAAAATGGCGAATGCGCGCCCGATCTGGTCACGCAGCATGGTCTGGTGGTCCTCTTTGAGCTTGGCGCGGGCTGTGACTTCGGAGCGGACGACACCCTCAATGACTTTTTCGATCTGGGCGATGATCTCTGGCTCCGCCTCACCCAGCGTGTGCTGGTTGGAGATCTGGAACAGGTTGCCGAGAGCCTCGGTGCCTTCGCCGTAGAGCCCGCGCACAGCGAGGCCGATCTTGCCAATGGCCTTGATCACCGGGTTGATCTGCTCGGTGAGCACCAGGGCTGGCAGATGCAGCATGACGGAGGCGCGCATGCCAGTGCCGAGATTGGTTGGGCAGGCGGTGAGGTAGCCGAGCTTGGGGTCAAACGCATAGGGCAGCAGGCCTTCCAGCTCTGTGTCCACGCGGTCCACCACTTCAAAGGCGCTGGTAAGGTTCAGCCCCGGACGGATGCCCTGAATGCGGAAGTGATCCTCCTCATTGATCATGATGGAGATGCTCTGCTTGCGGTCCACAACCACAGCGCAGCCGGAGGAGCGGGCCGCATGCTCACGGCTGACGAGATGGCGCTCCACCAGCACCTGTTTGCGGATCTTGCTGAGTTCAGTGTAGTCCTCGCTGTAGCCGTCCCGCATTTCGGGCAGCTCTTCCACCACCGGGCGTGCACGCTCCAGCAGCTCGATACGCTGGCGCTCCTGGCTGAAGCCGGGGAAGGGGTAGCCCCGGAGATTGCGAGCAAGTCGCACGCGCGAAGTCATGACGACGTCGGAGTGCGGCCCCGCGCCTTTCATCCAGTCGGCGGGGTTCTTGATCAATGTGGCAAAACGCATCATGAGATTACGAAGTTGGACGGTGCAGGAGGGATACGCGTTGAATGACGCGGAAGGATGATTCCACCTGCGGCAGCCTTCATTTGGAGGCCTTGGGCTGGAGACTTTCGATCTCGGATTTCAGTTTGGCTGCATCCTCGTAGCGTTCCTCACTGACGGCCAGATCGAGTTCGGCGCGCAATTTGGCGACGTCCGGTGGTGGCACAACGGGAGGGACCACGGGGGCAGACGGGGAGGCTTCCTTCACGGAAGTAGCTCGCTGACGGGGAAGTATTTGCGGTGCGACGGCGCTGGTGTGGCTCGGGCGCTTGCCCACATGCCGGGTTCCCTTGTGCATGTTGCGCAGCAGCCCGTCCAATCCATCGCGGAAGGCTGCATAGCATTCCGGGCAGCCCATGCGGCCAATCTTTTTCAGTTGTGAGGCGGTGAAGCCGCAGGCGTCACACACAATCTCCATCGTGTCAGACTCCGTTCGGTGGGAGGGACTCAGAAATGCTTCCGCAAGACCGAAGCCGGTCTCCTCGGTCACGCCTTTGGCCTTCGAACAGGTCTCACACAGATTCACCGTGGTCATCTGACCGTTGATGATCTGGGTGAGGAACACGGTGGCCTCATTTTCGCAAACGTCGCATTTCATGGAATTAGTCGTGCATGCATTCATGCCACATAGGTGATACGAACGGCAGCCCGTACTGGGTATGACAGGTATTCGCGCCCGTCAACCAATGCCCTGAGCCACCAACCATTCGTCCAGTTCCGCCTGCAACTGCGAATGCTTCGCAAAGCTGTAGTGAAAAGTCCGAAAACCCAGCCTTGCTGCGGTGGCGATGTTGGCCTCCAGATCGTCGATGTAAAACGTGCGTGCGGGGTCAAGATCCAGCTGCGCGGCTGTCTTGAGGAAGATCTCATCCCCCGGCTTCGCACAGCGCGCGGTATGTGAATACACGCCGTCCTGGAAGTGCTGGAAAATCGCAAACTCGCGCAGGAAGTAGCTTTTATGCAGTTCGTTGGTATTTGAGAGCAGATGCATCGGCAGCCTGCCCGCCAGAGCGCCGAGCGTCGCATGCATGGGCTCATTCTGCGCAAAAATTTCGCACCAGATCGCTGCGAATTCAGCGGAGGAGCCACGAAATCCGGTAAGCGCCATGCCCTGCCGCACGAACTCCGCATCATCCATGTCCCCAACCTCGTAGGGGCCTTTGATGTCATCAAACAACGTCAGCACCGTCTCCGCCGGATGATCGCAGCTCTCTGCGAGCCGCCGGGCGGCGATGCTGAAGTCAAAGTCGATGAGGACTTTGCCGATGTCTGAAAGGATGACGGGCTGGGGCATGGCTTTCCTATGCACGCAGGGTGGGCGTGTGCCAGATGAATCCGTGCAGCGAATGGCGTGGTGGATTACTTCATCAGCTCAGCGAGCTTCGGGCTGATCGCGTCGGCCCAGATCTGGTAACCGGCGGCGGAGAGGTGCAGGAAGTCGGGCATGATCTCCTTGGTGAGGCTGCCGTCGGGCTGGAGGAATTTGTCGCCGATGTCGAGGAAGAAGACATTCTTGCCGTCGTCGAGTTTGGCGATGATGGCGTTGACCTCCTTGAGTTTGTCGCGGCCTGGATTCGGACTGGCTTTTTCGCCACGTGGGAAGACGGCGAGCAGGAGGATCTTCGCCTGCGGCTGCTTGGCGCGGATGGTTTCGACGATGACGGTGACACCCTTGGCAATGCCTTCAGCGGTATCCGCGCCGACGTTGTTCGTGCCGATCATGAGCACGCAGGCCTTGGGCTTGATGCCGTCGAGTTCGCCGTTCTGGATGCGCCACAGCACATGCTGCGTGCGGTCGCCGCCGATGCCGAAGTTTGCAGGCGTATACACGCCGAAGGCCTTGTCCCAGATCTCCTTCTTGCTGCCCCAGCCGGCGGTGATCGAGTCACCTAGGAACACAAGCTGGGCCTTGCCTTCCTTGGCGATGCTCACGAACTTCTCATGCGAAGCGATGAAGCCGGGGTTGATTTTGCCATCCTTGCCATACTTCTCAGCAGGCACATCCGGCGGCTGCGGTGGCATGACGACAGCAGGGGCGGCTGGCGGAGCGGCAGGAGCTGCTGTCTGTGCCCGTAGGGCAGTGGTGGCAAGCAGCAGAAGGGACAATGCGAGGGATGTAATTTTCATGCATGTCTATTGTGGAGGGCTGCTCTCAGAGAGGCAATCCGAAAGAGCAGGGAACGCAATTCGTTTAGGTAGCCCAGCGGCGTCAGCCTTTCCCGGCCCCTGCACCGCGCACTCTTGGCTAGCCGCGTTTTTCCTTCACCAGGATTGACGCGATCTGCCAGTTCTGGCTAGCATGACCGGGAATCCCCGAAATTCAACCAACCACAACCACACAATATTATGCCAAGCAATCAAGGCGTCGCTTACATGGGTACCGGTAAAGTAGAGGTTCAGAGCATCGATTTCCCCAAATTGGAACTGCGCGAACAAAAGCGCAAATGCCACCACGGAGTCATCCTCAAAGTCGTCAGCACCAACATTTGCGGCTCCGACCAGCACATGGTGCGTGGTCGTACCACAGCACAGAAGGGGTTGATTCTCGGCCATGAAATCACGGGCGAAGTCATCGAGACCGGCCGTGATGTGGAGTTCATCAAGAAAGGCGACATCGTCAGCGTGCCTTTCAACATCGCCTGTGGTCGCTGCACCAACTGCAAAGAAGGCAAGACCGGCATCTGCTTGAGCGTGAACCCTGCGCGCCCCGGTGCGGCGTATGGCTACGTGGACATGGGCGGCTGGGTTGGCGGTCAGGCGGAGTACGTGATGGTGCCCTATGCGGACTTCAATCTGCTGAAGTTCCCGGATCGCGATCAGGCGATGGCCAAGATCAAAGACCTCACCCTCCTCTCGGATATTTTCCCCACTGGCTATCACGGTGCGGTCACCGCAGGCGTGGGACCAGGTGCGACCGTTTACATCGCCGGAGCCGGCCCCGTCGGCCTTGCCTGCGCTGCTTCCTGCCATCTGCTCGGTGCTGCGGTCGTCATCGTCGGCGATTTGAACAAGGAGCGTCTGGCCCAGGCCCGCCGTTTCGGCTGTGAAACCGTGGACGTTTCCCTGTCCGCCTCCATTCAGGATCAGATCGAGAACATCCTCGGTGTGCCGGAAGTGGATTGCGCAGTGGATTGCGTCGGCTTTGAGGCCCGTGGCTGTGGCCACAACCACAGCAAGGAAGTGCCTGCGCAGGTGCTCAACAGTGTCATGGAAATCACCAAGGCGGGCGGTGCCATCGGCATTCCCGGACTCTACGTCACAGGTGATCCGGGCGCGGTTGATGAAGCGGCAAAGGTTGGCGCTCTGTCCATCCGCATCGGTCTTGGCTGGGCCAAGAGCCACACCTTCGTCACCGGCCAATGCCCGGTCATGCGCTACCATCGCCGCCTCATGATGGCGATCTTGCACGACAAGATCAAAATCGCCAAGGCGACCAACGTGCAGGTGATCTCCCTCAAGGGTGCTCCCAAAGGCTACGTGGACTTCGACAAAGGCGCAGCCCGCAAGTACGTCATCGATCCGCACGGCATGATCAAAGCCTGATCTGTATCAGAAACCAGTCTGCGAAGCCCTCCCGCTGCAAAGCCGGAGGGCTTTTTCTTGGAGTAAGACAGACACTGTCACTCGTACTTTTTACAGCGTCTGAATAAACCGGTCTGCCTCGGCGATGGAACGATTCATCTGGTTGAGCAGACGCTGAATGTCTCCCTGAATGCTGTCTGCCGTGCCACGCAGCGAGCCGATCGCGGCGGCGTTCAGGTTGTGCTTCAAGTAGAGCACCTGATCGTGAAACTGGCGCAGCACCGGTTCCATCGTGGCTTCTGCCGCGTGCAGGGAGCGTGAGAGCGGTTCAAATCGGCTGCGGGTGTCCGCCAGTTTGCGGCGGCTGTCAGCAGCGAGGGTGGCATTTTCATACTGGCGGATTTCGACATCCCATTCGCGAAAGAGGTCCCGCGCCACCGTGTCCACCTCGCGGATCTGGCTGCGCACAAGGCCTGCCTGGGCCTCGCAGTCTTCGTACTCGCCTTTGAAGCGGTTATACGCAGACTCAAGATTGCCGCCGTTGTAGTTCGTCAGCTTTTTGAGCTGAGTCAGAGCATCCTGAAACTGCGCTCCTGCCTCCTTCTGCTCGCCACGGGCTTTTTTGACCGCGCTTTTGAGCAGATCGCGTTTCTCGTAGCCCAGCTTTTCCCAGGCGGCGTAATAGACGGTGTTGCAGGCGGTGAGTGAAACTGCCAGCCCAAGGAGGAAAAGCCGGGAACGCATGCAGAATCAGCCCACGAATTTCAAAGTGCCCACCTGACCAGCGGCCATCGCGGCGTGCTGCGCGTCGGTGCAGGCGGAATCAGTCGGGGCATCGGCTGGTGCTTCGCTCTTTTCGAGAAGACCGTTCGCCGTCATCCAAGTTTCCACTTCGTCGCCGCTGATGTCGGCGAGCATGGTGCCGTTGATTTCCACGCAAGGAGACAGCGGCTGGCCGCTCTTTTGTTCCATTTCCCAGCGGAAGGCGGGATTTTTGATGATGTCCTTCTCTTCGAAAGCGAGATCGTATTTGCGGAAGATGGCACGGACGCCTTCGCTCCAGCCGCAATAGGTTTTGACGTAGGCGGTGATTTTGGGTGTTTGCATAGCGCGTTGGGTTACGTCCTCAGCCTAGCGGGCGATGCAGCGAATGCAAATGGGCTGTCGAAGCCGCAGGTGGTTGGAAAATCTCCGAAAAATTCTCAGTGACGGTGCTCCTTGCCACTGATTCAGTCGCAGCCTGAACACTCAAACGACCATGAAAGAACGCAACGCCCTGGCCATCCCCGGCATTCTCATCATTTTCGCGGCTCTTGGCCTCGTAGCCATCAGCTTTTATCAATTTCCCCAATACATCCCTCTGCTGGCGGTTCCTGCGGCCATTCTCGGGTTCTTGCTGCTGAAAGGATTCGCCATAGTTTCTCCCAACGAAGCCGTGGTGCTCACCTTCTTCGGCAAGTACAGCGGCAGTCTTGTTCAGAACGGCTTCTGGTGGATCAACCCCTTCGCCAGCAGGCAGAAGATATCCCTCAAAATCGCCAACTTCCAAAGCGAGCAGCTCAAGGTCAACGATGCTCATGGCAATCCGATTGAAATCGCGGCGGTGATTGTGTGGCGTGTCGTGGACTCGGCCAAGGCCACCTTTGCCGTCGAGAACTGCAACAACTTCGTTCACCTGCAGGGAGAGACCGCGCTGCGCCATCTCTCCAATCTTTTCCCCTATGAACCTCATGCGCCCGGGGAAATCGCCCTGCGCAGCCACCCGGTGGACATCGCCCGTCAGTTGCGTGCCGAACTGGAAGAACGCACCAGTCTGGCGGGGATTGAAGTTTTGGAGGCCCAGCTCAGCCATCTGGCTTACAGCCCGGAAATTGCCCAGGCCATGCTGCGCCGTCAGCAGGCGCAGGCAGTTCTCGCCGCGCGCCAGATCATTGTGGATGGTGCCATCGGCATGGTCGAAATGGCGCTGCGCAAGCTTGAAACCGACGGCATCGTGCAGCTCGACTCCGCCTCCAAAGCCACCATGGTGAACAATCTTTTGGTCACCCTGGTTTCTGAACATCACATCCAGCCCGTGCTCTCGACCGCGCCGATGAGAAGCTGAGAAACCGGCATCACAACGTCATGCTTTTGACCGTTGGCTCCCGCGGGGTGTCCGCCTCGTTGATTACGAGGTGGAGTGTCGTCATGACGGTCTGGGCGGTGTAAGGCTTGGGCAGGAAGTGCCTGACACCCATCTCGGCCACTTTGGCCGGGCCGCCGAGGTGGGCGACGCCGCTGGCCGCGATGATTTTCACATCAGGGTTGATGCACTGAAGCATCCTGATCGTGGTCGGGCCATCCATGAGCGGCATCATCATGTCCGTCAGGACGACGGCGATTTCCGCAGCATGCTGGGTATAGAGCGCCACCGCCTCAGCGCCATCGGCGGCCACCAGTGTGCTGTAGCCCAGCGCTTCCAAGGTATGTCGTGTGGTCGTGCGGATGGCCTCCTCATCATCCACGATCAGGATCAGTTCGCCTTGACCCTGCGGCATCGACTGTTCTTTTGCGGGCGGTGGTTTGATGAAGCTGCCAGTGGTGGGAACAGCAGGCAGGCAGATGGTGAAGCTGGTTGCCTGGTTCGTCTCACTGCTGACTGTGATAAATCCACCGTGACTCTTGGTGATGCTCAGGACCGTGGACAGACCGAGGCCCGTGCCTTTGCCAATCTCCTTGGTGGTGAAGAAGGGGTCGAAAATCTTGTTCGCCACCTCCGGTGGAATGCCGGTGCCTGTGTCACTCACGTTGAGCGTCACATAAGGGCCTGGTTTTGCGTCCATTTGCACGGCTGCTGCGGCCTCATCCAGCACGACACAGCCAGCGGTGATGGTCAGTTCCCCCCCCGCGGACATGGCATCACGTGCATTCACGCACAGGTTGAGCAGGATCTGATGCAACTGCGTGGGATCACCCAGGAATGAAGGCAGGTCGTCAGGCAGACTGATGGTGCAGTGAATATTTTTCGGAAAGGTGTCCTGGACGAAATGCTGGATGTCCTTGATGAGCGGCCCGGCTCGGAGTTCCGTGCGGTTGCCCTCCACGCCGCGTGAAAACGTGAGTATCTGCCGCACCAGATCCGCTCCGCGCTTGGCGCTGCCTTCAATGCCGGTCAGGATGGAGAGCGTACGCTCATTCGTATTGGTGAGCCGCAGCAGCTCAATGGACATGAGAATGGGCGTGAGCACATTGTTGAGGTCATGGGCGATGCCACCGGCCAGCGTCCCCACGCTTTCAATGCGCTGCGCGCGCAGAAACTGCTGTTCCAGCTTTTTCTTTTCAGTGATGTCGGTCACGATGCCGAGATAGCCGATGATCTCTCCGGCATCGTCCAGCATGGCCGTCATGCTCAGGGAGACAGATACGCGGCTGCCATCCTTGCGCAGGTAGGTGCACTCACGCTCACGGATGATGCCGCAGTTGGAATAGGCTGCGTACACAACGAACCCTGGGGTGAAAGTCCTGCCCGTTTCTCGTGAGAGGTCTGTGGCCATGCGCTGCATCTCGGGCGCATCATGAAACAATTCGGGTGAGAGTCTGCCGACCACTTCCTGCCGTGAATAACCCGTGAGTTTTTCCGCCCCGCAGTTGAAGGTGGCGATCAACCCTTGGGTGTTCATGCTTATGATGCCGCATGCCGCGCTTTCCAGTACGGCATTTTGCAGATACGAGAGCTCCTGCACCCGCAGGCTGGTGTCGATCAGCCGCTCCATGGTGGAGATCTGGCCACGGGTCAGCAGCAGGGCTGTCATCAGGGCGATGCCTCCTGTCACTGCGATCTGCAGCCAGCCCAGCAGGCGGATATGCTCGTTGAGGTCGGTATTGACCTCGATGATTTTCTGGGCGGCTTGATCGAGGGAACCGGCCATGGCGTCGCAATCTTCGGTCAGTTTTTCCCCCATGCCGTCCAGCAGAGTACTGGTGGTATCCGTTCCGGGGTGGAGTTTTTTCATCACCCGGTCCATCTTCAGAAAGCTCTCATGAGCCTGTTCCAGCTTTCCCTGAATATTGGCCAGTTGCATCCCAGTTGCATGCTGCACCAGCGCACTGGAGCCGATGGACTCTTCTGAGGTTTTCATGGCACTCCACACGAGATCAATGCGTCCCAGATAATAGGTTTGCAGGGGTGGTTTGCTGTTCTCAGCCTGCAGCATCAGCCGGCTTAGCACCTGGCTGTCAGTGCGCTGCCGGCCCAGCAAATTGACCGCACTCACACTGGCGGCACGCTGCTGCTCCAGACTGGAACCGATGCTTTCAAATACAATAAAACTCAGCACTAGCAAAACTGCAGCACCGCCAAAGATGAGCCACAAGCGCCGGAAAAAATGCCGTAAATTGGGCAGTTCCTGGCGGGCTGGCAGGGAAAATACAGGCTTCTTCAAGAACTTGGTCACGCTCATCGCACTGGATCATAGGTGGAACGCTGGGTGCATCCATTGGAAGTTAAGTCAATAGAACTTGAGTCCTTGTTCGGCAAAGCGAGGGACGGCGTGGCACTTCAACGGTAAGGCTGCGGACACGCCCCTTGAGCATCACTTCCAGCTCAGCTGCTGCTTCAGAAACTCAAACGTGCCGACGCCGTGAATGGTGTGCGGACCGTCAAAGTGTTCGATGGTCGTGCGGTTGCCGATGAGGAGCTTGTTGTAAAGACGGCGCACCTTGGCAAATTCGTAGTTCACCCATTCATCCGAACCCACGCCGTCGTTGTGGCCGCGCTCCACCATGAAGGGCCTGGGCGCGATGAGGGCGGCCATTTCGGCGTAGTTGAAAGTACGGCCCATGTTCCATTCCCAGATTTCATACTCATGGGTGTGGATGTAGCTCATGGGCATGTCGCTGCTCACGCACTTGCGCACCCATTCGTTGAAGTCGCCGCTGCAGATGCTCAGGCAGTAGTCCGTGAGCACGGCGGGAGTGCGCATGGCGGACTTTCCGCCGTAGCTGAGACCGTAGAATGCGATCTTGTCCGGCTGCGTGAAGGGCTGTGCCTTCAGCCACTCAAGAATGCGCTGGTGCTGGCCGTTGATGACGCTGTAAAGCGTGAGTCCCAGCGGATTGAGCTTCCGCTGCAGCGTGCGGAACGCATCTTTGCCACGATACGGATTGTGCGGGGCAAAGGTGACGAAGCCCTGCTCTGCCAGACGCAGTGTGAAAGCTTTGTACGGCGCGTAGGCTTTCTGTGTCTCATCCGTGGTGATGGTGTCCTCCGGTATGCCTTCCAAACCATGCTGGCAAACGACGACGGGACGTTTCTCGCCGGGCTTGAGATCTTTCGGCAGGCACAACCAGCCCCAGGCAAAGACATCGTCCCACACATCCATCGTCACCTCATAGATCGTGACCTTGTCCGTCTCACGCACGAAGCGGCTCTTCGCATTCACCGGTAGGTTCGGATCTGGCAGGCGGCCGATGACTTCATTCCAAAAACGGTCGCGTTCACCGGCAGTGTGCTTTTCAAACTCCGCCAGGGTTTTGAGTGGCAGCTTGTCCCAAAACTGCGCTTTGCGCTCCATTTCGGTGCTTACGAGCAGACGCTGCGTGAACGTCTCCAGTTCGCGCACCATGCGCTTCTGCCGCGTGGCATCCACGCGGGCATGCTGCTCGTTTTTCTGCGGCATGATCGGTTCGATGCGTTTCACAAGCTGCGCCGAAACATCGGCAGGCAGCAGATGGGTGACGACTTCCTTCAGGCCATGCTCCTCTGTGGCCAGCATCAGCCAGTCACCGGGCACGAGTGCCTTGGCGCGGGCAACCTCGGCTTTGACTGCTTCGAGTGTCGGTTTGCTGATCTTGCCGGGAGCTGCAATTTCACGTTCGCCCTGCTTTGCCTTCGGCGGGCCCTGCACATTCGGGAAGCCGAGGTTTTGCACCACCAGGGGGCGTGGCCCGATGAGGGAAGCCACCTCGGCATCGCCAAAATCACGCAGCAGATTGAAGACATTGCGGTAGATCGGCTCGGCCCATACGCCTTCACGCGGCTCGAAACAGCCCCAGACATAGACAGAGCTGATGCGCTCGTCGATGGCTCCGGAATACATGGCGATGAGCCCGCCTTCGCCGAGTCCGGCCACAAGCAGCGGCAGCTTTGTCTGCGTGCCGAAGTAATCGACGAGTGACAGCATCTTCTGCACTTCATAGCCGATGATGTGACGCCCCAGCTCATAAGACTGGCGGTAGATCCACTCGCGGTGCGGCACGTTCGTCTTCACGCCGAACTTGTCATTGGTGCTGAACTCGCTGCTGCGGCTGATGAGCGCAGGAATGACGATCTCGCAGCCGCTGTAGGCCAGCATGGCATCATTCGCCAGCTTCTCGGGATCGGTGTCGGCGTCAGGAATGTAGATCACCCGCGCCACGGGCTTGTCTTTCGGCTGAATCAGAATGCCCTCACCATTCACGCCGTCGAACACCGGCCAGCGCACCCGCAGGATGCGCGCGGTGGCGGTTTCCGCCAGGAGCGCCGGGTTGGTGGTGTCACCAACGAGTTCGAGTGCCGTGATGGGCAGGCGCTCATCGACCACTCCGAGAATTGCCTTCAAGCCCTCGCGAGTTGGCTTGCGGCCCGTTTTCGACTGGTCGATGAGCCGCAGCGCCATCTTGTCGATGCCCGCCACCATGGTGGCGGAGAAATCGGGATTCGGCTCCAGCGGCTGCGTGCCGGGCAGCACCTGAGCCTGCAATGAGGAGGCAATGAGAAGCGGGAGGAGAGGTCGGAGCATGGGAGATCAAACGCCCGCCGGGCCTGCCGCCTGTCATGGCTTCTTCTGCTCAAACAGCCAGCTCCAGAATTCCGGATTGGCATAGGTCTGAGTCCACGAATCATGACCGACGCCGGGGTAGATGGTGAGTTTGACTGGAGCGTCGATCTTTTTCAGGGCGTCGTAAATCTTCAGGCTGTTCTCCACCGGAACGGCGCCGTCTTTGTCACCGTGGAAAATCCAGCAGGGCATGCTCTTGAGACGCTGCGCTGTCACCCAGCGCACACCGGCACCGCCACAGATGGGTGCGATGGCTGCATAAGTCTCAGGATACTCAAAGGTGGTCTCCCAAGTGCCAAAGCCACCCATGCTGATGCCCGTGAGATAAACGCGCTTGGGATCCACATGCAGCGTCTTGACCAGATGATCAGTGACCGCTTGGACGCCGTGCGGATTCCATAGGTTGTTGGATTCGCATTGCAGGCTGGCGATGATGGCGGGAAATTTCTGTCCGGCAGCCAGCAGTTTCGGAGGTCCGTGTTTCTTGATCAGTTCGAGATCGGAGCCGCGTTCGCCAGAGCCGTGCAGAAAGACCACCAGCGGCCATTTCTTGTCCGGGCTGTCCGCGTAGCCCTCCGGCTTGCTCAGCAGGTAGCGGTAGTTGACCTTGATGACAAAATCACCGCTGAAGGAGGTCGGTGTTTGCGTGTCGGCGTGAAGCATGGACGCGGTGGCAAGAATGAAGAGAGCGGCAAGTTTAACCATGAGAGCACAACGTCACCCATGAGGGAGGCCTTGCCACACAAGATCACTGCGGCCGCATCTTTCCCGTGCCGGGCAGGGCGCTAAGAAAGAAATAGCGCGGCGAGCGCAGCAGGTCACCCACTTCACGGATGGCCATGCAGAAAAGCAGTTCATCGAGCCGGCTGCCAGCCTGGGGATGATTTTTGAGATAATCATCCAGGAAGCGGCGCAGGCGCTTGTTGGCATTGAACTCCAGCGGCACGCTGCCGAGGTTCAGCAGCAGCAGGATGACGATCACTCCGGCGGTGACGAAAATGGCGTTCTTCGCTATGAGAATACGGGCGATCATCAGCCCTACGATGGCGAAGACAGCGGCCATGGGAATGTAGCGGCTCATGCGAATGCAGCTCTGCCGCCACTTGAGTTCGCTCAAGGACTCGCCCGTCTGCAGCGCATGGGCCGCCTCATGCAGGGCGATGGCCCAGGCAGACAAAGTTGTGCCCTCGGCGACATCCCGACGCAGAAACAAGCGACGACGGGTCGGGTCGAAGTAATCGGTCACGACGGCGTTGTGCTCGACGATCTGCACATCATCCACGCCTTCGGATTTCAGAAACATGAGGGCGATTTCGCCGCCGGTGTGTGCGGTGGGTGCGTTGGCACGAAAGCCTTTGAGCATCATCGACTCATGGCGCGCCTGCGCCCATCGGGCGACGGCAAGACCGAGAAATAGTGCAGCGACAATGAGAATGAAAACCATGAGAAGAAGCGGGAATCACCCTCGCAGCAATACGAGTGCTGGCAAACCATCCATGCGTTGATCTTGCATCAAGGCGCGCAGCGTGATTGCATGCTGCATGATGCGTTTTGTTATCTTCTGCCTGCTTGCAGCAGGTTTTTCCCAAGCTGAAGACATTCTTGGCCAAGGGGAGTTTCGTTACCGGGTAGTTCCTGGCTGGGGACGGGAGTCGCTGGGGGAGGTAAATGTGAAAAATGGGCACGCTGTGGCGGTGGATTCACTGGGGCGGTTGTTGTTTCTGACGGATGACGTGAGGAACAATGTGATCATTCTTGATTCGAAAACGGGGGGCTTGATCAAGCACTGGACGGCGCGCATGCCGGGGGCGCATGGGATGAGTCTCGTACGTGAAGGGGAGCGGGAGGTGCTGTTTATCACGGACACGCAGCTCCATGAGGTGCGCAAACTGACGCTGGATGGCGAAGAACTGGCGCATTATGCGTGGCCGGAACGAGCGAAGCTGCATGGGACTGCAAATGAGTACCGGCCTTCGAAGACGATTCACTTCGCGAACGGGGAGTTTTGCGTCTTCGACGGCTACGGGAAGGACTACATTTTTCATTACAAACCGGATGGTTCGCTGCTGCGCTGGTGGGGTGGGAATTTGGGGGAAGGGGAGAACCAGTTGAAGCATTGGGGGCCGCACGGAGGCGGACTTGATGTGTCGGATTCAGCAAAAACGCGGGTGATTATAGCCATGAGTGATCAGCAGGAAATCAAGCGGTTCACGGTCGAGGGGAAGTTCATCGACAAAATCGCGATGCCTGGCGGGAATCCGCGTGATGTCGTACTTTGGGGAGAGTATGCGATTGTGCCGCATCTGGGCGACCAGTGGCCGAAGGACAAGAATGCGCCCGGGTTTATTTCCATCGTGGATCGGGAGTATCGGATTGTTTCCAATATTGGGGCTCCGGCGGCGGTTTATCAGGACGGGGTGCTGCAGCCGATGAAGAGCGATGGCAGGACCTTCATACATCCTCATGGGGTGGCTGTGGATGCTGAGGGAAATCTTTATGTGGCGCAGTTTGCATCTCCGGCGGCCCCCTTGCTGAAACTGGAGCGTATCAAGTGAATGCAACTTTTGGCAGGCGGAGGTGTTATTAGCCCCAATGAATACTGAGACCAGCTATCAAGTTGCCAACAGAGCGCAGCAGCGGAAATTGACCGCCATGCGTCCTCTGGTTCTCTTATTTGCCCTCGTCACGGCTGTCCTAGCTCAGTCTGAAGGCGACAAACCAAAGCCGCCATCACCCGGTGATGGACCGCCGCATCGTGGATCTCCGGGAATGATGCACAACATGGGCAAGCCGCCGCGCGGGTTTGATGGTTTTGAAAAGCTCTCCGAATCTGAAAAGCAGAGGGTGCGCGCTGCTTTCGAAAAGGCCTGGCAGCGTCCAGAAGTCATTGAGGCGCGTGACAAGGCGTTGCGTGCGAATGAGGATATGCGCAACACGCTGCATTCGGCGCTGAAGGATATTGACCCTGAGGCCGTGGCGATCCTGGAGAAGATCAAACCGCAATTTCCGATGGATCAGCGCGGTCTGCCGGAAATGCCGAAGCCGGACTCGCCCAATTTTGCGCACATGGCGGCCATCCGGCTTGGGGCAGAGCTGCAATCGATCTCCAGGCCCGAGCGGCGGGATGAGACGCGTGGATTTCATGAGCGGCTGTTGCAACTGCCAAGAGTCAAAGAAGCGCTGGCGAAAATGGATACGATACCTCCTGAGGCGCGCATGGAGGCCTTCAAAAAATTCCGTGAGATCTACCGCGAGGCGGCAGGTCAGGAATTCATGAAATTTCGCGAGCGTGGTGGCGAGCCCAAGGACGGATTCCGCCGTCCTCCATCGGACCAGGACAAGCCTGCGCCTCCTGGGGAACCGAAGCCGTAAAACGGATCAGTCGCCGCCGCCCGCTTCCTTGGGGGAGTTGCCGAAGGCGTCTTTGATGGACGCAACCGCGTAGTCGCGATTGAGCTTGGTGATCCAGCGGACGCTGATCTCCTTGGGGCAGGCGGCTTCGCACTCGTATTGATTGGTGCAATTGCCAAAACCTTCTTTGTCCATCTGGCGGACCATGCCGAGGGTGCGGCGGTCTTTTTCGGGCTGGCCCTGGGGAAGGGAATTGAGCTGGCCGGCTTTCGCGGAGACGAAGAGCATGGCGCTGGCGTTTTTACAGGCGGCCACGCAGGCACCGCAGCCGATGCACTCGGCGGCGTCCATGGCGGCGTCGGCGACGACTTTGCCAATGGGGAGGGCGTTGGCGTCCTGCGGCGCACCGGTGCGCACGCTGATGAAGCCGCCGGCCTGTTGGATGCGGTCAAAGGCACCGCGGTCGATCATGAGATCCTTCAGGACGGGGAAGGCACGTGCGCGGAAGGGCTCGACCCAGATGGTGTCGCCGGTGCGGAACTTGCGCATGTGAAGCTGGCAGGTCGTGGTGGCCTTGGCCGGGCCGTGCGGCACACCATTGATCTGCATGGAGCAGGCGCCGCAGATGCCTTCGCGGCAGTCGTGGTCAAAGGCCACGGGGTCTTCGCCTTTGGAAATGAGGCGCTCGTTGATGATGTCCATCATCTCCAGGAAGGAGGCATGATCAGGAATGTCCGGGGCGTCGATGTCCTGGAAATGACCGGGCTGTGAGCCGTTCTGACGCCAGACTTTGAGGTGCAGATTGAGTTGAGACATGGGGACTTGGTTTGATGAAAAATTAAGCGGCGAGGGCGATTTCCTGGCTGATCTGGGCCAGATTGAGGTGAATCCAGCGCGTTTCGCCAACGTAGTGGCCGAGGGCCTCGGTGGCACGGGTCTGGAGTTGATCCGTGGTGAAGTAACGCTGGCGGGCCAGTGCAAGAATATCAGCCTGATCGTTCGGTGAAAACCTGGAGAGTTTTGACACTGCCAGATCGACCGGGCAGAAGACCAGCAGGTGAATCAACCGCTGACCATTGCCCATGCCTTCCCACTCGACGCAGGATTCGCGATGATCGGGATGCAAGAGAGCGAAGGTGTCGTTGTAAGTGGTGTCGAAGTAGATGCTTGAGGGAGTTCCCGTCTCACGCATGTAGGCGATGACCAGCTTTTCAAAGGGCAGGATCAAGCGTCGGGAGAAAGTGGCGTCCACATCGTCGGTATAGCGTGTGCCGCAGTGGTAGTGAACGGCCATACCCCCGGCGAGATACATCTGGACTGGTTCGCCGGAATAGCCTGCTTCGCGCAGAAAGCCGTCAATGCGATCCATCATCGCGCCCATGGCACGGGTCAGGTCTGGGTGAAGACTATGCATGCAGGCCCAGCCTCCTTTTAAGCGAGTTGGCGAACCGGGGGGTATCGAAGCGGAGTGCGATGGCCAAGGCGGCGAAGGTGGTATCGACTCCATTGAGCAGGCGGCGGGCGGCGGCGCGGAGACCGTGTTCATGGCCGAACCAGTCAACTCCGGCGAGGAAGAGGCAAACGGCGGCCATTTCCTGCTTTTCGATGGGGGCAAAGTTGGTCCACGCGTCTTCGCAGAACTCCCCGCGCTGAGTGGCGCAGAAATGGAGGAGTTCGGACTCAGATTCGCGGGTCATGACGGCTGAAAACACTATTTGTAGCTGCGGACGGCAAGGTGGACTTCGTCGAAGGTCAGCGGCTCCTTGTTGAGAGTGGGCTGGCTGAAATTGCCGGTGTATTCCCAGGCGGCGGCGTAGCTGAAGTTTTCGTCGTCGCGCTTGGCTTCGCCATCGGGGTATTGATGCTCGGAGCGGAAGTGGCCGCCGCAGCTTTCTTCGCGGTGGCGGGCGTCGAGGCAGAGAAGTTCGGCGAACTCCATGAAGTCGGCCACGCGGCCGGCTTTTTCGAGCTCGGGGTTGGTGAAGTCACCGCTGCCGGGAACGTTGACGTTCTGCCAGAATTCTTCGCGCAGTGCGGGGATGCGGTTGATGGCCTCTGTAAGGCCTTCTTTGGTGCGGGCCATGCCGCATTTGTCCCAGACGAGGAGGCCGAGTTCGCGGTGGAAGCTGTCTACGCTGCGCTTGCCCTTAATGTTGAGGAAGCGCTTGGTCTGCGCGGTGCAGTTTTCGACGGCTTTCTTGAACTCTGGATGCTCGGTGGTGATGCTGCCGGGCTTCTCATTGACGAGGTAGTTGGCGATGGTCGTCGGGATGACGAAATAGCCGTCCGCGAGGCCCTGCATGAGGGCGCTGGCACCGAGGCGGTTCGCGCCGTGGTCGGAGAAGTTCGCCTCGCCGAGCACGTGCAGGCCGGGGAGGTTGCTCATGAGATTGTAGTCCACCCAGAGGCCGCCCATGGTGTAATGGACGGCGGGGTAGATGCGCATCGGGCGCTTGTAGGCGCTTTCACCGGTGATGCGCTCGTACATGTCGAAGAGGTTGCCGTAGCGTTCGGCGATGGTCTTGGCACCGAACTGGCCGATGGCTTCTGCGAAGTCAAGATACACGCCGCGTCCGCCGGGGCCGACGCCGCGTCCGTCATCACAGGCTTCCTTGGCCGCACGGGAGGAAATGTCACGAGGGGCAAGGTTGCCGAAGCTGGGGTATTTGCGCTCCAGGTAGTAGTCGCGGTCCGCTTCAGGGATTTGATCTGGGGACTTGCCGCAGTCTGCCGCATTTTTTGGCACCCACACGCGACCGTCGTTGCGCAGGGACTCGGACATGAGCGTGAGCTTGCTCTGATACTCACCACTGACAGGAATGCAGGTCGGGTGAATCTGCGTGTAGCAGGGATTGGCAAAGAACGCGCCTTTGCGGTGGGCGCGCCACGTCGCGGTGACGTTGCAGCCCATCGCGTTGGTGGAGAGGTAGAAGACGTTGCCGTAACCACCGGTGCAAAGGAGCACGGCATCACCTGCGTGAGATTCGATTTTGCCGGTGACGAGGTCGCGGGTGACTATGCCCTTGGCGTGGCCGTCCACGGTCACGAGATCGAGCATTTCCGTGCGGGGGAACATCTCCACGCCGCCGCCGGCGATTTCCTTATTCAGGGCCGAATAAGCGCCGAGGAGGAGCTGCTGTCCGGTCTGACCACGCGCATAAAAGGTGCGGCTGACCTGAGCGCCACCGAAGGAGCGATTGGCCAGCATGCCGCCGTATTCACGGGCGAAGGGCACGCCCTGGGCGACGCATTGGTCGATGATGTTGACGCTGACTTCAGCGAGACGATGCACGTTGGCCTCACGGGCGCGGAAGTCGCCGCCTTTGACGGTGTCGTAGAAAAGACGGTGGACGCTGTCGCCGTCGTTCTGGTAGTTCTTGGCTGCGTTGATGCCGCCCTGAGCTGCGATGGAGTGCGCACGGCGGGCGCTGTCCTGGAAGCAGAAGCACTTCACCTTGTAGCCGAGTTCCGAGAGCGTTGCTGCTGCGGAGGAACCTGCAAGGCCGCTGCCCACGACGAGGACGGTGAACTTGCGCTTGTTCTTCGGATTGATGAGCTTGGAGTCCTGCTTGTGCTTGGACCACTTCATGCCCATTGGGCCGGAGGGAATGTTGGAATTAAGAGACATGGCGAGTCGCAGAAAAAATTAACGTCCGTAGCCGAAGAAGTAGATGGCGATGGGGATGGAGCAGTTGCCGACGAGGATGAGACCGGCGAAGGCGTAACCGAGTTTCTTGAAGAGCGGCTCGGTCTTGTCCGTGGCGACGCCGAGGGTCTGGAAGAGGCTGCTGAAGCCGTGGCTGAGATGGCTGGTGAGAAGCAGCATGGCGATGATGTAGAAGATCACCGCGGGAGCCCAGGAGAAGCCGGCGATGACCATGCGATAGACGTCATGCACCGTTTCGCCATGAAGCGTGGTCTTGTAGGTGCCGTAGTCGTTGCCGGCGTGAACGGTGAAGTGCAGCAGATGGTAAACGATGAAGGCCAGGATGGTCAGACCGCTCCAGATCATGATGCGGGAGGACTTGCTGGAAACCTGCGCCTTGTGCTGGCCGTATTCGGTCAGACGTGCGGCTCGGTTGGCGCGGGTCAGTGAAATCGTTGCGACGATGTGAATGACCACGGCGACCAGCAAGCCGACGCGGGCGATCCAGACGCCGCCGCCATGCAGGGCGGTCTGGAGCAGGTGGCCGTATTCATTGATGGCATCCCGGCCGACAAAGATCAGCAGGTTGCCGATCATGTGACCAATAACAAAGCCGAACAATGCGAGGCCGGTGAGGGCCACCAAAATCTTCTTGCCGATGGAGGAGGCGTAAAATCGCGAAAGGGAGTCAAAAACAGCGCTCATGTGGGGAGGAATTCATCATGGAGATACGATGCGGCTGCGCAAGCCGTGCGTACATTTTTCCTGATGAGCCGCTGCTGCGAACAGGTCTCAATCCAGCTCCACCGCTAAAGCAATGCCCATGCCACCGCCGATGCAGAGACTGGCGATGCCACGACGCAAGCCGTGGTCTTCGAGGTGGTGCAGGAGGGTTATCAAAACGCGTGCACCGCTGGCTCCAATCGGGTGGCCGAGGGCGATGGCGCCTCCGCGTGGATTGAGCTTCACTGTGTCTATATTGAGCTCCTTGATGCAGCCCAGTGCCTGGGCGGCGAAGGCTTCGTTGATTTCGATGGCATCAACTTCTCCTACGCTCCAGCCGGTTTGGGTGCAGACTTTGCGAATGGCCCCCACTGGGCCGAGGCCCATCAGGGCAGGATCGCAGCCGACGGCGGCGCTGGCGATGATGCGTGCCCTGGGTTTCAGGCCGTGACGTGAGACGGCGTCCTCACTGGCGAGGAGGATGAGGGCTGCGCCGTCATTGATGCCGGAGGCATTGCCGGCGGTGACGGTGCCGTCTTTGCGAAAGGCGGGCTTTAGCTTTGATAGGGATTCGACCGTGGTGTCGGCGCGGGGATGCTCGTCTTCGGTCAAATCGCCAGCCGGAATGATCTCGCGGCTCAAGGCGGTGCGACTGGCGGCGACGCGGCTTTGGCTGAGTGCCGCGAAGGCATCCTGTTCGGCGCGAGTGATGCTGTGTTTGTCGGCGATGCGTTCGGCGGTTTCGCCCATGCCGATTTTGAGCAGGGGATCGGTGAGGCCATCGACGAACATGGCGTCTTGCATTGCGGAATCGCCGAGTTTTTTGCCCCAGCGCAGATCCATGGCGTAATGCGGGGCGCGGCTCATCACTTCCACGCCACCGGCGAGGACGAGATCGTTTTCGCCACTGCGGATGGCATCGGCGGCGAGGGCGACGGCTTTGAGAGAGGAACCGCAGGCCATGTTGACGGTGTAGGCGGGGACTTCCTGCGGCAGGCCGAGCTTGAGGCCGATCTGACGTGCGACGTTCATGCCACTGCCTGCTTGGAGGACCTGGCCGAGGATGACTTGCTGGATGTGGGCGCGCAGTTCTGGTGGAAGCATGGCGTCACCTAGTGCGTGACCGAGTTCTGCGGCGGTAAGGGCTTTCAGGCCGCCGCCGAAGCGGCCGATGGGGGTGCGCTTGGCTTCGATGATGTAAACGGGCTTCATGGGATGGTGGAGATGGTTTCGGCGAGCAGAGGAGTGAACTGCATTTGATCGAGGACGTCGCGTTGCAGATCGAGCCCGGCGGCGATTTCGATGAGGCGGAGGCCGTGCGGGGTGAGTTCAAAGACGGCGCGGTCGGTGACATAGAGCACCTGCTGCCCGCGGGCGATGGCGGAGGGGCCGTGAAAGCAGACGTGATGGATGTGGTTCACGAACTTGGCGTTTCCCTTCGCCTGAAACGTGCAGCAGAAGACGAGACGGCGTGCGCACTGGGCGATGTTCACGAAACCGCCGACGCCTGCGAAACGGCCTGCGAAACTCGCGACGTTCACGCTGCCTTCGGCATCGATTTCGACGGCGCCGAGCACTCCGATGTCGAGCCCGCCGCCATCGTAGAAGTCGAATTGAGAAGGCTGGTCAATGATGGCTTCTGGAAAGTGGCTGCAGCCAAAGCTGAGGCCTGAGGCTGGCACGCCGCCAGTGGGGCCGCTTTCGACGGTGAGGGTGAATTCACTGAGGCGACCGGTTTCTGCCGCGACCATGGCCACGGCTTCGGGGAGGCCGATGCCGAGATTGACGATGTCGCCGTTGCGCACTTCGCGCAGCGCACGCGCGCCAATGCGTTTGCGTTCGGATTCCGGCATCGGGGGCAGGCTGAAGGTGCCGTCGCTGGTGACAACGAAGTCTTCGAGGAACACTTCGCCAAAGGTCTGATCATGGTGAACGCCGCCGGAGGGGACGATATAATCGACCAGGATGCCGGGAATGCGCACGGACTTGGGATCGGGGATTTGATCGACGATGCTTTCGACCTGGGCGATGACGATGCCGCCGTGATTTTTCGCCGCCTGCGCCATCGGGAGAATCTCGCTGATCATGCCTTCGCGGTCCATGCTCAGATTGCCGCGTGCATCCGCATGCGTGGCGCGAATGAGGGCCACATGGATGGGCATGGACTTGTAGCGGAGCCAGATCTGTCCATCGAGCTCGATGCGCTCGACGAGTGGTTCGGTGGTGCGGGCGTTCAGCATGCCGCCGCTGTGAATGGGGTCGATGAAGGTGTTCAGTCCAACCTGGGTGAACAGGCCAGGACGTTTTGCGGCGATCTCGCGTGTGAGCACGCTCAGGACTCCCTGAGGCAGATTGTAGGCTTCGACTTCGTTGGCGAGTGCGAGTGCGCCTAGCTTGGGTGCGAGATTCCAATGGCCGCCGACGATGCGCTTGAGCAAGCCGCGATGGGCGAGGTGGTTCAAGCCGCGCTCTGCCCTGTCTCCCTGACCTGCGCAGTAGTAGAGAGTGAGATCGGTGGGGGTGCCGGTTTGCAGGAAGCGGCGCTCGAGAGCGAGCGTGAGCATCTCGGGGTGGCCGGAGCCGACGAAGCCGCTGACGGCGACCGTGGAGCCGCTGGGGATGGCGGCGATGGCTTCGTCAGCAGTGGCGATGAGGGCGGGGGCGCGCATGGAACGTTTTTTAGAGCGTCTGAAATGATTTTGTAGCCTTAACGGCGCTCATAACATCGGGGGGATAGACCTAATCTGTGCTAGCGAAGGGGTTCTGTTTTCCCCTCACCCCGGCCCTCTCCCCGAAGAGGAATATCCGTTGTTGTCGTGGGGCAGGGGCGGGGAGAGGGAGAGCTGCTTTCGCCGTTCTGGATTGATCGGACATACATGGTTTAAATGCTCAAGTGTCTTACCTCGGCAGGAAATATTTGATCACTAAACTTGCGCCATCACCTTTTGGCGGAGCGGCGATCTGCTCGTCTCCTGCACTCATTAATGCTCTCATCACTCTGCAACAGACCGGCATGCGACTATTGGGACCAGGGTAGCCACCCAAGGATCGATGCAACTCTCCTGCATTGACTTCAACGTGAGGTGAGCTTCGTGCTGCCGCTTCGGAAAACTGGCGTTCCAAAGCCTTTCTGAAATCTTCGCCTGTGGGTATGTCGGTAGCTGGCATTTTAATGTCTTTTCTGGAGATGTTCGTTCGGCTTCAATGTCTCTGCTATATTTGCTCAACCTCTCCAGCCGCCGTTGATTTCGATGGTCTGGCCGGTGACGTAGCTGGCGAGGGGGGAGCAGAGGAAGAGGACGACATTGGCGACTTCTTCGGTGGTGCCGAAGCGGGCGAGGGGGACGTTTTTGATCATCTCGGCGCGGACGTTTTCGGGGATGGTGGCGGCCATGGCGGTGTCGATGACGCCGGGGGCGATGGCGTTGGCGCGGATCTGCTTGCGGGCGGCTTCGCGGCTGAGGACGCGCATCATGGCCTGCACGCCGGATTTGGCGGCGGCGTAGTTGGCCTGGCCGAAGAAGCCCTGGATGGCGGCGATGCTGCCGAAGCTGACGATGGCACCGTGATCACGCATGATTTCGAGGGCGTACTTGCAGCAGTAGAACACGCCGGAGAGGTTCACATCGATGACGGCGTCCCATTCATCGAGGCCCATCTTGGCGATGGTGCGGTCTTTGATGATGGCGGCATTGTTGATGAGATAATCGAGGCCGCCATGACGTGCCTGGATGTCTCCCATCATGGCTTGGACTTGTTCGGGCTTGGCGACGTCGGCAGCGATGATGCTGGCGCTGTCGGTGCGGAGGAGGTTGAGTTCGTCGGCGAGTGCTTGGGCATCCACCATCGTGCCGGGGGTGCCGAGGTGATTGAGGACGACGGAGGCGCCGGCGCGGTGAAAGGTGCGGGCGACTTGGGTGCCGATGCCCTGAGATGCGCCGGTGATGAGGGCGACTTTGCCTGTGAGGTCGATGGAAATCATGTGGGAGTTTTTACGAGATGCTGTCCGACACATCAAGCTTTCCTCCTCAAGGAGGATCATTTGCCACGCCCGGCAGGCTGTGGCATAAACAGTGCATCATGGTCAAAAAACTCCTCCACACCCGCTACCGGGTGAACGATCTCGAAAAGACGATCAACTTTTATACGCAGGTGCTCGGTCTGAAGGAAGTGCGCCGTCACAAGTCACCACGCGGATCGGAACTGGTCTTCCTGCAGACGCCGAACAGCGATGAACTCATCGAGATCTGCAGCTTTCCTGCCAGCGGGGAGGTGACGTTTTGCAGTGATCTGACGCATCTGGCGTTTGAGGTGGAGAGCATTGAAGAGTTTGCGAAACATGCTGCGGCTCTGGGATATCCTCTCTCGGACGGACCCACTCCTAGTTCGAGCGGTGTATTTGCTTTCATTGACGCCCCTGAGGGTTATGAGATAGAACTGATCGAATACCGCAAATAATCTCGTAAATACAACCTCATGGACTTTGACTGGATCGGCGCCGCTTTTGACCTCTCAATACTTCCGCCCAAGGATATTGAGGAGTCGTTTGAGGATCCGTTCTCGATCAAACTGCTGCCGGACGGGCAGCAGGGGAGCGCCGAGGCGCGTTATTACAACCTGGGCAAGTCACTGCAGGGCAAGTCGGTGTTCAGTGTGTTCTGGACGGACGGCAAACGCTACCGCGTCATTTTCGCGCGGTTGATGACTCCGGGAGAGCATGATTTTTTTGAACGCAAGAAGGCGGAGGAGCTTTGATTTCACCTATCATCATCATGGAAAGCGCACCTATCGATTTGAAGCCTGTCCGAGCCTGGAAAGACGTGCCAGCGTTTGATGGCGAGGAGGCCGAAGGAAATTACTGGGCCGCGCATCAACTCGACGCACGCCTGATGCAGGCGTCCATTCATCGTGCTGATGTGCGTGAGTCCACGACGATCACGCTGCGGTTTGATCCGCGCATGCTGAGCCGCATCAAGCGGGTGGCACGCCGCCGCTACCTGAACTATCAGAGCATGATCAAGCAATGGCTCAGTGAGCGCATGGAGCAGGAGCTGAAAGATTAAGGCATAAAAAACCCGCGCTCCGTGACCGAAGTGCGGGGAGGAAGGAGGTGAGCGAGCCTTATTTAAGCGAGTCTTTGAGGGCGGCGGAGGGGACGAAGCGTACGGTCTTGGAGGCTTTGATCTCCACAGGCTCCTTGGTCTTGGGATTGCGGCCCATGCGTGCGTTGCGGTCCACCGGCTTGAAGGTGCCGAAGCCGATGAGCTGCACGGGTTCGTTTTTCACGCCTTTGGTGATGGCCTGGAGGACGGCATCGAGCGCTTCAGAAGCAGCACGCTTGGAGGTGTCTCCACCTAGAATTTCCTGCACGGCGTCGATGAGTTGAGCTTTGTTCATGGGCGTGTGTGTGATTCGTTGTTGGATTGCAGGCGAGTCCGTTCCAGAGTGATGTGGCGCGGCGCTTTTTATGGCGCTTTCCGTTTCGTTCCACAAATATAAAATCTTTCTTCCCGCGATGGAAACTCTAAAGAAATTCTTGCTTCCTGAGTCGCAGCCTTCTGTGGCTGGCAGTGTATTTATAGCGCCTGGAGCCATTGTGCTGGGCGCGGTGGAACTGCGGGAGCAGTCCAGTGTGTGGTATGGCTCGGTCCTACGGGGAGACATTAACCGCATCGTGGTTGGGGCTCAAAGCAACGTGCAGGACGGCTGCGTGCTGCATGTGAGCGATGACTGCGCCTGTGTGCTGGGCGAGCGCGTGACTGTGGGGCACCGGGCCGTGGTGCATGCCTGCACGGTGGGGGATGAGGTGCTGGTGGGGATGGGGGCGATCATTTTGGATGGTGCTCAAATAGGTGCGCGCAGCATCATTGCGGCGGGAGCTTTGGTGACAAAAAACACGGTGATTCCGGAGGGCTCGCTGGTTGTCGGTTCGCCAGCACGGGTGGTGCGTGTGCTGTCGGCGGAGGAGCAGCGGGGGAATGCGAAGCTGGCGCTGAAGTATGTGGAGGTGTCGCGGCGCTATCTGGCGATGGGACTTGGGGGCGGGGTGGTGGAGATCGCTGGAACTCCGGATTAGCCGCAGAAATATCCACTGTGCGTGTTGCCATTGGGCTGCGTGCGGTTTTTAATTGAGCTTAATGAACAATGACGTCATCGAAGTGCAGGTGCGTGCGGTGCTGCCGCTGGAGGGCAGCTTTGCCGTTTTCCTGGGCAATGAAACCAAGGTCTTCGTGATCTACATCGACGAGTCTGTGGGCACGGCGATCTCCATGTTCATGCGGGGTGTGTCCAAGGAGCGGCCGCTGACGCATGATCTGGTGGGGCATCTGCTGCTGGCGTTTGGTGCCCGGGTGGAGCGCGTGGTCATCAACAACATCAACGGCAGTGTGTTCCATGCACGCCTCATCATCTCCGCAGAGAACGAACTGCAGACGACGCGCAAGGTGATCGAACTGGATGCGCGCCCGAGTGACAGCATTGCCATGGCGGTGCAGCAAAGCGCGCCGATTTTTGTGGCCAAGACCGTATGGGATACGGTGGAAGATGTGAGCGGCACCCTCGCGCAGATCGAAAAGAAGGGGCTGGAGGTGCAGCAGGCGGCTGAAGAAGCTGCCGCGGAGGAGGACGACGACGAAGAAGATGATGACGACGACATCGAGGAGTTCAGCGATGAAGACATCAACACGATTGCCGGCCTGGAACCGGGCAAGGGGGATGAGGAATATGACGACGGCTTCGGCGGCGATGACGACGACGAGGAAGGGGAGGAGTGGAAGAAGGCGGATGGGTGAGGGGGAGCGCTCAGCGTCTCGTCAAAGCGGCGCGGAGTTGCAAGGCTTCGCCGTAGCCGGGGTTGATTTTTAAAGCGCGATCCAGTGCGGCGATGGCTTCGGGTGTGCGGTTTTGCTGGGCGAGAATGGTGGCGCGGGCGTAGGGGATGCCGGGGTCGCGGGGATTGGCGAGTTCGCCGCGTTGCAGGGCATCGAGTGCGCCGGGGATGTCTCCTTGACCGTTTTTGGCGAGTCCGAGATTGTACCAGGCGCGTGACAAACCGGGATCAAGGCGGGTGGCTTCTTGGAGCGATTGAATCACGGCTGGCATGTCGCCGGTTTCGCTGAGGGCGAGGCCGAGTTCGTAGTGATAGTCGGCGTGATTGGGGGCGAGCTTGATGGTGTCGCGGAGTTTGGCGATGGCGAGCTGGGTTTGACCGGTGGTGCTGTACATCATCGCGAGATCGTGATGGAAGGGCGGTGAGTTGGGGTCCCAGCGAATGGCGGTTTCCATGTGCTGAATGGCGGCGGTGATGCTGCGACGGGCGAACTCGAACTGGGCGAGCTGCATCTGGCCGCTGGGCTGGTCGGCGTTCCAGTGGAGCATGTGCTGCAGGTCCTGGCCGGCAGCGGAGTCCAGATGGAGGCTTTCGCGGAGGGCCCAGGCGGCGGAGACACGCACGCCGCGCACGGGGTCGTTGAGCAGGGGCTCGATGGCAGACCGAATGGTGCTGCTTTGGAGCATGGGTTCTAGGGTGCGGATGGCGCTTTCACGCACGAGCGGATGGGGGTGCTGCAACTGGGCTGTGACAGCGGTTTGCACTGCGGGCTGGTCAATCCAGCGGTCAAGGAGCAGGGTGGCGCTGGCTTTCCAGTGGGGGATTTCATCGCTGCCGAGGAGATCGACGAGGCCGAAGCGGGCCTCATCATCGCCCTGGCGTGCTTGGGCGATCAGCGTGGCGCGGGTGCGCGTTCTGCGGTCCATTTTGGGGCCCCACCATTTCTGGGTGGCTTCGAGTGCCCAGTCGGTGGTTTTGTCGGTGTGGCATTTGTTGCAGGCGTTGGGCACGTTGAACTGCTTGGTGAGCAGCGGATCGGGAATGGTGAAGCCGTGGTCGTGGCGCGGGTGGCGCTGCATGTAAACGGTCTGGGGCATGTGGCAGTTCACGCATTGATTGCCGGTGCTGGCGGTCTGGTGAAAGCTGTGGGCCTCCGGCATGATGGGTGGTGCATTGGGGAAGCCGCCGGGGGTGTGGCAGCGCATGCAGAGCTGGTTGCCGGGCAGGACGGTCTTCATGCTGTGCATGTCATGGCAGTCCATGCAGCGCACGCCGGCGTTGTGCATGCGGCTGCTGAGGAAGCTGCTGAACTCGTAGTCTTCACCGCGAATCTGGCCGTCGGGATAAAAGGTGTCGCTCTGGTCGGTGATGGTGAGGTGGTAGTGATCCCAGAAGGATTCGCCGGGGACGAAATCGCCGGTGACTTCGCCGCGCAGGGCGTGGCATCCGGCGCAGTTTTCGATGTGCTGGTCGCGGGTGAATTTTGCGAGGGTGGGATCGCCTTTGGTGCCGGGATGGGCGTGCTGCCAGGTGTTGTGCGGCTTCATGGGGCCGTGGCAGGATTCGCAGCTCACGGACATCTCGGCCATGGTGGTGCGGTAGCCATCGGTCTTGGCGTCGTAGTTTTTGCGCAGGCGGGTGTTGTGGCAGGTGGCGCACATCTGATTCCACACCATGCCACGGCCGGTCCAGTGGCCCCATTCGCCGGGTTTGCGGTCCTCATTGCCATAGACATTAAACCACTCGTTTTTCTTTGGATCGAGGCAGGCTTCCATGGCCTGCAGGCGGCCATTGCCACCATCGACGAGAAACTGGCGCAGCGGGTCGTGGCCGATGACGCGTTCGACGCGGTAGGGGGTGATCTTGTTGCCGAAGCCGAGGGCGATCAGTTCGTAGTCGCTGCCGTTTTTTCGTGTCTCGGTCGTCTGCGTGCCGTGCTGGAAGCTGCGGGTGGGGACAAATCCTGCGTCGTCGAGCTTGGGGTCTGGGTTGCGTTCAGCGAGGCCGTGATGGGAGCCCTGCCATTTGGCGAACTGATCGGCGTGGCATTCGCGGCAGCTCTGGGAGCCGGCGTACTGGGCGAAGACCTTTTTTTCGTCCGGCATGACGTAAGGTTCTGCCTTGGCGAGGGAGACCACTGCGGGGACGGGCAGCGGCGTGTATGTTTTCTGCGGCCACAAGGCCCAGGCGAGAAGGATCGCCACGCCTGCGGCAATGCCACCGAAAAACAACCCGGCCTTCCACGATGATTCGGGTGGTGGCGGGGCAGGTGGGGCTTTTTTCTTCATGCGTACGCCAGACTAGGCGGACGCGACAACGGTGCAAGACGCGGTGAAGAATCAGAAATCGAGGTAGATTTCAGCGCGGCGGTTGTGGCTGCGGCCTTCGGGGTCATCGGTGCCGTCAGATTTTTTGTTTGGGCTGAGGGGCTGGGCTTTGCCCAGGCCGGTGGTTTCCACCTGAGCGGCTGGGACGCCGAGGGCGGCGAGCTGCTTCTTCACGGCCTCGGCACGTCCGTGTGAGAGGCGGATGTTGTAGTCATCTTCGCCTTTTTCATCGGTGTGGCCGGCGATGCGCAGTTTCTTGGCAGGGTCCGCCTTCATCAGGGCGGAGATGACTTCGAGCTGTTTCAATGCACGGGGGTGCAACTCGGCGCGGTCGTATTCAAAGTAGAGGGCGAGCGATTCGCCGCCTTTGGGGTTCTTCACGATGGGGGTGTAGGGCACGCCGAGCTTTGAGGCGCTTTTGGCAAAGGAGCCGAGGATGTCGGAGAGATTGAGCCCCACGATTTTCCATGGCTGGGCGATGTCAGCGCGTTTGAGCTCCACGCCAAATTCGGTGTTTTGCTGGAGGGACTCCGACTGCACCTGGGCAATGACCCAAGAGACTTCGGGGTTGGCGATGGTAACGATGAGCGGCTTGGCCGGATTCAAGGAATACTGACCTTCTTCAAATACGATGCAGAGGCCGAGGAGGCGCTCGACCGGCACTTTTGCATCGTCAACAAAAGCGCGTGCGGCGGTGAAGTCGTGCTTCAAGAGGTGGCGGACAAAATCACTGGCAAAGGCCAGCGCGTCGGTGCCGTCTTCAACCGTGAAAAGCGGCTTCATGGCGGCGGCTGCGGTGGTGGCGACGACGGGGGGCGGTGCAGGAGTGGCAGGAGTGCCTGCGGCAGGCGCTGCGTGCGGCGTGGCTGGCATGGCTACGATGGCACTGCTCATGGCCTTTGGCAGGGTGGCTTTGGCGACTTTCCAGCCCATTTTCTCGTCACGCTCCAGATCGAGCTGAATGCGCACGGTTTCCTGTGAACCTTGCATGACAAAGGGAAGGGTGATGCGGGTGCGGTTCTCGACGAGACCGAGCAGCTCCACCTGATCCTCCGCCGCAGGTTTGTAGCCCATGGCGGCGAGCTTTTCAAAGAGCTTGGCGGCACTGTCTGACTGATCTGTATCTGAGGCGGCTGCGAGCTTGCCAGCGGTGGCAAAATCTCCGGTGGTGAGGCTGCGCACGAGCTGCCTGCCCAGATCAAGTGGGCGGGCAAAGGCAAAGGCCGGAGTTGCAGGCTTCGGTGGTGCTGGAGGCTTCGCCATGGGAGGTGGCGTGGCAGGAGCTGCAGGTGCGGCGGCCTTGGTGGGCGAAGCGTTGGAGACTGCCTCTTGGGCGACGGCGTCCTTTTGGGCCTGGATTTTCTTTTTGGTGAACAGGAAGAAGATGGCGGTGCTGAGCACGAGTGCGGCAACGACGATGAGAACAGGCACGAGACTGCCGCCGTAAACGGAGCGGGGAGGAGTGGAGCGGGGCGGGAATTGCATGGCCGGGGGTAAGCTGTCCTATAACAGCAGCAAAGATGCCACCACGGGTGGCGATGAATCAAGGTGTATTATGTGCTGATGCCTGCTCAGCGTTTATCTTCGGTGGCATCCGTAGTCTGGCCGGCACGCATTTTGGCTTTCAGGCGTGACCAGAAGTCATCATCCTGTTTTGGGTCATCATTACCTGTACCGGAGCCGCCTTTGAAGGAGGGGACATCCAAACTGGAGGCGCGCGCGCCATCACTGCTGGTGTCCGCCAGCGCCCGGCCATAAGGCGCGAAATTGTTCACTGGCACGGCGTATTTTTGCATGCTCGAAGGCAGGACGCGGCGCGCGTTGATGAAAGCTGTGGGGCTGTAGTAATTGGAGGAATCCCGAGCGAACGAGGAGCGGTTCATGCCGATGTGGAGATTCTTGCGCACTTCGAAGTGCAAATGAACAGGGTACATGCCGTTGTTGCCACCCATGGTGCCGACGAGCTGGCCCTTCTCCACAAGGTCATGCAGGTTCGCTTTACGCTCATGCAGGTGGGCGTAGAGCGAGTCCACCATGGCAACTTTGCCATCGGCTTCACGGAAAATGTGGCGCACCAAGATGCAGTTGCCCCAGCCGACACCAATGTTTTGTGAGAAAATGACCACGCCACGGCCCATGGCATAAATTGGCGCCCTAAGGTCGGTGTCGCCGCCGCCGCTACCGTTCCAGTCCTCACCCAGATGACCGTTGGGCCAGTAGCCGCGTGCTTTGTAAAAGCCGTCGGCGTCTGGCTTGCCCACAGGAAAATCAAAGCCATCCGCCAGGCGTACGCGAATTGTTGTGCCAGACTGGGCAGCGGCAGGGACGGTCAGGACCAGCGCGGCGCAGGCACACACAACCCCCTGCCACCAGGAAAAAAGGTGGTTGAACAACGTGGTGAATGAATGGGGGGCACTGGCTGGCATGCCGAAGGGAGGGTGATGGTAGTCGAAAACGTTGCGAAGGCCAGTCTGAAAAACCAATGCGGAGGAAGAGATTGGCGGCTTGCTGCGAATTATCAGGTTCAATGCATCGAGTGAAGTGCAGGGGGCTTGCAAACTGCGCGGCCCGCCTGATTGTAATCTGTCCTTTCCCCAACCCCTCCCTATTTCCGCCATGCCCGACTGGCTTGCGATCATTTTCCTCGGCATCATTGAAGGTGTCACCGAATTCCTGCCCATCTCCTCCACCGGGCATCTTCTCATCCCGCAAAATCTGCACTGGCTGCCTCAGAAAAGCGACTTGTTCAACGTGGTGATCCAGAGCGGTGCTGTGCTGGCTGTGCTGGCGGTTTTCACCGAGCGGTTGAAACACCTGGCCACTACGCTGGGGGATGCCACCACACGGGATTACCTGGCGAAGCTGTTTGTGGCGTTCTTCATCACCGTCGTGGGTGGTTTGTTGATCAAGAAATTCGGCGTCAAGCTGCCGGAGACGATCCCGCCCGTGGCCTGGGCCACCTTGATCGGTGGTTTCATCATCCTCGTGCTGGAATTTTTGCACAAGGGCAAGGAGGGCACTGCGAACATCACCTGGGCGGTCGTGGTTGCCGTGGCGCTGGCGCAGTTGCTTGCGGCGGTGTTTCCCGGTACCTCGCGCTCCGGGGCCAGCATCCTGATGGCGCTGGCTTTTGGTGTGTCACGGCCTGCGGCCACGGAGTTTTCCTTCCTGCTGGGCATCCCCACGCTGATGGCGGCCGGGGCTTATAAAATCCTCTCTGCGATCAAGGACGGTGAGGCTGGGCAGGAGGACTGGGGGATGGTCGTTCTTGGTACGGTGGTTTCCGCCATCTTCGCCTTCATCGTGGTGAAGTGGCTCATTCGTTTTGTGCAGGGGCACACGTTCAACGGTTTTGCCTGGTATCGCATCGCGCTCGGCAGTGCGCTGCTGATCTGGGTGTATAATGGAGGTGGAAACTGATCATGTTCACGCTCGCCCGGGGCTGGTTTCGCCGTTCGGTGTTCAAAACCATCCGCTTCCTCAAACATCCGCGCAAACTGCGGCAAAGCCCCACCCGGCGTTGGTTTGCACGGCATTTCCTGGACAAGCGGGTGTGGAAGCCGACGCAGCACACGCTTTCCGGCGGCATGGCTGTGGGGATGTTCATCACCTTGCAACTGCTGCCCATCCAGATGCCTTCCGCCGTTATCCTGGCCGCCATTTTCCGAGTGAACATCCCCATTGCCATCGCGATGTGCTGGGTGAGCAATCCGGTCACGGTGCCGTTCATGGCCTGGCTGGAATACGCCATCGGCAAATGGGTGCTGGCCCTCTACACGACGGTGCCCACGTCGCCGTTTCCCAAGCATCTGCCTGAGTCGATGGTCGATGCCTGGATCGTGCTCAAGGAACATGCACCGGTCATGCTGGTGGGGGGCATCCTACTCGGTGCGGTGGTCTCACTCGTCAGTTACGTCGCCACCTGGGGCTGTTGGGAAATTGGTTCTCGCATGGAGATGGCAAAGAAACTGCGTGGGGTGAAGGCGGCCGCTGTTTGATGCTTCCGTGGGCGAAGGAACCTGTTTTGAGTGTCGTCAGGCACGAAAAACCTTGTTCCTGCGCATGCTTTGCGTTCTCATCTGGCCATACACATGCAAAAAAATGACCGAAGCTGAACGCAGGATCATCGCCGCTCAGGGCTACGTGGAGCTGGGTCTCTTTGACGAGGCTCGGGTGGAATTGTCTCCGCTTCCGGCGGAAATGCACAACCGGGTGGACGTCATCGAGATAACCCTGCTATGTCTCATGAGCGGGCACCAGTGGGCCGAGGCTCTTGCGCTGGCCTTCCGGCTGTGTTCCCAGGAGCCGATGGAGCCCGGCGGCTACATTCATGCGGCTTTCTGCCTGCATGAACTTGGGCGCACGCTTGAGGCAGTGGATGTGCTTTCGCGCGGACCCGCGACCCTGCGTGCGAAGCCGGTCTATTACTACAACATGGGCTGCTACCACGCCTGCCTCGGTCACGTGGACAAATCACTGACCTATCTGCAGCGGGCGTTCGAGATGGATGGTGAACTGCGCCAGCATGCCAGAAAAGACCGCGATCTCGATTGTTTGCGGGCCCAATTGGAGTCCCACCACGCATGAGTTTTCCCGGCAGTCCTGACAGTCTCCAGGCCGTGAGTGCGTGGTTCGAGGAGAGCTTCCGTACCCGCTGGGAGATGGGAGCCTCGGTTTCCATCTGGCAGCATGGGCGGGAGGTGCTGAACCTGGCTCATGGGCATCGTGACCGGGCGCATACGCGTGAGTGGGATCGCGACACGCTCGTGCCCGTCTGGTCCGCCACCAAAGGCCCTGCCGCCGTGTGCTGCCTGCTCGCGCTCGAAGAGGCGGGCATCCCGCTGGAATGTCCCGTGGCGGACGTGTGGCCGGAGTTTGTCGGTGGAGGGAAATCCAACATCGCCTTCATCCATCTGCTCTCCCATACGGCTGGTTTATGCGCGCTGGACGAACGTGCGCCAATCTACAACTACGACGCGGTGATCGAGGCGCTGGAACACCAGCGGCCACTGTGGGAGCCGGGAACGCGGCAGGGCTACCATGCGCGCACCTTTGGTTTCCTGATGGATGAAATCGTGCGCCGACTGACGGAGGCGGAATCGCTGGGTGAGTACTATCGGGAGGTTTTTGGCAGCCCGATGGGGCTCGATTTCTGGATTGGGCTGCCCAGCGCGCAGTGGGACCGTGTCTCGCCGGTCTATCCGGGGAAGATCAGCATTGCCAACAGCGACCAGCCTTTCATCAAAGCTTTCAACACCGCCGGTACGCTCACGCAGCGCACGTTCACCTCGCCCTTTGGGCTGAATGCCGTCAGCGATTTCAATCAAAGCGAAATGTGGTCGCGCGGATATGCGAGCATGGGTGGCGTGGGAAGTGCGCGTGGGCTTGCCCAATTTTATGCCATGCTGGCGCAGGGTGGGCAGTGGAATGGGGTGCAGCTTGTGCCTGAAACGGTGGTGCGCCGCCTTGAGCAGACTCTCACGCAGGAGAACGATGCTGTGCTGCTGACTCCGATCGCTTTTTCCACGGGCATGATGCAGGACCCTTTGAACGAGGCCCCTGAGTCTGAAGGTGGGAAGCTGCGGCAGCTTTATGGCCCAAGCCTCCGCGCTTACGGGCACCCTGGAGCGGGTGGCAGCGTTGCTTTTGCGGATCCTGAAAACGGGATCAGTTTTGCCTACACGATGAACCAGATGGAGATTGGTGCGCTGCCGGGGGAGCGTGCGCTGGGGCTGGTGAGGGCGCTGTATGGCGGCTGATCATTCGGAGACTTCGTGTTTTCCTTCGGGAAAGGTGCCCGGCATGAATGGCGCTCAGTTAAGGGACTTGATCGTGAGTTTTTTGGAGTTGGCGGTACGCTCTAAGCGCGGCGGGGCTCATGGCAGACGCTGCTGGTGGGCATGGTGTGTGGCGAAGCGCTGGGTTTGCTTTCCGGTGGGTTGCATGCTGACCCAGGGAAGCACTCGCCAAGGCTCGGCATCCCTGGGCTGAAATACGCAGCCCCTTTGGGGTTGGTGTATGGTGGAGTGGAATGGCGGAAGATGGCATCATTATGCCAAGGAGCTTCCAGAGGCGGCGGCTGATCATTCGGAGACTTCGTGTTTTCCTTCCTGGATCAGGATGGCCTTCATGCCGCTGTCTGTGATTTTGTTGGCCTTCACGATCTGGGACTCTCCTGAGATGATGATGCCGTTTTTGCCGGAGTTGGTGATCTCATTTTGCGCGACGGTGTTGCCCTTGGTGCCGGTGGCGATCTGCACGGCGTTGCCAAGGGTGCGGACAAAGACGTTTTGCACGATGAGATTTCCCTCGTTCAGCCCTGGCTGTTTGCACCAGCGCCAGAGGTTGATGCCGGTGGCGCAGTCGCGGAATTCATTGCCGGCGACGAGGCAGTCGTTGGCGTCATTCAATTCGACGCCGATGTGGCAGCGGGCGATGTGGTTGTGGGTGGCGATGGACTTCGTGGTGAAGTGATCGAAGTCGATCGCCTCATCGGCGGTGTCTCGAATGGTGCAGTCGTCGATCTCGGCGCCTTCCACCGAATACAAGGCGATACCGCGTCCGTGGCAGTTCTGGATGAAGCAGCGTGAGATGCCGAGCTTTTTCACCTTGGGTCCTGTCGGTCCTTTTTCGTAGCTGTAGGTTCCTGAGGCAAACACGGCGCAGAGTTGCGCATGGCCGCGAATGGGTGGGTCAGCTTCCACGCGGCCACCATCGAGTGTGAGCTTTTCGATGCGCACGTCTTCGCTGGCTCCGCGAATCTCGATGAGGTTGGGGGCGTCTTCGTGGCGGATCAGGGTGTCAGCGGGAATGGGGAACTTCAGCGGTGCTTCGAGTTGGATTGCGTCCTGATTGATCGCTTTCACGATGGCGAGGTGGTAGGGCTTGGGCTTCTTGGTGAAGCTGTCCAGTTCGCCATCGGCCTCGATCTTCAAGCGCATGCCGGGCTTGAAGCCGCGCTGGGTTTTCACGGGGATGGTTGTCGCGCCTGCAGCAGTGGTGCCTGTAGACAGGGCGTAGGCCACGGGGGGAAGTTTCAGCACTGTTTCCTCGGCATCGAGACCGATGATGCGCAGTTTTTTCGCGTCCTTCACGATGAGGCCGCGCTCGATGAGATGTACGCCGGGTGGAATGACGACTTCGCCGCCGCCCGCTTTGATCGCTTCATCGATGTAGCGTTGCAGCTCTGCTTCAGGGAGCGCCCGCGCAGACTGGAGGGCGGTGAAAAAGAGAACAAGCAGGGTGGAAAATTTCATGGCATGGGAAAGACGGAGCGAGCAGGATGAAACTCGCTTTTTTCGCCTGCTTTCCTTCACATGAAGTTCCTCTCACGTCCCGGCTTTTATATCATTCTCCTGCTCATCGCCGCGATGCTGCTGCTGACGATGTACCTGCAATGGAAGCTCGATTCGCTGCCGAAGCACAAAGGGAAACAAGAAACGACTCCCGCTGCCGTTTCACATCCTCCATGAAGTCTCTCTTTCTTCTGCTTGCCCTGACGCTGACGGTGCATGCGCGCCAGCCGAATGTCATTTTCATCATGGCTGACGATCTCGGTCCCGGGGATCTCGGCTGCTATGGGCAGAAGATTATCAAGACGCCCCACATTGACCGCATGGCGGCGGAGGGGATGCGCTTCACGCAGATGTATTGTGGGAACGCTGTGTGCGCGCCTTCGCGCTGTGTGCTGATGACGGGCCTGCATCCCGGGCATGCTTTCATTCGCGACAACCGGCAGGCGGATGATGCCAAGGGCCTGCCAGACGTGGGTAAGCAGGAGCATGAGGGGCAGTTTCCGATACCGGCGGAGAGCGTCACGATGGCGGAGGTGTTCCATGCGATCGGCTATCCGACTGGTGGGTTTGGCAAATGGGGGCTCGGGGGGCCGACATCGAGTGGGGCGCAGCTGCGGCAGGGGTTTGACCGCTGGTTTGGCTACAACTGCCAGGGGGTGGCGCATAATTTTTATCCCACCTACCTGTGGGATGATGACAAGACCATCGACCTGAAGAATCCGCCGTTCTCCGCCCATGACACCTTCAAGCCCGGCGAAGACCCGACGAAGGCGGAAAGCTACAAGCGATTTCAAGGCAGTGAGTACTCTGCCGATCTCATTGCGGAGCAGGCGCTGAAATTTGCCCGCGACAACAAGGACAAGCCTTTCTTTCTCTACTGGCCCACGACGGTGCCGCATGTGGCGCTGCAGGTGCCGGATGATTCGCTCAAGGAGTACATCGGCCAATTCGACGACCCGCCTTATGCAGGTGGCAAGGGGTACATCCCGCATTTTCGGCCCAAGGCTGCCTATGCTGCGATGATCACGCGGATGGATCGTGAGATCGGCCGCATGCAGGCGCTGATTACGGAGCTGGGACTGGATGATGACACGATTTTTGTGTTTGTGAGCGACAATGGGCCCGTCAGCGGCACGCATCAGGGGCTGGCTGGAACTGACTGCGCCTTTTTCAATTCCAACGAGGGGCGGCGCGATGGCAAGGGGACGCTGTATGAGGGGGGGATTCGTTCTCCGGGCATCGTGCGCTGGAAGGGCAGGATCAAGGCTGGAACGACCAGTGATCGGATCACTGGCTTTGAGGACTGGATGCCGACGCTGCTGGAACTTGTGGGTGCCAAAGACAAGGCTCCTCCAACGGACGGCATCAGTTTTGCTCCAACGCTGCTCGGTGAAAAACAGCCAGCGCGGGAATTCCTCTACCGTGAATTCCATGGTTACGGTGGTCAGCAGATGCTGCGGATGGGCGACTGGAAACTGGTGCGGCGGAATCTGACGCCCAAGGGGAAGGGCAAGGCGAAGGCCGCCGCTGCGACCGAGGAGCTTTTTAACATCGCGAAGGATGCTGCTGAGACCCAGGACGTCGCGGCTGAGCATCCTGATCTTGTCGCCAAGATGAAGACGATCATGGCTGGGCAGCATTCGGCCAGTGCGGATTTTCCGATGACGGCGTTGGATCAGTGACGGATTCGGCCCAAAGCACTGCAGGCAGCGCCTGTGGATGAGCGATCTTGATTATCAAGGTTTCTGAGTTGCTGATCTTGACGGATCTACAGTCGGGGGTGGAGTGTCGCTGCCCCACTGCGGGGCACTCTCAATATTGAGATGTGTTAGGCTGGTCGAGGCTCGGGCAATACCTGTTTTGAATAAAGTTTTATTCTTGCCACGGGATAAAGGCATACCTTATTTTCGTATAATATTAAATTCAATATGCGGATATAGGACTATGCAAAAAGACCATCACCTCTGTAAGGCAATGCTCAATCATCAAGAAATAATAGTATTTATATGTAGCGGTGAAGGTGGGTGTCATGCGGTTGGAACCGACGTGAAGTGAAGAGGTGATTCACCATTCCTAGTAGGCGGACGACGTTCAGCGGAGGTGCAGCTTTGGTGAGTAACGCTGGAATTCAGTCAAATATCTTAAGGTTTTAGTTAAAAAGCATTTTTACGACACGATTCATGAAAACCGTTCCTAGCTGTGGTGGTCCCCCAAACTTTTTCTGCGTGGCCCAAGATTTGGGGAGGGCAATCACGGCATCGCGGTGGTGCCGGTTGCGGGTGGTGGCGCTGATCGTGGCGGTGGCGAGTTACGGGCAGGTGGGGACTGTGTTGCAGGCGGCGACTTTGACCTGGGATATTGGTGCTGGGAACGGTGGAACCATCACGGGGGGCACGGGGACCTGGACAGAGGGCTTGGGCAACTGGAACACCGGCAGCGGTGACACCACCTGGAACAGCGCCACGCCGGATGCGGCCATCTTTGGCGGTACGGCTGGAACGGTGACGCTGGGAGGCGCGGTGACGGTGGGGAACATGGTGTTCAATTCTGTTTACACCGTGGCAGGAGGTGGAAATACACTCACGCTGTCGAATTCCACGATCACCGCCAATGCGACGGCTGCTATCAGCGCCGCTCTCGGTGGCAGCACTGGTCTGAGCAAAGGTGGCACAGGATATTTGACGCTCTCCGGCACGAATACCTACACTGGCACCACGACGATCAGCAGCGGGATACTCAATGTGACGACGCTGGCCAACGGTGGCAGCAACAGCAACATCGGGGCCTCGAGCAATGATGCGGCGAATCTGGTGCTCAACGGGGGCACGCTCAAATATTCTCCGGGTGCTTTGTCTGTGGTCAGCACGGACCGTCTCTTCAGCGTGGGCACCAGTGGGGGGACGCTCGATGCCTCAGGCGGCTTCAACATCAACTTCACCAACACAGGAAGCATGGGCTTCAACGGCCAGAGCGGAGCACGCACACTGACTCTGACCGGCAACAGTGCGAACGACAACACGCTGGCGGCGGTGATTGGCGACAACGGAGGAGCGACGTCGGTCACCAAAACAGGAAATGGCGTCTGGGTGCTCAGCGGGGCGAACACCTACACCGGGGTGACAACCGTCACTGGTGCCATAGCACTCAAAGTCACATCCCTGGCCAATGGCGGCAGCGCGAGCAGCATCGGTGCATCCAGCAATGACGCGAGCAATCTGGTGCTCAATGGCGGCACATTCACCTATACGGGCGGCACGGTGAGCACGGACCGGTTGTTCAGTCTGGGCACTTCGGGCATTACGTTGAACATGTTTGGGACGGGTGGAGTGACGTTCACCAACACAGGGAGCATGGGTTTCAACGGACAGACAGGTGCACGCACGCTCACGCTGGCAAATTCCAATGGTGGCGCCAGTACGATTGCGGCCGTCATTGGCGACAACGGCGGGGCGACATCTGTGACGCATACGGTGGTTTCCAGCACCTGGATTCTGACCGGGGCGAACACCTACACGGGGGCAACCATGCTGAATGGTGGAGTGCTGAGTGTGACGAGTCTGGCTGATGGCGGCAGCGCCAGCGGCATCGGTGCTGCGAGCAGTGCGGCGAGCAATCTGGTGCTCAATGGTGGCACGCTGCAATATAACAACGCCACAACCACCAATACGGACCGATTGTTTAGTGTTGGAACTTCAGGAGGCACCATCAGTCTTCCAGTGGCTGGAACTCTCAATTTTACCAACACAGGAAGCATCGGCTTCAACGGTCAGACCGGGGCGCGCACATTGACCTTCGCATTCAGCAACAGTACGTTCGGCGGTATCATTTCCCTGGCCAGCAGCATCGGGGACAATGGCGGCGCGACATCCGTTGTGAAGTCGAACACGTTTGGCACGCTTCGGCTGACCAGTGACAACAACACGTATACGGGAACGACAACGATCAATGGCGGCGCGGTGTCGATTGGCACCGTCGGAGGCAGCACGGGGAGCATTGGCACAGGAGACATCATCATCAACAGCGGAGGAACTCTGGTTGCCTCGCGCTCGGGATCGGTGATTCTGGCGCAGACGATCAGCGGTGCAGGCGGCGTGAGCAGCAATGGAAACACGATGCTGACACTCAGTGGCACCAATACTTACACCGGGGTGACCCGCATCATCAGCAACGGGGGTGTTGTGACCGTTAGCAATCTGGGCAACGGGGGAGTCGCAAGCAGCATTGGGGCATCGAGTTCTGTAGCTGGCAATCTGTCGATCACCAATCTGGGCACCTTGCGCTATGTCGGGACGGGAGCTTCGACGGACCGTCTGTTTGAAGTTCCCACGGGCACGCCAAATCCCGTGGCGACGATTGAATCTTCCGGCAGCGGGGCGCTGGTTTTTACCAATACGGGCGCTATGGGGTTTGCCTCCTCCACTGGAGCCAGAACGCTCGTCTTGGGCGGCACGAATACGCAGAACAACACGATGAATCCGATCATTGGTGACAATTCGGGGGCAACTTCGCTGACCAAGTCTGGAATAGGAACCTGGGTGCTGGCGGGAGCCAATACTTATACGGGGGTGACGACGATCAACGGGGGCGTGCTCACTGTGACGAGCCTGGCGAACGGGGGAAGCAGCAGCAACATCGGGGCTTCGAGCAATGCAGCGACGAATCTCGTGCTCAACGGTGGCACGCTGAGATACACGACGGGAGCCGTTGCTGCAGTCAGCACGGACAGGCTTTTCAGCGTGGGCACCAGTGGTGGGACCATCGATGCCTCCGGCGGCTTCAACATCAATTTCACCAACACGGGCAGCATGGGGTTCAATGGGCAGAGCGGCACACGCACGCTGACCCTGACGGGCTTCAATGCGAACGACAACACGCTGGCAGCGGTGATTGGTGACAACGGAGGTGCAACCTCGGTGACCAAATCTGGGAATGGCGTCTGGGTGCTGAGCGGGACGAACACCTATACAGGCGTCACCACTTCGAGTGGTGCGGGAGCGCTCAAAGTCAGTTCCCTTGCCAATGGCGGCAGCGCCAGCAGCATTGGTGCTTCCAGCAATGCCGCGAGCAATCTGGTGCTGAACGGCGGTACGTTCGTTTATACGGGTGGCACGGTGAGCACGGACCGGCTGTTCAGCGTGGGCACCTCCGGTGCTATTTTGAGCGTGGTTGGCAGCGGCGGAGTGACCTTCACCAATACGGGGAGCATGGGGTTCAATGGGCAGACAGGCGCCCGCACGCTGACGCTGGCCAATGCGAGCGCCGCCACCAGCACCCTCGCGGCAGTCATTGGGGACAATGGTGGGGCGACATCGCTCACGCGGATCAATGCGGGCATCTGGGCTCTGACCGGGGCGAGTACATACACGGGGGTGACCACGATCAATGGGAGCGGCGGGACCATCCTTAATGTGACGAATCTTGCCAATGGCGGTGTGGCCAGCAACATCGGTGCTGCGACCAGTGCCGCGAGCAACCTCGTCCTCAACGGAGGCACGCTCCAATACACAGGTGCCGGGTCCAATACGGACCGGTTGTTCAGCCTGGGAACCAATGGCATCTCGCTGGAGGCCTCCGGGACGGGTGATTTGAAATTCACGAACACCGGCAGCATGGGTTTCAACAACCAGACGGGTGCGCGCACACTGAGTCTTATTGGCTCCTATCTGGGCTTCAACACACTGGCGGCGGTCATCGGTGACAATGGTGGAGCCACTTCAGTGTCGAAATTTGGCTCGGGCAAATGGGTGCTGAGCGGTAACAACACCTATTCGGGCACCACTACCATCAGCGGAGGGGTGCTGCAGCTTGGCCACAACACCGCCAGCGGCACCACAGGTACAGGCAACATCGTGAACAACGGGGTCCTGGTGTTGTTCCGGTCCGACGCCTTCACCTTGTCCAATGTCATCAGCGGCACCGGGACGGTTTCCAATGCCCAAGGAGTCGCCACACTTTCCGGGCTGAACACCTACACTGGGTTTACATCCATTGCAGCCGGCACGGTGGTGGTGGACACTCTCGCCAACGGCGGTAGTGCGAGCAACATCGGGGCATCCACCTCCGTGGCGAACAATCTGCAAATCAACGGGGGGACACTTAAGTACATCGGTGCAGGAGTCAGCACGGATCGCCTTTTTTCTGTGGGGGTGATTGCCACCATCGACGCATCAGGCACTGGAGCCCTGAACTTTACCAACACAGGGCTGATGGGCCGGACATTCACTGCAGCACGCACGTTAACGCTGACAGGCACGAACACTGACAACAATACGCTGGCTGCCGTGGTCAGTGACAACACGGGTGCCACTGCATTGGTGAAAAGCGGCGCAGGCACCTGGGTGCTTTCTGGTGCGAATACTTACACCGGTGCCACCACGATCAGTGGAGGTGTGCTCTCCGTTTCAAGTCTTGCCAATGGAGGCTCTGCCAGCAACATCGGGGCAGGCACCAGTGATGCAACCAAGCTGGTGCTCAATGGGGGGGGCTTAAAGTACACGGGTGCGGGAGCCAGCACTGACCGGCTGTTCAGTGTGGGCACCAGCGGCGGAACGCTGGATGCCTCCGGCACGGGAGCGCTGAACTTCACCAACACGGGCAGCGTGGGATTCAACAGCCAGAGCGGCGCCCGTGTCCTGACCCTCACGGGCACGAACACGGGAAGCAACACCCTCGCCGCAGTGATCGGCAACAATAGCGGAGCCACTTCGCTGGTGAAATCTGGCAGCGGCACCTGGGTGCTGACCGGAACGAACACTTACTCCGGCACCACGACCATCAACTCCGGCGTGCTGCAGGTGGGCAGCGGCGGCACCACGGGCACGCTGGGCAGCGGTGCGGTGACCAATAATGCCAGTCTTGTCGTCAACCGTTCGGATGCACTCACCGTTGCCAACACCATCAGCGGCAGCGGTTCATTCACTCAGGCGGGTGCTGGCACAACCACGCTCAGCGGCAGCAATTCGTACACCGGAGCGACTATCATCACCGCAGGTGTCCTCAAAGTAACTGTCATGGCCAATGGCGGCAGCAACAGCAACATCGGGGCTTCATCGAACGCCGCTGGAAATTTGGTGCTCAATGGTGGCATCCTGCAATACACCGGCACCGGTGCCAGCACTGACCGGCTGTTCAGTCTGGGAATCGGCAGCGGTGGCATTGATGTGTCTGGCAGCGGCAACTTGAACTTTACCAATACGGGCAGCATGGGGTTCAACGGCGAGAGCGGTGCGCGCACGCTGGTGCTTTCTGGAACGAATGCGAGCGGGGTGAACATCATCGCCGCAGCCATCGGTGATTTTGGCGGGGCGACCTCTGTGAGCATCGAAGGCGACGCCACCTGGCTGCTCACCGGAGCCAACACCTACACCGGAGCCACGACGGTCAGTTCCGGGGTGCTGCAAATCGGCGGCAGCAATCTGGAGTCTGCCATCATTGTGGGTGCGCATGCCACCTTGGAGCTGAATGGACTGAACACGCGCATCGGCTCGCTGGCTGGCTCAGGCACCGTGCAAAATAACTCCACCACTGCGGCCACCCTGACGACCAGCGGCAACAACTCCAGCACCATCTTCAGCGGGGTCATTCAAGACGGTGGCTCAGGAGCGTTGTCCCTGGTCAAGGAAGGTTCGGGGAAGTTCACGCTCACCGGCGCCAACACCTACACTGGCACCACCACCATCACTGCGGGTGAGCTTCAGGTCGGCTCGGGCGGTACGACGGGGACGCTTGGCACGGGAGCAGTGACCAACAACGCCAGCCTCATCATCAACCGTTCGGATGCACTCACCATTGCCAATGCGATCAGCGGCAGCGGTTCATTCACCCAGGCGGGTTCCGGGACCACCACGTTGACGGGAACCAGCAGTTATACAGGCAGCACGACGATCAACGCAGGGGTGCTCAGTGTGGCTGTCCTCGCAGATGGTGGTGCCAGCAGCAATGTTGGGGCGTCCACCAATGCCGCGTCCAACTTGGTGCTCAATGGCGGCACCTTGCAATATACCGGTGGAGCCACCAGCACGAACCGGCTGTTCAGCGTTGGCAGCAGCGGAGGCACGCTGGATGCTTCAGGCAGCGGAGCTGTGAATTTTACGAACACCGGCAGCATGGACTTCAACGGTCAGAGCGGCGTCCGCACGCTGACACTCACTGGAACAAACACGGGTGACAACATCCTTGCCGCAATCATCGGCGACAATGGGGGGGCCACCGCGCTGACGAAGTCTGGTGCTGGCACCTGGGTGCTCACCGGGGCGAACAGCTACACCGGTGCCACGACGATCAGCACGGGTGTGCTGCAGATCGGCAACGGTGGCACGACGGGTTCGCTGTCCGCAAGCAGTGCGCTTAGCAATGATGGCATCCTGGCATTCAATCGCACGGATGCGGTGGTTCAGGGAACCGATTTTGCCGGCGTGATCAGCGGCAGCGGTGGAGTGATCCAGGCCGGGAGCGGGATGCTGACCCTCAATGGCGACAATACGTATGCAGGTGAGACGAACGTCCGTGCCGGCACGCTGGAGGTGACCAGCAACAATGCGCTGGGCACTGGTGACGCAGGCACCACCGTCAGCAGTGGTGGGACGCTGCTGCTCAATAATGTAAACTACAGCACCTCCGAAGCGCTCACTCTCAACGGCAGTGGTGTGGACAATGGCGGTGCGCTGCGCAACAGCGGCACGAGCACCTACACCGGAGCGATCACTGCGGAGACGAATGCCAGCATCAATGCGGGTGGCGGCATTCTGAATCTCACGGGTGGTCTGGTGAAGGACGGCACGGTGCTCACCATCACGGGCGGCGGGACGGTGACCGTGAGCGGCACAGGTATCAGCGGAGCCAGCGCCAGTTCGGATCTCGTGGTGGATGGCACGACACTCGTGGTCAGCGCTGACAGCGATTACAATGGCCCGACCACGGTGCAGAACGGTGCAACTCTAATAGCCAATGCGGCGGTGACGACGACGCGGCTGGATCTCAGCAGCGACAGCCTGCTGGCTGGAACTGGTGCCATCACCACGGCGGTGAACCAGTCCATCTTCATCAATGGGACGTTCAGCGTTGGTGATCCTGGAGTGGCGGCAACGGCTACGACCTTCGCTCTCACCACACCCGGTGCGGGTGCCGTGGTGATGGGCGCTGGCAGTGTGATCCAGCTGGATTTGTTCACTGGCGCAGGCTTGGGCAACAACCTCAGCGATGCCACGGCGGCGGATTCCATCAATCTGCATGGTCAGCTCGATGCCACGGCTGGCGGCACGCTGGTCATCGGCAATCCCAATGGCATGACCGGTTTCCAAGGCGGCGACCAATGGCAGCTTGTCCATCTCAATGAGGGCGATGCCAATGCAGGGAGCTTTGCTGCCAACCTGGCTTTGAATGACAGCAGCCTGGGGCTGGCGAGTGGTGTCACCAGTTATCTCGACCAAAGCACCGGTGTGTTTTCCATCATTGATACGAATGGTGGTCTGGCGCTTGCCGCTGTCGAAGGGCAGGCGCTGATTTCAGGCGGCAACACGGTTACGAGTGATCTCAACGGGCACCTTTTCAACCTCCGGTCTGGCGGAGGTGAGGAAGGCGCTGGTTCCATCTCGGCCTCACTCGATGAAGGTGTCATTATCGGTCAGGGGGACGGTGATCCCAAGAAGGAATCGCCCATTGCCAAACGTGTGGCGCGCTCGCGCCAGTGGGAGGTTTTCTCCACCGTGAACTACGGTAATGTCAAACTCAGTCCTATCCGTACCCAGTCTGGTGTTCAGGTGGACTCGTGGGCTTCCGGCATCGGTGCCGAACGTCATTTCTCACGGGGGCTGACGCTTGGCTTTGCCGCATCCTTCCTGCAGAGCACGCAGGGGTACACTGCAAATACCAGCAGTGTGCATCTCGAAGGTCCGGCACTTTCCGCCTACATCTCCTATGTGCGTGGCAACTTCTGGAACAGCCTGCTCTACAGCTTTGGCACCTATCAGATGGACTCCGTCCGCCATCCCGGGGCACCTTTCCCAACGGCCTTTGGCTCGACCCGCACCTACACGCACTCGGTGCAGTACAACACGGGCTGGAACTTCCGCTTTCAGAACGACACGCTGGTCACCGGGCCATTCATCGGGGTGGATTACTTGCATGGCACAGTGAACGCTTACAGTGAAACCGGTGGCGGTCTGGCGGCCTTGCGTTACAGCGCGCAGAGTTATGAATCGCTGGTCAGCCGGGTTGGCTGGTCAGCCTCCAAGCAGATGAAGACGCGCTATGGGACGATCACTCCGCAGGTGCGTCTGAGCTATGAGCGCCAGAACATCAAAAATAACAACGGCACCAGCGTGTCACTGATCAATGTGCCTTTCTCATCCGTTGGCGGAGGCCAGGCCCCGGGCCAGGATTATCTGGTGGCTGGACTTGGGATGAGTATTGCTTTCACTGACCGGTTCAGCCTCATGCTGTCCTACCAGGGGCAGTTCTTCCGCCAGGATCTGCAGGCACATTTTGGCAGCGTCCGGTTTAGCTACCAGTTTTAGAGCTGCAGGGGTTTCGGAAATCAGTTTCTCAAAACGCTCCATGAAATTCTGCAGGAGGGCCTGCGCAGGCGGTGTTTTGAACCTCGGCAACGCTGACGCTTTTCGCATGCCCAGGGGCACTCGCAAAGCTCCAGAGGACTGGAGCACTCCAGGAAGCTGGCGCGATCTCCGTCATTCTGTGGCCTGATGCCACGTGGAAGTGTTCAGACACGGCCTAGCAGCCGATCGCGGGTGCTTTAGAGCAGGCGCTTGCTCTTGAAGTAGACGATGGGCAGGATCGCGGAGAGGACGATCATGATCATGACGATGACGAAGGCCCAGCCGTTGTTGGGGGCGGGGAGGCCGACGTTCATGCCGTAGATGCTGGCGATGAGGGTCGGTGGCATGAAGAGCACGCTGGCGACGGTGAAGATCTTGATGATCTGATTCTGCTGGATGTTGATGAGGCCGAGGGTGGACTCCAGCAGGAAGGTCATTTCCTGAGTCTGCTGGTTGGTGTAGTCGTCCATGCTCTTGATGTCGCGCATGACGCTGCGGAACTGCGCGGCGAGGTCTCCGCGCATCCAACTGGCGGCGTTGTTGAGGAAGTACTGCAGCATGCGGCTGATGCTGAGGAGGCTCTCGCGCACGTTGGCGACGAGGGCGCTGCGGCGGCCCAGCAGCTTGACGACATCGCTGAGGTCTTTTTCCACTGTGGCGTGTGCTTTGTGCGGATCGAGGCTGAAGATGTCGCGGCAGATTTTTTTCATGTCGCCCTCGACTCCCTGCAGGGCATCGGCGATGCGGGCGACGATGAGCTCCAGCAAGAGGAGGAAGACCGCATCACTGGTCAGGGGCAGGGTGCACTGGCGTTTGGCCTGATCTGCGAGAATGCGGAAGGACAGTGGGTCGGCATAGCGCACGGTGGTGAGGCAATCGGGCGCGATGACGAAGGAGATGGAGGTGTTGTCGGGATCTGGATTGTCCAATCCGACGGGGAGCCACGCGGTCATGTAGAGCGTGCCCTTCTCGGTGTAGAGTCGGCTGGATTCCTCGATCTCCTGCATTTCTTCACGCGTGGGGAGCTGGTATTCGAGCCATTTTTCCGCTTCGAGTTCCTCGGCACGGCCGGGGTTCAACAAATCGAGGAAGACGAGATTATCCGGGAACGGATGAGTCTTTTCGTCATTCCAGTCGATGAGCTGTCCTTGCTGTGTGATAAGTCGAACCATGCGTGCGTGCGTGTGCGGGGGGGCGTGAAGGGTAAGCGCGCAGCCACCATGTGCCACAGCAAACTCACCCAGGAAATGTGTCAGTAACGTGGCGTTGCGGGATCGACCATGTCCGACCAGGCGTCAATGCCGCCGCGCATGCTTTGTGCGTGGGCGATGCCATGCTGCCGTAGAAACTGTGCGGCGCGCAGGCTGCGCATGCCATGGTGGCAGTAGATGATGACGCGTTCCTGAGTGTGGGTGAACACCTGCGGCACCAGTTCGCCGAACTGGGACAGTGGCACGAGCTGCGCGTCTGGCAGGCGGCAGATCTGCCATTCGCTGTCCTCGCGGCAGTCGATGAGCCGGAAGGTGCGCTCGCCGGGAAGTGCCAGCAGACTGCTGACTTCCGTGGGGTCGATTTCGAGCGGTGTTTCCGGAGTCATGACTTCAGTGGCAATTCATCAAGGACGAACCGTGACGGGGGTGCCTTTGGTGACGTTGTTGTAGAAAATGGTCGCCATGTGCGGTGGCATGCGCACGCAGCCATGAGAAGCGGCGTAGCCGGGGAGGAACCCCTCGTGCATGCCGATGCCGCCGACGAAGCGCATGAAATGGTGCATCTTGGAGCCTTCAAACTTTGTGCCGGGAGGTGCCTTGTCCTTGGTGACGTCAACGTTCGCCACGACGACGTTGCCCGCGCTATCCACAAAGTCGCCGTAGAGGTTGGATTTGTGCCACTGGTCCTTCTCGGTGACCTTGAAATTTCCGGTGGTGGTGGCATGCCGTTCGTCGCCGGTGGAAAGCGCGGAAACGCCGGCGAGTGAGCCGCCTTTGTAGAAGTAGGCCTTCTGGTCGCTGATATCGATGATGATACTGGGCGCGCCGGACATGCCGTCACCATCCCAGTAGGAGTCCTGATCGGCGTTGTACATCGCGGAATGCGGGACGGTGCCGGTGGAGAAGGCTTCAAGGTACTGGGTCTGACCACGAGAACTCGAACTCTGGCAGGATGCCAGAAGTGCGAGGGTGGAAAGAAGGGCGAAGCGAACGGCTTGGGGGATCACCAAATGACTCATGCGTAGGGGGTACGTGTGTGCGGCGTGAAAAGCCGCGATCATATGCCGTGCCACGGCGTGTCTGTCCAGCGTCAATCAATGCACGCCGTGATCGGCGAGGTAGCGTTCGGCCTCAAGGGCGGCGGCGCAGCCCTGGCCGGCGGCGGTGATGGCCTGACGATAGACGTGGTCGGCGACGTCACCGGCGGCGAAGAGACCTTCGGTCTTGGTGCGTGTGCCCTGGGTCTGCAGGATGTAGCCGTTTTCGTCGGTATCGACGAGATCGCCAAGGAACTTGCCGTTTGGCACGTGGCCGATGGCAACGAAGACGCACTTGAGCTCCAGCTCGCTCTTTTCACCGGTCACGAGGTTTTCGAGCGTCACGGCGCGCATTTCGCCCTTCTCGTCGGTCAGGTATTCGCTGACGGTGGAGTTCCAGACGGGCTTGATCTTTGGATTGGCGAGAGCGCGGTCGGCCATGATCTTCGAGGCGCGAAGGGAGTCGCGGCGGTGGATCAAATAGACGGTGCTGGCGAATTTGGTGAGGAATCCGGCTTCTTCGCAGGCGCTGTCGCCGCCGCCGATGACGCAGACGGGGACGTTGCGGTAGAAGGCACCGTCACAGGTTGCGCAACTGGTCAGACCACGGCCGATGAGGCCCTTTTCGTTGGGGAGGCCGAGGTGCTTGGGGGAGGCGCCGGTGGCGACGATCACGGTGTGGGTCTCATAGACGGTGCCGCCTTCGGTGTGGACTTCGAAATGGCCTGCGTCGGTCTTTTTGACGCTGCTGACGAGGGAGTACTCGATGCGTGCCCCGAACTTTTCCGCCTGGGTCTGCATGTTCATCATGAGCTCAGGGCCCATGATGCCGTTTGGGAAGCCGGGGAAGTTTTCGACTTCGGTGGTCGTGGTGAGCTGGCCGCCGGGCATGTTGCCGGAGAGGATCAACGGTTTCAGGTTGGCACGGCCGGTGTAGATGGCCGCAGTGTAGCCGGCGCAGCCGGTGCCGATGATGATGACGTTTTCCATGAGAAAGGGAGGTTGGGAGGGGGGAAGAAAGGTCGCGGAAGATGGAAAGGTTGGCCGGGGGTGCAACCAACGCTTTTTACAGACTCGTTGTTGGAGTTTGCCGTCTCCCGGCTTATTTCAAAAATAACAACGATGTCCAACCCCGCCCCGGATGCCAAGGCCAGCCGTAAATCGCTGGCGACGTTGTTTTTCTGCACGGCGCTGCCGATGGGGATGTGGAGCGTGCCGCTGGCGAACGTTTTCAATGCGCATGGTCGCGGGCATCTGGTGCCGTGGGTGTTTGCCACGACTGCGACCGCCGCGTTTATTTCGCCTTTGTTTGTGGGGGCGCTGGCGGATCAAAAGCACTCGCCGGTGCTGCTGCTGCGCTGGCTGACGGCGGCCACCAGCATGGCTCTGTTCATCACCTGTGCTTCATTGGCATGGGGCTGGAGTGACGCGGCGGTTTTGATCTGTGCGCAGGCACTGGCACTGTGTGCCTTGCCGGCCTGGAGCGTGACCAGCAGCATTGTGTTCTCCCAGCTGCATGACGCCAAGGTGCAGTTTGGCCCGCTGCGTGCCTGGGCCACGGGGGGCTGGATGGTCGGCTGCTGGATCGTGAGCTTTGTTCTGCGTGCCGATGCCTCGCTGGTGGCGGGATTCACGGCTGCGGGGCTGTGGCTGGTGGTGATGAGCCTGACCTGGCGGTTGCCGATGATTCCGCCCGGCGAGGTGGTGCAGCACCGCACCTGGAAGCAGGTTCTCGGACTCGATGCTCTTGGGCTGCTCATCCACCGGGATCACCGGGTGGTCTTCCTGACGGCGGCATTGTACTGCATTCCGCTGGCGGCGTTTTATCCGTACACCTCGCGTCAGTTGCATGATCTGGGTGTGAAGAACATCTCCGCTGTTATATCGCTCGGTCAAACGACCGAGGTGGTCGTCATGCTGCTGCTGTCGGGATTGCTGACGCGTGTGCGGCTGAAGTGGGTCTTCCTTTCCGGCATCGCCATCTGCGTGGTGCGCTACTCCTTCAATACGCTCAACACGCTGCCCAGCGTGTTGTTTGGCACCTTTCTGCATGGCTTCGCCTACACACTCTATTTTATCACCACGCAGATCTATCTGGAAGAGCGCATTGATCCGAAATGGCGGGTGCGTGCGCAGGCGCTGCTGGCCATGCTGATGAGCGGCGTGGGCAATCTCCTCGGCTACCTCGGTGGAGGATGGTGGTTCGCTGCCTGCACGGTGGGCAAGACCACCGACTGGCCCCGGTTTTGGTGGGGCGAGACGGCGTTGACGGCGGCGGTGTGCGTGTTCTTCGCCCTGGCGTATCGAGGGCGGGTGGCGAAGACTTAGCAGTCAAAACGGGTCTGAATGGGAGCCAACGATCGCCTTCCGAAGATATCCCTGAGCCGCACGCCGGAGTGGACAGCAGTGGAGCATGGCGAAGCGCGGTGACCGCAGCGGCGTGACGATGAGACGCTGCTGGAGGACGCGGTACGGAGAAGAAAGTCCTCGATTTGCTTTCCGGAGGGGCATTCTTTCCAGGGATGGCGCTCGCTACGCGAGCTTATCCCTGTCTACCGGCTGTGATCCCTCCGGGATCTAAGAACGGCAGTGCTGCACTTTAGTGCAAAGAAAGAGTCAAACTATGATCCAGAGTAGAGATATTGATTCGGCTATCCTGCTTGTGCGAGGCAGGCGCTGACCTTATGCCAGCCCGGCGCGGACGAGGAGGGCCATGGCGTCGGGGTCGCGGCCCATGAAGTTCTGGAAGAGTTTGGCGGGGTCTTCGGAGTTGCCTTTGCTGAGGATGGTGTCGCGGAATTCGCGGCCGACTTCAGGATTGAGGACGCCTTCCTGCTGGAAGCGGGTGAAGGCATCGGCATCCAGCACTTCGGCCCATTTGTAGCTGTAGTAGCCGGCGGCGTAGCCGACGGGGCTGCTGAAGAGGTGGCCGAAACGGCGGGCCATCGTCGGCTGCTCGGTTTTGAGCTGCATGACGTAGCCTTTCAGAATGGAGCGCGCGAGTTTGTCGAGGTCTGCGCCTTCATCCGTGGCGTGGTGCATGTGCAGTTCGAGGTCGAGCTTGCCGAAGGCGAGCTGGCGCATGATGTCGCTGGCGCTGCGGTAGTTCTTGGCGGCCAGCAGCTTCTTGAAGAGCCGAGGGGGAATCGTTTCACCGGTTTCATGATGGCGGGCAAAGAGGTCGAGGCTCTCACGCTCCCAGCAGAAGTTTTCCATGAGCTGCGAGGGCAGCTCCACGAAGTCCCAGTAAACGCTGACACCATTGAGCGAGGGGATTTCGACGTTGCCGCAGAGCTGGTGAAGAAGGTGACCGAATTCATGGAAGACGGTGGTGACTTCATCATGCGTGAGCAGCGCAGGCTTGCCATCGACCGGTGGCGTCATGTTGCCACAGATGAGGCCGAGGTGCAGGCGGCGGTCGCGCTCGCCACTGGGCGGTACTCCCATCTTGAGGTAGTTCATCCACGCACCGCCGCGCTTGGAGTCACGCGGATGCCAGTCGGCGTAGAAGGAGCCGATGTGCACGCCCTTCTCATTGCGCACTTCATAGAACTTTACTTCCGGGTGCCAGACCTCCACAGGGCCTGCTTTGCCGGGCTGGGTGCTGACGTTGGCCGGGGCTTCCTGGCCGGGCTCGACGTAAACGACTTCGCGGCTGACGATGCGAAGGTCGAAGACCTTCTCGGCAAGCTGGAACATGCCGTTGAGCACTCTGTCGATGGGGAAGAAGGGGCGCAGCTCCTCTTCATCAAAGTCGTACTTTGATTTGCGCTGGCGTTCGCTCCAGAAGGCGACTTCCCAGGGTTCGAACAGATCGACTGCTTGGTGGGCGCTGTCGGCGCGGAACTCCTGGAGTTCGATGGTTTCACGCTTGAAAGCTTCATGCACGCGCTCGTAGAGGTCAGTGATGAAACGGAGGGCGCTCTGGCCGTTTTTGGCCATGCGGTGGTTCAGGACATGATCGGCGAAGTTCGCCTTGCCCATGATCAGAGCTTTCTCATGGCGCAGGCGCAAGATGTTCCAGACGAGCTCGGTGTTATCGTGCTCGCCGCCGCGGCCGATGCTGCAGGAGCCTTCCCAGACCTGACGGCGGATGCCTGCGTCTTCGAGGTATTCCATGACCGGAATCATCGAAGGGGCCTTGAGGGTGAAGCGATAGACCGGCTGCTCAGGCGTGCCGAGATTTTTGGCCAGCGCATCCGCCTTGGCTGCTTCGATGGCGGTTTGCGGCAGTCCTTTGAGACGATCCACGTCCTCGATGAGCAGCTCCCACTTGTTGGTGGAGTCGAGCACGTTCTCGGAATACTTCTGCGTGTGCTTGGAGAGCTCGGCTTCGATCTCCTCGACGCGCTTCTTTTTCTCTGGGGGCAGGTCGGCACCGGCCTCGATGAATCCTTCCATGGATTCCTGCAGGGCACGTTTGCGCACGGGGGTGAGCTGTCTGGCCTCGTCGGTCTTGCTGTAGGTGACAAAGAGGTCCCAGAGATGCTCATTGAGCGGGATCTTGGCGAAGAAGGAGCTGACTTCCGACAGCATCTTGTTGTGCGCCTCACGCAGGGCGGGGGAGTTGCAGAGGGAATCGAGATGGGTCACCAGGCCCCAAGCTTCATTCAGTTCACGGGTGCATTCGTCGAGGCCGAGCACGACGGAATCAAAGTTCATCAGCTTGCCGCGATCCTGATCGATGACGGCATCCAGATTCGCCTGCGCTTTTTCAAGGGCGGCGCGGATGTCGGCTTCGATATGTTCGGGGGTCAGGGTGGACCAGCGGATGTGCAAGTCCTGGGTGAGGAAAGGGGCTGCCATGGGTGGGGCTTTTATCTCGGGAGTTGGGGGAGGCGGAGTATGGAGCGGATGCGAGGGGCTGCAAATGAGATTGGCATTCAGAAATTGGCTTAAAATGCTGCGAGAATTGACAAAGCGTCCGCGCTTCACAACATGGGCGCACCGTGTCCGACACTACCCCCCTCCGCCGCACTCCCCTGCACGCCGTGCATGTGGAAATGGGTGCCCGCATGGTACCTTTTGCCGGCTGGGACATGCCAGTACAATACACGGGGATCGTCGATGAGCACAAAGCCGTGCGGCAAAGCGTCGGGGTGTTCGACATCTCGCACATGGGGCAGTTCATCGTGAGCGGCACCGGTGCCGAAGCTTTTCTGAACCGGGTGCTGACCAACAACATCGCGAAACTGCAGCCGGGCCAGGGGCAGTATACTCTGCTGCTGAACGGACTTGGCGGGGTGATTGACGACCTGATCGCCTACCGCACCAGCGAGCGTGAATTTTACCTCGTCGTGAATGCTTCGCGCATTGATGCGGACTGGGGGCATCTCGAAACCCAGCTCACTAAAGATGATGACGTGCTGATGGCCAACGCGAGTGATTTCACTGCTGGTCTGGCCATCCAGGGCCCCAAGGCACGCGAAGTGGCGGAGGCGGTCTTTGGCAGCGCCGCATCATTTCCGGAGCACAACACCATCCTCGTCACCATGACCAGCGACGGGCCGATGTGGCTCTGCGGCACGGGCTACACTGGCGAGGAAGGATTTGAGTTTTTCATGCCCATGGAGGCGGCGGAAACGTGGTTCCGCAAGATCGTGGATGCCGTGAAGGCTGCAGGTGGGATGCCCTGCGGGCTCGGGTCGCGTGACACGTTGCGGCTGGAGATGGGCTACCCGCTCAATGGCAATGATCTTTCCGAACAGCGCACGCCGCTGCAGGCGGGGCTCGGTTTCTTTGTGGATCTCGACAAGGGTGAGTTCACCGGGCGCGAGGCTCTTGTGACGCAAAAGGCCGCCGGACTGCCCGACAAGCTGGCTGCCTTCCGCATGACCGGTGCAGCGCCTCCACCGCGCCCGCATTATCCCGTGGCATTTGCTGGTGAGATCATCGGGGAGGTGTGCAGCGGTACGCAGTCTCCCAGCCTTGGGGGCGGCATCGGCATGGCCTACGTGCCGCTGAGCGCCGCCACGATCGGCAGCACGCTGGAAATCGAAATCCGCGGGCGGCGTTTCCCGGCGGAAGTGGTGAAAAAGCCGTTTTATCGAAAGCCTTCCGTTTAATATTCTCAACAGACATCCCCATGAGCAACGTCCCTGACAATCTCCGCTACCGTGACTCCCACGAATGGATCGATCCTACGCAAGACCCCTCCCCGGTAGGCATCACGGATCATGCGCAGGCGGAGCTAACGGACGTGGTCTTTGTGGACCCTCCCAAGGTGGGCACCCAGGTCAGTGCAGGACAGCAGGTGTGCGTGATCGAATCGGTCAAGGCGGCGAGTGACATTTATGCTCCGGTGGCGGGCGAAATCGTGGCCATCAATGAGGCGCTCGGCAGTGATCCGGGCCTGCTCAATCGTGATCCCTATGCCGACGGCTGGATTTTCAAAATCAAGCCATCCAACCCGGCGGAGTTTGACGCGCTGATGGACGCTGCCGCCTACGGCAAGCACATCGCCTGAGCGGGATGCGATTTTGAGTGTTTTTCCGTGATTTTTCCGGCTGCAATAAGTGACAGATTCGTTACTCGTTTCGGACTCTCGAACTATGCCTCCCGAAGCATTACCCTCCATCGCCACTGTTCCCGCCGGCTTCCAGTTCAAGCCGCTTGATGGCTATCACCGCCGCCACCGCACCTTTCCGGCCAGCGGCTGGGTGGAGCGCCTCACCAACCGCCTGCAGGATCTCGCCGAGGCGGTCATTGCGCATTGCTCGGTGCAGGGCGATCCGCCGATCTATGACTCACGGCACTTCCCCTGGGTGAAGGACGTCGAGGCGGACTGGCAGAAGGTGCGCGCCGAAGTCGATTCGATCATGAAATACCGCGATGCGATGCCCAGCTTTCAGGACATCGTGAAGGAAGTCGGCATGATCCAGGGAGATGACCAATGGAAGACGTTTTTCCTCAAAGGTGTCGGTATGGATTGCGAGGAAAACGCCCGCCACTGCCCGGAAACCATGAAGGTGCTGGCTAAGATCCCCGGCTGCACCACCGGCTTCTTCTCCATCCTTTCACCGAACAAGCACATACCGCATCATCGTGGTCCCTTCGCGGGTGTGCTGCGCATGCACTTGGGACTGATGGTGCCGGAACCGCGCCACCAGTGCCGCATTCGCATCGCCGACCAGGTCTATGCCTGGGAGGAGGGCAAGGCGATCATCTTTGATGACACGTACAACCACGAAGTCTGGAACGACACCGACGGCTATCGGGTGGTGCTGTTTGTTGATTTCGAACGACCTCTGCGCACGCCGTTTAATTTCATCAACCACTGGATCATCAATCTGGCGGCACTGGCCCCCTTTCTGCGGGAGGCCAAGGGCAAGCAAAAAGCCTCCGAGAAAAAGTTCTGGGCGCTGTTTGGCAAGTGACACAGGCCCTCGGCTAGGTAGCGTGGCGGCCTCAAAAATCCGCCCCGATTTCGATGCCTACAAACTTCTCCCGCCGCCACATTGGTCCCTCTGCCGCCGAGGCGGAGAGCATGCTGCAAACGCTTGGTTTCAAAACGCTCGATGATCTCATCGATCAAGTCGTGCCGGAAGGCATTCGCGTGCGTGAGCCGCTCAATCTGGCACCACCACTGAGCGAGGAGCAGGCCCTGCGCCGCATGCGGCAGATCATGGGACTGAACAAGGTCATGCGCTCGTTCATCGGGCTTGGCTATCATGACACTTTCACGCCGCCGGTCATCCAGCGGAACATCCTCGAAAATCCCGGCTGGTACACGGCCTACACGCCGTATCAGGCTGAGATTGCGCAGGGTCGACTTGAGGCACTGATCAATTTTCAGACGATGATCCGCGACCTCACGGCGCTGGACGTCGCGAACGCCTCGCTGCTCGATGAAGGCACCGCGTGCGCCGAGGCTTTGGGCCTGGCGGTGGCGCAGGTGGCTGGTGCAACGCGCGTGTTTGTCTCAGACCAGTGCCACCCGCACAACATCGAGGTCGTGCGCACGCGCATGGATGCCCTGGGGATTCGCGTGGAGGTGGGAGACGTGATGAACTGGAAGCATGACGGCACGAAGGGACTGGCTGCTGTGCTGGTGCAGTATCCTGACACGCAGGGTGTCATTCATGATTTTGCTGAACTTGCGACAGAAGCCCATGAGGCGGGAGCGTTGCTCGTCGTCAGCGCTGATCTGCTGGCGCTCACGGTGCTGCGGCCACCGGGTGAATTCGGAGCGGACATCTGCGTGGGCAACAGCCAGCGCTTTGGTGTGCCGCTGGGTTTTGGCGGACCGCATGCTGCGTTCATGGCGGTGAAAGATGCGTTGAAGCGTCGGCTGCCCGGACGCTTGATCGGTGTTTCGAAGGATTCATCCGGCAAGCCTGCCTATCGTCTCTCTTTGCAAACACGTGAGCAGCACATCCGCCGTGAGAAAGCCACCAGCAATATCTGCACCGCGCAGGTGCTGCTTGCGGTGATGGCATCCATGTATGCGGTGTATCACGGGCCCAAGGGGCTTAAGACCATCGCGCATCGTGTGCATGGTGCGGCGGTTTGGCTGGCGGGCGAGCTGCTGCGTGCGGGCCTGGACGTGCTGAGCGACGACTTCTTTGACACGCTTAGCGTGCGCGTGGCGAACGCCGATGACCAGATCAAGCGCGCGCTGATCTTCGGCCTCAATCTGCGCAAGATCGACGACGTGACTGTGGGCATTGCTTTGGATGAACGCGTGCGGGAGGAGGAGTTGCTCAATCTGCTCACCGCCTTTGGCATTTCCAAGGCGCAGAAGCCGCCGGTGATGGATGACGAAAATCCGCTGCACTGCTCTGAGCGACACCACCGCAGGTCTGAGTTTCTGACCCATCCGGTGTTCAATTCGTACCATTCCGAGACGGAGATGATGCGCTACCTGCACCGGTTGGAATCGAAGGACATCGCGCTGAACCGCAGCATGATCCCGCTGGGCTCCTGCACGATGAAGCTGAACGCTGCGGCGGAGATGATGCCGCTGAGCTGGCCGGAGGTGAACGGGCTGCATCCCTTCGCGCCGCATGATCAGACGGAGGGCTATCACACGATGTTCAGTGATCTCGAAGGCTGGCTGGCGGAATGCACCGGCTTTGACGCCGTGTCCTTGCAGCCGAATGCGGGATCTCAGGGCGAGTATGCCGGCCTGCTGGCAATCAAGCGCTTCCACGCAGCACGTGGCGAGGAGCACCGCGATGTCTGCCTCATCCCTACTTCGGCGCATGGCACGAACCCGGCCAGCGCGGTCATGTGCGGCTTCAAAGTCGTGGCGGTGACGTGTGACAATCAGGGCAACATTTCGGTCGATGATTTGAAGGCGAAGCTGGAGGCCAGCAAAGACAAGGTGGCCGCGCTGATGGTAACGTATCCTTCGACGCATGGTGTGTTTGAAGAGTCCATCGTCGAAATTTGCCGACTGGTGCATGAGCATGGCGGGCAGGTGTACATGGACGGTGCGAATATGAATGCGCAGGTGGGGTTAACCTCTCCAGGGCGCATCGGCGCGGATGTGTGCCATTTGAATTTGCACAAGACCTTCTGCATTCCGCATGGCGGTGGCGGGCCGGGAGTTGGGCCCATCGCTGTGGCGGCGCATCTGCGTCCGCATCTGCCGGGGCACCACACGTGGCAGACGGACCGCCGTGAAGGTGCGGTGTGCTCCGCCCCCTGGGGCAGCGCGAGCATTTGCACGATCTCCTGGATGTATGTTGCCATGATGGGGCCGCGCCTTGTGGATGCGACCAAGATGGCGATCCTCAATGCCAACTACATCGCGAAGAAATTGGAGGCGAATTTCCCCACGCTGTACAAAGGCTCCAAGGGACTCGTCGCGCACGAATGCATCCTCGACTTCAGCCATTTCCACAAGGTGACGGTCGAAGACGTGGCGAAGCGGTTGATGGATTTTGGCTATCATGCACCGACGATGAGCTGGCCGGTTTCAGGCACGCTCATGATCGAGCCCACGGAGAGTGAGAGCCAGGCGGAGATCGACCGTTTCTGCGAGGCGATGCAGTGCATCCACGCGGAGATGATCGGCGTGGAAAGCAGCAAGTATCATGCGACGGATAACACGCTGAAGCAGGCCCCGCACACCGCCGCTGCCGTCACGAAAAGCGACTGGCCGCACGCCTACACGCGTGAGGCCGCCGCCTTCCCGCTGCCGTGGGTGCAGGAGTCCAAGTACTGGCCGCCGGTCTCGCGCATCGACAATGTTTATGGCGACCGCCATCTCATCTGCACCTGTGTGAGCGTGGAAGAAGCGGCTGCAAGTTGAGGATTTTGGCGGCGTTTCACGGGCATGAAACTGCTCCTGTCCGCCGTCCTTGCCGCGCTATCTCTTCTCTCCAGCATCCGTGCTGAGGATGCGCCACGTCCGAACATCCTCTTCGTCATCTTTGACGACTGGGGCTGGCAGCATGCGGGTGCCTATGGATGTGACTGGGTCAAGACACCGAACTTCGACCGCGTGGCGAAGGAAGGAGTGCTGTTTAAAAACGCTTTCACCTCCAATCCGAAGTGCAGTCCCTGCCGCGCGACGATCCTCACGGGGCGGAATTCCTGGCAGCTTGAGGAGGCTTCCTGTCATGGAGGCATCTTCCCGCCGAAGTTTGCCGTGTATCCTGATCTCCTCGAAAAGGGTGGCTACAACGTGGGCCTGACCGGCAAGGGCTGGGGGCCGGGTGAGTTCAAACTGGAAGGCCGCACGCGGAATCCAGCCGGTCCGGCGTTTGATCAATTCACGCAAAAAGTGCCAGCGAAGGGCATTACGACCACGGACTATCCGCGTAACTTTGAAGCCTTTTTGGCGCAGCGCGACAAGGCGCAGCCGTTCTGTTTTTGGATGGGATTCAAGGAGCCGCACCGCTCCTACGAGCTCGACTCCGGTGTGCGTCTTGGCAAGAAACTTGAGGATGTGAAGGTGCCCGGCTATCTGCCTGACAACGCGACGGTACGCGGTGATCTGGCCGATTACGCGATCGAGGTCGAGTGGGGCGATAAGCAGATCGGGCAGGCGCTCGATATGCTGGAGAAGTCCGGGCTGCTGGAAGACACGCTGGTCATTGTGACGTCGGACCACGGCATGCCGTTTCCACGGGTGAAGGGGCAGATTTATGAGGACGGCTACCATCTGCCGCTGGCCATGCGCTGGGGGAAGGGGATCAAGCCGGGGCGTGTGGTCGAAGATTTTGTCAATGTGCGTGATCTTGCGCCGACGTATCTCGAACTGGCCGGACTGGACAAGCATGAGCAGATGAGCGGCAGCAGTCTGGTGAATATTTTGCGCAGTGAGAAGAGCGGCTTTGTGGAAGACCGCAAAGTCATGCTGGCTGGCAAGGAGCGCCACGATCTGGGCCGCCCGAACGACTGGGGTTATCCTGTGCGCGCCATCCGCACGCCGGAGTTTTTCTACAGCCACAATTACCACCCGGAACGCTGGCCCGCCTGCAATCCTGAAACCGGCTACGGCAACTGCGATGACGGGCCGACGAAATCATGGATCGTGGAGAACAAGGGGTTCTTCTATGATCTCGCCTTCAACTACCGCCCGGAGGAGGAACTCTATAATATTGCCCAAGATCCTGAGTGCTTGAAAAACCTTGCCAAGGAGCCGCAGTTTGCTGCGCAGAAGCAGGAACTGCGGACGAAACTGGAGTCCATCCTGAAGGAAGAGAAAGACCCGCGAGCGCTCGGCAATGGGGCGATCTTTGACACCTACCAGTACGTGGGCAATCACAGCAAAAAAGGCTACGCGGAGTGGGAGGCACGCCAGCGCGGTGTGCCGCTGCCGGATGCGCCGAAGAAGAAGGGCAAGAAGGACGCGGACAAATGAGATGATGAACTCGACTTTGGAGCGTTTGCGGCGATAGCAGCCGCATGCGCTTCCTGACTCTACTTTTGCTGTTTGTTTCCTGTGGTCTGAACCTTCATGCTGCTGACAAGGCGGCTGCGCCAGACGCGTTGGTTGCTGAGCTTTACAAGTCGGAGGAGAAAATGGCGTCGCCGTTTTTCCAGGACAAGAACCGGGCGCTGGTGGACCACTACTTCACGAAGGAACTCGGCGATCTCATCTGGAAAGACGCCATCGACTCCAAAGGTGAAGTTGGCGCGCTCGGTGCCGATCCGCTCTACGACGCCCAGGACACGGAGATCAAGGAGTTCGTCATCCACCCCGCGAAAACCGAAGACGGCAAGACCACTGTGCTGGTGACCTTTGTGAACTTCGAAGAAAAGCAGCGCATCACCTACCACTGCGTACAGCAGGGCGGGGCGTGGAAGATTAGCGACATTCAGTACGCTGAGTACACGCTGCTGAAGCTGTTCAAAGACAACGTCGCGAAGTAAGCAGAGACGCCGGTTCACTTGGCAGGTTTGCCTTCTTTTGATCCTTCGGGTGGGCGGCGGAACTTGCTTCCACTCTCTGTGCTGCTGCCACCGGAGGTCGGTACTCCGCCGGACTTGGCAGCGCGTGCCTTCATGGCTGCTTCCCGCTCTTCGGGATCGAGAACGCCGTTATTGTTGGTATCGAATTTTTGGAGGAGCATTGCCTGCATTGGGCCGCCGCCTTTCACGGGCTCGCCGGTGGTGCCGGGGGAGCCGCCCTTGGGGCTGCCGCCTCGGCGTTCCTGCATGGCCTTCATGGCAGCGGCCTTCTCATCTGGGTCCAGCGTGCCGTTTTTATTGGCGTCGAATTTCTGCAGCAGCATCTCCTTGATCTTCTCGCGGCCCGGGCCGCCAGCACCTGCGATGCCGGGGCGTTGTTTGGTAGCGTCTTCAGCATGGGTCAGAGAGAAACTGGCCATGAGGGTGAGGAGGAAGGAGGGCAGGAGTTTCATGGGGGGAAGTGGACAGCGGGTTCAACACCCGCAGCGGGGGAAAAGTTTCACGGCATCTTTCAACGCAGGCCCGGCTTGCCCTTTTGGCCGAAGACTCTATGCTCACGGCGGGTCGGTCGGAGTGATCGCTGGTGTTTTTGCTGCAAGGCGGGGACGCCAGAGGAAAGTCCGGACACCACAGGGCAGCATGCCACATGAAAGTGTGGGGGCTGCGGTGCAAGCCGCAGTCACAGACAGTATCACAGAAAACAAACCGCCTGCGCGCAAGCGTGGGTAAGGGTGAAACGGCGGGGTAAGAGCCCACCGCCCCAACCGCGAGGAAGGGGGCACGACAAACCTCATGCGGTGCAAGACAGAACAGGAGAAAGGCCCGCCTGGCCGCAAGTCCCGCAAGGGATGGATACCTCCGGGTAATAGTCGCTCCACTGCGCAAGCAGGGGCGGGCTGGTCGCTCAGCCCGACAGATAAATGATCACAGCCAGGTGTCGAAGGGCATCGGGGACACAGAATCCGGCTTATGAGGGCCGATCCACAATGAAGGCGTCGGGAGAAATCCCGGCGCCTTCGCCTTTAAGGGGTCACAGGCCCAGATCACCCTCTGCCATGATGGTGTGTTTGGGGGCCTGACGGAGGGCTTCGGGGAAAAGGAAGAAGTGGCAGACGTGCTGGGTGCGGCGGAGGAGGGCGGGGGGAGGAGCCCAGGTGAGGTCGTCGGGGAAGGTTGCGGCGGTGATGAGGACGGCACCGCCGGGGAGGAGGCCGGGCTCTTTGACGAGGAGGCCGATGAGGGCGTAGAGCTCAGTCCGGTCCTCCTGGGTGGTGAAGCTTTCCAGTACGTCCCAACTGCGCAGGCCGCGCACGTGTTGGCGCGTGACGAGGAGGTAGGAACTGAGCGTGCCTGCGGCATCGACGAGGCCGAGGAAATGATGCGGGCGTGTGGGGGAGTGGCAGAACCACCGCAAGTACTCGGGAGTGATCCATTTCTCGATGCGGTCCGCGCGCTGGTAGGGACGTGCAATGGCGGTGACTTCGGCGGGATCTGTCACCACGCGTTTGTTTGCTGGCAGAGCGGGCCACCAAGAGCGTCCGCGGAGGTGAGAGGCGGGTCCAGCGGGGAAGTAGTGGCGGGTGACGGTCTGCTCCGCCCGGGCGCCGAGCTTGAGCAGCGCGGTCTGGACACGGGGGCTGGGAGTGGAGTGGGCGATGATGCGGTGCTCCGCCACCTCGCGCTGCTGTAGAAAGATGAGGGCTGCGGCTTTGGGGAACTGACCGTCCACGCAAAAGGTGGTGGAGTACAGCGCCTGACAGGGGTGCTCCTGCCAGGCATAGAGGGCGGGAATGGATCCGCCGTAGGCGACCAAACGTCCGTCTGCATGCACCCAGCGGCCTCGTTCTTCGATGGCTGCGGCGGCGGGGTTTTCATCCCACCAAAATCGCAGGCGCTGCTCCCACTTGGGACGGTTCTGGGGCGGGAGCTGCCGCGTCAGAAACTCCCCCAACTCAGCCCGTGCCGTGGGGGTATCGGGGTAGGGGCTGATGTCGAGTTTTGGCATGGTTGATCTTAGAGAACGCCTAAGATTCACCATTAGCCTCGAGCTTCAAGTGGGCTGAGTCATTATTGTATTTATATCCAGTGTCATGTTATTCGCTACTCGCCTGCTTCAGAGGCAGGCGAGAACTAAATAAGCCGCTGTTGGAAGGTGTATCGTTCATGTTTCAGTCCACATATACGAACTCATTCGAGTTTAGCAGGGCAAGGCAGTAGTCTGCCAGAGCCTCGCGGAAGCCGGGGGTGAGGGCGGTTTGTTTTTGCAGGAATGTTTGGCCGAGCTTGAGTTCCTGCGGCGTGGGCTGGCGAGAGAGGCAGCGCTGGGCGGCGGCGGTGATGAGGGCGGTGGCATTGGTGCCGTGCTGCTCATTTAAACACGCGGCGATCTTCGTGGCGATGCTGTGGGCGAAGTCGGAATTGAGCAGCATGAGGGCCTGCGGGGCGGTGGTGGAGTCATTGCGCCGGGCGCAGGAGATCTGGGCATCGGGGCGGTCAAAGAGCTCGAAGAGCGGGTGGCGGAGATTGCGCCGGGCGAAGGTGTAGATGCTGCGGCGGGTGTGCTCGGCTACGTCGGGGGTGGCGGCGGCCTGGCTCTTGATCAGGGTGCTGCTGATCTCCTTGGGCAGTGGAAGTTTCACGCCGGGGCCGCCGGTTTTGAGGTTGAGCTGGCCGCTGACGCTGAGCATGGCATCGCGCAGCATTTCGCCGGTGAGGCGTGTTGGGTTGGCGGTCTTCTGCTGATAGGTCTGGGACATCACGATGACTTTGTGCAGGCGCTTGAGACTCCAGCTTTGGCGTGGCAGTTCGGCGGCCAGCCAGTCGAGCAGGGCGGGATTGGTGGGGGCTTCGCCCTGATGACCAAGATCTCCGGGAATGGCTGCGAGTGGTTTGCCGAAGTGCTGCTGCCAGAGGCGATTGGCCATGGTGCGTAGGAAGAGGGCGTTGTCCTTGCTGGCGAGCCATTGAGCGAGTGCGGTGCGGTCGGCCTTAGCGGGTGTGGCGCCGAAGATGCGGGGAATGGCGGGCTGGATTTCGGGGCCGGGGCGCTTGAAGTCGCCACGCACGAAGACGGTGCTGGCGGGGATGCCAGCGGTGAAGATGCGGACGGCTGGGCCGAGGGGCTTGCTGGTCTTGGTCAGCACGGTGTTGTCAAAGAAGGCGCGCAGGCGGTAGAAGTCGGCCTGGCTGATGGGATCGTAGGGGTGATCGTGACACTGCGCGCAGCCGACGGTGAGGCCGAGACCCACGGCGCCGACGGTGGTGGCGATGTCATTGAGCAGGACGTGGCGGCGTTCGCTTTGATTGTTGAGGTCTGGCATGTCCGGGCAGGAGAAAAGGAAGCCGGTGGCGGTTTCGTCTCCCATCGAATCTCCCGCGATTTGATGCTGCACAAAGGCATCGAAGGGCATGTCGCGATTGAGCGCGTCGATGACCCAGTCGCGATACTGCCAGGCGCGGTTGCGCTCGGCATCGTATTCGAAGCCGTCGGTGTCTGCGTAGCGTGCGAGATCGAGCCACCATTGGGCCCAGTGTTCGCCGTAGCGTGGGGAGGCGAGGAGGCGGGTGGCTAGATGCTCGATGCTGGATGCTGGATCCTGGGAGTGCTCTTTGATGAAGGTATCGACTTCTTCGGGAGTGGGTGGAAGGCCGGTGAGGTCGAAGGTGATGCGGCGGATGAGGGTGGCGGGATCTGCGGGAGGGGATGAAGGCTTGGCGAGATCGTCGATGCCTTTGTTGCCGGGGGTGACTTGGAGTGGCTTGAAAGCCCAGTGCTCTTTGTCCTCGGGCTTGATGGGGCGCTCGTCCTTCACGGGATCGGCGGAGGCACGAATGGAGGCGGAGTGGGCGAGCTGAATTCCGAACGCCATGCAGACGAGCACGCAAAGAACTGTGCCAGCACTTGTCAGTGTGACATTCGTCCTTCTGCATTCATCATTCGACATTTTTAAGAGAGAATTCCCTTCACGACATCGCAGCCTTCCACACCGGTGAGTTTCTGATCGAGGCCGTTGAGGCGGAAGGTGAGGCGCTCGTGATCGAGGCCGAGGAGGTGCAGGATGGTGGCGTGGAGATCGTGGATGTGGACTTTGTCTTGGGTGGCTCGCAGGCCGAATTCATCGGTGGCACCGTGGATGTGGCCGTGCTTCACACCCGCTCCCATGAGCACGGTGGTGAAGCCCCAGGGGTTGTGATCGCGGCCCACGCCTTTTTCGCTCATGGGCATGCGGCCGAATTCACCGCCCCAGATGACGAGGGTGTCCTCAAGAAGGCCGCGCTGTTTGAGATCGCGCAGCAGACCGGCCACGGGCTTGTCGGTGCGGGCGCAGTAGTCGGTGTGATTCTTGAGCACGTTCTCGTGTGCGTCCCAGCCGTTGGTGTCGCCGGAGTAGAGCTGCACAAAGCGCACACCGCGCTCGATCATGCGGCGTGCCAGCAGGCAGCGGGTGCCGAACTCGCGTGTGGTGCTGTCGTCGATGCCGTAGAGTTTTTTCGTGGCTTCGGTTTCGCGTGAGATATCCACTGCTTCCGGTGCGGCGCTTTGCATGCGGAAGGCGAGCTCGTAGCTGCGGATGCGGGCGTCGAGTTCGCTGTCGGCGGCGTGTTGCGCGAGATGCTGCGCATTCATCTGCTGGATGAGATCCAGCGTGGCGCGCTGTCGTGCGGTGCTTTGAGGGCCTTTGAGGTCCAGGATGGGGCTGCCGCCGGCACGCATTGTGGTGCCTTGATAGGTGGCTGGCAGGTAGCCGCTGCCCCAGGCGGGTGGTCCGCCTTTGAGGCCGCCGCCGGGATCTGGCATGACGACGAAGGCGGGCATGTCCGCGTTTTCTGTGCCGAGTCCGTAGGACACCCAGCTGCCCATGCTGGGCTTGCCCATCTGGATGGAGCCGGTGTTCATCTGATAGACGGACTGCGGATGATTCACGCTGTCGCCATGGCAGCTGCGGATGACGCACATCTCGTCTGCGAGCTCTGCCATGTGCGGGAGGAAGTCGCTGACCTCGATGCCGCTCTGGCCATACTTGCGGAAGGGTTTGACCGGTGCGAGCAGCGGATTTTGCGCGACCTTGCGGCGTGTCTCGACGGCGCCGTAACTGTCTGGCAAAGGCTTGCCCGCGTGGCGGATTAGCTCGGGCTTTGGATCAAAGAGATCGACGTGGCTCGGCCCGCCGTGCATGAAGAGCCAGATGACGCGCTTGGCCTTTGCGGGGAAGTGCGGTTGCGAATCCGCCATGAGATCTGACAACGCGACGCTGGACAAGCCCATGGCCGTGCTGCCGAGGAACCGGCGGCGGGACAGGGGAGCGAAGGCGCTGGGCATGGCGTGAAGACGTTGGCTGGAGGGCGGTTCTAGCGGGTGGGCTGGAAAACGTCAAGACTGGCGGGCATGCGCATTGCTGCGAACGAGTCTACATTTGATGCATCAGATTTCACAGGCCCCTTCGACGCTGTCGAAAAAGGATTGCAGCGCAGTGATCAAGGCCATCAAATCATTGCCTGAAGCGGTGAGCCAAACTTGGTCGAGGTCCACATCACCGTAATCGTGGGCAATGATGTTTCGCATGCCGCGCATTTGCCGGAATGGCAGGCCGGGAAAGAACGCCTGTGTTTCCGGAGCGAGTCGGCTTGAGGCTTCGCCAATGATTTCAAATCGGCGCAGCACCGCATCCTGCTTCTCAGGGTTCGACATGAATGCGTTTTGCGAGACGCCATTGAGGTAGCTGCGGATCATGGCAGCCGAGTCGAGGATGTCCCGTAGCAGGCCGTGTTGTTTGTCACTGAGCATACACGGTGACGGGCGCGGCGAGAATGGAGCGGCGACGGAAGGGATTGCGGCTGCGCTCCACGGCGGCGCGGCTGAGAAGATCAACGCGATGTCCGAGCTGCTCTTCAAGGTCTTCCTTCAGGCCGCCCATCTCCAGCAGGCCGGCATTCGCCTGTGGGAGGAAGGTGACCAGGAAGTCGTAGTCGCTGCCGTCGTGCGCCTGTTCACTTGCACGCGAACCGAACAACTCCATTTGGGCGACGGCGTGGCGTTCGCAAACAGGGCGGACCGCTGCGGAGAGCGAAGGCAGGTCGAGCGTTGCTGGCGGTGATTGGATCACGTACCAAAGATAGCCGAGCTCCACCGGCTGCGCAAGCCCACGGGGAAGGCTCCAGTTGCGGCGCAACTGGGCAACTTTTTTACAGCATCTTCTGCATCCACAGCACGTCGAGCCAGCGGCCGTGTTTGTGGCCGACTTCCTTGAGGTGGGAGACTTTGACGAAGCCGAATTTGGTGTGCAGGGCGATGCTGCCGGCCTGATCGGCATCGATGCCGCCGAGGACGGTGTGGTGGCCGATTTTTTTGGCGAGTGAGAGGAGCTCGCCGAGCACCAAGGTGCCGAGGCCTTTGCCCTGATGTTCGTGGTGCAGATAGATAGAGTCCTCGACGCTGTGGCAGTAGGCCTGGCGTGGATGGAAACGGCTGAGGGAGCCCCAGCCGATGACGATGCCCTCTTCCTCGGCCACGATCACGGGGTGCTCGGGGCCGTGGGCGTCAAACCAGTCGCGGCGTTCTTGTGCGGTGCTGGGCACGGTTTGATAGGTGCAGGTGCTGTGCTCGACGTAGTGATTGTAAATGGCGTTGATGGCCGGGAGGTCGGCGAGCGTGGCGGGGCGGAGAGTGGCAGGCATAAGGCGGGAGGTGTGGGACGAATGAAAGCGTCCAAATGACAAATGTCGAAATCCGAATGACGAGGCTGATACGGTGCTGACCGGCCCGCTCTGTTTTCAAATCTTGACTCGGTGGCGGGGAATCTCCATTCTCGCGACCCTCAGTCAAAATTCACCAACCCCTTAACGTACACATTTTTTATGGCCATCAAAGTCGGAGTCATCGGAGCAGGCGGCATGTTGCAGTATCACTCGGCGGGATTCCGCCAGGCAGGAGCGGAACTCGTGGCCGTGGCCGATGCGGCGCCCGGAGCAGCCGCCAAGGCAGCGGAGAAGTATGGCATCGCCAAGGCGTATGAATCCGTGGAGGCCATGCTGGCAGGAAGTCCGGAACTCGATGCCATCAGCGTCATTGTGCCGAACAAATTCCACAAACCTCTGGCGATCCAGTGTCTCAACGCTGGCAAGCACGTCTTCTGCGAAAAGCCGCCCGCGCTGAATGCCGTGGAAGTGCAGGAAATCATCGATGTCGCCGAAAAGGCCGGCAAGCATGTGCTCTTCAATTTCAACAACCGCGCCCGGCCTGAATCGCGCGCGATGAAGGCTTACATCGACCAAGGCGTGGTCGGAACGATCAACTCCGCGCAGGCGAAGTGGATTCGCCGCACTGGCATTCCGGGCTTCGGCGGCTGGTTCACCACCAAGGAGCTTGCCGGTGGCGGAGCGCTGGTGGATCTGCTGCACATGGTGGATCTGGCCATGTACTTCATGGGCTATCCTGAGCCTGCCTACGTGATGGGACAGACGTTCTCCGACTTCATCCATGACAAGCAGTTCAAGGGCCCTTGGGGCATCCCTGACCGCGTGGGCGGCACCACGGATGTGGAGAATGCGGCGCATGGCTTTGTGATGTTCAAGACGGGCCAGGTCATGTCCCTTCAGGTCTCCTGGGCTGAAATGATCAAGCGCGAGGAGGTCTCCGTGGTCTTCCAGGGCACCAAGGCCGGTGGCAAGGTGGAGCGCCTCTTCGCCATCGACGGGTTTGATAACACCGCCATCGATTCCGCCGAACTCTACATCCAGGAAGGCGGCCACAGCGTGGACCGCAAAGTCATCTGCCTGCCCTGCGAGGACATGGGCCGGATCGGCTCCGCCGCGAACTTCATTGAGTTTCTTGATGGCAAGGCCGAGCCGATGAACACGCCTGAGCAGGCCCTGCGTCTGATGCAGGTGATCGACGCGGTCTATGAGTCCGCGAAGACTGGGAAGCCCGTGGCGATTTGAGCTGCTGAGCGATTTGTCGAAGCGGGGAGAACGGGCGCAGGCTTGTTCTCCCCGTTTTGTTTTTTTCTGGGAATGAGTGGCAGGTAAAAATGGAGGTGCCCCGCTATGTGGCGCTGGCCACTGAAGCTTGGTTTGTCAAAGAGGCGCAGGCGTGTCCGGCTCAGAGAGTGCCATCAATCTTACGGTCCCTAAACGCGGGCTTATTTACTCTTGAGATGAGAGGGCCGCCGGCGGCGGATTGAAAACAGACCGCCTGCCACCATGAGCAGCAAGGCGCGGCTAGGCTCAGGCACTGTTGTGGCAATCGCGATGATCCCATGACTGATGAACTGGCTGTCATCCCAAATCAGATTGGGGTCGTACGAACTCAATTCAGGCAGATCCAACAAGCGCAGGTCCAGCCCCGTCGCCGCTGTCCAATCGAGGAGGTCGAAGGCATCGCCCAGCTCTGGCGTGTAGTCGCTGCCAAAGGTGACATGCAGGCTTTTATCCGCCGCGCTGGTGAAGTTCAGCTTGCCGGCTCCTACGGAGGTGAAAACAAGGCGGTCACTGGCTGTTTCTTCATAGGTGCCTGCCACGGTGTCGATCAATCCGCTCTCGGTATACGTCAATGCCAGACCGTTGGCACCATTGCTGAAGAGTTCCAAGGTGATGCTGCTGGTAGCACCCAAAATCACCGAACCGTTCTCTGGAGCGAGTGTGAGAGTGCCCTGACCGCCGGCCACTTCTGGCGTGCCGGGTGCGATGGCACCATTGATTGTGATGGAATTGCTTCCTGTGGGTGCAATCCGCCCGGTGCCACCCAGAGTGGCTCCGCTGTTTAAAATGACGGATCCTGTGCCTGTGGCGGAGGTGGCACCCGTGTTGTTGGCCAGCAGGGTGCCGGCGCTGATGGTGGTGGTGCCGGTATAGCTATTTGCGCCTTCGAGAGACCAGATGCCGCTGCCAGTTTTGTTGAGGGTGACTGTCCCGGTGCCATTGTTGGCCACAGTGGCAGCCAGTGTGTTGTTGGCGGTGCTGGAACCGGTGAAATTCAAGGTTCGGCTCTGGTTATTGGTTCCCCAGGCGACGTTGCCGCTGTTGTTGAATACGACGGCACCCGTGCCGGAGGCATCCAAGGTCGCGTTACTGCCATTGACGGTAAAGAGGCGGTCTGTGGTGTCTCCCGCACCGGTGTAACGCAGGGTGGTGGTGCTTGCCAGAAGGAGGTTGGCGGCTGCATTGCTGGAACTGCCCAGCGCACTGTTTTGTCCACCGAGAGCAAGATTGGAAACACTGAGCACTCCCGTGCTCACGGTTACGACCCCGCTAAAAGTGCTCACGCCACTGAGGTGCAGGGTGCCCGAGCCAGTCTTGATCATGCCAAAAGAGCCGTTGCTGATCACGCTGGCGATGGTCAAATCGTTCGTAACCGCCGTGCTGTCTCCCACCGTGAAGGTGCGGACGGCACCGCCTAAATCAAAAATACCGCCAGTGATGAGGCCCGCATTGCTGGTGCCGTTGGTGGTGAATGTCACATTGGTATTCGTCGAAAGCGTGGTGCCGCTGCCGAGTGTGATCGTTGCCTGGGATTCCGTTGTCGTTGCACTGCCCAAGGTCACGCCGGCAACAAGCTGTGTGGAGTTTTGCTGGAGCTCCAAGCTGCCACCGCGCACCTGGATATTTCGCGGTGTAGAATCAACGTTAAAGGTGCCTGAGGAAATGATCGCCCCTTGTTCCAGGTAGAGTGTGCCGAACTGATTGTTTCCCTGGAGATAGAGCGTGCCGCTGCCGTCTTTGATGTAGCCACCCGCACCTCCAGTACTCAGACGGTTGACGACGATGACGTCTCCCGCACCACCGATGGCATACCATGAGTTTCCCGTGTTGATGGAAATAGCATCTTTATTCGCCCCGGCAGATAGAGTGAGCGTGCCCGAATCTGCGGCGAGTCGATTGGTCAATAGCGGCACAGGGTTGTTTCCAGGGCCGGACATGGTCACCGCTGCGGTGATGACATTGTCGCCACCGACACTGCGCAGTGCCCCCCCTCCGTCCACCCCCGTCCCGGCGATGGTCAGAACCTCTGCAATCGTGATGCCCCCGGAAAGCCGGAGTTCTGAGCCAATGGCCACCGCGTTGGTCCCCGCCGTGCCCCCCAGTGCCTGACTGTGCTGCAACTCTAAAATCCCCCCCCCACGCACATCCACATTGCCGGTGAAAGTATTGGCACCGCTCAGCACCACTTTGCCCGTACCATTCACCATCAGGCTCGTCACATCGTTTGAGCCAGCTGTTCCGTTGTTGGCAATGACGGACTGGATCGTCAGCGTGGCAGTCGCAGACATGTTGGTCAAAGTCAGCTCATTGCCCCCCGCGACTCCGGTGTTTCCGGCCATGAGTGTGCCGCCAGCGACGTCCAGATTGCGCGCGCCTGCGATGAGCTGTATCCCGCCACCCTCACCCAGCCGCAAAATATTCCCCAGCCCGACCGTCACCGCACGGTCCGCTGTAGCATCCGTCATGGACAGGGTATTCAACTGAGTGGTCCCCGCCGCGAGCGTTACTGCTCCTGTGGAAGTTTGGCCGATGGTGAGATTCGAAGTCGTGGTATAACCCACCAGCGCTGAAATATTCGTCCCCGCGACATAGATGAGCTCACCTGTAAAAAGGCCAACCGTGCCGCTGGAGGCTCCCGCCCAGCCAGCCACGCTGCCGCTGGCATTGGAATAAGTCGCCCAAGTGCCGATCAGGCCATCTGCATTGGTCACCGTCAGGCTGCCGCTTTCCGGCCCAATGATGGCCAGACTATCCCGCAGACTGCCCCGGCTGAGGGTTCCCGCAGTCACATTCATCGTTCCGCCCGCACCAGACACCAGGCGTAAAGTCGCGTTGAAGGGGGAGGTCAGAACGCTCTCTCCCACTTGGATGTTTCCCAGGCGTTGAGTATTGTTCGTCCCGCCCGCGCCCTGGAAACGCAGTTCCCCCTGGGCGCTTCCACCGTCTTTAAAAACAAAATCCCCGGCTGTCGCTGCGTCATGGTAAAGAATGTCAGCCACCGGTGCGCCTGAAGCCGAAAAATCCAGCGTCAAGCTGGACGGCGTCCACGAAGAAGGCGCACTGAAATTCGTCGTCCCTGTGTATGTATTGGCCCCGCTCAGCGTCAGACTTCCACGCACACTCGCGTTCAGCCCCACGCTGCCCGTGATGACTGATGCGATGGAAATATCCGCCAAAGTGCCCGCCGCACTTCCACCATACTGCACATCAATAATAGCGGTGCCCGTGAGCTCAATGGTGCCCCCGCTCAGATCATACTGACCCCGTTGCGCAAAGCTCAGGCTGCCCGTTTCCACCGTGCCACTCACGGTGATGGCATAGGGTACAGTGAGAGAGCCAGTGCCAAACAAAACGATGTCTCCATTGTTGAAAATCTGATTATTCGTGGATGTTCCCGTATTATACCAGTTGCCAGCACCTGCCTGCCAAGTGCCAGACCCATCCTGTGCCAAATTTGTCCCCGAATTGGCATCCCACGTCAATGTCGCGGCGGAGAGCGGGGCCATCTCGAAGGTCATCAGGAGGAACCCCAATGCTAGGAGAAATGAGCGTGTGTTCGGAGGATGAAGAGATAAGGGAATCTGCATGTTGCGAGGTCGGGGGAAAGTCATTTTACAATTATGGGGTGGTGGGAAGCAGACAAAGTCTCCCCCCCATTGCCCTAGGTCCATTGCCCCACGTCTGGACTCAAATCGGTGTGGCACCGTGCCATAAAACGTCATTTACATCCAGCTTCGCCACCCCGAGAATTCGGGGGTCAGGAACAGGGTGCTCCAACCGTTGCAGCCCGATCCCTGCCCCTGCTGAACTGGATGAGGGAGTGACAAGATGGAAGCTCTCCTTCTGTTCGGATTTGCCGCAGAAAGGCTAAGGAGCAGAGGGGGCGGAGAGATTCAGAACATTGAATCCAAGGCAGGGATGCCTACGGAACATACGGAGCCGAGCGAAGTTCGCCTGACAGGATGGCTACGCGGCCTTCACTGTGAGCGCGTCGGTGCTGCCGGAGGTGGTGGCTTATGTGAGCGGGCAGGAGGAGCACCCTCGCACGCGCAGTTTCCGGGAGGAACTGGAGATCATGGTGAAGAAGTCCGGCATCCGTTTTGAGCCGAAGTGTTTGGAGTGATGGAGTTGGCGGCAGGGCTCCCGTGTGGAGATGTGTCCGGTGTGCGGGTGCCGACATGCCTTCCTGGTGAGATAGGATGGGACGCTCGTGCTGGCATCGCTACGCGATGCGTGGGGACGAGGGAATGCGAGCTAAAGCTGCGGTAAGATGTGTCCAAAAAAAGAGCGATGTCAGCGTGTGCCGACATCGCTCCGAGAATCTGCAGCTGCTATTACGCCAGTCCGCCGCGATCACTGCTCAGCGTGGCGTCACCATACTTCGCGCGCGTGGTCGGTGTGTAGTCCAGCGGGGTCCAGGCGGCGTTGTTTGCGGAGGAGGCGACGACGGCTTCGATGAAGGCCATGCCGGCCACGCCTTCTTCGATGGTCGGGTAGTCCATGTCGAGCGGGTTCGGCGCGGTGCCAGCGCTTACGGCGCGGACGTGGTTGGCGAAGTTTTTGTAGATGTTCGCGAATCCTTCCAGGTAGCCTTCGGGATGGCCTGAAGGTGTGCGTGAGCAAGCGGCGGCGGCGCTGCCGAGGTAGCCCATGCTGGTGCGGTAGATCTGCTTCGGCTTGTCCAGGGAGGTGACGATCATCGTGTTCGGATCAAGCTGGGACCACTCGATGCCGCCCAGGGAACCATAGACGCGGAGGCTGAGGTTGTTTTCACAGCCGATGCTAATCTGGCTGGAGTGCAGCACGCCCTTGGCGCCGTTGGTGAAGCGCAGCAGCACGTTGCCATCGTCTTCCAGACGGCGGCCTTCTTTGGCCAGGAAGATGGTGAGGTCAGCAGCGAGCTCTTTAATATGCAAACCGGTGACGTATTCGGCGAGGTTGATGGCGTGCGTGCCGATGTCTCCCATGCAGCCGGCGGCACCGCAGATGGCGGGGTCCACGCGCCAGGAGGCCTGCTTCTGCCCGGTGTTTTCCAGCATGGTGGCCAGCCAACCCTGCGGGTACTCGACGACGACTTTACGGATCTCGCCAAGCTTGCCTTCTTCGATCATCTGCCGGGCCTGGCGCATGAGCGGGTAGCCGGTGTAGTTGTAAGTGACGCCGTAGAGCTTGCCGCTGGCCTTGACGATTTCCGCCAGTTCCTTGGCCTGCGCGAGGTTGAAGGTGGCGGGCTTGTCTGAGAGGACGTGGAAGCCGGCCTCCAGCGCGGCCTTGGCGGCGGGGAAGTGCAGGTGGTTCGGCGTGACGATGGAGACGAAGTCCATGCGCTTGTCCGCAGGCAGCGCGGCCTCGGTGCGGATCATTTCTTCGTAGTTGGCGTAGCAGCGCTCAGCGGGCAGGAAGAAGTCCGCGCCGCTGTCCTTGGAGCGCTGGGGGTCGGAGGAAAAAGCGCCGCAAACGAGTTCAATCTGCTGATCGATCGATGCTGCGATGCGATGGACGCCGCCAATGAAGGCGCCGCGTCCGCCGCCGATCATGCCATAACGAATTTTCCGGCTCATAAAAAAGTGTTCGGGGTTCTAAGTTCTCGGTTCAGGGTTGGAAGAGTGGGAAACGAGTGTGCGCAGAGGGGGCGGGGGGTCAAGTGCATCTGCGCCGGGGAAGGGCAGTGCAGGGGGGCTGGGAAACCTCAAAAATCAAAAATCGAATATTCGATAATCATCAATCATTCAGGGGGCGGCTGCGCTGGGTGGAAGCGATTGCTGATTTTTGAAGTGGCTCCGCCAGGGCACAAAAAACCCCGGAAAGGATGGCCCAACGCGCTCAGACGTCCTCTCCGGGGCAATGTCGTCGAAACACCGCGGAGCGGTGCACATGGCGACAAAGTTTATGCGGCCATCAGGGCCGGGCCGCCGTGCTTCATGCGGCTGCGGAATTCCGTGGGGGATTCATCGGCGATGCGGCGGAAGCTGCGGTTGAAGTGGGAGAGGCTCTGGAAGCCGACGTCGTAGGCGACTTCGGTGATGCGGGCGGCGGGCTTCATGAGCATGCGCTTGGCCTTTTCCACGCGGGCGCGGTTCACGAAGTCAGTGAAGGTCAGGCCGGTGGAGCGCTTGAAGAGCTTGCAGAAGTGGAAGGAACTGACGTTCACCGCGCTGGCGACGGCTTCGAGGGACATCGGCTCGGCCAGATGGTCGTGGATGAAAATTTTGGCATTGCGCACGGCCTCGGGCTCATGGGTGGCGGTGGCAAACAGCAGGCGGTGTGCGCTGTCTCCCAGTTGGAGGGCAAAGGACTGCAGGATGGCCAGCGCGGCCTCATAGCGTGCGGGTTCCATGACGGGCACGTGTTCAAAGTGCACCTTCGCGGCGCGGATCTCTGCGGCGCTGCGGTCGTCATCCAGCAGCGCCTTGGCCACGGGGGCGAAGTGTTCGGCATTCGCAGGCTGGAGGCGCACGCCGCCGGTCAGCATGAAGGCGATGGTGTTTTTTCCCACGCGCACCGGCACCTGCGTTTCCACCACACCGGCCACGCCCTTGCGGGTGATGATGCCTTCGATGAGTGAGCCATCCTTGGTGGCTTCCAGGCTCAGCGGCAGGCTGGTCAGCGTGTGGAAGGCCTTCTGGTAGTGCTGGAAGAGATCGCTCTCAGAGAGGTTCAGGATGAATCGCTGGCGGGGGGAGGTATGGGTGGTGGTATTGTTATTCATAGCGCGTTCGTGGTTTGTTTTCACGGCTGCTACGATGCCCCCCTGCGGAATATGCGATATTGTCGTCCGATACGTTACCTGCCGTCGTGAATGACCGCAATTTTGGTGTAGTGGTTTCCAGTAAAGCTGGCTGTTCCTTGTGCTGGATGCGTGGTTCTTGGCGTGTGCTGGCGAGGCGTCAGCGGGAGCTTCGGCAGCAGGCGCAGCTGCAGGTGTAATCAAGGCGAGCGGCAGACGTGAGTCTGCCTGCACTGATTTAAAGCCACCCAAGAGAACCCGCTTGCTGTCTGAATACCCAAATTGGAGGCGGCCAGCCAGGCCCATCAAACCACGGGCTTCGGCACCAGCGCGATCACCATCAGGACCTTGGAGATTTTCATGCCCATGCGGATGGCAATGGTTTCGGGCGTTTTCCCTCGGGCGAAGAGGCTCTGTATTTCTTTTTGTTTGGGAGTGAGGTTGGTTTTGTCGGTCATGGAGATGATGACAGCTGCACACCCACCAGCGTTCATTGACTGGTTTGGACAGTTTCTCTCAGGATAGCTCATTTCCTCACTTAGCAGCTTCCAGAACATGGCCTGGAGCGTAAGTCCAGCATCAGGCAGGCGTCACCGACGGTCTGCGGAGTTGCTCGGGGGCCAGGTCAAACATCACCGTCAGATGCCGGCGGTTCACTGTGCAATACGCTCCGGGATGAACGGTGAGTTCGCGGGCACGTTTCCAGTCTGGTGCACACATCACGTCTCCTCCGCACACGGGGCAGAGCAGGCGTACGGAGTCCTGAGGCATGGCCCATAGTTTCTCCAGGAAGGCGGGGGCGGATTTGAAAATGAGTTCTTCCATGGGGGCTCGCCCGACATTCTTGCTGCGTGTGACAGGATCGAATATAGCAGTCCTCGTGCAAAGCACACCTGACAATGGGGCTGCGCCTCCATTCTTCACCGGGCTCCGGCGCGCCACAGATGCCACGCGCCCGGCAGGCAGGACAAAGGTCTCACTTCATCAGCGGGCTATGCCACACATGCATCACCGCATAGCTCCGCCACGGACGCCAGGGCTGGGACATCTCTTCGGCCTGCTTTGCAGTGACGCCGCCGAGGTTGTTGCGGACGGCGATGTCTTCTTTGGGAAAGGCATCCGGCCAGCGCAGGGCGCGCATGGCGATGTAATGTGCGGTCCAGGGGCCGATGCCGGGCAGAGTCACCAGTTGCGCGATGGCGGCCTCGGGTTGCGCGCCGGGATCGAGCTGAAGCCTGCCTGAACGGAAGGCCTCTGCGAGGGCGAGGATGCACGCGGCGCGGGTGCGGATGATGCCGAGGCGGGCGATGTCATTGAGGGTGGCGCTGGTGACCTTCTGCGCCAGGGGAGTCAGCCGTGTGAGTTCAGGAAATGGAGTTTCGATTTTCTCACCGAAGGCTTCGGCATAGCGGCAGGCGATCTTAGTCGCGGCCTGCACCGTGATCTGCTGGCCCAGGATGGCGCGCACGGCCATTTCAAAACCGTCGAATGCGCCCGGCACGCGCAGACCGGGATTTTGCATGACGCTCTTTTTCAGCGTGGCATCCTGCCTCAGATGCGCGGCGATGAGGTCGGGACGGGCCGAGAGATCAAACATGTGGCGCAGGCGGCCCAGCAGCGCGGGCAGGACTGGCGTCAGCGAATGCGTGAACTCCACCTGCAGTGCGTTCTTTGCCGCTGCGTTGGACACTTTGATCCAGCCGGTGTGGTCGCCCAGCCGCACGTTGCGCGAGTAGGTGCCGTCGGCGACGAATTCCACCTCGCGGATCGTGCGTGCGGCGAGAAACTTGAGCATGGTTTCCCAGTCGTAGGGCGGGCGGTAGCCGAGCTGCAGCGTGGAGGTGTCCGTGGCGTGCAGCCTGCCCGGATGCGCGGCGGCTTCTTTGCGCAGGCGTGTGGGCGGCATGCGGTAATGCTGGCTGAAGGCGTCATTGAACCGGCGCAGGCTGGAGAAGCCGCTGGCAAAGGCGATTTCGATGACCGGCAGCTGGGTGTCAGTGAGAAGTTGCTTGGCCAAAAGCAGACGTCGGGTTTGGATCAACTCGATGGGCGAGACGCCGAGTTCCTGCTGCACGATACGGCGTAACTGGCGTGAACTGAGGCCAAACTGCGTGGCGATTTCTTCGAGACCTGCGCCTTCTTCCGCGAGCCCTTCGTCCATGCGGAGCATGATCAAATCTGCCAGCCGATGCGCGTGATCCACGGGCGCGTGCCCCGGAGCCAGCTCCGGCCGGCAGCGCAGGCAGGGGCGGAAGGCCGCCTTCTCCGCAGCCTCGGCGCTTTCATAGAAGCGGCAGTTCTCCCGCTTCGGCACCTTCACCGGACAGATGGGGCGGCAGTAGATGCCCGTGGAGGTGACGCCCACGTAGAACACGCCGTCAAAGCGTGAGTCACGGGATTTCATCGCGCGATACGCGGCATCATCATCGATCAGGTTCATGGGGTGCAGCAGGCTAGTCCATTCAGCACTACCGGACTGGCCGTTTTCGGACATGAGGTTATTTTATCTCCATGTCCGAAAATGGCCAGCAGCAGTCACCAGAGCGCGCCATGATCAGTCCGAACGCAAACCGCACTGAAATGACCCCCAGCAGCTACTTTTATAAAACCATGCCCTCGCCGGTGGGCCTGCTCACACTCGTGGCGAATGATCATGGACTAGCGGCAGTGCTGTGGGAAAACGATGATCCGAAGCGCGTGCGCCTCAGTCCGCTGCATAAAGACAGAAAACATCCGGTGCTGCTGGAGGCGGAGCGGCAACTGCAGGACTACTTCGAGGGGGAACGCGAGACGTTCTCCCTGAAGCTCGACTTCATCGGCGGCACGGAGTTTCAGCAGAAAGTCTGGGCCGCATTGCTGACCATTCCCTTTGGCGAGACGCGCAGCTACGCGCAGATCGCGGAACAGATCGGCAACCCCAATGCGGTGCGTGCGGTGGGTGCGGCGAATGGGAAGAATCCCATCTCCATCATCGCGCCGTGTCATCGTGTGATTGGTTCCAATGGCAAGCTGACAGGTTTTGCGGGAGGAATGGAGGCCAAGGCGTTTTTGTTGAAGCTGGAGTCGAAAGATTTTGTCCTGCAATAGCTGCGAACTTCACGGCACCATCTCCACGCGTACCTCCACGGCGGCACTGCGTCCCTGATCATCCAGCACATGAACGCGCCATTTGCCGGCGGCGGCGGCCCACATGACGGGCGTGGCGGGATCGCTGGCACCGAGAAAGCGGGGGCCGGCAAACCAGAAGACGCGGTTCACGCCGGGAGCGGTGTCCGCACGCAGCGGGATGGTTTGTCGTGCCGCATCGGAGGCTTGCAGGGTGTACACCAAGGCGGCACGTGGAGAGACAATCTTCGGCACTGCACCCGCATCAGCGGCAGCGAGTGATTCAGCGCTGGCTTCCTGTGGTGGTGGTGTTTTGCGCGGCACGCCGGCGAGCTTGAACATCTCCAGCAGGTCCGGGGGCCAGAACTCGAACACCTCGTGTTTCAGAGCATGCTTGCCATCATCCCGCGCGACGCGCAGGCCGGTGGTGGCATCGATGAGGACTTCGCGATGGATGTCGCAGGGCGTGATGGGTGAGACGCCCGGAATGAACCCGCCCTGCACGCGGTGCTGGCAGTGCGGGGTGAGGAGCTGGCCAGAGACCGCGCACAGTTCCACCTGCGAGACACCTGCTGGAGGCTTTTCCCGCCTCATTGGGAGGCGCAGAAGCCGGAATGTTTCAAACAGCAGCGGTGCGGCGCACTCGCGGGCGATGAAGGCCGGGTTGGCCTTGCCGTTGAAATTGCCGATCCACACCACCAGCACATATTCGCCGCGCATGCCAGCGGCCCAAGCATCGCGAAAGCCGTGCGAGGTGCCTGTCTTCCATGTCACTGCGGGGTCATCCATGACCGGCTCGCCTTCACGCGTGCGCAGCATTTCGCGTGTCAGATAGCGGGCCTCATCGGTAAGGAGCGGCTTTGTCTCCATGGTCTGCTGCGCTTTGAAATAATTCAGCCTACGTGCACAACCGTCGCTCGCCATGAGTGCGTACATTTCGGCGAGTTCCTCCATCGAAACCTCACCACCGCCGAGCGGCAGTGAGAGGCCGTAGTACTCCGCAGGCTGAGGCAGAGCGACGCCCGCCTCTTTGAGGAAGCCATACAAGCCCGGATCATCGAGCCGCTGCGCCAATGCCACCGCTGGAATGTTGCGGCTGTGATAAAGTGCATCTTCGGCGGAAATGGGGCCGGCAAAGTTGCGGTCGAAATTTTCGGGATTGTAGCTGCCGAAGGCCATGCGCCCGTCGCGCAGCAGCGTGTGGGGATGGATCAGTCCTTGCTGCATCGCCATGGCATAGATGAAGGGCTTCAGGGCTGATCCCGGCGAACGACGCGCCAGTACACCGTCCACCTGGCCTTGGATTGAGCTGTCGAGAAAGCGGCTGGAACCCACGTAGGCCAGCACCTCGCGCGAAGGCGCATGCACCAGCAGCGCGCAGGCATTGGTGATGCCCACCTCGCGTTTGCGCGATACGTATTCATTCACCGCCTGCTCCACGCCTTGCTGTCTGTTGGCGTCCAGCGTGCAGCGCAGTGCCACCCCGGAACTGGCGCGATCTTCCGCAGGTTTCCCCGCAAACAAGCGCCGTGCCAGATGCGGTGCCTCACGTGGCACAGGCTGAAGCTGCCGCAGCGTGAAAGCCGCATCCAGCGGATCTGCAGGTGCGCCACGCTCCTCACGCAAACGATCCCACAGCCGATGCTGCGCGGCGGCCAGGCTTGCATTTTCACCCGTCACACGGGGGCGGCGTGTCGTGGGACTTTGCGGCAGCACAGAGAGCGTCACTGCTTCGCGCAGGGCCAGCTTCAGCGCCGGTTTGCCGCACCACAGCAGACTCGCCGCGCCCACGCCTTCCACATTTCCGCCGTATGGCGCTTGATTGAGATACGCCTCCAAGATGGCGTCCTTCGAGTGATGTTTCTCTATCTGCATCGCTCGCAGCATCTGCCACGCCTTGCCCCACGGTGTGCGTGTGTGCAGATCGTAGCGCAGCCGCGCGAGCTGCATCGTGATGGTAGAACCTCCGCCGCGTGTTGACCCTGAAACGACACCCCATGCTGCGCGCAGCATGGAAAGTGGATTCACTCCCGGGTGATCGTAAAAATGCCTGTCCTCCAGCGTCAGCGTTGCATTGATCAAAGCCGGGCTGATCTCCGCCAGCGGCGTGTAGCGGCGATACTTGCCATCCGGCGTCAACGCGAGATGCAGCAGCCTGCCGTTGCGATCTTCCAGAGTGCGCGAGAAACGAAACTCCGGCGGGTACAGCTCCGGCTGCGGCAGCAGCAGCCAGACCACCGCCGCCAGCAGCAGCGCCGCGCCCGACCAGCGCAGGAGACGCATTCGCAGCAGACGGTGAAGCGCACGCATGGTCGTTACTCCACGTCCACTTTTCCGCCGCCGTCGCGCCCTTTGGTGCCACGGTCATACATGCTCTCTGCAAACACCGGCGGGATCACATAACTGCCTGCGGCGATGGGCTTGATACGATAGCTGAAGGTCTTCACTTCGCCTTTGCCCAGCCCGCAGAAGAAGACGTTGCGGTCTTCGCGTACATCCACGTAGTCCGCGCCGGGCATCGTGCGGAGTCCGGGTTTGAGGCCGTTGGGCTCCAACTCAAAGCTGCCGGGCATCAGATCCAGTACGGCGATGTTGCTGAGCGCGTCGGGAGAAACGTTGCGCACGGTCAGGCGCACCAGCGCACCTTCACCGACCTTGAGCTTCGCCACCGCCTTGCCATCGGCTCCGATAATTTCGCGGAAGACTTCCAAGCCATCGGCGATGTGCTGGGTCGGCAAGCCCGTGTCGAAGCCGGCTTCTGTTACTTGATAAAAGGCGCCCAGATCGCGGCTGCCGTCTTGCGCGAGTCCGAAGCGCAGGGCACCTGCCTGTGCGCTGAAGTTGCTTTGGATCAATCCAGTGGTTTCTGGCACCAGCGGGATTGATGTGCCGCCTGCACGCGACAGTTCCGTCAGCGAGACACGCACGCCCGACTGCTTCGCGAGATCCGAGTAGGCCTTGAGCGCGAGGATCGTCGTGGCGGCGCTGATCGTATTGAAGCGATTGCGTGACAGCGGCTCGGTGACGATGGCGAGATCGTCATAGCCAAAGTTTCCTGCCAGTTCCGGGAAGTGCTTGCAGGCCAAGGCGAAGCCCTCGGCCTGGCTCACCTGCGGATCGAGATAGTACCAGCCGTTCCATGATCCCAGCGCTTTGCCTTTGCGCACCGCGGCCCAGTAATCCTGCATCAGTGTCACAGCTTCCGGGCGCTTCTGCAGCAGGGCATAGGTGCCTGCGAGATACGCGGCGGTGAGATGACCGCGCCATGTCTCCTGATGCTTTTGACGCAGGTTGTCGCGCAGGTTCAGCACAAAGGTGGAGGTGTTTTCGCCATGGCGTGTGAGCAGATAGATCGCCGCCGCCTGGATGGCTGCCTCGTCGAGGCTGTTTACCTGGCTGCGTGCCATCTGCCGCATGCGATTGCGTGCGCCTTCGAGCAGCGCCGAAGGAACCGCATTTCCAGCATCCCGCGCTTCCGTGAGGAAGCGCGTCACATAGACCGAGAGATAGTCCACGCCTGCATCGGCATCGGAATCCCAGTAGCCAAAGCCGCCGCTGGAATTCTGGCGGCTGCGCAGCAGGGCGAAGGCATCATCGAGCTGCCGTGCGGACTCCGCCGCATCAAATCCGAAGTCCACTTCCTTTGCCAGCAGCAGGCGTGAAACAGCGCGGCTGGTGATCTGTTCGGAGCAGCCATACGGATACTCATGCAGGTATGACTCAAGTCCGCGCGCAAGGCCCAGAGGCAGGGCAGAGACGTTCGCGCTCAGTTTGCGATACTGCGGGAACATCTCACGTGTGACCTTCACCTCATGCGTCTTCTCACGGAAGTAACCGCTCTGCACATTCGTGATGAACGGCGCTGCGGGCCGAACGCTCAGCGTGGCACGCCGCAGCACCACCTGACCGGCGGCTTCAGCTTTGAAGGTGATCTCCGCACTGCCGAGTTCGTTTTTCACCCGCACGCGGAAGCGCACGGTGTCCTCTTTGCCAGCTGCTACATTGAGCGCGCCCTGCGGGGATGCGATCACTTCGAGATGCGGAGTGACCTGGGCCACGATGCTGATCGGCGCATTCGCCTCCGCGCCTTCGAGGTTGTTTGCGACCGTGAGAGAAGCGGTGAATTCATCTCCCGGTGCGGCGAAGAACGGCACGTTTGGCGTGAGCACAAGCGGCCCGCGCACGATGCTGCTCGTTTCAGCGCGGCCCACTGCATCTTCAGCGACGGCCACGGCCATGACGTTGAGTTTTCCGGCGAAGTAATCCGGCACCGTGTAGCTGACCTCCTGGCGTTCGGGCCCTGCGGCGATCAATCCCGACCAGAAAACCACAGGCGGCTCCTTGCGGCGTTTGAACGGATTCAAATTCAAGCGCAGCGGCTTGTCGGCATCACCCCCGAATGCCTTGTGCTGCGCGATGAGCGAGAACTCCGGCAGGATCAGGTCCATGAGCTGTTCCGTCTCGACTTCGAGCGCGCGTTTGCGGTTCAGATACGCGAGCGGGTCCGGCAGCTGGTAGTCCGTGATCTGGTGGATGCCTGCATCCACTGCATAAATGACAATGCGACACGGCTTCGCAGCCTGAAAGCCGATCTTCATGATATCCCCGGGCTTCACTTTTTCCGGTGCGTCGATCTTTACTTCGATGCGTCGTTTGTCGGGATTCGCGACGAAATGATCCACCGCATAGCTCAGCGGCGAGGTGAAAATTTCCTTCGAATCCAGCGCCCGCACAAAGGAGGCGTTCACATACGCGGAGCCTTCGAGGTCATTCGGCACCAGGATGTGCTGCACGCTCGCCGTTGTGCCTGCCTTGAACCACTGCCAGCCGAGCACCCTCTCACGCTCGATGGTGATGAGGCCCGCGCCGGTGTAGGTTGCGCTCAGGCTTGCCTCAAGGGATTCACCGCTGTTCCAGGTGCCGCGCGCCAGTTTGATGCCCAGCTCAGCGTCACGCTCCATGCTGCGTTCCATATCTCCCTTGCCCACGACGGTGTACGAAGTCGCGCAAACGACCGTGTTGTCTGGATCGCGCAATTCGAGGCGGAACTCGCCCGCCGCATTCGTGGGCAGGGCGTAATTGGCACCTTCCGCCGGCAGGGCGAAACGCGCCTCCGACACCTTGGATTCACGCTGCGTCGAGACATAGGCGTAGCTGCCGCTCTCCTGCTTGGTGAGGACGGACACATGTTTGATCTGAACCAGCCGCGCCATGAGATCCTTCGGCACATAGGGTTTCAAATCTGGCCCCACAGCCATGTAGCGCACATTCGCCGCCGAGTCCTTGCCGAGGTAGTCGAGCTTCGCATCCGGCTTGTAGCCGACGACATACGGCAGCGCGGCGACGAGGAAGCTTTTCCCGCTGCGCACACTGCGTCCGCCATCGGCCTCGAAGCCTTCAATCAAGAGGCTCACCTGGAAGCAGCTCTTGTCGAAGCGCTCCAGCGCCAGATCAAATTGCGCGGCACCTGTGTCATCCGTGGTCTGCTCGCCTAGATTGATCTTCTGCCCGGCCTCGGTCTCTTCCGCTTCAGGCAGTTGATTGTGGAAGGTGAAATCGGGGAACTGCGCAAACGCGAAAGCGCCCGGGCTCAATTCCATCCGTGCCTTGAGCAGCCGCTTGGCAGCAGGGAAGCCAAACAGGGTTTGCAGGGAAACGTCCGCTTTGATCTCACTCGGCTGCAGCCATCCGGCGAGCTCGTTGCCGGTGAGCGTCACGTCGATTTTCATGCGATCCGGCTGGAAATCCTCCACCTTGAACAAGGTCTGCCCAAGACGGTCGCGGTCATCATTGCCTTTAACCAGATAGAGCCGTGCGATGTAGCGGCCCGTCGGATCGGACTCATCGGTCTTCATCTTCACTTCCATGAAGCCGTCTGCGGATAGCACGATTTTTTGGGTATCGATCACCTCGTCTTTGGCATTGACCAGATCCATCTCCAGCGGCAGCCCCGCAAGGCCAGCGGCCCAGTCGCGGCGTTTCAGCACCGCACTGATGTGGATGTCATCTCCGGGACGATACACGCCACGCTCCGTGAACACGAAGGCCTCCAGCGCCTCCTTCTCCGAAGCCTGCACGCCTCCAATGTCGAAACGCGAGAAGTCGAGCAGTCGGTCAGGCCGTTCGAAGGGCAGGAATGACAAGTCATTGCCCAGCGTGGCGACGATGGCCACAGGGCGCTTTTCCCGCTGAAAACTCCCGACATCTGGCAGCAGCACATGGCCGTCGGCGGTGGTTTGCTGCAGCAGATACTCGCCGTTTTTCGCCATCACGGTGATCACGGCTCCATTCACCGGTTCGCCGCTCTGGATGCTCTGCACAAACACATCGCGCGAGCCGTCCGCGTTCTTTTTCACCATCAGGCCGAGGTCGGTGACTAGCACGAAGCGCTTCGTCGTCGCCTGACCCATGACGCGCCAGTCGTTCTCCACATCATCACCCTCCAGGCTTTTCTTGCTGCCATCGTAAGGCTCCACGCCGTCTGCCGTGAGGAAAAACAAACCACGCGAAGCATCCGCATCCGCAGCATCCGGGGCTTGCAGCGCGCTGGCGAAGTCGATCACCGAGTAGCAGGCCTGAAACTCGTTCTTCATCGCCACCGGCTGCACACTGCGCAGGAAGTGCGCGATGTTGGATTCATCAAAGCTGTCGTCCATCGTGAAGTAGGGATTGGCGAAGTCGCCTTCCGTCATCACCACCAGGTGGTTGACCTGCCGCGCAGGCACACGTGCCATTTTCACCCGCAGAAACGGTACACCGCGCGATTGAAGCGAGAGTTTGCGTTCGCCATTGAGCGCCAGGATGCCGCCCTTGCCCAGCAACTGCACCTCTTTCGGGAAACGTGGCGTGGATGCAAAGGAGCGAAACTCAGTGCTGAGCCGGAAGCCGCCCAGCGCCTCGACTCCCTGCGTGATGCGCACAAACATCCGCCCTCGCTTCTCAGTGAGAAACTTGAACGCATGCCGAGTCGTCGCCGGATGATCATCGCTCAGCTCCAGCTCGACCGGCTTCAACGACACAGGGGCAAACTGCCGCAGCACATCCTCAGTAACATCATTGACACCAGGGGGGATGAGTCTGCCATCCACATCCGTAATCCGAAAATTGACAGGCTCCTGCCAGGCACCGAGGTGCTTGAGTAGATTCTCAGTCGTGACGTAGCCCTCGGTGTTGATGAACAGAAACTGCTCCGGCTCGCCATCCTCGGTCTTCAGGATTTCTGTGTTCGAACCGGCGATCTTGAAGCCGCTGGTGATATCTGGCACACGTACTTTTGAGATGACATCGGCAGTCAGCGAACTGCCGCCGAGCGTGCTGGTAATTTCCTTGTGCAGCGTGACCTTCACGAAGTCCTCTTTCTCCGGAACCTGAATGCGCGCCGTGCGAATCCAGAACTCGCGCTGGAGCTTTCCTTCTGTGACCGAGAACAGCGCATCCGGCTTCTGCCCTTTCCAGTCGAAGATTTTGGCACCTCCCACGACTTCCAGTGAGACCAGTTGCTCGATCTGCGCCTTGTCGAGCGGATGAGTCGAGGTGAATCCCACCCCGACGTTTTGCGCCGAGGGATCACGCGGGTCGATTTCAAATTCTGAACCGGTCAGTGTAAGCACCAGCGGCGTTGTCTTCCCCTTCCAGACCGGTTCCTTCACCGCCACTTCCTTCGGCAGCTGAGCCGGATCCAGCTGTACTGTGTATTCCTGCCCTGCGGGCCAGTCCTTGGCTGGTGTGAAGACCAGCAGCTTGTCCGTGCTCCATGTCCACACGCCTGCGTGCGCGGGTGTCAGTGTGACGCCTGCTGCCGCCTTGCCCACAGCCTCCAGTTTGGCCGCCGAGACATTGAACTTCACCGAGATCGGTTGCGGCTGCGGTTTGTTTTTGATGATCGGTGTGATCCCCGGCATCGAGAGCACACCTTTGGCCTGCCGCAGTTCAGCCCGGACCTGCGGACGTGGCCGATGTGCGTCCATATAGTGGCGCACCTGCGGCACGATCAGGAACATTGCCCCGGTGATCAGTATGGCGAGGGCGCAGCAGCCGGGATGTTTTCGTACCTGATCATCTGCCGCACGGGCGAGGCGCGGCACCCAGGCCGGGGGCTGATAGTGAAACTGCCCAAACAAAGTTCTCATCAAGCGCACCGCCCACGAACTAGAAGAATCAGACATAATGGATAAAGAATTGTGTGCGGAGATTAACCGAGCGTCCTTGCCGTGCTCGGGGAATCTTGTGGCGAAAATTGAATTTAATTCCCTTGATTCCTTTCCGGGGACTGTCGGATGCCCCCCGATAGTTCGGGGGGGCTGCATGAACGCCCATGCAGCGCCGTATGATTGGCGAATGCCCAACCGCATCCTGTTTCCATGCTTTACCACTGCCCTGCTGGCCGCTTTCTGCGGAGCTGGAAGAGCAGCGCCTGCCGCAGTCCTGGACCCGAAGGTGGAGGCCTATTTTGAGGAGCACTGCCTGAAGTGCCACGATGCCGACGTGCAGAAGGGCGACTTCCGCATGGACACCCTGTCGCCGAAGGTCGGTTTTGAAAACACGCCCCAGTGGCTGGAGATCATGGAGCGCATCAATTCGGGCGAGATGCCGCCGAAGAAGGAGAAGACGCGACCTGCCGCCACCGCCAGCGCGCAGGTGGTGGAATGGATCGCGCAGAAGATGAAGGAAGGCGAATCAGCGCGCATGGCGTCTCGTGCGAAGGTGAACTACAACCGCCTCACGCGGGATGAATATGTGAACACCGTGCGCGATCTCCTTGGTGTGGAGTATGACGCGAAAGACCCTGGCGCCTTTCTCGAAGACCCGGAATGGCACGGCTTTGAACGCATCGGCTCAGTGCTGACGCTCTCGCCTTCGAATATTGAAAAGTATCTCGGCGCGGCGGAGACGATCTTGAATGAGGCTTATCCCGACATCATTCCTCCTGCGAAGAACGCAAAGCCGGTGGTGCCCTTTGGCGGTTCGAAGCCCGTGCTTTATGAAGAGCAGATCAGCGAACGGCACCGCGAGCGGCTGCGCGAGATGGGCCTGCTGGACAAGGTGCGCTACGACATGTGGCCCGGAGACATCTTCCGCTACACGGCACTGAAGGACCCGCTGCCGGAGGCGGGTGTGTATGAGATCAGCTACACACTCAGCGGCCTGAAGCCGGAGAAAGGCCGCGCACCGCGCATCAAGGTCTATGAATCGAAGCTGGATCGTGTGCTGTTTGAGCAGGACATCATCGCCGCGGAGGACAAACCGGTCACGGTGACCTTCCGTGCGCATTTGCCCAAGGGCCGTCCGAACATTGAAGTGTACAACGATGTTCCCGGGCCGACGAATCTGCCGCGCTCTGGCCGGCATGGCGAGACACCTTTCATCAGCACCAAGATCGGCCGCATCCCGTGGCAGATGAAGCTCACCGATGAACAGGGGAAGCCGCGTTATCCCTTCCTCATCATGGACTCCATCTCATGGCGCGGCCCGCTGCTGAGTGATGCTGAAAAGAAGCTGCGTGACGACTACATGCCTCAGGAAGAGGGCGGCCTGGAGCAGGTGCGCAACAGCCTAGCCACACTGGCGCAGCGTGCCTTCCGTCGTCCGGTCAGCGATGAGGAACTGGATGGCTACCTCGGCATCGTGAAGGCGGAACTCGCCGCCAAGGAAAAATTTCGCGATGCCGTGAAGGCGGGCATGCTTTCCATCCTGTGCTCCAAGAGCTTTGTCTTCATGGCGGAGGGGGATGAGAATGCGAGCCGCCAGATGCTTAGCGATTGGGAAATTGCCTCGCGCCTTTCCTACCTGCTTTGGAACACCATGCCGGATGCGGAGCTCTTCGCTCTGGCAGGGCAGGGAAGGCTGCATGACAAGGCCGAGCTGTCCAAGCAGGTGGCCCGCATGCTGGCGGATGCGGGCTCGACACGCTTCACAGACTCCTTTGCCACCCAGTGGCTGCGCCTGCGCAAGGTGGGCATGTTTCAGCCCGACAAGAAGCTCTACCCCGACTACGACAAGGCGCTGGAAGCCAGCATGACGGGAGAGACAAAGGCCTTCTTCCGTGAGGTGCTGCAAGGCGGCCACACGCTGCGCGAATTGATTCACTCGGACTGGAGCATGATGAACGGACTGCTCGCGCAGTTCTACGGTCTGCCAGAGGCCAAGGTGTCGGGCGATGAATTTCAGCGCGTGTCGCTGCCCGCAGAAAGTCATCGTGGTGGTCTGCTCACGCAGGCTTCCATTCTTTCGCTGACGTCCGACGGCGTGCGCCATCGTCCTGTGCATCGAGGCGTGTGGGTGATGGAGTCCATATTTGGCAAATCACCACCGCCACCGCCCGCGAACGTCGATCCCATCGCCACCAATCCAGCGGCACCGAAAGCGACCCTGCGCGAAAAACTCGAAGCGCACATTCACGATGCCAACTGCGCTTCCTGCCACGCGAAGATTGATCCACTCGGCCTCGCCTTTGAAAACTACGACGCCATCGGCCGCTGGCGCACTGAGGAGGTCACAGATGGCATTGGTGCCAACCCGAAGGTCAAGGCCTCGGGAAAACTCCCAGATGGACGCGAATATCAAAACGCTGATGACTTCAAAAAGCTCCTCCTCGCAGACCTCGATGCCTTCAACGCGACCTTCATCGAAAAACTCGCCACCTACGGCCTGCGCCGCAGCATGTCCTTTGACGACCGCGATGACCTCAAAGCCATCGCCGTAACGAGCAAGGCGAAGGATTACCGCCTGAGAGACATCGTCGAGGCGTTCGTTTGTTCTAACCTGTTCCAGAAGCGCTGATCTCCACCATACCCATTATGAGCAATCTTAACCTGAACCGCTGGCGCATGAGCCGCCGCCAGATGCTGCGTGGCCTGGGGGCTTCGATTTCACTTCCTTGGCTCGATTCCATGGGACTGATGCCAGCGCCCTCGCAGCCAAAGCGCAGTGTGTTTCTCTACATCCCGAATGGGGTGAACACGCTCACCTGGCAGATTGACAAGGCGGGTGCGGATTACGAGTTCACCAAGCCTCTGCAGTCGCTCGAAAAACATCGCGCCGACATCACGCCCATTAGCGGCCTGCATCATCCGATGGTGCTCGGCAAGCACCACAACTGCGAGAAGGTCTGGCTCACAGGAGCGAATGTCCCCGGTGATGGCGGTGCCTTCCGTAACACCGTCTCCGCTGACCAACTTATCGCCGAGGTGCAGGGCAATGCGACGCGATTCTCCTCACTGGAGATGGCCATCGAGGGAACCTCGCTCGCGTGGTCCAAGGATGGCATTCAGATTCCTGCGGAGCGCAACACGCAGCAGATTTTCAACCAGCTCTTCGGCGTTGAAAAGGACAGCAAGGAAACCATCCGCCGCCGTCTCAGCCGACGCGGCAGCATCCTTGATCTTGTGGCCGATGACGCGAAGCGCGTGAACAACAAGTTGGGCAGTGAAGACCGCAGCAAGCTCGACGAATACCTCACCGCCGTGCGTCAGGTGGAGGAGCGCACCCGCCGCGCCGACGAGTGGCTGAATGTGCCCAAGCCCGCCGTGCCTCCCACCGAAGCCGCACGTCTTCAGCGCAAGCTAAGCATGGCCGAGGCCGGCGAGTACTACCGCCTCTTCTACGACCTCATGGTCATGGCTATTCGCACGGACTCAACCCGTGTCATCACCTGCGGCATCGGCGGTGAGGGCAACGCCAGCGGCATCCCTGAGATCGGCATCCTGCAAACACGCCACGGACTTTCCCACCACAACGGCGACCCCGAACAGCTCCGCCGCCTCACCGAGACCGACACCTTCCTCATCGGCCAGCTCAGCTACTTCCTCGACCAGCTCAAGGAGCACAAGGAAGAGAACAACACCCTGCTCGACACCACGCAGGTGCTCTGGGGCAGCGGCATGGCCTACGGTCACAGCCACGGCAACGCCAACCTGCCCACCATCCTCGCCGGTGGCAAAGCCCTCGGCTACAAGCACGGTACGCACGTGGATTTCAATTTGCCCAAGATCGGCAAATACGACGTCACCAACGCCACCGAACACTACAAGATCTGCTCGCGCCCCGTGGACAGCGACGCCAGAGTTAGCAACCTGCTCCTCACCATGCTGCAACGCGTGGACGTGAAGGCCGACTCTTTCCAGGACAGCGTCGGGCCGATCTCGCAGATTGTGGCGTGAGGAAGCTAAGGCTCTCAACCAAATTGTTCGAACCGAATGTCGCCCGCTTTACTCACTCTCATTTTCAACAAGGCGGTCTCCACAATGGCCTCCGAAAAATCGATGGAGCTCAAGTGGAATTACATTGAGGCAGCAGCCCGTTCTGAGGGGCTTGAACCCGAACAAGTATGTCAAGACGCTTATCGATATCTCGCGGAGTCAATGACATCGCTAAGTTGCGAGGAAGTCGAAGCCTTGATGGTTTTGGCATCAAAGGATATCGAGTCGCCCAAATCCGTCTCATTGCTGAATGCACTTTTGCTGCTTCCCAATCATCAGAAGCATGAAGATATAGCTCAGTTGCTTCAGCAGCACCACGATCCTTCATCAATCCAGAGCCTGGAAACAGCGGCACAATTAGATTTCGATTATCTCGCCTGGGATGAGAACCGAGCACTGACTCGAAAATGCCTGTGGGCGCTCGCGGCAATAAATTCCAATGAAGCTTGGACTGTTATCGAAAAGCTCGCGAAGTCAGAGGTGCCTGTGATTCAAGAATGGGCAAATGAGCAGCTTGATCGACCGAGGATCTCATAAAGATGCAATTGGCTCCTATGTCATCGGAACCGTCTTTTTCACTAATCATGCGCTTTCTTCTCCTCTTTCTCACATTCTCCCTTCTCCACGCCGAACTGCCCAAGTTCCGCACCGATGCTGACGGGCCAGTGAAGGGGAATGAGAAGCGGAAAGCCCTGAAGGACAGGAAGCCGGAAGACGCGCCCGATTGGTTTCAGCTCGTCGAGGGTCAGTTTCCCCCTGAGGGCTCGGCTCATGCGGTCACGGGTGAGCTTGTGAAGGTCGAGCACTTGGACCGGCGGTTTCAGATTCGCGTGGATCGCAATGACAGCCAGGATCGCGCGGTGTGGGATCTGCCATTGGATGCCACGATGCTTCCTTATGGCTCCATCTGGTATCAAGGCGCGCCTGCGGCCTTGCAGGACATACCGCTGGGCACGCATCTGCATGGCTTGTTTTATCTCACGGACCCCGAAGACAAGACGCCGCTGCCGGACACCTGGTATAAGCGCAAGACGCCCGAGTGGGAATTCCGCCGCTGCTTTCGCATCGAGGATGAATTTTCATACCATGCGCGGCAGGAGCAGCTTTGGAAGATCGACAGCGTGGATCTCGCGACGAAGAAGCTCACCGCGACGTTGCAGGACAAAGGCAAACCCAGCGGCCAGCCCAAGATCTTTGATCTGCTCAGCAGCACGCGTGTGTTCCAAGGCCAGGGCATCGCTGACCTGAACGCCCTGCAACCCGGCCAGACGATTCTTTTCAATCTCACCTGGGTCACGCTCTATGGCCCCGGTCGCATCACGGATGTCTGGCTGGATGAGCCAGCACGCTCGCTCGTAACCGCCCACCAGCTTGAACGCCATCGCAACCACATCCGCGAGCGCGGACTGCCCGGCCGGGTGACGGCGGTGGATGACGAGCAGCAGTTCGTCACCGTCGTGTTCTTTGGCAACGTGGACGCGAAGCTCTTCGATGAACTCAAAATCAAAGACCCCAATCTCCCGCCACCGAAGGATGGCAGCCCGCCGCCTGTGGAGCCGCGAGGTGGTCTGGCCGTCGCGTGTGAAACGCTCATGACGTATGACCCAGTGAACGACCGCAAAACTGGAAGCATCCTCGAAGTGAAAAAGGTCCCCGTTGAACCCGGCAGCAGCGGCGTACAGATGAAGATCAAGATGGACCTGATGCTGGAAGGCTATCGGCCGAAGCGCATCGTCCGCTTCTATCCCGAGACCTGGAAAGTCATCGCCCTGCCCAAGGAAGAAGAGTTCTTCGGAAAAGAGTAACCCTATACATGAAAACGATATTTGCGGCGCTCGCCGCCCTGTCTTTCGCCTGCTCCGCCGCTGACACGCCTCCGGCCAAGACCGTTTCTGCGATCACGCCCGGAAAGGTAATCATCCCGCTAGAAAAAATGCGCCGAATCTGGGGCGAGCTCATCAGCCTTGACCTCACCACACGCACGGGAACATTTCGCAATGAGAGCAACGACGAAGTGATGAGCTTCACCGTCATGCCGTATGCCGAGTTGCTGCACCATGCCACGCTCGGAGATTTGCAGGATTTCAAAGTGGGCGAGCGAGCCATATTCCGCATGCATGTGAATGAAAAAGAGCAGTGGGTCTGGCTCACCTACATTCAGGACGAGATGAACATGATGAACGGCCATGGTGAATACTTCTTCGTGGACCAGATCGACGCCACCACAGGCAAACTCACCACCACTTGGGCCAAGGGTGACATGACATTCGTGCGTGAAAAGAACGTCGTGATCGAGACTGACAAAGACACCCGCTTCTGGAAGATGGGCCAGCCTGCGAAGTTCAGCGACATCAAGACCGGCCATAAACTCCGCACCAAGACCCACGGCATCGGCCATGGAAAAACCCGCATGGCCTGGGAAGTCTTTCTCGATGACGAAAGCCTGCTCAAATTCCAGACGGAACAGAAGGCTGTGCATGCCAAACGCATACTCGAAGAAGGCGTTCCCGGCTATGTCGATGCGTCCAGCGGCACCCAGCTCACTTTGACTCTTTTCAACGAAGGCGTGGAGCAGATCAAACTCCTCAAGCAAGGTGCCGCCGTCCAAGTCGCCCCTGCCGGGGTGGACCGCAAGCCCACGGCCGCCCCAATCACCGGCAAAGTCACCAATGTCGGTAAAAATGGCCGCCAAACGCAGGTCGCGATCGATTTGTCCGCCGCTGGCGAAAAGTTCCAACCCGCAGGCATCGCCCGGCTGTGGGTGGCTCAACCGTGAGGGAGCCACATCATTTTTCGTCCGGTTTTGTGGTCTTCAGGGAGATACATTGATCGTTCCAATGCGTTTGTTTCTTCCCCTGATGAATCGTCTGTCTCTTCTTGTCGCTGTCCTGCTGTCCGCCCATGCTTCCTCTCACGCCGTTGAGGCCCAAGGCCGTGCGGTGATGGATCAACGGCACAAGGCTTTGTTCCAGGAGACTTGTGTTTCATGCCACGGCCCGGAAAAGCAGAAGGGGAAGTTTCGCGTGGACGATCTGCCGTTTGAAATCAAGGACATCGAAACGGCGGAAAAGTGGCAGAAGGTGCTCAATCAGATGAACTCGGGCGACATGCCGCCGGAGGATGAAAAGCAGCCGAAAAATGAAGCCAAGGCGGATTTTCTCGATGATCTGGCGAATGTGATGGTCGCGGCGCGGCGCACTTTGGGCGATCAAAACGGCGTCATTACCATGCGGCGGCTGAACCGCCGCGAATACAAGAACACTCTGCGTGAACTGCTCGGTGTGGACGTCAATGTGTCCGATCTGCCGGCAGACAGCGGCGCAGGTGGTTTCGACACCGTGGGCGCGAACCTTTTCATGTCGGCGAACCAGTTTGAGCAGTATCAACTGTTGGGGCGTGAGGCGGTGGAGGAGGCGTTTGCGTGGCAGGCGGCGGCGGGTGTGGAGAAGAAGCTGCACTATGAGGGCGAGACGACGACTCCCATCGTGAAGAAATTTGTGGAGCATCAGATCGATGCCAAAGCGCGAGCGGAGAGATGGGTCAAAGCGGTGGAGGAAGCAGCTGCAAAACCTGAAAACAAGGACATCGTCGCCAAGATCCGGAAGGAGTCGAAGAACGACAGCATCTTCCGTCGAGAATGGGCCCGGATTCCCGGCGCACCGAACCCGCGAACCTTTGGCTTCGACAAAAAGGGCGAGAACGACGCCGACCTGGCCAACGACTCACTGGGCGCAGGCTGGCTGAAGTATCACCAGTATTACATGGCGCAGTCTGCGGTGGACAAGGGGGCCTATCTCGGCACGCAGACACGGCATCCGGCGGAGCTGAACGTGAACTACATCGAGCTGCTGGTGCCGTTTGACTGGCCGGTGGGCGAGTACGTCGTGCGCGTGAGCGTCGGCGCGGCGAAGGATGCACCGCCCGAGCGGCGATTCCTGGACTTTGGCATCTATGCGCGGACAGGGCGTGTCATGGCCACCCATGAAATCACGGGTACGATCGAAAAACCGCAGGTCATTGAGATTCCGCTGACGATGACTCGAAGCAATATGACGCGGGAGAACCGCCTGCTGTTTGTGCGGGAAAAGGGCAGCTGGGACACCAATGAAGAAGGCGGACGCAAACGTGCCGAAGCGGTCAAGCTCAATGGCATCGGACCGGAACTCACACTGTGGGTGGACTGGATCGAAGTCGAACGTGTGCCGAAAACAGACAAGCCCAAGCCGCCCGGCATTGCCGCGCTTAGCATCGCTCTGGATGACAAATCGCCCGCGCCTGCCGCGGCAGAACTACGAACGGCGTTGGAACGCTTTTCCACCGAGGCCTTCCGTGGCACAACACCGCCGAAGAGCTATATTGACCGTCTGCTCAGCCTCTATGATGTGCGCCGCAAAGCAGGGGACAAGCACAGCGCGGCGCTGAAAGAGACGCTGGCTGTTGTGCTGTCTTCCCCCATGTATCTCTACCTTGCGGAACCAACACCGGACGAGAAACGCCGGGCGTTGAATGGGATGGAACTCGCTACCCGACTGTCGTATTTCCTCTGGAGCGCACCGCCGGATGCCCCGCTGCGTGATGTCGCGCAGCGCGGTGATTTGGAGAAGCCGGAGGTGCTCGCGGCGCAGACGGAGCGTCTGCTCAATGACCCGCGTTCGGCAGATTTTCTCGAAGCCTTCACGCATCAGTGGCTTGGGCTGGATCGAATCGACTTTTTCGAGGTTAATCGTTCACTGTATCCGCGCTTTGACACAGGCACAAAGGTCGCGGCCAAGGGGGAGATCCATGAGACCATGGCTTACATCATGCGAACCAACGCAAGCGTGCGAGACCTCCTGAAGTCCGACTACGTGATGATCAACCGAGTGCTCGCGCATTACTACGGCATCTCCGGAGTGAAGGGGGACGGCTATGAAAAAGTGTCACTGCCCAAGGACTCACCACGGGGTGGATTGCTGGGCATGGCGGCGATTCATTTTATGGGTGGCAATGGCGAACGCACCAGCCCCGTCGAACGCGGTGCCTGGGTGCTGCGCAAGCTGCTGCATGACCCGCCACCACCCGCACCTGCCAATGTCCCCGCGATCACGCGGCTCGCTGGCAAGGTGCTCACCACGCATGAGCGTTTGATTGCGCATCAGGAAGACCCGCAATGCGCGAGTTGTCACCGCAAGATCGACCCCGTCGGATTTGGCTTGGAGAACTTCGATGCCGCCGGACAATGGCGCACCGAGGACAGCTACATGGCCGTCGATGCGAATGGCAAAGCAGATCCAAAGAGCAAGAAGACCTGGACCATCGAAGCGGCCGCCGCGCTCTACAAAGGCCCTGCGTTCAAAGACTTCTTTGGGCTGCGCGACATCATCGCCTCCAAGTCAGACGCTTTTGCCCGCAGCTTTAGCGAGGCCTTGATCGAATTTGCGCTGGGCCGTCCACCCGGTTTCCGCGATGAGCCGCTCATTGCCGGAATGATCCAGCAAGCTGGCAAAAAAGACCTCGCCATGCGCGAGTTCATACACGCACTGGTCGCCAGCCAGGAGTTTCACACGAAGTAATCTCTCAACGAAAAAGCATCATGAGCACCTCACCCATTCGGCGCCGCCACTTCCTTCAATCCAGCACGGCGCTCATTGCACTGCCGGCGTTGGAATCTCTTGGCTTTCGCCGTTTTGCCTCGGCGGCTGCTCCAGCGGCTCCGCCGAAGCGGCTGGTGTTTCTGGGCTTTGGCTGGGGAATCACGACGGAGAGCTGGTTTCCGGACATCAAGCGACCTGGAGCTGATTACACTCTGCCTGAAGGATTGAAGCCACTGGCGCGGCACAAGGCGGACTTCAGCGTCGTGCAAGGGCTTTGGAACAAGTACAGCAATGACGGGCATTGGGGCAGCACTATGTGGCTCAGCGGCGCGAATCGTTTCGGAGAGCCGGGGCAGAACTTTCACAACAGCATCTCCGCCGATCAGGTGGCGGCGGCCAAGCTCGGACTCGACACGCGCTTTGCCTCCCTGCAACTCAATGGCAGTGAAAACGCGGAATCTTCCGGCCATGGTCCCGGTCTGTCCATGGCATGGGATGTCAGCGGCAAACCCATCGGCGGGCACAAGGGGCCCGTGGAGGCCTACCATCGGCTTTTCTCCAAGGACACAACGCCCATCGAACAGCAGAAGGCCATGCTCGCTCAGAAGCGCAGCGTGCTGGACACCGTGATGGAGAATGCCCGCGTCCTGCAACGCGGTCTTGGCAAAACGGACAAGGGCAAGCTCGATGAATACTTCCAGGGCATCCGCGACATCGAGACACGCCTGAGCAAAGACGAGCAGTGGATCGGTGTGGAGCAGCCTAAGGCACCGCTTCCTGAACCTGTAGCCGGTCTCGCTGGAAAAGAGGAGATCAAGATCATGTATGACATCATCATTGCAGCGATGCAGACGGACAGCACTCGAGTGCTCACCTATCGCCAGCCGGTCAGCACCCTGCTCACCAGCATCGGCATCAAGGTGGCTCCGCATGACATGAGTCATTACCATTCGACCCTGGGCGAAAAGCTAGAAGCCTCCAAACAGCGCGACCTCACCCAGAGCGATTTGCTTGCCGGACTTATCGACAAACTCAAGGCCACCAAAGAAGCCGACGGCAGCCGCCTCTTTGACCACGTCGCACTCGCTTACGGCAGCAACATCCGCACGGAGCACAACCTCGACAACTGCCCCACCCTGCTCACGGGCGGAGGCGCAGGCATCAAACTCGGCCACAACATCGTCGCACCGAAGGATACACCGTTGTGCAATACGTGGCTCACCCTGCTGCATGGCGTTGGCGTGAATGTTGAGCGCCATGGCGACAGCTCCGGCGTGCTGAAGGAACTCATTGCGTAAACTCCATGAAGCTGACCTTTCTCATCACTGCTCTGCTGCTGACAAATCTCCACGCCGCTGACATTGAACTCACCGAGACCCTGCAATTGCCCGAATGCCACAGCATCGGCTGGGTGCGGGCCAACACACAGGTGAAGGGTCAGAAGAACTGGGATGGCGTGCTCGATGAAGCCAAATGGGGGACTCCTTCTCCACAGCAGGCGGTGGAACGGAGCTGGGACTGGAAGCTTACCGATGAGCAGTGGCAGCAGGCCGTGAAGGATAAAGGCGAAGGCAAAAAGGAGGACGTGAAGTTTGATCTTTGGATTCCCGAGGAAGTTGCTGTCGTGAAGGGCATCGTCGTCTTGTCTGGTCATGGCAGCGGCGAGACGCTTTATAAACATCCCGAACTGCGGAAAATCGCCCGCGAGCTGCATCTCGCGATTTTCAAATTCAACGGCAACCCCACGCAGCGCGGCTTCTGGCCACGAAGCCTGCTGTCTGAGCGGCTGAAAACTTTTGGGCAAAGAGCGAAGCATGCGGAGCTCGAAAATGCGCCACTCTTCCTCTACGGCCACTCGAACGGCACCGGCTTCTCCGCTATCTTTCCAGCCAATGAAAGCACCCGTGTGTGGGGCTGGGTTTCCATGCGTCCAGGCACTACGTATCAAGTGTATCAACCCGGCGCGGCGCAGATCCCAGGACTGGTGATCTTTGGCGAGGTCGATGACTTCTTTGGCCGCCCCTCCAAAGCGGAGAACATGGGCGTCGTCGAAGCCATGCGGAAGAAGCACAATGCGTTGTGGAATTATGCGGTTGAGCCGAAGACCGGCCACGGCCCCGGTGTGAAAACCTGGCCACTGGTCTTCTCTTTCCTGCGCCACACCTTCGCTGCTCGCGTGCCTGCAGATACTGATCCGCTCAAAGGTCCGGTGAAGCTCCATGCGCTGACGCTAGAGAGTGGCTCGCTCGGCAAAAACTGGGATGTCACTCAGGGCGGTTATCAAACGCTGACCACGGCACCTTTTGCTTCATTCGCTGGGGACAAAGCCACCGCCTCGTGGCTCATCAATGCAGACTATGCGGCGGACTGGCAGATGTTTCAGCGCGATGGCCAGATCA
>DLGZ01000048.1:25736-33624 GCA_002482965.1 Verrucomicrobiaceae bacterium UBA7681 | reverse complement strand
AAGATTGTCCTCGTTGCCGGCAAGGTGAAGGAAGTGGACAAGGTCGGGCATCATGATTACCTCGGCGGCTGCCGTCTGATGCAGGAACTGCTCAAGCAGACACCGGGCGTGGATGCGGTGCTGGTGAACGAAGAATGGCCAGCCGATGAGAAGGTGTTCGATGGCGCGGCTGCCGTGGTCTTTTACACCGATGGAGGTGGCAAGCAGGCTTACCTCGCCTCACCGGAGCATGTGGCCACCGTGCAAAAAATGGCCGATAGCAAGGTGGGTCTGGTGAACCTTCATCAGGCGGTGGAGTTTACGCCGGCATTCGCGGAGCAGTCGATGAACTGGATCGGCGCTGTTTATAATGCGCTTTCAAGTCGTGGCCATTGGGACAGCGTGCATGATGTCTTTCCCAAGCACGCGATCACCAGCGGTGTCACACCATGGAAGATCAATGACGGCTGGCTGAATCACTTCAAGTTTCCCGCCGAAATGAAGGGCATCACGCCGCTGGTCTGGTCCGGCAAGGAGGCGCTCGGTTCCCCTGAAGGTGGCGACAAGGACGTCGTGGCCTGGACCTTTGACCGTCCGAGCGGCGGGCGCTCTTTTAGCTTCAGCGGGCTGGATGCGCACCATGCGTGGGAGCAGGCAGGCATGCGTCAGCTTGTGATCAATGGAGTGCTGTGGGCAGCAGGCGTGGAGATTCCGGCTGCGGGTGCCAAGTGCGAGGCGGACAAGGCGCTCATTGACTCCTTTTTGACGCCGCGTGTTGCGCCGCCGAAGAAGGTGAAGCCTGAGGCGGCTGCGGCTCCTGCGGTGAAGTAGGAGGACGAGACGGATTTGGATGTCTCCGAACGGGGACGTTTGTTATACAATCACCGCGAGCGAAACACCTCGCTCATCAGACACTCGACCAACAGCGTGTTCAGGCCGAGGCCCTGCTGTTTCACTTTGGCGTGGAGCTTGTCGATGATGAAGTCATCGTTGAGTTCCATGGTGCGGCCGGTGGTGTAGGTGAGGATCTGGCGGATGAGATGACGGCTGAAAAGGTCGGCGCGGGTTTCGTGGATGAGTTTCTTGAAACTGGAGAAGTCGGTGTAGGTCTCGCCGGAAGGAAATTCGCCGGTGGTGTCGATCTTTGCGGCGGGGGTCTTTTTGTTCACCTGCGGGTACTTGGTGCGCCAGCGGCCGACCGGATCGAAGGCTTCGAGGCTGAATCCGAGCGGATCAATCTTATGGTGGCACTCGGCGCAGGCCGCGTCGGCGCGGTGTTTGGCAAGGCGGTCGCGAATGGTGGTGGCCCCGCTGACATCCGGCTCAATGGCGGGCACGACGTCAGGTGGTGGTGGCGGCGGAATGCCAAGAATGTTTTCTGAGACCCATACACCTCGTGTGACGGGCGAGGTCTCAACCCCGTTTGCGCTCACAGTCAGCACGGCGGCCATGCCGAGCAGACCGCCACGATGCGCATCGCCTTTGAGGCTGATTTTTTTAAAGCCATCAGCGAGGCGCAGGGTTTTCTGTTCGGGCAGTTCGTAGAGTTTGGCCAGCTTCTTGTCCACGAAGCTATGGTCACTGTCGAGGAACTGCATCACGGACCCGTTGCTCTTCAGCAGATCGCGGAAAAAGAGCTGGGCCTCGGTCTTCATCGAGGTGGGGAGGTCCTCCGCATAGTAGGAACGCACCACCTCGCGCGGCGGTGGCATGCCGCCGAGTTCACGGAGGTTCAGCCAGCTGTCCAGAAAGCCGTTCACAAAGCCGCTGATGCGTTCATCGGTGAGCATGCGCTGAATCTGCTTTTTCAGCTCGGCATCCTGCGTGAGCTTGCCGGACTTCGCAGCGGCGATCAGCGCTTCATCAGGCGGAGCGGCCCACAGGGCAAAGGAGAGGCGCGAGGCGAGGTCGTAGGGGCTCAGAGCTTTCGCGGACTCTTCGGTGATTTCGCTCAGGTAGAGGAAGGAGGGAGAGCAAAGAATTAGCTTCAGCGCATCCAGCGCGGCCTGGCGCGGTGTGGCTTTTTCGGCCAGTCGCTTGTCATAAAGAGCGCGGATGGGCTGGCGGTCGGCATCGGTGAGCGGACGGCGATACGCTTTCTCGGCAAAAGCTTGGACCTGGTCCAGCGCATGCTCGGGCTGGAAACCGTCTTTGCCAAACACAGCGATTTCCTCGGCCCCACCGTTTTTCTCAGGCACGGGGCCGTTGATCTTGATCTCGCTGATGCGGATGTGCGGAAGCTTGCCTTCCAGTAGGATGTGGGCGCGGCCGACGCCCGAGGAGCCAGTGTCCGCCTTGAACTCGTCCTTGTAGCGCTTGTTGATCGTCACCACTGACGCGCGCGATTCATACGGACCGTTCGGGAAAATGAAGCGCGGTGTTTGCCCAGCCTCCAGCCATACGCGGAATTTGAACCAGGTGGGGGTGTTGTCCGGCACCACGGCGCTGGCGAGCAGCGGCTCAATGGCCTGCGGGTAATGGATGTGGCCTTTGGTGACATCTCCTGGCACGACACCGAGGATGAAGGGTTCAGAGAAATCGATGCCAAAGATGGCGGGATCGTAGTGCGTGTCCCGATGCAGCGCGACAGCCTCCACCTCGATGTCGTAAAGGCCTGAGACGGGCACCCCCTGCTTGAAGTCCTCGATGTGGCCATAGCCACCCTGGCGGGTGTCGGTGTTGGGCTGCTCGTAGAGGCAGAGGTAACGGAAGTTGAAGGCGGACTTGTGGGAGCCGGTCAGTTCTTCGTATTGCACAAAGTGGCTGTTGAAGCGCCAGCTCTTCGGCTCGGTCGCCGGCTTGCCGAGTCGCGCCTCGACGAGGCGATTTGCGGACTGGAAGTATTGGTCCACGAGAAAGCCGGAGGTCACGAGAGACTTGCCGATGGTGTCCATGTGCTGGCTCGTCTTCTCCTTCGGGAAATCTGCCGTGAGGCCCAGCGTGTCCACCCGGCGGCCAAACAGCGTGGCCAGTGTGTTCTCATACTCGCGGCTGGAGAGGCGGCGCATGACCGTGCGGCTGCCAGTGCTCTGGAATTTGCCATAGGCGGTCAGCGTGCCTTCGCGCAGCGCGCGGATCATGCCGAGACGCTCGTCATCGGTGGGCTGATCCGCCTTTTTCGGCGGCATCTCCTTCAAGGTCAGCTGGTCGATGATGTCACGCGCATCGATGAGCTCAGAAACGGACTGCAGCGGCAGCGCGAACTTTTCAAAGGCGCGATCGCCCTTTTGAACATCCGCGTCATGGCATTCCAGGCAGTATTTCCCAAGGAACTGCTGGGCAAGCTTTGGCGCATCGTCAGCGGCGTGAGCCACAGTGATGAGAGCGAAAAGCACTGCGCTGAGGCGCGGGATCGGAGCCATTCTCATCACGCAAAACACCCCGTGCTGCTGCCAAAGGAATCTGTTTCGACACCCATCTTCTGCGCGATGTCCACGAAGAGATTGCACAGCGGCACTTTGTTGAGGCCCTCACGCGGCACTTCGCGGAATTCGCCATGCTTGTAGCCGCCGCCCGCGAGGATGACGGGCAGGTCGGAGTTCTTGTGCGAATTGCCATCGCCCATGCCGCTGCCGAAGATCGCCGTGGTGGAGTCCAGCAGGGTGCGGTCGCCATCGTTCATCTTCGAGAGACGGGTGATGAATTTGCCGAAGTGCTCGATCTGATACTTCTCCAGGGCGATGAGGCTGGCGATGGCCTCCGGGTCATTGCCGTGGTGCGAGAGGCCGTGCCAGTCTTTTTTGATCCCGAGATGCTGCGGCATGAAGTCACCGCCGATCTCCAGTGTGGCGATGCGCGTGCTGTCCGTCTGCAGGGCCAGCGCGATCAGCTCATAGAGGATCGGCAGGTCTTCGACGGCGTTATGATTCGCCGGCTTGTCAAAAGGGGCTTTGGGCTTCGCCTGATTGACCCAACGCTGGCGCAGTTCCAGGCGCTTTTCCACATCGCGCACGGAAGTGAGGTATTCATCCAGCTTGTCCTTGTCCTCCTTGTTGACCCGCTTGGAGAGGCGGCTTGCCTCGCCCATCACCGAGTCAAGAATGGAAGCCTGAACCTGATTTTCCTGCACCCGGCGTGCCTGACGCTCCTTGGTGTCACTGACGAAAAGCTTCTCGAACAACTGCGACGGATTCGTGACGGGAGGCACACGCACCCCCGACTTCGTCCAGGCGATCTGGCAGCCGCCGTGAATGCCACCTTCTGAGCCGACGGTCAGCGAAGGAAACCGCGTCTGGAAGCCGATCTCGTCCGCGAGATACTGGTCGATGGTCACATTGCCATCCGGGCGATTTTGCGCCTCGGAATTCAGCACCCCGGACAGGAACGAGTGCACCGCGAAGTGGCCACCCTTCACGCCGTGATCGAGGCCGCGAAGGACCGTCATCTGGCTGCGGTTGTCCCACAGCGGCTCCAGCAGCGTGGTTTTCTCATAGTCGCGGCCCTTGGTGGTCGGAAAAAGCTGCTTCGTCTGAAAGCCCAAAAGATTGCCCACGGCGACAAACCGACGCGCTCCGGCACCTGCACCCTTGGCGGTCTGGACGGCGGAATTGCCGCCCACAGTGCCAGCCATGAGCGAAGGGAGTCCCGGCAGAGCCAAGGAGGTGCCCAGAGATTGGAGGATAAAACGGCGTCTGTTCATGATTTGGGGGTATGACTACTACGTAGCCAGTGCGCCCCGTGTTGCAGCATGAAACGCGCCCTTTACTCGGATTTCAGACCCGCCGTATTGACGGCGATCACTCGGTATTGGTGCTTTTTGCCGACCTCGGGCTGTTTGTCGGTGAAGCGCATCTCCACCAGCGGGTTCGAGGGCGTGTCGCTGTATTGCAAGCCCTGGAAAATCGGACGGCCAAAGGGATTCTTCGGTTGCTCAGGCACGGTGCCGATCTCTTTGTCGTCGCGCACGATGATGAAATGAGCCATGCCGCTTTCGAGATCGGCCTCCGCCTTCCAGGTGATTTCGTTGCCTTTCACCTGCAAGTTCGTCGGTGCAGGCGGCGGCGTGGTGTCGGGGACGGCGGTGTCTTTGACGTAGGCCACCCAGGCCTTCGCGACCGATTCATTCGGCAGCCAGACAGACTTATCCTTTTCTCCGGCAAACTGGGCTGCAGGCACGGCTTCAGAGCCGAGCAGAGGAGCGAGCCAGGCGTTCTTCGTCGGCATCGGCTTCAGCGAGCCACCGCTTTTTTCCGGCAGGCGCGCGGTCAGGCAGGCATCGAACCAGCGGATGGTGAAGTAGCGCTGATTGCCGCACTCATGGCTGGTGAAAGGGTCCACTGAGACGCCAATGAGTCCGCCTTTGGCTCGCACGGCGTTGAAGAAGGTTTCGTTCGCGGCCCAGGCTCCGGAAAAGCGGCCATCTTTGACCGTCACACCTTCCTTGGTGCCCAGATTGCACATGATCGGCACGGTGACGACAGCCTCCGGCAAAGTGTAGGACTTGATCGTGGCCCGGGCTGGATTGGCCTCCAGCAGAGGCACGCCTGAGCGCAAACACGCGGCTGCGACACGCTCCGGGTGCAGCAGCGTCATGCCACCTGCCCAATGTCCGCCACCGCTATGGCCCCAGAGCGCCCACGGTACCTTGGCCAGTTCGGGATGCCCGGACTTCGCGCCGAGATCCGCGAGCGCCTTTTGAAACGCCGCATCCGAGCCATTGCGCGGGTCGCACCACATCTGACAATCCGCCTTGTCTGGCTGCTCATAGGAGGGGGCCAGCAGGGCGCAGTCGTGCTTTTTCGCCACAGCCTGCCAGTGCAGGTCAAACGCACCCGTGAGGCCGGATTTGCACGAGCCTTCCCCGCAGCCATGCTGATGCACGATCACCCCGCGCAGTGATTTGACACCCGGCGGCACCCACACGGTGTAGTTCACCGGATAGACCAGTTCTCCAGGCTGAGTCGAGGCCTCATAGCGCACGCGATAGTAAGGAGGGGCAGCCGCAGGAAAAACATCATAAGGCGGCTGCTGCGCGCACAACGAAGCGGTCAGGGCGAAAAAAGAGAGGAGGGCAAGGAAACGCATGGAGACAAACAAACAGGGAATGAAGTGAGAAAGTTGCAAGCGCGATGAGAAACCACGGTGCATTGCTCGTTTCCCCTCTTCCACCCGCTCCAATTCATCAGCCACGCGCCATGAAACTTCCTGCTCTCCTCTCCCTTTTCATTTTCGCCACCTTCGCCTCCGCCCAGGACGGCTACATCTCCTTGTTCAATGGCAAAGACCTCACCGGCTGGGATGGCGACCCCAAACTCTGGAAAGTGGAGGACGGCGTAATCATCGGCACCTGCACTGGACCAGACGCCATGGCGAACAACTCCTTCCTCATCTGGCGCGGCGGCGAGGTGAAGGACTTCGAACTGCATGTCAAAGTGCGCGTCGAGGGCGACAACAATTCCGGCATTCAATACCGCAGCCGCGAACTGCCGGAGGTCGCTCCGTGGGTCATCACCGGGTACCAGTGCGACATCCATCCCGCCATCGAGCACACGGGCATGACCTATGAAGAAAAAGGGCGTGGTATTTTCGGACTCAATGGCACCAATGTCTTGCTCGATCCAACAGGTGCACTTTGGAAACTCTCCGAGCACGAGCCGGTGAAAGTCGATGTCTCGCAGTGGAACAAGTACACCATCATCGCACGTGGAAATCATTTGGTGCACATGATCAACGGCATGGTCACCTCTGAACTGACCGACTGTGATGAGAGCAAGCGCTCGCTGGCAGGACTGCTCGCCATTCAATTGCATCGTGGCAATGCGAACAACGTCTACATCACAGACATCCTCCTCAAAGTGCTCCCAGCTGCGGAACTGGTGCCTTTTGATCCTGCGAATTTCCCCGCTGGGGCCGTGAAGATTGAGAAGCCGCGCACGAAAAGCCCGCAAGGCACCGGACCTGTCGTGCCGCCGACGAAGAAGTAAGCCTCTCCCGCCTTCATGAAACGTCTTCTCGCGCTCATCCTCCTCTCGTCTTTGTGCATTTCGCATGTGTTATCCGCGGATGAGCCGCGTCCGAACATCATCCTGCTCATGGGGGACGATCACGGATGGGAGGAGACCGGTTACAACGGCCATCCGTACGTGAAAACGCCAGTGCTCGATGACATGGCCGCGACTTGTTTTCGCTTTGAGAACTTCTACGCCGCACATCCGAGCTGCTCGCCCACACGCGCCAGCTTTATGACGGGCCGTCATCCCAACCGCATGGGCACCTTCAACCCCGGCTTCTCGATCCGCCCGGAGGAAATCACCATCGCGCAGATCCTCGCCAAAGCAGGCTACCACTGCGGCCATTTCGGCAAATGGCACCTCGGTCCGGTCAAAGCGTCTTCACCGACGAGTCCCGGAGCCATGGGTTTTCATGAGTGGGTATCGCACGATAATTTCTTTGAGCTCAATCCGTCACTCTCACGCAATGGCGGCCCGCCGGAAGTCATTCAGGGCGAAAGTTCCGCAGTCGTCATCGACGAGGCCATCAAGTTCATCGACCGCGCCAGCAAAGACAAAAGTCCCTTCTTCACCGTCGTGTGGTTCGGCTCGCCGCATGAACCTTACAGCGGCCTGCCGGCAGATCTCGCGCTCTACGATGATCTGCCCGCCAAGTACAAGGACAAGAAGGTCAAGCTGACCTCAAATGAAACCGGCGGCCCGACCACACGCCCGCAGGGCGAAGTACTGCGCGAACGTTATGCTGAAATCACCGCGATGGACCGCTCCATAGGCACGCTGAGGAAGCATCTCGCTGCCAGCGGCCTGCGCGAAAACACGCTGCTCTTTTACTGCGGCGACAACGGCACCTCTGCCGATGGTTCGCTCGTCCTGCCGCATCGCGGTGTGAAAGGCCAGGTCTATGAAGGTGGCGTACTTGTCCCCGGCCTCATCGAATGGCCAGCACGCATCCCGCAGCC
>DLGZ01000048.1:273-25672 GCA_002482965.1 Verrucomicrobiaceae bacterium UBA7681 | reverse complement strand
CAACTTCCTCCCGGTGCTGGATGGCAAAATGACCGAGCGCCCGAAGCCACTCTGGTTTTGGCAGTTCGACACCGCTCATCTCGGCAAAGCAGAGCCCTACATTGATCCTCAACTGCAGGAAGGCACCTGCCCGCTGGTGAAGAAGTCCGGCGGTAAAGCCACACGCGACTTCAGCAATTTCCGCCACACCATCATCACCGACAGTGACTACCTCGGCCCGCGCGCCATCATCGACGGTCGCTACAAGCTGGTGGTGCATGAGCAGAAGAAGGGTGGATCGAAACAGGAGCTCTTCGATCTCGTTGCTGATCCTGCGGAGAAAGCCAATCTGCTCGAACAGCAGCCCGACATCGCCAAAAAGCTGCAGTCTGATCTTCATGTCTGGCAGACATCCGTGCTGCATAGCCTCACCGGTGCGGACTATCGGAAGTAATTGCCGCCATTTTTATTGTCCGGTTTCGCTCCCTTCCGCGAGATACAAGACCCGTTTCCCACGTTTGCTCCGACCCTTTATGACCAACCCAATCGCCATTCTACTCACCCTGTTCTCGCTCGTGACCTTCGCGAGCGCCGCACCACTTGTCTTTGAAGGGACCGAAGGGCCCGGCAAAGGCAAGCACATCGTCTTTCTGGCCGGGGATCATGAATATCGCTCTGAAGAATCGATGCCAGCCATGGCACGTCTGCTGGCAAAGCATCAAGGGTTCAAGTGCACGGTGCTGTTCGACATCGACAAGGAAGGCGACATCGTGGCGGGTGAAGTCGCGAACATGCCGGGTATGGAGGCGCTGGACTCGGCCGATCTCGCGGTGGTCTTCCTGCGCTTTCAGCAGTTTCCCGCGGAGCAGATGAAGCACTTGGATGCCTACCTCGCCCGTGGCGGCCCGGTGGTCGGACTGCGCACAGCGACGCATGGCTTCAAGACGACGAAAGATGATCCCTACGCCAAGTATTCGTATGACAGCAAGATCACTGGCTATGAGCTGGGTTTCGGCCATCAGGTGCTCGGGCAGACCTGGGTTGGCCACTACGGCACCAATCACAAGCAGAGCACGCGCATCGCCATTGTGCCGGACAAGGCCGCGCACCCGATTTTGCGCGGTGTGAAGGACATCTGGGTACAGGCGGGCGGCTACGTGGGCAAACCGATCGACGGCGAAATTTTGACGATGGCCCAGCCGCTCAACGGCATGACACAAAATTCTCCTGCGGATGCCACCAAGCCGCCGATGCCCAGCGAATGGACCCGCACCTACAAGTCCGCCTCCGGCAAAGTGGGTCGCGTTTTCACCACGCTTTACGGCACATCGGAAGACATCACGAATGAAGGCTATCGCCGCATGATCGTGAACGGCATCCTCTGGGCGCTGGGCATGGAGGACGCGATCAAGCCCGACCTCGATGTCTCCTTCGTCGGCCCCTTCAAGCCGAACACCTTCGGCGGCGGTGCGTATGCACATGGCGTCAAACCCGAGATGTATGCGGGTTTCACCTCACAGATCCCGGCGAACAACAACACCAAGAGCGTCAGCAAAAAAGCGAAGGTGGAAGAGAAACCAGCCGCGAAAGCCGATGCCGCCGCCAAGGTGTCTCTCTCGACAGGCAAGCCGGCGCGCTATGTGCGTATCGAGCTTCCCGGCGACAAACGCTGTCTGCAAATCGCAGAAATCGAAGTGATCAGCGGCGGCAAGAACGTGGTGAAGGGCGGCAAGGCTTCGCAATCAACAACAACCAACGGCGGCGTAGCCGAACGAGCCTTGGATGGCAACAAGAGCCCGGACTGGGGCAAGGGTGGGCAGACGCATACGAAAGAGAACCAGTCGAATCCATGGTGGGAAGTCGATCTGGGCTCCAGCCATCCCATCGACACGATCGGACTGTGGAGCCGCCAGGGCTTTTCGGATCGTTTGGGCGAATTCACACTCCAGTTGCTCGATGAAGCTCGCAAACCAGTGTTTGAGATCAAAAACGTCGCCGGTCCGGAATCGATGATCATCGATGTGAAAGGCGGCGGCAAGACGACCTATCTGACCTATGAAGGTAAGCCGGGCAAGCCTGCGCAGAAGAAGTCCGGTGGCGGCGGTGCTGCTCCCGTCAAGGAGCCAGAACTGGCCGAAGTGCCTGCGGACTACAAAGACCCGGCACCCTTCGCCTTTGGCAAAGGCGAAGTCGTCGCGATCCTTGGCAACGGCCTGCCAGACCGCATGCAGCATGATGGCTGGATGGAAACCCTGCTGCAAAGCCAGCTGCCCGATCTCCAAGTGCGCTTTCGCAACATGAGCACCAGCGGCGACCGCCCGAACAGCTACCCGCGCAGCAGCGGCGCCACGCACATGACGGACTACCTGCGCCATGTGAAGGCGGATGTCGTGTTCGGTTTCTTTGGCTACAACGAATCTTATGACAGCAAGCCGGAGGAGTTTCAGAAGTTGCTTGTCGAGTTCGTGAAGAAAACACGCGGCAGCAAGGCGAACGGCAAATCCTTCCCGCGCATCGTGCTTTTCAGCCCCATCGCGCATGAAGACACGCACAATGTAAACGTGCCAGACGGCAAGGCGCACAATGCGCAGCTCGAAGCCTACACCAAAGCCACCGCAGCAGCAGCCAAGGAGGCGGGCGTGGCGTTTGTGGACCTGTATCATCCTTCGCTGGAGCTGTTCAAAGCTGCGAAGGAGCCGCTCACCATCAACGGCGTGCATCTTTCCATCGAAGGAGATCGTCAGATCGCGGAAGTCATCGCAAAAGCGCTGCTCGGCAAGCAGGTCAGCGCATCGCCCTCCATGGAACCGCTGCGCGAGGCCGTGATGGACAAGAGCCTGCAATGGTACAACCGTTATCATGCCTCTGACGGCAACGACGTGTGGGGCAGCCGCTCCACGCTGAGCTTCACCGACGGCCAGACCAACGCCGTGGTGCTGCAGCATGAGCTTTCGATGCTCGATGTGATGACGGCCAACCGCGACGAGCGCGTCTGGGCGCGCATCACCGGTGGCGACAAAAAGATCGACGACAGCAACGTACCGAAACCCGTACCGGTCATCTCCAATGTCGGCGGCGGCAGCAAAAGCAGCAGCGCGCAGAAGGAAGGCACGCTGAAATACATCGGTGGCGAAGAAGCGATCAAGCACATGGCGGTGAAGAAGGGCTTTGAGGTTCATTTGTTTGCCGATGAGTCGCGCTTCCCGCAGATGGCGAACCCAGTGCAGATGCAGTTCGACACCAAGGGCCGCCTGTGGGTCGCTGCGTGGGAAACCTATCCGAAGTGGGAGCCGCTGAAGGAGATGAAGGACGCTCTGCTCATCCTGCATGACGACGACAACGACGGCCGCGCCGACCGCGTCACGGAGTTTGCCCGCGTGCAGAATCCGCTCGGCTTTGAGTTCTGGAACGGCGGTGTTCTCGTCACGCGCCAGTCGGAGATTCTTTTCCTCAAGGACACCGATGGCGACGACAAGGCGGACGTGCAGACAATCATGCTCACGGGCCTCGACAGCTCTGACTCGCACCACGGCGCGAACAACCTCATCTACGGCCCTGATGGCGGCCTCTACTGGCAGAGCGGCGTGTTTATGCAGCACAATTATGAGCATCCCTGGGGACCTTCGTTGAACACCGGCGCCTCCGCCATGTATCGTTTCGATCCGCGCCGCTTCACCATCGCAAAGCATGCGGACAACTCGCCGAACCCACACGGCACCTCGTTTGACTCCTGGGGCTATCAGTACGCCACCGACGGCACGGGTGGTCGTGCGTATCAGGTGCGTCCTGAAGGCAACGGCTTCAAAATGTATGAACTGCTCAAGAAGGAAGTGCGCCCAGTGACCGCCAGCGAGGTCGTCAGCAGCACCCACTTCCCCGAGGAAATGCAGGGAGACTTCCTCATCTGCAACGTCATCGGCTTCCTTGGAGTGAAGCATTACCACCTCGAGCGCGACGCCGACAAAGGCACCGTCTGGGGCGAACCCGCAGGCGACGAACTCACCGTGAAAGTCACACAGGCCGACGGCACCGTCACGGAGGAAACCTCACGCGGCTTCCTCATGAGCGGCGACAAAAACTTCCGCCCCAGCGATGCTGTGTTCGCACCGGACGGCTCGCTGTACCTCAGCGACTGGCACAACGTCATCATCGGCCACATGCAGCATAACGTGCGCGACCCCAACCGCGACCACACACATGGCCGCATCTACCGCATCACCGCCACAGGCAGGCCGCTGCAGAAGATCGTGCCCGTGGATGGCCAGCCCATCCCAGCGCTGCTGGAAAACCTCAAGCATCCCGCCGATGGCGTGCGCCACCGCACCCACATCGAGCTCAGCGAGCGCGACACCAAGGAAGTCATCGCCGCCACGCAGGCATGGATGAAGCAGTTTGATCCGAACAAGAAGGAAGACGCGCATCACCTCCTCGAAGCGCTGTGGATCCATCAGCAGCACAACGCGCGCAATATCGAGCTTCTCGGCCAGTTGCAGAAGTCTCCCGAACTGAATGCCCGCAATGCTGCCAATGTTGTGCAGCATCTCTGGTTCAACGTCGAAGCCTCCATGCACGGCGGCGTCATTGCCGGTGAAGTGGAAGAAAAGGCGCAGAAGTCCGGCATCCTCAGCGACACCCCCGAACTCACCACCATCCGTGTCGCCACCTTGCCCGAACGCATGATGTATGACGTGAAGGAACTCAATGTGAAGGCCGGCAAAAAGGTGAGGCTCACCTTCGCCAATCCCGACTTCATGCCGCACAACATCCTTCTGGTGAATCCTGGCAAGGTGGATGAAATCGCCAACAAAGCCCTCATGCTCGGCGCCAAAGGCTTCGACACCGGCTTCATCCCTGACAGCCCCGACATCCTCTGGCACAGCAAGCTGCTCGATCACGGCAAAGAAGAAGTCATCGAGTTCACCGCCCCTGCAAAGCCCGGCGACTACCCCTACATGTGCTCCTTCCCCGGCCATTACCTCATCATGCGCGGCATGATGCACGTGAAGTAAGCCTGACCTGATCGTTTACATCAGGCTCAGCACCATGAGCCTTGTAGCCAGCCACATTCGTTGTCCGGTTTTGCACCGCAATGTGGGATGAATCCATGCGTTCATTCAATCCAATCAATCTATGATCAAGCACGCCGCTCTCTTTTTCACTCTGGCAACCTTTGCCGTCGTTGCTGACGCACAAACCGCGAAGCCGGAAAAGCCGGTGAAGAACTACTCGGCGACGGTGAATCCGTTGGATGCGAAGAACAAACCCAGCGGCAAACCCCTGCCGCCGGAAGATCCGGAACTCGCCAAGTACTACATGGAGGAAAGCACCGCTCCCCTGCCACCGGTGACGGCTGCGGTGGACACAGCGTTGCCGCTGGTGCTGAAGCAGGGAGATCACGTCGTGTTCATCGGTAACACGCTGTTTGACCGTGGAGGGCAGTTTCCACATTTCGAGGCGATGCTGCTCAAAGGAAACGCGGACAAGCAGCTCGTGGTGCGCACGCTGGCGTGGTCGGCGGATGAGGTGGATCTGATGCCGCGTCCGACAAATTTTGGCACGCTAAATCAGCATCTGCATGCGCAGAAGGCGGATGTGATCTTCGCGGCCTTTGGTTTCAATGAATCGTTCGGCGGGCTGGAAAAGTTGCCGGATTTCAAGCTGCGGCTCACGGCGTTGGTGCAGGAAGTGAAGACGCATGCCTACAATGGCAAAGCAGCGCCACGCGTGGTGCTGGTGTCGCCCATCGCTAATGAGAATGTCCAGGGTGTCCCGGCAGCGGACATGAACAATGCGCGGCTCGCTGCCTACACTCAGGCAATGGGTGAAGTCGCGGCGGAGCAGAAGGTCGGCTTTGCGAATGTGTTTGAACCAATGCTCCCGGCAATGAAGGGGCTCACCTTCAACGGCGTGCATTTGGAGGACAAAGGTTACGCGGTGTTTGGCGAGGCCCTTTATCGTGCGGCCTTCGAAGTCAGCGCGCCGGAGACGACGCCCGAACTGCGTGCGGCCATCGCAGACAAGAACCGCCAGTTTTTTCAACGCTACCGACCGCTCAACGGCTTCTACTACACGGGCGACCGCAACAAGGACTACGGCTACCTCGATTTCCTGCCCGCGATGCGGAGCTTCGATTTCATGGTGGCGAATCGCGATCAGCGCATCTGGGCCGTGGCACAGGGCGAAAGCTTCGCAGGCAAAAAAGTCGATGACTCCAATGTGCCCAAGATGCCGGCGACGAAGGAAAGCAAAGGCGCGAACGAATGGATGACGCCCGCGAATGAACTCGCCGCTTTCAAGGTCGATCCACGCTTCGAGGTGAACCTCTTCGCCAGCGAAGAGCAGTTCCCCGAAATCGCGAACCCCATTCAGATCCGCTGGGACACAAGCGGCCGCATGTGGGTGAGCACTTCGCAGGCCTACCCCCATCTCTACCCCGGTCAGGAGCCTCATGATCGCCTCATCATTCTCGAAGACACCGACAACGACGGTCGCGCCGACAAATCGACGGTGTGGGCGGACAACCTTCAAATCCCTCTTGCCTTTGAGTTCGGCGACGGCGGTGTGTATGTTTCCGACGAGCCGCACCTTACCTTTCTCAAAGACACGGATGGGGATGGCAAAGCGGACTTCAGCCGCCAGATGTTCACCGGTTTCGGCACGGAGGACTCCCACCATGCACTGCATGATTTTGTCTGGAGCCCCGATGGCGACCTCATCATCCGCGATTCAATTTTCCTGCACTCGCAGATTGAAACCGCCTACGGCCCGGTGCGCCTCGACAACTCCGGCTGGTTCCGCCTGCGCACCGACACGCAAAAACTCAGCACCTTCGGCAGCTATCCGAGCACCAATCCCTGGGGCGTGACCTTCGACGACTGGGGCCATCACATGGCCAGCCATCCCATTTTCGCCAGCGCCTTCCACGCCACGAATCCGCCGTATCCAGAGCAGCATCCCGGCGCTGGAAAAATGCCCGCGTATTCCGGCACCTGCGGCCAGGAGTTCGTCGATTTCGATTTTTGGCCCGAGGAACTGCAGGGCGGCTTCATTAAGGCGCGCTACAAACCCACGAACAACATCGAGATGCATCAGTGGATAGAGATGGACGACCACTACGAGGAAAAGAAAATCGGTGATCTCATCTTCTCCACCAACCTCAGCTTCATCCCCACCGATGTGAAGGCCGGGCCGCGCGGCGACTTCTACATCTGCGACTGGTACAACCCCATCAAAGGCCACGCGCAGTACTCGCTGCGAGACCCTCGCCGCCTGCGCACCAGCGGCCGCATCTGGCGCATCGTGCCGAAGGGGGCCAAGCTCGCTGAACCACCAACCGTGGCCGGCGCGCCGATCCCCGCGCTGCTCGATCTCCTGAAGAGCCCGCACTATCGCTGGCGCTATCAGGCCAAGCGTGAACTTCACGAACGCTATGCCCCCGAAGTCAAAACAGCTCTCGATGCCTGGGTGGCCAAGCTCGATCCCAAGGAAGCCCGCTTCCGCCATCATCAGCTCGAAGCCCTGTGGACCTACCGCACCCTCAGCACCGAGAACCGTGCCCTGCTCAAAGAACTGCTCAACTGCGACGAACACCACGCCCGAGCAGCGGCAACGACCCAACTGCGCTACGTGGCTCTGCCTGACCGCATCGAGCAGCTCCGTGCCCGTGCCAATGACGACAACGGCCTCGTGCGTATGGAAGCCGTCATCGCTGCGAGCTACATCGGCACGCCAGAAGCACTGGATGCCGTGCTTGATGTACTCGACAAGCCCATGGGAGACCACCTGACCTACGCCGTCCGCACCGCGCTCGGCAGCGAGGCGCTTTCACGCCACTGGAAGGCAAACGAGAACCCCAGGATCACCGCGTTCATGGACGCCTTCGCGGTGAATTACAAACGCGGCCCCTTCGAGAAGAAAAAGACCGCCGAGGAAACCGCTTTCGACAAACAGCCCGGCGTCGCCAAGATCACCATCAACTGCGTGCGCGAGCGCATGCTCTTCGACAAAACCGAGTTCAGCGTGAAGGCAGGCCAGCCCGTGAGCCTCATCTTCAACAATCCCGACGCCACTGCGCACAACCTCGCCATCTGCCAGCCCGGCAGCGTGGAGGAAATCGGTCTCGCTGGCAATGAAATGGCCAAAGATCCCGAAGGCATCAAAAAGGATTTCATTCCAGTCACGGACAAGATCCTGCACCACACCAAGCTGCTCAATCCCAACTCCACCGAAACCCTGCGCTTCACCGCTCCCACCGCAGCAGGCGACTATCCCTACCTCTGCACCTTCCCCGGCCATTGGGTCATCATGCGCGGGATGATGCATGTGAAGTGAGGCCGCCCCTCAGCCTTTTTTCGGCTTCTTCTTCGCCACTTTTTTTGCTGCGACTTTTTTCTTCGCTGCCTTCTTCACCGCTTTCTTTGCGACTGGTGCCTCCGGTATCACTTCCGTGCTCAGGTCGATGCCAAAGATCGCCGAGAGATCCGCTCCGGCGAGATCTCCGGTGCTGGTGGAGAGGTCGGTGATCGCTGCGCTGCTTGCGTTGGACAGCAGCTCGGCCTGATCCACGTTGCGCAGGGTAAAGAGCAGCTCAGGCTTCGTATCCAGCAGCACGCCCACGCCGTAAAGCACTGCAGAAACGTGTTTGCACATGTCTGCATGGTCGGGGCAGGAGCAGTTGAAGTGAATTTCCTTTGGCTTCGGAAACAAGCCATCATCAGGATCGGTGAGCATCTTCATGAGGCCATCACCCAGTTTCCCTGCGAGAAGGTCCAGCATGGAGCCCACCTGCCCCGCGCTCGATTCCACGATCTGCTGCCACTGCTTCTTTGGCAGCGGCTTGATGGTGATGCTCGTGTCATAAAGCTCTGATCCCGCAACCACGGCACTGAGTCTGCCCGGTTCGATCTCCAGATCATACACTTTTCCCTGCCGCAGGTAGCTGCGTCCACGCGGCAGCCGTGACTCATAGTCCTGATACGACTCCAGATTGCGACACCAGGATTGCCCCCAAAATGTCGTGCTTAGCTTTTTCTGTCCCGCTGGTGCTGGCAGAACTTCGAATTTCTCCCCACGCTTCTTTCGCTTCGCGATCTCGCGCTGCACCTGTTTTTTTTGTTCTTCAACATCTTGGTAAGACCACCACATGGCCGGGGTTTTACACGACAGCGGAGTTCACATCAAGCGCGACCAAACTCAGCAGCTCCTCCGCGCCCATGTCGGTGAGGAGTTTTTCGGCTCCACCGTCGCCAGCGATGAGGTCGTGGGCGAGGCTCATCTTTTCTTCGATTAGCGCGTCAATGCGTTCTTCGATGGTGCCCTGGCAGACGAATTTGTGGACCATGACGTTCTTCTTCTGGCCGATGCGGAAGGCGCGGTCGGTGGCCTGGTTTTCCACGGCGGGGTTCCACCAGCGGTCAAAGTGAATGACGTGGCTGGCGGCGGTGAGATTGATGCCGGTGCCGCCGGCTTTGACGCTGATGACCATGAAGGGCGGGCCATCGGGCTGCTGAAAGGATTCGACCAATTGCGGTCGCTTCTTCACAGCGGTGCCACCATGCAGGATGAGTCCCTCGCGACCAAAGACGGTGGCGAGGAAGCGGGCGAGGGGATCGCAGGTCTCCTGAAACTGCGTGAAGATGAGCGCGCGTTCGCGGCGCTCGGCGAGTTCGCTGCAAATCTCCGCCAGCCGCGTGAATTTGCCGCTGTCTTCGGGGTTCCAGGCGCCGTCGCCGTTCCAATGGCTGGGATGGTTGCAGATCTGTTTGAACTTCAGCAGGAAGCCGAGCACGAGGCCCTGGCGCTTGATCGGTTCCATCTCCTTGTCAGCGAGCATCTTCGCGAGTTGATCGACGAGCTTCGCGTAGATCGTGGCCTGCCGCTTGGTGAGGCCGCAGAAGGCCTTCGTTTCGATCTTGTCAGGCAGGTCGCTGATGATGCTCCGGTCCGTTTTCATGCGCCGAAGGATGTAGGGCTGCACAAGCTTGCGCAGCGGTGCAAAACCGGTGCTGCTTTTGGCGCAATTTTTCACCGCAGCAGCAAAGGCGGCGGAACCGCCGAGCAGGCCGGGATTAAGGAAGTCGAACAGGCTCCACAGATCGCCGGGACGGTTTTCCACCGGCGTGCCGGTCAGTGCAATGCGCGTGGTAGCATGCAGGCGCTTCACGGCCTTCGTGCTGGCGCTGCCGGGATTCTTGATGGCCTGTGCTTCATCCAGAATGACGACGCTCCATGGGTGCTGCTGCCATGACTCGGTACGCTGCAAAAACTGGTAGGTGGTAAGCATTGCATCGCAGCCGCGCAGGGCTTCGGCAGGGTGCTGCACCGCGTGGTCGAGCGCTTCACGAGAGGTTTGCGATGGATGCGCAATGAAGAGTTTTAAATCGGGCGCGAACTTTGCCACCTCGGCCTTCCAGTTGCCGACGAGGGAGGCGGGGACGATGAGCAGACCGGGCGCTTTTTTCTCTTTTTGCCGTGCGAGCAGCAGCGCGATGACTTGCAGCGTTTTACCCAGACCCATGTCATCAGCCAGACAAGCACCGAGACCGAGGCGGGTCATGAACTGCAGCCAGGCGAAGCCTTTGAGCTGATACGGACGCAAGGTGGCGTGCAGATTCAGCGGTGCGGGGGCTTCAGAGGGGCTTCGCATCTGATCGAGCAGGTGGGCGAGATTTTTACCGGCCACGATGTCGCTCCAATCATGAACCACCTCAGCGCTTTCTTCTTCCACCGCTGCCAGACGTGAATCAAAGCCCGCGAGCAAGCGCATGCCGTCGAGGAAACCGATGCCACCTTCGCCTGTGGCATGCTGCACCCTTTGCCAGTGGGACATCACCTGCTGGAGTTGGGCACCATCGACTTCGATCCAGCGGCCGCGCAGCGAAACGAGGCCGGTGTCGGCGCTGAGGAGTTTTTCCCATTCGGCGGTGGTCAACGGTTCGCCTTCGAGGCTGGCGGCGATTTTGAAGTTTAGCAGTGCTCCGGCATGGAGAGAGGTTTGCTTTGGCGCATCGATGGTCACCGAGACTGCCGGGCGCGGGCCTTTGCCGCTGCGCCACCAGTCGGGCAGTTTCATGACAATGCCGCTCTCTTGAAACACCGCTGTTTCACGAAGAACGCGAAAGGCCTCCTGTGATGACATGGCCATCGGTTGGAAAAGACGCTTCGTCTCCAGCCACTCGCGCAGGAGTTTGGATTTTTCCGCTGCGGTGCGTACTGGGGCCAGCAGGGCATTCAGGGCGGTTTGATCCTGTTGTCCGGAATATAACTGCAACGCACGTGCCAGCGGCAGATGCTGGGGCTGGCCGGAGGCGCTGAGTTTCTCGGTGAAGGTGGCTAGAAAGGCGAAGGGGCGCTGGGTGTCGGTTTTGTTTTCGGCGAGGTGGAAGGTCACGCGGCCGACGACATGCCAGGCGGGGCACTCTTCTCGCAGCCAGGACTCCACGCCGTTGGTGGCGAGTAGAGCGATGTGCTGAGCCAGATCGAGCCACCAGCGTTCGAGCACTTCCAGCGTGAGGTATTCCGCTCCGGCGAAAGGGGGGGCGGCGGCGATGAAGGCGGTCAGGGAGGGGGCAGGAATATTCAGGGCATCCTTGGTCTGGCAGAGTCGGGTGAAGAACTGCTGAGCAAACTCGCGCAGCCATTTCCAGGATGGGTCGAGCTCGGCGGTGAGCAATTCGGTGCTCAGGACGCGAAAAATGGCGCTGGGTGAGCCTGCGGCGGCGATTTTTTTGTCCGCAGCCGATTCCACCCCGCCCAGATGGGTGAGAAATCCTTCTGGTGTGAGGGCGGGAGAGAGCATGGACTGTGTTTGGACGAAAAAAGGCAGGCAGACAAGGCAGGGGAATGAGGAAATTCAGCAATCGTCGTTTCCCAAAGGCCACTGTCCATGCTATCGCTCCTGTTCCTCCGCCGCTGACCGGCGTGGGCCTCATTTCCGCGCATGTCCAGCCTCATTACCGACCTTCCCATTCTGCTCCGCCCGTTTGATGCACGCACTCGTCAGGAGGCGGAACGCCTCGCGGATGATGATGCGGTGAGAGGACTGGAGCTGCTGGAAGATGAAATGATGGCCGAAGTGCGGCTGGATGACCGCCCGGCTCAGGTGCGCTGGCTGCGCGGCGAGCATGGCTGGCACGGTGAGACCGACGTGGACGACGATCAGGAATTGGAAAATCTGGCCCTATGCACCACACTGGTGGCGGTGCAGCGCCGCGAGGCCCGTGGCACGCTGCCGATGGTTCCTGTGGAGGAGGAGGACTTTGAGCATCTGCTCATTGCCAATCTCGAGCGCCCGCTCACGCCTGATGAGGAGAATTATCTGAGCAAGATGGAGAAGCGCTACGAGCGCGTGCGCCTCACCGGCAAGATTTTTGACCAGGACATGGTGCGTCTGCATCCGAAATGGGCGATCCAGAGCCTTGATCCGGTGGCGCTGTGGCCTGAGGCCCCGAAAACCCTGCGTGAGTTCTGGAACTACGTCGCACTCGCGCTGTCCGACAAGGGACTCGCCGTGCCGGCCTTCCTGCGCGGCATGTCGGACATCGACGGCACACGCGAAGCCCTGCGCGAATGGCGGCATGCCAGCACGGTGCCGACCTGGCAGAAGCGCATCCGCGAATTCATTGATTCACGCCAGGATGACCGGAATACCCACCGCCAGCCGCCGCGTGTGTGTGATTTCCGCCTGCTGATCACGGTGAATGATGCGCGCCTGCAAATGCGGATCGAAGGTGAAACGCCCTCTCCTTACGCCACGGTCGATGCCGCGCTGCTCGACAATCTGCGCCGCGAACACCGCGATGGACGCATTGTGACTTCAGGCGGCTCGGAGCTGCTGTTCGTGTCCTGTCTGGCGCAGTGCGATGATAACTGGAATGACTCCTTCCGTCTGGAGTCCAAACATCATGCGCAATGGCTCGCCACGCTGTTCCAGCAGCAAGCGCTGCAGGAGCGGATGATCACCCTGGATGAAGTGTCGTTTCAGCGTGTGGCTGACCCACTGAGCTGGGTCGCCCGTTTGAGCGACAATGGCCTGAACCTGACCTTGCAGCTTGAAACGTCGGACGGCTCCGCCGCACCGCTGCCGCTGCGCATTCTGCGTGGGGTGCAGACCTTGTACCTTAGCTCGGACACTTTGTTTACGGGCCCGGTCTGGCTGCATGATGAGTCACGCATCGACACCAACGTCACCATGCCGCTGGAAGCGCTGGCCACCGCCGAGGGCATCGCCTTCATGCGTGAGATCGACATCCCGGTGCCTGACGCGATCAAGAGCCGTGTGCGCCACGAAGATCTGCATGTGAACATCACCGCCGCCTGCTTGGCCAAGACCTCGCACTCGAGCGGCGCTGAGTTTGTCACCCTCAAGGCGGAGGCTGTTGATGGTGAAGGGCGCGTGCGTGAGATGCTGCGCTTTTCCGGCTGGCAGCCGGTGGATGAAAAAAAAACGACTGAATCTGACGACACCATCGTCTGCCGCGACCGTCGTGCCCTGCGCGACGCCGAAGAGATGATGAACCAGCTGCGCCGCACCTGGGACATGGAAAATGATGCCTGGCGCGTGCGCATGGCGAAAGACTTTCCGGATGTGTTTCATGCCTGGGCCGGGCAGCTTCCTGAGAACGTCAATCTGAAGACGGATGAAAGCCTGCAGACCATTCTTGCGGATCCGCTGATTGCACGCGTGCGCATCGAGGCCACCCAGGCCGGCAGCATTGACTGGCTGGATCTGCGTCTGGTGTTTGACATCGAAGGGATGGACCTCAAACCCGCCGACATCCGGCGCCTCATCGCCGCGAAGGGCGAGTTCGTGCGTCTTGCTGATGGCAGCTGGCGCCGCGTGAAACTGGAGCTCAGCGATGAGCAGCAGGAGATGCTCGACCGTCTCGGCATTGACCTCAATGAGAACAGCGACGAGGCCCATCGCCTGCACTGGCGGCAGCTCGCGCAGGAGAATGCTGCGGAGATCGTCAATCCGAAGGCCTGGAGCAAGATCGTCGAACGCATGGAAGAGGCGAAGCTCGATGCGCGCCCTGACGTTCCCGAGGGGCTGAACGTCACGCTGCGCCCTTACCAGGTCGATGGTTTCCATTTCCTGACCTACCTCACCTCGAATCGATTCGGCGGCATCCTGGCGGATGACATGGGTCTGGGTAAAACCCTGCAGGCCATCACGTGGGTGCTGTGGCTGCGCTCACGCAAAAAGGCCGACGGCCCGCACCTGCCCGTGCTGGTGGTCTGTCCGAAATCGGTGCTCGACGTCTGGGCGCTGGAGTTCAAGAAGGGCTCGCCGGATCTGCGGGTGCTCGTGCTGCATGACCGCGATCTGTTTGATCTGAACCTGGTCATGACACAAATCGACGTGGTGGTAATGAACTACGCGCAGATGCGTGGTTTTGATGGCGAACTCGCCGCCGTCCGCTGGCTTGCAGCGATTCTCGACGAAGGCCAGCACATCAAGAACCCTGACTCGAAGGCCGCGAAGGCAGCGCGCCAGATTCGCGCCGACAACCGTCTGGTGCTGACGGGTACGCCGCTGGAAAACCGCCTGCTCGATCTGTGGAGTTTGATGACCTTTGCGACACCCGGAGCCCTGGGTGAGCGTGCCTACTTCCACCGCCACTTTGACCGCCGCAAAGATCCGCGTGCCTCAGAGCGCCTTGCTGCGCGTCTGCGTCCGTTCCTGCTGCGCCGCACGAAATCCCAGGTGGCCCGCGACCTGCCTTCACGCAGTGAAGAAAACCTGCTCAGCGAGATGAGCGGCCGTCAGGCAGAGCTCTACAAAGAGGAACTGGCCCGTGCGCAGCACATGGTGCTGAACAGCTCCGGCTTCGACATGGTGAACCGCCGCCGCTTTGCCATTCTGCAAGCCCTCACGCGCCTGCGGCAGATCTGCTGCCATCCGGGTCTCGTGGACAAGACTGCGGAGAATGAAGAGAGCGCCAAGCTCACCTCCACCTTGGAAGTGATCCAGGGACTGCATGATGAAGGCCACAAGGTGCTGCTCTTCAGCCAGTTCGTTTCCATGCTGAAGATCATCCGCACCAAGCTGGAAGAAATGAAGCTGCCCTACCACTGGCTCACCGGAGCCAGCACGGACCGTGCGGGCATCGTCAGAGCCTTCCAGGAAGATGAAAACGCCAGTGTGTTCCTGCTGTCCCTCAAAGCCGGCGGAAGCGGTCTGAATCTGACCGCCGCGTCCTACGTCATTCTGTACGATCCATGGTGGAACCCCGCCGTGGAGAATCAGGCGATTGACCGAGCGCATCGTATCGGCCAGACGCAGCCCGTCATGGCCTACCGCATGCTGACGAAGAGCACGATCGAGGAGAAGATCATGACCCTGCAGCACAAGAAAAACCTCATGGTCAACAATGTCCTGGGCGAAGGCGGCTTCACCAACCTGCTGGAGAAGGAAGACTTCGACTTCTTGTTTGATATTGAGGCGGAGAAAGTCGCCTAGAGGCTGAAAGATCAGCGCCTGACGGTTTTCCATTGAGCGAACTGACACGATAACCGTCTTTGAAAAGCAGCGGTGACAAACCGCGCCGCAGCCAATGCGAGCGCGGAAGGCCCACGCATGGAGAGCCGCAACGGAATGAATGCATGGCTTTGGTGCTGCACTGATGCGTGAGCGTGGCGAGTGATGAGAGGCGGAAAAAGCTCTTCTGCATCATTCTTGGGGCAAGCTGGCGTTCTCATTGACGATGAGAAGAATCAACCTGCCCGACCGGAAATTTTTCTTGTCGGGTTTCTCTTGTCCAATTAAAAACGTTTATGATGACGCCTTTCGCTTCAACGCTCCATGTCTGCCCACGTCACCAAGCGAAACTTTGTATGCAAGGCTCAAGACTCCTCCCTGCGGTCCTGTTCGTTGTCTTCCTCACCGCCGTATATGCTGCTCCGCCTCCAGAGTTGGCGGCGTTGCAGCAGCAATATGCATTTGTCGTCGCAGAACGAGTGACCAGCCCTTATAACACGGGCATTGAAGCGCTGAGCAGCAAGTTCCTCATTGCACTCACCAATGCCGGTGATGAGGCAAAAAAGGCCGGGAATCTGCCTGAGGCTCTGGCGATTGACGAGGATAAGAAGCTCATTGCCAGCAAGCAGCCGCTGCCTGAAAAAGATGATGAGAAGACACCGGCCTCCCTGATGAAATTGCATGCCGTTTACCGGTTGGAGTCGGCGAAGCTCGCCCAGCAGCGCACGGCTGCTCATGCCGCCCTGCTGCCTGCCTACACTGCGAAGCTGAAAGAGCTGGAGAGCACCCTGCTCAAAGGGGACCGCCTGGCGGAGGCGAAGGAAGTCATGCAGTATCGTGAAGGATTGGGGGCAGCACCAACGCCCTCCGTGACGGGGAAAGAGTTCGTCAACAGTCTTGGTATGAAATTTGTGCCGGTGAAGGGCACGACGGTGCTGTTCTGCATTCATGAGACGCGCTTCAAAGACTACGATGCCTATGCAGCGGAGGTTTCGAGCGTAAACGACTCCTGGAAAGATCAGAGCGTCAACGGTTACACCCCCGCAGAAAACACAGAAGAGCATCCCGTCGTCCGAGTGAGTTGGGAAGACGCTCAGGCGTTTTGTTCATGGTTGAGCAAGAAAGAAGGCAAGACCTACCGCCTCCCCACGGATCAGGAATGGAGCTACGCAGTCGGTATCGGACGTGAAGAGAAGTGGAAGCAGGGTACGACTCCTGCCACGGTCGTCAAAAACCAGACGGATCTCCCCTGGGGCAGCAAGTGGCCGCCACCGAAAGGCGAGGGAAACTTTTCCGACCAGAGCCGGAAGACGAAGGCACCAAACAGCGAGGCGACTTATCTCGATGGTTATGACGACGGTTTCCCAACCACGGCACCTGTCATGAGTTTCAAGCCAAATAAGCTCGGCCTCTACGATCTGAGCGGTAATGTGTGGGAATGGTGTGAGGACTGGTATGACAATATACAAAAGGACCGCGCACTTCGGGGTGGTTCGTGGAGTAGTCCTAATCAAGGCGATCTGTTATCTTCAAATCGTCTTCACAACACCCCTGACTTGCGCTTTGCTGACCGTGGCTTCCGTGTGGTGCTCGAACAAAAGGCTCCGTAACGGGTACAGGAATTGATCTTCGGATCAAACCTAACTGCTCTTATGCCATGAGTGCGAGGGAGTGCATAAGGGGAACCGGAATAAGTGCCTAAGGCCGAGCTTAGCGGGTTATGCCCGACGTCGTAACGTTTGAGAATCCGGCGAAACTCGTCCTGAAAACTCACCGAAGTGGGACTCTCATTTTCAACATGGATGGTGACATGGTGGAGCGAAAGAACCTGTTCCCGCGTCCCTTCAGGGCGCTTCCTGAGGCAGCGATGCGCGGTGGCGCGTGCGACCCAGGGCTTGCCGCTTCGCGACTGCGCCCTGGGCTGAGTCCGTGGGTCTTTCAGACCCGGTGCGGAGCGGTGCTTGAAGGGGGGTAGTTGCATTCTGCAGGGTGTTCGGCACTGGCTGCTGCTTTCGGGTGTCTTGTGGTGTGCGCAAGGTGACCGGCATGCGAAGAATCATCGGCTGCCATTTTCGAGCATTTTATGGCACTCGAGCGTCATCCAGTCCGTCGAAAGCGGTATCTGCGTTCGTTCCTCACTGCGCGACCGCAGTCCATATAGGGGCGTGGCCAGCTACAGGACGCGGCATTGATGCTGTGACGCCGATGCGCAAAGAAGGTATTCGATTTTGACCAACACCCCGAACGATCAAGTCGCCCAGGTTTACAACCGAACGCCAGCGGTCTTGCCTGCTGAGTCTTGGCAGGGTTGGCCCGATGGGAGAACGCCGAAGGCAGTTACTTACTGATTGAAGATGAACTGCCGGGTGTTGATTAGTGCGTAGATCAGGTCCTCCACGTTGCTGAGGCCCTTGTCCTGGGCCTGAAGGCAGAGGTCCTTTTCCCTGGCGGTGGGCTTGCGGGAAAGCACGGCCATATAAGCGGCGTCGATTCTTTCGTCGGCAGACCGGGCCCTGCCCACGGTGAGCATGAGCTGGCTGTAGCGGTCAACGATCTGCGGCAGGAGATCTCCATTCATCAATGCCAGAGCCTGGGGCACGGAGGCTTCGCTGTTGCTGTTCTCAATGATTTCCCGGTCGCTCTGGCCAAACTGGCGCAGGTAATGACCGCGCGGGGCGGGGCTTTCGATTTCCGCAGCGCGCAGCCACTGCCGGGACTGCTTGAACCGCGAACGGAAGTAGTCCCGCCACTGCTTCCGGGGGATGGCATAGTACGTGGCCTCTTCGCTCCAGGCCTTTATCTCAGCTTCGGCGGCCTCCGCCTTGGTCGTCTTGATCTTGCCATCTCCAGGGGCCATCGTGTGCTCGTCGTTGGCAGCGCCGGCCGCCTGCATGCCGGCACTGGGGGCGGCTTGAATCGGAACCTTCCGATTGGGTTCATAAGCAATGGTCTCGAAGGGCTTGCCGGTGACCTTCTCGAACAGCTTTTTTTGGCCGGGAATGATCACTTCCGTCATGACGGTGCTGCGGGCATTGCTATAAAGGGCCGTGATCTCACGGTTGATGGATTTAACTTTCGCATTGCACTCGGCAGCGCGGGTGATGGCAGCCTTTTTTTCAGGTCCGGTGACTTTGGCGGCGATGGCTTGGTATTTTTTGGCCTCATCGCGGGCCTCCGCCATCAGCTTCCGCATGGCCTCCACACCTTCCGGCTGCTCCTGGTACTTCTTGGCGGCCGCTTGAATGCTCTTGAGCGTCTCAGCCGGATCGGCGATTTTTCCCACCGCCAGCGTGCGCTGCTCCAAGTATTCGCGGGCGGCCATGTTTAGCATGTCGGGATTCGGGTTGATCAGCGTCACAAAGCTGTCCCAGAGCTGCTCGGCTGTCATACGGCGCAGCACCGGGCCCGTGAAGTGGCAGTCAGTCCCGGGCGCGACCTCCTCGTGGGAGGCCTGGCGCTGGTAGGTGCTTGTGTTGAAAAGGATGCGTAGATAGGCCTTCATGTCGTAATTCAGGCTGACCATCAGCTTTTCAAGATGGCTCAGCAGTTCAGGATTCGCCGCCACGGTCGTGTCCGTGAGATCGTCGAGCGGCTCGATGAGGGCGAGGCCGAAGGCCTTTTTCCACAGGCGGTTGACCACGACCTTGTTGAAGCGGTCGTTGTCGGGATTCGCCAGCCAGCGTGCGTAGGCCTGGACCCGTGTTTCACCTGGCAGAGGTGTGCATGCATGGCCCATCATGGCAGCCGCTTCGACGACGGATTTGGGCTTCGCATCATCATACTTGTAATCCTGTGGCAGAGTGACCTTGCGCCTCTCGTCAAAGGTCAGCTTGGGATAGCGCGCGATGCCGCGGGACTCGATCAGGGCCTGATTGTATAAACGCTCTGCCTGGCGCAAGGCCTCCTCAGCCGCCTGGCGTGCCCGCCTCACTTTCTCCACCTCAGCCCAGTAGGCGAGGCGGTCGGCCTCGGGGGCCGTGTTTTTAGGCCATTCAGGCTGTTTGAATGTGGTGCGAATGGCCATGCCTTGTTCACGCAGAAGGTCGCTGATGCCGCCGGTGAAACCGCCGCCGTAGTCTCTGATCTCCGCGCCATAGGTGAAGGCCGCCATCTCGTAGAACTGCTTCTGTGTCCACTTGTCAAAGGGGTGATTGTGGCACTGGGCGCATTCGATGCGGATGCCCAGGAAGACGCGCACCGTGCTGGCCATGTTGTCCAAGGGCATGCCACGATCACGTTTGTAGTAGCCAATCGCACCATCGGACCAGGTCTTGCCCTCGCCAGCAATCATCTCCCGCACGAACATGTCATACGGCTTGTTGCTGCGCAGCGCATCCTTGACGAAATGAACATACGCGGGGCCTGTTCGCTGGGCCTTGGACTGCACACGCAGGACATCCGCCCAGTAATGGAAGTAGTTCTGCACATAGCCCTCGGAATCGAGGAGCTTGTCGATCAGTGCCGCCCGCCTGCCCTCTTCTCCGGAAGCCAGAAACTCCTCAGCCTCACGCGTGGTGGGAATGCGGCCCACCAAATCCAGATAGATGCGGCGCACGAAAACATTGTCATCCGCCGGGGCGTTGGGCGTCAAGTTGTTAGCCGCCCAGTCCTTCGCCAGAAGCGCGTCAATTTCAGCGGCGGCGAAAACTTCGGTGTCGGCCCGGGCGAGCGACCCAAGCCAAAACGTGACGATCATTGTACATGCCAGGAGGCCTTTCATGCGAGGTGAAACGCAGGATCAAGACCTGCTGTTGCAGACGGTTGCGTCGTCCACGCTATGAGCAGGGAAAAGCATCAACTTCAGCGCGGTCCCACGCATTTTTGGGAAATTTGGGGCTGCGACCTGGTCTGAGTCCGTGGAGCTTTCAGACCCTATGAGGTGCGGTACTTTGAAGGGGGATCTGTTGATTTGTGAGTGGCGACGTACATTTGAGGCAGCGAGATCATCAGTTGCCGTGGGTTCTGTGCGATGCATAATTGTACGCTCCGTGCGCATGCTCCTGTAGCTCAACGGTTAGAGCAGGGGACTCATAATCCCTTGGTTGCGGGTTCGAATCCCACCGGGAGCACCATTGAAGAATGCCGTCATCCAAGCACGTATGACGGTCATGACCTTTGAGCCACCGCTGCAACGCACCTTTTGATCTGGCACCTCATGGCCACCACGAGCGAAACACCTTCCAATCGCAAGTCTGAAGCCGGGTTGTTTGATCTGGCCATGGCAGATGTGACGGCCATGAGGCACTCGGAGCAGAAGTGTCCGCCGAGTCCTGAGAAGGCCGGGCAGATCATTGGTGGTCGGTACATTCTGCGTTCGATTCTTGGCGAAGGCGGGGCGGGACAGGTTTGGCGTGCCGAGCAGACGGAACCGGTGAGACGGGAGGTGGCGATCAAGATCGTGCGTCCGGGGCTGCTCACGCAGCCGGTGGCGGCACGGTTCGAGCGTGAGCATCAGGTGTTGGCGCGCATGGAGCATCCGAACATTGCCGCTGTGTTTGATGCGGGTGAACTGCCGGATGGCAGAACGTATTTTGTGATGGAGGTGGTGTCGGGCGCTGCCGTCACGATTTGGTGCCAGGAGCGGAACATGGCGGTGAGCGAGCGGCTGGAAATTTTTGGGCAGGCCTGCATGGCGGTGCAGCATGCTCATCAGCGTGGCATCCTGCATCGAGATCTGAAACCTTCGAATGTGATGGTGGCGGAAGTGGATGGCCGGCCGCTGGTTAAGGTGATCGATTTTGGGATCGCGAAGGCGCTGGAAGGGGATCTGGCGGCAGGAGGGGATGCGACCCTGTGCGGCATGGTGCTGGGCACCCCACGCTACATGAGCCCGGAGCAGGCGCGGCTTAACAGCCAGGATGTGGACATCCGCACCGATGTGTATGCGCTTGGAGTGCTGCTCTATGAGTTGCTGACGGGAACAACGCCGATTCCCGGTGGCGCGGGAAATGAACCGCCGCTGCCCGAACTGCTGGAGCAGGTGCGCCATAGCGAAACGGAAATGCCCAGCCAACGCGTGCTGCGGCTGCCCGTGCCGCTTTCTTCCAAGGCCAGAATGATCTCGCGTGAGCTGCGCGGCGAACTGGACTGGATCACCCTGCGGGCGTTGCAGAAGGATCGCGAGCTCCGATATCCCACGGTGCTGAATCTCGCGGAGGATGTGCAGCATTTCCTGCGCAATGAGCCCGTGACCGCGGGGCCACCGGGCATCACGTACCAAATCAAAAAATGGGTGGTGCGGAACCGCGCTGCGCTGAGCACGGCGGCAGCGGTGGTGGTGTCTCTGGCAGGCGGCATGGCGGCCACGTGGTGGGCACTGGAGCGGGAAGAAGTGCAGCGGCAGGAGGTGCAGCGCCAGATGCTGGAGGCGCGAAGCAAAGCCGATCTGGCAAACCAAGTCAGTGCGCAGCTCAAAGATCTGCTCAACAATGCACGCAGGCATGTGAACTCGGGCATGAACACGCAACTGCTGCGCAAGCTTGCGGATGAATATGCGTCGGGCATGTCACGGTTTGCGAACCAGCCCCGTGCGGAGGCGCAGCTCGCGGAACAACTGGCGAGGCTATACGTGGCCCTGGAGGAACCTGCACGTGCGCAGCCCTGGCTGGAGCGTCAGTGGGAGCTGCTCAAACAAACCGAGGGCGAGCATTCGAAACAGGCGCTCCATGCCCTGTACACGCTTGGGTGGAGATACATCGGGCAGGGTGAGCCCGGAAAGGCGGTGGAAGTGCTGCGTCAGGTGCTGGCTGGCTATGCGGCGCTGCCCGCCAGCAACGCACCAACAAGCGGGCAGATCCTGCAGGTGCGCAAGGAGCTGGCGCGGGCGCTTTCACGCAACGGCCAGCGGCTGGAAGCGGTGGTGCTGATGGCGGACGTGATGGCACTGAAGGATGATTCCGATCCAGTGGAAAAAGCAGTCTGGCTGCGAGATCAGGCAGAGATTTTAAAGGTCGCCGGTCGTCTGCCGGAAGCGGTGGTGGTCCTGCAGAGCGCCATCAGGCTGCTGCCATCTGGCGACACCTTTGTGGAGAATCGGGTTTATCTGCTGTCCATGATGGCCGACCTGACCCACAAGCCTGAGCATCGTGAGGCAGTGCTGGCAGCCTCCGCCGACCGGATACGCGTTTGCGAGGAGCAATTCGGGGAGGAACATTCAAAGCTGCTCAACGCCCTGATCGCCCATGCCACGCTTGCCTGCAAGATTCCCGGCTGCCCTGGCGGCGAGGAGGCCGCGCGGCGCGCAGTGAGCATGGCGCAAGCTGCCGGGCATGAATCACGACTGGCGGACGCCTGGATCTCCCTGAGCGAGACACTGCGGTTGAAGCGCCAGTTTCGTGATTCTGAAAAGGCCCTGCGCGACGCCATCGCTGAAGTCAGTCTGACCAAGGCAGAAAGCTGGCGGGTGATGGAGCTGCACCGCCGTCTGGGGGATCTGCTGACCGCACGCAGTGACTTTGCCGCGGCGCTGGCCGAGTATGAAACCGCCGCCGCCGGGTGGTTTGACGCTCCTTCATCCGGACGACCGCCGGAAAAGGAGAAGCTCATCTTTAGCAGCTTCATCCAGTTCTGGAAACTGGCGGCCAATGCGAAATCAGCCGTGGCGGACGAGTACGAACTGGCTGAGTGGCAGCGGAGGCTTCAGGAGTGGGAGGCTGCACGACTACACGCCGAGTCTGCGCAGTGATGCTTGTCAGCGACTCAGTCCCGATTGAAGAAGCGGCCGATGGATTTGCCAGCACGCTGAAACATATTGGACTCATCTTCATCAGCATTGATTGAGGACCTTCTGCGGTAGGAGGGACCGGAAACCGATGAAGAGGGTAATTTCCATGTCGGCTCATCGGGTTTTTCCATCAAAGCCAGCGAAGCCAGGGTGGGGCCATCGAGCAGGCCATTGGGTAGGAGTCCGTTTTTGGCCTGATAGAGAATGATGGCGTTGTGGGTGCCTTTGCCTTCCTTGCCATCCTGAGTGGAGCTGTAGAGTGACTTCTCTTTCAGAATGCGCTGTACTTCATACAGCAGGCGACGGCGGCCTGGCTCAGAGTAGGCGGTCTGCGGCGGAGTGGGAAAGATGCGTTCGATAGACCAGAATCCTTCTGGGGGCTCTGAGACGGGAGGCTGGATCAGCGTGGCTGGCGGCGGTGTGGCGGCAATGGCTGGCGCTGCTGCAGCCGTTGCAGGATCGGCAGAGGATGGTGCCACAGGTGCGGCTGCCGGCATGACCGGGGTAGTGACAGCCGCGATAGCGGGGGCTGGGGGCGCGGCGGGCAAGACGGCCGCAACGACCGGGGCTGGAGTTGAAGTTGGAGCCGCTGGAGTGGCTATGGCGGCCGGGGCAACCTCTGGCACTGGAGCCGCAGGGGCTGCAGCTGCTAATGCCGGTGCTGTCTTGGAGGGTGCCGTGTCCGGGGTTGTCGATTTAAAATAAAACGCTGCTCCTGCTGCCAGCACGGCAATGGCGGCAGCGGCATAAACCGGTATGCGGCTTTTGTGTTGAACGGGCGGCTGAACGAAGGGTTGGGTGATGGCGTTGGTCGTGGACCTTAACCCGAGGAGTTCGAGGAGCTTGCCTGCGCTCGGCGGACGCAGGTTCGGATCTTTGTGGAGACAGGCTGCGATCACGGCCTCCCATTCTTTGGGGATGCGGTCGCTCGCCTTGATCTCCAGCTCCTCACGCCGTTCGACCATGGTGGTGGGAATTTTGGAGGTGAGCTGGGAAGGGATGTCTCCGCGATAAAAGGGCGGCTTGCCGGAGAGCAGCTCATAGATCGTGGCTCCGAGGGAGTACACGTCGTCGGTGGGTGTGGGGCGCTCTCCCATGGCCTGCTGCGGGCTCATGTAGGGGAGTGTGCCGCTGACGCCGAGCTGGGAAATGGAAAGCCGCTGCATGGTGTCCGAGATGCTGCGGGCGATGCCGAAGTCGGCGATCTTTGCCGTGTCATCCAGGCTCATGGCCATGATGTTCGAGGGCTTGAGATCGCGGTGGACGACCTTGCGCTGAAAGTGGGCATAATCGAGCGCCTCGCAGACACCGGGCAGCCATTTGGCCACCTGCTCGGTGGTGAACACGCCATGGTCGGTGGTGGCACGCAGCTCGGAAAGCGTCTTGCCATCCACAAATTCCATCGAAATGGCGGCCTCATCCTCATCGTCCACAAAATCGTAGATTCGCACGATGTTGGGATGGGAAAGTTCGAGGCCACGACGGGTCTCGGTTTTGAGTTCTTTGACTGCTGTGGGATCGAGACCAATCAGGCTGGGGAGAAACTTCAGCGCGACTGGCCGCTCAAGCTTCAGATCGTCCGCCAGCCACACGACCCCCATGCCACCACGACCCAGAACGCGGGTGAGGCGGTAGCGGTTGAAATAGACAGCGCCTGCTGCCGGAGTGCGGACTTTGATCGTCTGATCGAAATCTTCTGCCGCGCCTGGTGCCTGACTGCTGGAGGGAGGAGTGTCCATTGAAGGGGATTGAGCGAGCCGCTAATTTATCTCCATGAGACGAGGTGTCATTCAACTTTTGATGTAGCGGGCACAGCTTAGACCGATTTTGGGGTGGTTTGTTGGAGGATTGATGTGAATTTAGCAGGCGAGCGGTCAGAAGTCGGTTTCTGCGGCCAGGAAGCGGCAGTCCACGTGGTTCTTGAGCCGGATCAAGGATGGGAGGCGGATATCGAGCCTCCTGCGGGCTTGGGCGTAGAGGGTTTGGCTGACTGCCAGCCACCGCTGGCACGGAGGCTTTTGCCGCCTGGTTTTGGTTCCTCCCCGCCGACTGCCTGGGCCTCTTTGTTTCCACCGAGCTGAGGGGCGCTGTTGGTGCGCTTGAGCATGTCGGCCACGCTGGTTTTTTTCTCCAAGGCTGGTTTTTTGGCCTCGACGCCATTGCCTGCGACGTTGTCGGGCTGTTCTACTCCGGGCGGCTGAGGAGCAGGGTAGTTTGGC
>DLGZ01000048.1:0-205 GCA_002482965.1 Verrucomicrobiaceae bacterium UBA7681 | reverse complement strand
TGCCACATTGACATCGGCCCCGGGTGGCTGAGGAGCAGGGTAGTTTGGCGGGGACGGCAGTCCGTTTTGCGCTGCCACATTGACTTCGGCCCCAGGAGGCTGAGGGGCGGGGTAGTTTGGCGGGGATGGGAGTCCGTTTTGCGCTGCCACATTGACATCGGCCCCGGGGGGCTGAGGAGCAGGGTAGTTTGGCGGGGATGGGAGT
>DLGZ01000055.1:84559-85394 GCA_002482965.1 Verrucomicrobiaceae bacterium UBA7681 | reverse complement strand
TGCAGGCTTGCGCCGTGCATCTGCGCAGCCGCACTCCAAATAACTGCGCAAGCCGCACGCCAAAAGCCTTGCATCCGACTCTCCGCTATGAATCATCGCCCTCCATGCCCAAGACCATTATCGAATGGCCGCACGCCCCGCCGCATCGTCTGACAGCCGGCGGCACCTACTTCGTTACAGCGGGCACGTATCAAAAAGTCCATCACTTCAAAGGCCGCGAACGGCTGGAAGTCGTCCAGCGTGGCCTGTTGAAAATCCTGCAAGAAGGCGGTTGGCAGCTCGAAGCTTGGGCCGTATTTTCCAATCACTATCATTTTGTCGCCAGCACCCAGGCCCCCGAAAACCTAGGCACCCTGCTCAAGTCCTTCCATTCCAAGCTCGCCATCTGGGTCAATCGCCTCGACGCCACACCAGACCGCAAAGTCTGGCACAACTTCCGCGAAACACTCCTCACCTATGAAGAGAGCTACATCGCCCGCCTGAACTACACTCATCACAACGCCGTCAAGCATGGCCTTGTCCCAGTTGCCCGTGATTACCCCTGGTGCTCCGCACGGTGGTTCGAAGAAATGGGCGATGCCGCTCGCATCAAAACCATCTACGGCTTCAAATATGATCAGGTCAAAGTCGAAGACGACTACCCCGTCGCCCCCGACTGGTGATCACGCCTCCGATATGGACTGCGGTTGCGTAGCGAGGAACGAGCGCAGCTACCGCTTTCGCAGGCCGGTTCAGCAAACGCCCCCCCCCTAGAACACCCGAACACGACAGCCGCTTGATCCCTCGCGAGCCGAGTCACCACCCGCCCATCACGAGACGCTCGAAAGCGGTAGCT
>DLGZ01000055.1:83391-84479 GCA_002482965.1 Verrucomicrobiaceae bacterium UBA7681 | reverse complement strand
TCTGCGCGACCGCACTCCAAAAGCCTCGCATGGCCACGCCTCCGATATGGACTGCGGTTGCGTAGTGAGGAACGAGCGCAGCTACCGCTTTCGCAGGCCGGTTCAGCAAACGCATACCAGAGACCTCACTTCACCTCCTCCACCCCCACCACATCCAGTTGAATAAACTGCCCGTTAAACGGCAGCGGGGCAGGGGCCACCTCCGGCACCACGAGCTTCGCGAAGTTCGTGATCATCTTCCCGTTCTGCCCGTTGCCATGCAAGGTCAGTGTCGCGCCGCCTTCCACCTCAATCGTCGCGGTGTAATCCATCGTGAAAATCTTGTGCCCCACTTTATCCTGGCGATTGAAAAAGACATGCTGCGCCGGAGCGGAAACCGTGAGCTGATAGATGTTGTACGTCGCGTTGTTCGGCACGCCACCGATGTAGAAGTACTCGCCCACCTGCTGGCCGTCCTTGTACATCATCGGCTCCACCACGCCGCGCACGCGCAGGGTCACCTTGTAGCGCTTGCCGGCCTCGCCGCCAAACTTGCGCACGTCGGTAAATTTGTCGTTCGTCGCCGGATCAGCCGTCGCCCGCGCAGAGATGCCATCCGCACCCGGCTTCGGATTTTCCGGCATCGGGTCCTTGCAGGCAAATTCAAACCGATACCCATCCAGACTGGCCGCCACCGCCTTCAAATCCTCCGCTTGAGAAGTCGTTGCGATGCAAAGAGTGAGAGCAAGGAAGAGGGAGGCAAAGGAAAAGCGATACATAGAGAGACAATGGAAGAGTGGACCTACGAAACGCTGCCCGCGCCGGGGTTCACGCATGAACCACAGCAAAACATCCACCTCTCGCCGAATACAGCGTCCTTTCTGTCCTTTCTGTCCTTCCGATCCCCCTGACGTCCTCACGCGCCAAACCTCAGCCCCAATTCCACCAACGTTCATCGAAAAAGTCAAAATCTCGTCTATAGCCTCAGCCCCCACTGCATGCCTGCCCCCACCGCGCTCCCCATCTGGAAAATCCACCCCGACATCCTGCGCACGTTGCAGGGCGGCAATCGCCTCGTGCTGGTGGCCCCCACCGGCTCCGGCAAGACC
>DLGZ01000055.1:0-83364 GCA_002482965.1 Verrucomicrobiaceae bacterium UBA7681 | reverse complement strand
CAGATGCTGCTGGATGCCGGCATCGCCGGAGACAAAATGATCGTCGTCCTCCAGCCCCGCCGCGTCGCCGCCCGCACCGTGGCCGCACGCGTCGCCTCAGAGCGCAGCGGCAAGCTCGGCGCGGAGGTCGGCTACCAGATCCGCTTCGATGATCACACCAGCGTCGGCACCCGCATCTGCTTCGTCACGGAAGGCATTCTCCTCCGCTGGCTCCAAGACGACCGCTCGCTCTCCAAGATCGGTGCCGTCGTCTTCGATGAATTCCACGAGCGCAATCTCCTCAGCGACGTCGCCCTCGCTTTGGTCAAACACCTGCAGCAGAGCCAGCGTCCGGATCTCGTCATGCTCGTCATGTCCGCCACGCTCGATGCCGAGCCCGTGGCCGCGTATTTAAACCAGTGCCCCATCCTCATCTCCGAAGGGCAGAGCTATCCCGTCGAGGTCGGCTATCTCCCCATCCCCGATCAGCGCCCGCTCACCGCACAAGCAGCAGAAGCCGTCGAGCGCATCCTCGATGACGGCTCCCCCGGCGACATCCTCGTCTTCATGCCCGGTCGCGGCGAAATCAACGGCACCCTCGATGCCCTTCGCGGCCTCCGCACCCAAGAGCGCGTCGCCTGCATCCCCCTCCACGGCGAACTCGAGCCGCAGGATCAAGACCGCGCCTTTGCGCCCAATTCCCTGCGCAAAGTCATCGTCGCCACCAACGTCGCCGAGACCAGCATCACCATCGATGGCATCCGCCACGTCGTGGACAGCGGCGTCGCACGCGTAGCCCGTTACGATGCCGAGCGCGGCATCGGCACCCTCATGCTGGAGCCCATCAGCCGCGCCAGCGCGGACCAGCGCAAAGGCCGCGCTGGGCGCACCGCCCCCGGCACCTGCCACCGCCTGTGGACGTCCATCGGCCACCAGACCCGCGAAGAGCGCAACACCCCCGAGATCCAGCGCAGCGATCTCGCGGAGGTCGTCCTCCTCCTCCACTCCCTCGGCATTCAGCACGCCGCCACCTTTGACTGGCTCGACAAACCCGACCCCCAGGCCGTGGAGCGCGCCGAGAAGCTCCTCACCATGCTCGGCGCCCTGCACGAAGGCAAAGCAGAGCTCACCCCCGTGGGCCGCCAGATGCTGCGCCTGCCCATGCACCCGCGTTACTCACGCATGCTCATCGAGGCCAGCCAGCGCGGCTGCGTTCCCGATGCCGCCCTCTGCGCCGCCCTCGTCAGCGGCCGCGATCTCCTCGTGCGCCTCGACCGCGATGACGCGCAGATGAAAGGCCTGCGCGAGATGTTTGAAGACAGCGCCCACTCCGACTTCATCACGCTCATGCGCGCCTATGAGTTCGCCAAGGACAACAGCTTCAGCTTCGAGCGCTGCCGCACTCACGGCATCAATGCGCAAGTCGCCCGGCAGGTCGAGCAAACCTGCCAGCAGATCCTCCACGCCGCCCAGCAGCAGCGCCTTTACCATCGCGACGCCGCACCCACCCCCACCACCGACGAATCCCTCCTCCGCTGCCTCATGGCCGGCTTCGTCGATCAACTCGCCAAACGCCGCAGCCCCGGCAAGCCCGAGTGCGATCTCACCGAGCAGCGCCAGGGCATGCTCGTCCGCGAGAGCGTCGTGCAGGACGCCGCCTTTTTCGTCGCTGCGAATCTACGCCAGGCACCCTCACGCGGCCCCGCGCCGCTCACCCTCCTCAGCCTCGCCACCGCCGTGCAGCCCGCGTGGATCGCCGAGATGTTCCCCCAGCATCTCACCACCACCGTGGAGCATCTTTTCGATGCGCAAAACAAGCGCGTCGCCGCCATGAAAGTCGTGCGCTACCACGATCTGGTAATCGACCAAAAAGCCCAGCAGCGCGATCTCGATCCCATCGCCTCCGGCCGCTGCCTCGCCGAAGCCCAGCGCACCGGAGCCTTCGATCTCCCGCTCTTCGATCACCGCTTGAAACAATTCATCTCCCGCGTCGATCTCGTCCACGCCACCCTCCCCGAACTCGAATTCCCCCGCTTCGATGCCGAAGCCATCGCCGCATGCCTCGCCCGCGCCTTCAAAGGCCTCTCCCTCGTCAAAGAAGCCCAGGCCGCCCCGCTCCCCCACGCCTTCCACCAGCACCTCGCCCAGGGGCAGGTGGCTTGGCTCGATGAACTCGTCCCCCTCAGCATCCCATGGCCTGCGGGTGGCACCCTCAAAGTCTCCTACGCCAGCGACGCCCCCGAAGTCCAGGTCAAGCTCCACGAATGTTTTGCCCTCACCGCACACCCCACCCTCTGCGAAGGCCGCCTCCCCGTCCTCCTCATCCTCTGCACGCCGGATGGGAAGCGCCTAGCCAGCACGACGGATTGGCCCACCTTCCTCACCCGCGAATGGCCCAAGCACCGCCAGGCGGTGTCGAAAAAATTCTCGGGACTGCTTTGGAGGTAGTCACCGCGAGCGCGAAGCGTCTTGGAACAGGAGCGCAGCGAGTCGAATACCGCCGTAGGCAAATAGACAGCCGCAGGCTGCACCGAAGGGGCGAGCGATAGAGAATCAATGCTGTGACAAGCCTTGGCGTGGCACCGCATTTTGTAGGCCAGGTGGCAGCCTTCGGCCAGAGAGAGGTGATCATGAAGGGCACTCAGTTAAGAGCCTGCATCGCGGAATGAAGTGCCGCAGGCAGAATGATCCCCGGGAGCGCGGACCTCCTGAGTCCGCAGCAGGTCGCTTTCACGCTGCGGGCGTGGCTGCAGGCAGAACACCGGAAGCACGAGCGCTTCGGGAACGAGCGAGAGATGGTCGCAGGGGAAGATGCGGAGCCGCATGTGCTTGCGGCGTGCTGCGGACTCGGAGGTCCGCGCTCCTAGGACTCTTTGCTTCTGCTGCACTTCATTCCGATTCTCAGGAGTGCCATTCATACCGGGCATCTTTGGTGGCTGAAGCCGCATCCGTTGATTAACATCCAATGAACCGCAGAGAATGGACGGTCGCAGAGACCAGAAACCTCAATTGAAAAATGCAGCCCTCTGCGTCCGTCCATCCTCTGCGGTTAAGTCCCTCTCCTTGCCCGAAGGGGATCATGCCTGGCACCTCTTTTCTTAACCCCTCACATTGGCCATTTTCTAAAGGGTGCTGGCGCGGAGGCGAGCGCTGCAGCAATAATTCTCGCAATCGAGGCGTTTAAACGCGCCGGTATGACGTTTCCTCAATGAGCGCACCACCACACATAGGCAGATGGCATGACCAATATCCCGGGGATCCGTCTGAAGCGTTCATTCGGAAACGGTTTGCTCCTCCCCATGAGTATCGAGTCAGCAGATACACATACCCAGCTGGAACTCGGTTTGCTGGACTCATGCGACCAGGAACAATCTTCATTCTGACTGGAAGTTGCAGCTATAAGTTTGGAGAGATTGATTTTCATCTGAATGCCGGTGACGTTGCAGAACTGCCGGGAGGTGCGGATGATTTTTCCGTCCATGAAGCCGGGCCTGTGGATCTAATATTGGTTTGGAAGTTATGAGGCAACCGATTGGGATGAGGGACAGGCGGAAGAAAAAAAGACGCCATTCATGCCAGGCCTGAATGGCGCTCAGTTAGGTCACGTTTCGTGGGCCTGCCGCATCCAGAGCCCCGTCCATGCTTGGTGAGGTTCATGGCTGGGAGCGCCATGCCCGCCTTGGCACATCATCTAAGACGCTGCCAAGCGGCTGCTCGGGTAGAGCTCAAACGCGATCCCCAGCGGAGCGCTGAGGGACCAGGATGGTCCCTCTCCGCCAGAGCTTCGCCTTCGCGTCTGCCTTCCGGAGGAGAGGGATCGTCCCGATCCCTNNTCCCTCAACGCTCCGCGTTCACCCACCGCTCCGCTCCCACAAACCTCCCGGCACCTGAGATGAAATCAGACCTGTTTTCAATTGAGCTAAGCCTCACACCCGCACCACAATCTTCCCAAAGTGCTTCCCACTCGCGATGCGCTGAAACGCCGCCGGCGCATCTCGGAACTCAAACACCGAATCAATCACCGGCTGCAGCTTCACCCGCTCCATCTCTGCCAGCATCTGCGCAAACATCGCCCGTGAGCCCACGTAGATGCCGTCCAGCCGGATGCCCTTGCGCAAAATCTGCACCGTCTGCACCTCCGCGCTCGTGCCCGTCAGCACCCCAATCAGCGCGATGTGCCCGCCAAAGCGCGTCGCTTTGATCGAGCGATTCAGCGTCTCCGCCCCGCCGATCTCGATCACCTTGTCCACGCCCAGGCCCCCGGTCTGCTGCACCGCCCACTGGTCCCAGTCAGGGTCCGTCTTGTAGTTGTGCACCGCATCCGCACCCAGTTTGAGCAAGTGCTGCGCCTTCACATCACAGCTCGTCGTCGCCAGCACCCGCGCCCCGGCCAGCTTGGCAAACTGCAGGGCAAAGACCGACACCCCGCCCGTGCCGAGAATCAGCACCGTTTCACCCGCCTTCAGTCCGCCACGGCAGTGCAGCGCATCCCAGGCCGTCACCGCCGCGCAGGGCAGGGTGGCCGCCGCTTCCAGCGAAAGATGCGCCGGCACCGGCAGCAGGCTCTCCGCCCGCACCACCGCCAGCTCGCGCAGCAGCCCGTCCACCGCACCGCCCAGCGCCCCAGCCGCATGCACCTGGCTAAATTCCCCCTCCAGCCAGCTCGGCATGAAAGGGCACACCACCCGGTCCCCCGGTTTGAAACCCGGCACCCCAGCGCCCACCGCCGCCACCTCCCCCGCGCCATCCGAGCAGGGAATCCGTGGCACCGGCCCCGTCACCCCGCGAATACCCATCACGTTCATGTAGTCACGGTAGTTCAGGCAGGCAGCGCGGATCCGCACCAGCACCTCTCCAGGGCCGGGCGTCGGGTCTGGCAGGGTCACAGCCTTCAAAGAGTCGAGTCCAGTGGTTCCGGTGATTTGATAGGCGTTCATGGTAGGTGGTAGTAGGCAAGGCTAACGGCACTCCCCGTCGCAACAAGCCGGAAGTGCACCTTCTTGCCACCCCCACTCAACGATTTTAAGAGCCCGCAGAGCCGTCAAAACAAAATCTCAAAACAAGGTGTGAACAAATTCCGCCTTTTTCACCGAAAGCCAGCGCCTGTGGGGCACGGTTGATTCCAAATTGTCAAAAATGAAAGGCCCTGAGACGCAAACGATAGGATCAAAAAGCGCGGTCGAATGCAGGCAATGCTTGGATCAATGGCAGTGACAAGCCCCCTCGGTGTAAATGGCGATTTACAGAACTCCCGCCTCACTGCCCGAGTCTATAAATGCTGTTAAAATCGACTTAATTTGGTTATAAAATATATCGATAAACGATTGTAAACCAAATGAATAAATGGCGTCCAAAGCGTTTTTTGAGGCCTCTTTTCTAAAGGGGACGCCTCGTTGGGCTCAAGTTCAATGCGTGTCAAAAATGTTTCATTTCTAGGTGCTCTTTGCGCGTTCCACGATTCAAAGACAAGGGTTCCACGCTCCGAGTTCCGCGCATCAGACCCTGACAGCCTCCCCGGGGAATTCTTTAGACTGCGATTCACTCAGCCACAGAATTGAGAGTTGCCAACTGAGTGTGAATAACCTGTCAAGAACTCCTCCCTGCCTAGGGAGAAACTGCGAACAAACCGCTTCCACTTCAGGTCAACTGAAACCTGCACCCAATGTGACCCTTCACGCCACAAGCCATCGGCAAATCGCCGACCCAAGTAGGTCGCTGCCTCCTCGCCCGTCAAACCTGAGAACTGGCCAAAACGCTCCCGCATGTCGGCACGCTCCGATATATAGCAGTTTCCAAAATTCATTTCCGTTTAGCGGGCTGCCTCTTGCTCGAACATCTTGGGCTTCGACGGCGGCTGGCTGAGGACAGCCAGCCCTACCTCTCGTCGGGCGTGCGAGCGTTCATGGCGCAAAGGTAGGGCGGTTGGTCCTCCAACCGCCGCGAACGACTCCAGGCCTGCTTTTCGGAAAGGAGTTTTGGAAAACGCTATAGACTGTGGCAGCGCAGCGAAGCTACCGCTTTCGCAGGCCGGTTCTGCCCACGCACACCACAGAACGCTCGAACACCGCAGCCGGTGCTCTCTCACCAGATGAGGCGGCGTCTTGGCAAATCAAAGGAAGTCCCATGCCGTCGGGGAAAAACCCTGCGGTTCACCGCATCAAGGACGGCGCACCTTTTTGAGCGCCTGCGAAGCGACAAACCCAAAATCACGGACGCACACAGTTCATCCCTACCATCCCTTTTCGCGCGTCGCATCCAGTTGGGCTGGTAGGGACGCGTTGTGCGCGTCCCTGGAATCCTTCGTCCCAGCGCGGTCTGCTTTTCGCTTCACTCTCCCCCTTTCCAAAAACTCCCTCCCTCACTACCGCTCCCCAGCCACCAGTTTCTCGATCCACTTGCCCAGCTCCGGCGGCCTGAAAGCCTCCATGCGTGCCAGCAGGGCAGCAGATTCGTTTTCGACCAAAACGCAGGCGGCATGTTCAGGCTTGAGAAAACCGCTCTGGCTCATGTGCGTGATGAAGTCGATCAACCCATCAAAAAAGCCACCGACATTGAGAATGCCCACCGGCTTGTCATGAAAGGAAAGCTGCAGCCAGGTCAGCGTTTCAAACAGTTCATCCAGCGTGCCAAACCCTCCCGGCAGCGCGATGAAGCCGTCGCTCAGATCCACCATCAGCTGTTTGCGCTCGTGCATGCTGCCCACCACATGCAGCTCCGTCACGCCGCCATGGCCGAGTTCTTTTTCCATGAGCGACCTCGGGATCACGCCGACCACCTCGCCCTTTTGCGACAGCGCCCCATCTGCCAGCGCCCCCATCAGGCCCACATTTCCACCGCCATACACCAAGCCAATGCCGCTCTGCGCCAAAAACGCCCCGAGACCATGCGCCGCCGCGCGGTGAATGGGATCACTACCAGAAGAGGAACCACAATAGACACAGATTCGGCGCAGTCGGGACATGGGGGGAGAGTGGGCACAAAGGTCATGGGGTCAAGCAGGTCAAGGCTCCACTCTTGACCTCTCCAACCACCACTTCTCGCAAAAACCCCATCCTTTGCTACGATATGACATCATGACCCAGACACGCCGCTCTTTCCTCGCCACCGCTACTGCCGCCCTCACAGGCTGCAATCTTCTGCCCGCCTCTGGCAAAGGAAACTGGATCGACGCGCATGTCCACGTGTGGACACCCGACGTGGAAAAGTATCCGCTCGCCCGAGGCTATGCCGTCAGCGACATGCGCCCGCCCAGCTTCACGCCCGAGCAGCTCCTTGCCCACTGCAAACCCGAAGGCGTGAACCGCATCGTGCTCATTCAGATGAGCTACTACCAGACAGACAATCGCTACATGCTCGACATGATGCGCAGCCACCCCGGCGTCTTCAGCGGTGTCGGCATCGTGGACGAGAACGCAGCAGGCCTCGCAGAAACGATGCGCAGCCTCGTGCAGCAAGGCGTGCGCGGCTTCCGCATCAGTTCCGGCAAAGCGACAAACCTCTCCGATTGGCTGGGCTCTCCCGGCATGGCCACCCTCTGGAAAACCGCCGCCGAGCTCAAGGTCAGCGTCTGCCCCCTCATCAATCCCGACACCCTCCCGCTGCTCGATAAAATGTGCGAGTGGTACCCAGACACCAGCGTGGTGGTCGATCACTTCGCCCGCCTCAGCATGGCCGGCCCCGCCAAGCCCCAAGAGGTGCAAAATCTGCTGCGCCTCGCACGTCACTCCAAGACCCACGTCAAAGCCTCCGCCTTCTACGCCCTCGGTGCCAAAAAAGCCCCTTACCTCGACATGGGCCCGCTTATCCGCCAGGTGCGCGATGCCTTCGGCCCCCAGCGCGTCATGTGGGCCAGCGACTGCCCCTTCCAGGTCGAGCACGGCCACAACTACCGCAACGCCATCGCCATCATCCGCGACCGCCTCGACTTCCTCAGCGAATCCGACAAAGCCTGGATGCTCCGCGGCACCGCCGAGAAAGTCTTCTTCTCCTGATGCCTCATCTATGGAGTGCGGTCGCGTAGTGAGGAACGAACGCAGCTACCGCTTTCGCAGGCCTCGGTGGCTCACGCATACCAGGAAATCCTCGAAAGCGGGGCATGTAGGTCATCGCCTGCCGATCGGCCCGCGCCCACCACGAGACACTCGAAAGCGGCAGCTCCACCCTTTCAGGGTTGCGCAGCCGCACTCCAAAACGCCTCGAAGTACCCAGCGCCCCAGGAGCGCGGACTTCCAGTCCGCAGCACTCCGCAAACACCCAAACCTCCGCATCAGCCTCGTGCGCTCCATATGGACTGCGGTCGCGTAGTGAGGAACGAACGCAGCTACCGCTTTCGTCGGCCTCGGTGGCTCCACGCGTACCAGGAAATCCTCGAAAGCGGGAGCATGTAGGTCATCGCCAGCCAGTCAGCTCACGTCTACCACGAGACACTCGAAAGCGGCAGCTCAATCGCAGCCGCACTGTTTTCCATCGATTGTGGCATTTCCCCCCCTGCAAACCATCGCGGCAACGGCGCGGCCCACATCTCCTGCTTTTCCACATTCCAAGGACGGCGCACCTTTTTCAGCGCCCGCGACACCACATACCCGAAACTTCGGACCCGCACAGCGCGTCCCTACCAGCCCTGCGGCACGCGCTACTCGGGATGGTAGGGATGCGCTGTGCGCGTCCCTGAAATCCTTTGTTCCAGCGTGGCCTGCCGCCTCACCGCATTCCCCCTTTATAAAAGCCCCCGGCCCCAGCGCCCACGTCGTGGCCTTGCATGTGCTTTCTGTCACCTGCCATCTGGATCTGAAAAGGAGTCGTGAGCCGTTTCGAGCACAAAGCCTTCACCGGATCAAACAGATCTCATTTCAGCGACTCGTGATATGAAAGTGAGAGTCGAAGGAAGATTCCCCCCACCACAAACAAAAAGCCCCGTCAGATAAACTGACGGGGCTGAATGAAGTCGGGAGAGTGACTTGGCTTTCCGAAAAAACTCAGGCAGCCGCTTCAGCAGCACCTTTGTGGCCGAGCTGCTTCACAGCCAGATTGAGCTGATCGTACTCAATAGGTTTCTTGATCACCGTCACCGGGCCGTGGGAAAGGATGCGGCTCAGGATTTCACTGTCAGGGTAGCCGGTGATCACCACGATCGGGAGATCCGGATACAGCGCCTTGAGCTGCGAATAAACCTCATCTCCGGGAACGTCCGGCAGCTTGAGATCGAGAAAGACGAAGTCAAACTTCTGCTTCTTCGCCATCGTGATGGCTTCAGCGCCGGTGCCCACCACAAGGCGTCCGAAACCGGCCTTCTTGAGGAACTGCTTAAAGAGAGCCTGCAGGGCAGGGTCATCATCCACCACCATAACGGTCGGCTGTCCAGCCTCGTCTTCCTTGCGCAGCACATCGCGGTCAAGCAGGCTGCGCTTGATGCGCCAGCGGCCGCCGATTTGTACAGCAGGCAACTGGCCGCGCTGGACGAGATAATAGACCGTCGGAAGAGGGATGCGGAGATATTCCGCAGTCTCTTTAACAGTCATGAGTTCGGGTGATGCTGGATCGGCCATAATTTTGGGAGTGTGTCTTGTTGCCTGAAATGAACTGTAAAAGTCGAAATTGAGTCGCGTTCGGAAGTTGTTAACAACGTTAGTTGATAATTTCAATCATTACAATGTGATTATCGGCGTTCAGCTAAATGTGCCGTTCGGGATAATTGGTAGATTTGCGAATTACTGCCACAATTGCAAACCAAAAGTGTGTGCTGGCTAAAAAACTTCGGAAATCCTGAAGAATTTCATACAATTACACGCTCATTAGAATTTAAATAATAAAACGTTCTTCATATAGCCAGTCTATGAATACCATGTGCCGTGTCATGGCTGCCACGACAGCCAAAAAGGCTCCTCTCACGCAGGAGTCGCTTTAATTACAGTGGTTCTACAGGGCAAACACCGATTTGCCAACTCGCCCCACTTGGCCTAGATGAAACGTTCCATGTCTGATTCCATTCCCAACGTCCTCGCCGAACGCTACGCCACCGCCTCCATGCGCGCCCTCTGGTCGCCTGAAGGGAAAGTCAGACTGGAGCGCGATTATTGGATCGCAGTTTTGAAAGGTCAGCGCGATCTTGGCATCGGCGTGCCAGACGGCGTCATCGAAGCCTACGAGAAAGTGAAGGATCAGGTCAACGTCGCCTCCATCATGGAGCGCGAGCGCGTCACCCGCCACGATGTGAAGGCCCGCATCGAAGAATTCTGCGACCTCGCCGGCCACGAGCACCTGCATAAAGGCATGACCAGCCGCGACCTCACCGAAAACGTCGAGCAGCTCCAGGTCTTCCGCTCCCTATTAGAGATCCGCACCAAAACCGTCGCGGTGCTCGCAGGTTTCGCCCGCCGCGCCGCCGAGACGCGCGACATCCCCCTGACCGCCCGTACGCACAACGTCGCCGCGCAGGTCACCACCCTCGGCAAGCGCCTCGCCATGTTCGGCGAAGAGCTCCTCGTCGCCTTTGGCGATCTCCAGCATCTCATCGCCAGCTACCCCGCCCGTGGGCTGAAGGGTGCCGTGGGCACCCGCCTCGATCAGATCACCCTCTTTAATGGAGACACCAAAAAAGCCGCCGAGCTGGAAAGCAGCATCCTGCGCCACCTCGGCATGCCCGCCGCCTTCAATGCCGTCGGTCAGGTCTATCCCCGCAGCCTCGATCTCCAAGTCGTCGCCTCCTTGTGTCAGGTCGCCAGCGGCCCCTCCAGCTTTGCCCGCACCCTGCGCCTCATGGCCGGACAGGAGCTCGCCAGCGAAGGCTTCGCCAAAGGGCAGGTCGGCTCCTCCGCCATGCCGCACAAGATGAACAGCCGCTCCTGCGAGCGCATCAACGGCCTCCACGTCATCCTCAAAGGCTACCTCACCATGGCCTCCGGCCTCGCCGGAGACCAGTGGAATGAAGGGGACGTGTCCTGCTCCGTCGTCCGCCGCGTCATGCTCCCGGACGCCTTCCTCGCCATGGACGGCCTCCTTGAGACCCTCCTCACCGTGCTCAATCAGATGGAAGTCTTCGAAGCCGTCGTCGAGCAGGAGCTCATGCGCTACCTGCCCTTCCTCCTCACCACCACCGTCATGATGGAAGCCGTCAAGGCGGGCGCAGGCCGCGAGACCGCCCACGAAGTCATCAAAGAGCACGCCGTCCAGGTGGCCAAAGACATGCGCACCGGCAAAGTCCGCGAAAACGACCTCCTCGCCCGCCTCGTCGAAGACGTCCGCCTCACCCTCACCGCCGAAGACATGCAGCGCCTCGTCAACGACGGCAAAGCCAACGCCGGCGACGCCCCCCAGCAAGTCGACGCCTTCTGCGCGCACGTGGCCGCCATCAAGAAAGAGTACCCGCACGCCGCGAAGTATGAGCCGGGTGTGATTCTTTGAGGTAGGGAATGGGATTGTAAATTTTGCAAGTTGCGGTGATTGGCCCTTGTTGCGCGCTTCGGTCTGTCGCTGAATATCTGTGAAGACCCGTTATATGTTATGCCCAGAGAGATCCAATCAGAGTCGGAAATTCGCGTCGGAGATTTTTACGAAGACTGCGCCTATCATCCTCGCCTTTGCACAATGGTGAGTCCGGCTGGAGATGAAGATGGGCTTCAGGGGATTTCGCTTGTCAACGGAGCTGTGGGATGGTGCAGCGCCCGGCATTGTGGTGTGCGCCTGCTCACGGTTGAGGAGGCGATCCAGTGGAAGCTGCATGGCCCCTCTGACCGGCAGCTTGAATCCGAGCGGCGATGGTGGTAAAAAAGATAACGCTGTCGTTTTTTTGTGCCCCATGTATGCATCCGAATCCTGCAATCCTGGAATTTTGTGAATCCTGTCAAAATCGGCATGGAGCCAAGATGAAGCTGGAAGTGGCAGGTGGTGCGGTGCCTGTTTTGACAGGATTTACAGGAAGACTTGATTCACAGGATTTTTCCTGAAGACTTCCTTTCTACCACGCTCATGAAACCCACCTTCCACTCCATCACTCCCATGATCCCCACCGGCGGCAGTCTGGAGGAGGCGCTGAGCTTCTACGCAGACCACATGGGCTTCACCATTCTCTGGCAGGGCGATGGCATGGCCGGCATCGAGCGTGACGGCGTGTCCCTCAACCTCGTCGTGAACGACAACCAGAACTGGGCGGACAACGCGAGCTTCAGCATCGGCGTCTCCGACCTGGAGGCCCTCTACGAGGAGTATCGGGCGATCCCGGCCCGGGTCGGCCCGCTGGAACTCAAGCCCTGGGGCAGGCGTGAGTTTCATCTCATCGTGCCGTCAGGCGTGTGCTTCCAGTTTTACCAGCGCGCAGCCGCCTGATCCGGCGCTGCCTCCCCAGAGGCAAGGGGCGCCCACCGCTTTTCCTCTGGATCGAGGCATCAGAGACGTTCGCCCAGAGCTGACAAAATGTCGGCGCTCCCAGTATAGACTGCTGCGGCGTGCCTGTCCCCCCGCGCTCCAAACACAAGATCAAGGTTCTTAAACTGAGTGCCATTCATGCTGCATTATGATCAGGGCATTATGAATACGGCTTCTATCCTTACAGCTTCGCTCAGTTGCCGTCCATCCACGCAGGCTCGCCTTGCCGCTTCTGCTTGGGCAGCCTAATCTCGGCAGATGAGTGTTGCTTTAGTTAAAATCTTTTCCCTCGGCCCTGCTTGGAGCCTGCACGGGGTGGCGCTGTCTGCTCAAGGCGCCCCCTGGCTGGGCGACTTCGCAGTCAAAGTGCTGGTACTATGTTTCTTCAGCGCGATCGGTTACCTTTTCTACGCGCGGCGTGCCCGGCGTGAAGAAAGGGATTTGCTCAAGAGCGGTTTTCCTCCCGACCTGGCGCACAAGGTGGCGGAGCTGATTGCCGAGCAGCGCTGGGATGAGGCCACGCAGCTTTTGCGCAACGCCAAGAAGACCCCGCCAGAGAAGCGAGATGAGTGATGTCCCGAGTCCTCATCAAATAACGTCCGGCATCAATGGGTTCATCTGAAGCTCGCATTTGAGCCGAATAGCGCGGAGATGGCTGCGTGTCTCCACTGGTATGATCAACCAGCTCGCCGCCTTTCATGGCCTCAAAAAATCATCGACAATCGCGTCGAGCTTGGCGGGTTGATCGGTCATGATGAAGTGGCGGCTGCCCTCCACGCCGATGAGTTTGAGCTTGGGCACCGGCGCGTATTCGCGCTGCCAGAGAGCTGCGCCTGCCCCGCTGCGCGCGCCGTCTTTCTCATCAGCGGCATACACAGCCCAAAGCGGTACAGTCATCGCCGCGAGGCCCGGGCGCAGGTCGAGGGTCATCACATCCCGGATGCCTGCGGCCAGTGCATGGCGGTCAGATTGCAGCGCCCATTCCACCAGTTGGCTGCGGATTTCCGGGCGGGTGGTCAGCGTGGTGACACTTTGCGACTGCCAGACGCGGAAAGCGGCCGGATCAGCCGTGAGCAGCACCGCTGCGATGCTTTGCGCCTGGGCGCGCACCATCTCCGGTTTGGCCTCTCCAAACATGCGGGCCAGATAAGGCAGCGAATCCACAGTCATGACCCGCCCCAGCAGGCCGGGGTGTTTCTGGGCGATCACCAGTGCCACGGTGCCGCCGAGGGAATGACCGATCATGGCAGGCGTCCTGAGCCCTTGCTGCTGCAGGTATCTCGCAATCTCCGCTGCGAGCGGCTGCACAAAGTCGCTATCGCCATGCGGCCAAGGCTTGCCGGCAAAACCGCCTGGTTGAACCAGATGCACCCGGTGCCTGGTGGCCAGCCGCGTCGCCAAAGGCCTCCAGATTTCAACCGAGCACGCGTAACCGGCCAGCATGACCACTTCGGGCCCTGCGCCTGTGCCGATCACCTCCACCGATAGGCGATCCGAAACAAACGCCGGCGTCTTTTCATCTGCGGCCCGGGCCATGGAGAGGCTGACTCCGCAGGTGCCTAAAGCCGCAGCCAACATGACAGCCACTGGAAAAAGCCGCGCCATGGAAGTGGACCTCCGCTGCATGAAATGGGGCGAGGTTTTCATGGTTTGTCAGCGACCTCCTTCGCACCCACCCCATACGGGCTCTCAAAAATCTGCTCCACCGGCAGTTTGAAGACGGCAGAAAGCCGATAGGCCAGATCCAGCGACGGGATGTGCTTTCCCGTTTCCAGCGCATTGATGGCCTGCCGCGACACGTCCACCTGCCTTCCGAGTTCTTCCTGAGTCCAGTCACGCCCTGCGCGCAACACCTTGAGATGATTTTTCATGATGGGGGAGGGGATGTAAAGGGTTCCCAGCACGCATCAGTGAGACGTCTGCACCAGCGGCATGGCCAGCCCAAAGGCACCCCAGAACACCGCGACAATCAGCGCGCCGGGCAGGTGCGGTGCATGGGCGTACAATTCCATGAACCCCCAGGAACAAAACACCGCCATGGTGATCCCGCTGGCAACAATGAATCGCTTGGCCATCAGCCCGCGCAGAAATTCATCGCTGCTCCTCATCAGCGCCAGGAACGCCCAGATATGCGCCAGGATGGGCGCTGCCACAGCCGCAGCAAACAACCACGTGGCCGGACCCCTCAAGCCGTCAATGGCCCCCAAGATCGCGGCGATATTCAAGAGTGAGTAAAGTCCCAGCAGGACAGCGGAACGGCGACGGTAGAGGCTTTCAGGGGTGCGAGTATTCATAGGAATGTCAGGCATACCTGACACGGTATTCGTGTCAGGTCAACATTACATTAAGTCAATTTTGCCTGACTCGAATAAAATCTAGGAAACGCCCCACGCGCAGCCAAGTCTCAGAAAAATAATGCCAGGCATGAATGGCACTTCGGAATGTTTCTGGCACTCAACAAGGCTGTTTGATGTTCTCGACAGAGACGGGTCGCATCGAGTAATTTGGCCAAACAAAAATGACACGCTTTCGAGTAATCGGACTGGAGATGGGTGCAAAGCGCATCTTGGAATGGTTTGAAGGAGAGTTGATCGGCGATGACGACCTCAAAGACCGGTTTCAGAGAATGTGGGAATCGGTCGATCATGGGAAGTATCGCGAAAAATTGCCCGTTCATCTGCGAGAATCCTGGGCTGATTACTTGGTGAAAGAACTGCTTGCCAAGGTGTTTGAGGAAACACTGGATCTCGAAAGTGCACGCGTGTCCACAGAGCAACGACTTCAAGAGTGGGCCGATGCATGGAATTCACATGGCGGCGACCATCATTATACCATTGATGAAATGCGTAAACTCGAGGAGGAGCAGAATTGGAGTGATCACCACGGTCCACCCTATGAGTGGAAAGAAATCGAGTCTGTTCTCAGCGGGAAGATCAAAATTTTTGAGGATGTCGGCCAGCCGCCTGAAGATTATCCCAAATGCCTTGAGTGCCTGGCTCCCATGGAATGGCTTTACTTTTCAAGCTCCCCTGAAACATGGGCAGGTGATTGTGGCAGAGCAGGCTGGACTGCAATTTGCAAGAAATGCAAAGCATGGAGAGCATGCCGAGTCTCCGTTATGAATTAACGGTGACAGACAGAAAAATAATGCCAGGCATTTAGTTTGATTTATTTGCATTTTTCGGCCACTTTCTACACCATGAAGCCCGCCCAAACCGCTGATTCACAGGAGCTCCCGCTCGAAGAACAACTCGTTGGTGTGAATGCGAAAACGGGCCTCTATCCCGGCGCGCGTTCGTGGTCCGGTGGCAGGTTCCGCATCCTGGGAAGGGGGCCGCTGGAATCCTACTGCTACCACGTCATGTCACGTACCTGCGGCGGGGAGGTGCTCTTTGACGATGTGGAAAAAGAAGCGCTGCGCCGCGTGATCTGGCGCATGGCCGAGTTCTCCGGCATCAAGGTCGTGACCTACTGCCTCATGAGCAATCATTTTCACCTGCTGGCCGAGGTGCCGCATCGTGCGACTTGGCTGGAGCGTTTTGATGGCCCCCAAGGTGAAGCGAAGTTGTTTGATCATCTCCGTATTCTCTACAGCCGCACCTACCTGGGGCTGCTGCGCGATGAACTCGCAGATTTCCGCGCACGCGGCATGGCGGTGCTGGCCGAACAGCGGCTGGCCGCTCTCAAAAAGCGCTTCTGCGATCTCTCCCTTTTCGTCAAAGAAGTGAAGGAACGCTTCAGCCGCTGGTTCAACAAACGGCGCGGTCGCCGAGGCACTCTGTGGATGGATCGCTTTAAGAGCGTGCTGGTGGAAGGCAAAGGCGAGGCTTTGCGCACCATGGCCGCCTACATTGATCTCAACCCCGTACGCGCCGGTTTGGTCAAAGATCCCAAGGACTATCGCTGGTGCGGCTACGCGGAGGCGCTCGGTGGCAGCCGCAGAGCGCAGCGCGGCCTGTGCAAAGCGCAGGGCAAACCCGTGGACGGCTGGAAGAACGCCGAGGCCGCGCAAGCGTATCGCTGCCTGCTGCACGCGGAAGGGCGCGAGGTGAAGGATGCTCAAAATGAGAAGGTGGTATATCGTGGTGTCACCGCTGAGTCAGTACGCGCCGTGCTGGCGGAGAAAGGCAAACTCAGCCCGGCTGAGATGGTGCGGCTGCGCGTGAGATATTTCAGCGACGGCGTGGCGCTGGGTAGCAGGGAGTTTGTGGAAGACATCTTTGCGACGCAGCGGGAGCTCTTCGGTCCGAAGCGCAAGCACGGGGCCAGGCGCATGACGGAATCAGACTCGCCGTTTTACACGCTGCGCCACCTGCGCTTGAAACCCATTGGGTGAAGCATTGTCTGCAACCTTTCCGCTGAAGCCATTCGAAGATTCAATCAGCGCGACTTCAACAAGGCTGAGCAATAACTCTCCGCGCTGCGGAGATCCTCATTTTTTAGTCCACGAACCCCTCAAAATGCTCACAGAGCTTCCGCTCTCTCCAGAAGGCGCGGGGCTTTCCAGAATGAGCTGAAGCTCATCAGTACTTTGTACCTACCGCTTACCCCTCACTAGTCTCACCACTCTTCGGCTCCCGCACCACGCGGTCCACCGCGTGCTTCGTGACGATGTTCCCCTGCGACTCGCGGCCTTTGATGGCGATGGAGTTGAAGGGGAAGGGGATCGTGACATTGCGCAGGTACAGCGCGGGCTTGAGATGGACGACGACGGTTTGCGCGTTGGAGGCCTCCTCGGTCTCGTGGCGGATGAAGTACAGGACGTTGGAGCCGGGGGTGCCTTTGGTGAGGGCGTATTCCTTGTCACGCGTGACGCCGCCGATGCGGAAGCGCTTGGCCATGAGGCTGCCCTGGCGGCCGTCGCGGTAGATCATGGTATAAACGGCTGCGTCATCCTTTTTGAAGAGGTTCACGTAGAGCGGGTTTTTGCCCACAAAGAACTTCGGCGCGGCCTTGGTCACCGTCATGGCACCCTCGCGGGTGAAGAAGAGCACGTCGTCCAGCGGGGAGCATTTGCAGATCGGGTCGCCTTCGCGCTTCAATCCGGTGCCGGCAAAGCCTTCCTTGGCATTGAGGTACAGCGTCTCGCCCTGCACGATGACTTCCGCAGCAGCCACGCGGTCAAAGCTGCTGATGACGGTCTTGCGTTCACGACCCACACCGTAGGTTTTCTTCAGCTCTTCATAGTGCCGGATGGTGTACTTGGTGAGCCCCTTCAGGAACTTGTCGGCCTGGGCGATCTCCTCCTCCAGCTCACGAATATGCTCGTCGGCCTCGAAGGCGTTGAACTTCGAAATGCGCTTGATCTTGATCTCGGTCAGTCGCGCCACGTCGTCATTGGTGACTTCGCGTTTGAGGATATGAAGGTGCGGCTTGAGGCCCTTCCAGATGGCTTCCATCACCGCCTCCCAGGTTTCGGCTTCTTCGATGCGGCGGTAGATGCGGTTCTCGATGAAGATCTTTTCCAGCGAGCTGAAGTGCCACTTCTCGTTGAGTTCACCCAGCAGGATTCCCAGCTCTTCGCCGAGGATTTTCTTCGTGTTCTCTGCGCTGGCCTTGAGCAGGTCGTTCACGTTCATGAACCGCGGCTTGTCGTCCTGAATGACGACGGCGTTCGGTGAGAGTGAAATCTCGCAATCGGTGAAGGCGTAGAGCGCCTGGATGGTCTGGTCGGTGTCTGTACCTACGGGGAGGTGCACCACGATTTCCACCTTGTCCGAGGTGTTGTCCTCGACGCGGGCGATCTTGATTTTGCCCTTCTCATTCGCCGCCACGATGCTGTCCATCACGCCGCCCGTGGTGGTGCCGTAGGGGATCTCGCTGATGATGAGGATGTTCTTCTTCGCGCCTTCGTCGATCTTCGCCCGCACGCGGATGCGTCCACCGCGCACGCCACCATTGTAGTCGGTGGCGTCCATGATGCCGCCTGAGATGAAATCGGGCAGCAGGTTCACTTCCTCATCCCGCAGTGCGGCAATGCTGGCATCACACAGCTCAATGAAATTGTGCGGCAGCACCCGGCAGGACAGACCCACGGCGATGCCTTCCACACCCTGCGCGAGCAGCAGCGGGAACTTCACCGGCAGCGTCACCGGCTCCTTGTTGCGGCCGTCATACGAGGCTGCCCACTCGGTGACCTTCGGGCTGAAGACGATATCCAGCGCAAATTTGGACAGACGCGCTTCGATGTATCGCGGAGCCGCCGCGTTGTCCCCGGTGAGCGTGTTGCCCCAGTTCCCCTGCGTGTCAATGAGGAGGTCCTTCTGGCCGAGCTGCACCATGGCATCGCCAATGGAGGCATCGCCATGCGGGTGATACTTCATCGTATTGCCCACCACGTTCGCCACCTTGTTGTACCGGCCGTCTTCCAGTTCATCCATGCTGTGCAGGATGCGGCGGTGCACCGGCTTCAGGCCGTCATTGATGTGGGGGACGGCGCGCTCAAGGATGACGTAGCTGGCGTAATCGAGAAACCAGTCACCGTAGAGGGTGTCCACCGGCTTGTGCTCCACAGGGGCGGCGGATGGCAGGATGGGGGAGAAGGCTTCTTCAGCGGATTTTTTGGAGGACTTTTTGGCCACGGCGGAAAGGGGAAAGGAACAGGGGTGGCGAGAATAGGCATTGCCGGGGCGAGTGCAAGGACTCGCCGCGCCGAAGGCGGGACTATCAACCGCTGCCGATAGTTCACACTTCGTGAAAACAGCTACAATCTACTGAATTGCGGGCGGTTGGGTTGGTTCCTTGTTCCCAGTTTTGAAAACACGCGCCTATTTGAATTGCGCTATTGCAGGGTTTCCAAGGGGAAGGCGGCGTTCCAAGCCAAGCCTCTGGAGCGTATAGGCCCTGCTCTTGCTGGCTGCGGTTCATTTAAAAGCGGATATCCCCAGCCATGCCGAGGCGGATGCCTTGCTGGCGGAGGCCGCGCGGAATCTGGATGAAGCAAACTGGAACGGCACCGCAGGCGAAGTGAAATCCACCGCCGCAGGCTTGTTTGCGATCAATGTCAGCGCAAGCGCGGGTGCAAATACCACCAGCGTCAATCCGCGCATCACCGCAAAGCTCTAGACTGCCCCCGCCCATCACTCCTTCAAAGCCGGCGGCCGATGACTCTGAATCTGCGCCTTGAAATCCCCCAGACTGTTCCAGTGCGCAGGCTCATTCAGGTCCACTTCAGCAATCGCCAACGTCCCAAACACATCCGCCTTCGCCAGCACATCGCCATAATGATCAAAGATCCCCGAGATCATCCACTGGCTCTTGCTGGAGTCCGTGTACGTGCTGCTCACAATGTACACATGGTTCTCGCACGCACGCGCCGCAGCCAGCATGGGATTGCAGCCCCACACCGGCCACGCGATCACTTCCGCCCCATGAATCGTCAGCGCACGTGCCACTTCAGGGAAGAAGCCATCGTAGCAGACCATCATGCCCACCTTGCCAAAGCGAGTGTCAAACACCGGGTAGTCATGCCCCGGCGTGATCCCATGCTCAATCTCCCCGCGCGGCAGCGTCACCTTCCGGTACTTGCCCACCAGCGCACCATCCGGCCCCAGCAGCGCCGCCGTGTTGTACAGCGTCTTGCCCTCCCGCTCCACCAGACCCGCGACGATGTAAAGACCATGCTCCTTCGCCAGCCTGCCAAAATACTCCGTGCTCGGCCCCGGCACACTCTCCGCGCACTCCGCCATCGTCTTGCCCGTGCCGTAATACGTCAGCGTCTCGCCCAGCACCACCAGATCCGCCTTCTGCTGCGCAGCCTCGGCAATGAGCGGCGCATACTGCGGCGGTTTGTCCGCCGGGTTCTTGCCCTCCTTCGGTTGCAGATGAATCGTCGCCAGCCTCACCTTGCGCGGGGCAGGGGGCGGCACGGCAGCCAGCGCCACATCGCTCCACTCCACCCGCGCGTTGGGTGCCCACTGGAGATACAGCTCAATCTTCGCCTGCCGCGCCTTCACCGGCGCACGCAGCGTGCTCTCGCAGTGCACCCACTCATTCGCTTCACCGTCAGTGACCTTCGGATACTCAGGCTCCGCACGCGGCACCGATCCCTTCGCGTAGCCCTGCTTCGCAGGCTCCTCCCAGGTCACATTCTTGCCGTTTTCATCCTGCCAAAGAATCCGCGCATACACACTGCGCCGCGCCGTCGGCATCGCGCTCGCTTTTTTCCACGCACTGAACTGGTAATGCTTTCCCCCCTCCACCGGCAGCGTCCGCGTCCAGCAGCCGATCCACTGTTCACCCTCACCCGTTTCAAGAATCAGCGCCCCCTTGCCCCCATGCCCGCCCGTCTCGCTGACCACCCCCTCCGGCTTCGCCTCCTCCCGCGGAGACCACAGCGACCATCCCTCAGCCAAAGCCGCATGAGAAACCGTGGCAAAGAGGCAGAGCAGAACGGTGAATGATTTCATGCTCCCATATACGCACTCAAGCCCTGAGATTGCGCAAAGACGCTGAATGCGCGGGTTGCAGACCTTCTGGCTGCAACCCTGAGTGTCTCACAATTCCCGCGGCATCATCTCGCCGCAGCGTCCGAGGAGCGCGGGCCTCCGAGCCCGCAGCAGGTCGCTTTCACACAGCGGACGGTGCTTCATTCCAAACATCGCAAACATGAGGAGCTTCTGTGGAGAAAAAGAGATGACGGCTGGGACACTTCGGAGTGGCATCTGCTTGCGGAGTGCTGCGGGCTCGGAGGCCCGCGCTCCGGGGGCTGCATTCCCACTCTCCTCGCAACTCGGCTTCTGCCACTTCCCAGGCTCTTTCTCCCGCGTCATCAAGACTGCTCCGCCAGAACACGGAGAGCAAGCGACTCGGAGCGCTGGATAGCCTCCTCACGGGTGAGCCCGTGTGTACATAATGCCAGGCATTATTTAAGAAGGATGATTTCAAGTAACTGAATAGCAATGAGTTGAATCAATATCCAAAGGTGCCTGTTGGCGCGTGCTTAGCGGTGCCGGGGCATGGCAGTGGGGAGGGGAATACCTTTCTGTGCGTGGAAGACGTCACGGTCGGGGGAGGGTGGGTGGCGACAACCCACCCATCCATGAGCGTATGGAAAACACCTCACGCCACCAAGCGCGTTGCCGGCGGTTTGGCGGAGCTACCTCTCCAAAATGCTTTAGCAGCCCCACCAAGCCTCATTTCTCATCCAGCCCGCGCCGGATCCGATACTTGATCGCAAGCTGATGCGCCGGTGTATTCGCAAACGTCAGCCCCTTGATCCGCTCAATCTGCAGCAGCGCCACACTCTGCACCGCAGGCGGGTGACCGCCGTTGTTGGTGATGTTGAGCAAACGGTTGAGGTAGTCGATCTGCAGGTTCTGGCGCGCGATGCTCACCGGCTTGGCAGGATCATCACCCGTGCAGATCCCCGTGGTCAGCGAGTTCATCACTTCATCCAGGCTGACTTCGTTGCCATACAGCGCCGTGTCCTCGATGCGCTTCAGCGTGTGCGCATGCAGGAGGTGGTCAAGCAGCGCGCGCTGGATCAGCGAGACGCGATCATGCAGCCTCGGGTCCTCGCCCTCGTCACGATGCTCAAAGCCACGGCGCTGCAGTTGCAGATGCGCGTAGAGTTCCGGCGGTGCCAGCAGCGCATCCGGCGCAAACGCATACTTCGTCAGCACCGCGATGGCCTGGCGCTGCTTGTCAGCCTCCACCGGCTTGAACGGCGCGACTCCCGGGGCCTGCCCCTGCACCCCGCGCTCCACATAGACACCGCCGACATACCGCGAAACCGCATTGAGCGATCCGCTCGCCTCTTTCGTCAGCGAGGCAAACGCCTGCGCCACTTCCTGCCAGCTCTTGCCCGGATCAGCCACATCTTTGAGGATGTTGCCGATCTCCACACGCACAGTCTCACAGCGCTGCGCCGCGTACTCAATTGAGTCGCTGCTCATGTCAAACAGCATCGCGCGCGGATCAATCGCCTTGCCCGGCGCACGCATGTCATCCGCGTCATTCGCAAAGGCCAGCTCCGGCTTGTGCGAGAGCGCGGCAATCGCCTCCAGCCGCTTCGCTTCTTCCACCGGATCTTCCAACGACTCGCTGTAACCGTAATTGATCACCCAATGGTCATAGGGCCCCGGCTTCGTGGTGAAATACTGCCCCTGCTTCACACCCTTCGGCGCGATGTTCACCGGCGGGTAGTCCATCACAGATCCGGTAAGCCCCGTCTTCTCCGTGAGCTCTGCATTGTGGATGTCCTTGAGGCTGTGGAGCTGGCTCGCACGGAAGTTGTGGTTCAGGCCCAGCGTGTGGCCCACTTCATGCAGGCACAGGTAATAGAGGGACTCCTTGATCAGGCGGTCCATCTCCACGCGATCGCTCTTCTGCAGGCGCAGCATCGTCTGGCCAAACATCAGCCCGTTGCGCGCAGAGCCGCAGGCCTCGCAGGCATGCGGATTAAAAGCCTTCGCTGCCGCATCCGCCGTCTCAGCCTCCGTGCCCAGATCCGCAAAGAGCTTCTTGGTCAGCAGGCGCTTGGTGATGAAGCTGTACTCCAGCATGATGTCCGCACCCAGGATCTCTCCCGTGCGCGGATTCGCAAAGCTCGGGCCGTAGCCGCCGAAGGGCGGAGCCACGCTGCTCGTCCAGCGCAGCACGTTATGATCGATGTCATCCGCACTCCACTTCGCATCATCCGGCTGCTGCTTCACCACCACCGCGTCTTTGAACCCCGCTGTCTCAAACGCCTCATTCCACTTCAGCACCGCCGTGCGGATCGTGTCGCGAAACTCCACCGGCGTGGTGTTCTCAATCCAGAACACAATCGGCTGCACCGGCTCGCTCATCGCCGTGCCCGGCTTCTGCTTCACCAGCCGCCAGCGGTGAATCACATCGCGGTAGGGCGCCACATCCACGCTGGTCATGTCCGTGATCTGATGCGTGAAGTAACCGATGCGCGGATCGTCGGCGCGCGGCTTGTAGTCACTCTCCGGCATGGCGATCAGCGTGTGCTGCACCTGCACGCTCACGTAGCGCGCATTGGCCACATCCGCCGCAGTCTCCCAGGTCGGCGTCGGATTTTCATACACATACTCCGCCGTGATGGCGGTGTTTTTCGGGTAGCCGTTCACGCGCAGGATCTTGGACTTCGGCTCAGACAGCTTGCCCAGCACCGCCTTGTCTCCGCCCATGTTGCTGAACTTCACCTGCGCCAGACTTTCACGCATGAAGAGATTGGTGCAGGAGATGAGGTAGCCCTCCGCATCCTCAGCCGCGATGACCTCGCTGTTCAAAATGGCGCTGCTCGTGTTGGCCTTCGCCGCTTTGGCCAGCGCGCTCTGCGGATCAAAGTACAGCTTCGTGTTTTGTTCGATGAGTTCGATGCGGTCAGCCGTCTTGTGAATCTTGAAGACCAGCGCATCCCCATACCGCCCCCGGTTATGCCCGGAAGCCACCGGCCCGTCCACGCTGTGATTGAAGTAGATGAACTCTGGGCCAAACTGGTTCTTCGCAATGAACAGCCACGGGTTGCCGCGTTCGCCATCCAGATACACCCGGAAGAGACCATCCACCCGGTGAAACCCCTTGGTGAAATCAGCCACGGATTTCCGCTTCGGCTTGTTATCCTCGCTCTTCGTCAGGCTCACGGTCGTCCCAGCAGCGGCAGGAGCCGGTGGCCCGGTGACCGGTGGCGTGGAAGGCGCAGGCGGTGTGGGTGTCGGCGCAGGCTTTGCCGGCTCCGGCTTCGCAGGCTCAGGTTTTGGCTCTGGCTTCGGTTCCGGTTTGGGTTCAGGCTTGCCCGGCTCCGGTTTACCTGGCTCAGGCTTCGCAGGGGCTGGTTTCGGTTCCGGCTTCACAGCCGCCGCAGGCAGGCTGGACAGAGGGAGGACGAGGACTGAACACGCAATCAAGAGGCGGCGAGACATGGCAAAAAGCAGGGTGGTGGTGGGTCTTAAAGACGACAATACCCAACACAACGGCCCAGCGGCGAGATCATTGTATAAAATTGTGATCCATCCCATCCGCTGCCGAAGTTTTTGTCAAAGACCGCGCTTCAGCGCAAAGGTAGGGCGGTTGGTCCTCCAACCGCCGCGAACGACTCCAGGTTATCCTCCCGGAAATCTTCCTCCTCCTCTTACTCCTCCTCCCTCAGTATTTCCGTCCGCGCCGCCCCTCCGGGAGAAAGAGGAAGAGGCGGATTAGGAGGAAGAGAAAGATCAAGCGTCCCAGCCCCGCATCCCCCCCCTGTCGCGCCCTCCGCCATACCTTCTTCACATTTAATGGTAAGAAGCCTGAAACCCCCACGTTTTCGCGGCTGGAAGTCCATTTCCGCCCCCGTCCCCCCCTCTTTATATGAAAGCCCTCCGTCTCCTCCTCACCTGCCTGCTTGCCACGGCCACGCTGCAAGCCGCCCCGCTGCCGGAAAGCCAGAAGATCGACCAACTCCTCAGCGCAGGCTGGGACAAGGCCGGGCTGAAACCCAACGCCCCCGCCAGCGACGAAGTCCTCGTGCGCCGCTTCTACCTCGACATCGCCGGACGCATCCCCACCCTCGACGAAGCGCAGGCCTACATCACCTCCAAGGACCCCCAGAAGCGCGCCAAGCTCATCGACACCCTCCTCGCCTCCGACGGCTACACCAGCCACATGTTCAACTACTGGGCCGATGTCCTCCGCCTCACCGATAACGTGAAAGGCCGCATCACCGCCGAAGCCTATGAGGAATGGCTCAAAAAGCAGGTCAAAGCCAACGTGCCCTATGACCAGTTCGTCAAAAACCTCCTCACCACCGATGGCGGCGTGTGGGACAGCGGCAGCATCGGCTTCTGGCAGCGCGATGAGAACAAGCTCGACCACCTCGCCTACACCGTGCAGGTCTTCCTCGGCACCAGCATCGTCTGCGCCCAGTGCCACAATCACCCCTTCGACAAGTGGTCCCAGATGGACTACTACCACATGGCCGCCTTCACCTACGGCATGGACACCAAAAGCCGCGGCGTTGACCTCAACCCCAAGCGCCAGGAGATCGACCGGGCCGCCATCAAGGCCATGAGCAAGGAAGAGCAGAAAGCCTACCGCGCTAAAATGCAGGCCGAGAAAAAAGCCGAAGACTCCAAGATCAGCAAAGAAGACATGGCCCAGGTCAAACGCGCCATGCAGGACGTCATGAAGCCCCTCCGCTACACCAGCGCCGAGTGGCAGGAGGGCAAGCTCCCCAGCCTCCCCGCTGACTACAAATACCCCGACGCCAAGCCCGGCGAAAAGGTCGAGGCCAAGACCATGTTCGGCCAGGACGCCGAGCCCAAGCCCGGCGAAAACCGCCTGCAAGCCTTCGCCGACTGGATGGCCAGCCCCGAAAATCCCCGCTTCACCACCGTCATCGCCAATCGCATGTGGAAGAAAGCCTTCGGCGTCGGCCTCATCGAACCTGTCGATGAAATCACCGACAGCACCGTCGCCAGCAATCCCGCCCTCATGGACTACCTCGGCCAGTTGATGATCGAGAAACAATACTCGCTCAAATCCTTCCTGCGGGTGCTGTATAATACCGACACCTACCAGCGCGCCGCCACCACCGAGGAGGTGCCCCTCGGCGAGACCTACCACTTCACCGGCCCCATCCTCCGCCGCATGAGCGCTGAGCAGATCTGGGACTCCTTCGTCACCCTCTCCAAAGGCAACATCGATGACAGCGTCGATGACGAAAACGCCCGCCTTCACCAATACCTCGACGATCTCTCCATGTTCCTCGGCACCGTCAAATCCAAAGGCGCCGAAGGCCTCGTGCAGATCGCCAAGGAGGGCAGGGCCAAAATGGATGCCAACCAGAAGCAGATCGAAGTGATGAAGGCCAAGCTCGAAGCCGACAAGGCGAAGGGCATCGACACCACCGCCGAGACCAAGGCACTCGCCAGAGAGGCCAACAACCTGCGCAAATCCTCTGAGAAGGACATCCTCATCGCCCTCCTCGGCAAAGACCGCGCCGATGACCTCCGCCAGGGCTATCGTCCCGAGAAAACTGAGAAGCGCCCGCAGATCGACCCCAAGACACTGCAATCCATGACCAAGGAGCAGCGCAAAGAGTTCATGAAAGCCTATCAGCGCAACAGCAGCGGCAAGGACGGCATGGGCCTCAGCTCCCGCGCCTCTGAGCAGCCCAGCCCCGCACGCCCCGGCACCTTCCTGCGCACCTTTGGCCAGAGCGACCGCGAACTCATCCAGAACGCCAGCGACGACGCCTCCGTGCCCCAGGCCCTCACCCTGCTCAATGGCCCTGCTGCCGATGTGATCAACAACCCCGCCTCCAAGCTGAATCAAGCCATCGCCCAGGCCGGCACACCCGCGCAGAAGATCGACACCCTCTACCACGCCCTCCTCAGCCGCGCCCCCACCGCAGACGAGCAGGCCATCCTCAACTCCGTCATCAAAGAGCGTGGCGACAAAGCCGTCGCCGATGTCACCCACGCCCTCATCACCGGCTCCCAGTTCCTCTTCGTTCAGTAATCCTCACGCCTCATCCTCATCCGCATGAAAACCCTCCTCCATTCCTGTGACGATGTCACCCGTCGTGACTTTGCCAAAAACATCGCCAAGACCTGCCTCGGCGTCTCCGTGATGAATGGCCTCGCGCCCCGCGCATTTGCGGCGTTTGAAGGCTCCAGCAAGGCCAAGCAGGCCGCCACTGCCAAGCGAGTCATCTATCTCTACATGTCCGGCGGCATGACCCATCTCGACACCTTCGGCTGCGTCCCCGGTGCCGATACCATGGGCGGCACCAAGACCATCGCCACCAGCGCAGACGGCGTGCAGATCGGAGAGCTCCTCCCGCACACCGCCAAGATGATGCATCGCGGCGCCATTATCAATTCTCTCTCCTCCACCCAGGGCGCGCATGCGCAGGGGAACTACTTCCAGCACACCAGCTACACCATGCGCGGCGCCACCCGGCACCCCACCATGGGCGCGTGGATGCAGAAATTCCAAGGGAAGGGGAACACCGATCTCCCCGGCTCCGTCATCATCACCGGCGACAGCAAGCACCCCGGCGGCGGATTCTTCGAAGCCGCCTGCCAGCCTCTCATCCTCAATGATCCCGCCCGTGGCCTGCAAAACAGCCACCGCCCCGGCACCCTCAGCGAAGGTGATTTCGACTACCGCCTCGGCCTCTCCGCCAAGCTCGATCAAGGCTTCCAGCAGGCCTACAACTACAAGAACGTCAAAGCCTACGCCGACGTCTACAAAGACGCCATCAAGGTCATGAAAAGCGAAGACCTCGACGCCTTCGACCTCAGCAAAGAATCCCCCGAAACCCACGCCGAATACGGCGACGGCTCCTTCGCCCAGGGCTGCCTCCTCGCCCGCCGCCTCGTCGAGCACGGCGTCCGCTTCGTCGAAGTGAACCTCGGCGGCTGGGACATGCATCAAGACATCGGTGCCCGCCTCCCCGAACGCTGCGGCGATCTCGATCAGGCCCTCGGAACCCTCCTCACCGACCTCGAACGCCGCGGCCTCCTCGACGATACCCTCGTCGTCCTCACCTCCGAATTCGGCCGCACCCCCAAGATCAATCAAAACGACGGCCGCGACCACTACCCCAAAGCCTTCAGCTCCGTCCTCTGGGGCGGCGGCATCGCCGGCGGCCAGGTCTACGGCAAGACCGACAAAGGCATCGAAGTCACCGAAAACAAAGTCGACGTCCCCGACTTCAACGCCACCATCGCCTACGCACTGGGCCTGCCGCTTGATCTTGTCCTCTACTCCAACACCAAGCGCCCCTTCACGGTGACGGACAAGGGGCAGCCGATCACAAGTCTGTTTGCGTAAAGTAGTCCAGTTGCGCCGCAACTGGACTCTCTCACGGAGGTCGTCAGACCTCTGGCCTGAGGCGTCTTCGCCTTAGGTTTTGGATGGCTCCGCCATCGGCCGAGTGCTGCCTTCCTCGAAAAGTTCAGCTTAGCGGATTGATCCAGTGCAAGCCTGGAAATTTGGCGAAGTCGGTGTCGCAGGAAACCATCGTAGCCTCGTGTTCCAGCGCGAGTGCGGCGAGATGCGCGTCGGTGATGAGATGATGTGAAGCCCCTGCGCTTTTGCAGCAGGATGAAAATTGGCTCAAATGGCCATTGCCCGGAGCTACGATGCTCACCTTCGGCAACGACAGCCATTCATAGACCTGATCAAGCGCCTGTTCTAAAGTCAGCGGGTGGGGCATGACTTTCGGGTTGATGGCAAGACGGATAAAGCCCAGCAACGAGATCCAAGGCATCCCGATACCGTTTCCTGTGTTGATCTCATTTTCCAGCCACGCCAGAATAGTCTCATGCTCAGGAGCGCCCTGATTTACAGCATGGACAAGGAGGTTCACATCGACGATTTTCATGGATGGCACCAGGCTTTAAAACTCATCCGGCAACTGGCCCAGTTTATAAGGATCGATGCCCGGCTGAAAGCCTCCCATGTCATAAGTTCTCATCTTGTAAGCTTTCGCAGCTACGGGTTCCGAAGGCTGGCCATTGCCGCCTGGGGCGGATTTGAACCGTTGGATCACCAAACTGACGATCTGCTCCACCGTGCGGGCGGTGGCGGGATCCGCCTCACGTAGATAATGGTCAAGTTGTGCCGCTGTCGCATTCATCCGGAGAGAATAACGCTTTTAGGATAGATGACAATGCGGAGAAAGGGGTGCTTGAGCCTATGCCTAGCCACAAGTAAGCGACCGATTTGTTTCCAGTGCTCCACCCCCTTTACACACAATTGACGCATCTTTTCTCGACAAAATTTCCTACTCTGCCCATGATGCCGGAAAATCATGCGATTCGGTAAAACACTGCTTCACCTTGAGATTCTTGCCGGTCTCCTGACAGCACTGCCGACGACTGCTGCCGACCTCTCAGACGCGCAGATCCGCAGTGGGCTGACGCAGCTTGCCGCGCTGGTGGCGGCGGAGGTGCCGAAGGACGCGCGCTGGGTGCTCGCCGAGAGCGAGGGGCGGCGCTTTGGCATTTTCGCCCAGGAGGAGGATGTTTTCCGCACCGAGGGAAACACCTTCCTCTTCGATGAAAAACCCGGCACCGAGGCTCGCGTCCTCTTCTTGTCCACCGGCACCCTCTACACCGTCAAAGCAGAGAGCGGTGGCGGCGGCAGTGAGCCGGAACGCCGCGAACGCGAATTCCGCGCCACCTGGAAAAACGCCGATGTCACCAAAGACGTGGCAGCAGCCGTCGCGTGGCTGACGAAAGAGGCGAAGAAGAGCTCTGCGAACCCGGGATCTGGTGACGCCGCTCCTTTTGGTGGCAATGATCCTTTCGGCGGCAATGAACGTGGCAACTCAGGCAATCAACTCGCGATGCATCAGCAGACCGCCTTGTTCTGGGCCGCCGTCTTGCAGCGCACCGGGCATGAGGCGGAGTCCCTCACGCTGGCCAAGGCAGCTCTCATCAATGCCGATGAAAAACGTCGCAAGCAATTGCTCGACGGCTGTTTCGACCGCCAGGCCAATCAGGCCTATCAGCAGGTGATGGAGGATTTTGCCACGCACCACGACTGGACCAAGCTGCGCGATGCGCTGGCCACGCTGGTAAACCAATACCCGCTCGGCTGGCAGCAGCGCGATGCCGTGCGCGTGCTGCATCACCACGTCACCGAGCGCGCCAAGCTCCCCGCCGTGCCTCCGCTGAAAACCGCGCGCCCCTTGTCTGACGCCGACCAGAAAGTACTGCTGGCATGGCTGCAGGATCTCGAAGCCGGCAAGCAGCTCGACTATTCACGCTGGACCCTGCCTCTGGCGGCGAATGATGATGGCGGAGAGGTTCCATCCCTTCCAGGCAACCAGTCTGCATTCCCACGCAGCCACGGTTTCGCCGCCGTGCCATTGCTGGCGGCTCTGCTAGGGGATGAAACCCTGACGCTGGTGGATTTGAACCGGTTCCAGGGCATGAGTGGCAGCTATGGCTACTCCGGGAATGAGGATGCAGCCACAAAGCTCCAGCGTGCCTACGTCATGCTGTCCACGCCTCAGACCCGTGAGCAGCTTGCCTGGGGTCTGCTGGGGCGTGTGCTGCCCCAGGAACTGCGCCGCTCAGACTCCGAAAGTCTCAAGGAACAGGCACCAGAAATTATCTCCTGGTATACCAGCCTCAAGAATGCCACCCCTGCGGAAATCGCGCTCGCCTACTTTGAAGCGGGAGACAATGACAAAGCAATCATCGAGCAGGCGATGACGGTGACCGATCCGAAGAAATTCGCCCGCTTGGAAAACAGCATGCTCGAACAGGCTCAAGTCTATGACACGGACAACCTGGTGCCCTTTGTCGAAAAGCTCGGTCCTGAGAAGGGGGCCGCCTTTGTCACCAAAGTGAGGCAGAAACTTGAAGGCGAACTCAGCCGCTACGGCTCCTCAGATCAGGATCGGCAGCGCAAGCAGTTGGAGACCAACCTCAAGCAGCTCGAAACGGCAGCCAAGGGCGAGCAAAAACCCAAGGACCCGAAAGAACTCCTGGCGCTCCTGGCGGCTTACGATCCGACCGATGAAGACTCAGGCCAGATGATGATGCGCATGGCTTATGAAGACCTGCCCAAACTCATGCGCAAACGCTCTGCGGCCGAGCGGCTTGACCTCATCCTGGCAGCTCTGCCGGATTTCAAATCGCCCAGTCTGGCGCTGACCATGCTGAATTTCGCTTTGCATGGGGAAGAGCGGCGGGGCGGGGGTGAGAAACTCAAGCCGGAGGAACGTCTGGCCCTGCTGGAGCGCACCCGCCCACACTGGCAGAAGCTGCTGGATGTGCCGTCCGATGAATCAGAGGAGCAGCCGCTGAGCCAGCTCCTTCAGCTTGTGGCGGGGCTGGAACAACTGGTGACTGGCAAGATGGAGCCGAATGCACTCTGGCAGATGTCTTCTCTGGGAGATCGCGGCGAGACCATCCTGCGGAAGTACGCCGCCTCCCTGCTCACGGGTCAGAAGGTGGAGCCTCTGCCAAGTGCCGCCGCCATCAAAGCAGACGCACGCGAAAAGCTCCTCGCCGATTGGAGCAAAAAGACGGCTGCGGAAATCAGCCGCGATCTCGAAACACTTCCCGTGGACCAGTGGCTCGCGCTCAATGAAATGCTCACCCGCAGCACGGACATTCCCGGCAGTTTCAAGGAGTACGTCGGGCTCATTCAAACCGTGCAGCTCAAAGGCGTGGCCGATGCCGCACCCTGGCAGGCGTTTCGCGGCAAGACATGGAGCAAGGACACCCTCGTGGCTCTCGCGAAGCTAAATTCCTCCTACGGTGGAGGCAGGCTGATGGTGCATCTCCAGCGCAGCGCGCCTCTCCTCGGCTTCAAGTTGAAGGTCAGCGAGGTGCCCAAATTCAGCGGCAACGGGCAGTTGCAGAGAATGGGGATGGAATTGGAAAATGCGTCTGAGGCATTGGGCGAAAAACTTCCCAACCTCGGCAAACGCCTTTCTGCCGGCAGCTTTCAGCAGACGCGCTCCAGCACCGAGTGGGGATGGCTGGATGCGCCCACGTTGGAAGAACCCAAGGAAGCTCACAAAGCCGCGAATGATGATGACGCCGAAGCCGCCGAAGCGCTCGAAGACATGCGCGAGACTGAACTGAAAGCCTGGGACCTGCTGTCGAATGCCACCGGCGAAGCCAGAGCCCTTCCAACCCAACTGACTTTCATCAGCGCTCCCACCGCCGCACTCGTCAAGAAAGAAGACTAACCACCTCATCCTATGCCTCCACCCGTTCCACAACCCTCCTGGGAGCACGTGCTCAAGCAAGTCGCCCGCATTCGCGAAGAAACCGGCCGTGTCATCGTCGGCCAGAATGCGGTCGTCGAGCAGATGCTTACCGCCTTGCTCTGCCGTGGCCACTGCCTGCTGGTCGGCGTCCCCGGCCTCGCCAAGACGCTGCTCGTTTCGACGCTGGGAAAAATCCTCGGCCTCAAATTCCAGCGCATCCAGTTCACGCCAGATTTGATGCCCACCGACATCCTCGGCAGCGAAGTCCTGCAAGAGACACCCGGCGGTGGCCGCAGCTTCAATTTCGTCCCCGGTCCCATCTTCGCGAACTTGATCCTCGCGGATGAAATCAACCGCACCCCGCCCAAGACGCAGGCCGCACTGCTCGAAGCCATGCAGGAAAAGCAGGTCACCGTCGCTGGTCAGACCCGCACCCTCGCAGATCCCTTTCTCGTCTTCGCCACGCAGAATCCCATCGAGCACGAAGGCACCTACCCGCTGCCCGAGGCGCAGCTCGACCGCTTCTTCTTCGAGATCCGCCTCGACTACCCCACGCTCGCAGAGGAGGCCGAAGTCCTCGCCCGCACCACCGGCAAACACAGCGCCAGCGTCGAGCCCGTGCTCGATGCCGCCAGCCTCATGGCGCTGCAAGAGGCCGTGGTGGATGTGCCCGTGCCGGATCACGTCACGCAGGCGATTTTGCAGCTCACGCATCGCTCCCGTCCCGGTGGCGAGCTCGCGGATGACTTCATCAAAAACTACGTCGCCTGGGGCGCAGGCCCGCGTGCCTCGCAGTCGCTCGTGCGCGCTGCCCGTGCCCTCGCCCTGCTGCGCGGTCAGGCCGCCGCCTCCATCGAAGAAGTCAAAGCCGTCGCCGCTCCCGTGCTGCGCCATCGCATCCTCCCGAACTACAATGCCACCGGCGACAACATCACCGTCGAGCAGATCATCACCCATCTGCTCGGCAAAATTTGATCTGACATCACCGTGGCCAGCACCTTCAAACACCTCAAGCCCGAGGACGTACGCAAGCTCAGAAACTACGAGCTCTCCGCACGTCTCATGGTCGAAGGCTGGCTCAGCGGCAGGCATCGTTCACGGCAGCGCGGTTCCTCCATCGAGTTCCACGAGTATCGCGGCTACACCCCCGGCGACGATCCCAAACTCGTAGACTGGCGCGTCTTTGCCCGCACCGACCGCGTGTTCCTGAAAACCTTCGAGCAGGAGACGAACATGGAGATGCACCTGTTCGTGGACAGCAGCGCCAGCATGGGCTTCCCCCTCGCAGACGGCGTCACCAAGCTCGATCACGCCTCCTTCTTCGCCGCCTGCCTCGCCTGGCTCGTCGTGCGCCAGACGGACAAGTTCAGCCTGCATCTCTTTGATGATCGCATCCGCGCCTCCTTCCCGCTGGGCGGCACGCGCACCCATTTGCACCAGTGCCTCAGCGCCTTGGAGAACAACAAGCCCGGCAGCCAGACCTCCCTCGCCGCTGCTTTGGAGCGCTCCCTCCCCGTGCTGAACCGCCGTGGCACCCTCGTCATTCTTAGCGACTTCTACGAAGACCCCGCCGCTGTGTTCAAGGCGCTCAATCCCTACATCCATCGCGGCTTCCGCATTCATCTCTTCCAAGTCCTCACGCCGATGGAACTCGACATCGGCGAGGTCGGCCTCGCGCGCTTCACCGATCTCGAAACCGGCGAGAAGCTCACCATCCACAGCCAGCAGGTGCGCGAGAGCTACCGCGAGGCCGTGCGCCAGCGTATTCAGACCCTCCGCTCGCTCGCCGTCAGCCGTCGCGTGGACTGGATGCTCGCCCGCACCGATGAAAGTTATTTCGCGCTGCTGGACCGCCTCACCCAACTCCACGGATGAACCTCTCGCTGCTCAATCCCGCACTGCTCGCCGCCACGGCCCTCATCGTGGTGCCGCTGCTCGCGCATTTGTTTGCGAAGGCCAAGCCGCGTGAGTTTCCATTCCCCTCGCTGCAATGGCTGCGTCAGGTCGAGCGCAAAACCACGCGCCTGCGCAAGCCCAAAGACTGGCTGCTCCTCCTCCTGCGCACCCTCATCGTCGCGGCACTCGTCGCTGCCTTCCTCCAGCCTCTTCTCTTCAGCGGCCCGCAGCTCACCGCCGCCAATGCGCGCAAAACCCTCGTCCTCGTGGTGGACCGCTCCGCCTCCATGGGCTTCGTCGAGCAGGGCCAGTCACGCTTCGCACGCGCCACCGCGCAGGCAGAGTCCGTGCTCAAGGGCGCAGGCTCGCAAACCCTCGCCAATGTCATCTGGCTGGACGCCGAACCCGAAGCCGAATTCCCCGATCCCGCCGTCAACGTCAGCGCCCTGCGCGACTCCCTCCGCCGCGCCCAAGTCACTCTGGAATCCGGCGAAGTGAACGAAGCCATGCGCAGCGCCATGGAGCAACTCGGCCGCGGCGAAGGCGCGAAGGAGCTCTACCTCATCAGCGATTTCCAAAGCACCGCCTGGAAGCAGGCCACGCTGAACATTCCGCCGAATGTGAAACTCCTCACCATCCCCGTCGCGACCACCGCCGCCGCCAACACCGCCCTCACCAGCCTCGTCGTGCAGCCCGAGCGTCCCGTCAGCGGCACGGAGGCACGCATCCTCTGCCGCGTGCGCAACTTCAGCGGCACCGAATCCAAAACCTCCGTGCAGCTCGCCTTCGCCGAAGTGCGCCAGACTCGCGCCCTCACCCTGCCAGCCTGGGGGGAAGGGGTGGCCGAGTTCCGCGTGCCCTGCGGTGCCGCCGGTCTGCAAGGCATCACCGCATCACTGCCCGAAGACGCCTTTCCCGCCGATGATCGCCGCTTCGCCACCGTGGAGATTCGCGAAAACTGGCGTGTCTCCATCGAAGCCCCACCACAGGATGCCTCAGCCCTTTTGTGGCAGCGCGCGCTCGGCTCCCTCGGCTGGCTCGATATAAAAAGCACCGCGCCAGACCCCGACGTACGTCTGGCCGTGCACGCCGCGCCTGAGCGTGCCGCCGAACTCCGCGCCGCCGCCGAGCGCGGAGCCACCGTCATCTGCCAGCCCGGTGAAGACTGGAACGGCAGCGCCTGGATGGCCTTCTGGAATGCCGGTGCCAAAGAAGCCGCGCTGCACACCGAACAACTCAACCGCGACAAGGACAAACCCTGGACCCTGCAAACCACGCAGGAAGACCACCCCCTGTGGCAGACCTTCCGCAGCGGCGAGTTTGGCGATCCCGCAGGCGGCAGCCTCTGGCGGCGCATTCACCTCACGTCCGACGCTGCGCAAACCCTCCTGCGCTACACCGACGGCATCCCCGCGCTCGCCGTGCAGCGCGCAGGCAAAGGCTGGCTCGTCCTCTGGAATATCGATCTCGATGAAGCCCAAAGCGACCGCGTCCAACAGCCCTCCTTCCTCGTGCTCCTCGGCGAACTCCTCCTGCAATACGGCGAATCCGGCGGTCATGCGGCACTGCGGCAGTTCATACCACCCCAAAACATCTTCTGGCAACCCGGCCAGCCCGTCGCCGCCGACCAAGTGCGCCTGCAGGACGATGTCGGAGCCGAGCACCTCTTCGTGCATGATGCCTCGCAGTCTCCCGCTGTGTTTCGCGCACGCGAAGCGCTGTCCCCCGGTAACTACAAATGGCTGCTCGATGCCCAGCCCGTGGAGCGCGCCAGCGTGAATTTCCCCGCCGATGCCGAGAGCGATCTCCGCACGCTCGACCCCGCCTCACTCGGCATGGGCCAGTCTCTCACCCTCAGCGCCGCCGCCGCTCTCGCCGCCCAGCGCGATGGCCTCCCGCTCTGGCCCTGGTGCGTCGCCATCGCATTGGCCGCTCTCATTCTTGAAAGCCTCGTGGCCCGCAGCGCCATCCGCCAGCCCTCCCTCGCATGACCTTCGCACCCGCCATTCCCGAACCCTGGCCCTGGATCGCCCTCGTGGCGCTCCCACTGGTCGGCGGCTGGCTGGCCTGGCGCTCCGGCATTACCCTGGGCCGTGGCATGCGCAGCCTCTGCACCGCCCTGCGCGTCTTCGCCTTCACCGCACTGGCCCTGCTCCTCCTCAATCCCGGTGAATGGCAGCAGCCCGAGCACAAGGAGGAGAAACTCCACGCCATCCTGCTCGACCGCAGCGCCTCCATGGCCGTGCGCGATGCAGGCGATACCACACGCTGGTCTGAAGGCCTCGCCACCGCGCAGGCCCTCGTGAAAGCCGGTGGCGATCAGATCAAAGCCTTCTCCTTCAGCGACGCCCTCGAAAGCGATGCGCTGAAACCCGACCTCAAACCCGAGGGGCAGGCCAGCGCCATCGTCCACAGCGGCAATGCCCTCTTCAGCGGTGCCTCCGGACTCGGTCGCAAGCTCGCCAGCATCACCATCATCAGCGACGGCCATCAAACCCGCGAAGACCCCGCCGCCGAGCTCATCCTCCGCGCCCGCGCCGCGCATGTGCCGCTGCACGTCGTACCTCTCGGTGGCGACTGGGGCGGGCGCGATCTCATTCTGCATGCCACCCGCCGCCTCGTCATGGCCCTGCCCGGCAAGCCCGTCACCGTCGGCGTGAGCCTGGAAAATCGCGGCCTCGGTCTCATCAAACCCCGCGTGCAGCTCGTCGATGCCAGCGGCAAAACGCACGCCGAACGCGATGTCGAACTCGACAGCGGCGCACGCAAAAACATCACCCTCGAAATGCCAAAACTCGCCGGTGGCGACTACCGCGTCATCGTCGCACCACAGCAGGGGGAGGACATCACCCGCAACAACGAAGACCATCTGCGCGTGCAGGAGCTCACCAGCCGCACCCGCGTTTTCATCGCCGAAGGCGCACCGTATTGGGACAGCAAATTCCTCGCGCAACTCCTGCGCGAACAGGGCTTCATGGACGTGCGCGCCATCTACCGCCTCAATGACGAACGCTACTTCCGCGTCGATGCCGGCAGCTCCGAGCCCGTGGTCAGCGGTGAATCCACTTTTCCCGAAACCGCCGAAGATTTCGCCAAGATCGACCTCGTCGTACTCGGCAAAGGCGCGGAAGGTTTTCTCGATGCCAAACGCATCGAGGCGCTGAAAAGCTTCGTGCGCGATCGCGGCGGTGCGCTGCTGCTCGCACGCGGCAAATCCTACGCCGACCGCCTCGCCGCTCTCGAAGTGCTGGAGCCCGTGGAATGGGGCACCGCCATGACCGGCGACTTCCGCTTTGAACCCGGCAGCGTCGGCGAAGCCGCAGGCCTCTTCGGTCAGGCCCTGCCCGAGGCGCAGGATCCCCTCTGGCGTCAGCTCCCGCCGCTGAGCGATGTCGTGACGATTGCCAAGCTCAAGCCCTTCACGCAAGTCATGGCCATGGGCGTCAAGCCCGCCGTGGGTCGCGAAGAGCGCGTGCCCTTGCTCGCAGCGCGGCACTTCGGTCGCGGTGTCGTCGTGGCCTTGAACGCCGACGGCTTATGGAAGTGGGACTTCGATCCGCAGGCCCGCAAGCTCGGTAACATGTATGAAGAATTCTGGACGCAGCTCCTGCAATGGACCGCCAGCTACGCCGAATTTTTGCCCGGCCAGGAGCTGTCGCTGCGCCTCGGTGAATCCAATGTCAAACTCGGGCGCGGCGTGCGTGCCAGCATCGGCTGGCGCGGTGGCAAGGACGTGCCGCAGCCCAAGCTGCGCGTCTTTTACGAAGGCAAACCACTCCCCGACATCACTGCCAGTGAAGCCGAGAGCGATGCCGAAGGCCGCCGCTCTTGGTCCGCGCTGCTCCAGCCTGAAAACCCCGGCATCTACCGCGTGCAGGCCTTCAATGGCGACAAGCCCGGTCCCGAAGCCGTCCTCACCGTACTCGCTCCGCCCACCGAGCAGGAATCCCTCGCCGCCAATCCCGATTTCCTCACCGAACTGGCCACCGCCACCGGCGGCCAAGTCTGGAAGCCCGCGCAGGCCGCCGAGCTTGCCAAACTCCTCCTCACCCCGCCGTTGGATCAGGTGCAGGAGCGCGCGCAGGCCGTGTGGCATCCGCTGTGGCCGCAGTCCTGGCTGCTCATTCCGCTCGTCCTCCTGCTCGCCTTTGAGTGGTGGTCACGTCGTCGTCTTGGCCTCCTGTAATTTCTTCCTCCCATGAACACCTTCCACTCCGCGCTCTCACGCTTCGCCACCCGCTGGCGGCAGGGCCTGTTGCTGGTCGCCGTGTTGATGACGCTGGCCATGGGCTGGCTAGTTTTGATGCTGCTCGGTGTCTTCGATTTCGTGGCACCGCTCAGCGATGCCGCACGCCCCGTGGTCTTCATGGGCTGGTGCAGCGTGCTCGTCCTGCTCGCGCTGAATTTCCTGCTGCCGCTGCTCAAACTGAACCGCGCCAGCGCCGCCGCGCATGCCGACGCCACCCTCAGCGAACGCCGCCCCATCACGACCGCCCTGGAAGTTTCCCAGCAGCCAGCCGAGTCAACCCCACTGCGACAGTTCTTGATCGACAAAGCCCTCTGGCAAGGCTCTAAGGAACTCACCGCCTTGCGGTTTCCCGCCACGCTGCCCTGGCACTCCCTGCGGCGTGCCCTCGGGTTCACCCTCACCGTTCTCTTCCTATTCGCTGGCTTATGTCTTCTCAACGGCGCTGCCGTGAAAACCATCGCCGCACGTCTGCTGCATCCCTATGCCGATGTGCCGCCCTACTCACCGCTGCAGTTTGAGGTGACTCCTGCCTTTCCCAAGGTGGTCTATGGCTCCGATGCCGAGTTGGAAGTGAAGGTCACCGGCGGAGCCGTGCCTGAAGGCGTGGTGCTGCTCACCCGCGAAGACGTCTCCGCCCCGATCAACACCGCAGGCGCCTTTGCCATGGGCGGCGGTCGCTTCGGCCAGCGCCTCCAGCGCGTGACACAGCCGGTACAGATCGCCTTCGCCGCCGGTGCCGCACGCAGCCCCTGGCTCACGGTGGATGTCATGCGCCAGCCGCGCGTGGAGAGCGTGATGCTCAAAATTATCCCACCACCTTACTCAAGACGCCCTGCACGCGAATTCGCGCTCGGCACCTCCGAACTCGTAGCGCTCGCAGGCTCGGAAATCGAAGCGCGGATCTCCAGCAACCGACCCCTCAGCGGTGGCGAAGTCACATTGACTCCACCCCGCAGCCTCAGCCGCGACAAACCGGAAACCATCGTTGCCCGCGCCAGCGGTGGCCGTGAAGTAACCCTGCGCTGGAAGGTGAAATCCGCCTGCCTCGTGCGGCTTGATTTGAAGGACATCACCGGCGCGAGTTCCGCCGCTCCCGTCGAGCTTGAGCAAAAGATGCTGCCCGACAATCCGCCCGTCGTCTCGCTGGAATCCCCCGCAGGCGTCACTCTAGCCACCCCTGAAAGCGAAGTGCCGCTGAAGATGGAAGTGGAGGACGATCTAGGTCTCGCGCGCATTGATCTCGTGCGCAAACTCAGCGGCTTCCGCGACCGTGGCCGCCGCCTCACCGATGACGCCGCAGAGCAGGTCTTCGCTCTCGATGAAAAGCTCGAAATGAAGAAGCTCGGCGTCGAGCCAGGGCAAACACTGGAACTCCACGCCGAAGCGCATGATCACAATCCTTCCCTGATGGGCATCGCCAGTTCCAGCGTGGGCCGCATCCAAATCATCAGCACCGCAGACTACGCCGATCTCATGCGCGCCCGCACCACCCTTGAGGAATTCCAAGCGCGCTTCAGTGCTTTGAATGAAGCCGTGGAGCAGGTGCGCGAAGCCCTGGAAAAAGGCGACCCCGCCGCCGCCCAGCAGGCCATGCAGCAGGCGCAGCAACTCGCCGAAGCCATGGCCAAAGACTTCCAGGCGTTTGATGCCGAGAAGCAGGTCGCCACCGAAGCGCAAAAAATCGCGCAGATGATGAAAGGCATGCAGCAGCAGGTTGCCACCGCCTCCAAGGAAGAAATGGAAAAGATGAAGCAGGAACTCGGCGAAGCCGCCAAGAGCACGCAAGCACTCAAGGAGAAGGGCAAGCAGTTCGCTGAGATCGGCCGCGTGCTGGAGATGTCGGCCGAATTCAAGGCCATGCACGCGCAGCAGCAGCGCCTCACCCAGCAGCTCGAAGAACTCGCCCGCGAGATCATGCTCGGAGACATGCGCAACGCCGCAAAGCTGGACAGCCTCTCGCGCCAGCAGCAGGCCGTGCTGGACCGCTGGAAGGAGTGGCTGCCCGAACTCCGCGCCGCCGCCGAGGCACTGCCCGACAGCGAAGCCGAGCTGAAAAAAGAAGCGCTCGATTTCGCCAACGCCGCCGACAGCGCAGGCATCCAGCGCAGCATGGAAACCGCCATGCAGCAGGCGAAAAGAGACAACACGCCGAACACCTTCGTGAATTCACAGCTCGCACTCGTGGGCATGGACACCCTCATGAACAGCGACAACAAGCTCTGCAAAACCTGCAAGAGCGGCGGCATCCATTTCATGACGAAAGAGGGCATGTCCCAGACCCTCGCCGAAATGCTCGCAGGCATGTGCAAACGCCGTGGCAGGATGCCAGGGGACAAACCAGGGCCGGGCACCAGCGGCGGCGACGGCGATGCCGGTGACGGCTTCAGCACCGAAGGCGACCCCATGCTGAACGCACCCGTCTACGGCCCTGACCGCATGGCCTTCAGCGGTGACAGCTCCATGCGAGGCCAGCACAATTCCCGTGGCAAAAGCGGCCAGGGCAAACCGCTCATCACACCCCAGCACGCCGACACCATCACCACCGAGACCCCACGCGCCGCCGCCAAGCGCCAGATCTCCCTGCGCGACGTCCCCGAACGCTATCGCGAAGCCGTGAGAAAATTCTACGGCGAAGACGCCGTGCTGGAGACTTCAACTTCCAAGGAGGCAAAGCCATGAATCGAATGACGAATCATCAAACGAAAACGAGAACGAACTGGTGGCAGGTGCTCGTCATTCTCTCCCTCTTCACCCAGAGCGCCCTCATCGCCAAAGACGGCGCCATCCAGTGCGGCATGCTCATCTACGCAGGCACCAAAACCTCCCGCTGTTTCAGCGATGAGTTTCTGAGCCGCGTGCAGCAGAAGACCAGTATCGCCACAGAGCGCCGTTTCAAGTTTGTGAAGATGGGCGCGGATGACCTCTTCTCCTTTCCCTTTGTCGTCATGACCGGGGAAGGGGACTTCACCCTCAGCCAGCGCGAGCGCGAGAATCTGCAGAAGTATCTCAGCAACGGCGGCTTCCTCCTCGCCAGTGCCGGATGCTCCAACAAAGACTGGGACAACGCCTTCCGCCGCGAGATGAAAAAGGTCATGGCAAAGACGCCCATGAAAGCAATCGCCAGCACCCATGCCCTCTTCCGCACCGTGTACGAACTGGATAAAATGAAGCTCTCCAAATCCAGCGGCGAGGCCAAGCTGGAAGGCGTGGAGCACAATGGCCGGCTCGTCGTCATTTACTCCGGCCAGGGCCTGAACAACACCGCCAACACCAGCGGCTGCTGCTGCTGCGGTGGCAATGAAATCGGCAATTCACTCGAAGTGAACGTGAACATCGTCGCCTATGCGCTGCTGCATTGAAATCGCCACATGCCTGCTGCTCTCGGGTCTGCTCGCGCAGGCCCAGGACCGCCCTGTGCTCGATGCCGGGCCGGAGCGCGTGCGCGTGGATGCCAGCGAGCTGAATCCGAAACTCCGCGCCGCCGCAGCCACGCTGGATGCCATGCGCGAGGACGACCTCAAGCCCACGCCCGAGCAGTGGGCCGTGGTCTGCGAAGCCTGCGGTCTGCACGTGGGACTGCGCGGCTACGCGGCAGCCGCCAAGCCCTTTCCCTCAGAGATCACCGTGTCTCTGCTCACCCACCCGCAGTTTGCCGTGCGCATGGGCGCGCTGGAAATCCTGGAAGAGCGCACCAATCAAGATTCCACCTTTGATCCATGGTCGCCGCTGGAAGCCAAAAGCCAGGAGGCTCTGAAGCTGTGGCAGGCCTGGGCCACCGGCAAGAAGCCAGTGGAAGAACCCAAAGTGGCCCCCGCCTTCGATGAAGCCCGCATGCGCGTCTATCTGGTGGATGTCGTGGGCGGCGATGTCGGCAAGCAGGAGCGTGCCTATGAAGCCATGGCACAGTCTGGTATGCAGTCCGTGGCCTTCTTGGAGCAGTACCTGCATGACACACCCCAGCTCACTGAAGGCGTGCGCGCCAAGGTGAAGCAGACCCAGTACCGCATCGTCATCGCCGAGGCTCTGCCGAAGGACGCCCTGCGCCTCTCGCGTGATCTGGTCTTCGGCACGCGAGATCAAAAACTCACCGCCATGCAGCCGCTGCCACGCTGCCGCAGCAAGGCAGTGCCCATCCTGGCCGAGTTCCTGACCCACGAAGATGCACTGATTCGCGAGGCCGCCATGGATGCCCTGATCCTCGCCGGCGGTGAGTCCGTCTATGATCTCGTGCAGGAGCGCCTGAAGACCGAGACAGATCAAAATGTCATCCAGGCCGTGCTGCGGCGCGTCAGCACCCAGTCAGATCGCGGTGCAGCCATGATCGCCAGTTTCATGACCTCGAAGAACGAGGACCTGCTGGTCGCTGCTCTCAATGCCCTCTCAGACGGCCACTCAAACGCGGGCAAAGACGGCGTCATGCCCTGCATCGCCGATCCACGCTGGCGCGTGCGCGTGGCGGCGCTGGAGTATGTAGGGAAACTGAAAGTCTCCAAAGCAGGCCCCGCCGTGACCGCTGCCTTCAGCGACAAGGACGAGTTCGTCCGCTACGCCGCCATGAAGGCCGCAGCGGACATGAAGCTGGACAACGCCGTGCCCCTCATCACCAAGATGGCCCTGGCAGATGACACTCTGCTCGGTCCCGCCACCGACGCCATCGTCCGCATGGGCCGCCTGCTTCCCCCGGAACTCGTGAAGGTGCTGCCAGACAAGTCCGGCGAGTCTCTCCTCGGTGTGCTGCGCGCCTTCGGCCAGCATGCGGGGCATGACGGCGAACAAATCGAATTGCACGCGGCCATGTCGAGTGGCACCAACTCCGTTTTCGGTGGAGATAATAAAAGGCATGAGACCGCGCTCCAAGCGCTGAACATCATCCGCACCCTTTCCACGCATCGCGATCCAGACGTGCGCAGCATGGCCATTCAATGCCTCGCTGGAGCCATGTGGGCAGAGGAGGATAAAAAGCGCGTCTTTGAAGCCCTGCACCAGGCAGATGTGGAGGGCAAGATCGCCATGATGGAAGGCATGCAGCCGGGGCAGTTTAATTTCTACGATGCCCTGGTCAAAGAAACCGATGATGAAGACGGCATGCCCGCTGGCGCTGCGGAGAATATCTTCGCGCAAATCCTGCGCGAGCCACCGCCACGCAATGCCGCCCAGGAGGCTGTTTATATCGCATTCGGCGTTCCTGTCGAAGCGCCTGCCACAAAGCCGTCGGCCCAGAATGCCGTGCTGGAAAAACGTGAGTGGCGGCCGCTGGAAAAGGAATTTCACGACGAGTTCGTGCAGGCCATGCTGCAGAAGGAAAGTCCGGAGCTGGCGTTCAATGCGGCCCTGCAGCTTGCCTGCGGCGGTCAGCGGCGTGCAATCGAAGAAATCCTCCGGCTGCTGCCTGAGCTGGAGCCCCACCAGCGCACCCGTCTGGCGGAGTCGATGAGCAGTTCAGGAAACGTCATTTCGCAGAAGCCCGGCATCGCCCTGCTGCGCGCGCTCCTGCAGGATGAATCACCCGAGGTGCGCGGGATCGCAGTCGGTGCGGCACTCCGCCAGGAAAAGGCCTACTGGATGAAGCTGCTGCTGGCGGAAGTGAACCGTCCGGAAGGAAAACTGGAGGCCGTGGATGCCTACGATTACAGTCTCGCCAATGCGACCGAGAAGCCCACGATGCGGGCGGCCATGCAGGCATGGAGCACCGAAATGCTCACTCAGCCCGGGGCCAAGGAAGAATCCAAAACACTGGCCCTCGTGCTGCTGGGCACCATCGCCAAAGCAGATGGCAAACCCCTCGTCGATGCCGCACTGGTCACTCCGAATGTCTGGCAGCGCCGCGCTGCGTGGCATGCCCTGCTGCGGCTGGATCGCGAAGAGTTTGAATCCAAAGCCGCGCAGGTGGCCGCAGACAGCTCCCCGCGTGTGCGTGAGGTGCTGGCGGCGGCGTACCTCAAAACCGATGGCAACGACCACTGGCGCGTGTGGTTTGGCGAGCGTGATTATGAGCAGGAGACCGTGCCCTACCAGCAGCGTTCCAGAGTGTACTCCATTCCCGAGGCGATCACGCCGCTGCTGGAGAAACTCACCCGCGACACGGATGTGCAGGTGAAGCTCCAGTCCATGCTCACGCTCCTCGCCCATGGGCACAGAGTCGAGCCCCTGGCCCTGCGCGAAGCCCTCTCCGGCATCACTGACAATGATGAGCGCAACCAGCTTCTGGAGCCCTTTTTGGAAACCTCCAATCTCATGCTTTCACCGCAGTATGGTTTCCTGCTCGATCAGGTTGAGAAAAAACGGTTCGATGAAGCTCTATGGAAGCGCATGCAGGATCGGCTGAATCCCGATGCTCAGAATAAGCTCGACTGGGTGCTCCCCAGCTTCGCCAGCCTGGTGAAGACCAGCACACCCGCCCCCAGCCCGGCACCCGCAGCCAAACCGACCGCCGCACCAGCAGCCGCCATCACCCAGACCGGTCCCGTGCGCGTTTTGTTCTTCTACAAACCCGGCTGCAAAGACTGCGAGCGCATCCGCGACATGCTGCGCAGCATTCACGAGGCTCAACCACTCGCATTGGAAGAATACAACGTCGAGCGCAGCGACGGCGCGGAGCTCAACGAAGCCCTCTGCGCCCGTTTCAAGGTATCGCCAGAACTCCATCAAGTGACGCCCGCCGTTTTCACCCAGGCTGGTTCTTTGGTGAAAAACGCCGTCACCTTCAATGCCCTGCAGCGCCTCATCGAAAAGACCACCGAGCAGGCCCCCGATGACACCTGGTATCGCGTCGCCGAAACCGAGCGCGCCGAGGCCGGTGCCGAGATCGCCCAGCGCTTTGATCGCTTCAGCATTGGCTGGGTCGCGCTGGCCGGATTGCTGGACGGCATCAATCCCTGCGCCTTTGCCACCATCATCTTCTTCCTCAGCTACCTCCGCATCGCACGCCGCAGCCCGCGCGAGATCCTCATGGTCGGTGCCGCATTCATCACCGCCGTGTTCCTCGCCTACTTCGCCGTCGGTCTCGGCCTGAGCCATCTCGTCGCCAAGCTGGAAGCCTTCGCCTGGGTGCGCATCTGGCTGAACCGCCTTCTCGCCTTCGTCGCCCTCCTCCTCGCATGGCTCAGCTTCCGCGACGGCCTCCGCGCCTGGCGCGGCCGCATGGGAGACGCCACCCTGCAACTGCCCGAATTTCTAAAGACCCGCATTCGCGGCGTCATCCGCACACAGACAAAAAGCTCACGCTTCGTCATCGCCGCCTTCGTCAGCGGCATCATCATCAGCCTCCTTGAGCTCGCCTGCACCGGCCAGGTTTACCTGCCCACCATCATCTACATGATGAAACAAGGCAGCCTCGGTGCCGTCGCCTACCTGCTTCTCTACAACATCGCCTTCGTCCTGCCCCTGATCGCCATCTTCATCCTCGCCTGGCTCGGCATGACCAGCGAGTCCCTCATCGAATTCCAAAAACGCCACACCGTCACCGTCCGCTTCGCCACCGCCCTCCTCTTCCTCGCCCTCTGGATCGTGTTGCTCGTGGCGTGATCGCTGCGCTGCCAAACGGCGGAAAACGAGCGGGAATATGCGTCTGGCGAGGACATGTGTTTCGGCGAACGGGCCCAGCATGGGGCCTGGCAATTTACGGCAGCACCGTGAAGCCCAGATGCACAGCTGCCGCACGCTGACGAAAATCAGCGGAGACAAATTCTTTCTCTCCCTGCAGCCGGGCAGAGGCGAGATGGAGGGCATCGTTTGTGCGCACAAACACGGGTGGCGCGTGCAGCAGGCATTGCCGCAAGACCTCGCCGTATTCAGTCTCCAGAGCCGGTGTCAACGACACCTCCTTGATGTCACCATTGGCAATGTCCATGAGAAGGTCTTGATAAAGCAGATCCGCCTCACCCGTCGGCAAAGCACCCTCACTCTCGCGCCGGAGGAAGGCCGTTCTCGCCTCGTGTCTTCCGATAAAGGCCGTCAACGGCACCCCGCCTGCTGCTGCCAGCGCGGCATAGACAGGGCTGTCAGCCTCTGACAAAAACAGCTTCAGCAGGCCTGATGTATCCCAGTGCGCCATGAGTGTTCAGGCTCCGCGCAGGTCGTCCATGATTTGCTGGAGCGGCGTGCCGCTCGTGCCAGTAGCTCCGCGTTGCCGACGCTCCGCCAGCTTTTGCACCCATGCTTCGCGGCGCGTCTGACGTTGTGGAACCGTGGGCGCTCCTGCCTCAACAAGTGATTGCAGCCACGCGAGCAGGGTCCGCTGTTGAGTGGGCGGCAATGAAGACACGGCGCTTTCGATTTCTATCAGTGTGCTCATGAGCGCAGTATCTCTAATGGGTAATCGGGTGTCAACTGTGCATCGCTGTTGCGCTCCAACCAGGAATCCAAAGCTTTTTTACTGTGGAAGGAACACGACACAAGCCACAACTCATGCGAGAACCAGCTGTTTGGACACGATTTGAATCCATGCGCCTGCTTTCCTTCCTTCTGCTTCTTCTGGGCATCTCGATCTCGCACGCCCAGCAGATCGACCTCGAAAAAATCTTCGAGGAAAAAAACCTCGGGCCGGTGGGTGAACTCCTCGCACGCGGCGACTACGAACTCGTGGCGCGCATCGGCGAAGCCGCGGCTGAGAAGGGCCTTAAGTCCCCCGACTGGCGCATTCTGCGCTTCAAAGCCCTGCGCGAAATGGGTCATATCGATCAGGCACTGGAAGAAACAGCCAAGGCCCTGGTGCTCTTCCCCGGTCACTTCGAAATCCTCCTCCTCCGCCATGACCTTGCACAAATGCTGGGCCGTGCGGATGTCGCCGCTGCCGCCTTGAAAGGTCTCAACGAAGCCGCAAAAACCAAACCCGCCAAAGACCGCACCGCCATGGAATCCGTGATGCTCGGGCGTGCCGCCGTGCTGCTCGGGGCCGATGCACAAAAAGTCATCGCCCAGTACTTCAAACTCGCGCAGGGCAAGGACGCCAAGCTGGAGGCCGCGTATCTCGCCGAAGGAAATCTCGCGCTCGACAAAGACGATTCCCAGCGCGCTGCCGATGTCTTTCGTGCCGGATTGAAAGCGCATGGCGAGACCGCCGACCTGCGCCTCGGCCTCGCCAAAGCCTTTCAATCCAGCGACCGCGAGAAAGCCACCGAGAGCCTGAAGCAAGCCCTCGAATTGAATCCCCACCACGCCGCAGCCCACCTGCTGCGCGCGGAGCAACTCATCAGCGCTGAAAAATTCATCGAAGCCGAAGCCGCCATCCAGCAGGTGCTTGATCAGGATGAGAAACATCCGGTGGCCTGGGCCTTGCGCGCCGTCGTGGCGTATCTGTTTCAAGCCGATGCCGGCAAGATGGAAGAAGCGCGGCAGCATGCCCTGGAGCGGTGGGCGAAAAATCCCGAGGTCGATCACACCATCGGCCGCTGCATCTCACATGCCTATCGCTTCGCCGAAAGCGCCGCCCGCCAGCGTCAGGCCCTGGAGTTTGATCCGAAGTACCTGCCCGCCAAGATGCAGCTCTGCAATGACCTGCTCCGCCTCGGTGATGAAGAGGAAGCCTGGAAGGTCGCGGAGATGATCCGCAAGGAGGACGGCTACAACATCCAGGCGCACAATCTCGCCAAGCTGGAGAAGGAGATGAATGGCTACACCACGCAGACCTTCGAAGACTTCATCTTGAAAATGCCGAAGCGTGAATGGCCCATCTACGGCACTCGCGCACTCGCACTCCTGCGCGATGCCAAGACCGTGCTCGGTGCAAAATACGGCATGGATTTAAAGCGCCCAGTGCTGGTGGAATTCTTCGGCGCGCAGCAGGACTTCGCCATTCGCACCTTCGGCGCGCTCGGCGGGCAGGGGATGCTAGGCGTGTGCTTCGGCACCGTGGTCACCATGAACAGCCCCGGCAGTCTCGCCCAAGGCCGCAACAATTGGGAGAGCACCCTCTGGCATGAGTTCTGCCACGTCATCACCCTCACCGTCACAAAAAATCGCATGCCCCGCTGGCTCAGTGAAGGCATCAGCGTCCACGAAGAACGCCAGCGCGATCCCGCCTGGGGCATGTGGATGAGCGAGAGGTATCGCGGCATGGTGCTCGATGAAGAGACCCTGACCCCCATGTCGCGTCTCAGCGGCGCATTCATGGCACCCAAGACCCAGCATCATCTGCTCTTTGCCTACTATGAGTCCAGCCAGGCCGTCGAGTTTCTGCTGGAGAAATTCGGCAAGGACAAGTTCCAGGGCATCCTGCACGAACTCGCCGCTGGCAAACGCATCAATGACGCCATCGCCGCAAACGTGGGCAGCATCGAAGAGATCGAAAAGCAGTTCGCCCAGTACATCATCGCCAAGGCCAAAAACTTCGGTGCCGCAGCCGACTGGAACGAGCCCAAGCCCGAAGACCTCAATCCCTTCGATGCAGATTCCTTCACCGAATATTTGAATAAGCATCCCACCAACCTCTGGGCCCTGCGCAAGCAAACCGACGCACTGATCGAAACCAAGAAGTGGTCCGAAGTCCTGCCCCTCGCCGACAAACTCATCGAACTGCTACCCGAAAGCTACGATGAAGACAGCGGCTACGCCCTCAAGGTGCAGGCCCTGCGCCAGTTGAAACGCACCGATGAAGAAGCCGCCGTGCTCCGCCAGATCGCCGCGAAATCCTCCAGCGCCCAAAGCTCCTTCCTCCGCCTCATCGAGCTCGATGTCCCAGCCAAACGCTGGCCCGAAGTCAAAGCCAATGCCCAGCGCTCCATGGCCCTGAACCCCTTTCTAGTCACCCCACAAAGAGCCCTCGCAGACGCCTCCGTCGCCCTCAACGACACCCCCGAAGCCATCGCCTCGTACGAGCGCGTCCTCATCCTCGATCCCGGCAACGCCCAGACCCACTTCAAACTCGCCGAACTCCTCCGCCCCTCCGACGCCCCCAAAGCCAAGCAGCACCTCCTCGACTCCCTCGCCCTCGCCCCAAGAAACCGCGAAGGCCTGGCGTTGCTGGCGGAGTGGAAGTGAGGGGTTAGTTCGCGGATGCCGATTCAAACTCGTGTCCTGTCTTCTCAGCAGGTTCTGGATGGCGGAGCCATCTCAGCCTGTAGCGAGGGGTTGAGCGAAGCGACACCCCTCGAACAGGCGGAACGTGTCCACCCAGCCATTCGCATCGCGTAGCGATGCCAGCACGAGCATCTCTGCCGCCTCGCATCTCTCAAAGCCTCACGTGGGTGAGGTGGCGCATGGTTGAGCCCAGAGCGTCTGCTGGTATGATGAGCCGCATCATGCCAAACACCTACACCAGCCTGCATTACCACATCGTCTTCTCCACGAGAAACCGCGAGCCGTGGATCTCCCGCGACTGACGCCCGCGTTTGTTTGAGTATATCGGAGGCACACTTCGCGGGCTGGGTACGCATTCCCATGAAGTCGGCGGGGTGGCAGATCATGTGCATCTGCTGGTTTCACTGAAACCCACGCACATGATCGCGAAGGTGCTTCAAGAAGTGAAGAAGGCGTCTTCCGTTTGGGTGCATGAGGAGATGCATGTGCCGGAGTTTGCCTGGCAGGACGGCTACGCGGCCTTCACGGTGAGTGCGTCAGCATTGCCGGAAGTGGTGGCGTATGTGCATGGGCAGGAGGAGCATCATCGCACGCGCGGTTTTAAGGAGGAGCTGGAGATCATGCTGCGAAAATCTGGCGTCAGTTTTGATCCGAAGTATCTGGAGTGATCGAGCGGTGGAGCGGGGCGTACGCGGGCACAGGAACTTCCGTGCTGGCATCGCTACGCGATGCGAGGACATTCATACGTGTGATGCGTCATTACGAGGGGTGTCGCTTCGCTCAACCCCTCGCTACCGGCTGAGATGGCTCCGCCATCGATGAAGCTTTTAAGAAAATCAGTTTCAGAAATCGCATCTATCGAGCAACAAACACCCTCTCGTGAATGACCCACGCAAGGGCCAAATAAAACAAGAGCTTGAGGGCGGCAACTGGCCAACTCTCCGCCTTCCTCACGACCGCGAGCATCAAGGAAAGCGCAAAAGCACCTCCACCAATGATCAGCCTTTTCTATTCAACCCATACGACGGACTCCGATGATGATGGCGCAGAACGAGAATGAAAATGTCATCACGCCGAGCGCGGTATAGAAAGTGATAAGGGAACCTCTCCAGATTGGCCCGTCGAAGACCGGAGCGGTCGAAATGAAATCGTTCCGGGTGCCTGGTGGCGTGATGGGCGAAGGAAATAAACTCTTCGTAGAACTCATCAGCAAGCTTCTCGCCCGACACCTCCTCGTAATGCTGCGTGATCGCCCAGACATCCTTCTGGACCAGTTGATGAAAAGTGGTCTTCATCGACCACGCATGGCAGCGATGCCACGCTGAAACTCTTCCATGCTCAGGACGACGGATGGATCGTGCTCGGCTTCGGCTTCGCGTCGAAGCGCCTCCGCAACACCGTCGTCGTCATCATGCAGCACCGGGGGAAGCGAAGATAGAAGTGTGCTGGCAAGGCTGGCTCGATCATGCGGAGACAATGTCATCACCTGAGGCTCAAGTTCAAGGAGTGTGGGCATGGAGAGATGATAACCGAACCAGAGCGATTTCACCAGAAAAAGTGAGTTGGTAAAAGGCTGTTTAACACCGCAGCTGCAAGCCTCGGTGGCGCCGCTTTCGCTGCCGGACGGCACACTTTGGCCTCAGATAATTGATCGCTCGGAACAAAGCGGTGTTGTCGAAGGATGCTTGCTCCGTGCATCTCTGCCACCGCTCTCCACGACGCTGTCGCGACCGCACTACCCCTCCATCTCCAGCGCCTCCACCCCCTCATACCGCGCACACAGCGCCTCGATCTCCTCCTGCTCCATCACCATAAACGCCGTCGAAAGCGCATCCGACAACGCCGCCGTGGGCGCCAGCGCATAAGTGCGGCGTTTCCTCAGCGGCACCGGCGCAAACAGCCGCGGATTCATGATGTGCGCACCCTTCACCGCAAAGCCCGAACCACTCACCGCGCGATTCGCCAGCGCCGTCCGTTTCTCACCACCACCCAGTGTGATGGACCACGCTTCCTTGCCAATCGGCGCACCCATGGCCAGGATCGTACTGTCTCCCGCATTGAGCACAAAGTTCGTGATCTTCCAGTCCTGCAGCACATCAGCCGCTTGATCCAGCGCATAGCCTTTGCCCATGGCACCCAGATCAAAGATCATGCCCGTCGCATGCACGGTCACGCTCAGCGTTTCCTCTTCCAGATCAAACCGCTGGCTGCCGATGATCTGCCGTGCCTGCTCCAGCACGTCCTTGTTCACCTGGCGTGGCTCGCCTTCAGCCGTGATGAACAAATCCATCAGCGGGCCGATGGTGATGTCAAAAGCCCCCGCCGTCTCCTCATGCATCGCCTTCGCCAGCGACAGGCAATCCCACGCCGCCATGCCGACGCTGATGCTCTCGCCCGCCTTGAGTTGCCCCAGCCGGTGGATGTCACTGCTCGCGCGGAATCGGCTCAGATCATCCTCCAGCCGCGCGATCTCTTGAAACACCGCCTGCGCCGCCTGCGCTGCATAAGTTTCATCAGCATCCGCATGATTGATGATCACGTCGAACGTGGTGGCCATCGCATGGCACGTAAAGCGATGGTGCTGGGGGGCGGCCTCGCTCACGGTGCGGCGGCTTCCTGCTGCTTGCGCAGACTGTGACGATCCCAGAGAGATTGTTCAATCCACAGGTTGAGCATCACACCGGGCCGCAGACCGAAGAGATCAGGCGCGGTGTAGGTTTTGCCGGCAAATTTGGCCTCCAGTGCAGCCTTCATCTCGGGCTCAGCGATGATGACCCGTGCGTCCAGAGTTTCGGGTATCGTGGTGGTATAGTGGACGCTCTTGATGTCGCGCCAGTACCACGGCAGCGGCCAGCCCGCGTCGCGATTGATCACCAGCACATTGAAGGCATCATCCGGCGCGGTCTTCTGCAGCTCCCGCACCTGAGGCAGCAGCCGCATGAAGTTCGTGGAGGTATGCGAGTAAACGTACGGATTGCGTGAATCAGCCGCATACAGGTGAATCGCCAGATTCGTCTGCGCAATGAGATGGTACATGCCGATGCCGAAAGCGATTCTGAAACCGATCCGCGATAACTTGCCCGTGAGCGCCCCAGAAATCGCAGCCGCACCCACGCCCGCCAGCAGCGTCAGCGCATGCTGCGCACTGAGGATGGACCACGGCGTCTTGTAGGCCAGGAAGGAGTAGACAAAGAAAAGGACGAAGGTGTAAACGGAAAGGAAGACGAGAAACGCCTGCCGCCCGGGCTGCTTCGTGTGGTTTCCCAGAAACGCATACAGCATGCCCACGATGCCGAGGCCGCCGATCATCGCCTCGCTCCACGCCAGGCCATCCTTGCGCCAGAAGATCAGCGTCAGGTAGTAGTACCACGGCTTCTCGTGGCCGCTGCCACCGGCGCGCTCAAAGTAGTTCAGATAAGTCAGCGCGCTGTCCTTCACCGCCTGCCAGTCTTTGAAGCCACCCGAGTAGATCGTGACGCTGGTCAAAACTGCGGCAATAATCACCCACACCCATGGGCGCACCGCACGCCGTTTGCTCGCGCCGGTGTCATAGCCGCTGCGCCGTGGGGCAAAGTCACCCACCATCATTTTCGTGACGACGAATCCCACCAGCCCCGCGACAATATTGATCGCAAAGGTCTCCTTGGTCGCGTGCTGCATGCCGATGGAAAACCCCGCCAGCACCAGCCACCAGCGCCCGCCCCCCTGCGAGTACTGCCACAGCGCGGCGATGCTCAGCGTGATGAACAGCACCAGCGGCACCTCCATGATGAAGTAGCGCGAGTAATACACCATCATCGGCGAGATGGAGATCAGCAGCATCGCAAATCCCGTGGCCAGTCGGCCCAGCGCATTGCGCAGCAGCAGCGTCGTCAGCAGCAGCAGCAGCCCGCACACCACCGGCACCGTGCGCAGTTGCGCTTCAGTCCACGTGGCGGAGTCACCCCAGCCCGCCAGCTTGGACCAGACACGCGTGATGTAGTGCAGCCCCGGGCCATGGAAGTCTTTCGGGTCGTATTGGAAATGGCCGGTGGCTTGAAACTCAGCGGACTTCATCGCCAGAATCGCCTCATCCGTATGCATGGGGCGGTCCCCGAGTGATGGCAGGCGGTAGTAGGCACCGAGGGCGAGTGAGACAATGGCAAAGATCATCAGGCCAAGACGGCCGAGGGACTTTTGTTTCTGAGGAGGGGGCATGAGGAATGACGAAGGTCGAAAGCGGAATGACGAATGAACTACTCGAGTTCACGGCGTTCCACCTGAAGGCTTTGCTGACGGGTGCGGCGCAGGTGAAAGCGCTCGCGTGTCGGCGGCAGCGTTTCACTGCCACCATGCTCGACCAGCACGCTGACATTTTGCGGATGAACGGACATTTCCAAAAAGCGCAGCACCGGCGTGCCACGCGTACGAAAGAAGCAGTGCAGGGGAATGTGCGGATGCGCGGCGTTCCACAGCCAGCGTGCCGGCGTGAAGCGCTCCTCATCCATCAGCGCACACAGGATTTCACGCATCACCATCTCACCATGCTTGCGCGACCACTTCCAGGCCTCGCGGCGGTTCATCATTTCATTGAACTTCGCGACCAGAGGGTTCGCATGCGCCTGCTCCATCTCCTGGATCAGTTCGCCCGTATGCACCGCCATCGCCGTGCGGAATTCCTCACGGGAGATATGGCCGCTGTCCAGCCAGCGGAAGAGCTGCTGCGGCGTGGGGACTGGATCGAGAGAAATCATGGCGAATTCACCCAAGCTTGGCGCGTTCCCGGGCGTTCGCAAATTCGCTGTTGGCCCCCGCCTCTTTATTTAGGCGGCACAGACATTTCCAAAGCGGTTTTCCGCCCTGCGGTACGCTGCACATGAAGTACTGGTAGGAACCCGCTGTGTAGGGTCCCAAATTTAGGGTCTGTGCCTTCCGCAGGCACTCAAAAAAGGTGCGCCGTCCATGAGGCTTTCGACAGCGGAAACGGAGGGCTTTTGGAAAGGGGGGCACAATGAGGCTGCACCCCACGCTGGGACGAAGGATTCCAGGGACTCGCACAACGCGTCCCTACCAGCTCTTCGCACGTGCGCAGCTTCGGGGCTGGTAGGGATGCGCTGTGCGCGTCCGTGATTTCGGGGCTGTCGCGTCGCAGGCGCTCAAAAAGGTGCGCCGTCCTTGGAGCCATGAACAGCAGATCTTTTTCCTCGCTGGCATGAGACTCCTTTGATTTGCAAAGCACCGTCTGGTAGGTGGTTCTCGCTTCACCACCGGCTAATCTCCGTGCTCCTTTCAGGAGCCAATACAAGGTCGAGTGAGGAACGCATGATCATCGCTCACCGTGTCTCCCTATTGTGCGAAGTCTCATTCGGCGCCCTTCGTGTTCTGCGGGATGTCCAGAATGCGCAGCAGATTGTGATACCGGTCCGTCCACAGTCGCACGTCCTGCTTCAGTTCGGTTTCATTCCCCAGCAGGTCCGGCGGTGTCGCTTTCAGGAAGTCCTCATTGCGCGTCACCAGGATGTAGTCCGTCGAATCATGGTCGCCTTCGGCCTCAGTCGCGATGCGGGTCATTTTGAAGCCGCTCGCTTCAGCGATTTTTTCGATCACCGGTGCCAGCACCAGATAGCTGTTCGTGATGTGCACCGCAATGATCCCATCCGGCTTCATGTGGCGGTCATAAATGGCAAAGGCCTCCTGCGTCAGCAGATGCACCGGCACCGAGTCCCCGCTGAAGGCATCCAGCAGCAGCACATCAAACTGCTGCGACTCCTCACGCTCCAGCGCCAGCCGCGCATCTGAGACCACGATCTCCACCTTCGCCCCGCGTCTTTTCGCATCTTCGAGGTAGGTGAAATATTTCTCCGCAATGCGCACCACATCCGGATTGATGTCATAAAAGCGCAGTGTCTGCCCGCTCTTCGCGTAGCAGGACACCGTGCCCGCCCCCATGCCCACCACACCGATGCGCGCCTCAGGCTTGTCCTTCAGACTGTCCAGCGCCTTGCCGATCCCCGTCCTGTGCCCGTAGTACGTCGTCGGTTCTTCACGCACCGACGCATCCATGTTCTGCATGCCGTGGATGATCCCGCCGTTCGTGAGCTGGCGATATTTCAGCGTCTGACCGCCGCTTTCGTAATCATCCTCAGAGACCGAGAGCATCCCATAAAAATTGCGCACCCGTTCGATCTTTTCGTCATTCTTGAAGCCGAGGTCCGTCATCATCAGCAGCACAACCGTGAACAGCATGCCCAGCATCGTGATGGAAATCAGCGCAGGCCGCATGAAGCCGCGCCGGATGATGCGGAAGGCCAGCACCGCCAGACATAGGCCGATGGCTCCCAGCGTGCTGTATATCACCATCGGTGGCGGCATCAGGTCGATTTTGAGCTGCTTCTGCACCTCCGCTTGAGTGAGCAGACCGTTGTGAATCAGCAGCCACGCCACGCAGCACGTCACCCCCGTGATGATCAACGCCAGCAGCCACTCCCACACACGCTTCACCCTCAGCACCGAGCGCAGCAAAATAAAGCACGCCAGCGCCGCCACCACGATGAGGCTGATCGGCCACTCCGCAAAGCTGGTAAACACATGCGGTGCCCCCAGACTCACAAACAGCCCACCCAGCGCACCGCCAAAGGACATCAGTAGATAAAACTCCGTCAGCCGCCGTGGCGCCGGCTTCAGCCGCGTCAGCTCCCCATGGCAGAGCATGCAGGCAATGAACATCGCACTGAAAGACCAGCCCAGCTCCCAGATGAAATTCGGCGTGAGGTCGATGTTGCTCAGGTGGAATGTCTGTCCCGTCAGCCGGTTCAGCACCGGCTCCACATGGTTGTGCATCATCACTTCAAATCCCGTCCAAAAGGGCCGTCCCTGCAGGCGGCTCTCTGTGCAGGTGATGAAGAGCACCGGCAGCGCCAGCAGCGCCCACAGCGCGCAGATCCGCGCATACCAGCGCTCATGCTCAAAGCAGATGATGAACGTCAGCAGGTACAAGCTCAGCGGCACCACCCATAGAAAGGGGATCACCGCCACATCCTGGCACACGTGATTCGTCGCAGAAAGCAGCACGCAGCTCGCCAGCGCCGGCAGCAGCACCCACTGGATTCTCTTCAGCCAGCCCGGATGATCCGCCGCCTTGTCCACCACCTCAGCAGGCTTCGACTCTGCCACAATGGCATGGTTGCGGTCCAGCCAGATCCCCGCCAGAGACAGCACCACAAAGGCCCCAAAACCCACCGCCCACAGCGTCGTCTGCTCCAGCACATCCCAGTGTACTTCAAAGAACAGCGGATAGCTCAGCAGCGCCGCCAGCGAACCAATGTTTGAAAGCGCATACAGCCGCCACGGACTCGCCCCATTCGTCGTCCGGGTAAACCACACCTGCACCAGCGGGCTCGTGCTGGACAGCACAAAGTACGGCAGCCCCACGCTCACAAACAGCAGCAGCAAAATCCGCAGCGCCGGATCTTCCGACCCCGTCGGCTTCCACATCTCACTCGGCGCGATCGGCAGCATCGCGATCGCCGCGCCCAGCAGCACCCCATGCACAATGCCCTGCCAGCGGCGGGGCAGCAGCGTCAGCGTGTGTGCATACGCATACCCGCCAAACAGCACCACCTGGAAAAACAGCATGCACGTCGTCCACACCCCCGGGCTGCCACCGAACCACGGCAGGATGAATTTGCTGATGATCGGCTGCACCTGAAACAGCAAAAAGGCGCTCAGCAGGCTCAGTGCCGCGAGGATGATACCAGGGACAGCACGGGAAGGGGAGGTGGACATTGGGAAAAGGGCGTGAGGCTGGCATATCACCCTGATTGTGGGAAGATAAAAGTAAGGACATTGTGCAGAGCCGCTGGCAATCCACGCCCACCGCGACATCATGCCGCATGCCGCAGCCGCCTCGCCGCCCCTTCCGTCCTCGCCCCTCACCGCCCCGTGAGCCGGGCACTCGCGAACAGGAGGAACGCCCGCAAGGCAGTCACGAATACGGCAGCCGTCCGCAAGGCAATCGTCCTCAGGGCGACAGCCCGCCAGGCAACCGCCCGCAAGCCAGCCGCGAATACGGCAATCATCCGCAGGGAAAGAGTTCGCAAGGCAATCGCGAACAATTCAAACGCCAGCAAGGCAACCGTCCCCAGGGCAATCGCGACCCCGTCAAACGCGAGCAAGGCAATCGCGCCCAGCGCAAACTCAATCGCACGCAGGCCGGCCACGAGCACCGCACCTCCTGGGAAAAATCCGCCGATTGGTACGACGGCATCATCGGCGAGCGCGGCTCAGAGCTCTACCAGGCCGTCGTCATACCCGGCGCACTCAGCCTCCTCGCACCGAAGCTCGGCGAGCGCGTCCTCGACCTCGGCTGCGGCCAGGGCGTCTTCAGCCGCGCCCTCGCGCAGGCCGGCTGCCACGTCACCGGCATCGATGCCGCCCCCACGCTGATCGAAAAAGCCCGCACCTATCCCGTCAAGCCCCCCGTGCGCTACCTCGCCCGCGACGCCGCGCAGATCGAAGACCTCGGCGAATTCGATGCCGCCTCCGCCATCCTCTGCGTGCAAAACATGGAGCACCTCGATGTCGTCAGCGCCGCCGCCGCCAAAGTCCTCAAGTCCGGCGGCCGCATGCTCTGGGTCGTCAATCACCCCGCCTTCCGCATCCCCCGTCAGACAAGCTGGGGCAATGACGAAGCCGCCAAGATTCAGTATCGCCGCATCGATGCCTACAGCAGCACCCTGAGCATCCCCATCATCATGCACCCCGGCAAGGCCGACAGCGAGACCACCACCTCCTTCCACCGCAGCCTGCAAACCCTCACCGCCACCGGCTTCAGCGCCGGCCTGCGTCTCGCCGGCATNNGAAGAATGGTACTCCCACAAAGAAAGCCAGCCCGGCCCCCGCGCCGCCGCCGAGAACCGCTCACGGAAAGAGTTCCCCCTCTTCCTCGCCCTCCTCTGGGAGAAGCGATAGCAGCCGAATGACGAATGACGAATGACGAATGACGAATGACGAATGACGAATGACGAATGACGAATACGGCTCATCGCTCGCATTGGTCCTTTCCGTCCTTTCAGGCTGCTTGCCCAAGCCCAGTACTCTCCACCGACCTCAACTTCCGGCTGGAAAAATCCCCGTCCACGCCATAGCCCACAAAGCTCGCGCTCAGGTGAAAGGCCATGCAGCCAGGGCATTTTCGCAGCGTGAAAGTCACGCTGCCCGTGTTCCCCATCGCGGCCGTTTTCTCCAGTTTTGACACCGCCATGCGGGCCTCGGCACAGCTCGCGCCCTCCAGAGAATCCATGATCGCCTCCGTTCGTTCCAGCAACGGCGTCCGCGAATCGCGCATCGCCAAAATACGTTCCAGCCGAGGAAGCTCAGCCACGTCCGCCCATTGCTCCGGCGCATTCAGATAGCCGAAACGTTCCGGAGCATAGTACTGTCGGCAGTTCAGGCAGTCCGGTGTGGAAGCCACCGAGTCCACCGCCATCTTGGCAGGAATCGTTGCCCCAGCCACATAGCCCGCAGCTTCCAGCCCTTTGAAAAGATAGCCCAACAATCCAATCGGCTCCCCAGGACCTCCGTCCGCCGTCCGGCTGAACGTCATGGTTTCGCAGATGTCCTGCAAGTAGCTCACAAACGAATACTCCACCGAAGGATGCACGCGCTCCAGCACACTCAGGTAGCTCACATAGTGATTGGCAAAATAGTCCAGCAGCGAGATGAAAACCATCCCCGACACAAAGCCATACGTGAGCTTCATGTTCACCTTCCGCGCCGCCATCGCATACCCCAGACCACTCACCAGCCCCACCAGCAGCGCTCCCACAGGCACGAGAAGGAACCAATACCAGCCCATGACGTAGATCCCCGCATCCGCCAGCAGACTCACCACCCACAGCGTCGCTGCCGATGTGGCCACCCCCGCCATCAAAACAATGAGTTCAGGATGATGCGTCGGAGGTGGCAAAGCGGAGGCTGGAACGGTGGGGACGGACATGCGGCGGAGTAGAGGTGACTCGGTCTAAATTGAAAGGCAAAATTTATGAAATAGCAGGTGCCTGCGGCAAGATTTTTATCCCTGCCTTAAGAGTCCAAATCATGGGTCGCAGCCCCCTCCGTACTGGGAGCGCTGGTTTTTAACCGGCTCCGGCGCAGCCCCCCGATTCACAACCAACCCACCCACTCCCTTCCGCTCCCAAACAACCGTCCCCACGACCGGAAGGTTCAGCGCATACTAGACGGTGTCTTCGCAAATCGCATGCTCTCCACAGGAGACTTGCGGGGGGCAGGTGATGAAGGGTGCGGAGGCGGTGAAGAAGAGAGTTTTTGGAAAGGGGGAGAGCGCTGAGGAAAGTAGCCCGCGCTGGGACGAAGGATTCAGGGACGCGCACAACGCGTCCCTACCAGCCCTGCGCGCGTGCGGAGCTTCAGGGATGGTAGGGAACCGTTGTGCGGGTCCGTGATTTCGGGTCTGTCGCGTCGCAGGCGCTCAAAAAGCTGCGCCGTCCTTGCTGCGGTGAACAGCAGGCTTTTTTCCCCGAGGGCATGCGACTCCTTTGATTTGCAAAGACACCGCCTAATAGAACGGATCGTCAAGCGGCTCATAGGTCAACACCATCCCAAGCATCTCGGCAATGTCCTGCTCAGTCTGAACAACGGCAAAGAAATTGACCGATCCGTGAGGGTAGGTGACGCAGAGTAGTTTTTCCTTGTCGCCATATCCGAATTTGCGCAGGCCCACATAGACCTTGTGGCTTCCGATCTGTTGTTCAAACACCCACAGGTGTTTGGCCGGCTCAGCCGGATTGGCCCACCAGCCGGACATGCCGCCAATGTCCATTTTGATACTCAGACCCTCAGGCCGAGAAATAGAGCCGGTGTAAGTGTCATCACCGGAGCGATGAACCAGCACGTAGCCTGGCAGCAGGCGGATGGAGGTCAGGTTGCGACAGCGAAGCTTTTGAATGCAATGATTCAGCGAGAATCCCACCGCTAGCAGCAGGACCACGCTGATCCCGAGAATCGGAAAGGCACGGCGGTGTCTGACCATTCGAAAAAACCAGACGACGATAAGGGCCCCAGCCAGTACGAAGCTGGTGATCGCCGTCATTCCAAGCGATCCGTTTTCAGCAAACCAGTCAAACAGAGCCTGGACATTGATTGTGGGTTTGCTTTCCATAAGACGAGAACCCGATTATTTCATACCAGCCGCATCAAAAATCACCTTCCACCTCATTCTTTGCTCCAGCTTGGGGAAAAGGAACTCGTGCTTCCCTCATTGAAAGTGACAGGGCGTTGCTCGCTGCCATCACTTTTCATGATCCAAAGATCCATGGCGTTGGAGTTCTCCGGCGTTCGTGTGAACGCGATCCACTGGCCATCCGGCGACCATGCAGGCTCCGAATCACGGACCTTGCTTCGGCTGATGTTCTTCTTCTCCGAGCCGTCACTCTTCATGGTGAAGATCGCGCCATACTTCATGTAGGCGATGTGTTTTCCATCCGGAGACCAGGAGGCATTGTGGCCGTAGGACTTGGGCGTCAGATTGGTCTGATTCTTTCCATCGGCATCCATCACATAGATGTCGCGCTGTCCGCCGCCTCCCGAAGTCGCCGGGGTTTCGTTGCGGGTGGTTTCAAACAGCAACTGACGGCCATCGGGCGACCAGCGTGGTGTCCAGTTAAAGTACGGGCCTTCGGTGAGCTGCTTGAGATTCGTGCCATCAACGTCTGCCACCATGATCTGCGAGCTCATTTCCTCGGACTGGTAAAAGGCAATCCGTTTGCCATCCGGAGACAAGGCCGGTCCTCTCACATCATTCGTGTTGGGAAGCAGTTGGGTATTCGTTTGCTGCGCCAGATCATAGAGGTAAATGCCGAAGGCATTCGGATCATTGGCAGAATAGATGATTTGCCTGCCCTCTGCGACAAACTCAGGGTCCCGCGTTTGATGCGCCAGAGTCATCACTCGAACATTGCCCGTCATGATAAAAATGTTCCCAGCGCGTCCGAAGCCAGCGCTCGTCACAAAGGCGAGCTTCCCCATGGGAAGCGGGACCGATGCATCCTTGTTCACTTGTTCCTGGGCTGGCAGTGCGCTGCCGATGAATGCCCAGCCACAGGCAGCTAAAAACAGAACGCGAGTTGTTTTCATACGCCGCTTTTATTTTAAACGGCGGCGGAATGCCAGATCAATGTCGCGATTTAAAACATGCGGGCGGCGTCCAGGCAATGGTATGTGAGACTGCGGGCCGACAGCCAATGGCAGCTTTCTTCTCACTCCATCGCCGGGACACTGCCTTCATCTCAACAGCTGGATGGCGAATAGGAAGCAGTTAACCACGCCTACTGCGAGCGCTATGAAGTTGAGCAAACCAAACACACAGGTCCACCACCGCTTATAGGCCAAAGTTATCCCAATAAGAATGATGATTCCGATCCACGGTTGCCGAAAGAACACGGAGAGTGGCGGTACGATCATCGCTACTAACAGCGGCCAGACGGCTGATAAAAACTCAAGCGATGAATGTCGTGGCTTGGGTGGCATGGCGATTGAGGGCTTTGGTATGCGCGGAAAAACGGGCTCTCTCAATTCCACCCAGGTCAACAATGCGTTCGCCTCGGCTCGAACGTTTGCTTCTTCATGGGTGGCATATTTCCTGTAGGCTTCCAAGCCGCTTCGAGCAACATTCTCGATGGTGGGAGCAGAGGCGTGGGGTGGTCCTTGAACGCTGCGTTGTCCACACTCAGCGCACATGCGAATGAAGTGAAGCAACTCATAGGCGATGCTGCCCACACACGTGCTGCCCGCTTGCTTTGGGAGGTCATGCCACTCAAGAAGCTTGAGCACGCTTTGCATGACAAAAGGCGTCGCTGAATAGAGCGAGTATTGGTGGAAAACTGAGCTGTAGAGAAAGCCGTGCACAGCATCCTCTCTCTCGTCAACATCCGCAGAGATCAGGCATCGAAGCTGGCTTGGCGCATCGGTTGCGACCCCATAAGCATGGGCCACCTCTGACCAGGGCAATGAGTCAATGAAGTTGAACGGGTCGTCTTTCATCAGGATTTTCGCATGATGTACACGCGTTCAATCGCCTCGCCGCAACCTCACATACCACTGTCAATATCCAAAAAGGCCACTGGTGCCACGGCGAAGTGAGCTGCCAGTGCCTTGGCTTGAGGGATGGTGAAGTGGCGTGTGCCATCCAGCAGGCGGGTCAGGACGGAACGGTTGACCCCGATTGCACGGGCCACGGCGGCGGCGGTTTGGCCGGACTCCTCCAGCAGAAGTTTCAGCAATGCCGCCGGCGTAATATCAGTGGCGGCGGGAGCGTGGGTTTCATCCCAGACGGTCAGCACTTCATTGAGCATTTCCAGGTAGTCACGCTGATCAGCGGAGAGACGCCGCTCATCCACCGCCAGCGCGTCGATCATGGCTTCGACATCGACAGCCTGTGCTCGGGAATGGATGGGACGTGGCAGTAGCAACTGACAGAGCCGAAGGTATTCCTTGGGCATCTGCGCAAACGCTGGTGGGTTAAAGCTGGCGCGCGAGGTGGTTTTCATAGCTCTTGTTTCCAGGTGTCCTTCGAGTAGCTGGCGTGGGTCAGTAGGCGTAGGATGAAGATGTTTTGGGTGCGATAATGAATGGCGGTGATCAGCCGGAAGGCGTTGCCGCCGATGTTGAACACCGTGACAGTGTTGCCGCTGGCGACTCCCACGGCATCGGCATGCGGGAACACACGTCGGATGTCAGCGAGATGCTGCCAGCGCGCATGCCTGACCAGCAGCAGCCATTTTTCGACGGCGGGCTGCGAAGTCGGATGTTTCGCCGCCAGCCTGCGAAGGTGTGACTGTTTGATGACTCGCACACGCACATTTTTGCCCGAGTGTTGCCAAATTGTCAACAATCAAACCAGCCTCACATACCTCCGCCCCGGCAGCGCCCGGATCAGCCGCTTCATCTCCAGCCGCATCAGCGTCGCCGACACCGTCGCAGTCGTCAGCCCCGAATCCGTCGTGATGTCATTGATGTGCGCTTCATCCGTGCTGATGGCGTTGTACAGAATCTCTTCCTCCAGCGTCAGCGTCACGGCGGGCCGGGATTCCTCGACCAGCGGCGCTTTCGGCGCGGTGGGGAAAAGGGTCATTAAATCATCGAGCACATCCGCTCCATCCATGATCAGCTTCGCACCCTGCTGAATGAGGCGGTTGCAGCCGGCGGAGGTCGGCTTGTCGATGGGACCCGGCACGGCATACACGGTGCGGCCCTGCTCGGTGGCTTGCTGCGCGGTTATGAGCGAGCCGCTGCGCAGTGGTGCCTCCACCACGATCAACCCGCAGGTCCAGCCCGCGACGATGCGGTTGCGATACGGAAAGGTCTGTTTGTCGGCGGGTCGATCCACCGCATACTCACTCACCACCGCGCCGTTTTGCGCGATGCGTTCGGCCAGCGCCATGTTCTCCGGCGGATACAGTTTGCCCATACCAGAGCCGATGACCGCCACCGTGCGCCCCTTGGCGGCCAGCGCGGCCTCATGCGCGGCGGTGTCGATGCCACGGGCCAGCCCGCTCACCACCGTGTAGCCCGCATACGCGATCTGAAAGCTCATCTTCTTCGCCGTGCTCAGACCGTAGTTGGTGGCATGGCGGCTGCCCACCACGCCGAGGGCGTTGTGGTCGCGCTTGGTCAGTTCACCCCAGACGGTGAGAACCAGCGGCGGATTGTAAATCTCCCGCAGCAGCGGCGGATACAGTTCATCATCCTGCGTCAGCAGGGTAAGGCCGCGCTCTTTGACCTTCCTGAGTTCGCCCTCGAGATCCACCTGCGCCTCCCATCCTGCAATGCTCTCCGCCTGCGCGAGGCCAAAGCCTTCGATCTGCAGAATGTCGCTGCTTTTCGCGGCGAGGATGCGTTCAGGGCTGCCGAAGTGCTGCAACAGTTTGCGCACACGTACAGGTCCCACCTGCGGGAGCAGGTTCAACGCCAGCCAGGCCTCGGTGCGGGTCATGGCAGAACGCTAGGGCTCAGGCGGCAGATGCGGTGGCTTCGCCGTTTTTCGCGGCAGCAGCGGCGGACTCAGGCAGCGCGACGTTCGTTTGCGCGGAGCCGGAACCGATCAGTTTGCGGAAGATCTTGGAGGGGAAGGACTGGCCCTTTTCCTCGTTCTCAAGCTGGCCCAGAGCTGCCGATTTGGCCATCTCCCAAGCCGGGGCAAAGCCGGGCGCGCTGATGACCATTTGCTTTTCAGCACGGGCCAGGATTTCCAGCTCGCGCTGCATCTTGTTGTCAGGGCGCTCGTTCAGGCGGGCCACCTGCATGCGCAGGTTTTCGTTCTCCTGCTTCAGCACGTTGCGTTCCTTGCTGAGGTCCTGGCTTTGCTTGGAGTCGAGGTCCAGCTTGTCGCTGAGCATCCCTTTGTAACGCTTGAGTTCGCGCTTGGTCTTGAAGTGGCCCCAGAGGGACTGTACGAGGAAAATACCGCAGAGCACGATGCCGTAAATGAAGGTGTTCTGGGGGGAGAGGAGTTCTTTGAACATGGCTGTGTAAAGTTATACGCATGCCCCGGCGTCTGCAACCGGGCAAAAAATGCAGAAGATGAGATCTTCGGCCTGTGGGGAGGCCTGTTTCTGAGCGTTTCGTCGGTATTTGCGGTGGATCCACTGCCATCCGCGATGTCCAGCATCGGCATGAAGGCGTTGAATCCGGTGCGAACCGTGGCGGTTCGGGGGCAGGCTGTGGTAATGGTGGGAGCGTTACGACAATCGCCACTGCGGCCATCTTGACCCATGGGGATAACTCAGCAGGCATCGTCGCTCAGTCGGTTGGCGGAGCGGAGACATGGCGGGCTCGATTTCCATCGCAGCCTCCGGTTCCGATGAAACCAGTGGCGCTGTGAGCGTCGGTTCAGGCGACTCAGGGGTTGGAGAAGTGACGTTTCTGGCGTTACCAATAAGGTTATCTGTAACGTGACAGCAAAGGTTAAAAAATCGACATCCACATTCGCGCAATCCATTGGTGACGGGTGCAGTAGCGGTGGTTCTAACGTTTCTATACCACTGTCCTTGTCAGCACCATCAGCGGTGCCCTCGTTGTCAGCTAAGGTAGAAATGAGAATAAAGTCGGACACGCTAGCATCGTTACATAAAACGTTATGCAAACGTTACAGTAAACAGCCGCACCGAGAAGGCGAGTTCGGGCGGATTGCTGGCACGATCGCTCGGTGGAGGTCGTGAAGAGGAGAGCTTCTAGAAAGGGGAAGAGTGAAGAGGCAAGCAGACGACGCTGGGACGAAGGATTCCAGGGACGCGCACAACGCGTCCCTACCAGCCCTTCGAGCGTGCGCAGCTTCAGGAAAGGTAGGGAACCGCTGTGCGGGTCCGTGACTTCGGGTCTGTCGCGTCGCAGGCGCACAAAAAGCTGCGCCGTCCATGCAGCGGTGAACAGCAGGCTTCCTTCCCAGGCGGCATGGCCCTCCTTTGATTTGCAAAGACCCCGCTGCCCGAATGGGGCCCCGTGGAGCAACTCCGCGCCTGATGAAACGCGAGCAAGGTTCACAGGGTTCAAAATGGATTTTGAACCCAAAAACCCAGCCTCCAACGGGTGGACCTGAACCTGCCCCTGAACCCAACGGTGAACCTGAATGACTCACCGCCGATGCCCCATACCCGTCTTCAGATTTGGGTGGAGCGGGCACGTTGGGCGTTGCGAAGGCTGAGGGATCGGGACGATCCCACTCCGCCGGAGCGTCCGGTGGCAAGGATCATCTTGATTCCCAAGTTAATTATATCCGGGTAAAAATACACCTTGATTATTACCCGGATAATATTATGACTCCCTTCTCATGATCGAATCTCCTTTCAACGCCACCTTCACGACCTTTGAAGGTCACCGACTGATCGCCACTGGCGCTCTTTTTGACAACGCCCTGGCACTCAAGCGAGCGCTCGCAAGCGGCTCCCTCAGTCCTGTCTTCATCTTTGACGATGCCACCGGACGCACCGTCGAAGTGGACACCCGAGGCACTGACGAGGAGTGCTGCGCCCGCCTGGCTGCGAGGTTCCCAACCTCTGCGCAGGCCCCGGTAGATGTGCCAGCAGAGGAACCTGCCCCACCCCGGGGGCGTGGCCGGCCCAAGCTCGGGGTGGTGCCGCGAGAGGTCACGCTGCTGCCCCGGCATTGGGAGTGGCTGGACACACAGTCGGGCGGTTCATCCGTGGCGCTGCGGAAGCTGGTCGAGGAAGCCCGCCGCCAGAGCAGCGAGAAAGACCAGATGCGCAAAGCCCACGAGCGCGCCTACCAGTTCATGGTCACGATTGCTGGCGATCTTCCCGGCTTCGAGGAGGCCTCACGCGCGCTCTTTGCCAATGATCTGCCGAAGATGCGCGTCCTTGTTTCCACTTGGCCCCGGGATGTGGGCAACCATGTGATGCGCCTTGCCCAAGTGAAAACGGAAGGGGCAGAGGCATGAACTCGGCCCAAGAATCCGGGCCTTATCTCGCGCCGACCCAGCAGTCGGGCCGTGAGTTCATCCGCAGAGGGATCCAAGGCGAAGTCATCATGCTGAACCTGCTGCGTTTTCGCGAAACCGCCGACTACTCAACAGCGCCAGAGCTCGCCCCCGAAAGTCCCATTCGCGGTGCCGAGGCCTTTGAGCGCTACCTGCACCACACGCTGCCTTTTCTGCACCAAAGCGGGGGCGATCTCATGTTCCTTGGCGCGGGCGGCTCGTTCCTCATCGGCCCCGAGCACGAGAAGTGGGATGTGGTCATGCTGGTGTGCCAGAGCAGTGCCGAGTCGTTCCTCGCCTTCGCCGAAAACCAGGAATACCTCGCCGGCCTCGGTCACCGGACAGCCGCCGTGGAGGACTCGCGGTTGCTGCCGCTGAGCCGGATCGGCGGCAGCTCCTATAATTTATCAGCTCTGGGCGAACGTCCCAGCCGCCCGGCGCTGAATGAAGCGGGTGGGAAGTTTGTATGTCAGGGGGGCAGGAGCCAGAGCCGGTTAAAAACCGTTGTTCCCAGTGCGGATTGCCGCGCAGCAGACCCCCGCGCTGCTCAGGTCGCCCCAGCCTCCAAACCCCACGATCAATATCATCAACCGAGCGCCATTCATGCTAGGCATTAGCAACTAAATGCCAGGCATTATTTAAAGGACACATGATTAAAATGTTGAAATAGAATGTGGTGGGGCATCTTGAATCGGTCCTGTTTGGCGCGTGATTCACCCAGCTGCCAGCGAATTCCAGGTCTGCGCCGTTCTGGGATGAGAGTCTCAGAATCCACTTAGCATCTGGGTTCCAGCTTGTCCGTGGGGGGGGGGGCTCACCCGAGCTTCAGGCGCTCACTTCCGTACCGCAGTTCGCACAGACGACCCCTCCTTGATAGAGGCCGTAGCCACAGTGGGAGCAATCTGCGACGACACGCTTCGGCTGCGATGCGGGGTCAAACTGGGTTTCCGGCGCAGGCTCACGCAGCAGCTCCTGGGACCACGGGGTGCTCTGCCACTGGACGTCGTCCCAGTTGTTGCAATAGCAGATGGCGCTCACGCGTCTGCCCGAAGGGAGCATCAGTGTCACTTCGTAGAAGGTCTGGTGGTCCATCAGCGCGTCATGCCAGGGCAGCCAGCGAATACGGACGAGCTTCGCCCTCATCTTGCTGACCTCTCGGCGAATCTCTGACTTGTGCGTTCGCGTTGACACCCAATGCCAGAAAAGGCCTCCGGCGATTGTCAGAAGGATGCCCCATCCGGAAGCCGTGGCGGTTGATGCAATAAAGATCATGAGGCCGCACAGTGAGGCGAAAGGGGCAGCCGTCGATTCCATTTTAAAGTCGCCTTCGCAATCGGCTGCCTGTAGCCGCCGCAGTGAAGACTCCCAGGGGGGGCTGACCCGTCATGGGGGCCGAAATTTGGCGCGGATGGATGTCTGGTTGCATCCCGCGGCGGCTTCGCCTAGATGCGGTCAGTATTCCCATGCCTCACGCCCTTCTTCTCAAATTCCCCGGAACCAATTGCGATGCCGAAACCGCTCGTGCGCTGGAGGCCGCGGGCTTCACTGCGGAGGTGCTGCCTGTGGCTCTGCTGGAAGCCAGCTCGCTCGACAAAGCGCAGATGATCGTGTTCTCCGGCGGCTTCAGCTACGGGGACTACGTGATGTCCGGCCGCATTGCGCAGCTCATCACCAAATCAAAGCTCGGCGACCAGTTGAAATCCTTCGTGGACAAGGGCGGCTACGCGCTGGGCATCTGCAACGGCTTCCAAATTTTGACCCAGCTCGATCTCCTGCCAAAGGGCAGCCTGATCCACAACACCAGCGGCCGCTTCATCTGCCGCTGGGTGGGCCTGAAGAAGACCAAGGGCAAGGCCAGCCCCTACCTGAGCAAGCTGCCAGAGAATTTTGAGCTTCCCGTCGCACACGCCGAAGGGCGTCTCGTCACCGAAGGCGACGCGGCGGCGGGCTACGTGAAGTCCGGCCATGCGGCGCTGCTTTACGACACCAATATCAACGGCTCCACGAATGCGATCGCGGGATTGCAGGACGACACGGGCCGTGTGTTTGGCCTGATGCCGCACCCGGAGCGCTTCATCTTCAAGAGCCAGCACTACGATCCTGATTGGAGCGGAGACACCCAGTTCGGCTGGGGCCATTACCTGTTCCAGTCGGCCCGCGAGGCGCTGAACTGAACAGCGAACTTCAGCAAAAATGAGGCCCCAGATCGGGTTTGATTTCTCCCGAGCGTTAGATCGTGGCAATTTCAGGCGGCTGAGGCCGTATGAATCAGTCCCCCTGAATGTCATTTCTCGCTTCGCATCCCGTCTTTCGTCTCATCATCTCGCCCCAGCACCTGTGGCGCACCCTGTCGCTGGGCATCAAGACCATCTGGCTGCACAAGCTGCGCTCCTTCCTGACGGCGCTGGGCGTGGTGTTTGGCGTGGCCTCCGTGGTGGCGATGCTGGCCATTGGTGAGGGCGCAAGCCATGAGGCGCAGGAGCAGATCCGCAAGCTGGGCAGCCAGAACATCATCCTGCAAAGCACCAAGCCACCAGACGGGCAGGGCTCCAGCGGTGAGTCGCGCAGCATGATCAGCGAATACGGCATCACCCTGCGCGACATTGATCAGATCCGCCAGACCGTGCCCGGCATTCGGGTTGTGGTCCCCAGCCGCTTCATTTCGGAAAACATCTGGAACTTCGACCGCAGTGTGGACGGCAGCGTCATGGGCGTGCTGCCGGTGTATCCGGAGATGCGCAACCGCCGCGTCCTGCAGGGTCGCTTTTTCAATGAATTTGAAATGAAGGACAGCCTGCCGGTGTGCGTCATCAATCAGACCGTCGCCGCCCGCCTCTTCCAGCTTTCCACGCCCGTCGGGAAATCCGTCCGCGTCAAAGGCTTCTACTACAAGGTCATCGGCATCCTGGAGGATGAAGGCGCAGCGGTCGGTGCAGACGCCTCCGGGGGTGGCCAAGCTGCGACGTCCCAGGCGCAGATCATGATCCCATTCACCACGCTGATGGATCAGTATGGCGAAGTTTTCTTCCGCTTCCGCACCGGCGGCTTCGAAGCCGAGAAGGTGCAGTTTCATGAGGCCGTGATGCGCGTCGATGATGTGAACATGGTGGAAAGCCGCGCCGAGGCCGTGCGCCACATCATGACCACCAATCACAAGAAGGAAGACTGGCGCATCATCGTTCCCGTGGAACTGCTCAAGCAGGCCGAGCGCACCAAGCAGATTTTCAGCATCGTGCTCGGCAGCATCGCCGCCATTTCCCTACTCGTCGGTGGCATCGGCATCATGAACATCATGCTCGCCAGCGTCACCGAGCGCACCCGCGAGATCGGCGTCCGCCGCGCCCTCGGCGCGCGGCAGAACGACATCGTCGTGCAGTTCCTCATCGAGACCGTCCTGCTCGCCGGCGTCGGCGGCATCCTCGGCGTCGTCCTCGGCCTCAGCATCCCCCTCGCCATCACCAAATTCGCCGGCGTCACCACCGTCATCAAAATGTGGTCCCCGATCCTGGCGTTCTCGATCTCGGTTTTAACTGGGATTGCCTTTGGGATTTATCCCGCACGGCGTGCGGCGATGATGAACCCGGTGGAGGCGTTGAGGCATAATTAAGAGGGGGGCGGGATGGAGCGCGGTGGGCGATCCACCGCATAACAGGCCCAGGGTATCGTCCTTTCGGAGTCTTTGCAGGCCATTGACGGTTTCCGCTGCATCCATTAAGATCAGCCCATGAGCACACGACAACTGAGCATTGGCGACTTCGCCGCGCACTGTCTGGAGGAGATCAAAGCCGTCCAGTCAGGCGACACCGTGCTCGAAATACTTAGCAGCGGGGGCAAGGTGATCGCGGTGCTCAATCCTGCCCCACAGGAATTGGGTGGAGGCACGTTGGCAGACTGGATGGGTTCGGGCACCGGTTTGGATGATCCCACTTTAGGCGATGCAGGCGACGCAGCGGCCCAGGATTTCTGGCATCCGCTCTCTGCGCGGCAGCAGGCAGAACTGCAGCACGCGCCTGCTGTCACCTCGCCCGAATCGTTGCTGGGAGACGGCACGGAAGAAGAGTGGCAGGGCTTCGAAGAAGCTCTGGAAAGCTGGCGCGCTGAGCAGGTGATTCGTCCATTCTCCGCCGCTGATTTGCCCCATGCTGCTTGATACCAACATCGTCAGCTACCTCTTTAAAAGAGACAGCCGTGCCACGGCCTACCTCCCGCATTTCCAAGGTCAGAGACTGCATCTCTCCTTCATGACGGTCGCGGAGATCTACCGCTGGCCCTTTGAGCGAAACTGGTCTGAGCAGCGCAGGCAGACGCTGGAGGCTTTTCTCCGGGCGCACTTCACCATTCTCCGCTTCGACAACCAGCTTGCCTGGACTTGGGCTGAACTCGTCGGTCGCAGCATGCGCAGCCAGCCCATGTCCCTCGCAGATTCCTGGATCGCCGCCACAGCCCTGCAACACGGCATGCCGCTGGTGACGCACAATGCGAAGCACTTCAAAGGCGTGCCAGGACTCACCGTTATCACTGAGCCATAGACTGCCATGGCCAAACGAATCCGAGAAGATGCCTGGCTGTTTCGGGTAGCGAAACAAATCGTCGAGGAACTGCGTCCTCACGCGGTCGGGACTTGCCTGCGGGTGCGCCAGCCACGGCGTGTGCATCCAACGGATACGGCTGGCTGGAGCGCAGTCATCGGGAATGCTGGCAAGGGGAAGCCCCTGCTGGAGATCTGGATGGACCGGTTCTCCGGATACTCAGAGCGGAAGTTTTACGCGGCCTTCTACAGCAAGGATAAACAAGCCATTCGGAGTCTGGCCCATAGCTCGAAGTCTCTATGGCCTGTCCGTGAGGTAACGGATGATGATATCACAGACACTTTGGCCGGGAGGTTGAAACGCAGACTGCGTGTGAATGAGTTTAATGAGCCCGTGCTGGAAAATTATGAGGAGACCAATAACCACTTCTTTGGTTTTTATGACCCGACCCAAGGAGCGGAAGCACAGGTTCAGGAGCACTTCTGCCAGCAGGCGGTGGACTTCTTTTTGGATGTAGCGAGAGCGCAGCCCAATGCACAGCCTGAGGATGCCGCCAGTGAGATCTATGCGAAGTGTGAGAATCGTAAGTGGGTGAAGGCGCACCTCGGACGCGAGCGAAGCCGCTATCTGGCCACGCAATGCAAGGTGCGTGACAAGTACTGCTGCCAGGTTTGTGAAATGGACTTTGCCACGGTTTATGGCAAGGCCCTGGGCGGGGCCTTTGCAGAGGCGCATCACAAGAAGCCGCTGGGCACTCTCAATGCCAAGGTTAAGACTCGACTAGAAGACCTGATCACCGTATGTGCCAACTGCCACCGTATGCTGCATCGGATGGAAGGAAAAGCGGGTGATATTACCAAGCTCACCTCCATTGTTCGCAAACAACGGAGGATGAAGAAGCAATGATGAACTACTGTCGTGTCATGCTGGGCCAGAAGAGCGTTTACGCGGAGCAATGTTTTGCCGAGAACTTTATTGGCTAGCCGACGGCGATTATGGAGGCGAGGCTGTGGTGCTGGATGTCGTAGTTTTGCTATCTGCAGCAGTTGTTCGAAAATTTCGAAAAACTGAATTCTCCCGCAGCTCACTGTCTTAGAATACCCTTTTCAAGTGATGGTTGATGGTGTGCGTCTCCACATCGTAAAGAAGCCCCATCATCTTCTGGGTGAGCCAGACATTCTCATCGGCATAAACGGCCTCGACTCCGCCTTGGCCGCTGGCAGCCACACAGGTGAGCGACCGCCGAAGAGCGAACCAGTAAGATGGAGGTGTTCTTTTTGGAATGACGTTCGGTGTCGTGATCGACGATGCGGAGGGGATGCTGGCAGGGCGGGGAATACTGTGATCGCAACCACCGCTTGCCTCGGGCTGGCATCGGCGTAATCCAAGGGACCCCACCAACCAGCCATGACCGATTTGCAAAAGACGACAGCCGCAGAGATCGAAGCCTCCCGTGCAGCACTGCTGGGGCACCCGCTGTATGCGAGGCTGCGCACGGTGGAGGATCTGGCGGTGTTCATGGTGTGCCATGTGTTTGCGGTGTGGGATTTCATGTCGCTGCTGAAGGCTCTGCAACTGCGGCTGACCTGTGTGCGGGTTCCCTGGGTGCCTGTCGGGGACAATCAGGTGCGGCGACTGGTGAACGAGATCGTGTTGGGGGAGGAGAGTGATCGGAATCCGGATGGGACGCCCTCCAGTCATTTCGAACTTTACCTGCAGGCCATGCAGGAAGCGGAGGCGGACGCGTCCACGATTCACGGTTTCATCCGACTGCTGCAAGAGGGTGCCAGCATCGCGGACGCGTTGGTATCAGACGGGGTGCCGGGCTGCGTGGCGGATTTTGTGAAGCATACGTTTGCGGTGATCGAAGGCGGGAAGCCGCACGTGATCGCTGCGGCCTTCACTTATGGGCGCGAGGATCTGATCCCAGCCATGTTTCATGAACTGGTGGCGCGGCTGGAAAGCGAATTTCCCGGCAGGCTCAGCGTGCTGCGCTACTACCTGGACAGGCACATCCAACTGGATGGTGACGAGCACGGCGAGATGGGCCGCACCATGGTGGAACTGCTCTGCGAAGGGGATCCGCAGCGCGAGGAGGAGTCGCGCCGGGCAGCCGTGGAGGCCCTGACGGCACGCCTCAAGTTATGGGACGGGATTGCAGCGATGATCGAATGCCGGCAGTGCTGATTCGGATTTGAAACGCGGCGGCTCGCTTACCGCCGCTCTGCCTTATGCTTCGCGAAGATGGCGAGGCAGCGGTCGCGTTCTTCGTGGTGATCCACCATCGGCAGCGGGTAGCCTTTGGTGAGGGGGAGGCCGGGGGCGGGGGGCTTGTGGAGGAGTTCGGCGGGGACGCTCTTGAGTTCGGGCACCCACTGCTTGATGTACACGCCCTCGGGATCAAAGCGGACGCTTTGGAGCCAGGGGTTTTGGATGCGGAAGTAGGGGGCGGCGTCGGCGCCGGTGCCGGCGGACCATTGCCAGCCGCCGTTGTTGCTGGCGTTTTCGCCGTCCACGAGGTGCCGCATGAAGTGGGACTCGCCGAGGCGCCAGTCGCAGTGGAGATCCTTGGTGAGGAACATGGCGGTGATCATGCGGAGGCGGTTGTGCATGAGGCCGGTGGCAAGGAGCTGGCGCATGCCGGCATCCACAATGGGAAAGCCGGTGGTGCCGGTGGCCCAGCGCTGGAACTCGGACTCGGTGCCGGGCCAGGGGAGGCCCTGCCAGTCGGGGGCGAACTCCTGCTGGAAGACGTGGGGGTAATGCCAGAGGATGGCAAAGTAGAATTCCCGCCAGGCGAGTTCTTTGATGTAGGTGTCGATGGAGGTCTGCGCGGCGGTGGTGCTGGCCCTGCAGCGCTGGTAGATTTCGCGGATGCTGAGGAGGCCGAAGCGGAGATCTTGGCTGAGGAGGGAGGTGGTCTGCCCGGCGGGGAGATTGCGCTGCTGGGCGTAGCCGTGGAGGATGCCGGTGTCGATGAAGCGCTTGAGGCGATCGCGTGCGGCGCGCTCGCCGGGGGTGGGGATGTCTGCGGTGCAGGCGGGGAGCTGCCAGTGGGCGAGCGTGGGCAGGGGGAGGCTCTTTATTTTTTCAGCGGCGGCGGGGCCGAGGGTGGCGGTGCGGCCCTGCGGCGCGGGCTTGGGCAGATTGAGCCAATTTTTCGAGTAGGGGGTGAAGACGCGGTAGGGCTGCGCGCTGCCGGTGAGGACTTCGCCGGGCTCGTGCAGGACGCTGTCCTGGTAAGCGTGGCAGGCGATGCCGAGGCGGGTGCAGAGGGCCTGCACGCGGGCCTCCATGGCGCGGCCAAAGGGATCGTAGTCGCGATTGAAGTACAGGGCTTCGGCGTCGGTCTCGCGGAGGAGGCGCTCGAGTTCCACCTCGGCGCTGCCGCTGCGTAGGATGAGGCGGCTGCCGAGGGTGGTGAGGTTTTTGGCGAGGGATTCCAGGCAGCCGCAGAGGAACTGCTGGCGGTTCGGCCCCGTCCAGCCGTGGTGCTGCTGCCAGTCGCTGAGGATGTAAACGGGGATGATCTGGGGTGCAGACTGCGCGGCGTGGTGCAGGGCGGTGTTGTCGGTGAGGCGGAGATCGCGGCGGAACCAGTGAATAACAGGGCGTGGCATGCAGAAAAGCGGGGGGAAAGCTCAAGATACGGTCAGGATCGAACAAAGGGCGGGGCGAATCTTCGCTGCATGGACCCTAAGGTTCATGATGAATATTTCGCTGGGCTGGCGTTACTAGAAGTGCCATATCACCGCTCCTCCCCCAACCCCGAACTTCCTCTCATGTCTTCGAATTCGCCTGAAACCGACGAACCGAAATCTTTAACCGCCGCCTGGATCGCCTCGATACTGCTCATCGTGGTGTATGTGATCGGCCTGCTGATCTTTCCGCCGCTGTATGAGGCGCCCAAGGGGGATCCCTCCAGCACGGTGCTCTTCATCGGCCGTTTCCACCCCATCCTGCTGCACATGCCGGTGGGGATTCTGGGCATCCTCTGCCTGTTTGAGCTGATCTGCTCCACCCGGCGTGGTGAGCAAAGATATGGCGAAGCCTCGCTGCTGATGCTGTTGTTCGGCGGCGCGGGCGCGGTGTTTGCGGTGTTTGCCGGCATCATGCTCTCGCGTGAGGGCGGCTATGTGGGTGGGAATTTCAGCCTGCATCAGACGATGGGGCTGGTGGGCACCGCAGGGGTTTTGATCGCGCTGGTGATCCGCCTCGTGGGCATGGGCCGTGGCAGCATGGAGCTGCTGAATGCGTATCGCGCGGTGTATTTCATCAGCTTTGGCATCATGGGATTCGGGGCGCACTTCGGTGGCAATATCAGCCACGGGAACACATTCCTAACGCAGCATGCGCCTGCATGGATCAAGGGCCCGATGGTGGGCATGGAGAAGTGGATGCTGAGTTTTGTGCAGAAACCGAGGGTGGAAAATACCGAGGTCAAAACGGAGGTTACGACTGTCACAACCGTGGTCAAAACGGAGGTCAAAACCGAGGTCAAGACGGAGCCGAAGGACCCTGTGGCAACCACGCCACCTGCTGGCGGGGATGAAAAACTCGTCTTTGAGCACGTCATTCTCCCCATCCTCACGGCCAAGTGCAACAAGTGCCACAGCGAGGAGAAGTCGAAGGGCGAACTGCGCATGGACACGTACGAGCTGGCCATGAAGGGCGGCGAGAACGGCAAGAACTTCGTGGCGGGCAAGCTCGCCGAGAGCCTCAGCATCACACGCATCATGCTGCCCATTGATGACGCTGACGGCGAACACATGCCGCCGGATGGCAAGGATCAGCTCACGCCGGAGGAGATTGCCCTCCTTAAATGGTGGGTGGAGCAGGGGGCCAGCGGCACGCAGAAGGTCAACGAAGCGAAATTCCCTGCCGAGTTGCAGGCCACAGTTGATGGAATTCTGAAAGGCTAGTCCAATTCGCGCCTTTTGTTGCCTTGTACCTTTTTCGCTAAATTTTGTCTCATTCATGAAACCAACCTCCCTCCTCTTCGCCCTGGCACTCGCCCTCACCGCGCATGCCGCCGATGACAAAGCTGCTGCTGATCCCGCCGTCGCCGCTGCGATGCAGAAAGTGAACGCCACCGGCGCTTCGCTGATGCCCATCGCCGCAGACGCGAAAGCCTTCCGCTTCACCGCGCTGAATGTTGCCAAGGAATTTGGAGATGCCGGGCTGGAGCCCTTGGTGCCCATCGCCGACAAGATCGCCTCGCTGGACATCGCACGCAGCAAGGTGACGGATGGCGGCCTCAAGGCCCTCGCTGGCATGAAGCACCTCAAGGAACTGCACCTCGAAGGCACCGCGATCAGCGACGCCGGACTCGACCAACTGAAGGGCCTCGCGGAGCTCGAATACATCAATCTCTACAACACCAAGGTCACCGACGCAGGACTCGCCAAGCTCGCCGCCCTCGGCAAGCTCAAGGCCATCTACCTCTGGCAGAGCGGCGTGACGAAGGCCGGCGTGGCCGCTTTGAAAGCGAAGCTGCCGAATGCCCACATCAACACCGGCTGGACCGCCGAGGACGATGCCAAGGCCACCGCCGTCGTGGCTGCTGCTGCACCCGCCGCCGCGCCCGCAAAACCTGCCGCTGCCACACCGGCACCTGCTGCCGCTGCTAAACCTGCGGCCCCAGCCGCTGCGCCTGCCGCCGGTGGCAAGCTGGACCCCGCCATTGCTGCGAAGGCGGTCATTTATAAAGATGTCGTGGCTTCCATCATGAGCGCGAAGTGCATCTCCTGCCACGGCGTGGAGAAGAAAAAGGGCAAGCTTCAGCTCCACGACTACGCCGCCATTCTCAAAGGCGGCGGCGACGGCGCGACGACGGTCATCGCGAAAAACACGAAGGACAGCCTCCTGCTCGTCCGCGCCAATCTGCCGAAGGATGACGACGACCACATGCCGCCGAGCGATGAGCCGCAGCTCACAAAGGAAGAGATCGCCGTGCTGACATGGTGGATTGAAACCGGTGCTTCCGAAACCGCCACCGTGGCCTCCCTCAAAGCTCCTGCCGATGTCGAAGGCGCGCTCGCCGTGCTGCTTGCCAAAGGTCTGCCCAAGGCCGATGCCGTGGCCAAAGTGACCAAGCCAAAAGCTGCGCCGCTCACCGATGCCGAGAAAAAGCAGATCGCCGAAATCTCCGTCAAGATGCAGGCGCTCAATGCCTCCCTGATGCCACTGGCGCAGGACACCGAGCAGCTTCGCCTTGGCGTGATCAATGCCGCTGACAAATTTGGCGACAAAGAACTCGCGCTGCTGGCTCCCATCGCCACGCAGATTGTGTGGGTCGATCTCTCCCGCAGCCAGGTCACGGATGCTTCTGCGGACACGCTGGCGAAGATGACGAATCTCGAACGCCTGCACCTTGAGAATACCAAGTTCACCGATGCCGGCCTCGCCAAACTCGGCGCGCTTTCCAAGCTCGAATACCTCAATCTCTACGGCACCAAGACCACGGACGGCGGCATCGCCTCGCTCGCTTCGGCCAAGGAATTGAAGAAGCTGTACGTCTGGGAAACCGGCGTGACGCAGGCCGGAGCCAAGGCGCTCGAAGGCAAGGTTCCCGGCCTCAAGGTGAACGTGGGCCTCACAGCGGCGGAGATTGCCAAGCTCACCGCGCCACCTCCTGCGCCGCCAGCCCCAGCCAAGCCCGTCGTCGCTCCCGCAAAACCTGCCGTCGCTCCCGCGAAACCTGCCGCTACGCCTCCAGCAACTCCAGCGAAACCCGCCACTGCACCAGCCACACCAGCCACACCTGCGAAGCCTGCGGCTCCCGGCAGCGACGTCATCAAGACGGCCATGAAGCAGTATCACAAAGGCGATGACGCCCTTTGCAAAAAAGTGGGCACGACTGCCACGGATGCCGAACTGGCTACGCTGCTCACAGCGTATCAGGGCATGATCGCCGCCACGCCACCGAAAGGTGACAAGGCTGCATGGACCACCAAGTGCCAGGCCCTCATTGATTCGGTGAAAAAAGTGCAGGCGAAAGACCCCGCCGGTGCTGCTGCCTACAAGGCTGCAGTGAACTGCAAAGCCTGCCACACGGATCACAAAGGCGCGTGAGCTGCGTGCAAGATCTTTGGCTGGATAGCGCTCGTTGGCGGAGTCATACCCAGAGCCGGTTAAAAACCAGCGCTCCCAGTACAGAATGCCGGGTCGAGCGCAGCTCTTTGCTGGGAGCGCTGATATTTTATCGGCTCCGGGCGGGCGTCCTTGCCGCATCGACCGTGCTCGAAGCTTGTTGCAAAAGCGGTGTGTGTTTGTGTTGGCGGAGTCATACCCAGAGCCGGTTAAAAACCGGCGCACCCAGTATGGACTGCCGTGCGTTTCAAGTGTCACCAACCTTCAATACGCGTCCTCAACCAAGTTCCATTTATCCCTCGCGGTTTATCTCCGCATTCCAGCGCATCTTCGTGGCATTCACTGCGGATGCTGCTAATCATCCTGCCCCCTCATGCGTTCCTTCACGATGACTTATTTCCAACCATCCTGCGCGCTGCTCGCGTGCAGTCTTCTCCTGACTTCCTGCGACCGTTTGCAGGAGCGTGAAGCCATCACCGAAACGCGTGAGCTTTCCAGTCATGCCACCAAGGCGTTTGCGGACATCCCGAGTTCCACGCGCTTCTTTGACGACGCGAAAAAGGAGTCCCAGCAGCAGGACGCCCAGAAGCGGCCGAGCTTTCGTGAGCTGCTTACCTGGACCCTCCCTGAAGGCTGGAGTGAATCCACCACGCCCGATCCCATGGGCATGCGTGTGCTTGACCTGAGATTTGGCCCGAATCAAGAAGGCGAATGCTACATCTCCCTCATGCCCGGCCCTGCGGGTGGTCTGGAGGCCAATGTGAACCGCTGGCGCACGCAGATGGGGCAGCCGCCCTACACGGCGGAAGAAATTGCCAAGCTGCCGACGAAGCCCTTCTTCAATCGCGATGCCTCCTTTGTTGCCTTTGATGGCGACTTCAAAGGCTTCGGTGCTGAGGCTGCCAAGACCGGCTACCGCATGCTCGGCCTCATTCATTCCGCCGATCAGGCCACCATCTTCGTCAAGCTCACCGGCCCCAAAGCCCTGGTGGAGCAAAACGCCGCCGCGTTCGACGCCTTCTGCCAGTCGATCAAACCGAACCTGCCCAAGCAAGAGTAACGAAGCCTGCGGCCTCTGCTCTCGTTATTCATCGTTCTGATTTCGCCATTCCCCAGCCCCCGCACCTCCGTCGTGTCCGACTCATCCAAATCTTTCCCTGCGAAAATCTTCGCGTTCTTCTCCAGCTTCGGCCTCGCCACCTCGGTGCTGGTCATGCTGCTGGTGCTCACCTTTCTCGGCACGCTGGAGCAGGCGGAGCACGGCCTCGTCGCAAGTCAGGCGCGCTACTTTGAGTCGGCCTTCATTGACCGCATTGATGTAGGAGCCTGCTGGCGCGCGCTCGGCTTCAATGTGTACTGGAACATCGGCGATGTCTCGCTGCCGCTGTACATTCTGCCCGGCGGTTACACGCTCATGGCGCTGCTCTTCGTGAACCTGCTGTGCGGCGGCATCGTGCGCATCCGCAAGTCACCGAAGACCATCGGCGTCATCATTTCACACTTTGCCATTCTGTTCATGATCGCTGCAGGCGCGGTGACGCATCACTACGCCATCGAAGGCAGCTTGAACCTGCGCGAAGGCCAGACGGGCGATGAATTCCAAAGCTTCCATGACCGGGTGATCGAGATCGAAAAATTGCAGACGGATCCCAAGGCCAAGCGCAGCGTGCTGGTGATCGATGACTCGAAGTTCCGTGATCTCGCGGCAGGCAAGGGCCGCACCTTCACCCACGAAAGCCTGCCGTTTGATCTCATGATCACGGGCTGGAAAAAGCACGCCCAGCCCAAGCACGATGCCAGTGGCAGCCGTGCGGATGCCGTGGACGGCTACTTCATTCAGGAAGTCCCTCAACTGGATAAAGACGGCGCCGCCATGCCGGATGAGCAGCTTGCCAGTGCCTGCATCGCCATCGCGAAAGATAAAAAAGGCGAGGAAGTGCACAATGGCATCCTCTGGGAGTTTGCCGCCGCCCCTTGGACGGTCACGGTGGGTGCGGACAAGTATCTCATCTCGCTCGTGCATCGCACCTACAAGCTGCCCTTCGCGGTGCGTCTGGACGAGACGAAAGAGGAAAAACATCCCGGCACCGAGCGCGCACGGCTCTTCAGCAGCAAGGTCACCAAAATCACCGGCACCCATGAGGAGAAGCGGTACATCACCATGAACGAACCCGTGCGCAGCGAAGGCTACGCGGTGTTCCAGAGCACCTTCAGCTCCGGCGAACAGGAAGGCACCGGCGTGAAAAGCTCCGGCTTCATGATCGTCGAAAATCCCGCCGACCACTGGCCGCTCATCTCCTGCATCATCGTGGCGGAAGGCCTGCTGCTGCACTTTCTCATGATGCTCGCCCGTTTCATCAAGGTGAACCCCTGGAAGTTCGCCTTCAGCCTCATCGCCGCCTTCAATGCGGCCTTCGCCCTCGCGATGTGGAAGCTGCTCTAACCCGCCCTCCGGCCCACGTATTTCTCTGCATGAATCCCCTTCGTTCTGTCCTTCTCGCGTTGTTCACGCTCAGCGGCTTTGCTGCCGCTGCGGAACTGCCGCCGCTCGATCTCTTCCGTGACAAGGAGGTCGTCGAGACCTTCGCCTCCATCCCGGTGCAGGAGTCCGGCCGCATCAAGCCGCTCGAAAACGTCGCCAGCTATCGCCTGCTGCGCTTCCGTGCCCGCCGCAGCATCTGGCTGACAGACAGCGGCGAAATGGATGGCAAGCCGCTCGTGGATCCCGCGACGCAGAAGCCGATCGAAAAAGAAGGCAGCACACCCGAGAAGCCGAAGCCGCTCAAGCTCAATGCCGTGGAGTGGATGCTGATGAGCTGGTTCCGCCCGGACATCGGCCGACTGGTGCCGCTGTTCAAAGTGGACAATTCCTCCGCCATCACGGAACTCGGCCTGACCGCCAAGGCCAAGCGTGACCAGTACACCTACGCCGAGATCGAGCCGGCACGTCAGGTCATGATGCAGAAGATGGGTGAGTATCGCGAGATCCCCTCCCGGAAGCAGACGCCGGAGCAGCGCATGATCGTGCAGCTCGCCGCCAACTTCCTCGACTACGAAATGATCATGGGGCATTTTGATTTCATCCGTGAGCCGATGGGTGCAGAGCCGAAAGAACTGCCTGCGGGAGTGACCCCGCCGGTCCGCCTCTCAAAGAGCCTGAACACCCTCATTGCAGCCGTCCGCGCCAACAACGGTCCGCCGATGCAGATCCCCTGGTTCCGTGATTTCGCCAAAGCTGCACTCGGGGCGATGATGAGCGGCAATGCGGAGCAGCAGTTCCGCATCTTCCCACCTGTGCCCGGAGACAACAACGTCTGGACCGGACCCGGTGAGATGATCTTCAGATCGATCAACAGCGACAAAGAGGTGTCTGCCGATCAGCTCGCCTGGCTGGCTGCATACGAAGATGTTTACCTCGCCCTGCCGGATGCCGCCAAGTTCAAGGCCGCCTCCAAGACCCTGCTGACCAAGATTCAAGAAGCCGCCAAAGCGCGCGGGGAAGGGCAGTACGTCGCCTTGGAGCGCCACTCCATGCGTGCGGATTACTTCTTCTATTCGCAGTGGATTTTCCTCGTCGGATTCATCGCCGTGGCGCTCACCTGGATTTCGCCCGGCTCAGGTTTTGAAAAAGGTGCCCGGCTCAGCGCATGGCTGCTGCTGGGTGCTGCCACCGCGCTGGCAGTCACCGGAGTTGTCATTCGCTGCATCATCATGCAGCGCCCGCCCATCACGACCTTGTATGAGACCATTCTCTTCATCGGCTCCTCCTGCGCCTTGCTGGGCTTGATTGCGGAGTGGATCACGAAGCGCGGCCTAGGCCTCCTCGTCACCGCCATCGGTGGCACGGCCTGCATGTTCCTTTCCATCCAGTTTGAGGCCTCTGAAGCCACCGATACGCTGCAGCAGCTCCAGGCCGTGCTGATCACGAACTTCTGGCTCTCGACCCACGTGCCGATGATCAATCTCGGCTACGCCGCCTGCATGGTTGCCGCCTTGATTTCGATGATTCACATGACGCGGCATTTTTTCGATGTGCAGTCAAAGGTCTCCGCACCCACCCTCTTAAAGCTGCTAGGTCTCGGCGGTTTCTTTTTGGGCGTGATTCGCCTGATGCACAAGTTCCCCATGGCGTTTCAAAAGGATCCCTGGTTCTTGCTTGTGAGAGACTTGGCCATCTTCGTATTCGCCGTCTTGGTGCTGGTGGTGATCTTGTCCTTTATCGCCAAGCTGATCGCGAAATTGGTCGGAGGACGGATTGACTACCCTGCGGAGGATGCACGCCTGCTGACGCGCATCGCTTACGGGTTCATCGCGACAGGGTTGTTCCTCTCCCTCGTCGGCACCGTGCTCGGTGGGATCTGGGCCAACTATAGCTGGGGCCGCTTCTGGGGCTGGGACCCGAAGGAAAACGGCGCGCTCATGATCGTGATCATGTGCCTCGTCATTCTGCATGCGCGCCTTGGCGGCTACATCCGCGAGCTCGGCCTGCACTGCTGCAATCTCATTCTCGGCTGCATCGTGATCTTCTCCTGGTTCGGCGTGAACCAGCTCGGCGTCGGCCTGCATGCCTACGGCTTCACAGACGGCATCTGGCCAAAGATTTACGCCTACTGGCTCAGCCAGCTGGTGCTGATCGGCTACGGCGTGTTTCTGGCAGTGCGCGAACGCCGAGTCAAGACGCGCAAGCTGGAAGCCGCCACCGCAGCAGGGCTGGAAAAGTCGCTGGCTCATTGAGTCAGAGAGCCGTGAGGTGCGGCTTTGTCACCGGCTTTGGCGTCAGCCCCTGAGCCGCGAACCCAAGCCTGCCTCTGCGCCAGCCTGATTTGCTGTCGAGGGCGCAGAACCGCTCGCCAGAGCCAATGCCGCGAAGCGAAACATCAGTGCTCCCAGCAAAGAGCCGAGCACGGCGCGACGCGGAATTCTGTACTGGGAGCGCTGGTTTTTAACCGGCTCTGGGTATGGCTCCGCAGCGAGAACACGCGCCGCATTTCTCGTGAGCTTCATTTCATGTCGAAGCCGCAAGGACGTGCGCCCAGAGCCGATGCTGCGAAGCCGCGAAGCGAAACATCAGCGCTCCCAGCAA
>DLGZ01000036.1:3552-3924 GCA_002482965.1 Verrucomicrobiaceae bacterium UBA7681 | reverse complement strand
CATGATCCACCACGATGAGGCGGAACGGGCCGCGCTCATAGCGTGCGGTGTGGCCCAGCAGGACGTCCTCATCCCGACACACACCGGCCGCAAGGTCTTGCGCGCTGAGCTCGCGGCTGTGCTGGGGCTGCACGATGACCTGGTTCTGCTTGAGGCGCATGAGGTAGCCAGCGCCCGCATCCGCACTGCCCCAAAAATCCGTGCAGACCTACCGCCCGCTGCTGCTCCTCCTCGGCTACCTCCTCCTCGTCATTGCCGCCATCAGCATCAGTATTGGCACCCTGGATCTCCCGCTCGCCATGCGCCTCTTCAGGGGCGGCTTCTTCGTCACCTTCTCCTTCTTCAAGCTGCTCGATCTACGCGGCTTTGCCG
>DLGZ01000036.1:0-3541 GCA_002482965.1 Verrucomicrobiaceae bacterium UBA7681 | reverse complement strand
CCCTTCATCGAGCTCTCCCTCGGATTCGCCTATCTCATGCACCTCAGGCCGCTTTGGGTGAATGGCATCACCGCCCTCGTCATGGCCGTCAGTCTCACCGGCGTGCTGCGTGCCGTCGCTTCCAAGCGTGCCATCCGCTGCGCCTGCCTCGGCACGGTCTTCCAACTGCCCATGTCCACCGTCACCATCATCGAAGATGGTCTGATGCTCGCCATGGCTTTGGCCGCCTTCCTCCACGCCTGATCAACTCCGACCACCTACATGCATGATGCCATGCTTTGCCCATTCAACTTGGAGAAGCAGAGACGTAGCCTGAGCAAGCGCCGGCCTCTCCGCCTCACGCAGCCTCATGTCCCTTTAAAGATGAGGTTTTTTGGCTTCAGCTCGGGGCTGAGCAACAGACGGTCCAGATAAGAGGGGTCAGCCCAGTCATCCCATGGCACCAGTGCACAAAATGCGTTGGCAAATTCATTGATGTTGCCGGAGCCAGTGACAGTGGCCCCAATGAATCCTTTGCGGCGGAGAGTCTCGAACGGAAACTTGCTCCTCGGCACTTCGACAGGATGCGTGGCGAGTATCTTCCACTCGCCTGAATCGAGCAGATCACGAGTTGTCATCACGGTCGAAAAGACATTCGCTGCGGTTGGCTTTGTCAGGCTCTGGCCATCACTTCGTTGGTCGAAGAGTGCGCAGCTCACGCTGTTCAACACTGAGGGCTCCGCATTCAATATTTGAGCGACAAGGAATGTCCCATCCATGAGAGGTATCACAAAGCAGTCTCCGGGCTGCCATGGTTGTTTATGTCTGTGTCTTTTCATCGATTGAAAAGACACACATGCCTCACTCCAGCAGCCATTCCAGCGCCGCCTTCTCATCCACGAAAACATTGCCCGTCATCCCTGCATTCGCCGCCACCGTCACGCCAAACCGCTCGGGGTCGATCATTTCGGCGGTGGTCACGATAGCCACGCGTACCAGACCACCTGAAGCACGCGCCCATTCGCGGATGAACTCATACCGCCTCGTCAGCTGTGGAGGTGTCATCCCCGAGACCTCCGTCAGCACCACCAGCAGCCTGCGGGCACCTTCAGCACGCGCGCAAGAGATCGCGTCCGTCACCATTTCCACCACCTCCGCCAGAGTCAGCGTGCCGGTGGGGCGCAGTACGGCGTAACCCTCTGCCAACTTAAAATACCTAGGCTCATCCATGACCTGGAGAATACCCGCTTATCCCTGCATGCAAAATGCGGTGAAGGGCAGGGGACTCCCATCTCCCATCCTTCCTGCCTTTCCCCACCGCCCCTCCTAAAAATCGAACGTCCCGCGCTCTCATCACGTCCAAACTCCCTTCAGAGACGATAGTTCTTTAGCAGGCCGGTTTAGATGGCGGCCTGCCCTCGTTCGCAGTATTCTCCCTTCATTTCCTGCCTGTGATTTCCTCCCCGTTGTCCGCCCATCCCCCAGAGCTCAGCCATGACAATTGGCAAGCGCACACTGCCTCGTCCCCACTCGCTGGCAGTTCCTCAGGGCGATTACGCCTCTGCGTTCTCACCGCTTGCACCCTGGCACTCGCGATTATTCCTTCTCACAGCGCCGAGGCACCCGCCGCCGCTCTCGCTCCCGCTCCCGCAGCAAAACCACCTGCCGCCGCTCCCGCGCCCGATCCTGCGGCTTCTTCCTCCTCCGCCTTCGTCCCCGGCACCGGCTCACGCACCGACGTCAAGCCCTTCTACTTCGCCATCCCCGCGCCCCGTGGCCAGATCCTCGACCGCAAAGGCCGGCCCTTCGCGCAAAACACCCTCGTCCGCCGTCTGCAGTTCACCGTGCCCGCAGATCAGCGCAGCACGCTCGAGACCTACACCGCCTGGCTTCAAAAGGAAATCGACTCCACCAAGACCGACCTCTCCATGGCACATCTGCCAGACGCAGACACCCTGAAGCGCCACTACGAATCCCGCCGCGAGCTCCCCATCACCGTCAGCGATTCCTTCACGCAGGACCTCGTCATCGATCCCCAAAAGCACGCCCACGCCAGCCTCCGCACCGAGTACATCCGCCACTACCCGCATCAGGGCATGGCCGCACACCTCCTCGGCTACATCGCCTCAGAAGGCGCACCCCCCTCTGGCCCCATCCTCCGCAACGAGCCCCTCTGGCAGCGCACCAAAGGCGCCACCGGCCTCGAAGCCGCCTTCAATACCCAGCTCACCGGCACCGATGGCACCCTCTGCCTCATGATGGCAGACGCCGGCAGCGTCGCCTATGAGCAGGTCTTCACCCCGCCCGCCGCCGGGCGAGATGTCATCACCACCCTCAATCTCGAAACCCAGCGCCTCACCGAAAGCGCCCTCGCCCAGTCCAAGCACCGCTGCGCCATGGTCATCGTCGATGCCTTCAGCGGAGACATCCGCGCCATGGCCAGCCTCCCGCACTACGATCCCAATGCCTTTGCCGGCGGCATCTCCTCCGCCGATTTCACCGCCCTCACACAGGACATCGACGGCCCGCTCTTTGATCGCACCCTCCTCGGCACCTACCCGCCCGGCTCCATCTTCAAGCCCATCGTCGTCTTCGCCGGACTCCGCGCCGGCATGGTCGATGCCTCGATGGAGTTCGAATGCGGCCCCTCGCTCATGATCGACGGCCGCGAATTCAAAAACTGGTCCAAAGACGACCACGGCTGGTTCAATGCACGCTCCGCCCTCATCCGCTCCTGCAACACCTACTTCTACCAGTCTGCCATGGTCATGCGTGACCGCCCCATCCTCTACATGGCGCATGAGTTTGGCCTCGGCACCGCCCCGGCCTTTCCGCTGAAGACCGCCGCAGGCAATCTGCCGCAAAAAGCCCCGTCCAATCACGACCTCGCCAATCTCTCCATCGGCCAGGGCGTCACCGAGACCTCCCCGCTGCAGATGGCCATGGTCATGGCCACCATCGCCAATGGCTCCTGCCGCCCGCGCGCCCGCATCGTCACCCACACGCAGTCCCAGACCGGCCGGCTCGGAGACGTCAGCATTCCCTGTCGCGAAGCCCTCATCCCCGTCAGCCAGATGGATCTCGAAACCGTCCGCAGCGGCATGTTTGGCGTCGTCAATCATGCCCGCGGCACCGGCAAAGCCGCGCGCCTCAAATCAGTCGCCGTCTTTGGCAAGACCGGCACCGCCCAGTGGGTGCTGCGCGGCGAAAAGGCCAACGTCGTCTGGTTCGCCGGATTTGTAGACACCAATCCGCCCCTCGCCTTCGCCGTCATGGTCGAAGGTGACGCAGGGCAGGGAGGCCTCTCCGGCGGCGGCACCGCAGCCCCCATCATCGCCAAAGTCCTCCACGACATCGAAGACCGCCCCAAGGCCCACGACGTCAAGTTCGAGCCCGACAACGTCCCCGAAGAAAGCGACCCCCTGTCCCCCGACTACACCCAGCCTGAGCCCGCCTACTACGGCGGCGGCCCCTCCCGCTACCGCGACGAACCCTCCGGCATCGGCGGCTTCTTCCAGCGCATCTTCCGCTGATTCCAGTTCTCAGTTCTCCCCGCCCCCAC
>DLGZ01000059.1:294003-345953 GCA_002482965.1 Verrucomicrobiaceae bacterium UBA7681 | reverse complement strand
CCGCTTTAAAGCGGGCAAAAATGCCATTGATCTGGTCTGGCTAGACAAGATGAGCAGCCGTCAGGGCAAGCCGTTTGCCAGTGCGGCGGTGTTCAGCAAGTGGTTGGATGATGAAGGTTTCCCGCCGGACGTGAAGGAAAAAATGATCGCCTTGGTGCCGAACACGGTGAAGGTCGCACAGGACGTGATTCTCTGCCTGGATCTCGCCACCGGGAAGCAGATTTGGAAATATGCGCAGCCTGGCAAGCCCAGCGGTCGCCAGTCCTCCAGCACCTGTGCGGTGGTGGATGGCAAAGTGTATGCAGCGTGCAGTTCGGAGCTGCTCTGTGTGAACGAGGCCGATGGCAAACTCGTCTGGTCCACGCCGCTTTCTGCCAAGGGGCCTGCGGCATCGCCGCTCGTCATGGGGGATCGCGTGTTCATGGCCACAGGCGTGGCCTGCGCCTTTTCGAAAGCCGATGGCAAACTGCTGTGGGAACAGAAGGAAGCGAAAGGCTTGATCGCCAGTCCTACGTGGTGGGCACCGAGCAGCGGCAAGCCCGTGCTTGTCATCAATGGCAACAACGCGCTCTACGGTCTCGACCCCGAAACTGGCAGCGTGAAATGGAAGGCCGAAGGCGGCAGCCAGAGCACCCCGGTGACCAGCGGCGACTGGCTGGTGCTCTACAGCGGCACGGAAGGCGTGGGGCTGCGTGCCTACAAAATGCAGGCGGATGGCAGCCCGAAAACCGCGTGGTCCCACTTCTGGGTGACCCGCCGCTATGCCGGCAGCCCGATCATTTACGAAGGCAGCGTGTATCTCTGCTGCGGCGAGAAGCACCAGTGCATCGATCTTGAAACCGGCGCGGAGAAGTGGGTGGTGAACGAGATCAACAGCACCATCACCTCTCCGCTGCTCGCAGACGGCAAGTTGCTCGTCTATGAAAACAACGGCACGCATGTGCGGATGGTGAAGGCCACCAACGCCGCCTACGAACAGCTTGGCCGTGCGAAAACGGATGCGATGGGCTGCTCCTCCCCGGCCATCGCCAATGGCAGGCTGATCGTGAGGCAGAAGGACAAGCTCGTGTGCTTTGACCTGCGGCCGGCGCATTGAGAGGGCTTATGGCCTGACGTGGCCGTGGTCATCAAAGCGGAGCGGGTGAGATGCCTTTGGGGCTGAAGGTGATGATGAAGTGTTCGGGATAGACGTCGAAACCGTAATCCAGACCTGCTTCAAGGATCAGGACCTTGAGGGCGCGGAAGGTTTCGAATGAGTCAGGATAGACGCACAAGCTGACGTAAACGCCCGCGCGTTTGTGACTGGCGAGGAGCCTGCGCACCGTATCTAGGTTCGACATGGGGATGCCCTCGGCTTTTTTGGGGATGGCTTCGAAGTCTTCACCGCCCTTCATGACACGTGTGATGCCGGAGTACTTTTCTCCTGACGAGTTGAACAACGGATACAAAGCGCCGTACTTCAAGAGGACGTTCGCGGCCGACTTGGTGATTTCCCGTTCTTTGGGGAAGCGCACATGCTCTACGTGGGTTTCATCTTCGGCGGTGAGCTTGCTGCGGAGGCTTTGGATTTGGGCGGCAAGGTCCCCGGCCTTTTTTTCCGCCGCCTCTTTTCTGGCCTTGGCGTCAACGAGCCGCTGGTCGAGGGCCTTGATCTCGGCGTGGATTTCAGTGAGGTCTCCTGCCGGATTTTTTGCGCTGCCTGTGTCGGCATTCATCTGGGCCGCCTGCAACTTCCTCAGTCGATCCTGGGTGGCCTGGAGTGCGTCGCGTTCATGGGTCAGTGTTTGCAGTTTGTCCTGACCGCTGTCTTTCATTTTCAAGTTTAACTTCTGGAGTCCTGCCAGTTCGCTCTTGGCGGCTTCGATTCGTTCGGCCAGCAGCCTGCCCTGGGACCCGGACGTTTCGGTCGGATCGTGAAGTGTGGCGGGCTGATGATTGGTCAGGAGGGCCAGCAGGCATGAGATGAGGATGATGCCGCCAAACACATTGCAAAGGGTGTCGAGCAGCAGGTCGAGGCTTTGGTCCGATTTGGGGCGCAGTTTTCTCATGGCCTGTTACTCAGTTGCGCCAGTGGTCTCCAGCTGGATGTGTTCGGGGATGAGGTCGTAGCCAATTTCATAACCTGCACCCCGAATTCGTTTGTTGATGTCGGCGAACTGCTGGGAACCTGAGGGTTTGAAATAAATGACGATGTAATGCTGTGCTGAGGGAAAGGCGGTCAAGGTCTGCATCAGGTCCGCCAGCGAGGAGGCTGACTTCGATTTTGAGCCATCAAAAAGCTGGATGCGAAAGCCGGACGCATCGACCACGACCAGCACGGGATCCTTGTTGGTGGTGCTCTTCTCCGGAATCAGCCGCAGCACATTCTGCTGATCATAAGTCTGCTGCAGGCGGCTCTGAATTTTTTTGATCTCACTTTCCAGCGCCGCCAGTTTTGACTCTGCCTCAGCCGCCTTCTTGGTGCTGTCAGGAAGCAGTTTTTTGAGCGCTTCGAGGGCGGTCAGCAGCTTCTGCTTTTCAATGCGGATCTCCCTTTCAAACGGTGTCTCGTCAGTGACCTTCTTGGTGGGATCTGGATGGGAGGATGGATCGAGCCGTGCAATGGAACTCTTCAACTCATCAATCATGCGCGTGAGTGTTTCCTCCGTGTCGTTCGGACTTAGTACGGCCATGACGCCCTGCTGCTTGAGCTTCACGATTTCCGCGAGTGTGTCCTTCAGGGTGACGGCCAGCGCGGCATGGGGATCTGCATCGCTGCTGACACCGATGACTTCATCGAGATTGAGCGCGAGAAAGATGGTGATGATGAGGAGGAAACCGGTGGTGCCCGTGATCACGTCCTGAAACGCGAAGAAGCTCACGGTGCTGCCGCTGGATTTGTTGAACCGGCCTCTCATGCAGGTGGTGGTCAGGTTTACTGCAAACGAAGTTTCCCAGCGACCTGCCTGCTGCAGACGTCATTGCAGTTGTCCAAAAATTGAGATTCGAGGGACTGCATGAAGCTGACGATGAGCTGCAGGATGAACGCGCAGACCAGGGCCACCAGGGTGGTTTCGAAGGCGGTGGAGAGTCCGCTGGTGACTGTCTTCAGGGAGGCTCGAATGGCCGTCAGGTCACCGCCTGCCTGCAAGGTGTCGGTGAAGGCGCCGATGGCCTGACTGAGCCCGAGTACGGTTCCGATGAAGCCGAGGACGGGAATGCCCCACATGAAGCCTTGAATGATCCCATAGCTGGAGGCGATCTGGGCTTCGTCGTTTTCCGCCTGCACCTTCAGGATGGCGGCCACGTCTGAGGTGTGGCCGATGTTGTGGAGATTGGCGAGCGCGAGGTCGATGCGGTTGAAGAGGACAAAGTTGTGCGGGTTGTCCACCAGCATGCACATGCGGTCGCGCACCTCACGGGCCGTGGCGGAGGTGAGTACAAATTCAGGCTCCTGCGGCATGATGGACAGGCCGAAGACTTTCTGCTGGAAGGCGAGCTTGCGCCATTTCAGCAGCAGCATGGACAGCGCCCAGAAGAACAGGAGCATCGTGGGATAGGGGCAGGGGCCGCGCTCAAGAAACATGGCGGCAAACCACTGCGCCTGCGGCCACTTCTGCTGCATCAGAATGATCAGGGTGTAAAAAGCGGCGGTCAGCAGCAGGGCGATGATCAATGACAAAATATTGCCCGGACTGGTGAAGCGCCCGCCACGGAAGCCGAGTCTGCGCTCGATGTCTGAGCGCGACCAGTCGAGTGACCTCTGCGGATCCTGGAAGGGATTGCCGGAGGGAATGGCCGAGGGTGAATCCAAAGTTGATTTGAAAGGGGGATGGTTTTCCATAACTGAGCGGGGCGGCTGCGTCATCCGTCGCGGTTAAAAATTCTCCCAGAACAAATCTGATAGGACATAATCCATGGGGATGGCCCGATTGATGTTTTGGACAACTTTGTCAAGAGCTGAGCCGGAACCCAGCGTCATGATCCCAATCAGCGCCCCATCTTTGGTGCGAAAAAGCCCGCCGCCGCTGTTCCCTGAACTGATCGGTGCGGAAGTTCGGACATACTTTCCTTCCTCCCATTCGTCAAAAGCGGAGATCACTCCCGTAGTGACGCTGATGCCTTGTCCCAGCGCATTGCCAATAGCGACACACTCCTGGCCGGCCTTCAAATCGTCCAGCCGCGCACTGTTTAAAGGGGACTGGTCTTTCGTATCGGAGTATTTGATGCTCAGCATGGCCAGGTCGAGATCATAGCGTCCAAGTTTGACCACTTCAAAAGGATGGTCGGCTCCCATAAAATTGAGTGAGTATACGACTTCTTCAATGTGTGAAGGTACTTTAACGACATGTTTGTTTGTGACGAAATAGGCATGGCCATTTTCATGCTTGATGAGAACACCACTGCCATTGCCCCCAGCCACAATCGCTTTTCCCGCCTTGTCGACATCCATCCATCGAGTTCTGATCATGACTACATAGGGAGATTTGAGATTGGCAATTTCTTCGTTGGTAAGGTTGTGCTGGGCGCTGCTTGTCAGAATTGACTTGTCGCGTGCCGCATCAGAACTGGGTGGTGATTTGGTGCTGGTAGTGGGGCTGGAAATGTCAGAGGATGAATCGTCGATGTGTGGACTGCCCGGACGTGTGGGGGCGGTGGCGGACATGTAAACAAACACGACGCCGAGCAGGAGGCAGACGGTGGAGGAGAGGATGATGGCAGGCCAAAACCAGACGGGCTTTGGCGTTTTGCGGCCCGCTGGCGAAGCTGCGAAGATTGAGGCTGGTGGCAGCACTGCCTTCCCCTGAGGGGTAGGGGGTGGCACTGCTGACTGCTGTTCGGGCCGTAGCAGGGCTGGCTGCGACATTGGAGGCGGCAAAGTGTGCTGCCTAGCTGAGTGCGGCGCGAGCAAGGGGCGCTGCTGCTCCACGAAGTCCCGCAGCACGAGCCATTTGCCGTTCACATGGATCTTATACAGGGTGTGCAAATCACCTGAGACGAGTCCGGCTTCGATGTCGGCATACGAAAGTGCGGACTTTCTGGCACCGCGCCATTCCAGTGAATAGGTCAATTCGTTCATATCAGGGATGGGTTAGGAACAGGGCCTCGCCAGGAAGCGGCTTGAGATCAACTCCGGGGGTGGACAGCGCTTCATGATACTGCTGGAGCAGAGCGCGCCGGTCCGTGGTCACGACGAACACGGGGCTCAGAGGAACGGAAGCGGTGGCCATGATTGCTTTGGGTGTGTCTGCGGCCGCTTTCCCAGCAGCAGGGTTGGCCACGAGGAGCGGCTTGCCGTTTTCTCTGCCGATCACCCACAGCTCTCCAGCGGAGCGGCCCTGCGGGTTGAGTATCAGTGACAGGTCGGTCTCCACATAGCCGGCAAATTTCAGTCCGGCGTTGGTGGCTGCGCGCAGGTAGTTCCGGTTGGCGACCGCCTCCCGCAGGTAGGCGCGTGCTTTCAAGGGGGTGAAAAAAGCCGTGAGCGGAGCCTGCCATTTTTCCCGCATAGTCGGCACGAGCCAGTCCTCGCTGCGCAGAGCTGTGTTGCCGAGGGTCTTGTGAAGAATCCGCAGATCCTGCTGCAACGAAGGGCAGAAGTACAAGCCCCATTCGCGTGACCGCATGCGCAGCATGCCTTCGAGCTTGAGCAGGACATAGGCCTTTGCAATGGGGCTGCCACGAGTGTCCTGCACCAGCTTGTCAAAGACATCGAAGAGCGGCTTGTGCACACGCTCTCCTTTTTCGTCTGTGATGCGCCCGATATCGAGAAGGTTCATGAATTCACTGGTATGGCTCAGGGAGGTGCTGCTCACTGCATCCCCCTGATAAAAGCCGACCTCTCCAGCGCGATTGAGGCTGCGCTGAATAAACATCACCGTCATTTGATTCTGATCGGGCTCGTAGAATTTGCCGCTCCAGCGCAATGAATTGCCAATCTTGACCGTTTCAGGTTTGCCCATGGACCAGAAAGTGGAACTGCCCTTGTTTTTGGAATAATGGACGACGGTGCTTTCGAAAATGTTGTTCAGATTTTCATCGTGCAGGAGTGAGAGGATTATTTTGAGCTCTGATTCGAGGAGTGTGTCGGGAGCCATGTAGTGGCCGGACTTGTCATCGAGTATGGCCTGGAGCTCGTCCAGGTCTCCACCGGTGAAGAGCGCCGCCTGAAAGGCCTTTTCGGTAGGCAGTGTGTCCAGCATTTTCAAGGAAGGAGCGGCTTCGGCAAACTTGACAGACTGCCATTTGGAGACCGCTTTGAGGTAGTCGTCCAGCGTGCCTGCGCCGGCTGTCCCCGCCCGGATGGCGGCGAATGATTTCAGGTCTTCCTGATAGGTGTTCAGCCGATTGCGCAGGGTTGTGATGCGGGCCTCCAAATCCGCCGGGAGGGCCAGTGCAGCCACCTCGGGTTTGAGGAGTGCTTCGAGCGGCTGCAACTCCTTGTCGATAGCCGTGCAACTGGTGCTGACACTGGCAGCCAGCTTCTCATGTGAAAGCTCTGCGGTGCCGCGCTTTTCGAGATTGCCCAGGGTGGTGGCGGTGCTGGTGGTGAGCTTCTTTAGAACCGTCGCGAGGTGAAGATCCTTTTTGGTCTTCAATGTCATGAGACGATTCTTTGGCTCAGCCACAACATCACCGCCCAGCTGTTTCACCAGAACTTCGGCATCGTCGAACTGCCTGACCAATTGGGTGGGGGACAAAGTGGTTTGCTCACCCTGAAATGTATTCTCCAAGGCCAGCAAGGCATCCGCTGCCTGCTTGCCGGTGACGCGGGTTTTGGCGGCCCAGGAACTGACCTCTTCGATCCTGGCCTGCAGGTAGGGCCAGCGCAGCAGCAGTTCCTCCTCGCTGCGCAGTTTCTTGATCAGACCTTCAGCGGCGCTGTAGTTTTCCTTGGCCTGATACGAGGCGAGTTCCTGCGTCAGTGTCCACGCCTTCCAGGCATGCAGACCGATGGCGGAAATGCAGCACAGCAGCACCAATGTGGCAGCGGCCAAAGCCATGTTGCCCATACGTTTGGTTCGCTGCATGCGCTCCAGCTTGGCACGCAGCTCCTGGCCTGCTGCGCGAAGGCGCTGCAAAGATTCCGCAGCCACCGGCAGTTGATAGCCTTCCAGCTCCTTCCAGCGTTTGACGAAACTCTCGTCCTTTCCGGCAATCTCATCATAAGTGACACCTGCACCTGTGAGCAGGCGGGTTTCCACTTCCTCGACAAAGACGAGAAAGGTTTTGAGAGTGCTGTCAAAGCTGCGCTGCTTTTCATCAGCGGCCTTTTCTTTTTGCAGGAAGCGTGTCAGATCTTCCAAGGCTGTTTTCTGTGCAACATCGGCGGGTACGATTTGGTGCTCCTTGAGCATGGCGTTCATGACACCAAGCATCTGTCCCACCTGCCGCCATTTGCCTTCCGCCTTCAGCATCTGCAGGGTGGTGAGCATGTCTGGCATGCGAGTCTCCGCCTGCCTGCGGCGGAGCGCCTGGCGGATGTTCTCGCCCTGCTGAAAGACATCCAGGCGTTCCAGCTTGGATGTGGGTGCGACGGCTTTGATGCCCTCGGTCAGTGTGGCGATGAGCTCCTCATCATCCGTCTTCAGCGCCTCACGCAACTGTTCGATATTTTCCTGCAGCCCCTTGTTCTCCAGGCGCTGGAGTTCCTTCTTGGCGTTGTCATCCTGCGGGTTCAGCTTGAGGATGGTTTTGACGATGCGCAGCGACTTCGCGTCATCACGTGAGAGCACCGCTGCGCGAAAGTCTTTGTAGAGCGGATGATTGGCGGAGATGCCGCGGCCATAGAGGGTCTCCAGATCCAGAATGATGCGGGTGTCCAGGCGCGGTGCCACCTTCAGTCCGTGCGTGTCGCAATAGATCTGCCAGTTCTTTTCTTCGCCGAAACTCACTGAGGCCGCGAGATCAAGCAGCGGCGGGTCTTCTTCGGCCACCTGCAGGGCCTGGTAGTCACTGCCTTTCTGCAGCATGGCTGCGACAAGGTCCAGCCGCCGCTCCACTTCCGAGCAGAGCTGTGCGTAGATGACGGCGGCATCTTGCACTGCGGATGGCGGTACTTCCTCTTTGAGTGCGGCGCGGATGGCCTCGATGGCTTGAAGGAGGGGTTTCACGGATTGGAAGGCTTGGATTGGGAATGACCAGCGGGCAGAAGCACTTTTAGCTGACAAAGCTCGATCCTGTTCGGCTGCTCCAGCAGCAGGATGTAATTGCCTGGCAGGAGATCAAAAGGCGGGGGCGCCTTCCCTCCAAGATTTTGCAACTTGGTCTGCAATTCTTGCAGTTTGAGTTCCTTGTCAGCTTTGCTCTTCTCGTAGGAATGTCTTCTCGCTGCCTTTTGAGTGGGCGATATATTTTTGCTCTCATTCTCCGCCAGGTCGTCAACGTCCTTTGAAATTCCAGCTTCGAGTTCTTTGATCTCTTTCTCGATAAGGGGCCGATTCTGCACGGGGCTGCCGGGGACTTTTGGGGGCAGGACTTGGAATGCAGAATCTCCTGCAGATTTCAGTGCGTAAAATTTCTGCTGGGTCTCGGGGCCGTCATGTCTCAGGACATAAAGCAGTTCCTGCTGCCCGACGATGTGCAACCGGCTGAGGAAGCCTGCGGGCAGGTTTAGCGTTACGGTGGCGGCATTGTCCACCGTGGTTTCAATGGCCTGTGTTAGGATGGGTCTGGAGGAGACTCTGCTGATTGGGATCAGCCGCAGATCAAACTGCACCTGCCGTCCGTCTTTGCTGCGTGCCACGATCCTGACGCCGTCGGGTGATTTGCGAAGGTCTTCAGGAATGGCGGTCAGTCTGCCGTCCTTGGAGAAGACGATCATATCGGGCAGTTTTGCTAACAAGGAGGGACTGAACTTGAGTTCCTCACTGCCTTCCGAGCTGACTCCCATCCACTTTTTCAATTCGCCACTTTTGGGCTCGGTCTTTCCATCGGGGGGGGGATGCCTGTCCCAGGCGGTGCCGACGAACAACTGCATGTCGGCAGAGACTTGCAGGCCGACGATTCTGCCCACCGAATCATCGTTGGGCTGGAGCAGGCAAAGAAAGATGCCATTCGCGGCGGAAATCCCGTCCGCATCTTCGATCAGGGGCACCGGTTTTGGCACCTCTTGAGCGTGCTTGTCGTCAGCCTTGACCGCCATCCTGAGGTCTTTTGGAGTGTCCTGCCGCTGCTTCACTCCTGCAGCCTTTTCGCGCAGCCATTCGGGCAGTGATTTGATGGCGGCGGCTGTTAGTGCTGTGGCGTGGGAACGGGTGCTGGCCTCATCCAGTTCAGCCCATAGCTTCAGCCATTGCTGCGCTTCGAGAACACTGCTGGTCAGCGGGGCTCCGGGGATTTTAAATACCTCTACCCAATTCGAGCGGGTGTCGCGCGCAGGCTCCGCATGGCGCAACACCTCCTTCGCTGCGGTCTTCAGTGATTGAATCACTTCATCGCCGGGAGGTGGAATGTCTTTGAGACTCAGATAATCGGTCAGCTGTTTCCATTTGGCCGTGCGCGAGTCCTGCCATTTGCGGTACGCCACTAGGATGTCCGAGGCCGTCACTGTGGCCTGGTCGGATTGCAGCTTCGCCCAGGGGCTCAAATGCAGCGCCGCCCATTCATCCAGCAGTTCTTTGAGGTCTTTGAGTTCATCCTGAGTATCCGCTGGCAAGGAGAGTTCGATGGGCGCGCCCGGTTGGTGAAGCACATGCTGCATGCTGCGGAAAAAATCCTCGTGCGACTTCAGCAGGGCTGTTCCTTCCTCCATGTCCGACTGCTCTTCGAGCAGCTTGCGCGTGTCGTTGAGAACGAGTTGGTGGCTTTCCCAGGTTTTGGCGATCTTTAGTTCATAGTCGGTGCGCTCCTGAACCTGCAGGTTGTTCTGCCGCAGCAATGCTCCGACGACGACAACGATCATCACGGCGGCAATGATGAGAGATATGCCGATGAAGCTCTTGTTTGATTTTGGTGCCTTGCGGCGAGGCTCCGGCGACCAGGAGCCCATGGGGCTGACGGGAGCGGGCGCGGCATCTGACGAACGCATGGGTTCACGGACCGGTGCTGGCATGGAGTACGCGGGCTCCGATGCTGCGGCATACACGGCTTCAAAGACAGGCGGGGCAACCTGAGGCGGCGGCGGTGCCGGTAGGGTGCCTGGACGGGTGAGATCAAGAACAAGGCGGTTGGAGGACTCCACGTGTCCGCGCATGGGCGAGGAGGATGAAAGCGCCACCCAGTGGAAGTCCGCCACATCGTCATTCGGCTCCAGACAGGTGGTGAAGCGGGTCTGCCAGGCCTGTGCCGCCTGCTCCAGCAAAGACTCGCGGAAAAGTTCCAGACTGCTGATGCCAGGAGGTGTGATGAGATAGCAGCCCTTGTGTGCTTCACGGGAGCCCAGAATGCCGGCGGAGGCGGGATTGCCGGTGACAGAGGACCAGGCATGAGAAGCCGAAGGGGTGAAGGACGATAGATTCACCTCTTCGGCGGAGTCAAGGAAACGCGGACCTTCGCTCCATGAACTGCGCCAAGCCATGCTGAGAAGCACATCTGCCGGTGTCAGTCCTGCGGCGGAGAGGGCACGAATCTCGCGTGGTTCGGCGATGAGGTGATGGGCGATGTGGTTGGTGCGTCCAGTGTAGTCAGAGCCTGCGTCCTGCAGACAACTCAGAATATGAAAGGTGCCCGAGCCCACGGTCAGGGTGCGGTGGGCGTGAACGACGCGCCGTGGGTCATGACCCGGCAGGCGGGCAAACTGGCTGAAGCGCTCCACTGAGGCAGCGAGAATGCCGCTGACGGCACGATGTCTGGCCACGGTGCCGAATCCGGTGCGGCCTGCTTCGAGCAGGCGTGGGGCGCTGGTGTAAATGAGCTGCCAAGCCATGGGATCAGTTCGCGGAGGTGGAGTGAATCATCTCAGGCGTGGCCTGCGCGAGCACCCAGAGAGTAGGGGCCTCCACATGCCGGGGATTGAGCTGCTTCGGATCAGGGCCGATGCGGGGAGTGCCTTCGCGGTCGAGAAACTCCACGGGAGAACAGCCCAGTGGACTGACGGCGAAGTAACAAACGTTCGAAGAGATGGCTTCAGCATTGGCCACGATGGAAGGGCAGGTGCGCACCATGAGATTGCGCACGCGGGTGGAGTTTGTTTTGATGTGGTCGAGTCTGACCGTTCCATCCTGGATGGCCGGCAGCAGCGGCTCATCACCCAGCAGGTAGGCCCAGGTGTCGTACTTGCCCACCATCACCGCGAGCGGTGTGGCGACGCGCTGGCGGGAGTCCATCCCGAGCAGACTTTTGATGCGGACTTCCGTTTCAGCGAGGATGACATCCTGCTGATCAATGCGGTGGGTCTTGATCTGCGGATCCGTGACGCTCTTCATCATGGCGCGGAATTCGGTGTTGTGCAGAGGATCAAAGAGAAAGAAAATGCCGGAAGCCACCGCGATGTGCTGGGCCCCAGGTGAGTCCGCGCTGTTGCGGGTCGGTTCAAAATGCTCGCCCGCATTGTCGTAAAAGACCATGGAGAAGCCGTTCTCTGGTGTGGCAGGATGGGACAGTTTGAAGATGAAAGGTTTCGGCAGGCGCACCTTGCGACCCTGGCGGGGCAGAGTCTCATAAAGAGCTCCTTCAAGGTCGGTTTTGGCCAGGAAGGCATCCTCCGGTGACGAGGAGGAAAACAGCTGCGTCTTCATCTGCGTGAGGATGACGTTCTCCGAGGGGTCGGCATCCCGGAATGTGATGCCAAAATTCTGAAACAAGGTGCTCTGCAGCACTTTGATCAGCACGCTCAGGTAGTACGATTTGCCTGACGAAGGCGCACCGACGATGGAAAAAATGTGATGGGGCAGATCGAGAAATCCTGGTGGCAGCTTGCGGCGGCAGTGCGGGCAGGCCAGGTCGGAGGTGGACAGGCCCATGGCATCCAGCGCCTGACCGCGGTCATTGAAGCGCGTGGCATGGAATCGCTGCATGGCCTCATCGCCGAGCATGGGATCGCCCCGCAGGCTGTTGTGCACGGCGATGTTCATCGCATCGCCCCGGTCAAATTTGAACCAGCAGATTGGGCAGGTGAACTCGCCGTATTCGCTGTTCACTTCTGAGGCCTCAGCCACAGATTCTGGTGCAGGACTGGCGGGTTCATCGGGAGTGGAACTGTAGCGGTCAAACCAGGCGGTTTTTTCGGCTGGCGGGGTCATGGGCGGAGGGATTTTGAGAATCTCAACGGCGTCTTGCACATAAAACCCCATCTGTTCCATTCCGTTCGGAATTAAAAGCAGCCGCTTGCGGGCGTTGACTGAGAACTGCGCCAGCCAAGTTTTCAAAAATTCAGGTCCAAACGGGCCGTTCCAGTCATGCTGTTCACTGTTATAAACATGCCATGAATTATCACTGCCCAAAGCCATCCAGGCGCTCGCCTGAGTACTGTATTTAAAGGCCAGCAGGAACCCGCTGCCTGCCACGGTGTGCTCTTCTCCGGGCGAGGATCTGAAGGAAGCCGCCTCGGCACCATTGATCTGCACCGGACGGCTGAACTGGAAATCCATGGTGTCCCCGCTTTTCGTCACCTTGCACAGAACCTGGGGACATTGAGGTGAGTTCAGCTTCAAGTCGGACTGCTGCCCTGAGCCTATCATAAAGGTTTCGCCGTCAAATTGGGCACGTTCTCCAGTGATGCAGTTTAAAATGCAAAGGGTGTTGTGGTTGCCGTTCATTCTTGCCTGCTGCGTCATGGGTAGGGGATAATTAAAAAATGAACCTGCGAAGGTCGATCTTAATTTGGCTTTTTACTTACAAAAGCGCGAGTTTAATGGTTGATCAAATCATTGCAGATTCAATCAACACGCAGTTATGGGGCTGCGGCAGGCTTGAGGTGCCGGTCAAAGAAGGCCAGCATGAGCTGCTCGGTTTTTTCAGGGGGCACTCCCTTCAGGCCGTGGCCCGCGCCTTCAAAGCCGACGAGTTCGGCTTCCACGGTGGCGGCCTTGAGCTTGTCCACGATCCAGGTGGCCTGCTCATAGGCGACGTATTCATCGGCGGTGCCATGTAGGCAGAGAGTGGGGGCGGCGTTCGGCGTCACCCAGTACAAGGGACTGCCGATGATGTGCTCCTTGCGCTTGGTGCTGAGGTCGCCGCCGAAGAAGAGGGGCAGCACTTCTTTGGCGTCCACGCTCTTGTCGTAGCTTTTGGTGAAGTCACTGGGGCCAAAGAAATTGACCACACAGCTGACGGAGCTGCTTTGATCCAGATTTCCTTCACCTTCGAACTGAGGGACTCCGGCGGTGACGCCGAGGAACTGCGCCAGGTGGCCGCCCGCAGAGCCGCCCATGGTACCGATGCGTGCGGGGTCCACGTGATACGTGGCGGCGTTCGCACGCAGCCAGCGCACCGCTGCTTTGCAGTCATACACGGCTGCCGGGAAGGGGTAGGCTGGAGCCAGCCGGTAGGTGACGGTGATGGCCACATAGCCATGCTGGGCGAGTGTGAGCAGCAGTTTGTCATACCCCTCGCGCTTGCCTGCACGAAAGCCGCCGCCGTGGATGCAGACCACGGCGGGGAAGGGGCCCTGGCCGTCTTTGGGCTGGGCCAGATTGACCTGCAGATGCTGGTTGTCGGGATTGGCGAATTCGATGTCGCGGGTGAAAGTGACACTGTCTGGAACGACGAGTTCCGCCGCGTGGATGGAGGAGACGAGCAGCAAGGAGGCGATGAGATGGCGCATGAGGAGCGAGGGGGGCAAGAAGTGGAGGATGGACCTAACGGCTCTCGTCGGCAGGGAGTTTCAGCGGTAGCTGTAGGCAGGCGCAGCTTTGGAGAAACCTTTTTAGGACCAGGGTGTTACACACGGTCTTCTGCTTAGCTCTCCCATGAAGACTCTGACATTCTCCATCCTGCTGCTTACTCCCATGGCCTTGAGTGCCGCTGACGCCACCGAGGCGGCGCACGCTGGCATACCAGCGGATCAATTGCAGTTTTTTGAGAAGAACATCCGGCCGGTGCTGGTGGAGTCCTGCTACAAGTGCCACTCCGCAGAATCTTCCAAGGTCAAAGGCGGGCTCACGCTCGATACCAAGCAGGCAACGCTGCTGGGCGGGGAGTCGGGACATCCAGGAGTGACTCCGGGCAACATCGCGCAGAGCAGTGTGTATGAGGCGATGACCTGGAAGAACGAGGACATGCAGATGCCGCCGAAGCAGAAGCTGCCGGACGATGTGATCGCTAATTTCAAGAAGTGGATCGAGATGGGTGCGCCTGACCCGCGTGAAAACAAGGTGGTGAATGCGAACGGTGGCAAACGCGTGATCGACATGGATGAAGGCCGCAAGCACTGGGCGTTTCAAAAGCCGGTGAAACAAGCGCCGCCGGCGGTGAAAACAGAGGGGTGGGCGAAGACGGAGATCGACAAGTTTGTGCTGGCAGGCATCGAAGCCAATGGATTGCATCCAATGCGCGACGCAGACCGGCCCACGCTGATCCGCCGCATTGCCTTTGATCTGACAGGTCTGCCACCGACGCCGGATGAGGTGAAAGCGTTTGTCGCTGATCAATCGCCGGAAGCAGTGAAGCGCGTCATCGACATGTATCTCGACTCCGAACGCTATGGCGAACGCTGGGCGCGGCACTGGCTGGATGTGGCACGGTATGGCGAAAGCAGCGGCAAGGAGGCGAACGTGCTCTACCCGCATGCGTGGCGCTACCGCGACTACGTCATTGAGTCGTTCAAGAAGGACAAGCCGTACGACCAGTTTCTCAAGGAGCAGATCGCAGGAGACCTGCTGAAGTTTGATGGCAAGCGCGATCAGGCGAACAAGATCGTGGCCACGGGTTTTCTGGCGATTGGTTCCAAGGGACACAACAACCGTGACCGCCGCCAGTTCTCGATGGATGTGGTCGATGAGCAGATCGATGCTGTATCGCAGTCGATGCTGGGCCTGACACTGGCCTGCGCGCGCTGCCATGATCACAAGTTTGATCCGGTGACGCAGCGTGACTACTATGCGCTGGCGGGCATCTTTCTCAGCAGCGAGACGTTGTATGGCACGTATGAGCAGCAGCAGAACAACAATGCGGCGGGATTGATCGAACTGGATCGCACCGCCGGGCAGACCGCCGCCCTGGCGAAAATTTCGACGGGTGAAGTGGCTGAACTCAAGGGTAACTATAACCGGGCGAAAACCGCCGCTGACGAGGCGCAAAAGGAGGTTTTTGCCATGCGTCAGGAAGACCGAGCGAAGGCGGGTGCGGCGAATTTCCTGCGCATCCGTGGCGCGCGTGATCGTGCGGAAGAGGTGAAGGCGGACGTGGATCTGTTCTATGAAGATGGCACACCGCGCACACTGGCGATGGGAATGCTGGACCGCGCCAGCCCGTTCAACAGCCCGATCCTCATCCGTGGTGACATCAAGCAGCCCGGTGACGTGGTACCACGTGGCCTGGTGGAAGTGCTGTGCGCCAAAGGCGAGCCGCTAAACATCAGCCCGCAAAGCGGCAGCGGCAGGCTGGACCTGGCCTATTGGATCGCCTCAAAGGACAACCCGCTGACGGCACGTGTGATGGCCAATCGTGTGTGGTTGAAACTGATGGGAAGCGCCATCGTTCCGACGCCCGACAACTTTGGGGCGATGGGTCAGAAGCCGTCCCACCCCGAACTGCTGGACTATCTGGCCGTCTCTTTCATGGAGAACAGCTGGTCGGTGAAGAAGCTGATCCGTGAGATCATGATGAGCCGTGCCTACCAGATGGGATCAGGCTACGATGCGGCGAACTATGCCGTCGATCCCGATAACAAGTGGCACTGGCGCATGAACCAGCGCCGGCTGGAGGCGGAGGCGATCCGTGATGCGATGCTTGCGGTGGGCGGTTCGCTGAATCTGTATCCGGTGGATGGCTCTCCCGTGGCACGTGCCGGTGAGGGCCGGCAGGGCTTGATCTCGATCTTCCGAGGTGATCTGACGAGCAAGACCTACAACTATCGTTCGATCTACATTCCAATCATTCGGGATCAGATTCCTGAAATGCTTTCCGTCTTCGACTATCCGGATGCGAGTCTGGTGAATGGGGATCGCGATACCACGAACGTGCCTTCACAGAGCCTGTACCTGATGAACAATCCGCAGGCGCAGAATGCAGCGGACGCGTTTGCAGCACGCATCGCCAAGCACCCGGGCAACTCCGCCGAACGACTGAGCTACGCCTATGAGCTGGCGTTTGGCCGTGAACCCACGACGCAGGAAAAGGCTGCGATCAGCAACTTCTGGATGCGCTTCCCGCAGCAGATCGCCAAGGACTCAGGCACCAGCAAGGAGGCGAAGGCGCAGGCGGAGTTTGCCGCGCTGTCCGCCTTCTGCCAGAGCCTGATCGCGAGCGCCGAATTTCGTTATCTCAATTAAAGCACCTCTATTCTTCCCACGTCATGAACACCAATCAATTTTCCCGGCGCGAGTTTTTGAAGACCGGCTCCAACGGCTTCGGCTACCTGGCCTTTGCGGCGCTGGCGCAGCAGCAGGCTTTGCGTGCGAATCCGCAGGCCGCCACGGGGCCGCTGGCACCGAAGGTGCCGCATTTCGCGGGCCGCGCGAAGCATGTGATCTTTCTATGCATGCAGGGGGCGCCGTCGCATGTGGACACGTTTGACTACAAGCCAAAGCTGATCGCTGACAATGGGAAAGGGGCGCCCTCGGCGGCCGGGCGCTACGGCACGGCGAAGCTGATGGCGTCGCCTTGGAAATTCAACCAGCAGGGCAAGAGCGGCCTGTACATCTCCGAGTTGTTCCCCAATTTGGGCAAGCATGCGGATGAGATGTGCATCCTGAATTCGATGTCCACGGATCTGCCGGCGCATCCGCAGGCGTTTTCCCAGCTCCACACTGGAACGACGCAGTTTGTGCGTCCGTCGCTGGGCTCGTGGGCTTTGTATGGTCTTGGCACGATGAATGAAAATCTGCCGGGATTCATCACGGTGAATCCGCCCGGCAACGCGACACGCACTTATGGCAGCGCTTTTCTGCCTGCCATTTATCAGGGTACTAAGATCGGCGGCAACGGTTTCCCCGGGGGTGGTGGCGGTGGACGGCGGGGCGGTGGCATGGAGCAGGCCACCGTGGCAAACATCAAGAACAACCGCTACACGACCGATGAGCAGCGCACGCAACTGGATCTGGTGCAGGCGCTCAACAAGGCGCGAATGCAGCAGGACGGCGGCGTCAGCGCCGAAGTGGAAGGCGTGATCGAATCGTATGAGCTGGCATTTCGCATGCAGGCCGAGGTGCCGAAGGTGATGGATCTGAGCAAGGAAACGGCGGCCACGAAGGCGCTGTATGGCATCGATGAGCAGGAGACGGATGCGTTTGGCAGGCAGTGCCTGATGGCGCGCAAGTTTGTGGAGGCTGGCGTGCGCTTCATCGAGCTCACCAATGGCAACTGGGACCAGCATTTCAATCTGAAGGCCTCACTGGAACGCAACACCGGGGCGATCGACAAGCCCATTGCCGGTCTGCTGGCTGATCTGAAGCAGCGGGGACTTCTCAAAGATACGCTGATCATCTGGGGTGGGGAATTTGGTCGTACGCCGCACAGCCAGGGTGACGACGGGCGCGATCACAACAACAAGGGCTTCTCCATGTGGATGGCCGGCGGCGGGGTGAAGGGCGGCATGAATTACGGGATGACGGATGATTACGGCTACGAAGCGGTGCAGAACAAGATGCACATCCATGACTGGCACGCGACGGTGCTGGCGCTGATGGGGCTTGATCACGAACGGCTTACTTTCCGTTATGCAGGCCGCGACTTCCGTCTCACGGACGTTTATGGCACGGTGGCGAAGGAGATTTTTGCATGATCGAATTGGCCACCTGTGTGACGCATGCGTTGCATCTGGCGTGATTCGTCTTATCAATGGCGCTGAAAATGGGAAATCGCGCCTCAGCATCCGCCGTAAAGGGGTCTTCCAGCCAAGTGCTGGATGGTGGCTCCAGCAGTGCGATCAATCCAGAGACGATGATTCGCATCGAGATGATGATAGCGACAGAGCTGCCGGAAGAACTGCGCACAAGCGCCAAGGGCCTGCTGCGTGCTGTGGTCGGCAGGGTTGCCGTGCCGGGTCATTTTGATGCATTCTGCTGCCAGGCCTTTTCAAAGCCGGAGTGGGCGGCGGCGGGCAGTCTGCTGATTGCGGAGATGTTTGAGCAGGATGAGGACCAGCTCGCAGAACTCGCACGCATCCCCGACTTGGTCATTGAAATGGGCAGCGGCGAGGTCAACGTGACCTGCATGGTGGCGTCCCGCTGGGCCGCACGTGGGGAGACGCACCGCCTTTCCAGACTCGCAGACGCCATCGTGGCATCGCATGCCTCTAGAAACGCCTGTGCCGTGGATGTCATGCTGGCTCTGGCCGCCACGCTGGCGGTGACGCGATTTTCACGCGCAGAGCAGCTCTACAATGCGGCGCTGCCACTGGCAGGTGAGGAGCATCAGGAGGCGCTGGCGGATGCCAGGCGCTGGCTGGCGGCCGGGCGCGTCGTGTGCAGCGCTGTGCAGGATGAGCGTGATTTCTGGGACGTGCGGCTGCGCAAACCCAAAACGGTCTGGACTTGGCAGAGCAAGGCGGAACGTGAGGCGCTGGATCATTTGTCGGAGTGTCTGACGACTGACATTGAAGGGAAGGATTTGTTCAAGGCGGTGCTGCCTGACTGCTGGTGGGAACTGGCGATGAAATTTGCGCAACAGCAGGAAAAGTTTGCGCTGGCGACCCAAAAGCTGGCGACCGTTAAAACGGATATCGGGGGTTCTACGAAGGTCCAGGCTGAGCCGTTTTCGGCACCGGATCGAGCTGTCAGAAGCATTCCCATTCATTATAAGTCGGTTCCGGTTGCGCGATTTATTTTGGGCTGGGTTTGTGGCAGCGCCTTGATGGCGCTCACGATTCTGGTGCTGCCGCGGGAGTTTGTGAACCGTGTTCTCAACACGTTTAGTAAAGCTGAGACGACTACTGCAGCACCCTCACTTGCTGAGATCGAGGCGTGGCGGAAAGAGACCCTGCAGAAAAAGGTCGCCGAGATGGCTCAGTTTAAACCGCAGCATGAGCTGGCAAAAACTGGCGACTGGCGGGAAAACGAAAAGGTTCTCTCCGGGCAAAGCCAGGAGCTGCCGTTTGACAGCCCGCAGTATATGAATCTGCTGGTCTGGCTGAATTTGGACCCGCCCCAGAATGAGGAAGTCCGCCTGCGTGTGTGTCAACTACTGCTGGAACGAGTGAAGGGAAACGCCATCACACTGTGGGAAATGTTGGCCTATCCTGGTTCCGCGAATGCCGCAGAGATCAAAATTGCGGCGCGCAACGCGCTTACTGGCACTTCCCAGCAATGGAACGATGATGAGAAAAAGCGTCTTAGAGTGATTGCCGGGGGTGACCCTGCTGGTAAATCCTTGCCGGCAGTCGGGAACAAAAGATGAACTCAAAGTCCGACTGACTCAAAACTGAGTTTCAGGGATGTTAAAATTTCATTTTTGTGAGTCCACTTGGTATCTTTTGAGCTTACCGAGAGGGTTGTAGTGGGCTATGCTTTTTATGGTTTAACCATTTTAAGATGGCCAATCGACAGTGTAAAATTACCAGATTTGTTAGAAAAACTTTGCAATTTTGAGCCACAACCCTTATAAATTAGAGCGTGCATGTGAGGTTCTGTCCCGAAACTTTCGGTCAGCATGATCTCATGGTATGGTTCATTAACTTGTTATGATTGAAGAGCTTCAGCAATTTGGCAGCCTGTCTGTGGCGCATCGAACCGGTGGTGCACCGGTTGAGTTGATGCGTTCCAAGGACGAGGTTGTTTTTCTGGCCTTTGACAACCGGATCCATCGCTTGGTGGAATTGCATGTGCTGCGTGGCGGCAGCACACTGGATGCGGCGATGAAGAGATCGGCCTTTGAGCGTGCCCGTCAGGCATCGGAAATTCGCGGGCATGCTTTCATGCGCATTTTGGAAGTGGGTGAGGACCAAGGGCTGGTTTATTACACCAGCAATCTCAACGACGGCGAGTTCGTCGAGCATTACACCCAAAGGCGCGGCGCAGTGGCACCCGCAACAGGACTGGCGCTGGTTTATCAGTTGCTGGATGACCTGCTGCAATTGCAAGGATTTCAGCGTCTCGTTTCGCGCATGCATCTGGACCGCGTGCTGGTCACGACTCTGGAGGACACATTCCTGCAGCTCCGCGTATTTGATTACGGGCTGTCGCAGCTGGATGCAGGGACCGAGGTGCAAAGTGGTGCGCGGCTGGTGGTGGAGGCATGCCGGTTGATTTTTCTTCTGCTGACCGGGCAGCCATATGCAGGCGAAAATCCGGACAAGTTTCCTGCATTAACACAACTGCCGATGGGATTGCGAACTGCGGTCAGAGCTGCTCTCACCGACCCCGACAATGCTCCGACATCGATCGAAAAGCTGCGTGATGATGTGCGCGAAGCGTTCAGCGCCCTTTCGAGCAATATTAAAGCGCGCAACTTCCGCAAACACCTGGTGGTGAGCTCCTCGCTGCTGCCACAATCTCAGCTTCAGGAACTGCTGCTGGAAGATGTGCCGGTCGAAACCATTCTTGGAACGCGGTTTCGCGTGGAGGATGTGGATCACGCCCGCCGCTATCCTTTTTCCATTCCTGCGATCAACACGAAGCTGGACCAGCCTGTCACGGTGCATCTGTTGCCGCCATCGAGAATTGTGGATAAATCCCGCTACGAGGCGGTGCCATTGCAGATGTGGCGTTTCAATCCTGAGCGGCACCCGAACATCCTGCGGTCCTTGAGTCTCTGGGAAAGTCCTGACTGGACGTTCCTGACCGAAGAGCGGGAGCCTGGCTTTGCGCTCAGCCGTCTGATGGCGGAGCGCATCACGCTCAATCCTGCTGAAGTGACGGTGCTGATGCGACAGATTCGCGCCGGGCTTGATCAGGCGGTGGAGTGTGGCGTGCAGCGCGTGGATTTGCACCCTTCCAACATCCTGCTGCGGGTGGGGAAAAATGGCCCGCTGCTGTCGCGTGAACTCGAACGGCTGATGCAGAAGCGCCTGGATGCCTGGCCTTCGTTTGTGGTGAAGCTGCGTCCGCACATGACCATGCGCAGCCTGTATGAGCCGCTGCTGGTTGACATGGATCTCGCCGAAGGCCAGCCGCTGGAGGAGCATTTGCAGAATCGTGATTTCCGGCATCGCTCTTTTGTGGCGCTTGCGGGCTATTTGCTGACAGGTGAGCGTCAGAGCGGAGGCGTGCCGCAGTTTCCTGAATCCATCCCTGAGGCGGCCGCCGCTTATGTGCGTGAATGCCTTGAACTCATCCGCCGTGCGGGCAAGACGCCAAGTCCAGGTGATTTCATCGACAAGTTTGAGGCGCTGCTGACAGCGCCGACGGTGGACCTTGCGACACGTCTGCGTGGCAGCCATGTGGTGGCGGTGGAGGAGATGGAAAGCGTCGGCTCCGTCTCTGACTTTGACGAGGATTGGCATGCGACGAATGCTGCCGCCGAAACTTTTGAGGAGGCACCCATTTCCCCCATCAAGCGCGGGATGAAGACGCATGACTTCAATTCGTTGCACCCGCAAAAGCGCAGTCTGCCCTGGGGAGCCATGGCGGCCGCTGCCGTTGTGCTGCTGGGCATAGGTGCATGGATTTTGGGGGGCAAAGCGAAGCCTGAAGCTGTGGTGCAGCCGGTGGTTTCCTCTGCTGAAGCTGAAGGGCCTGTCGTCAGGAAAAATGACGTGCCACCGGCGGTCGTGAAGGTTGTCCAGAGCAAGCCGGTTCCGGCGCAAGTTGCAGCAGTCAAACCACCGCCCGCACCTGTTGTTGTCGAACCTGTCAAACCGGCTGCAGTCATGAAGGAGGCGGTGCCGAATCCATCCGTCAAACCAACGTCAGTGGTGGTGGAAGCAGCGCCGAATCCACCTGCCAAACCAATGCCTGCAGTCGTGGCGTCGGTGCCAGAGGCTCCTGCTCCGCCACCAAGTGTGTCCGTCCAGGCGGATGATGTGAAGCCGATGACAAAACCGGTGGCTGAAAAGTCAGCAGGTTCAGACACAAGAACCGCAGCGGTAACACCTGCCTTCATCAGTCCGAAACCCGTGGCTGAGCCAGTCCCGCCAGCGACTGCTGAGAAGCAGCCGGCGAAGGATCCCATCACCATTCGCCGTGCCATTGTTCCATCCAAGGAGGAGATCGACCGCATGAAGCAGGGGCAGGTTGAAAACAGAACCGGACAGATGCCTGCCATATCCACGGCCTCAACTCTGCCGCCGAAACGCGAAGCAACACCGTGATCCCAGCCATTGCGCGCATTTCAATATTGAAGCCATTTCGGCGTGGGATTCCTCACGAAAGCATGGAATTTGCGTGGACTCCCGGCGCACTAACAGGTAAAACTACCTTCAGTGGAGAAGGATTCCGCAAACAATGCCGCTTTGATTGCGAAGTCCGGGGCATGCCGGATGAGAATCATCGGCATGGTGTGGCTGGTGGCTTCTCCCCTTTCAAATGCTGGCATTTCACATCACATTAGAAACCGCGAAAATTAGGAGAGACTGATGAAGGTCAACAACACTATCGTTATTTCAATCGGTCAGGCAGGCAATCAAATTGCCGCGTCTTTCTGGAAAACCATCTGTCAGGAGCACGGCATTGATCCGCTGACAGGGCAGACCGCTCAGGGACAGGCTCCACGCGGAAACTGGAGCGCCTTTTTCAGCAAACTCGGTGAATCATCTTCCGGCAGTTATGTCCCGCGTGCGGTGATGGTGGATTTGGAGCCAAGTGTGATCGACAACATCAAGGCCACTTCCGGATCGCTCTTCAATCCTGGCAACCTCATCAGCCGCACGGAAGGTGCCGGCGGCAATTTCGCCGTGGGTTATCTGGGTGCCGGACGCGAGGTGCTGCCTGAAGTCATGGGACGTCTCGATGCTGAGATCGACAAGTGTGACAATGTCGGCGGCATCCTCGTTTTGCATGCCACGGGCGGTGGTTCAGGGTCTGGCTTTGGTGCGCTGCTCATTGAGTCCGTCAAAGAAAAGTATCCTGAGTTCCCGATCCTGAGCTGCGCGGTGCTGCCGTCACCGCAGGTTTCCTCGGTGGTCACGGAGCCTTACAACACGGTGTTTACACTCAACACGCTGCGCCGTTCAGCAGACGCCTGCCTCATCTTCGACAATGAAGCGTTGTTCGAACTCGCCCATCGCAAATGGAACATAGAGAGCCCGACGGTGGATGACCTGAACCTCCTCATCACCGAGGCGCTGGCCGGTCTGACTGCTTCCATGCGTTTCAGCGGCTTCCTGACGGTGGAAATCAGCCTGCGTGAACTGCTCACGAATCTGGTGCCGCAGCCTTCGCTGCACTTCCTCATGTGCGCTTTCGCGCCGCTGACCCCGCCTGACCGCAGCAAGTTCGAAGAAATGGGCGTCGAAGACATGATTCGCAGCCTGTTTGACAACGGCTCCGTGTTTGCCGCCTGTTCACCCATGGAAGGCCGGTTCCTGAGCACGGCGGTGCTCTATCGTGGCATCATGGATGACAAGCCGCTGGCAGACGCCGCCCTCGCTGCGATGCGCGAGCAGCTGCCGCTGACGTACTGGATTCCCACCGCGTTCAAGATCGGCTATGTCGAGCAGCCTGGCATCTCGCACCGCAAGAGCATGGTGCTGCTGGCCAACAACACTGAAATCGCCCGTGTGCTGGACCGGATCTGCCACAACTTTGACAAGCTCTGGCAGCGCAAGGCCTTCGCCAACTGGTACCTCAATGAAGGCATGTCTGAAGAGCAGATCAATGCGCTCCGTGCTTCCGCCCAGGAACTCATCCAGAGCTATCAGGTGGCTGAGGAAAGTGGTGCCAAGGCCAAGGTGCAGGACAGTTCGTCTGACATCTTGCGCAGCAGTACCAGCCAGGATGACAGCCGTGGCGGTGGCATGAGTCTGCGTGACCTCGTTGACCGTCGTCGTTAAGAACAGCAAATCAGGCAATCGATAAACAACAGTTTGGAGGAATAACCGTGAGAGAGATTCTGAGCATTCATGTCGGACAATGTGGCAATCAAATCGCCGACCGTTACTGGCGGCTCCTGCTGCGTGAGCATGGCCTGACTGAGTCCGGCACATTGAAGGATGGCAACACGACTGCCGCCGCCAATACGAACATGGAGGTGTTCTTCCACAAAGTCCGTGATGGGAAATACATCCCGCGTGCCATTCTGGTGGATCTTGAACCTGGAGTGATCGCCCGTATCGAAGGCGGTGACATGGCACAGCTCTTTGATGAGAGCTGCATCATTCGCAAAATTCCCGGTGCTGCCAACAACTGGGCGCGTGGTTACAACGTCGAAGGTGAGCGCATCATCGACCAGATCATGAATGTGATCGATGCCGCCGTCGAAAAGACCAAGTCCCTCCAGGGCTTCATGATGACCCACTCCATCGGTGGTGGTTCCGGCTCGGGTCTGGGTTCGCTCATTCTTGAGCGTCTGCGCCAGGCTTATCCCAAGAAGCGCATCTTCACGTTCTCCGTCGTTCCCTCCCCGCTGATTTCCGACTCTGCGGTGGAGCCCTACAACGCCATCCTCACACTGCAGCGCATCCTGGACAATGCAGATGCGGCCGTGCTGCTCGACAACGAGGCGCTCTTCCGCATTGCGAAGTCGAAGCTGCACCGCAGCCCGAACTACATGGATCTCAACCAAATCATCGCGCTCATCATGAGTTCGGTGACTGCGTCACTGCGTTTCCCAGGAAGATTGAACACCGATCTCAGCGAATACGTGACCAATCTGGTGCCGTTTCCCGGTAATCATTTCCTCACAGCTTCGTTTGCCCCCATGCGTGCTCCCGGGCAGGAGGGGCAGGTCCGCATCAATTTCCCCGACATCGCACGTGAAACGTTCTCGCAGGACAATTTCACGGCAGCCATCGACTGGACCAACGGTGTGTATCTTTCCGCCTGCGCTCTGTTCCGTGGTGATGTGAAAGCCAAGGAAGTCGAAGAGAATATGGCGGCCATCCGCAAGAGCCTGAACTTCGCCAGCTACGTCCCCACCGGGGTCAAGCTGGGTGTGGCTGAAACCGCTCCGGAAGGCTTCGCCGCCAGCGGTCTCGCGCTGGTCAATCACACTGGCATTGCCGCCGTGTTTGAGCGTCTCATCACCAATTTTGACATCATGTTCGACAACCACGCCTACACGCACTGGTATGAGAACAATGGCGTTTCGCGCGACATGATGGCGCATGCACGCAATACCATCGTCAACCTCGCTCAATCCTATCGCGACGCCAGCTAACCGGAATCTGGCCGGCTTTTCGTTCGCGCGGCCTCGTGACTCATTCTTCAACCCAACGTGGACACTGTTTTGGAGCGTCAACTTGCCTCCGCCTCCCGTAGCGTCGAGGAGGCTCGGAGGCTTGCATACCACGACCCGATTCGCGTGGGTGCGCTGGTTGAGCAGATCAGTGTTCTGGCTGACCTGCGGCAGAAGGAGGGGGACTTCCGCAAGGCCGAGTCACTCTACCGTGAGGCGCTCTTCCGTGCGCAGGAATTGCGCAAGCAGGACCCTGACCTGCTGACCGGCATCTACTCGCTCCTCGCCCATTTGTATGATCGCTGGGGTCGCATGGACAAGGCGGCCGAGTTCTATGAGATGGCGCTGAACATCGGTGCTGACAATGGCATGCAAGACAGTGACAAGGTGGCCACGATCAAAAACAACCTGGCCATGATTTTCAAACAGCTGCGCAAGTTTGAAAAAGCCGAGGGTTATTATTGCGAAGCACTGGAAACTTTTCAGCGCATCGATGGCGAACAAAGTTCACGCGTGGCCTCCGTTTATAACAACCTCGGTGTGCTTTACTACAGCAGCATGGATGTGGACCGTGCCCAGGCGATGCATGAGCGGGCGCTCGCCATCCGGCAGAATCTGAACGATGGGCAGATGGATCCGGCGGATCTGTCGCAGACTTTTATCAATCTGGGGGCGGTGTACAAGGCTTCAGGAGATTTCCAAAAGGCCGAGGCCTGTGTGGATCGCGCCAAGCGCATCCGTGCCGCCATGAATGGCTACCACCCGAATCCGCGGCGTTCGGCATCTCTACTGATCGACAAGAGTCTGTAAGACCCCGAATAGGACCTATTTGTCGCATAGGTCCTATTCGTCATATCCGCAGTCTCTCAATACAGCTCCACGGGGGAACGTTTGCCGTCTTCGACGCTGAGATTTTTTGCGCCTTCCTCGCCGAGTGTATCGACGCGAAGCTGCCAGATGTCACGGTTGATGGCGGCGAAGCGGTCGAGATCGAATTTGTCTGGCTTCACGAGGCGCTTCTTGGTTTTCTCGATCCGCATCAAAGCATCATGCAGCGCGGGAGCTTCGACGCCTTCGAGGTGCTGGCGGGCGAGCTCCACCATTTCCACCCGGTGGCAGATCATGACGAGGTCATTGCCCGCGCGCACGGCTTCCTGAATGGCCTGCTCAAAGGTGACTTCATTCAAGATCGCTCCCATGTCGAGGTCATCGGTCATGGCGAGGCCGTCGAAGGCGTATTGATGGCGCAGCAGCTTCGTCACGATGTTGTGGCTCAGGCTTGCAGGCCAGCGACCGCGGTCCGGATCATACGCGGTGTAGTTGCTGTGGCAGGTCATGACGCTGTCGAGTTCCGGCAGCAGGGCGGAGTAGGGCAGCAGTTCACTGCGTTCCATTTCTTCGCGGCTTTTGGTGATGACGGGCAGGAACTCATGCGGATCACACTCCGCCGGGCCGTAGCCGGGGAAGTGTTTGCCGCAGCTCAAGATGCCTTCAGCGCGCATGGCACGATTGAAGACGCCGGCGTTGTCGATCACCTGCTGTGGATCGCGGCCATAGGTGCGGCCTTTGAGAGAATTGTCCGCTGCATCATCATACGAGATGTCCAGCACGGGGCAGAGATCGAGATTGAAACCGAAGTGACGCAAAAGCTGGCCGGTGATTTTGCCGTGGCGTTTGATCAGTGCGGGATCTCCCTTGTCACGCAGCGATTGAGCGTTTGGTGGTTCTTCACCAATGAGGCGGAGACGCGAGACGCGACCGCCCTCCTGATCAATCGTGATGAAGGGCTCGACATCTGAGATGTCGCGCAGGTCATCGATGAGTTTGCGGACCTGCTCAGGAGTCTGGATGTTGCGGCCGAATAAAATGAAGCCGCCGGGCTGGAGTTTTTTGAGTCGGGCAGCCGTTTCAGGAGTGAGTTCGGTGCCGGGGACGCCCATGAGGAGGAGCTGGCCGAGGTCTTTTGAGGAAGGCATAGCAAGGGGTGTTCAGTTGATTAGTGGTCGAATGAAAGGGTCGAATCGGGTGTCAAGAATCGTTTTGCTAAAATTTTGATAACAATTGCATCGTTTTAGCTCTCGTTTATGCGACGCAGCGGTTTCTTTTTGCAAAAGTGGGGTGGGCAGGTTGACGGGAGGGGCAAAACTTTTTATCATGGTCGCGTCTGTGGGGCAACCCGCGGGCCACGTTTGCAAGCTTCCTCAGCTAAAGCATTTCGTGCCAATCGGTCCTCTATCGTTGTTGGTTGCTGGATCGCCAATGGAACCCCCCGGCTTCGCATGCCGGGGGGTTCTCTGTTTCTGAGTGATGCATTCGCGCATTGTGAGCAACTGTGTGATTAGCTTGTTAGCACCATGTGATTAGTGTGTGAGCAACTCAATCAGCTCACGGTGCACTCAGCTGACGCGCCCATTGAATCGCACGCAGCATGCCGGTGGCCTTGTTGATCGTTTCCTGATACTCGGCAGCAGGAATGGAGTCGGCCACGATGCCTGCACCCGCTTGTACATAGGCTTTGCCATCCTTCACGACGCACGTGCGCAGTGCGATGCAGGAGTCGAGGTTGCCATCGAAACCGAAGTAACCCACCGCGCCGGCGTAAGCGCAGCGCTTGCTCTTCTCACACTCGTTGATGATCTCCATGGCGCGCACTTTGGGCGAGCCGCTCACGGTGCCAGCAGGGAAGGTGGCGCGCATGACGTCATAGGCCGTCTTGTCATCACGCAGATGACCGTCCACGTTCGAGACGATGTGCATGACGTGTGAATAACGTTCGATGATCATGAGGTCGCTGACGCGCACGGTGCCGTAATCGGCCACACGTCCGACATCATTGCGTGCGAGATCGACGAGCATGATGTGCTCGGCGCGTTCTTTGGGATCGTTGAGCAGCTCCTGGGCCAGTGAATCATCTTCCGCCGCAGTCTTGCCCCTCCAGCGAGTGCCGGCAATGGGACGAATGTCGATGCGGCCGTTCATGCACTTCACATGCACCTCCGGCGAACTGCCGACCAGCGCGAAGCCCTGCGGGAAGTCGATGCAGAACATGTATGGGCTGGGGTTCACGTGCCGCAGTGCGCGGAAGAGATCCAGCGTAGTGCCATCGTAGTCCGTCTCAAAGCGCTGGGAAGGCACGCCCTGGAAAATATCACCGGCGCCGATGTACTCCTTCATCTTGAGCACCATCGCCTCGTATTCTTCCTGCGTGGTGTTGCTCACCGGAGGCGGCATCTCGCCCACAGGGGCGAAAGTTTGCAGCGGCTTGGCAGCCAGCGGCTTCTCCAGTTTGGCAATGACATCCGCGATCTGCTCGCGCGCCCAGTCGTAAGCCGCCTCCAGAGTGGCATGCTCATCGGTGTGGACGTTGGCGACAATGGAGAGGCGGCGGGTGCGGTGATCAAACACCAGCACAGTGTCGGTGACCATGAAGACCATGTCTGGCAGGCCCAGCTCGTCCTTGTTGGGTGGGGGAAGCGAGGGCTCAAAGAAGCGCACCATGTCATAGGCCAGGTAGCCGACGGCACCGCCGTGGAAGACTGGCAGCGGCTGCGTTTCCAGCGGAGTGAAGGGCTTCATCAGCTCCTGCAGTTCCGTCAATGGATCGCCAGTGGTGGTGTAGCTGCGCTTCTTGCCGCGCTCCTCGATTTCAATTTCACGGCCGCGTGCGGTGAAGATGATGCGCGGCGAACTGCCGAGCAGGGAGTAGCGACCGGAGTGCTGCGTGAGTTCCGCAGACTCCAGCAGGAAGGCGCAACGGCCATCGTGGATCTTTTGGAATGCGGAGAGCGGGGTTTCGTAATCGGCGGCGAGTTCCGCCATCACCGGTACGAGATTGCCCTGCTGCGCGAGCGTCTGAAAAGTGGCGAAGTCGGGCTGAAGATGGAGCTGAGGCATGCGTGGCGTGAAACGAGTTCGCATTCTGGACGCGAAATCGCGTTGTGGCAATGATGCTTCAAAGCACCGCCTTCATCGCAGCCAGCAGTTCGGTGTAATCATCGAACGGTTTGAACTGCGGGAACTGCGCCTGAATGCTGGCCGGGGAGTGGAAGAAGAAACCGACATCGGCCTCGCCGAGCATGGTGGTGTCATTGAAGGAATCACCGGCGGCGATGACGCGGTAGTTCAGCGCCTTGAAGGCGGCCACAGACTTCTGCTTCTGGTTCGGCTGGCGCAGCTTGTAGTCCACGATGCGGCCATCCTCAGCGACATCGAGCTGGTGGCAGAAGATCGTCGGCCACGCGAGCTGGCGCATCAGCGGCTGGGCAAACTCCGCGAAGGTGTCGCTCAGAATGATCACCTGGGTGATGGAGCGCAGTTCATCGAGGAAGGCGTTCGCGCCATCCATGGGTGACAGCGTGCCGATAACCTGCTGGATGTCTGGCAGCTTGAGGCCATGCTCATCGAGGATCTTGAGGCGGCCCTTCATGAGCACATCGTAGTCAGGCTCATCGCGCGTGGTGCGGCGTAGCTCGGGGATGCCGGTCTTCTCGGCAAAGGCGATCCAGATTTCGGGGACGAGAACGCCTTCGAGGTCGAGAGTGACGATGGTCTGCTGCTTCATGCGGGGAGATGTCATGCACGGGCCGCTGGTCCAGTAAAGCGGTGTTCTTCAAAAAAGGCGCAAAGACAGGCAAACCACGCGGAGACGTTGCCTGCCATCTGGCGTTTGCTTCAGCATGCTCATCGAAAATGAAGTCTCACGAGACGCCGCCCAGCTGGTGGCGAAATGCCGCAATGCCGTGCTGGCCACATCCGATGCCGAGGGCCATCCGCATTCGGCCTGGATGACCACGCAGGTCACCACGGATCTGGAGGAGATCATTTCCATCACGGCCCCGAATTCGCAGAAAGCCGCCATCCTGCGTGCGAATCCGCAGGCCGAGTGGATGTTTGCCTCCTCCTCGATGGAGACCATTGTGTACCTCTCGGGACACACTCGGTTGATCGAGGGAGACGCGGCGAAGCGCTACTGGGACATGATGCCCGGCAAGTCCAAGGCCTACTACCGCAAGTACTGCGAGACCGAGGACTATCACAAATTTGCCGTCATCCGCACGGATGTGAGCAAGATCGTGATGTGCAAACCCTACGCTTACACCAAGACCGTCCTCTGGGATAAATCGGCTCCGGCATCCACCTAGCGCGCCATCACCGGTCGTCAGGGCGGAGAGCTTCCACCGCTTCGCACTTCTCGCGCCAGCCGGGAAAATTCCAAGTGTTGGGAAAGCCTTCGCATTGGACCGGCTTCACCGGCTGGATGAGGCAGACGTTCACGCCTTCGAGGAAAAGGCACTCGCCGTTCGGCTTGTCGATGATGCTCAGCCCGGTGCGGTTGGCATTCAGCCGCGTGCATTGCTCGACGAACTCTATTCGCGGCATGTCCAGATACGCGGCGATGCGTGTGACCTCATCGTCCGTGACGCGCACATCGCCCGGCCAGCGGCAGCAGTTGCCGCAGCGCTGGCAGGCATACCAAGGCGTGGAGGTGTCAAGTGGGGAGGCTTCGCTCATGAAAAGTATTCTGTTCGCGCATTGCTGCACTGGAGGCATAGTTCGTGCGATGAACGGGTTCATGCAACGAAGGTTTGAACATCGCCGCCAAAGGCCGCGGCGCGAGTTGCTGTCGCGATGAAACTGCATTTGCTTCCCACCATCACCCTGCTGCCAACGCCGCATGAAACGGCGGAGGATGCGCAGATCATCGAAGACTGGTCCCGTGGACTGGACTGGGTGAAGTGGCTGCTGGGCAGCGTGCGTGCCCGCATGGAGGTCCTGCTGGTGGAGGATGTCGCCGAGTGGAATGATTTTGGCGAAGGTCTGCTGCGCGAGGCCATCGGTCCTGCGCTCAAGTCTGCCTGGCAGAGCGCGCGTGCGAATGATCTGCCGGGTCTCATCACCGCTGCTTCCAAGCTTTCAGCCCAGCTCTCTCCCGAGGTCTGCCAGCGCAGTCTCCAGGCGGGTGCGGTGCTGCTCAAATCCACGAAGCATGCGCGCTATCAGGGCGTGCTCGGTCGCCTGCGTGAGGCGGTGGAGCAGGGGAAATGCGACGGCCACATCGCCATCGTTTGGGCGGCAGTGGGTCATTTTTTCCAGCTCAGCCTCACCAATGTGATCGCCGAGTATCTGCGACTGGAATGGGATATCGTGGCCCGTGACACACATGTGCAAGTGCCCTATGCCGGGAAGTTCAGCATCGCCGGACTCACGAGCCGGATCATGAGCGATGCCTCAGCCGAGTCCGCGCTGCGAGTGGTGGATGCTTGATGTGAACGATCCTTTTCCTTGCGGCTAAAACTTCACCGTCACTCCGAGGTTCGCGCCAAAACCGGGCTCGTTGGAGCCGGAGCCATGGTAGCGGTAGGTTTGGTTCAGCAGGTTATCGAGAGAAGCAGTCAGGATGAGGTTCTCGGTGACGGAGTAGCCACCGCGCAGCGTCAGCAGCAGGAATGAGGGCGTGCCGTTGGGCGGGATTCTCTGCGTGTCGAGTTGGTCGGAGGTGTTCAGGCGTCCGGCCTCGCCATAGGTGAGACCGACGAATTCGGTCCAGAAGCGATTGTCCGTGGTCTGCCAGCGCACACCGGCGTAGCCCACGAGCGGGGAGATTTTGCCCAGCGGCTCGCGGCGTTTCTGCGTGGTGGTGCCGATGAACTGATCCGCCTCACCTTCCACCCAGGCCACATGGCCGAAGAGGCTCCAGTGCTTGTCGATCTGCCAGCGTGCAGCGAACTCGAAGCCCTGCATGTATCCGTCGCCGCCATTGGACTTGGTGTCTTGCAGGGGGACGGTGGTGGAGCGCCGGATGATCAGATTGTCCAGCCGTGTGTAAAAGTAGGCCAGGCTGGCGGTGACGGTCTCGGTGTTTGCCTTGAGGCCGATCTCATAGGTCAGGTATTTTTCCGGGGACAGGTCGGTGGCCGGCGTTTCTTTGCGTCCGGACAGCGCCACGTCGAAACGGGAAAGGTCGGAGAGATTCGGGGCGCGGAAGGCCTGCGATACGCCTCCATACAGTGAGTAGCGGTCCCGCTGATCGAGATCGATCACGAAGCGCACGCTGCCGGAGAAGTTGTCCCAGCTGTTGGCAAAAGACTGCTGAGCGAGAGTGACGGGATTCTGAAAGCTGCCGAGCCTCGCTGTGGCATGCGTGTAACGCTCTCCGATGAAGAGATGAACACGATCGCCGAGGTCGATGGCGTCCTGAATGTGAACCCCCAGCAGGCTGTAGGTGGAGTTGTCCGCGACGGCTCCCTGAAAAGGATTGTCCGAGGCATGTGATTGCACAAAATCCTCATAAAAATCGACGCCATAGACGAGGGTGCCAATGGGTGAGTCGCTGGTGAACTGGAGATCTGCGCCGAGGGTGTCCACATCCACAATGTTATAGGATCTAGTGCCGCCTCCGGTGACACGGAACTGGTTTTCGCCTGCGGTTTGCACGGAGACAGTCAGGCTGGCGTTGTCGATGAAACTGTTCAGGTCCTTTCCGGCGAGGCGGGCATACGTCAGGCTGCGCTCCTGGTCGAAGAGTCGCACGCGGTCAGTGCCGACGGTGGTGCCTTGAAAGGAAACGCCGGAGGTGGTGGAGTGCGTGCGCCACACATCGTTCTGGCGCACCTGCTGATGGGCGGCGGTGAAGGTCCACTGGTCGTCCAGCGCAATGTCCAGCCTCACATCGAAGGCCCACTGATCGTACCCGGTGTTCCGCTGCCGCCGTCCGCTGCCGTCGGTGACATCACCAAACTGGCTCAAGGTGACACCGGCATGCAGGCCCCACTTCTGCCCTTCGCCGATGCTGGTTTCGAGGTGCTCCACATGGCTGTGTTCCGCTGTGGAGTAACGATAATCCGCCCGGCCATGGGAGAAAAAGCCGCCTTCGGCTTCGCTGAGGAAGCCCGACCCTTTGGTAAAGGCATTCACCGTACCGCCAATGGCATCGCTGCCATACAGCACGGATCCTTGCGAAGGCAGCACCTCCACACGGTCGAGGCCATACTGATCGAGCGTGTTCCAGTACTGGTTCGGTCCATCACGGAAGGTGGAGTTGTTGAAGCGGATGCCGTCGACCATCATCAGGTTGCGGAAGCCGGTGAAGCCGCGGATGAAGGGAGAGCCCTGGCCGTTGGAGGTCTTCTGAATGGTCACGCCGGGCGTCTCCCGCAGCGCTTCGGGAAAGGTGCGCACTAGCCGCTCCTCCATCTGCTTCTTGTCCAGCGTCTTCACCGCCGCAGGCACCTGGGACAGCGGAGTCGCGCTGCGCGTGGCCGTGATCACCACCTCGGGGATGTCAGCGGCCTTGTTGACCTTTTTCTTTTTTTCTTCCACCCCTTCGGCGGCGAAGCTGGCAGTGGAGACGGCGAGTAAGATCGGGAGGGAGAATCGGCGCATGAGTGGTGATAGGCTTAATGCCAATCAAACATCAGCTCTTTCTTTGTCACGCGAGGGGTCTCTATATAGTGATCAATGGACAAAAATGACCCCATGGGTCATCAAATGGGTTGGAAAATGTCCCCAACATCCCGATTGGATCGACCACTCGCCAGATAGGTGGCCATGGGGAATGCTGAGCATCTTGCCGCCCACTGATGGTGCCGCCATGATGGCGCATCGAGTCTAGCAGAGCCTGCTTGATAGGCGGACCGTAACACCCTTTTCAAAGGCGCTATTTCCCAAACAGGCCTTTGAGGCCGCCAGTCTTGATCTTCTCCGTGCCACCTTGGAGCATGTTTTTGAGGGCACCACTGGCGCTGGCTTTGACGGCCTCCGTGTTGAGCTGACGAAGGATGAGGGCCGTTAATTCCGCCGGAGTGATGCCGTCGGGGCCGGCTCCGAGATTGGTCAGGCGGATTTCGGGCAGCGTCATCCTGGCGTCTGCACCGGGAACCAGACCCGCCGCGTTGGCGCTGAGTTTGGCACCGGTGATGAGGATTTCGTTCACCTGAAGTTTGATGGACTTCTTGGGTTTGCCGTCTGCTGGAGGAACTGCGGCCGCAGGGGCGCTTTGGCCAGCGGAAGCGGTTTGCTGGGAGACAAAGTTTTTCGCGTTGTCGGCGATGTGCTTGAGATTGGTGCCGCCGAGACCGCCTTCAAGATTGATCTCGGGATCGGTGATGCGGATGTGCTGAATGACCACTTTGTCCGCGCTGACGCTTTGGGTGTCCACAGCCACCTCCGTGCGGCCGATGCGCAAGGCATAGGGGCCGGTGAAGCCATCAGGGTTGTTGATTTGGAACCCCTCAATGACCCCGCTGCCGGAGAAGGGGGAGAGCGACACATGATCGACCTTCACACTGGTCTTCACGACCGGGGGCGTGCCCTGCTCAATGCCAAACTTAACCAGATTGCCGAGTTGCGACCAGCCAAACCAAAGACCGGCACCAATGAGCACCACGAGAACGATGACAATGCGGATGATCCATTTCATAGGCCGCCAGCTTTCCCGGCGGGGGGCGCACTGTAAAGTCTCAAAATATGGCTTTTGTATACACGGGGATGTCCCGGTTGATTTCGGCGAACCAGCGGTGATTCACATTCTGGACTGTAAGACACGGAGGTTGGCGTTTCGGATGCTGCCGGAGTGCCGCTGCTCCCAGTGTGTACTGGAGAGAATCAAGCAGCCTTAAGGTCTGCTCATTGTTTTTCGCATTTGATGGCGGCCACAATCCGCCTCGGTCTGCGTGGGAAGCCTCACGCAGGGTTCCCTGTCTCACGCATTTTCCTGTGCTTGAGGATCTCGGATGATTTGGTCGCGAGTTGAGCGTGAAGCTTTGTCATATGGCAAATGGAAGGCTAAGTAAAACATTCAAAATATACATGTCTGTTGCTATAATGAAATGCAGTGAATAGCTTTACACGATTCAGTTGGAAGTGAGCCGCCATTTTCAGAGAAGGGTGGTATTCAACCTCTCAGTTTATTGCTAAATACTCAGTTGTTTTATTAATCCAAAATACTCGTCATTGCCCTCCATATGTTATATCCCTACTTAAAGAAGCAAATCCCCCTCTGCCTGCTTGCCATGGCCGTGCTCGTCGGCGGTGGTTCCTCCCCGTTGCGTGGGGAGACGACGACCGGAGACACAACGGGAGTGCTGGATTCGTGGAATCGTACATTTGCAGATTTTAGCGGAATATCAGGCCTTGGTCCCGTGCTCTACGTGACGCATCCGATGTTTGTGGACGCCGCAGGCTCTTACCACTTCTCAACGGTTGCCAACGGGTGGGACAACTATGCCTTTTTGTACGAGACCAGTTTTGATCCCTTGAATCAACTCGTCAACGGTTTGGCTGGCGATGATGATGGCAATGGCGGAATTGGAACGACTGACTTCGACTTTGTTCTGGATCCTTCCAAGGACTACATCGTGGTCATCACGGGTTTCGCCAATGGGGATGTGGGTACTTACACACTCGAGGTGACGGGACCGGGAGGCGTGACTTTCAGTCTGCGATCCATGGGGCCTCCGCCTGAGCAGCTCTCCGCCACCACCACCGGTCTTCCCATCGCCAACGCAGGGAGCCAGATGCTCATCGGTGCCAGCCATACCGTCACCGCAGACGTCAATGGTCACCTCTTCGGCCTCATGGCCGGGGATGGTGAAGAAGACGCCAACGACAGCATCGCCGCCAACTTGGATTACGGCGTCACCCTCGGTCAGGGCGACGGCTCGGAGAAAAACCCCATTGCCCAAAAGGTTCAGCGCTCCCGCCAGTGGGAAGTTTTCACCACCGTCAACTACGGCAACGTCAAGCTAAGCGCCATCGGCGGTCAGTCTGGCGTGCAGGTGGACGCCTGGGCTCCGAGCATCGGCATTGAGCGTCATCTCTCCCGCGGCCTCGCCCTCGGCTTCGCAGCGACGTTCCTCACGAGTGACCAGAGCTACACCGGCGGCATCGGCCATATGCACCTCGAAGGTCCGGCGCTCTCCACCTACCTCACCTTCGTGCGCAAGAACTTCTGGAACAGCCTGCTCTATAACTTCGGCACCTACGAGATGGACTCCACGCGCAATCCGGGCTTCGGCTTTCCCACCGCCAGCGGAACGACGCGCACCTACACCAATTCCGTCCAATACAACACGGGCTGGAACTTTCGCTTTCAGAACAACACCTTGGTCACTGGGCCATTCGCGGGTATCGACTACCTGCATGGCAGCGTGAACGCTTACAACGAAACCGGCGGTGGCTTGGCCGCACTGCGTTATAACCGTCAGAGCTTTGAATCCCTCGTCACCCGTGTCGGCTGGTCAGCCAGCAAGAAGTTGCACACGGATTGGGCCGCCATCACTCCCCAGGTGCGGTTGAGCTATGAGCGGCAGAACCTGCAAAACAACGGTACCAGCGTGAACCTCATCAATGCGCCATTCAGCACCAGCGGCGGCAATCAGTCTCCCGGACAGGACTACATGGTGGCGGGCGCAGGGGTGAATTTCCAATTCAACGACCAGTTCAATCTGCTGGTGAGTTACTCAGGCCAGTTCTTCCGCAACAACCAGGAAGCTCACTTCGGCAGTGTGCGTATTGGATATAGCTTTTAGGCGAGACAAAAAAAAGCGGTGCCACTTCGGCACCGCTTTTTTGTGAGGACTACCTGCCTGGATTGGCTCAGCCTTCCGTGAACTGACCCAGCGCGCGGAACTTCTGATAGCGCTGCTCCAGCAGCTGCGCGGTCGGAAGGGCATTGAGCTCCTTGAGCGTGGCAAGCAGGGCGTCTTTGAGTGACATCGCTGCCGTGAAGTGGTCGTTGTGCGCGCCGCCGAGAGGTTCGGGAACGATGCCGTCGATGATGCCGAGCTTGGAAAGATCCTGGGCGCTGAGCTTGAGCGCAGAGGCGGCCTCAGGGGCGTGCTCGCGATGCTTCCAGAGAATGGCGGCACAGCCTTCAGGACTGATGACGGAGTAGTAGGCGTTCTCCATCATGAGCACTTTGTCCGCGATGCCGATGCCGAGGGCACCACCACTGCCACCTTCACCGATGACGGTGGCGATGACAGGCGTGCGCAGGGTCATCATCTCGCGCAGGTTGAAGGCAATGGCTTCGGCGATGTTGCGCTCTTCCGCACCGATGCCTGGGAAGGCTCCGGGGGTGTCGATCAGGGTGATGATGGGCAGGCTGAATTTTTCGGCCATGCGCATGAGGCGGAGGGCTTTGCGGTAGCCTTCGGGATGGGCGCTGCCGAAATTGCGCAGAAGGTTTTCCTTGGTGTCGCGGCCTTTCTGGTGGCCGAGGATGGCCACACGCTGACCACCGATGGTGGCAAATCCGGCGGGCATGGCGTTGTCATCACCGATGTGGCGGTCTCCGTGAAGTTCCACGAACTCATCACAGATGTGCTTCACGTAGTCGAGCATGAAGGGTCGGCCGATGTGGCGGGAGATCTGCACGCGCTGCCAGGGGGAGAGATTGGCGTGAATGTCACGCTGCAAGGTTTCAGACTTGGCTTCGAGGTCAGCAATCTGCTGCGCGAGTTTGTCACTGGGCTTGGCGGCAAGCTTCTTTTTGGCCTCCTCGATTTCTTCGCGGATTTTGACGATGGGTTTTTCGAATTCCAAAACTTGTTTCATGGCGATCAGTGGGGAAAGGGATGAAGGGATTACTTCCCGAGCCTCAAAGTTGACCCTTTGCGGACGAGCGCAAAGAGTTCTTCAATGTCTTCGCGGGCAAGGAAGATGCCGGTTTCGGCCGTGGGTGCGGGAGCAGGCATGGCTGCAGGAGTGGCGGATTTTTTCGGACTGGAAGCTTTGGAATCTTCCACGGGAACGACACGGGCGACCGGAGGAGTACGGATGCTGATGCCGGATTTGGTGCAGGCAAACCATTTCTCCGCATCGATGTAGTTGGGGTCGGTGGAGAGGACAGACTTGCCGTCGAAGATGGAATTTTTTCCCGCAATCGTCATTTCCACAGGCAGGCGCATGCCGGGCGGAAGGCGGATGTCTTTCGCATTATAGACTTTGAATGGGTATTCTTTGTCTCCGACTTTGCGCAGCAGCATGACCTGCTTTTTGGAGACGCTGATGCCGAGATGGAAATCCATCGGGATGATGGTGAGGTGGTCACCGGGGTGAAGATTGAAGCTCATCAGGCCGCTGGCGCGGATGATGGAGTCCACGGTGGTGTCGTATTTGGTGGCGATGGAATTCAGCGAATTGCCCGGCTGCACGATGTAGTCCTTCTTCCCTGCGGTGGAGTTCGCAGAGTAGAGCTGATCCATGTTGATCTCACCAATGATGCGCATGGCTTCCGCGCAGGTGGCGGAGTCGGGGAACTGCAGCCGCAGTTTGTCGAGCGCATCGCGGCCTTCGTGAATTTTACCCTGATGGATGAGTTCGACGGCGGCTTCGAAGCGACGGACGCCCGGGTCGATGCGCGGGCGGTCCTTGGCCTTCATGGAGGCGATGTCATGCTCCACCTGGCTCTCCTTGAGCAGGATGTTCATGTAAACCCAGTAACCCATCGCCAGCGTGCCCGCCACCAAGCCCACGGTGATGAGGAAAATCAGCAGTTTGATCTGGGTCTTGGCCATCGCGTGAACCGACAAACAACCACTCAGCCCAGCAGGCCGCGGCGTTTAAAATCGAAGAGGTTGATGTTCTGGGACTTTTCGATCATCTCGACGGTGAACTTCAGCAGGCAGATTTCCCAGGTGTCGTCCACGCCTTGAATGACCGCACGCATCGGATTGCCGGAGGTGCGGATCTCACTGAGAAGCTTGCCAGTGACTTCTTCCATGGATTCGTGGATGATCTGTTCGCTGATGTCGCCTTTACGAAATTTGAAGCCGTATTTGAGGATGGCCAGCTTGTGCAGGTTATCCCGGAGGAATTCACCAAATCCGGCCACTTCGGGGCCGAAGCCTTCGAAGTCAAACTGGCCGGGCAGTTCCGGGCGCAGGATGAGGGGCTTTTCAGCCTCGATACGGCCTTCGCGCACGCGCACGGCACCGACGGTATCCATGAGTTCGGTGACGATCTGAAACTCGAAATGGGTGCTGCCAAAGGTGTCGATGCGGCGGTCCGGCTCATGGAGCACCTGGGTGTTCTCCAGGGCGTATTGAATATCGAACTCGGTGGGCATGTTTTGGGGGGTGACTGAGACTAAGCTGCTTCCACGCAGGGGCCAGTGATTTCTTGGGTTCTCAAGTTGGCAGTGATGGTCAGCATTCAGCCGCAAAGCTGGGAGGCTGAGCTGCTGAGATACCCGTGCATGGCGGGATGGCATGTGCCGATGGTGCTGGATAATCAGAAACTTGCTTAGCGGATGATGCGGGCGCTTTCTCGTGGCCTTGCTGAAATGACCGAAAATAAGCATTTTTGCCGGAGGGGCATGCAGGTTGACAGGCCTCGGCTGGGCTCTATTTAACCTAAATCAACCATATGATTAGCGACTCAGCGCCATCCTCCAGCGCTCGTCAGCGTGATCTCCGCAATTTATCATTCGGCCTGCTGGCTGTGGTGCTTCTGGCATCTCCCCTGGATGCTGCGGATTTCTCCTGGACGGGCACGACCAGTTCTGATTTTACAGTCAGCACGAACTGGCTGGGAGGTGCTGCGCCTTCGCCCACAGGCGGCGATGTCGCAGCCCCCGTGCCCTGGCGCATCAGTGTGCAGAGCGCGACGAACACCTTGGTGTATTCTGAGGCCCAAGGGCACACCGTGCTGAGCGGGGGCAGCAGCAACCGTTCGCTGTTCATCGCAAACGGTACCAATGGATCGATGTCGATCACCGGTGGCATTTTTGAGAGCACCAGCACCGCGGCTGACGGCATGGTCAACAGTACCAATGCGGTGGGACTTCTCAGCATTGACGGTGGCATCTACCGGAAGACCACAGGCACTGGCGGTCAGTCCACCTTTGCCGTGTTCTATGGTGGCAGTGGCAATACTCAGGCGACACTCGACATCAACAGCGGCTCGTTTGAAGTGACAACGCTGGATCTGCAGAATATTACCGCTAGTTCCACTCAGGCTGCAGGTGTTTACGAGTCCAGGGTCAACCTCGACGGCGGCACACTGTCCGTCGGCACCATCGTGCGTACCGTGACTTCGGCGGGCATCGATGCAGCTCTGAACTTCAATGGCGGCACGCTGCAGGCACGGCAGAACAGCACCTCGTTTCTGGCGAATCTCGGCCAGTTCACCGCGATTGTGCAGGCGGGCGGGGCGAAGATCGACACGCAGACCTTCAATGTCACCATCGCCGCACCGCTTGTACATGATGTGGCGCTGGGTGGCACCGCAGATGGTGGACTGACGAAGATCGGCACGGGCGCGCTGACGCTGTCCGGTGCCAGCACCTACACGGGAGGCACCTTCATCAAAAACGGCATGCTGATCCTCAGCGCTGGCAATGACCGCCTGCCCACGGGCACCGTGGTCACTCTGGGCGATGGCAGCACTAATGACAGCGGCGTACTGAAACTCGATTCAAACAGCCAGACACTCGCCGGACTGCTGACAGCAGGAGCGGGTACGGGCAACAGTGTCGTCAATGGCAACGTCACTGCGGCCACGCTGACGCTCAGCATCAATGTGTCGAACATCTTTGGCGGCGTGCTCGGCGGAGCTGGCACGAATGAAAACAACTTCGGTCTGACGAAGACGGGCGCGGGCGTGCTGACGCTTTCCGGCACCAACACTTACACTGGAGCGACGAACATCCTGGCTGGCACGCTGCAGGCAGGAGCAGCGGGCGGGGGGACGGTGTTTGGCGTGAACTCCGCCATCACGCTGGCGGATGCAGCGGGCGTCGTGCTCGACTTGAACGGCTTCAGCCAGACGGTGGCTTCTCTGGCCGGTGGTGGCAGCACCGGAGGGCAGGTGACGCTGGGCGGTGCGACTCTGACATTGGGAGGGAGCAATGCCAGCACGACATTTGCAGGCATCATCAGCGGTGCAGGCGGAACATTGATCAAGACGGGCACGGGAACTCTCACGCTGTCGGGTGCGAACACCTACACCGGTCTCACCACGCTGAGCGCGGGGATTCTCACCGTGGGCAGCAACACAGCTCTGGGCGGCACCGCAGGCGGAACGAGCGTGGCCACAGGTGCCACACTGGTGCTGGCAAACGGCATCAAGGTGACGGGAGAGACCGTTGGCATCTCCGGCAGCGGTGGCAACAGCATGGGAGCATTGCAAACGGTGGCTGGCGGTGCCGCTGAATGGGCTGGAGTAGTGACGATCGAGGCTGGTGGCACGCGGTTGGGTGCGCAGGCAGGCGGCGTGCTGACAGTGAGCGGCGGCATTCAAAATGGCGCATCGAACATTCTGGCCATCTCCGGAGAGTCCGGTACGGGCACGGTGCTCATCAGCGGCGCGGGCAACACTTACACGGGAGCGACCCAGATCATTCGCGGCATTCTGAAGCTTGGCAGCACCAATGCCCTGCCAACGACGACCGTGCTGGATGTGGACTCTCTGGGCTCCGCCGGCGTGAATGATGACGCGACCTTTGATCTCAATGGCTTCAATCAAACAATCGCCGCACTGCAGCGCACGGGTGCAAACTTCGGCACCGGCAGCAGCTACATCACCAACAGCAGCACCACGGGTGCAACGCTCACCGTTTCGGGCACCAGCACCACAAGCTACAATGGCGTCATTCAGAATGGTGCAGGAGTAGTGAGTCTGACACTGAGCGGCGGCGGCAGTCTGACACTCGGGGGTGCCAATACTTATACTGGGATCACGACCTTGTCGGGCGCGAACACCGAGCTCGTGGTGGCCAGCAACACCGCACTGGGCGGAACAGCAGGCGGAACAAATGTGGGCAGTGGTGCTCGCGTGGTGCTGGCCAATGGCGTTATCGTGACGGGGGAAACCATCACCATCACCAGCACGGGCGGAAACAACAACGGTGCGCTGCAAACCGCCTCCGGTGCCACCGCTGAGTGGGCGGGAAATATCATCGTCACCGGGGCGGATGCTCGCATCGGCGGTGGCGTTGGTGGCACGCTGAAGGTATCTGGCGTCATCAGCGGCAGCGCAACGATCCTCTTCAGCCGTGGCGACAATTCCACCACGATTTTAAATGCCGTGAACACCTACACGGGTGACACGCAGTTGTTCAGCAACGGCTCGGCCACAGGCTCGTATCTCATCATCGGCGTGGACAATGCGATCAATGCCGCCAGCCGCCTGTCCGTCATCGGCACGGTAGCCTCGAAGCCCATCACGCTGGACCTCAACAGTCATGTGCTCACACTGCGCGCTCTCGACACGTCCGGCAATCATGCCAGCGGAGCGGTCTTGTCCTTGGCCAACAATGCGGCCGCCACCGCCTCCGTACTCACGATTTCAGATCCTGCCGCCAACACGACCTACTTCACCGGCACCCTGAAGGATGGCACCAGCGGTGCTGGCGGTCTCTCACTGGTCAAGAGCGGCAACAATATTCAGGTGCTCATCGCTGCCAATACCTACACCGGCTCCACGACCATCAATGCTGGCACCTTGCAGGTGGGCGGGGCAGTGTCCACCTATGGTGCCAGTGGTTCCCTGGCCTCCACCAGCTTCACCTTGAATGGTGGGACTTTCACCATCGACAACACAGGTGCCAGCAACAACAACAACAACCGCCTTTCGGATGCAGCGGACTTTGCGTTCAAAGGCGGCTCTTTTATCTACAAAGGCTCCGATCAAGCAGCCACGAACTCCAGCGAGACCATTCATAAGCTCACCCTGAACTCGGGATCCAAAATACTGAGCGTGATCTTCGGTGGCACCAATGTGGCGACGCTGACTGCCAACCAGATCACGCGTCCGGCGCAGGGCGGCCTCCTGCTGGTGAACGGCGTGAATCTCGGAATGGATTCGCTCAGCACGGCCAGCGTGGCGCGGGTGTTTTTCACGGTCACACCGGACTTGGTGGGTGGCACCGATGCGCTTTCGACGGGCATCAATGCAGCGGCGCAGAACACCAAGATCGTGCCCTATCTGCTCGGTGCGGCCACGCCGACGAGTGGCGGTCTGGGAACCGCCAGCGCTACGCCCAACACGTTCATGACTTACAATGCGACGACCGGCCTGCGCCCTCTGAATCCCACCGATGAGTTCACGCAGAACGCATTCGTGAGCGGTAACAATACGCGCATCACTGCGGCAACGTCCCTCAGCACCACCACCGCAATCAATTCGCTGATCATCGACGGTGGCAGCGCGGCAATCACCGCGACGATCGCCAGTGGGCAGACGCTGACCGTGAGCAGCGGAGCCATCTTGTTCGCGACGGGCAATGGCAATGCGATCAATGGAGGCACACTCGACTTCGGCTCCCGCGAGGGCTTGATCACAATCAATTCTATAGGCAACACCTTCATCTCCTCCGTGGTCGCCGGCAGCGCCGGGGTCTCCTACTACGGAACCGGCACCCTGGTGCTGGCGACACAGCAGAACACATACACCGGTGACACGATGCTGCAGGTCGCGCTGGTGATTCCGCAGTCCAGTTCCACCGGCCCTGCGGGCGCGCCTACAACCGGCCCGTTTGGCCAGGGCACAGTGATTTTTAACGGCTCGTCCATGCGTGCCACCTCATCCTATGTCATCACGATCGGCAACAACATCCAGTTCAATGCGGACACCACGTTTGTGAGCAGCGGCGACTTTAGCCTCGACAAAGTGCTCACGTTCACCGGGAATGTGACGTTGGCAGGCGGCACACGCACCCTCACGCAGAATTCGGGTGCAAACACCGTCTTTTCCGGCGCCATCGGGGACGGCGGCAACAATCTCGGCCTGACCATCGCGGGCAGCGGCCCCAGTGCGGTGGTGCTGTCCGGCACCAGCACCTACACGGGTGCCACCCAGGTGAATGGCAGCACGCTCCAGGTGGGCAGCAACGGCACAGGCACCTCCGGTACCGGCGCGGTGACGGTGGCCAGCGGTGCCACGCTCGCGGGCTCAGGCGTGGTGCAGGGCGCGACGGTGATGAATGCCGGATCGGTGCTGCAGCCGGGGGATGTGACGACAGGTGGCACCACGAGCACGACGGTGACCAGCAACAACACCCTCACCTTTACCGCAGCGAATACAGCTCTCACCGTGAATGACGGGGCGCAGATCCGCCTCGGCATCTCCAGCCCATCGCTGACGTCCAACGTGATCTCCTTCTCAGGTGGCATGTATCACTACAACGGGAACGATTATGGCAGCGCCCTCGCCTTGTTCAGCAATGAGTCGGGTGCGCTCAGCATCTGGAACACCAACCCGTCAAACGTCAGCAATCACGACTTCATCAAGCTCACGGATGCCACGGGCACCCTGAGCATCGGCGACCGTGCCGGAGTTGCTTGGGGCCAGGGATCGGTGGTGGTCAATGGCAGCCTCAGCTCCGTTGCAGTCGGCCAGGTCTTCAATTTGATCGACTGGAACGGTGCCGCGATCAGTGGCAACTTTGACGCGGGCGGTCTGACCTTCGTGGATGCCAGCGGCAACGCCATTGCCGGAGATCTCGATCTGGCCGCGCTCGGCTCCGGCTTCGGCTGGGACGTGAGCGCCTTTCAGACCTACGGCATCATCGTCGTGGTCCCCGAGCCCGGCCGCGCCTGCCTTCTCCTCCTCGGCCTGCTGGGTTTGAGCCTGCGTCGGCGTCGCTGATCTGATTCGTGCCGCTGAAGGTTGTCAGCTTGCAACGTGACTGCGGGCGGACTATCGACGCAGGATGAAGCTCCCGCCCCACCTGCTCGACGAAATCATCCTCTCACTCGGAGAGGTGTTTGTGGGCAAACGCTATGCAGACAAGGTGATCGAGTTCACCTTCAAACGTCACCGCAAGTGGGGCAGCCGTGACCGCCGCATCTTCGCGGAGTCGATTTATGAATGCGTCCGCTGGTGGCGCTGGTTCTGGTATCTGGCCGGACTGCCGGACGAGGAACACACGCAGCCGGAGAACATCACGCCAGAGCGCCTGTGGCGCGTGTGGGCTGCTTATTGGATTTCCAACGGTCGTGCTCTGCCCCAGGACGAAACCGCGCCCGAAGTGAAGCCCGAGGATGTTTTGAAGCGTGCCAAAGAAGGTGCGTCTCCTGCCATCCGCTCCGCGATTCCCGACTGGCTGGAAGCACGCGGCAGTCTTGAGCTGGGTGCGGCCTGGCCTGCATTGCGCGAGTCGCTGAACCTCCCTGCGGATGTGTTCATGCGTGTGAATACGATCAAAAATGACCGTCGCTCACTGCGCGAGAAGCTGGGACAGGAAGGCTATGAAACCGAAGCCGTGGATCAGGTGCCCAGCGCGCTGCGCCTGAAACAGCGCGCCAATCTGTTCGGCACCGATTCCTACAAAGCCGGCCTGTTTGAAGTGCAGGATGCTGCCTCGCAGCTCATCGCGCCGTTTTTGCAGCCGGAACCCGGCATGCGGGTGATCGATGCCTGCGCAGGTGGCGGCGGTAAGGCGCTGCACCTCGCGGCAATCATGCGCAACAAAGGCCGTCTGCTCGCGCTGGACATCCATGCCTGGAAACTCGCCGAACTCCGCAAACGCGCCTCACGCGCCGGCGTGGACATCATCGAAGCTCGCGAAATCGAAGGCTCCAAGACCGTGAAACGTCTCTCGCAAAAGGCAGACCGAGTGCTGCTAGACGTCCCATGTTCCGGCATGGGCGTGCTGCGCCGTAATCCAGATGCGAAGTGGAAACTGAGCGATGTCGAAATCGACCGCCTTATCGCCCTCCAGGCCGAGATCCTCGAAAGCTACAGCCGCATGGTCGCCCCCGGCGGCAAGCTCGTCTATGCCACCTGCAGCATCCTGCCGAGTGAAAACGAACGGCAGGTCCAAGCCTTCCTGGCCAAGCACGGAGCCGACTGGACCCTCGAAGAAGAACTCCACCGCACCCCCGAGACCGGCGCGTTCGATGGCTTTTACGCAGCGCGCTTGATGAGAAAAGCTGCCGAAAAGAATGACGACACCAAGGTGGCCGATGTCGAAGAAACTCCGAATGACAAAGAAGCTCCGAATGAGGAAGCTGTTCCGAATGCTCCAGGCGCTTAGGCCTTCGAGCTTCGGATTTCATTCGTCATTCAGGAATTCGAGATTGATTCGCTGCGCTCGGTTCGTCATTGCCTAATGGCAGCCACACCCCGTGCCGCACGAGCCTCCACCGCCTGAGGCCTGGGAGCCGCCGCCGCTGCTGCCGCCCATCATGCCTGTGCCGCCGATGGGGACGCGACGTACGGGTTGGCCGCTGTCGGGGTGCTGCGTGAAGGCGGCGTCCTTCATGCTCTGACGGACTTCGAAGCGCTTGGTGGGCTCGCCTTCAAACTGCGGGATGGTTTCGTAAACGTAGGTGGGCATGGCGGTGAAATGACGAATGTTCGAAGTACGAATGCCGAATGAATGGCACTGCGCAAGCCCGGGAAATAAAAACGGCGTCCCGGTGAGGGGACGCCGCGTGAGAGTGTCGGAGAAGGGGGTTAGGCTTTCTCGCCCGCAATCTCTTCGTCGATGGTCAGTGGCTTGTAGCCGCCAATGGACTTGAAGTAGGCCAGCAGGAGGAGGTAGATCACCGCCATCGTGCCGGGGATGTAGGCGTCAAACTTCAACGTCTTGCGGTCGCCCTGCTGGTCGGCCAACACGACGGCCTGCTGCTCAGGAGTCTTTTCCTTGGCTTCCTTGGCTTCGGAGAGCTTCTTGCCATCAAGGCCGACAGCGGCAGTTGCTTCCAGATTGAGGAACTTGCTCGGAGCTTCGGCCTTGTAGGTTTCGTAGAGAGCTGGGTTGGATGCCTTCAAGGACTCACCAGCGAAGCGGTCCTTGGTGTAGCCGAGGCCAGGACCACCAATGATGCCTGCGGAGAGCATGCCGATGCCACCCATGATGGAGATGGCCACAGCGCCAGTGCGAGGGAAGCGGTCGGAAGCGACGGCGAGCATCGTAGGCCAGAAGAAGGTCTTGCCAAAGGCATAGACCCCGAGGGCGATGAGCGCGGTAGTGAAGGTGTTCATGCCAGCAGCCAGTGTCAGGCCACCGCAGGCGAGTGCTGAGCAGACGCAAAGCAGGCCTATGGGGGAGAGCTTGAGTGTTTTCTCGATCCAGTGGGCGCAGAAACGCAGGCCGAACATGATGGCGGAGGTCCAGAGGAAGAGGGCCTTGCCCTGCTCAGGGGTGAACAGGTTGCCAGTGATATTCTGGATCCAGCCGTCCGTGCCGAGTTCGACCGCGCCGACGAGGGCGTGGGTGACAAACAGGACGAAGAGGACAAACGAGCCGAGCGAGAACTTGGTGAGCACACCCACGGCGATCAGCACAATGCCGCCCGTGGCGTAGCCGAGGTTCTTGGCGAGCGCGGGCTCAAGGCTGAGCACGTCCTTGAAGAATCCTTCCGCAAAGAATGAAAGGAGGAAGCATGCCACGGCACCGCCGAGGATGCCGACGTCCTTGAGCATGTTGCCGAAGCTGACTCCCTTGGCCGCAGCGGCGGATTGGGGGAATTTCTGGCCCATGAACATGAGACCGTAGATGACGGTCGGAATGAGATAGAGCGCGAGCTGGATGCGCCAGTTGATCTCCAGTTTGTCGTCAAGGAACCAGCCAATGATCACACCGATCACCATACCGGCAGGCCAGGAGGCGTGCAGGATGTTGAGGTAATGAGTGCGGTTTTCCGGGAAGAGCGTGGCGACCAGTGGATTGGCCACGGCTTCCAGAGTGCCATTCGCGAAAGCGAAGATGAACATGCCGAGGGAGAGCACCATGAAGGCGCTGCTGCCGCTGGCTGTGAAGGTGACGAGCGCGGAGATGATGTGCAGGAGGAAGGCCACCACGACGAGCTTGCCATAGCCGATTTTGTCCACCACGACACCGCCGAGGATGATGCCGAAGCAAAAGCCGTTGAATCCCATGCCGCCGATGGCACCGAGCTGCGCTCCGGTGAAGCCGAACTCCTTCGCCCAGTTGTCAAAGATGCCGCCACGGATGGCGAAGCCGACGCCGGCCGCGAGAATGGCCATGAAGCCGGCCCAGAGAAGTCTCATTCGATTGTTTTCGCTCATAGAGGAGGGAGTGGAGTGTGTGTGTTGGTTGGAGTGATGGTTGTCGGGAACGGGCGTGTTTTAGGTGCCACGCCTCTGAGCGACAAGGAAAAAGTGTTCTCAAGGTTGAGAAGTTGCCAGAACGCGCAGCGGAAAGGTCCGCAAATCGCATCCGGGAAAATACCTTTGCTGTGGGCGCTTTCGGGCGGGCGGACCTGTTATCGCTGCGAAGCGGGGCGATCTTGCAGTGAATCCAGGCGTCCTTTCCCTTCGGCTCTGTGGGTCAATGCGCCTGAACTGCTTCTCCATCGGAAATGACCACCGGCTTGTAGCCACCGCGGGACTTGAACCAGAAGAACATGCCGAGATAGCAAGCCAGCATGAAGCTGGGGAGGATGGCGATGGTGGTGAAGACACTGCGCTTGCTGGCGGCCTGCACGGTTTCGAGTTCCTGAACCTGCGGGGCAGGGAGGGCCTTGATTTTTTCCTGGTTGAGCGTTGGCGCACTGCCAAAGATGCCGGGCTTGGGCTCGCCTTTGATCTGGGAGTACAGGGCGCTGTGCTCGGTGGCGGAGAGGCGCTCGGCCATGTCGTGGTCCTGCTTGTGGCCGATGTAGGGGCTGCCAAGAACGCCAAGGAAGAGCACACCGACGGCGGAGACGCCGTTCAGGGTCAGAGCGCCGCCTTTGGGGAACTGCTCGGCGGTGAGGCCCAGCGTCGTGCTCCACAGAAAGGTCTTGCCGAGGGCGTACACCGTCGCTGCGCCCAGAATCACCCAGCCCGTGGCATGGGAGAGGAAGATCAGACCCGTGATGGCGATGACCCCGCTGATGACCAGCAGGCCGATGGGGGAGAACCTGTGTACAATGGGTCCGGCATAAAAGCGCAGCACCGTCATGATGACGGACACATACACAAAGATCCACGTGGCGAAGTTCGGGAAATCCGGGCCGCTGAGCTTGAGAAGCTCCGGCATCCAGCCATCGGTGCCCAGTTCGGTCGTGGCGAGCGGCCCGATGGTGATGAGAACCACGATGAAGAGCCAGTTGCCCAGTGACCGTGTGTAAAGTCCTGTGGCTACGCCAATCACCACACCGGCGATGACCGAGTCCTGCAAGGAGGCTTCATGCCCCATCATCTGCATGACTGCGCAGTAGGCGAGCGAGCCGATGATAAAGGTGCCGACTGCGCCCACTTCTTTGAGCATGTCGCGGTAGCTTACACCGGCGGCCACGCGCTCGTTCACCGGGAAGTTCCGTGGCAGGATCATCAGCGTATAAAGCACCACGGGGATGAAGCACAGCGCGAAGCGGAACTGCCACACCGCATTGAAGAACAGCTTGGTCTCCGGCAGCAGGGCGCAAAACAGCGCACCTAGCGCCAGCCCTGCGGGCCACCCCGCGTGCAGGATGTTCAGCCACTTCGATTTGTTCTTGCTGAAGACCGTGGCGACGACCGGGTTGATGAACGACTCCACCGTGCCATTCGCCACCGCGACGAGCAGCGAGCTCCAGTAAAAGTCTTCATAGCCGGAGGCGCGCAGTGTGAGCACCAGTGAAACGACATGGCAGCCGGCGGCGAACAGCGCGACCGTTTTGTAGCCAATGCGGTCAATGATCAGGCTGAAGAAGATGATGCTCAGCGCGAAAGGCCACATGCTCGCGCCGTTGATGGCCCCCTTTTGTGATTCGGACAGATTGAAGCTGTTTTGCAGTTCACCAATGGTGTTGGCGCGCACCCCAAACACAAACGAGGTGGCGACCAGGGCGATGAAGCACGCCCAGAAAAGTTTCATGTCGGCTTTGCCGGAGGTGGTCTGAGTCATGGCGTGAATTGGGATCGGTCTGGAAGCTGGCGATTCCAGCAAAAGCAGCCTCACAGCGCAACGTCTTTTTCCTGGTTCGAAAAATAAGCTGGCCCCTCTCTTAAAAAGACATCGTCACATGATCCGACGGCGGAGTGCAACAAACTCGAACGCGCCTACAGCCTCCGCAACCCATCCTCCGTCATCGCGCACGGGATCGCTTCATCAATCTCGTTGATGCGGGCGAGTGTTTCATCACTGAGCACGAGGTCGGCAGCAGCAAGGCTTTCATTCAACTGCGCCACCGTCGTGGCGCCAACGATGGTGGAGGCGACGAAGTCATGCTGCTTGCTCCAGGCCAGAGCGAGCGCCGTCACACTGACGCCGAGATCCGCTGCGATGACCTGCAATCGCGCGGTCGTCTCAAGGCTGCGCTCATTGACGAAGCGCGCGGCCATCTTCTTCTGACGCGGGCCGCCGTTCTGAATGTAGTCAGTGAAACGCGCTCCCTTCGGCAAAGCACCGCCGTTATACTTGCCACACAGCACCCCGCCGCCGAGGGGCGAGTAAGGCAGCAGGCTCACGCCTTCCTGGCGGCAGACCTGCGCCAGCTCGCTCTCGCAGCGGCGGTTGATCAGGGAGAAATTGTTCTGCACCGTGGCCATGCGTGCCAGGCCGTGCTTCTCCGCCTCCCAGAGATTTTTCATCACACCCCAGCAGGTCTCATTGCTCGAACCCCACGCACGGATCTTGCCCTGATCAACGAGATCAGTCAGCGCTCCGAGCGTCTCCTCCTGCTGCATGCCGTGGTCCGGCCAATGCGTCTGATACAGGTCGATGTAATCCGTCTGCAGCCGCCGCAGGCTGTCCTCACACGCCTGGAAAATCTGACGGCGGTCCAGCGCCGTGAAGCCATTGCGCACCGGTGGCCGGAACCAGCCATGCCCTGGCCCCGTGACCTTCGAAGCAATGATGATCTCCCCACGCTTCTGCCCCTTGAGCCACTTGCCCACAATCTGCTCCGTCACCCCAAACAACTCCGCGCTCGGCGGCACCGGATAGAGCTCGGCAGTATCAAAAAAGTCGATCCCCGCATCAAGCGCGCGGTCCATGATTTCAAAGGAAGTTTCCTCATCAGCCTGCAGCCCAAAGGTCATGGTTCCCATGCAGATGTCCGTGACGACGATGCCAGTGCGGCCGAGGCGGTTGCGTTTCATAAGGCGCGGATGCTAGAGCAGACAGTGGGATGAGCAAATGCGAAAGCCGGAGCGCATGCGTCCCGCGTGCAGTTTCCCCACTTCGCTGGAAACACATCCAGAGCGGCCGTGGTTGAGCGATGCTTCAATTGATTGTGGATTCCGTAGTGCCACATACACCTGACCGATGGTTTTCTTAGTGCTGTGTAGATTCATATTGCGTAATTTTGTTGCCAGTGAAACGCATTGACGTTAAAAAATAAGTGCGCATTTGCCTGCAACTTTGTTAACCAACAACCAGTCGGGCATCTCCACCAGCTTTCCGAATTGAACGCTCCCAAACATCCAAGGCAACATTCCAGCTCAACACTATGGCAACCGAATACAATCCCGAATTGATCCAAAAACTTGCTGACAAGCTTTACAGCCAGGCGAACACCTCAATCGTGCTTGGGACGTTCATTGGTCTCATCGCAGGTGGGGGTTTTGGGTTTTCTGCCTCACAAGGGGTTGGGGCAGGGTTCATCATCGGGATTGTGATCGGGGGCGTTCTTGGATACCTGATTGGTCAGTCGCGTGCATTCTCGCTGCGTGTTCAAGCGCAAATGGCACTCTGCCAACGCCAGATCGAACTCAACACCCGGCGCTGACTCTCAGCGGCATCCATCAAATGTGGAAGGGGCGCTGACGCTAATCATGCT
>DLGZ01000059.1:230228-293928 GCA_002482965.1 Verrucomicrobiaceae bacterium UBA7681 | reverse complement strand
GCGTGATCAAAGCTGACACTGCCTGCGGGAAAAGCCGACTCGTCGGCGAAGAAGGAAGACTCAACGTGCTCGACTGCGAGCGGACGCACCTGCCATTGATCGGTCTCAAGCCGGATGCCATCAAGTCGGCAGCAATCGCGGGTGACGGAGTAGCCAACGCTGCCACTCTCGAAGAAGGCAGACGACTCGGCCAGTGACTCAAAGCACGAAGACTCTGGAAACGAATCGCTCTCGTGTCCGCGAAGCTGAACCGCCATGTGCCCGTCACGTGAGCGAACCGACATGGAAATGTGGGAGCCGTCGTCGGTCACGTCGAACTTTGCGAAGTGATGCTCCCCGGGAAAAATGCGCCCGCCCGCGAAATGGTTGAGCAAGGAGCCAGTGTCGCGGCGCGGGATGAACACACCCTCGCGCGGTTCCCCGGAAGGATCGTCCCACAGGACGGCAATGCGGTGGGCCGCGTTCTCGCTGGAGATGCCGCAGAAGCGCGGCAGCCATCCAGGACGAATCTGCTCAAGCCGGATCAGACAGATCCCAGCAATCGCGTAGCCACGGTGCAGCTTGGGGCGAAAGGGCGGCGGCAGAAAGCGGCCCATCACCTCCGCATCCACCCGGAAATTGACGAGCAATCTGCGACGAATCAAACCGTGGATGACTGGAAGACGCATGGTGAAGGCTCTTGATTGGTTCACCCTCACGGCTTGCTCATGAGCAGGATCGGGTAAGGCGGGTCATATTTGTTGCAGCGGAGGCGCAAGTGCTCGCCTTTTTTGACCCTCTTGACGAAGATCGTCTGTGCGCGGTTGTCATTTTTCACCAGCTCGCCGCCGAGTTCGTTCTTGCTTAGACGATCCCAGCCTTTGGATTTGAACTTGCTCTCCGTCCAGCGCTCCTTCTCCCAGTCTCCGGACTGGTTGCCCTGATAGTCCCAGTTGCAGGCGAGGAGTAGATAGCCATCGGCTGTGACCTCAATATCGGCGGCACCATTGGTGCTTGCTGTGGGTGCGAAAATGGTCGCCCCATTGTTCGACAGCACGGTTGGAATGCGTGCCCAGCCATTCTTGTCGGCGCTGATCACCAGCGGCACGGGCTGCATGTTCAAGACCGAAACCGTGGCCGGCGTTTTGGCAATGGCCTGCAAGTCGGCGGCGTGCATGAGGCTAGGGAGAAAGAGCAGGCAGGAGAGCAAAATTTTCATGGTGGTTTGGTTGATGTTTTATGAACGAATGCGCATGATGCTCTTTTTCAAAAGGGTTTGAAAAGCATTTTCTCAAGGACCCTGAGGCTGCGCATCATGTCGCAATGGCAGAGCAGGAGGGGCCGTGACGAACGAGAATGGAGACCTCGATGCGGTTGTCCATGGCGAATGGATTCCTGGTGGATCGCCGCGAAGAGACGAGTCGCCGGGTGCAGGCGAGTCTTGCCCGTGGATTGAATCAGCGCGTGCGGATGCAGGCCTTGGGCCCGCCGGTGGCGCTACCGCTTGTTCTTCTGATTGAAGTTCGCCACGGTCCGGGCGGCTTCGCGGTTTTCGGCTTTGTCCTTCAGATCCTGGCGCTGGTCGCCGTGGTTCTTGCCTTTGCCGACGCCGATCTCGATCTTAATATGGTGGCCTTTCCAGTAGGCGCGCAGGATGGGGAGGGCGAGACCCTTCTGCTGCGTCTGGGCCAGCAGCTTCATGATCTCGTTCTTGTGCAGCAGGAGGCGCCGGGTGCGGCGGGGCTCGTGCGTGGTGTGGCTGGCCTTCTCGTAGGTCTGAATGTCACAGCCATAGAGCCAGACCTGGCCACGGTCCACCCGGGCAAAGGCGTCGGAGATATTAAGCTTCCCGAGGCGGATGGATTTCACCTCGGTGCCGCGGAGTTCGATGCCAGCCTCGTATTTTTCGAGGATGTGGTAGTCGCGCGGGGCTTTGCGGTTCGTGGCGATCTCGGACATGGGTCGCGCGGTGAACCGCTGATAGTTGACGAAGAACTGGCGGTTCTGCCGGGAAGGGCAGCTGGCCTAGTGCTGCTGCATCTGTTCGGGGGTCGCGATGGTGATCTTGCCCTGAATGATTTCAAGGAGGGCAAGGTCGGCTTCACGGAGGCCTGGACGGCGCTCGACGAGGACTGCATGGCCCGCAACGATCTGACGGACTCGCTTGGAGACCATGTTGATCAGGATTGGGTGGTCTTTGACGATTAGCGCGGCTTGTTCGACGAGGTCAGCTCTCATAAATTGAAATTGGGGCTGGGATTGGGGGGGCAGAGAATAAGGGGAGTCTCGTGGGGTGCAACTGTTATGTTCCTGCTTTTCCCCTTGCGGAATGGGAGCCGGTATTGTCTCATCGGCGCTCGATTTGACTCATGAAGAAAGCTCTCATTACCGGTATCACAGGACAGGACGGCTCGTATCTCACGGAATTGCTGCTCGAAAAGGGCTACGAAGTGCATGGTATCATCCGCCGGGCCTCGAGCTTTAACACAGGGCGGCTGCAGCACCTCTTTGAGCCGGAATCCCACCTGCCCTCGAAAAATCTGCACCTGCACTATGGGGATCTGATGGATTCGGTGGCGCTGGTGAAGCTGCTCTACGCGCTGAAACCGGACGAAGTGTACAATCTGGGGGCGCAGAGCCATGTGCGGGTGTCGTTTGACGTGCCGGAGAGCACCGGGGACATCGTGGGCCTGGGGACACAGCGCATTCTGGAAGCGATCCGCGAGACCGGGCTGGTCGGCAAGGTTCGCTTCTACCAGGCCTCGTCCTCGGAGATGTTTGGCAAGGTGCAGGAGGTGCCGCAGGTGGAGACAACGCCTTTCTGGCCACGCTCTCCCTACGCCTGCGCCAAGGTGTACGGCCACTGGCTGACGGTGAACTACCGTGAAAGCTACGGTCTGCACGCCAGCAGCGGCATTCTTTTCAATCACGAGTCGCCACGCCGTGGGGAAACCTTTGTGACTCGCAAGATCACCCGTGCCGCCACTCGCATCAAAATGGGCCTGCAGGAAACGCTCTTCCTGGGGAACATGGATGCGAAGCGCGACTGGGGCTACGCGAAGGACTACGTCGAAATGATGTGGATGATGCTCCAGCAGGATGAGCCGGATGACTACGTGATCGCGACAAACGAGACTCACAGCGTGAAGGAATTCGTGCAGGAGACCTTCGGCGCGCTGGATCTCGACTGGGAGAAGTATGTCAAATACGACGCCCGTTACGAACGCCCGGCGGAGGTGGAGCTCCTCATCGGAGATCCGGCCAAGGCCCGCAAAAAGCTGGGCTGGGAGCCAAAGGTGAAGTTCAAGGAACTCGTCAAGATCATGGTGGAGGCCGATCTGCAAATGGCGAAGCATGAACTGGCGGTGAAGAACGCGACGGTTGCGTGATTCGGTGGGGACGGGTCGTTTGAACGATCTATGAAAAAAATCGGCATCGGCATCATCGGCGGCGGCCTCATGGGCCGGGAAATGGCGAGTGCCTTCGCACGCTGGTGCGCGCTGATGGATGTGGAGGTGCAGCCGGAACTGGTGGCGGTGGCGGATCTCGTCGAGGATGTGCGGAACTGGTTTCGCCGCATCCCCTCCTGCACACAGATCACCGGAGATTATCACGAACTGCTGGCGAACCCCGCGGTGGACGTGGTCTATGTGGCGGTGCCGCACAACCTGCATGAGAAGATCTACTGCGACGTGCTGGCGGCAGGGAAGGATTTGTTTGCGGAAAAGCCCTTTGGCATGGATCTGGCCTCGGCGCGGCGCATCGCGGAAGCCGCGCAGGCTTCGGGCCTGTTCGTGCGCTGCAGTTCGGAGTTTCCTTTTCTACCCGGAGCACAGCGGGTGATGCAGCATGTCAAGGAAGGCACCCTGGGACGCATTTTGGAAGTCGTGGCCGCATTCCACCACAGCAGTGATCTGGACGCGTCCAAGCCGGCAAACTGGAAGCGCAAGTCCGCGACCTGCGGTGAGATCGGTGTGCTCGGAGATTTGGGCATGCACGCCTGCCACATCCCTTTGCGTCTGGGTTGGCGGCCGCAGCGTTTGTTTGCCCAATTGCAGAAGGGCTATCCTCAGCGGCCAGATGGCAGGGGAGGGATGGCAGACTGTGACACCTGGGACAATGCACTTCTGCACTGCTGGACGCAGATAGGCGGGCATGCGGTGCCGCTGCGTCTGGAGATGAAGCGCATGGCCCCGGGGGAGACGAACACCTGGTACATCGAGGTGCTGGGCACCGAGGGCGGGGTGCGCTACACCACCAAGGAACCGAAAACGCTGTGGTTGTTTGAAAACGGCAAGGAGCAGTTCTGGAAGAAGACGGATCTTGGTTTCTGCATGCCCTTCAAGACAGTGACCGGAGGCATTTTTGAGCCGGGATTTCCTGACATCATCCAGCAGATGTGGGCGGCCTACCTGATGGAGCGCGAGGGCCTGCTCGGCGGGCGCTGCGGCTGCGCCACGGTGGAGGAAGCGGTGGCGACTCAGGAAATTTTCGCGGCGGCACTCGCCTCGCACGAGCTGGGTGTCGTGCAGGCGCTTTGACCCCGCGTCAGCAAACCACTACGCGGTTGGCGCCTTTTCTCCTGCCGTGACGATCTGCGGGTAGTCCGCAAGCTGGATCAGCGGGATGCCATAACGTCCGGCGATGGCGTCAGCCTCAGATTCAGGGTAATCATCGCGGAAATAGACTTCTTTGACGCCGTAGGCACAGAGCATCTGCATGCAGCTGGTGCAGGGCTTGGTGGTGCAGGCGACGAGCCTGACATTACCACGGGTGAAAAGGCTGCACAGGTTCACCTCGGCGTGCAGCATGTATTTACGACGTGCATCACGATCCGCCCAGAAATCAGGGTCAGCGTCGTATCCCGGCGCGAGGCCATTGTACGCGGTTCCGATCACCCGGTTGTCAAAATCAATGGCCACCGCCCCCACCTTCCGAAAGGGATCCTCCGAACGCAGGCTGGCGACGTGGGCAAGCGCCATGGCGTATTCTGGGATGGTCAACCGCGCGGTCGGGGCTGGATGGACTTCAATGGACATAAGCGCACATGAACTTTTAAAGCGGCTGCGTCAATCGAGAGAGGGGCTGCCATGCTTTTTTAGGCCACCAGAATAATTCATTTGAACATGTTATAATGAACACTATATAGCGTTCGGAAAGTTATCTTAATTATCATCGCCAAACCCATGAATTCTTTCAACTCCAGACGGATGCCAATCGGGAAACTGTTCGGCAAATTACGCAGTTTAATCGCCTTGGCCCCCCAAGCAAACATCCCTCACAGGTCGTGGGACAGAGCGTCTTCGAGAGAAATCCAGCTCGAGTTTGATTTTGAACTCAGGAAGCGTGTCCGTGAAACGAGAAGTGCAGTTTCAGTGGCTACCTACAAGAACTGAGGGAAGAGCATTGGGCCAAAACGTGCAGGCTGAACCCAGATTATTGAATATCAATGACGAGAATGTGGCAAAATCGAGAGAAATTTGGTATAGACAAAAGCAGGTAAAATTGCTTCTATCAGTGTTAATTCCCGACCCAATCTCTCCCGTTATGCTGATTAACCACTCTCGACCTATCCCCATCAACGCCCTTCTGATGGTGATTACCATCACGGCCGGCTGTCTGTTGCCGCTTCGTTCTAACGCTCAATTTGGAGTTTCCCCGTCACAAACCAGCAACTTTTTCAATGACCTTCGGTCCCGTGCCGGTCAGATGAAAAAGACGACACAGTCATCCGCGCGCAGTGGTGATGTGGTCTATGACTACGAGAAGGGGGCTTACGTCAGCCAGGAAGATCAAGAGGGTTACCAGAGTCTTCAGCAATTGCTGCGTTCTGACCGTCAGATCTCGCAGCCTTCGGTACGCAGCGGCAGTTCTGCGTTCGCCGCCCGTGCTGTGGGTGATTATACCACCTACTCAGGCCAATATTCACAGTCCTTGAGCTATTTTGCTCCCACCTACACCTCCGATCCGTTCCTGACGGGCAAACGCAATCTCAAACTGGGTCCCGTGAATATCGGCCTGGGTCTGTATCAAGGTTTTGAGTACAACAGCAACATTCGTCGTACCGCCGTTCCGGTGTCAGATGTTATCAGCAGCACCCTCCTCAACATCAGCGCCAACTACCGGGTTTCACAAAATAATGTGCTCAGCTTCACCGGGGGCCTGGGCGTGGATCATTATTTCAATCATCCAGAGCTGGCTTCGTATGGTAATGGTAATTACCTGATCAACGTTTTGCCAGGAACGACGCTTGCTTTTGATATCAAGGCTGGCCCGGTAAACTTCACCATTTACGACCGCATGTCCATGCGCCCTGCATTGAATAATGCCTTCGTTGGTGCGGCAAATAATTCGAGCTTTGGTGTGTTCCAGAATGATTTTGGTGTGGCCGCCAACTGGCAGATCAATTCGGCTTGGGCGCTTGCTGTCAATTACACGAACACCATTTCCGAGGCACTTGGCAGTAATAACAGCCAGTTCAGTCGTACCATGAATACGCTGCATGCCTCCCTCACCTACAGTCCTACAGCAACCTGGATTTTGGGTACAGAAGGCGGTGTCTCATTGCTGAATTATGCGAATCCTACTTTGAATGACGGCGTTCTCCTCAATTGGGGTGCCTTCGTCAGTGTTCCGCTTGGCAAATCAACCGTCGTCAAGCTTTCGGGTGGTCTGCAGGCCTTCAACTTCGACTCCCCGACGGTTTTCCCGACGAGTCCCAGCCCCGGCCCTGGAGACAGTTCCGACCTGAACAGCTACTACTACAATTTCAGCATTACCAACCAGCTCAATGCTCGCTTCAGCCACACCTTGTCCATTGGGCATGAGTCCTCGATCAACTTGGCATCGAACTTCATTACAGCTGACTTTGTCAACTATGGTGTCTCAATGGTGGCCTGGAAGGGTGGTCGCTTCTCAGTTTCAGGCTACTACGAAAACGCAAGACCCTCGCTTATCGATCCTACATTCCCAGGCACTGGGTACAAGTTGACTCAGTTCGGTGTGGATTTTTACTACACTCACCAGCTTACTTCCAAGCTTCGGGCAGGTGCCGGATATCATTTTGGTCGTGCCGATTACTATGGCGTGGCCGGAAGGGATTCGGATCAGAGCGGGTTCTCATTTGACTTGAACTACAGCCTGACTGCCAAAGCTGGCGTGAATCTGGGCTATCGCTATTTCGTTACCAATACCAAGCAAACCAATGCGGATTCCACTCAGACACGTCTGATTTTGGGCCTCAATTACAATTTCTAACGAAACGGATCGTAATAGGTCTAAGACTTTTGATCTCAGCCAAGCCATCGTCGGCTCTGGTGTTTGGAGTCATCAAAAATCATTCACTATCATCATGAAAAAGCTATCACTGTCCTTGCTGCTGCTTGCCACTGCTCTTCCATCTTTGGAAGCTCAAGATGCAGGATATCGGTCCGCTGAGCCGTCAAGATCAACGCGGCAGGCCTCACCTGTCGCAACTGGCTCTGTCAATGCTGGGGCGGCCGTGCTGTCCTCCATGGATGTGCTGGACGACACCCAGACCATCGCGGCGGGGGATACGATCAGCATCCGAATTCTGGAAGACCGTCGGGATGCCCTCCAGCAGATTGTTGCCGTGACCGGAGAGGTTCAGGCTCCGTATGTGGGTTTGATCACCGCTAGAGGCAAATCCTGCCGGGCTCTGGCCTTCGCGATCAAAAAAGAGCTCGAGAAGAATTTCTTCCAGCATGCCACCGTCGTGATCGCGATCGACAAGATCAATATTGAGGACGCCATGAGAATGCGTGAGGTGGATCTCGAGTTTTACGTCATGTTTGGCATCGTTGCCAAACAGGGGAAATACGACCTGCCGTCCAATGAAGACATTTCCATCAGCCAGGCCATCCTGCGTGCAGGTGGTTTTGCCCAGTTCGCCAATAAGGAAAGGGTGAAAATCATTCGCAAGACTCCCCAGGGAAACAAAACCATCATGGTCAATGTGGACGGCATCATGCGGCAGGGCGATCTCGAACGGGATGTGTTCCTCCGCAAGGATGACGTCATCATCGTCGAGGAAAAGACCGTCAATTTCTAAAAATTCAGGTGGTTTCCATAGAAGTTTGGAAGCCAGGGAAAGTGAATTTTGAGATAATATCGAACAGACGGGCAGCCAAATAAATCAAATGGCTTAAGTTGTCTTTTTGAACGACTCTGCCATCCCGAAATATGACGGGGATGCAGGTAATCCCGGCTGTACGACAGAATAAATTTGGATTTTCGAAATCATGGAACAAAACCTCACCCTCCCAGGCCCGGCGCAATCCAGTACGCTGAGCCGCATTCATGAGGCATCTGCCAAATTTCAACGGTACAAGATCCTGCTGCGCCGCCGCTGGTGGTTCCTGCTTCTGACTGCCAGCATTGGTGTTTGTGTGCAGGCCTTGCGTATCACCGGGCGTCCCCAGGAGTTTCGTTCCTTGGCAAAACTCGTTGCCGGTGGTCAGCTGGCATTCAATGACAACGTGACTTGGCGTGAACAGCAGGCGGACTTCTACGGCACGATCATTGAAACCATCGAAAGCGCCGAAATGAAACGACGCGCTCTGGAGCGCGTGAGAGCATTGAACCCCGATGTGAAGGATTCCGAAGTGGAAGTCCGGGTGGCTCAGACCAAGGGCTCGGCCATTTTCAACATCCTTGCGACAGGTTCTGAGCCTAAATACACGAAAATCTTTTTGGACGCCCTTTTGGACGAATTCATCGCGTTCCGTCAGAGCATTCGCGAGCAGGCTCAGAGCAAGGTGATCCAGCAGTTCCTCCAGGAGGTGGTGACCAAGCAGAAAGTCATGGACGACACCCTTGAGCAGCTCACCAAGTTCAAGGCGGCCAACAACATCCTCACGCTCACCAATGGCAACAATCTTGCCGCGCAGTTCCTCGCAAATCTGCAGGGTCAGCTTGAGTCTCAGCGCACGACGCTTGAAGATCTGCGGCTGGCAATCGCCAATGTGAATGCTGCGATGGTAGAGCGTGAACGCATGTTGAGCGCAGCCGGATCAACGGCGGCGGCGGCAGGCGCTGCCAGCAGCCCCGAGAACGCGCCGGCACCTGGCGTTAAAACGGCAGATACCTCACCTGGGCGCAATGGCATGACCATGGCGGAACAGGATTACCTGCGCACCAAGTCCAGAATCACTGAATTGAAGACCAAACTGGATTCTCTCCTGATCCAGTTCAAGCAGCAGCATCCGATGGTGCAGGATGTGTCGGAGGACTTGGCGGCGCAGAAAGCGTTGCTCGCTTCTTATGCGGAGCAGATCCAGCAGGAGATGCACTCGCAGATGGCAGACATCGAGCGTCGTGTGCAGGTCTTGAATGCGCAGATTCTTGAAAAGCAAAAAGAGGCCCTCGATCTCGGCGGCAAAATTGCTGAGCATGAAAAGTTGGAAAAGGCTTATGAGTCGGCCTCAATGACCTACAAAAAGCTGTTTGAAAAAGTAGAAGGGGTTCAAAGCTCTTTTATCACCCAGGCGGATTTTGTCGGCATTCAAGAACGTGCCATTCCTGCCTATGAAAATGTGGAGGATTGGGTGATGCCGATCATTATTGGCCTGATTGCGGGCATGGGTGTTGGCATTGTGATCCTGCTGCTGTTTGACCGTCTGGACGACCGAATGAATTCCTACAGTGAGTTTCAGACCTTGTTCCCTGCGGAAGCAGTTCTGGGGCAGGTGCCGGAACAGAGGAATCGCGGTGATGTGGCTCTGCTGCGTCCGAATGATGACCGCCATCTCTACGCAGAAGCGTTTCGCAATATCCGTTCCTCCATTCTCTTCAAAAACTGGCAGGGCAAGCCGCCGAAGACGATTCTCATCACCAGCGCGGTTCCCAATGAAGGCAAGACGACAGTCACTTCCAACTTGGCTGTCACCATGGCCCTGGCCGGGGCTCGTGTGCTGCTGGCGGACTGCGACTTGCGTCGTGGTGGTGTGAGCGAACTGTTTAAGCTCCCTTCCACTCCGGGGCTCAGCGAAGCCCTGCGTGGGAAACTGCACTGGCGCGATGCCGTTCAGGAAACCAGTACGCGCAATCTGGACCTGCTCGCCCGTGGCGATGTCTTCGATCAAACCTCTGAAATGCTGCTTTCCAAAACAGCCGAAGAGATGCTGCGTGAGATGGGTGAGGAATACGATTACGTCATCTTCGACAGCGCTCCGGTCCTGGTGGCCGATGACACGGCCAGCTTTGCGCCGAAGCTTGACTCAGTGCTCTTTGTGGTGCGCATGTCCTCCACCATGGCCCGCCTTTCCGGCAAGGCGCTGGATCTGCTCTATGAACGTCAGGTGAACATTGGCGGGGTGATTCTCAACCGCTCCAGCTCAAACCTGAAAGAGTACACCTACTACAACTACGCCAGCTACTACTACGCGCCTGCCAAGACCAATTCACCGCAGGATGCTGCGCCTGCGGCCGCGAAATCCTGATTTGAATTGCCTTCTCCCGTCCCGGGCTGCTGTGGCGGGGGGGCATTATCTAAGGCTCCTGATTGGCGTATGCCGCCAAGCAAAACTATAAAGCGTTAGACGCAGTGTTTCCCTGCGCAAGCAGCTCGGTTGCCAGTTGTAGAAGCGTTGCTGCCGCAGGCGAAAGTACACTGCCTTTCTGCCAGACGGCGGCGATTTGGCGCTGCATTTTGGGTTCGCGAATAGCCACGGTGAAGATGCTCTCGGGCAAATTCCCAGCCGCGAGCCGGGGAACAATCGCCAGACCGAGACCTGCCGCGACGAGCGCACGCACCGTCCCCAGTTCGCCGCTCTCGCAGACGATATGAGGCTCAAACCCGGCTTTGCGGCAGGACTCCAAAGCCGTGTCGCGCGCGCGGCCCTTGTAAAAGATGAAGGATTCGGCGGACAACTGCTGCAACTGCACGGTTTTCTGTCGGGCAAGCGCATGCGTTTTACCAACGAGGAGAACGAAAGGCTCGGTGATCAGGGGCTGCGCCTTGAAGGCTGACTTGCTGGCGGGGAGTTGGAGAAAGCCGATGTCGGCCAGGCCGGATTCCACGCAGTCGGCCACACGTTCGGAACTGTCCTCGATCAACTGCAGGGCCACCTGGGCATGCTGCTTGCTGAAACGGTGAATCACCTCCGGCAGCAGGCAGGCGCTCACACTGGGAATGGCCGCGATGCTCAGCTTGCCGCCCCGCAGGCTGGCCACATCGGAGACGATCGCCTTGGCGGCTTCAGCCTGAATGAGGAGTCCTTCGGCACGCGGCAGAAAGGCTTTCCCGGCGGCAGTGAGCTGTACTTCTTTGCGACCACGATTGAACAGGGGCGTTCCCAGCTCCGTTTCGAGGTTCTTCATCTGCTGGCTCAGCGCTGGCTGCGCCATGTGCAATCGCCCGGCCGCTCGGGTGAAACTGCGCTGGCGGGCGATTTCGATGAAGTAGCCGAGTTGGTAGAGTTCCATGACCTGCCATTGATATTTCCGATCAGGAGTATCGTAAAATCATCTTTTTCTTATGAGCTGGCACTGCCATGATCTTTCTCATGCGCCGACTTTGTGTCCATACCATCACCACCAAACCGTTGAGCCTTGAAGAATGCCTGGTGCAGTTTCCACAGCGTGGCGTCAGCGGCATCACGATCTGGCGGCAGGCTTTGGAAGGGCGGGAGCTTGGGGCCGTGGCACGGCAGACGCGGGACGCGGGCCTGGAGGTGGTGAGTCTGTGCCGCGGTGGTTTTTTTCCAGCGACGACGGCGGTAGGGCGGCAAACTGCCATTGATGACAATTTGAAGGCCATCGAGCAGGCGCATGCGGTGGGTGCTCCGCTCATCGTGCTGGTTTGCGGCGCTTTGCCTGGGCAGTCATTGGTGGAGTCACGCAAGCAGATCGCCGATGGCATCGCTGCGGTGCTGCCTGCGGCGGAACAGGCGGGCGTGAAACTGGCCATCGAGCCCTTGCATCCGATGTATGCGGATGATCGCAGCGCAGTGAACACGATGCGGCAGGCACATGAGATTTGTGATGTGCTAGGATCACCGAAATCGGTCGGCATTGCGGTGGATGTTTACCATGTTTGGTGGGACCCGGAATTGAAGGCCCAGATTGATCTCGCAGGTCAAACGGGCCGCCTGCATGCTTTCCATATTTGTGACTGGAAAACGCCGACCACCGATCTCCTCAACGACCGTGGTCTCATGGGTGAAGGCTGCATCAATATCAAAGAAATCAGCGACTGGGTGGATGCCACCGGCTTCATCGGTCATCGTGAAGTGGAGATCTTTTCAAACAAGTGGTGGAGCGTGGACCAGAACGAGTTCCTTGATCAAATCGCTTCCTCTTACGCGCAGCTTTACTCTTAACTACCAACCAGCATGGAAACCAAACGAATCGGCATCATCATGAACGGCGTCACGGGACGCATGGGTACGAACCAGCACCTGATCCGCTCGATCAAGGCCATCCGCGATCAAGGCGGGCTGAAGGTGAGCGATGGTCTCACGCTGATGCCGGACCCGATCCTCACGGGGCGGAATCATGACAAGCTGAAGGCGTTGGCGGAGCGTACGGGAATCACCCGCTACACCACAGACATCGATGCGGCGCTGGCGAACAAGGAGGACGAGATCTTCTTTGATGCGTCAGGCACCTTGCAGCGCGCGGGTTTTGTGGAGAAAGCGGTGCAGGCAGGGAAGGCGATCTACTGCGAGAAACCAACTGCAGTTGAAACGAGTGAGGCGTTACGTTTGGCAAAGCTCTGCGAAGACGCCGGCGTGAAAAACGGCGTGGTGCAGGACAAGCTCTGGCTCAGCGGCATTCGCAAGTTCCGCACGTTACGGGATCAGGGTTATTTTGGTCGCATCCTCAGCGTGCGTGGCGAGTTTGGTTACTGGGTCTTCACCGGAGAGGAAGGCGACCAGCCCGCGCAGCGCCCCTCCTGGAACTACCGCAAGGAAGACGGCGGCGGCATCATCGTGGATATGTTATGCCACTGGCGTTACGTGGTGGACAATCTCTTTGGCAAGATCAAGGCCGTGAGCTGCATCGGTGCCACGCATCTGCCGAAGCGCCTCGACGAGCGCGGCAAGGAGTACGCCTGCACCAGCGACGACGCCTGCTACGCCACCTTTGAGTGCGAGGACGGTGTCATCTGCCAGTTCAACAGCTCCTGGACAGTGCGCGTGCGGCGCGATGATCTGCTGACCATGCAGGTGGACGGCACGCATGGCAGCGCCATCGTGGGGCTGCGCAAGTGCTGGGTGCAGAGCATCGGCACCACGCCCCGGCCCACCTGGAATCCGGACATCGACCAGCCGATCGATTTCTTCGGCGGCTGGCAGGAAGTGCCAGACACGACGACCTACGACAACGCCTTCAAGATCCAGTGGGAGGAATTTCTCAAACACGTCGCGCTGGATACACCGTTCCCTTGGACGCTGCGCGAAGGCGCCAAAGGCGTGCAACTGGCCGAGCTCGGCCTGCAAAGCTGGGAGCAGCGCAAGTGGCTGCCCGTGGGCGAGCTGTGATTTCGAACGGCCAAGAATAATTGCGTCGGGGGAGCTCTGTGGCGTTGCGCATCTCTGCTGCGTGGGTGAAAGTCTGGGCACCGCATGCTGCGCACCGTAGGTCGTTACTCACTCTCAATTGTTCATGAACTGGGCGACTTTGCTCTCTTTACGGGGCGGTCTTTTCGTTCTGCGCTGGGTGCGCGGCGGCTGGGCCGGCGGATTGTGCGCGCAGGTTTTGAGCAGGGCGTTCGCTGCCTGCCGGTGATCCTGATTGTGGGTATGTTCACCGGGCTGGTGCTTGGCCTGCAGGGCTACTATGTGCTGAACCGCTTTGGCTCGGAGGGCCTGCTCGGCACGCTGGTTTCGCTGAGCCTGATCCGCGAACTGGGGCCGGTGCTGGCGGCGTTGATGTTGGTAGGGCAGGCGGGTTCCGCCCTCGCCGCCGAGCTGGGCATTCAGCGCAACACCGAGCAGATTGCCGCACTGGAGACCATGGGCGTGAGCACTCATGCCTATCTGGTCACACCGCGACTGCTTGCAGCGCTGGTGGTGTATCCAATGCAGACCGCCCTCTTTGTCACGGTGGGTTTGTGGGGAGGCAGCTTGTCGGGCTCGCTGCTGCTCGGACTCGAGCCTGGAGTGTACTGGTCCTCCGTGGAGCGCGCGATTTCAGCGCCGGATGTGCGGGAGTGTTTCATCAAGGCGGCCACCTTTGGCCTGCTGACGATCTCACTGTGTGCCTACCATGGTTTTAACGCGCACCGTTGCAGTTCTGCCACCGGAGCGCGTGCCGTCAGTGCCTCGACCACGCGTGCGGTGGTGCAGTCGAGCATCATCGTGCTGGCCGCCGATTACATCATCACCTCCTTCCTCGTCTGATCATGGTTGCTGAGACCAATCAACCACTGCTGCTGCGCATCGAAGGCTTGTTCAAGCGCTTCCAAGACAACGTCGTACTGGATGGGGCCAGCCTCAATGTGCCACGCGGCAGTCTGGTGAGCGTCCTGGGACGCAGCGGTGCTGGTAAGTCCGTGCTGCTGAAATGTCTGGCAAATGTCGTTCAGCCCGATGCCGGCAGCATCCACTTTGATGGCAAGCCGCTCACTGTGGGCGATGCCGCAGCGCTGGCCGATTTCCGCAGGCGCTGCAGCTTTCTGTTTCAAAGCAATGCGCTGTTTGACTCACTGACCGCCCTGGAAAACGTGGCTCTGCCTTTGGAGCAGACAACGGATCTGCCCGACAAGGAAATCCGCGAGCGCAGTCTGGAGGCGCTGCGGCAGCTCGAACTGGAGGCCCATCAAGACCGCTATCCCAGCCAGCTTTCCGGCGGCATGCAGAAGCGCCTCGCGCTGGCACGCGCCATCGTCACGCGGCCGGAGCTGGTGCTGTTTGATGAGCCCACCGCCGGTCTCGACCCCCTGCGGCGCAATGCCGTTTTTGCCATGATCGCCAAGTATCAGCGCCAGTTTGGCTTCACCGCGCTCGTCGTGACGCATGACCTCACCGAGGCGCTCATCGCAAGTGACCGCGTGGCCTTGCTTGACAAAGGGCGCATGTGCTTTGAAGGCTCGCCTGCTGAATTTACCGCCTCCACCGCCACCGTGGTGGGTGACTTTCGCGACAGCGCGGACGCACTTGGCCGCACACTTGCTGCTATGAGACGTGGCGAAGCCCTGCAAACTGAAGACTCATGAAACAATCCAAGCTGGAACTTTACGTGGGACTCTTCGTCCTCCTGGGGATCGCCGCCATCGTGTATCTGACGGTGAAACTCGGCGCGGGATCAATGGTCGGTGGCGACACCTATGTGATGGAGGCCCGCTTTACCAATGCCGGAGGGCTCAATTCCGGCAGCAGCGTGCTGGTGGCAGGTGTCCCTGTCGGGCGTGTCGAAGGCATCCGCGTGGATGACACGGACTACAGCGCGATGGTGACGCTGCGCGTACAGGCGGGGCTGAAACTGCCCACCGATACCATGGCCTCGATCAAAACCACCGGACTCATCGGCGACAAATACGTGGCACTTGCACCGGGCGCGGATGAAACTTACCTTTCCGCTGGTTCACGGATCACGATGACTGAGTCCTCGGTCGATCTTGAGTCGTTAATTGGCAAGATGGCTTTTGGCTCTGTTGAAAAAGGTAAAGACGCACCTCCCCCCGCCCCATGACCCTACGTTTTCTGCTCCCACTCCTCCTGGCCGCTGCACCCCTGGCCGTGTCTGCCCAGATTGCTGAGGCTCAGACCCGCCTGAAATCCGCAGTGACTGAAGTCCTGGCCGTGGCTGATCGTGCCGGAAACCGCAGCGCACTGCCGGAGAAACTGCGCCCGGTGCTGCAGAAGTACGTGAGTTTTGAAACGATGACCAAGCGCGCCGTGGGGCCTGGTTGGAAGCAGTTCACGCCAGCTCAGCAGCAGCAGGCCACTAAGCTTTTTACGACGCTGATCATCCGCAGCTACAGCGGCAAATTCACACCGGGAGAGCATCCGGCCATCACCTACAAAACAGCCGTGTCTCCGTCGGCTGATCGCGTTGATGTGCCGACGAGCATGGTTTACCTGGGCAGCCACTACAGCGTGACCTACCGCATGGAGCAGATGCAAATTACGGACGTGGTGATCGAGGGAGTCAGCCTGATCGCCAACTACCGCAGCCAATTGGATGCGCAATTTAAAAAAGGTGGCGCAAATGGTGTCATAAGCTCTCTTACGCAGTCCGTCTCCCGCCCCCAATGAAATACCGTGCATACACACTCCGTCTCTTGTTGTTGGCCGCCACTCCGCTGCTGACAGATTGCAGCATGCAGGCAGCCAAGACTACGGTGAAACCCACCGCAGCGGCCACTCCCATGGCTGCAACCAAGAAGGGCGCAGCCGCAGACAAAGTTGGGACGGTCAAGGATGATGAACTCGATGAGTATGCCACAGCACCGGATATTTCCGACCCGCTGGAGAAGCTCAATCGCGGCACGTTCTGGGTGAACAACCAGTTGTACACCTTCCTCCTCCGTCCGATCTCGAAGGGCTATCAGCTGATCCTGCCAAGGCCTGTGCGCAAGGGGATCGACAATGCCTTTGAAAACGTGAAGTACCCAGTGCGTTTCGTGAACTGCACCCTCCAGGGCAAGTTCAAGCGTGCGGGGCAGGAAACCGGCAAGTTCGTCGTCAACACTGTGGGTGGTATCGGCGGCATCTTCCGGCCTGCGGAAAAGATTCCGGCGCTCGCCAATGTTCCTGACGAAGACACCGCACAGACCTTTGGGAAGTGGGGCATTCCGAACGGCCCGTACATAGTCCTGCCATTGCTGGGCCCCAGCAGCCTGCGCGATGGAGTCGGCTTGGTCGGGGACTATGCCCTCAATCCGGTCAACTGGCCTTACTTCTGGTGGTACGGCAGCCGGAACAATCATGACTGGGTCATCGTGCCTCCTTTGGCCAACACGCTGCGTTCGACGCCTGCCCAGATGGAGAATTATGACACGATCACAAAGGATGCCGTCGATCCTTATCTCTCCACACGCAGTGCCTACAGCCAGAATCGCGCTGAAGCCATCAAGAAGTAAGAGGGCGTTGGTTTGAGAGAGCGGTCAAGGAGAGGGATCATCTTGATCCCTTCTGGTTCCTTAAAGGACGAAAGCAGGGTGCCGCATCTCTTGTAGCACGCAGAAGTCAGATCGCCGTGAGGATCACACTCTGGGTGCTGCACCTGCACCGTGTAGACCTCTTTGAAGTCGACGCTCCTTTGGCGCGTTCGCCCCGCTTCACTTACCGCGCAGGAAGTGCGCGGGGAATGTTTTCAAGTCCGGGGGAGCCAAACTGCATCGCCTCATCATAGACTTGGCTGCGACCGCTTTCGATGTTGTTAGGCGTGTCGAGTGGATCGTCCGAGCGCACAATGCGGGGCTGGATGAAGATGAGCAGCTCTTCGCGGGTCGTTTGATTTTGCGTGGTGCCAAAGAGATTTCCCAGAATCGGAATGCGGCGGAGACCGATGACTCCGTTTTTACCTTTGGTGACTTTCTCCGTGATCAGCCCCCCGAGAACCACCGTGGCACCGTTCTTCACCGCCACTTCCGTCAGCAGTTCCTGTTTGCCGATGGTGGGCACGGTGTTGCCGCCGATGGTCTGCGAGCCGACAATGTTGTCATTGATCTGGGCGATGCGCAGGGTGACTTCATCGTCGGAGTTGATCAGCGGGATGACCTCAAGCTTGAGAAGGACATCCCGATAGGTCACGCTCACGCTGTTGCTCGCCACACCACCTGTGAAGGCGCCGTTGGTCAGGATGTTGGCAGGCACGGCGATGCTCTGACCGGAGGAGATCACAGATTTGGCGGCATTCTTCGCGTAGATGCTCGGCGTGGCCAGCACCTTGAAGTTGTTGTTGCTGTCGATCACCTTGATGTAGTTGCTCAGCGCACCGATCTGGCCGTAGAAATTGAGCTGCCCAAACTTCGCCGGAAACTGGATGATGTTGGATGCTGCCGTGGTGGAACCGCCCGTGGTGGATGTACTGGTGGCACCGTTGCGGTTGACGCTGAAATCCGACAGCAGCTGGAGGAAATCCACCCCGTAGTTGAAATTCTTGCCCAGGCTCAACTGGCCGATGATCGCAGAAATGTAAATCTGCTGGGGGCGGATATCCATTTCCACCAGCAGTTGGTCAATGCGTGCGATGTGCTCGGGAGAACCCGAAACGATGAGACTGTTCGACTGCGGATCGCCGATGAGCAGCGTCTTGCCGACGACCATGGACTCAGGAGCACCCACATCCTCCGGATTGTCGAGCAGACTGCGGTTCGAGTTCGAGTTGCCTTGTGAGCCGGAGGAATTGCCGAAGCCGCCTCCCAGGCCTGTGTTTGAGCCATAGGCGGAGCTGTCGCTGCTGCCGAAGCCGTTGGAATTGTTGCTGTTGCTGTCGTCCGAGGAGGACCTCGAGCTGGCGCCCGATTTTCGGCGTGTGCCACCACCGCCGGGAGCCCCCGCGATGGCACCGTCGTTGTTGCCTTGAATGTCGGTGTCTTTGGCCAGCGCATTGTAGGCCACTGACAGGAAATCAATCACGTCGAGATACTTCAGACGGCGCTTGAGGAAATTGGAGCCATCGCCCTGCTTGTCGAGTTTCCCGACCAGCCCCTTGATGTACGTGATGTCCACCGGACGGCCGATCACCAGCAGCTCATTCGTCCGGCGGTAGGCAAAGACTTTGACGCGTGCGGCGGCCGGATTGGTTGCGGTGGTGCTGCTGCCGGAGGGACTGACCGGCACAGCGGGAACTCCAGGACGGGCCGCGGCATTCGGCACGGCGGCAGCAGGCGCGGTCGTGGAGCTCTTCGCCTTTTCCTCCTGTTCGAAGATCTCATTCACAATCTCGGCCACCAGCTCCACATCGGAGCGCTCCAGCTTGATCATTTCATTCGCGGTTTCCGTCGGTGGGACGTCGATGATCTGGGCAATCTCGCAGATGCTGCGAATGGTCGTGCTGTTTTCCGTGATGATGAGGGCCGTGTCGTTGGAGATGCCGGTCATGGCACCGTAACCGTGCAGTTTAATGACCTGCTGAAAGGCCTTGGAGGCTTCGTCCGCCGAGACGAACTGCAAGGGCAGCACGTAGTGGCAGATCTCCTCATTCTGCGGCAGATCGCTGAGGGAATTGTACACCCTCAAGCCGTCGGCGGTGGGGCTTTTGCCACCGGACTGGTTGATCAGCTTCGCGGTGTTGGCATCGACATTGATGATCGCGTAGTTGTTGAGCAGCAGCGTGGCTTCGATGAAGGCGATCGCGTCCTTCTTCGTGAGCAACTGCGGGGAGTAGATGTGCAGCATCTCGCCCTGAAGCGCCGAGTCGAGGATGAGCTTTTTCCCCGTGAGCTGGGTGTAAAAGGGGATGATGGCCTGGATGGGGGCGCTCGGAAAATTGACCTTGATGGATGCACCTTCACCCACGGGCACATAGGTGCCGGCCGCTGGCAGCGGCCCGGCAGGGGCCTGAGCCTTCGAGACCTGGCGCATGCCGAGAATCAAAAGCACCAACAACACGGCAAAGCGCAGACGTGCGGGCAGGTGGGAAGGGAATTGCGACATATTATTGAAATTGCACTCAGTATATTGATTTTAGACTTGGCGGCAAGGGTTTTAGTTAATATCTATTAAAATTCATGGTGGCTAGGGTTGTCGGAATGCGCCTTGCAAGAACCCTCAGGCCATGGATGATCGGGGCCCATGATCTCCATTCAGGGCCTCACCAAGCGCTTCGGTGCTCAAATCGCCGTCGATCATCTGACCTGGGAGGTGCCGCCGGGGAAAATTGTCGGGTTGCTGGGGCCAAACGGGGCAGGGAAGACCACCACGCTGAAAATGGTCACCGGCATGCTGCAACCCGACGAAGGCACCGCCCTGATCTGCGGGGTGAACATCTCCACACACCCCATGGAGGCCAAGCGCCTGCTCGGCTTCGTGCCAGACTCCGGCGCGGTCTATGAATCTCTCACCGGGCTGGAGTTCCTCCTCATGATCGGCGCGCTCTACGGCATCCACGAGGACGAGGCCCGGCCCCGCATCCGCCAGTTTCTCGATTTCTTTGAGCTGGATGAGCAGACGCTCACCACCAAGCTCCTCGGTGCCTATTCCAAGGGCATGCGGCGCAAGGTCGTCATCACCGCCGCATTGCTCCACAATCCGAAAGTGGTGCTGCTGGATGAACCGCTGGATGGTCTGGATGCGAATGCCGCTGTCGGCTTCAAAGCACTGCTGGAAACCCTGGCGCGCGAAGGCAAGACGATCGTCTACAGCTCGCATGTGCTCGATGTGGTCGAGCGCGTGTGCAATCGCGTCGCCATCATGGCGCAAGGAAAGCTCCTGGTGGAAGGCACGCCGCAGGAACTGCAGCACCAGCATGGGGCAGACACACTGGAGCAGCTCTTCACGCAGCTCACCGGCCTCGGTGGTCTGGAGGCACGCGCTCAGTCCTTTGCCAAAAACATGCTGTCATGAGCACCGCCGCCGAAAGCCTGCCGGAGACGCCTGCGCACCAAGCACCCTCGCCCGCGAAGGTGCTGCGCAGCCTGTTTTGGACGCTGCTGTTTCGCGGTCGTGCGGCTCAGCAGGCCGGCGCGCAAAAAGCGCGGCGGAAGCTGGGCCTCGGCATGACCCTTTTCATTTACGCGATGGTCGGTCTCATGCCCGCGCTGTTCTCGCAGTACACGGACATCTTTGTCTTTGCCTGCACGCTGCATGGTTTCACGCTGATGTTTGCCTCGCTCTCGCTGGCCTCCAGCGCGGGCACGATGCTCTTCATGAAAGAGGAGGCGGAGATCCTGCTGCACCGCCCCGTGACACCGCAGCAGATGCTGCGTGCGAAGTGCGCGGTGCTCGCGGGCTTTGCCTTCATCCTGGCGCTGGCGCTGAATCTGGCCGGACTCATCGCCGGACTGTGGAGCAAAGGGGGGACCTGGCGCTTCATCCCCGCGCATCTGTTTTCCACCGCGCTGCTCATGCTGTTCTCCGCCGCGAGCATCGTGCTGGTGTACAACGCCTGCCTCAAATGGTTTGGCCGTGAGCGTCTGGACAATCTCCTGACCACGCTGCAGTCGCTGCTCACGGTGTTGATGATCCTGGGCGGGCAGATCATGCCGCGCCTGCTGCACCTGGAATCGTTCAAGAACTTTGACCACATCGACGGCTGGATGCTGGCGCTGCCACCGATCTGGTTTGGCGCGCTGGATGCGCTGATCAGCGGCACCACGCTTGACGCCTCCATGCTGTGGCTGCCGGCGGCGCTCGCGCTCGTAGTCACGTCTGTCACAAGCTGGCTCGCACTCGAAAAACTCGGCAACGCCTACGGCCAGGGCCTGATGAATTTGAACGAATCTGCCGGCACGTCCAAAGAACGCACCAAGCCGCGCGGCGTCTGGCTCGCGGCCATCGTCAAACTGCCGCCGCTGCGCTGGTGGCTGCGTGATCCGGTGGAGCGCGAATCGTTCAAGCTCACCACCGCCTATCTCTTTCGTGATCGCGAGATCAAGCTGCGGCTCTATCCCGGCATCGCCCCCATGCTCATCATGCCGCTGGTGATGCTCTTTTCCGGCGGCAAGGGGGGCGCTGATGGCGCGATGATGATGCAGGGCTTTGCCACCTGCTTTCTCGGCATGGTGTCCCTGCAGGCCATGATGTTTCTCGGCTGCTCAGAGCACTGGCGTGCCGCCGCCTTCTTCCATGTGGCACCGCTCCGGCACTGGTCGCCGCTCTTCCATGGCTCGCGCAAGGCGGTGATCTTCTGGCTGAGCTTTCCCGTGCTGATATTGCAAACCGCCCTCATCTGCGGCCTGCAGCATTCGTGGACACCGCTGGCGCTCAGCCTGCCCGCCGTGATGTTTCTGCCCACCTTCTCCCTCGTGACCGGTCTCATGGGCCAGTGGCTGCCCCTTTCCAAGCCGCCCGAGGACGTCAAAAACACCAGCGCCGGCTGCCTCATGATGGGCGGCTCCATGGCCGCCGCAGGCATCATCGGCGGTCTCTCCAGCTGGGCTTGGCACATCGGCCATTTCGGCCTCTTCCTCACACTGGAAGCCCTGCTGATGATCGGCGCCACCATCCTCATGAAATACCTCATGCGCGATACCCCATGGGTGCCGCAGCCCGAGTGAAGAAGGATTGTCAGAAGCACGGGTAGGCATTACTAGTCTCGCATGAACGCAGAAATCACCTTCACCGTGGAACCCTGCCTCGAAACCGGCGGCTACATTGCCCGCTGGGATGATCCACTCGGACGTGGCGGCATCACCACTCAGGGCGATTCGCTTAACGAACTCCAGGAAATGGTGGCCGATGCAGTCCAGGGCTTTTTCGAGCCTGAGGAAAAACCGCAGCAAGTGCGCCTTCACTTCGTGAAAGATCCAGTGCTGCAGGTGGCATGAGAATTCCGCGCGATGTTAACGGACCCGAGGCGGTCAAGGCTTTGCGATGACTGGGTTTTGAAAGCATCCGTCAGAGAGGCTCACATCACATCATGAAACGTGACGGGAGGACCATCGTCGTGCCTCAGCACAAACCCATCAAGCCCGGCACTTTGCGTGGCATCCTGGATCAGGCGGGTGTTTCGCTCGAAGAATTCACGCAGTCTCTCTGAGCGTTTTTTCGTTTCCCTGCGCCGCTTTGCAGCTATTCAAGGCACAACCATGACCCACGCCGAAGCCGCCAGCCGCGCCGCCTTTCTCAGCGCCGAACTTCACCGCCACAATCGCCTCTACTATGTCGAGGCACGTCCTGAAATCAGCGATCAGCAGTTCGACGCCCTCCTGCGCGAGTTGCAGGAAATCGAAGCGCAGTTCCCTGATCTGCTCACCCCCGATTCCCCCACCCAGCGCGTCGGCGGCGCGCCCCTCGAAGGCTTCACGCAGATCACGCACACCGTGCGCATGATGAGCCTGGACAACACCTACTCGGAAGAAGAACTCACCGCCTTCTTTGCCCGCCTGCAAAAAGGTCTGGGGCGCGAAAAGATCGACTGCGTCATCGAGCCCAAGGTGGATGGCGTCGCCATCACGATCCGCTACGAAAACGGCATGCTAAAACACGGTGCAACGCGTGGCGATGGACAGACCGGTGACGACGTCACCAACAACCTCAAAACCATCGGCCGCCTGCCTCTGCGTCTGCCCAAAGATGGCCCGCAAAATTTTGAAGTGCGTGGCGAGGTCTTCATGCCAAAGGCGGGCTTCGCCAAACTGAATCAGGAACGCGAAGAAGCCGGAGAGGCCATGTTTGCCAACCCTCGCAACTCCACCGCCGGCACCTTGAAGCTGCTCGATCCCAAGATCGTCGCCAAACGCCCGCTCGACATCGTCTGCTATGGCCTCGTCGAAGCCAGTGACGTGCAATCCCAGACCGATGTTTACGCTCTCCTCGATGCCGCCGGACTGCGCAAAGCCGATCTCGTCTGGCATGCCGACAGCGCCGAAGGCTTGCTGCACGCCATCCGTGAACTCGATGAAAAACGCAAAACACTGCCCTACGAAACCGACGGCGCCGTGATCAAGGTGAACAGCTTCGCCGACCAACGCGAACTCGGTGCCACCAGCAAGGCCCCGCGCTGGGCCATCGCCTACAAATACCAGCCCGAGCAGGCCGAAACCAAGATCACCGCCATCGACATCCAGGTGGGCCGCACCGGCGCTCTCACACCCGTGGCACGCCTGGAGCCCGTACTCGTCAGCGGCAGCACCGTGAGCAATGCCACCCTGCACAACTACGAGGAGATCGAGCGCAAAGACATCCGCGTCGGCGATACCGTCATCATCGAAAAAGCCGGCGAGATCATCCCCGCCGTCGTCTCCGTGAAAAAGGAACTTCGCAACGGCACTGAAACCGCCGTCCCCGTGCCCACGCACTGCCCCATCTGCGGCACCGCCGTGCATCGCGACGAAGAGCAGGTCGTCATCCGCTGCCCCAATCCGCATTGCCCTGAAGTCGTCAAACGCCGCATCGAGCACTTCGTTAGCCGCGCCGCCATGGACATCAGCGGCCTGGGTGAAGCCGTCATCGCGCAGTTGGTGGATTTTAAAAAAGCGGATGGTTCGCGGCTGGTTGCAGACGTCGCCGATCTCTATGACCTCAACGAGCTCTCACTCGCCCGGCTTGATCGCGTCGGCACCAAGAGCATCGACAATTACCTCAAAGCCATCGTCACCAGCAAGCAGCAGGACCCATGGCGCCTCGTCTTCGGTCTCGGCATTCTGCATGTGGGTGCCGGAGGTGCGCGCAAACTCATCGAGCACTTCAGCAGCATCGACGCCGTCGCGAATGCCAGCGTCGAAGACCTTACCCAATGCCCCGACATCGGCGCCATCGTCGCCCCAAGCATCCACGCCTGGTTCCATGACGAGCTAAACCTCGCCCTGCTCAACCGCCTGCGCATCGCCGGTCTCAATTTCACACAAAAAACCGTCACCGCCGCCTCCGAAAAACTCAACGGCACCACCTGGGTCATCACCGGCACACTGACCGAAGACCGCGAAACCATCGCCGACACCATCCGCGCCAACGGCGGCAAAGTCAGCGGCAGTGTGAGCGGCAAAACGACCTATCTCCTCGCCGGAGAAGACGCTGGCAGCAAACTCGACAAAGCTACCAAGCTCGGCGTAAAGATCGTCACTGAACCAGAGTTTCGTGCCATGCTCTGAACAAGACCGGCATCATCTTGATCCCTCCAGTCTTCGCCTCGTCAGGACATCACTGCCAACCGCGAGAGCGACTGAAACAAGGCTCAACCCCGTTGCCACCGAGAAGGTGAATCGCATTCCGGCGGCAACGTCTGCGGGTGGCGCCAGCGTGATTTGGGTGGCTCCTGCGGCGAAGGCAAACAAAGCCCCCATGACAGAGGCTCCAGTGATGAGCCCGAGATTGCGCGACAAATTGAGCATGCCGGAGATGACGCCACGGTGTTTCGGAGGGATGGCGGTCATGACTGCGGTGTTGTTGGCCGTTTGGAACAACGCGTAACCAGAAGTGATGACGACGATTCCAGCGATGTAACCACCGATGCCGACCGCCATCGGCAGCATGAATTGAATAACGCATCCACCTGTCATGCCGAAGAGCCCCGCGAGAGTCATGCGCCGGGTGCCCCACCTGTCCGCGATGCGACCGGCGGGCACCCCGGTCAGCGCTGCCACCAGCGGCCCGACCGACATCACCATGCCCACCACCGCCGCATCGAGCCCGAGTGCCCCTGAGAGATAAAACGGCCCGACCACCAGCGTCGTCATCATCACCGTTGAGACGAGCCCGCTCATGGCCAGGTTGGCACTCATCCGTGGATCACGGAACAGCGCCAGTTGGATCAAAGGTGAAGCGGCTCTCCCTTCAGCGCGCACAAACCAACCGGCACCAACGGCAGCCGCCAGCAGCAGCGTGATGTTCAACCGTCCAAATTGGCCACGCCCCAGTGTCATGGCAAGCGCATAAGCCGCGAGCGTCACAGCCAGCAACAGCGTACCCGTATGATCCAAGGCAGGGCGGGCAACCTCGGCTCTCATGCGATCAGCCAGCAGGTGACGACGCACGAGCAGAAAGGCCAGGAGACCGAGCGGGACATTGATGAGGAACAAGGCCCTCCAGCTCCATCCCGCGATCAACACACCACCGAGCGATGGACCAAGAGCGGTGCCAACTGCCGACATGGTGCCGAGCAGCCCCATGGCGCTGCCGGTCTTTTCTTTCGGCACGATCTCACCGACAAACGCCATCGTCAGGGCCATCATGATGGCGGCTCCGAGGCCCTGCACCGCCCGCGCGGCGATCAAGTGCCAGAGCGTGGTGGCGGCTCCGCATCCGATGGACGCCAGGGTGAAGAGCAAGATGCCAGCCAGCAGCAACCGCCGCCGACCAGTAATGTCACCGAGCCGTCCGACACTGACGATCAGCGTGGTGATGGCGAGGAGATACGCAAGGACCACCCACTGGACCTCTTGAAACGATGCGGTAAAAGCCTTGGCCAAAGTCGGCAGCGCGACATTGGCGATGCTCGTGCCGAGAGATGACAGCAGCACGGATAGTGAAAGGCTGGCGAGCGCCCAGCGCACGGACGGCTGCCGTTCCGCTACTTCTGTGATATTCAGCGCCTGGGGTTCGATCAATGTCTTCATAAGGGTCTGGTTGATTATGCCTCCCGCATGGGAGGCCAGAGACGCATAGCCTCTGAGCCAGACATGCGGAAGACGCACGGTTTGCACTCTATTCGTGCGTTTGACGCCTCATCACCTTCAGGCCATGCTGCCATCCATGTCGAACCCCGATCTCAATCTGCTCTTCACTCTTGAGGCCCTGCTCGCTGAAGGCAGTGTGGCACGTGCGGCAAAGCGGCTGCGGCTGAGTCCCTCAGCGATGAGCCGTGCGCTGGGGCGGCTGCGTGATGCGACGGGCGACCCGCTCCTCGTCAGAGCTGGGCGCGGTTTGGTTCCCACTCCCCGCGCACTCGAACTCCGCGAGCGAGTGCAGCAACTGGTGCAGGATGCCTCCGCAGTCCTGCGCCCCGCTGAGAAACTGGATCTTAAGCAACTGGTCCGCACCTTCACTCTGCGGACCAGCGAAGGATGGGCAGAGAACTTCGGTCCTGGCCTCATTGCCCGTATCAGCGCGGAATCCCCCGGCGTGAGGCTGCGCTTTGTCCAAAAGCCTAACAAGGACAGCGGGCCTCTGCGCGATGGCGCGGTCGACCTCGAGACTGGCGTTGTTGACGAAACAACGGGTCCAGAAGTGCGTACGCAGGCCTTGTTCCGCGACCGCCTCATAGGCGTCGTGCACATGGGGCACCCACTGTGCAAGGGCAGGGTCACTCCCTCCCGTTTTGCGGCTGGCAGGCACATCCTGGTATCACGAGAGGGGCACGAAACGGGTCCCATAGATGATGCCTTGAAGCTGATCGGATTGGAGCGGGAGATCGTCTCGATCGTCGGCGGCTTTGCGACTGCGGTGGCGCTGGCCCGAGCCAGCGATTTGATCGCAAGTGTTCCAGAACGACACACCGCAATCCTGCGCGCTGGAATGCATGCATTCGCCCTGCCAGTCTCCACGCCTGAGTTCACGGTTTCAATGCTCTGGCATCCCCGGCTGGATGCTGACGCAGCGCATCGCTGGCTGCGCGGTCACGTGCGTGCAGTTTGCGCGGCTAGGCGCTGAAGCAGCCCCTAAGATCTGGATCATCCCGGTCCCTTGCCCACCTCTCCAAAACCGGGAGAGACAGGATAATCCTTTCCTCCATGTCTAAGCGCGACTGGGGCAAAACGGGAGGGGGGTGAAATTCCTTCAATAACCTCATTTGGGGGTAAAAGAATATTCATCATTCTTAAATATAATAATCGAGTTATAGTAAATAATCAAAAATGAAATAAATATCGTAAAGTTGGTTGCGATGGGTAAATGAATGTTTATTATGGTTATCATGTTAGCGTATAATATCATTATTGCGTAGCATTCATGAGATTATGAAGACTGTACCTCGTTTCCCCCCATTCGGCTTTGGCCTCCTTTTCGTGGCTTTAACTGGTGTCTCGCTCCAAGCCCAGTCCCTGGACTACCGGAATTACAACGCGATCATCTTCAACAACCTCAACACCACCTCAGACATCGAAGGTCGGACCTTTGTGGGCAATGACTTCACGGGAACGAATTCTGCCAATCTGGGCATCCACCTCAAGAACACCGTGGCGACCACGGACCGCTCGTTCGTGGTGGGCAACAATCTCGTCAGCGGCAATCCGCTCAACCTGCAGCGCGGTAGCCTCTACATTGACGGCACCACCAATGGTCGCGCCATCAACTTCAACGGCGGCGGCTCCGTGGTGGCAGACCACAGCATCGACGCCTCGCTGAGCCAGATTCGGGGTTACTCCATCGCGCAGTCGCAGTCGCTCAGCACCATGCTGGCGGACAGCTCGGTCATCCTGCCTTCCGGCTCCCCCGGGCCCACCAATTTCAATGCCACGGCCGGTACCGATGGTGTGGCCGTCTTCAATGTGACTGCCGCTTCCATTTTTGATAATCCTTATGGCCAGCAGTTCAATCTGAACGTGGATGCCAATACCTCCAACATCATCATCAATGTGAGTGGTACCTCGGTGAACTGGACCAACGGCAACATGGTGGGCAACTTCACCAGCAACTACTGGCAGGAGCACACGCTCTGGAACTTCTACGAGGCCACCTCCATCAACTTCAATGCCCACAACTTCAATGGCGCCGTCCTCGCCCCCTATGCCTCCATCACCACCTCCTCGAACATTGACGGTCTCGTGGTGGCGAACAATCTGACGACCTCCGCCGAAGTGCATCTCCCTGACAGCAACAGCACCAATGCCTACGCCTATGACGGCTTTGCCGCACCGGTCCCCGAGCCTGGCAGCGCCGTCTTTCTCCTCGCCGCCGGCGGCCTGTTTCTCATCATGAGGAACCGCCGTCTGGTGACCGGAAATAGCCGGGCCTGGTAGGTCATCCACCAAATCCAGGAATCGTAGCTCCTCAGCGCTTCCGCACCAGGCGCGCCACCAGCGCAGTCCACCCCGTCTGATGGGATGCACCGCAGCCACGACCGGTATCGGCGTGGAAGTATTCGTGGAAGAGCAGGAGATCTTTCCACGCGGGATGGGTGGCGTAGCGCGCATCGCCTCCATGGCAGGCGCGGTGACCGCTGGCATCCGGTTCAAAGAGCCGCGTCAGACGGCGCGAGATCTCATGGGCCGCTCCTTGCAGCGTCACCCGGTGGCCGCTGCCGGTGGGCAGTTCGACCGTGAAGTCTTTGCCATAGAAATGATGGTAGCGTTCCAGCGCCTCAACAATGAGATACGTGATGGGGAACCACACAGGTCCCCGCCAGTTGGAGTTGCCTCCAAACATGTAGCTGTCACTTTCTCCTGGCACATAGGCAACGGTGTGGTCACCGCCATTGAGGTGCAGAGTGTACGGATGGGCCTCATGATATTTGGAAAGAGAGCGGATGCCGAATGGAGACAGAAACTCCTGCTCATCGAGCAAGTAGCCAAGCAAGCGCTCCAGGCGCTCGCGCGAAGGAATCGCAAGCAGACGGTGCCCATGCGTGCCGCCGCTTTCACAGTAGCTCACGTGATGGGCCAGATCTGCGCGATGCTGCAAAAACCAGTCCATTCGTTTTTTAAAACCCGGCAGCATGGCGATGCGTCCCTCATCCAGCAGTTCCACCGCGATGAGCGGCAGCAGCCCCACCAGCGAACGTGTGCGCAGGGGAACGTGGGGCTGGCCTTCGGCATGCAGCACATCGTAATAGAAGCCGTCGGTTTCATCCCACAGCCCTTCGTCACCGACAGTGTTGATGGCATCGACAATCTGCACGAAGTGCTCGAAGAACTTGGACGCCATGTCCTCATACGCAGTGTTCACGCTGCCGTCGCTACGCTGCGCCAGTTCCAGCGCCATGTTCAGCATGGTCAGTGCGTAAAAGGCCATCCACGCGGTGCCGTCCGCCTGCTCCAGTCGCTGCCCGTCCGGCAGCGGCTGCGAGCGGTCAAAAATACCGATGTTGTCCAGGCCCAGAAAGCCGCCGGCAAAGAGATTGTGTCCTTCGCTGTCCTTGCGGTTTACCCACCAGGTGAAGTTCAGCAGCAGCTTCTGAAAACAGCGCTCTAAAAACTCCCGGTCACGCTCCCCGGCAGGTGCGGATATTTTATACACACGCCAGCAGGCCCAGGCATGTACCGGGGGATTCACATCGCCGAATTTCCACTCGTAGGCCGGGATCTCGCCATTCGGGTGCATGTACCATTCGCGCAGCAAAAGCAGCAGCTGCTCCTTGGCAAAGTCGGGGTCCAGCTCCGCAAAGGGCAGCATGTGGAAGGCCGCATCCCATGCAGCGAACCACGGGTACTCCCACTTGTCCGGCATGGAGAGCACATCGCGCGCATAGAAGTGCTGCCAGTGATGATTTCGGCCACCTTTGCGACTCTCCGGCGGCGCCGGGTACGCGGGGTCACCCCGCAGCCACTCCGGCACAATGTAATAATAAAACTGCTTCGACCACAGCAGTCCGGCCAGCGCCTGACGCTGAATCTGCGCCTGCACCGGATTGGCCGCAATAATCGTCTGGTAAAACGCATCCGCTTCCTGAATGCGCTGTGCGAAGACCGTATCGAAATCAGCAGCCGCTGTCAGCCCCTGTTCACTCAGTCGCAGTTGCATCGTCACACTGCCACCCGCAGGAATTTGCAGACGATAAAGCGCGGCGGCCTTGGTGCCTGTCTGCGCCGGATTCACCGCTTCGGCTTCGCCATCAATCACATAACGATGAAACGCATCCTTGGTGTACGGCGTGGCATTCGGCGATCCGTACAGCAGCGTGTTATTCGTGTTATTGTCCGTGAAAAGCCACTCCGGCTGCGTGCCATCACTCGCCGCCATGGCCTGCAAACGATGATGCCCCAGATCATCCACCATCCGCGACTTCAGCCCGCTTTGCGCCGCTTCAACAATACCCTCTGCAAGCTTGATCTGCGGTCGTGGCGCATCAGCATCCCATGACCAGGTGTTGCGATACCAAAGCGTCGGCAGCACATCCAGCGCCGCCGCCTCGGGGCCACGATTGTGCACCGTGATGCGGATGCAAATGTCCTCCGCCTCCTCCTTCGCATATTCCACAAAGACATCAAAGTAACGCTCCTCATCGAAGGCCCCAGTGTCAGTAATTTCATACTCAGGCTCCCCCAGCCCGCGCTTCGCATTTTCATCCACCAGCTTCTGGTAGGGAAACTCACCCTGCGGGTATTTGTACAACCCCTTCAGGTACGAATGCGTCGGCGTGGAATCCAGATAATAATACAACTCCTTCACGTCCTCACCATGATTCCCCTGCGGTCCAGTGAGGCCATAAAGCCGCTCTTTGAGAATCGGGTCACTGTGATTCCACAGAGCCAGCGCAAAGCACAGCCGGCACTGGCGGTCAGTGATTCCCAGCAGTCCATCCTCACCCCAGCGATAAGCCCGCGCCCGCGCCTGCTCATGCGGAAACGAACGCCAGGCATCGCCATCCGCCGAGTAGTCCTCGCGCACAGTCGCCCACTGCCGCTCGGAAAGGTACGGCCCCCAGCGCTTCCAGTTCGCCTGCCGCTCGCGATCAGCGCGGAGTCGTTCATGTTCTGGCGTGGTCGGGGCTGGCATGCGTGTAATTGTTTAGTCCAAGCCTTCCGCAGTGCAAGCTGGCGTCAGATAAGCTGTGCCTCGGCCTCGGCTTTGAACTCTTCGAGCAAGTCCTTCAACTGCTGCCGTGTGTAGCTGGCTTTCACCGCAGCAATCGCTTCATTCGCGAGTTCGTCGCAGCGCTCGTTTTCAGTGTGCCCCGCGTGGCCCTTGACCCAGTGCCACTCAATTTTGTGCATTGCGGTGGCCGCATCCAGTTCACGCCACAGGTCAGCGTTTTTCACCGCCTGCTTATTGCTCGTGCGCCAGCCATTGCGCTTCCATCCCGCAATCCACTGGCTGATCCCCTGCCTCACGTACTGCGAGTCCGTATGAAAGTCGATCACGCAGGGCTCCTTGAGAATGCGCAGCGCTTCAATCGCAGCCTGCAGCTCCATACGGTTGTTCGTGGTCGCCGGCACGCCCCCTTTGAGTTCGCGCACATGCTTGCCATACGCCAGCACCGCCGCCCAGCCTCCAGGGCCGGGGTTGCCATGACAGCCACCGTCAGAATGAATGAGTACCTTCTTCACGCTTCCGTCTGGTTGGAATCCGCCGCCACCCACGCACGCATGCGGCGGTCGATGAAAAACGGCACAAACGGCAGCAGCGAGGCGATAAACACCAGCACCGCCCGGCTGAACGGCCACCCCGTGTGCATCAGCACCCGCCACAGCGCGATGCAGAAGACCACAAACAGTCCGCCATGCGCCGCGCCGACGATTTTAACCGCCAGCGGCATGCCCCACACATACTTCAGCGGCATGGCGACAAAGAGCAGGATCAAATACGAAATGGCTTCGAGCAGGGCGACGCTGCGAAGAAAGGAGACAGGGTGTTTCATCACAGAGCCTGTAGCACTGGTTGGCGGGGGCTCGAAAGAAAAAACTCCGATCGCCTTGCGACGATCGGAGTTTTGAAACGAAATCGAAAGCAGCTTACTTCTTGCGCAGCTCTTTCTTCTTCAGGTCGTTGTACATTTCAAAGGCCTTGTTCGCATTCAGCCCGCCGTGCACCACGCCCTGTACCGCCTGCATCATCGACACAGGAGCATCGCTCTGGAAGATGTTACGCCCCATGTCCACGCCGCTCGCACCCTGCTTGATGGCATTCGCGCACATCTTCAGCGCGTCCAGTTCCGGCAGCTTCTTGCCACCGGCGATCACGATTGGCACCGGGCAGCAGCTCGTCACCGTCTCGAATTCCTTCTCCGTGTAGTAGCACTTCACCACGTTCGCACCGAGTTCCGCCATGATGCGGGTGGCCAGGCGGAAATACTGCGGCGTACGTGCCATCGCACGACCCACGGCGGTCACGCCCATGACGGCGATGCCGTAGCGGCTGGCAGCGTCCACCAGATCCGTGAGATTCTTCAAAGACTGACGCTCATACGCACTGCCAATGAACACCTGCACAGCGAGGATGCTGGCATTGAGGCGGATGGCCTCTTCGATGTTCAGCGCGGTGCTCTCGTTGGAGAGGGGCTCAAAGCCTGGGCGGGCAAACTTGGCCTTCTTGCCGTCGATCTCACCTTCCCACTCTTCCATCGGGCTGATCATCGAGGTACCGCCGGAGGCGCGCAGCGCGATGGCTTTCGTCGTGGAAGCAGGAATGACGGAACGCTGGATGCCACGTGTGAGCATCAGGCAGTCCGCATACGGGGCCAGAGGGAGGATCGTCTGGTCCACGCGCTCCAGGCCGGTGGTCGGGCCCTGAAAGTAGCCGTGGTCAAAGGCGAGCATCACCGTGCGGCCATCCTTGGGGTTGAAGACCTTGGCGAGGCGGTTTTTGAGGCCCCAGTCATACTGGTGGCAGCCCTTGAGGAAGAAGCCCGGGGCCTCCTGGGGGACGTCGGTGAAGAATTCCTTTTCCTTCTTGTCTGCTGCGCTGGTGGAGAGATCGGCCATGGTATTTCTGGGGTGCGGGTTAAACGGGCGGGCAGCATGAGCGCGAATCGGCCCTGCGCAAGCACATTGCCAGCACTTGCAAAACCCTCCCGCCTGTGGATTCTACGCGCCCCATGTCCGCAAATCTCCTCATTTACCTTGATGGCAAGCTCGTTCCAGAATCCGAGGCGAAGATCTCCGTCTTCGACCACGGCCTGCTTTACGGTGATGGCGTATTTGAAGGCATCCGCATTTACAATGGCCGTGTGTTCCGCCTGACCGAGCATCTCCACCGCCTCTACGACTGCGCGAAGGCCATCTGTCTCACCGTGCCCATCCCGTTTGAAGAAATGGAAAAAGCCACGCTCGACACCGTGGCAGCCAACAATTTGCGCGACGGCTACATCCGCCTCGTCATCACCCGTGGCGTCGGCTCGCTCGGTTTGAATCCCTACCAGTGCCCCAAGGCCAGCGTGTTCATCATCGCCAGCAGCATCACCCTGTATCCAGCAGAGCGTTACGAAAAAGGGTTGGAGCTCATCACCTGCGGCACCCGCCGGCCAAACTCCGCCGCCCTCAGCCCGCAGGTCAAGAGCCTGAACTACCTCAACAACATCATGGCCAAGATCGAGTGTCTCCAGGCCGGCTGTGACGAAGGCATCATGCTCAATGACCAGGGCTTCGTCTCCGAATGCACCGGCGACAACGTCTTCATCGTGAAGAACGGCAAAGTCACCACCCCGCCGATCTCCTCCGGCGCGCTGGACGGCATCACCCGCCGGGCCGTCATGGAAATCCTCGAAGAAATGGGCCAGCCTTGCACCGAGTCGATCATGACTCGCTTTGACATTTACACCGCCGACGAATGCTTCCTCACCGGCACCGCCGCTGAAGTCATCCCTGCCGTGAAGTATGACCGCCGCTCCATCGGCGACGGCACCCCCGGCAAGCTCACCCAGGAGCTCACGAAACGGTTCAAAGCTCTCGCCAACAGCACCGGCACCCCGGTGACATATGCCTGAGGTGCTGGCCGCGTCAGATTCTAGTTGGAAAATGGCGCGCAAAATGCAAGTTCCCCCCAGAATGAATCCAAAGAGTCCATTCCCCCTCCTGTGGAGGAGCCTGTTGGTTTTGGGCTGGTCCCTGACCTGCATCAGCTGTTCGTCATCGAAGCCTGAAGTAGCGGAAAATCCGCTCAGCAGCCGCGCTTGGTGGAAGGGCGATGGCGTCGAGGGCAAGCCAAAGATCATCATCAATCTCAGCACGCAGCGCGTGCAGTATTACAAGGGCCAGGAGCTCGTCGGAGTCTCTCCCATCTCGTCGGGTCGTGAAAGCCACGGCACAGGGACGGGCTCTTATCACATTTTGGACAAGGATATCGACCATCGTTCCTCGCTTTTCGGTGCCTACGTCGACAAGGAAGGCAATGTGGTGCAGGGGGATGTGGACACCCGCAAGGACCGTGCGCCCGCCGGCACGACTTATCAGGGGGCCAACATGCGTTACTTCATGCGCATCGTCGGCGGCATCGGCATGCATGAGGGCTACCTGCCCGGCTACCCGGCCTCGCATGGTTGCATTCGGCTCCCCACCAAAATGGCCGCCATCTTTTTCAAGGAGACACCGCCGGGAACACCCGTCGAAATCATCGGCGAAAGCTCTCTCGCCGCCACGGAGTCCGAGATCCCGCTCGGGGCGGACAAGATTGTCGATGTCGCTTCCTTGCCCGAGTCCAAGCGAGCAGCAAAGGCAAAGGCTGCGGAGGCAGCGAAAGCAGAGTCGAACACCGCGGTAAAGCCAAAAGCGACGGTGCGCCGCGCCATTGTGGCCTCCTCCAAGCCCTCAGGATTCGGCTCTTTCTTTAGCCGCAGACCACCGCGTGGCAGCACCATTTATCTGGCCGAATAAGCGCATGCAGGACGGTCCTCCGTCACTGCCGACGGGTTGTCCTCAGCATCAGGGTCTCGTAGTCCCGATATGGACTGCGGTCGCGAAGTGAGGCACGAACGCAGCTACCGCTTTCGCCGGATCACGTGGCTCACACGTACCAGGAAAAGCCCGAATGCGGGAGCCGAAGCTTCTGCGCTATCTCACGCCCCCCCACGAGAAACTCGAACGCAGCAGCCCCCAAAACGCTCAATGACCATTCTTCACCATCACCCAGCCCACAATGATCAGGATGGGCAGCAGGATCGGAATGGAAAAGCGGATCATGTAGGCTAGGAACGATGGAGCGTGGACCTTGGATTTGTCGGCGATGGACTTCACCATGAAGTTGGGCCCGTTGCCGATGTAGCTGCCAGCACCGAAGAAGACGGCACCGAGTGAGATGGCGATGAGATGCTGCGCGTGCTCGGCGGCAAATTTCATCACATCCGCTGGGGAATCGACCGACAGATGCTCCTGGCCCATCGAGGCCGCGAGGAAGGAGAGGTACGTCGGCGCGTTGTCCAGGAAGGCAGAGAGCGCACCGGTGGTGAAGTAGTACTGCATCGGCGAGCTGATGTCCACGCCCTGTCCGCTTTGCAGGATCTGCAGCGCAGGGATCATCGTGAGGAAGATGCCCACGAAGAGATAGCCGACCTCCTTGACCGGGCCAAAGTTGAAGTCGTTCGACTCATGCACGGCCGGTTTGGTGGTGAAGTAGGATGCCACAGCGGCGGCAAACATGACCAAGGCGGGAATGGAGAAGACGCCGAGCAGGGTGGTCTCCTGCACGCTCTTCGGCAGGAACACCGCCCCGAGCACCACGCCCAGCCACAGGATGTTGATCAGGCCGGCGAAGTACCAGTGCTCATTGGCGGTTTCCTTGTCACGAATGTGCTTGGGGATGCGCGAGAAGTTGCGCGTGTCGAAGATGAAAAAGACGATGAGCAGGAGCGTCACCGCCAGCGCCCAGGCCTGCCAGCAATGCTGCAGCACCCAGAAGAACGACACACCCCGCAGGAAGCCCAGGAACAGCGGCGGATCGCCGATCGGCGTCAGACAGCCGCCCACGTTGCTGATGATGAAAATGAAGAAAACGATGTGGAAGTGCGTGATGCGAAACTTGTTCATCTTGATCCACGGACGGATCAGCAGCATCGAGGCGCCCGTGGTGCCGATGAAGTTGGCCAGCACCGCACCGATAAAGAGGAAGAGCGTGTTGACGAAAGGCGTGGCCTCACCTTTGACCCGGATGTTGATCCCCCCGGAAATCACAAACAGCGAACCCACCAGCGCCATGAAGCTCACATACTCATGCGCCGCATGGTGCAGCGGGTGCCAGTCCTTCTGCACAAACGCGTAATACGCAGTCGTGACCAGACCCAGCGCCACCGCGACCTTCGGATAATGATGCTCCCAGAAGTGCGCAGCAAACAGCGGCATCAGCGCGATGCAGAGCAGCAAAATGGCAAACGGAGCCAGCATGCCCAAAGGAGGCAGCGCGGCGTGAGCAGGGGCATTGGCGAGGTAGAGCATGCAGCGGGGAATGGCTGGAGGTCCGGACAGATGGATAGGCGCAATCGGTGTGCCGAAAGCTGACAAATCCTCGTGAGAGAGGCCGTGCGCAGTCTTACTCCGGACGCCGCTCCAAAATCCCTTTGGCTTTCTCAAGCTCGCCCATCGCCCAGTCGCTCACGCCGGGTTCATCGGTGTCTGAGGAACCGGTAATGTGCATGCGGCGGATGTAATACTTGTCCATGAACGCCACGATCTTCTCCGAAACACCCAGGATGCCACGGTGCACGTGCAGTACCGGCTTCTTCTGCTTTCGGGCGGAGCTTACCGCCTTCTGGGCGGTGCCGGCGGCCTTCGTGGCGAGGGTGAAGACCAGAGTGGCTTCCGCATCACGCACGTTGGAGGTGACAGCCTCAAGCACGTTCTCCGTTTCGCCTTCCTTGAGCTTGTAGCGCGGGTCCAGCGGTTCCTCAGATCCGAGGAGGCCCTTGGGGCACCAGCCGCCGTGCGGGCATTCGTATTTCAACGCCCAGTCCAGAGTGGCGCGTTCGACGCCCATCTGGGAGCCGGTGATGATGACAAGTTTGAAAGCCATGGGAATGTTCAGAAGAAATCAATACTGCGCCCACGGCAAGCACGATCTCGCATTATTCCAGATGGCGTCCCAGCATGAGGTCGAGGTTGCGCTCGACGATTGCCCCCATGGATTTGCAGGAGTCAAACAGGTGCGTGCTATGGTACTGGCCGAGTTCGGCGCGGAGTTGGACGACTTTTTCAAAGGGCTCGACCGCATTGTTTTTCATGCAGTGCAGCAACGCGGTGATGCGCTGATGCTCCGAGAGGTAACGGCGGGAGATGAGGCTGCGCTCTTCCTCCTGGTACTGCTTCATGGTGGGGGTGTTCAGGCAGGAGGAGCAGAGCTGCACGACGGGGTTGTTCTCCTTGAAGAACTGCGGGAGATACAGGCTTTTGCGGCCCTCGTAACTCTGCTGGTCGAAGTCGATGGCGCGCACGCGGTACTGCACCTCCTCAAAGTCGGGCGTCATGTCGATGACATAGTTGTAGCTGCGCATGTCGCCAAGGAGGCGGATGAAGCACCTCTCGCTGAATTTGACGAACTCCTTGGCAAGACGGACGCCGTTGAAATCAGGGCGCTGCAGGTAGTCGCGGATGAAGGCATCCCCCGGCACCCCGGCGATGTGTTCCTCCACCAGCGTGCCACCCCGGTGCATCAGGTAGTTGATGCGATTGGGGGAGAGCAGATGCTCCAGCTCCAGGCCATAAACACGGGAGGCGTCCGCCGTTTTCACGTAGAAGTGGTCGTAGTTGTCATTGTACTGGTTCACCACACGCACGCGGAAGGGCCTGGAGTTGCCAAATTCACAGTAGTCCACGCGCTCCACGAAGAGATGCGGCACCGCGTGGAAATCTCCCGTGCGGAGCTGGGAGTAGATGCTCGTGAGCTTGGGGTAGAGTTCCTGCTGCAGCTCGCGCGGGTACAGGACGCTGCTCCAGTAGGTGGCATTGCCTTCCTTGTCGAAGAGCGGGTAGCTTTCGGAGAAGTTGCGCAGTTCATCATACTGCGTGGGCAGCGAGTAGCAGCGCCCGAACTGGTCGAGGTACTCGATCAGTTCATCCGTGACGGGTATGAAGTTTTTGCGCTTGGTGATCTCGTTCATACCGGCGCTGTGTCGCACTTCGCGTTCCAAGTATCAAGAAGGGATGCGCCAAGTCGGAGGCCGGCCTCAGGTTTCGGCGGGTGGCAGGAAGCCGATGCTTGTGAGGTGCTTGAGGTAGAGGTGCATGCGGGTCTGATCGATGGGCGGGCAGTTGACGCCGGTGCCTTGGAGGTCTTGGAGGGTGTTGCGGCAGAATTCGGCAGACTGCTCCTGCATCAGGCTTGAGAGCACCTGGCGTGGGATGAACATCTGATAGGCGGCGATTGGGTTTTGCTGAAGGTTCAAACCATCGCCTGACAGGGCCTCCTCCCATTCATTCTCCGGCACAATGCGTATGGCATAGCCATCGGCCTGCGCAAGTTGCAGCAGCCCGCCAAAATTGGGGGAGGCGGGGTTGATGAGGTGGTAGTTACGTCCGATGTTGGTGAGGCTCAGCGATAGCCGCACCATGGCGGCGGCCACGAAATCGACGGGGGTAAGCAGGCTGCTATAACCTGCGTCCGGGCCCGTGCCGAGGGCGATGCAGGTTTTGAGGAAGAGCCAGATCACATTGTCGGTGGGGCAGATGCCCGTGCGGTCATCGCCCACGAGAAGGCCGGGGCGGTACACATTGACCGGCAGACCTTGCGCGCGTGCCTGCACAAACAACTGCTCTGACACCCAGCGGCTCCGACTGTAGCCCACCGTGAGTTTGTCATGGTCTGGCAGCGGATCATCTTCCAGCAGAGGGCGTTCAGCGGTGGAATGGCCTGCGGCCAGAATGCTGGCGCTGGAAAGATAGTTCACAGGCTTGAGCCTGCTCTGGGCGGCCAGACGGATGATCTCCACCGACCCGTTCACATTGACCGCCTTGAGCTGTTCATAGCTGGCGATGTGATTGATGTGCGACGCCGTATGATAGATCACGTCAACCGTGGAGGCGAGCAGGTCAAAGGCATCGGCTGCGAGCCCGAGCAAGGGCTCTGAGAGACTGCCGAGCACGGGCACAATGCGCGGCTGGAAGGACTCGTCCCAGCAGCCGTATTGCGTCAGATGTGTCTCGATCTGCTGCGTGGCGGAGGCTGTGTCTGCGGCGCTGATGAGGCAGTGTACCGCGGCATGCGTCTGCTGCAGAAGATCGCGCAGCAGGAATGCGCCGAAGAAATCGAGAACGCCGGTAAGGAAAATAATCTGCGGCTGCTCAATCTGTAAGGCTGCGACCGGGCCTGCGGCAAAAGGAATGTCCCAGCGCCCGAGATGAGAATCATGCACAAAGTCGCCGTCGGCAGCGGCGACTGGCACAGCTTCCTTGGGTGTGTCAGCGGCGGCGGATTCTGCTTTTCCACCGGTGAGATGGGTGAGCAGGATTTCAGCGAGTTTCTGCACGTTCGGAGCGCCACCCATGAGTTGCCCGGTGGGAATGGCGATGCCGGTCAGGCTTTCGATCTGATGGATGAGTTCGACCGCCATCAGCGAGTCGATGCCAATCTCATTGAGCGGAAGTTTGGAGTCGATCTTGGCGGGGGAGGTGCGGAGGATCTTGCCCACCTGTTCGCGCAGGAACGTCTCAAGAATGCCAAGCTGATCCGCAGGCGCGGCGCCGAGAACGGCATCGCGCAGCCAGTTGGCGCCATCGGACTGATGCTGCCGCAGCGCATCTTCCGTGGTCAGCAGCGCATAGCGCGGAGTCGCGATGACCGCGGGAGTGACGGCCGCCCACTTGGCCCAGTCAATGCGCGAGACCATCATCTGACTGATGGCCGGCTGCTGCATGAGACGGCCGAGGATTGGCAGACTCTCGGCAGGAGTAATGCCCGCCCAGCCGATGCGTGCAAAATGCTCCTCCAGCTTCTTGTGCCGTGCGACATACCCGACACCAGCCATGACGCCCCAGTTGATCGTCAGCGCAGGAAGGCCCTGCATGCGGCGGTGGTTGGCCAGAGCATCAAGGAAAGCGTTCGCAGCAGCGTAGTTCGCCTGCCCCGGGCTCCCAATAATGGAAGCCACCGAGGAGAACATGACGAAGTGATCGAGAGCGATACCCTGCGTCTGCAAATGCAGATTCCACGCACCGTTGATCTTCGGCGTCGTGACCTTTTGAAAACGCTCCGCATTGAGCTGCGAGATCAGACCGTCATCCAGCACCATCGCGACGTGAAAAACACCCCGCAGCGGCGGATGCGACTGCGCGATTTCTTCGAGAAGCGCAGTCACACTCGCGGGATCACTGACATCCGATTGAATCACCGTGACCTCAGCGCCTGCAGCCTGCATCGCGGCCACACCAGCTCGGGCTTCATCAGTGGAGGCACCGCTGCGGCTGGAAAGCACAAGATGCCGCGCGCCTTTGTCCACCAGCCACTGCGACATGGCCAAACCGAAGCCGCCAAGTCCCCCCGCCACAAGGTAGGTGCCCTCTGGGTTCAACTGGAACTCGGCATCCGTTGCATCGGCGCTGAGCGAGACTTTCGCATCCGCCATGGTGAGCACCACCTTGCCGATCTGCCGTGCCTGCGTGATGTACCGGAAGGCATGCACCGCATCTGCTAGCGCAAAGGAGCGATAAGGCAGTGCAGGAAGCTTGCGCGACGTGAACAGCTTTTTCAGGCTGCCCATGATGGACTTCGAATTGCGCGGGTCGAGCGCATGTCCAAGGTCGATGGCGTGATAGGAAAGATTATGGCGGAACGGGAAGAGCCCCACCTTGGTGTTGCTGTAAATGTCGCGTTTGCCGATTTCAAGGAAGCGGCCGTACTGACGCAGCAGCGCGAGGCTCTGATGAATGGCCTCTCCCGCCAGTGAATTGAGCACGAGATCGACGCCCTCGTCATTCGTGATGCGCATGACCTCACCGGCAAACGCCAGCGTGCGTGAATCCAGCACATGCTCCACGCCGATCTTCTTCAAAAACGCACGCTTCTCCGCACTGCCAGCCGTGGCAAAAATCTCCGCCCCCGTGGCCTTCGCGATGCGCACCGCCGCCTGACCGACACCACCCGTGGCAGCATGGATCAGCACCCGTTCACCCTTCATCATGCGGCCCTGATGCGAGAGCGCATAGGAGGCCGTCAAATACGTGACCATCATGGTTGCCGCCTCTTCCATCGTCAGATGCGCAGGCTTCGCCAGCACCGCATACTCGACAGTAGTGACGTGCGTGCCGAAGCACCCGGCCGCCAGCGCCATGACTTCATCTCCCGCTTTGAACTGCGTCACACCCGCACCCACCCGCACAATGCGCCCGGCACATTCATCGCCAAGCAGCATCGCGTCGGCCGCTTCGGCAGGATAAATACCGAGCGCCTTCATCACATCGCGGAAGTTCAGCGCCGCAGCGCAGATTTCGATCTCGACTTCATTCGCGCCGGGCGCACGCCGTGGCTTGGCCCGAAACACCAGCTTGTCCAGTGAGCCGGGCTTGGCGGACTCCAGCCGGAAGCACTGCTCCGCCGTGAGCGTGGCCGCGGAGGTCTGCGCGAGATGATCCAGCGAGCCATGCACCAGACGATGGGCATAGCGCGCCTCACCACGCCAGGCGATCTCAGCCTCCGCATCCGCATGCAGAAGTTCATTGAGCAAAATCTCACTGTCCCGAACACCGGAAGCTGCATCGAGATCAATCGTCCGGCAGTGCAGATCCGGGTACTCGCTCATGATCACACGCGCCATTCCGTGCAACGGCGACTGCGTGAGAGAGATCGCGTATGTTTTTTCACCAGCAGGCTGTGCGCCTCGCGTGACAAACCACATGCCGGGCAGTGTGGAAAGTCTCGCTGCATTCAGCGCCTGCACCAGGTAAAGCGGACTGTGGCAGACCAATGTCTGAGCTGCTGCAATCTCTGCCGTCGTGACGTCCACACCTGCGGGCGCATCAAGACTCCAGAGATGGATGACGCCACGCAGCGCAACAGTTTGCGGAAGTTCAGCAATCAGTCGCGTGTAATCCTCCGCCGCTGAGGCAAGCAGTTGCACTTCATCGGCAGAGACACGCATGAAGGCGTCCCCAGCAGTGACCACAAGACAAGTGTCCCCGCGCTGGCGCAGAGAATCCGCGAGTGATGCAGCGAGGCCCTGCTGATCCGCAAACAGCAGCCAGAGGCCAGGCTCGGCCGGCGCTTCATCCGCAACAGCCACTGCCTGCGGCAATTCGGGCCCACGTGCCAGGAGCACGACCTGCCCGCTCTCACTCTGGTTGGAGGCATCAGCCACAGCTTCGACAACGGTGAAACCCGCAGCAGCGATGAGCTTCTGCCAGTCGGCAGATGGCAGCAGGGGATGGCGCGCACGGAGGGCGGTGTCCTGGAAATTCCACCAGCGCGCATCCACGCCGCATACCAGATCATGCCAGGGTGTGGCTCGCTCAAGCTCCAGGGCAAGCAGCAGGCCTCCGGAGGCGAGCAACTGACGCACATGCAGCAGCGACTCCTGCACGTTCCGCGTCAATGACAGCGCATTGGTCACGAGGATAATGTCGAAACGCTCATCAGCGAAGCCCTGTTCAGCCGGCGGGAGATCGAGATCAAGCACGCGGTACTGCACGGCGGGATAGTCACCGAATTTTTTCCCAGCCTGGTCGAAGTGGCGGTCCGAGACATCCGTGAAGCAGTACTCAACACCCGCCTGTGGAAGGCGTGGCAGCACACTCGCAGTGACACCGCCGGTGCTCGCACCGATCTCCAGAATGCGCACGCGCCTGCCTTCCGGCACCTGCGCCAGTGCTGCAGTGACGGCTTCACCGATGAGTCGGTTGTAAACACGCGTGAAGACGGATGCCGCCTGAAAGTGCTCCAGCATGTTGGCGGAGAGCACCTCTGCGGCGTCACACTTGCCGCGCAGCAAATCGGCAAGGCCTGTGGTGCAGCGATCCAGCAGGATGAGCTCCGGATGAAAGGCGGGGAAGTGGAAGACGAGATCCTGCCACAGCTTGTCACGATTCAATGCAGCCGGTTGCGCCGTGACCGTCCATGCCGGCCCGTCGGCGTTCAGCCAGCCATCCGGCTCCAGCAGTGTGAGCAGGCGGTGCACGAAGCGCTCATGCGCGGGCTGTACCTTCGTGCGTTTCAGCAATGCCGGCAGCGTGAGTGTCTCTCCCAGTTTAGGACGCCAGCCGAGCTGCCTGAACACCGCAAGAATGGAACTGCGGCAGAGCTGAAGGAAGCGCGGCTCCCACTCCTCATAGCGCGCGTTCATGCCGAGCGCCGTGCTGAAGTCGGCGGCGCTCTCGCGTAGCTTCGCGGCCAGCGCAGTGTTGTCTGGCAGATAATCAGCAGGCGTGTGTGCGCTTGAGGATGTCGCCAGCGCCTTGAGCTGCCACTCGGATTGATACAGCCAGTCTGCCTGCGCACCAGAGCCCGGTGCGCTGCTCATCGCAGTGTGCTTGCAGAGGAAGTCGGTGATCTCCAGCAGCACGTTGCCCGCGTCATCCAGAATGAAGAGATCAATGACGATGATCTTTTTCGCAATCGCCTGCGTCCTGCGCACATAGGCCCACACCTTGGCACCCGGCCTGGAGTAGCAGCGAATGCGCTCCATACGTGCGGGCAGGTAGAGGCCGTCAGCGGGAATGGCGATGGTCGGATGGATGCAGGCGTCCAGCAGCGCAGGGTGGACGATGTAGTGGTCCATCTCCGCCACGGCTGCAGCGGGCAGTTCAATGCGGCCGAGGGCTTCGTCTTCACCCGCGCAGACATGCGTCAGCGCCTGAAACTGCGGGCCGTAGTGCAGCTCGGCAGCGGCGGCCGATTGATAAAAAGTTTTGCCATCCAGCTCCGCCCCGCAGCGCTTTCTGATGGCGGCGAGATCAAACGCTGCAGGCTGTCTGCGCTCAGGTTCGGCACGCATCCGGCCGGTGACGTGTTGCATCCACACCGGCGGGTCCTGCGTCAGCGAGCTCTGAATGACGAAGGTGTTTTCATCCGGCAGGCAGGCGATCTGCAGCAGCGGAACCTCATCGCCCGCAGGCAGGATGCAGCCGCGATGAATCTCCAGCTCTTCGATGAGCACCGGCTTGTCCTGATGCAGTTCTCGGCCGGCCGCCAGCGCCATCTCCACATAGCCTGCACCGGGGAAAATGAGGTGCTGGCCCACGCGGTGATCCTTCATCCAAGTCAGCACGCTTTTGTTCAGCGCAGTTTCCCAGGTTGGGTGGATGTTTTGCCGCGCCAGCTTGAGGAGGGGATTCAGCTGCGGGTGCATGCGCAACTGCATCGAATACACCGGCTCATGCCAGAAATGCTCCTTCTGCCACGGATACTCCGGCAGTCGCAGCGCAGAGCTGACATCCGGGTAGAGCCCCGGCCACTCCACCGCATGACCGTTGATGTGCAATGCCCCCAGCGTACCCAGCAGTGTGGCGCGCTCCGGCTTCTGACGCCGCAACGAAGGCAGCGTCATGCCGATGGCGTCCGCCGTCGCGAGGCATTCGTTCATCGAATTGGACAGCACAGGGTGCGGGCTGATCTCAAGAAAATGCGTCTGTCCTGCGGCGATCACCGCATCAATGGCCGGAGCAAAGAGCACGCTCTGCCGCACATTGTGCCACCAGTAGTCTGCGTCGTAGTCTGTGCCTTCGGCCAGCCGTCCGGTCACGGTGGAGTAGATTTTGACGCTGCCCGGCTGCGGCTGCAGACCTGCCAGCGACTCGGCCAGTTCCTTCCTTACCGGGTCCATGTGCGCGCTGTGAAAGGCGTAGTTCACCGGGACGTAGCGCGCGAAGAGCGCTCGCCGTTCCACCTCCTGAAAAATTTCATCCACCGCATCGCTGTCACCCGAGATGGAGACCATCTTGGGCCCGTTGACGGCGGCGAGTGAGGCTCTCTCGCCATACGGGGCGATGAGGGCTTCGGCCTCTGCACGCGTCAGTCCGGCGGCGATCATCTTGCCCCGCAGCGGTGTCTTTTCCATGCAGCGTCCGCGATGGTGGATGACGCGCACTGCCTCTGGCAGAGAAAGCGCCCCACACACATGCGCCGCCGCGACTTCCCCCATGCTATGTCCTACCACAGCATAGGGGCGTATGCCCCACGACTGCCACAGTGCCGCCAACGCCACTTGCAGGGCAAAGAGCGCCGTCTGCGCGATCTGCGTTTCATTCAGCCGTGTCGTCTTTTCATCGCGCCGCAGTTCATCGAGGAGCGAGCAGCCGCCGAGCTTGAGCAGTTCATCATGGCAGGTCTGGATGATCTGGCGAAACACCGGCTCCTGCTCCAAAAGCTCACGCCCCATGGCCCACCACTGCGGTCCCTGACCGCTGAAGACAAAAACGAGGCGCGCGTTTTTAACCGGCTGCCCCACGTTGAGTCCGGGGGCCTGCTCGCCGCTCAGAAAGGCGGCCAGCGCGCTGCTCATCCCCTCACGGGTGCTGGCGACTGCTGCAAGACGAAACTCATGGTGCGTGCGCCTGCGGCTGGCAGCGGCGCAGATGTCCTTGAGGGAGATGGATTCATCCGCCGACTCAAGCAGGGCGTGAAAGGATTGCGCGACGGCTACCAGGGCGGCATCGCTTCCGCGTGCCGAGATCGGTAGAATGAGTTCCGGCTCATCGTCGGAGAGGGCAGGGGCGGGCACCTGTGGCGCGGGCGGAGGTGCGGCCTCCAGCACGGCGTGGGCATTGGCACCGCCAAAGCCGAAGGAATTGATGCAAGCCAGCAGGCGGTGCTGCGCGTCCTGCTTCAGCGGCGTGGCGGTCACGGGTACCTTCAGACATAGACGCTCAAAATTGAGCGAAGGGTTCGGCGTGTTGAAATGCAGGTTCGGCGGCACCATGCCGTGCTTGAGGCAGAGCGCCACTTTGATGAGACCCGCGATGCCCGAGCCAGCCTCCAGATGGCCGATGTTGGTTTTCACCGAACCGAGCAGGCAGTCATCTCCAGGCTGCCGACCAACACCGAGGATGGTGCCGAGGGCGCTGCCTTCGATGAGATCGCCGATGGTCGTGCCGGTCCCGTGAGCTTCAGCGTACTGGATTTCATGCGGAGCCACACCCGCCAGACGGCAGGCTTTGGCGATGAGTTCCTGCTGGGAGCCACGGCTGGGCACCGTCATGCCGGACGTGCGGCCATCCTGATTGACAGCGGTGCTGCGGATCACCGCATAGATGGGATCTCCGTCCGCCAGAGCGGCGGAGAGCGGTTTCAGGCACACAGCCCCGACCCCTTCACCACGGACGAAGCCGTTGGCGCTGGCATCAAAGGCTTTGCAGCGACCGTCCGGAGACAGCATTCCCATGCTGGAAAATGCGACGAAGGGGTAGGCGGTGATGATGCAGTTCACCCCGGCGGCAATGGCGCGTGTGCATTCCTTGTTCCACAGCGCCTGGCAGGCCATGTGTACGGCCACCATGGAGGAGGAGCAGGCGGTGTCCACCGCGACGCTCGGGCCCTGGAAATTCAGCGCGTAGGAGATGCGATTCGCGGCGATGCTGGATGCAACTCCGGTGGCGGAATGAGGATAAGCCAGGCCCCGGCCTATGGAATTCTGCTGAATGTCCCCGTAGTCATGCGTGGAGATGCCCACAAACACCCCGGTGTCCTCCCCTTTGACGATGTCCACCTGCTGGCCGGCATCCATGAGAGCCTCCCAGGTGGCCTCAAGCAGGAGGCGCTGCTGCGGGTCGATGAAGGGGGCTTCACGCTGCGTGATGCCGAAAAAGCCGGGGTCAAACGTGTCGATCTCATCGATCAGCCCCGCCCACTTGGAATAAGTCTTGCCGGGTTTGCCCTGCTCGGGGTCGTAGTAAAAGCGGTGGTCCCAGCGGTCGGGCGTCACCTCTGTAATGGCGTCCACCCCGCCCATGAGCATCTTCCAGAAGGATTGGGCATCGGTGGCACCTCCAGGCAGGCGGCATCCGATTCCTATGATGGCTATGGGGTCGGCGGCGGTGGGTTCTGGCATTGGTTGTAATACTTGCTTACTTGCTCACGGTGCGGCTTGTCAAGAAACCGGCTTGGAAATAGCATGATCTCCGGCGTTGCACACTCAACGAGCAAGGGCTTGAACAGGGTGTGTGACCTCTCTGTCATGGCCACCGTTGCAAATTTGTTCTAAATGATCACCACTCTCGACCGCAAGCTCCTCCGCGACATCGGCGGCATGAAGGGGCAGGTCCTGGTGGTGAGTCTCGTCATGGCCTGCGGTGTGGCAATGATGATCGTGTCTCAAAGCGTGATCCTGAGCCTGGAAAACACCCGGGACAGCTACTACCAGCGCTACCGCATGCCGGATGTGTTTGGTCAGGTAAAGAGCGCCCCGCTCTCCTTGAAGGACCGTCTCAGCCACGTCCCGGGAGTGGCCTCCGTGGAACTCCGCGTGGTGGAAAGCGCGCTGCTGGACATGGAAGGCGTGCAGGAGCCCGTTAGAGCGCGGCTGGTTTCCCTGCCGGACGACGGGAAGCTCACTCTCAATCAAATCTTTCTCCGGCGTGGCAGGCTGCCAGAATTGGGGGCCCAGCGGGAGGCCGTAGTGAGCGAGGCCTTTGCGCAGGCGCATGGGCTCCAGATAGGAGACCGCATCACGGCCATCCTGAACGGCCACCGCGACCACCTGGACATCTGCGGCATTGGCCTGTCGCCGGAGTTTGTTTTTGAAGCGCCGCCGGGCCAGACCCTCCCGGACAACAAGCACTACGGCGTCTTCTGGCTGCGCTATCAGTCCCTGGCCGCCGCCTTCAATCTGGAGGGCGCATTCAATGACTTCTGCATGGATCTGTCTCCCGGCACGCTGCCAAAGGAGGTGATCGAGGAGGTGGACCAGATGCTGCTCACTTATGGTGCGCCCGGTGCCTATGCGCTGAGCGACCATGCCAGCTCCAAGCGCTTGGGGGATGAGCTGCGCATCGTGCGTGCCCTCTCCCTGGCTTACCCGATGGTGTTTCTGTGCGTGGCAGCTTTCATGGTAAACTCCGTCACCTCCCGGCTGGTGCGGCTGCAGCGTGAGCAGATCGCGCAGCTCAAGGCTCTGGGCTACACCTCCTGGCAGGTCGGCCGGCACTACCTGAACTATGCACTGGTGATCGTGGCGGCAGGCACCGCGGTGGGGATCTTCGCCGGCTGGCGTCTGGGGCATATCATGCTGAGGGTTTACACCCTGCTGTTTCATTTTCCTGAGCTCCAGTTTCAACTGGATCAAAAAGCCCTCGTCATGGCCCTGATCGTCAGCGTGGCGGCTGCTGTGCTGGGAGTCGCGGGTGCTGTGTGGCTGGCGGTGAAGCTCTCACCAGCGGAGGCCATGCGCCCGGAACCTCCGGCAGATTTCAAGCCATCTCTGCTGGAGCGCCTCGGCTTCACGCGCGGCGCAGGCCTGGTGTTTCGCATGGCTTTGAGAAACATCGAACGTCGTCCCGTGCAGGCCGGGTTCACCGTGGCGGGCCTGGCGCTGGCCACCGGCCTGCTGGTGCTGCCAGGTGCGCTCGCAGACAGTGTGGACCAGCTTCTGACCTACCAGTGGAATGATCAGTTCCGGCAGAACGTGATCATCCACATGCGCGAGCCCGTCTCCCGCAAAACCCTGCATGATCTGGAGCATCTGCCCGGGGCCATTCGGGTGGAGCCCATGCGCGGCTTCCTCGCCACTGTGAGCAATGCGCACCACGAGCGCAGGCTCTACATCCTCGGCCTCGCCAGGAACCACCAGCTCATCCATCCACGCGACACCCAGGGCCGGCCCATTGTACTGCCGAGCGAGGGCCTGGTGATTTCTCAGAAACTCGCAGAGGTTCTGGGGGTGAAAATCGGAGACCGGCTCCAGGTGCAGTCGCTGGAAGGACGCTGCGAACACCGGGAGATCACGGTGCGCGGCTTCATGGCGGACTTCCACGGCATGGCAGCCTATATGGACATCGATGCCGTCCGCAATTTCCTGCGGGAGGGCGAGACGATGACCGGTGCCTTTCTCAGCGTGGATGACAGCCGCTGGGACGACTTCATGCACGAGGTCAAAGGCCAGCCGAAGATCGAGTTTGCCAGCGTGAAGAAAAATGATCTGGCCGCGTTTCGCGCGTCCACCGGCCAGAGCATCGGCACCCTGCGCCAGTTGTTCCTGTGGATGGCGGTCATCGTCGCCTTCGGCGTCGTGTACAACAGCGCGCGCATTGCGCTGTCTGAGCGTGGCCGTGACCTCGCCACACTGCGCGTGGTCGGGCTCACCAAACGCGAAGTAGCCGGTGTGCTCCTTGGGGAACTCACGCTCCTCGTGCTGGTGGCCCTGCCGGTAGGTCTCGTATTTGGCAGCGCGCTGGCCTCATACGTCATCAGCGCCGTCAGCAATGAAACCGTCCGCCTCCCGCACTACATCAGCACCATCACCTATGCCAAATCCGTGCTCGTGGTGCTCACGGCCGCAGGTGCCTCCTTCACCATGGTCGGCTTCATGCTGAACCGGCTGGATCTGATCAGCGTGCTCAAGGCACGTGACTAAACGTATAGAATTTGCAGCATGCTCACTCCATCTATAAAATGCCAGGCATTTAGTAGTTGAACCTGCCAGATTTTCCAGCACCTTCCACCCCATGAAACCCGCTCAAGCCTCTGATCCCCAGGCTCTCCCGCTCGAAGAACAGCTCGTTGGCGTGAATGCAAAAACAGGGCTCTATCCCGGCGCGCGTTCGTGGTCTGGCGGCAGGTTTCGGGTTCTGGGCAAAGGGCCGCTGGAGTCCTACTGCTACCACGTCATGTCGCGCACCTGCGGTGGTGAGGTGTTCTTTGACGACGTGGAGAAAGAAGCGCTGCGGCGGGTGATCTGGCGCATGGCCGAGTTCTCCGGCATCAAGGTGCTGACCTACTGCCTGATGGGGAATCATTTCCATCTGCTGGCCGAGGTGCCGCACCGTCAGACATGGCTCCAGCGTTTTGACGGGCCCCAAGGCGAGGCGAAGCTGCTGGAGCACCTGAGCACCCTCTACAGCCGCGCCTACGTAAGCCTGCTGCGTGATGAACTCGCCGACCTCCGCGCACGCGGCCTGTCAGCCCTCGCCGATCAGCGAGTGGCCGCCCTCAAAAAGCGCTTTTGCGATCTGTCCCTGTTCGTCAAAGAGGTCAAAGAACGCTTCAGCCGCTGGTTCAACAAACGGCGCGGACGCCGAGGCACGCTGTGGATGGACCGCTTCAAAAGCGTGCTGGTAGAAGGCCAGGGGGAGCCCCTGCGCACGATGGCCGCTTACATCGATCTGAACCCAGTGCGTGCGGGACTGGTCAAAGATCCGAAGGACTACCGCTGGTGCGGGTATGCGGAGGCGCTGGGTGGCAGTCGCAGAGCACAGCGCGGTCTGTGCAAAGCCCTGAGTAAACCCGTGGATGGCTGGAATAGCGCCGGTGCCGCAGCAGCGTATCGCTGCCTGCTGCATGCTGAGGGCCGCGAGGTAAAAGACGCGCAGAATGAGACCGTCGTGACACGCGGCGTGACTGCGGAGTCGGCACGAGCCGTACTGGCGGAAAAAGGCAAGCTGAGCCCTGCGGAGCTGGTGCGGCTGCGCGTGCGCTACTTCACTGATGGCGTAGTGCTGGGCAGCAGAGAGTTTGTGGAAGGCATCTTCGAGGCGCAGCGGGAGCTGTTCGGCCCGAAGCGCAAGCAGGGGGCCCGGCGCATGACGGAATCAGATGCGCCCTTTTATACCCTGCGCCAACTGCGGCTAAAGCCACTGGGATGATGGGGCTTTGAGGACATGGCGCCGCTCATGGGCTGCATAATGGCATCTATTTTTGCAATGCACGCGCATGCACGTATCCATACTGCCGCATGCTCACCCCACTCGATTTAAAACTCTTCCGCGATCTCGGTCGCATGAAGGGCCAGATCGTGGCAGTGAGTCTCGTCATGGCCTGCGGCCTGGCGATGATGATCATGACGCGCAGCATCGTGCTCACTCTGGAAAGCACTCGGGATGCTTACTACCAGCGCTACCGTCTGGCGGATGTGTTCGCCTCATTAAAACGAGCACCGCTATCGCTGGCCGACCGCGTGGCGGAGATCCCCGGCGTGGCTGCGGTGGAGGCGCGTGTCGTGGTCGATGCCACGCTCGATCTCGTGGGCATGACGGAGCCCGCGACCGCGCATTTGGTATCCCTCCCGAAAGGGCGCTCGCAAACTCTCAATCAAGTCTTCATCCGCCAGGGCCGCCTGCCGCAGCCCGATGAACGACGGCAGGCCGTGGTCAGCGAATCCTTCGCGCTGGCGAACAAACTTCAAATCGGCGACAGCCTGGTCGCCATCATCAATGGGCACCGCGACATCATCATCATCTGCGGCCTCGGGCTCTCGCCTGAATTTGTCTTCGAGGCGCGGCCCGGCCAGACCCTGCCGGACAACAAACGCTATGGCGTCTTCTGGATGAACTACGAGTCCATCGCCGTGCCCTATGATCTCGACGGCGCATTCAACGATCTCTGCGTCGATCTTTCGCCGGGGGCGCAGTCTGGGCCGGTGATGGCTGAGATTGACCGCCTGCTGCTGGGCTACGGTGCGCAGGGCGCTTACACCCGGCGCGAGCACAACAGCGCGCAACGCCTGGATGACGAACTGCGCGTCGTACGTGCGCTGTCCGTGGCTTATCCCGTAGTGTTTCTCAGTGTGGCAGCCTTCATGGTGAATGCAGTGCTGGCACGGCTGGTGCGACTGCAGCGCGAGCAGATCGCGCAGCTCAAGGCCCTGGGCTATTCCTCCTGGCAGGTCGGCCGGCACTACCTGAACTACGCCTTGGTCATTGTCGTGCTCGGCACCCTGATCGGAGGTGTCGTTGGACGTTGGATGGGCGGCGGACTGGTCAGCATCTACGATCTCTTCTTCCGCTTCCCCGCACTGAAATTCCGCATGGATTACAGTGCTTTGGGCATTGCTCTGGTCGTCAGTACCGTGGCCTCATTTCTTGGCGTCATCAGTGTCGTGTGGATGGCCGTCAAGCTGCCGCCCGCCGAAGCCATGCGGCCTGAACCCCCCGCGGACTTCAAGCCCTCGATGCTCGAGCGCATGGGCCTCACTCGCGGCAGCAGTCCGGCCCTCCGCATGGCCTTGAGAAACATCGAGCGTCGGCCCGTGCAAGCTCTCTTCACGGTCTTCGGTCTCTCCTTGGCCACGGGGCTGATGGTTCTGCCCGGCTCCATGGCGGACAGCATCGACTACATGCTCACCTATCAATGGAACGATGTACAGCGCCAGGATGTCGTGGCGTTTTTCGCCGAGCCCAGTTCTGGCGATGCGCTGCACAATCTGGAGCAGCTTCCCGGAGTGCAGCGTGCCGAACCCGTGCGTGCGGTTCAGGCGCGCATCCACTACGGCCACCATTCACGCAAGCTCGCTGTCACAGGACTGCCACGTGATGCCGACCTGAACCGCCTGCTGGATGCCGAACGTCGGCAGATCGTGCTGCCGGAGGAAGGCATCGTGATGTCCGCGCAGCTGGGCAAAATTCTCGGCGCACGCATCGGCGATTTGGTTCAGGTGGAGGCCCTCGAAGGCCGGCGCGAAACCGTGGGTGTTCCAATTCGCGGCTTCATGGAAGACTTTGCCGGCATCTCCGCCTTCATGGACATCAATGCCCTGCATCGCCTCATGCATGAAGGAGACACCGTCAGCGGAGCCTACATGACCGTGGATCAAAACCGCTGGAGCGACTTCATGCGCGCCGTGAAGGACACCCCGCGCATTGCCATCACGCTGGTCAAACAGGACCAGCTCGATTCCTTCCGCAGCACCACCGGCCAGAGCATCGGTATCCTCCGCAAGCTCTACCTCGTCCTCGCTATCGTCGTCGCCTTTGGCGTCGTCTATAACAGCGCCCGCATCGCCCTCTCAGAGCGCAGCCGTGACCTCGCCACCCTCCGCGTCGTCGGCTTCACCCAGCGCGAAGTCGCCGGTGTTCTGCTCGGTGAGCTGCTTCTTCTCATCTCCACCGCCATCCCCGCCGGCCTCTTGTTTGGCAAAGGCCTCGCCACCTTCATCATTGCCAAAGTAAGTACCGAAACTATCCGCATGCCCCTCGTCATCAGCCTGCACACCTACACCATGGCCGTCCTCGTCGTCGCAGCAGCCTCCTGTGCCTCCTTCCTCGTCGTCAGCCGCATGCTCCGGAAGCTGGACATGGTCGGCGTGCTGAAAGCACGGGATTGAGTGTGACTGTGACGGAACTGTCACAGTGGCGGTGAGGGCTGGAATCTCAGGCTAGGCGTCTGCCTTCTCGGCCATCGTTTGAATGTGAAGATTCCGTAACTTGAGCATCACGCCCGATGCATGCCCATTCAGGCTGTTGAAATGTGCCAGCCAATCTCACAAGCAGGCTGCGGCTACCGGTTCGGTGCTGCTGGCCGTGCTGTGTCTGCTCGCGGTGCTGTCCTTTCTGATCATCACCACAGCTGCCATGTCCAGAGAGCATGGCGAAATGCAGCAGGCCCGCACCAGCATGATGCGCGCACGCCAGCTCGCGGAATCTGGCATTGCCGTGGCGGCACATCCGCTGATCAAAGCCGGAGATCCGCTGCTGCAAAACCACGTGTCCGGAATCGAGAGCTATGAAGCCAAAGTCACCACCGAGGAGCGCCTGCTGAACCTCAACGCCCTGCTCACCGCAGAACGCCTGCCATTGCTGGAACGCATCTTCATGTCCTGGGGCCTCTCCCTTGCCGATGCCCAAGACATCGCCGCCACCTTGATGGACTGGACCGATGCCGATGATTTAAAACGTCGTCCCGGCAGCGCCGAAAAACTCGACTATCAGCATGAGGGGCTCCCGCTGAACCGTCCCTTCGCCAGTCTCGATGAATTGGAACGGGTGGCCCGGGTCGAAGAATTGAACGCGGCCAAGCCCGACTGGCGCACTTGGTTCACACTTCGCGGCAACGGCCAGTTGGATATAAACACCGCATCCGCAGAAATCCTGGCCGCAGTCACCGGTGCCCCAATTGAAAAAGCCGAGCAACTGGTGAGCTCCCGCACCGGTCCGAAAGGTGCTCCAATTCAAAGTTTGGAAGAAGTCGCCGCCATCCTCGGAATTGCCGGATCCGACACAAGTTTTATGACATTGTCCGGACCGACACGACATGTCGAAAGCATAGGCAGGGCGGGAGATGCAAGCTGTGGCATCGCATTGGTTCTGGACCTCAATGGTGGCACTCCTCGCATGGTCGAGTGGCGCGAATTTTCCGTGAAAGGAGCCGGGTTGCCATGAAGCGCTGGACCTTTCGCAATCCTTCAACGCAGTCGCTCTGTTTTCCCGGTGAAGAAGCCCGCGAGACATGGATCTGTGAAAACGATGTCTGGCAGCGTGCCGAGCCGGTCTCCGGAGGTTTGATGGGAGTGGAAGCCCTCGCTTTTGACAGCGCGCCCTTCTGGTGTCTAACCCAGGGAGATGTGCCCGCTGAAGCCGTGGCGCTGCGCTGGGAATCGCTGGGTCTGTTCAATGCAGGAGATGGCACCTTGTGGCTGCACTGGGCAGTCCTTCGCAAAAACCAGCGAGCGTTGGTAGCCACTCTGGCACTCACTGAGGAAGCTTTGTGCTCTAACGGATGGAACAATCATCCCGAACAATTTGAGCCTAGTGTCCGCATGCTGCCGCTGGCAGAGAATGGCGTCGCCGTGTGGAAGGAATTGGGCCGCTATGTCGTGGCCTTCACCCGTGAATGCAGGCTGCTGCATGCAACTGTTCTGGCCTCCCGCATGCTGGATGTGGATGCAGCCTTTGAAATGCGTGACCTCTGTGCCGCGCTCCAAGCTCATGATTTCATGGATGAGCCGTCAGCCATCCACATCTGGACGGCCTGTGAAACCGATTTCGTGCCTCAACTGGCCTGCTTGTTTGTAGAGGCTGAAGTTCGCAAAGAGCCCCGCCCTGATCCACGACCGCCTGTGGAAGCGGGTGGCTTGTTGCCGCTACAGGTGGCAACGCAACGTCACCAACAGCAAATCAGACAGGGTAAGCTGCTGCTGCTGGCGGCGGCGGCTATGATGTATCTGTGTTTCTTCGGGGCTTGGTGGCTGCGTCTGCAGTGGCGGGAGGGCCGCTTGCACCATGCAGAGACTGCACTCGCCATACGGCAGCCTGAAATCGACCGGGTGACCCAGGCACAGGCACAGTGGCTGGCGATGGAGGGAGCCATCAATCCCGATCTCTACCCGGTGGAGGTGTTTCATCAGATTGTGTCGCTGCTGCCGGAGGAAGGAATCCGTCTGAAAGAGTTCCAGATCGAAAATGGCAAAATCATTGTCAGCGGCGAAGCCACGACCGTGCAACAGGCATTCGGGTTCAAGGGACGTCTGTCTGAATGCGCCGCGCTGCAGCATTATGCGTGGAAATTACCGCAACCCTCGATTCGCGAGGACAATCGTGCGGAGTTTCGTGCCGAGGGAACATTCAATGCAGGAGGTGCCGTCGATGAAGGCCAGTGAGCGGCGGCTGATCATGATCCTGGTGGTCCTGGCCGCAGTGTGCGCTGGTGTCGTCCTGACTCAGCGATTGCTGCGTCTGCAGCATGGCATTGAGCGCCGTGAGCAGACGCTGGAACTCCGGCAGATGGAGGCACAGGCGCTGCTGGCTGAGACAGATCTCTGGCAGCAACGCCTCGAATGGCTGCAAGTCACTCAACCACCGATGACCAGTGAGAATGATGCCAGTCAGGAGCTGCTGGAAGGCCTGCTGACCTCGGCGGCTTCGCAGGGGCTTGTGGTTCAGAAGAAGCAGTTGCATGAGCCGGTGAGCGAGAAGTTTTACCGCGAGGTCGGTGTGACCCTCACCGTCAAAGGCGGGCTGCCTTCCGTGTTTCGCTGGATGCATCAGATCCTTTCTCCCGAATCCTTCTGCGTGGTGACAGAACTCAAGGTGGTGCCTGATGGTGCAGATCCAGCCAGCGTGATTGCCATCATTCACTTCAGCCGACTGCATGCGCTGGCCATCGCCGAGTCCTCCAAATTATGAACTCCTCCATACTGACATGTCTTTTCATCGCGCTGCTTTCCTTTGCCAGCCTGCAGGCGCAGATTCCAAACCGGCCTGCGGCGCGCGCCATTCTTCCACCGCCTGCGGCTCCGAGCCTTTCCACTTCGGCAACTTCTGGCGGTAATTTGATCAGCTTCACGGCCACGCCGGTTGCAGAAGTGCTGGCCGAGTACTTTCGTGTCACCGGTCGCAAGGTGCTGCGAGATCGCGGGATGGAGAATGCGGTTGTCACCATTGATGTCCCCGGTGAGTTCAGCGATGAGGAATACCGTTCCATCATCGAGAAAGGGCTGCTCATGCACGGCTATGCGCTGGTGCCCAGCGGTGGCAATCTGTTCAAGCTGGTCGCCACGGAGGGGGGGAGCCTGCCGTCTTCACAGAACGTGCCGATGATTCTGCGGCCCGAAGATCTGCCGGATGCAGATCAGGTGGTGACCCATGTGTTGCAGCTCAATCATCTGGGTGCCGAGGATGCCAGCACGGCATTTCAGACCATCGTTCCTTTGCATCCCTATGGCCGGATGCTTGCGGTGCCCAATTCACAGTCGCTGGTGATCACCGAAGCCTCGCAGACCATTCGTGCATATCTCGAGCTGGCGCAGCAGGTGGACCAGCCGCCGATGGAGACGGTGCAGAAAACCATCCGCATTGAGCGTGCCGAGGCGCAGGAGGTGGTCGAGCAGCTTGAGGCATTGCTTGGCTTGGACAAGTCTTCCGCTGCAGTCGGGTCATCAACGATTGGCTCCGGCGGGGCTGGCGCTCCTGGCTCGTCACCACCCGCATCAGCGTCGCTGGCAAACAATTCGCTGAATGCGGCCAGGCCCTTGATGCAGGCGGTTGCCAGAACTAACAGCATTGTGATCGTCGCCCGTCCGCTCGATTTGCAAAAAATCGAGGCATTGGTGCGTGAGTTGGATGCTGAGGCTTCAGTCAGCCGCTACTTCTCGCGCAAACTCAACTACCTGGATCTCTCCGTCTTCCTGAGCATCGCGGAAAAAGCGCTGATGCGGAATGATCCCAAGCTGAAGGACAACAGCCTGGAATCGCAATCGTCTGCCTCCACGCAGCCAGGCAACGCCTCCCAGCAGTACGGTTCCGGTTCCGGTTCCGGCTCCGCATTGGGTTCAGGGCTTGGGACCGGCGTGGGAAGCAGTCTGGGTGGTTCCAGTTTGTCTGGCGGAGGATCCTCGGGTCTGGGCTTTGGCGCTGGAAACATTGCGGCGGATCTCCAAATCACCAAGAAACCCATCAGCATTCTCATTGCGAACACGCTGGTTATTGCGGATCCGGCGAGCTCGAAATTCTTTGCCAGCGGACCGCCTGATCAGATCAAGGCCTTGCAGGATCTGGCAGAGGAGCTCGACGTGCGCCCGCGTCAGATTCTGCTTTCGGCGATCATCGGTGAATTCACGCTGAGTGATAATTTCAATTTCGGTCTCGACTGGATTCAAACCCTCAAGCAGGCGGGTAATGACGGGCTGGTGGGCGGTGTGCTCAACACCCAGGGCACGGCCTTTGCCAATCCTTCCAATTTGAAAGACATCGCCGGATTTCTTGCGGCGGGAGGCCCTGCGGGGATCGGCGGTCTCACGGCCTATGGGCAGATCAACAAGAACCTCAACGTCTTCCTCCAGACTCTGGAGAGCACGAAGCGCTTCCACGTGTTGCAAAAACCTACATTGACCACTCTTAATCACCAGCCTGCGCGGATTTACATCGGCCAGCAGGTGGCTATTGCCGGTCAGAGCTACACCAACGGTGTGGTGGGCGGCGGGTTCACCTCCACCACGCAGTATATTCCTGTGCGTCTTCAACTCGACATCACCCCGCACATTTTCAATGACGCGGAAGTCATGCTCGAATTCAAACAGCAGAACAACGACATCTCCAACTACACCACCATCAGCGGCAATCAGGTGCCCAATATCTCCGAACAGGGCATGTCCAACAGCCTGATCGTCGCGGATCGTGCCACCGCCATGCTCGGTGGCCTCATCACGGAACGTGATACCCACAATAAAAGCGGGCTGCCCTTTCTGGTGCGCATCCCGCTAATCAAATACCTGGTGGGCAGCACCAACAAGGCCAAGGAACGCCGCGAGATGATGATCTTTGTGCAGCCGCGCATCCTGCCTGACAGCACTTCCCACATGGTCGAACAGGCGCGCTTTGGCGACTACAGCGCCAACTTTGATGAAGCTGCCCAGTTTGCCGGCATGCCTGAAACCATCGTTCCCCGGGCCATTCCTGCGGAGGCTGACAAGCCCAATGCTCTGCTGCCCCCGCCTGAGACCGTGGAAGCTGAGCCGAAAAAGGGGCTCCTTGGCAAGATGAAGGGCTGGTTTCATAAATCGAATCCAGAATGATGCGGCCGCTCTGATTGAATCGGCGTTTTTCCAGCCGCTGCGGAATTCAATCGAGTGCCGTCAAAATGCTTGGCCTCGTCTGCGTTTTGAGGTGTAATGCGAGGCATGAGCCAGACTGCCTCTCACAACCCGGCCTTTGCCCTTGTGGCACAGCGTGTCCAGGTCTGGGTGGCGCTGCGCCGCTGGCTCGCGGTGCTGCGCATGACGCTGATTCCAGCCTCACTGGTGTTGGTGCTCCTCATGCTGGCCGCGTTGCGTGGTTCAAGCGTGGTGTTCTCCCCATGGCTGGGTCTGGTGGTGTGGCTGGCAGGCTGTCTTGGCTATGTGTGGTGGCAGCGTCCTGGAGAGTTCAGCGCGCTGGCCTTGTGGGATCAGGCTGCGGGGCGTCGCGAGGCTTTCGCCTCAGCTTGGTGGTTTGAAAAGCACGCCGAAGAAGGAGAGACTGCGCGTGCGCATATTGACGCACAGCGCGAGGTTTTGGCGCAGGCATGGCCCGCTTCATTGAAGCAAGACCTGCCATTGCGGCCGGACCGCTGGCTCGCTGTGCCGCTGTTCATTGCGATTCTCGGCAGTTTCATCAGCATTGTCCTGGCACCGCCTTCAGAGGTGGTGGTGATGGATCAGGACATGACGCGCAAAGCTGCTGAAGAGGCAAAGAAACTTGGGCAGACTGACTGGGAAAAGAAGAAACTCGCGGGTCTCAAGGATGAGGAGTCCAAGCAGGTGGATGACTTGAAGCAGAAGCTGCAAAAGACCGCCTCAGCGCTTGCCAACGCGGGCGGCAAGGACGCGCGCGATGTGCTGGCTGAACTGGAGAAGCGTGCGCGTGAGGCGGAGAAGCTGGCGGAGGAACTGGGCAACGGCAAGGAGCCCTGGGCTTCGGAAAAACTCATCGATGCACTGCGTCAGCATGCCGATACGGCGGATCTTGGTGATGCTGTGGCCGCAAAGAATGCGCAAACCGCAGCGCAGGCTGCTGCGGCGCTCGCCGCCCAGCTCAAATCTCCCCAACTCAGTGCAGAAGCGAAAGAGCGCATGAACGAAACGCTCAAGGATGCGCAGAAGCAGTCGGATCAGGAGGATCGCAAACGCGCCGTCGGTCAGAATGTCCTCGCGGCGGGAGAGCAGATGCGGCAGGGCAAACCGGCGGGTGCTGGTGAAGAATTTCAAAAACTCGCCGACAAGCTGCGCGACCTCGCGCTGCGCGAGCAGTCGCGCAAGGAACTGCAGCAGCTTGCCCAGCAGTTGCGTGATTCTGGCAGCAACATCGCCGGACAGCAGGACAGCAGCAATGGGGCGATGCAGCAGATGAGCCAGGCAGGGCAGGGGGAGTCATCCCAGCAGCAGGGGCAGCAGAATGCACCTCAGACGGGACAGGGGCAGGGGCAGAATGCCCAGCAGACGCTCAATCCTCCCGGCGCGGGCCAGTCCGGGCAGCAGAATCAAATGCAGCAGCCGCAGGACGGACAAGGGCAAGGCCAGCAACAGCAGCCGATGATGAGCATGGGGCAGGGGCAGCAAGGACAGGCTGGCAAGCAGGGCCAGCCCGGCGATGGGCCGATGCTGCTCGCCCCCATTCCCGGCGGGGCCAAACCGGATGACAAAGCTTCTACGATCATTGTGACCAGTGATGGCGCGCCGGCTGATCCCAATGGTCCGATGCTCACCATGCCAGGCTCCGGTTTGCCCCCCGGCAACAGCAAAGCCGATCTCAACAACACGCCCACGCAAAAGCAGAACACCGACAATCAAAACGTCGTCCGTGCCCAGCAGGGCAGCGAAGGCCAGAGCACCGTGCGCAGCGTCGAAGGCGGCGCACGCAACGAACAATCCACCCGCACCTCCACGCAGACCGCGCTTGATGCGATCCAAGCCGAAGAAGCCGCTCTGGATGAGGCCTCCCTGCCACCTGCACGCAGAGAACAGGTGAGGCGCTACTTCAACGAATTGCGGAAGCGGTTTGAGGGGAAGTGAAACGGAAGGCAACGCACGATGACAAGACGCAAAGCGCTCGCCGTTATCATGCTTGCTTCTCTCATGCTGTCCTCATGTGTCACCCGGGTCTTCTGCTCATCAGACGCTCCCAGACTTCCGCGTGCGAGACCTTCAAGTCAGCATGACACAAGTGATGCTGGCCGGCTTTCCCGGTATGTCGTCAGCCAGCAGGCCAAAGATGGATTTGTTGTCGAGTCTGTCACTGCGGTCACTTGCCTGCCGGTGTGCGGCATGGGCTTGATGGCTCCGCTGTTCACCCTTGGATTGCTGCCAGCGAAGCTTCCTCATCCGGTGGAGGTCACGGTTTCTGGCCGAATCGGCGGAAAACCGCAGAGCAGAACCTATCATGTGTATCTCTACACTTTGACTTCCACATGGATCGCAGTTGTTCCCCGCTGCTTTGATGACCGCGCGCTGGCACGTGGATTTTTGGATGCGATAGCGTCCAGCGATCCCTTGCCCCCGAGGAAACGTTGGGCTGGAGAAGTGCCAGCAAGGTAGCAATTGAGCGTTTACGGCACATGGCGCTTCGACTTGGAGCCGCCACCTTTCCAGACATCGTACTTTGGGTCAGCATAGCGATTGAAGTACGCATCGAGCTGCTTTGCCAGATCAGCTTTGATAGCTTCCGTGCCGGGCTGGCCGTATTGATTGAAGCGTTCCTGCGGGTCGGTCTGCATGTCGTAGAGTTCGTAGGGACCGGAGGGAAAGCGGGCGACGTATTTCCAGCGGGCGGTGCGGATGGCGCGGGTGGTTTCCATTTCGTAGAAGACGGTGTTGTCCCAGTTTGCGAGGGGCTGGCCACGCAGGGCAGGGGAGAAGTCGCGGCCGGGGGATTTTGGCTGCTGCGGCATCTTATCGCCGAGGCCGAGCTGACTGAGCACGCTGGGCATGAAGTCGTAGTTGCTCACGAAGGCGTCGCAGGTTTGTGCGGGTGGGATGGCTCCGGGCTGGCGGAAGATGAGCGGGATCTGCATCATCAGCTCATGCGCGCCGATGGGCCGGAAGTGATCGCCCATGCCCCACATGCCGTTCTGGCCGCCCATCCAGCCCTGATCGCTGGAATAGACCACGAGGGTGTTTTCATCCAGGCCGTTCGCTTTTAGCGCGGCCATGATCTCGCCCACGCCGTCGTCCACGCCGCTTACTTCGCTGGCCATGCGGCGGCGTGCCGCGTCGGTGTTGTGAAAGGCTTTGTTGTCATGCTGCCAGGGGTGCATGGCATCGCGCGGGAAGGAGTGCAGCGGCTTGTCCGCGTAGTAGGCGGCGTGGCGGTTTTTGGACTCATTCGACATGAGTTTGCCGAGTGAATAAGGGCCGTTGTAGGCGAGGTAGAGGAAGAAGGGCCGGTCCTTGTTTGCGGCTATGAATTCCATGCCCTTGCGCGTCCAGAAGTCCGTGGTGTAGCCGGGCTCCACGCGGAGCTGGCCGTTCTCGATGACCTTCTGGTCATAGAACTCCTGCGTGCTGCCGTCCGGCTTCGTCGTCCAGGTGGTGAAGCCCTCGCTATGCGTCATGTTTGCGCCCAAATGCCATTTGCCGCTCAGCCCGCAGGTGTAGCCCGCATCCCGCAGCACCTCTCCAAGCGAAGTGAACTCCTGCAGGGTGTTGTAGGCTTCTGGCCCCATCATGTACTTGGGATCGAGAAAGGAATGCAGGCCGTGTTGGGAGGGGATCAGCCCCGTCAGGAAGGTCGCCCGCGTGGGCGAGCATACGGGGTTGCTGCTCAGCGCATGCGTGAAGCGGACGCCCTCGGCCGCGAGCCGGTCGATGTTGGGCGTGCGGATGTCCGGGTTTCCATAGCAGCCCAGCGTCCAAGCGCCTTGGTTGTCGGTGAGGATGAAGACGAGATTGGGGGGGCGCGATGCTGCGGAGGCCGATGCCAGACAGACAAGGCCAAGAGCGAGGAAATAGAGGGCCTTCATGGCAGGAAAACGGTCCATGCTGAGTAAACCTGTCTTTAGGATAGTGCTAAAGCACCCCTAAACGCCAATAATTAACTAGAATTACCATATTAAAGAGGGTTAATTATGATTCATTGTGCCGCTTTCAGGTACTTCGGACCTTTCATGCCTGCCCCCCCAGTCTCCCAGCAATTGCCCGACAAGCCAGTGCGCATCGCACCGTGGCGCGGGCCGTTGCATTTTGGGCTTCTGCTACTGTCCGCCACCTGCACGCTGGCTCTGCAGCTCTGCTACTTCCTGCTGATGATCGGGTTGCTGCTGTGGATGGGCTGGGAGGGCTGGCTGCTCACCGGTCACAAGGGTTGGGAAGAATTGCTGCAGTGGCGCATGGTTCCTGAGTTGCTGAAGTTCCTATTCATGGGCGTCACCTGGGTGTTCATGCTCCGGCCCCTGCTCCCCCGGGCCAAGCGCGAACAGGTGGCAGTGCAGGTGAGCGTGGCCACGCAGCCGCAGCTCTTTGAGATCATCCACCTGCTTTCCTGGCATCTCCGTGCGCAGCCGCCGGCGCAGGTGTGGCTGGACACCACGATCACCGTGCGCAGCTCCATGCTGGGCGGTTTGAGCGGCATCCTCAGCGGGCAAACGGTGCTGCATCTTGGCCTGCCGGTGGTGTCCGTCATCACCTCGCGCGAGCTCGGCGGCCTGCTGGCTCAGGAACTCAGCCACAATGCTGGCGGGATCGGCACCCCCTTGGTGCATGTGGTGCGGGAGATGAACGCATGGTTCTTCCGCGCAGCGCTGGAGCGCGACCCGTGGGAGGTGTACACGCATGTGAAACCGCAGCGCAAGCCGGAGTGGCACCGCCTGAGTCGAAGGCTCATGCGCGGGTGGATGTGGGCGGCCAAAATCCCCTTCATGGTCTTTGCGCTCGCTGCACGGCTGGTCAGCGTGGTCACGCTATGGTTCATCCGGCGCTCGGCGGAGCGCTGTGGTGTCAATGTCATCGGCAAGGACATGTGCCGACGCATGCAGCACAAGCTAGCCCTGCTCAGCGGCGCATGGGAGTCGGCGCAGATGGAGATTCAGCAAGGCATCAGCCAGCGTCACCTGCCGGAAAATCTCTCGCTGCTCATGGCGCGCCATGTCGCCACGGAGGCAAAGGACCGCGCCTCAGCCCGTGCGGAAGCGGCTGCGGCCAGCACCGAACCGAAAGCCGCTGGCGAAAGCATGACGGGCGCAGGCAAAACCGCCAAGGGAGCGGCCATCGTGGCCCATCTGTCCCACTTGCAGCCTTCGGCTGCGCTGCTGCGGCAGTTCGTCGATCTCTCGCGGCAGGTCAGTTATTTCTACTATCAGCACGGGCTGGGATTGAA